>NZ_CP092891.1:0-1260984 GCF_026559675.1 Microbacterium oxydans
ATGTCATCACCTGCCCAGCCCGACGTCCCCATCTGGACCACGGTGCAGGAGCTTCTGGTCGATGACGATCGCGTCACGCCGCAACTGCAGGGCTTCCTGAGCCTCGCCGTTCCCGCGGGCGTGATGGCTGCCACCCTGTACCTCGAAGTCCCGAACGATCTCACGGCCGCGCAGATCAACAAGCGTCTCCGGCTGCCGATCATGGAGGCGCTCTCCCACATCGGCGATGAGGTCACCTCCTACCGCGTGGTGGTGAACCACGAGCTGGCCGAGCAGCCGACCGCACCGATCGCGGTGGGCGATTTCGGACGACAGGAGCAGATCCGCGTCGAGTCGCCGATGGAGCAGCCGACCCAGCTGCGCCACGAATCGCGACTGAACCCGAAGTACACCTTCGACAACTTCGTCATCGGGCAGTCCAACCGCTTCGCCCATGCGGCGGCGGTCGCCGTCGCCGAAGCGCCGGCCAAGGCGTACAACCCGCTGTTCATCTACGGCGACTCCGGACTCGGCAAGACGCACCTCCTCCACGCGATCGGCGACTACGCCCAGTCCCTCTATGCAGGGGTGAAGGTCCGCTACGTGTCGAGCGAGGAGTTCACGAACGACTTCATCAACTCGATCGCGAACAACCGCGGCGCCGCCTTCCAGGCTCGATACCGCGACGTCGACATCCTCCTCATCGACGACATCCAGTTCCTGCAGGGTCGTGCGGAGACGCAGGAGGCCTTCTTCCACACCTTCAACACGCTGCACGATCACAACAAGCAGGTGGTGATCACTAGTGACGTCGCCCCGAAGCACCTCACCGGCTTCGAGGATCGGATGCGCAGCCGCTTCGAGTGGGGCCTGATCACCGACGTGCAGGCGCCCGACCTGGAGACGCGTATCGCGATCCTCCGCAAGAAGGCACAGAGCGAGGCCCTCCACATCCCCGACGAGGTGCTGGAGTACATCGCGACCGTGGTGTCCTCGAACATCCGGGAGCTCGAGGGCGCTCTCATCCGGGTGTCGGCGTTCGCCAGCCTGAATCGCTCCGCGCTCGACATCTCCCTCGCGCAGACCGTGCTCCGCGACATCATCGACACGGCCGAGGACAACATCATCTCGCCGACCGACATCATCACGGCGACCGCGCAGTACTTCAAACTCACCGTCGACGACCTGTACGGCTCGAGCCGTTCGCAGCAGATCGCCACCGCACGGCAGATTGCGATGTATCTGTGCCGCGAACGCACCAGCCTCTCGCTCCCGAAGATCGGTCAGCTGTTCGGCAACCGTGACCACACGACGGTCATGTACGCGTACAAGAAGATCAGCGAGCTCATGAAGGAGCGCCGCTCCATCTACAACCAGGTCACCGAGATCACCACGCAGCTCGGAAGACGCTGACGCGCCGAGTCTTCAGAAAAAGTGGAGGTGAGCACCTGATCGGGTGCCCACCTCCACTTTTTTGTGTGCCCGACAGGGATTCTGACTGCCGGATAGATGCCTCTATGCACATGTGGATAACTTGTGGATGACCGTGGATTCCATCGGGACGAATGTGGGCTGATCGCCCAAACCTGTGGATAACTCCAAGGGGGTCCGGATCGACCCACCTGCCGGTAACCCGCGGATTCCTCAGGGTTTCCACAACTGACAACTGTGTAGTTCCCTACTCGCTCTTGCTATCCACCGACTTATCCACAGTATCCACAGCTGTTAACACCGTTAAGGAGTTAAGTCATTCAAGGCGCGATCCGATCACCAGACGGTGGGGAGAACCGGACGAACGGATGACAGGAACTCCGGCGTAGGGATACGCCGGACTGTGGGGCTAGCATGGGAAGCCCTGCACCGGCAGGGACGACGACAACGCGTCACAGTTCGACGACAAGGGAGCACCCGTGAGGTTTCAGGTCAACCGCGATGTCTTCAGCGAGGCTGTGTCGTTCGTCGTCAAGCTGCTTCCCCAGCGGAATCCGCAGCCGATCCTTGCCGGAGTGCTCATCGAAGCCGACGGATCCGGTCTGACGCTCTCGGCGTTCGACTACGAGGCATCCGCTCGCACGACCATCGAAGCCACAGTCGACACTCCGGGCACGATCCTCGTCCACGGCCGGCTTCTCTCCGACATCGCCAGCCGTCTCCCGAACGCCCCGATCGAGATCGCGGTCGAGGAAGACGGCGGCATCACCGTCACCTGCGGCTCCGCCCGATTCACCCTCGCGGCCATGCCGGTCGAGGAATACCCGTCGATCCCCGAGGTCAGCGGCTCATCGGGCGTCGTTCCGGCCGATGACTTCGGCACGGCGATCGCGCAGGTCGGGTTCGCGGCGTCGCGTGACGACGTCACCCCCGTGCTCACGGGTGTGCAGCTCGAGGTCTCCGGTCACAACCTGAGCCTGGTCGCCACCGACCGCTACCGCGTCTCGCTGCGTGACGTGCCGTGGGACGGGGAGGCCGTCGAGGCGACGGCCCTGGTCCCGGCCCGCACGCTGCTCGAGGTCGGAAAGACCTTCGGCCACGCCGGCACCATCCAGGTCGCGTTCTCCGGAGCGGGTGACCGCGAGATCATCGCCTTCACCGCCGGCAACAAGACCGTGACATCGCTGCTGATCAAGGGCAATTTCCCGCCGGTTCGCCGCCTGTTCCCCGAGCAGACCGATCACTACGCGGTCGTGAACACCGCCGACCTCGTCGAGGCCGTCCGCCGCGTGTCGCTGGTGCTCGACCGTGCCGCTCCGCTGCGGTTCACGTTCTCCCACGACAGCGTGACGATGGACGCCTCGGGCAGCGAGCACGCCCGTGCCTCCGAGTCGGTCGACGCGATCCTGTCCGGTGGCGACGAGGTGACGCTCGGCCTGAACCCGCAGTACCTGATCGAGGCTCTCGGTGCGGTGAAGAGCGAGTTCGTGCGCGTGACGTTCACGTCGAGCGACAACGCCAACAAGCTGAGCCCCGTGCTGATCACGAGCCAGACCTCGGTCGACCAGGCCGGTCTCGACTCGTTCAAGTACCTCCTTCAGCCCAACCTCCTTCTCCGCTGACCTTCCTCCCACCTCCCCGGAACGTTCCCGGATATACCCGAAACGTCCCCGGATCAGCCGTTAGCCGAACTCCGGAACCGTCACAGGTGGCGGTGCTCCCGGAGCGAGCATCGGGAGGGGCCCGCGAAGCGGGAGGGTCCCCGCTCTGCGAGCGAAGGGTGCATCGCCACCTGCGACCCACACGAACAGAAGTCAGAGAAGTCTCCGTGTCAGACCCCGAAGGTAGGCTGACTCCGTGATTGTGGAGCACCTGAGTCTGGTCGATTTCCGCAATTACGCGACCGCTGAACTCACGCTCCACCGTGGCCCGAACGTTCTGGTGGGGCGTAACGGGCAGGGCAAGACGAATCTGGCGGAGGCGGTCGTGTTCCTTGCGACGCTCGGTTCCCACCGAGTGTCGTCGGATGCGCCCATGGTCCGTGACGGCCAGGAGTTCGCGGTCATCCGTGCCCGCCTCTCCCATGGTGAGCGTCGTGTCCTCGCCGAAGTCCAGGTCAACCGGCAGGGTTCCAACAAGGCGCGGATCAACGGCTCGCCGTCGAAGCCGAACGAGCTGCCGCGTTACGCGCATGTCGTGCTGTTCGCGCCGGAGGATCTGCAGATCGTGCGGGGAGACCCCTCGGCGCGTCGTCGATTCTCCGACCAGCTCCTCATCCAGCGCACACCGCGGATGGCGGCCGTGCTCGCCGACTACGACCGGGTGCTCAAACAGCGCAATGCCCTGCTGAAGTCCGCACGAGCTCGCGGCATCCGTGGCGAGGGGTTGAGCACGCTCGATGTCTGGGACGACAAGCTCGTCGCGCTCGGGTCGGAGATCATCACGGCGCGACAGCGTCTGGCGGCGGATCTGCAGCAGCCGGTCGCCGATGCGTACGAGGCGATCGCCGGCGCCGATCACCGACCTCGCCTGGAGTGGGCGCTGTCGGTGCGCGGCAGCGATCCCGAGGAGGACGAGGATGCAGCCGATGCCGAGGATGCCGCACCCGTCGACATGCTCGACCCGGCCCATATCGCCGACCTGTTCCGCGCCTCGCTGGCGGCGAAGCGGTCGAATGAGATCGACCGCGGGCTGACCCTGACCGGACCGCACCGTGACGACCTGGTGCTCCGAGTCCGCGATCTCCCCGTGAAGGGGTATGCCTCACACGGCGAATCCTGGTCGGTGGCGCTCGCTCTCCGACTCGCATCGGCCGAGCTTCTGCGCAGCGAGTCCCCCGCCGGGGATCCGGTGCTGATCCTCGACGACGTCTTCGCCGAACTCGACGCCGACCGACGCCAGCGGCTCGCCGCCTTGACCGCGGGATACGAGCAGGTGGTGGTCACGGCGGCGGTGGAGGAGGATATCCCCGAGGTGCTGCACGCCCACGTGGTGCGGATCAGTGCCGGAACGATCAGCGACGAGCGGGCCAGCGAGCAGGCTCAGGAACCGGGAGACGATGACTGACACCGCATCGACCCCGGCCGCCGATGTTCCGGAGACCGTCGGCACCTACCTCCGTCTCCGCGGTCTGCAGCCGAGCTCGAAGAGCTGGAAGCGCAAGCGTCGGATAACGACCGATGACGACAACGCGCCCTTCACCCCCGGCCGGGATCCCGGTGCCCTCGGCGATGTGCTCGACAAACTGAGTCGCGACTCCGGGTGGCAGATCACTCTCGCCCGTGAAGACCTGGTCCGACAGTGGGCGGATCTGGCCGGCGCGGACACGGCCAAGCACTCCGAGCCGGTGTCGCTTGAGCGCGGTCTGCTGACCGTGAAATGCGACTCGACGGCCTGGGCCAAGAACCTGCAGTTCATGCGGGCGACGATTCTCACCGAGATCGGCCGACGGTATCCGGACGCCGGCGTGGAGAACCTGCGCTTCATCGGACCGGACGTTCCCTCCTGGAAATGGGGTCCCAGAGCCGTTCCAGGACGGGGTCCGCGCGATACCTACGGGTAGGGCACCACGCAAGGGGTCCGAAACGCTCAGAGGGGCACACACGGCCGTTGAGCGGCATTTCCCGACGAAACTCCGCTAGAATGGGAGTTCGTGATATCGATGTGGAGAATGCCCTCTGATGACGCCTGAATCCCCTGCTGACGAGACGGAATCGAACACCGGGGGAACCCCCGCAACCGAGGGCACCATTGCACCCAAGGCGAAGCAGCCCGGTGAGTACGGCGCCGATTCGATCCAGATCCTCGAAGGCCTCGAGGCCGTGCGCAAGCGGCCCGGTATGTACATCGGATCCACGGGTCCGCGCGGTCTGCACCACCTGGTGTACGAGATCGTCGACAACTCCGTCGATGAGGCCCTGGCCGGCTACGCCGACACGATCTTCGTGACGATGCTCGCCGACGGCGGTGTCCGCGTGGTCGACAACGGCCGTGGCATCCCCGTCGACCCGCACTCGTCCGATCCGAACAAGTCGACCGTCGAGGTCGTGCTGACGATCCTGCACGCCGGTGGAAAGTTCGGCGGCGGCGCCTATGCCGTCTCCGGCGGACTGCACGGCGTCGGATCCTCCGTCGTGAACGCGCTCTCGACGCGGTTCGACGTCGAGGTCAAGCAGAAGGGCTTCGTCTGGCGGCACAGCTTCGCCGACGGCGGCATCCCGCAGCAGAAGCTCGAGAAGGGCGAGGCGACCGAAGACACCGGAACGAGCATCACGTTCTGGCCGGACGCGTCGATCTTCACGGAGACGATCGAGTTCGACTACGACACGCTCCGTACGCGCTTCCAGCAGATGGCGTTCCTCAACAAGGGGCTGCGCATCGAGCTGCGCGACGAGCGCGAGTCCTCCGCCTACGAGGTCGAGGAGGACGGCGCGACCGTCACCAAGCAGCCGGGCGACGTGTTCTTCTACGAGCGCGGTCTGGTCGACTACGTCGAGTACCTCAACAAGGTGCGTCACGCCGAGGTCGTCAACGACGAGATCATCGCCTTCGAATCGGAGGACACCGAGCGCAAGATCTCCCTCGAGGTCGCGATGCAGTGGACCACCTCGTACACCGAGAACGTCTTCACCTACGCGAACACGATCAACACCCACGAGGGGGGAACCCATGAGGAGGGCTTCCGCGCGGCGCTGACCACCCTGGTCAACAAGTACGCCCGTGCGAACAACCTCCTCAAGGAGAAGGACGACAACCTCTCCGGCGACGATGTGCGCGAGGGCCTGACCGCGGTCATCTCGATCAAGCTCGGCGAGCCGCAGTTCGAAGGTCAGACCAAGACGAAGCTCGGCAACACCGAGGCGAAGGCGTTCGTGCAGAAGGTCGTCGGCGATCAGCTCGGCGACTGGTTCGAGCGCAACCCGAACCAGGCGAAGAACGTCATCCGCAAGGCGATCGACGCCGCGACCGCCCGCCTCGCCGCCCGCAAGGCGCGGGAGACCGCGCGCCGCAAGAGCGTCTTCGAGTCGGCGGCCATGCCGGACAAGCTCAAGGACTGCACGAGCAAGGATCCGTCCATCAGCGAGATCTTCCTCGTGGAGGGTGACTCGGCCGGTGGTTCCGCGGTGCAGGGTCGCGACCCGCACACGCAGGCGATCCTGGCCCTCCGAGGCAAGATCCTCAACGTCGAGCGCGCACGTCTCGACAAGGCACTGGGCAACAAGGAAGTCCAGGCGATGATCCAGGCCTTCGGCACGGGCATCGGCGAAGAGTTCGACATCGAGAAGGCGCGCTATCACAAGATCGTGCTGATGGCGGATGCCGACGTCGACGGTCAGCACATCACCACGCTGCTGCTCACGCTGCTGTTCCGCTACATGCGCGGTCTCATCGAGGCCGGCTTCGTGTACCTCGCGATGCCGCCGCTGTACCGCCTGAAGTGGTCGAACTCGGCGCACGAGTACGTTTTCAGCGACGCCGAGCGGGATGCCCTGCTCAAGCACGGCATCGAGAACGGCAAGCGGATCCCGAAGGATGCCGGCATCCAGCGCTACAAGGGTCTCGGTGAGATGAACCCGAAGGAGCTGTGGGAGACGACGATGGATCACACCACGCGCACCCTGCAGCAGATCACCATCGAGGACGCCGCCGCAGCCGACGAGATCTTCAGCGTGCTGATGGGCGAGGACGTCGAGTCCCGACGCAGCTTCATCCAGCGCAATGCCAAGGACGTCCGCTTCCTCGACATCTGACGCCCCGCGGGCTCAGACCAGATGTGTGACAGAGAGATTGATTGATGACTGACGAAGAACGCACCGAGCCGGAACACGACCACGGCAAGATCGATCAGGTCGACCTGCAGTCGGAGATGCAGCGCAGCTACCTCGACTACGCGATGGCCGTCATCGTGGGGCGCGCGCTCCCCGACGTCCGCGATGGACTCAAGCCCGTGCACCGCCGTGTGATCTACGGCATGTACGACGGCGGATTCCGTCCCGACAAGTCGTTCTCGAAGTGCGCCCGTGTGGTGGGCGAGGTCATGGGCCAGTACCACCCGCACGGCGACTCGGCGATCTACGACGCCCTCGTGCGACTGGTGCAGCCGTGGTCGCTGCGGTATCCGCTCGCTCTCGGTCAGGGCAACTTCGGCTCCCCCGGCAACATGGGCGCCGCCGCTCCGCGATACACCGAGACCAAGATGGCCCCGCTCGCGCTCGAGATGGTGCGCGACATCGAAGAGGACACGGTCGACTTCACCGACAACTACGACGGTCAGACCCAGGAACCGACGGTCCTCCCGGCCCGCTTCCCGAACCTGCTCGTCAACGGCTCGGTCGGCATCGCGGTCGGCATGGCCACGAACATCCCGCCGCACAACCTGCGCGAGGTGTCGGACGCCGCTCTCTGGGCGCTCGACAACCCCGGGATCTCCCGCGAGGAACTGCTCGACGGTCTGATCCAGCGCGTTCCCGGCCCCGACTTCCCGACCGGTGCGCAGATCCTCGGCACCAAGGGCATCCACGAGGCGTACCGCACGGGTCGCGGCTCGATCACGATGCGCGCGGTCGTCAACGTCGAGGAGATCCAGGGCCGCACCTGCCTCGTCATCACCGAGCTGCCGTACCAGGTCAACCCCGACAACGTCGCGGTGAAGATCGGCGACCTCGCCCGTGACGGCAAGATCACCGGCATCGCCGACATCCGCGACGAGTCGTCCGACCGTACGGGTCAGCGTCTCGTGGTCGTGCTCAAGCGTGACGCGGTCGCCAAGGTCGTGCTGAACAACCTGTACAAGCACACGCAGCTGCAGGAGAACTTCGGCGCGAACATGCTCGCGATCGTCGACGGCGTGCCGCGCACCCTCGCGATCGACGGCTTCATCACGCACTGGATCGCGCACCAGATCGACGTGATCGTCCGTCGCACGGAGTTCCGTCTGCGCGAGGCCGAGAAGCGCATGCACATCCTGCGCGGATACCTGAAGGCACTCGACGCGCTCGACGAGGTCATCGCCCTCATCCGTCGGTCGCAGACCACGGCGGATGCGAACGAGGGACTCCAGAAGCTCCTCGACATCGACGAGATCCAGGCCGACGCGATCCTGCAGATGCAGCTGCGTCGCCTCGCCGCACTCGAGCGGCAGCGGATCATCGACCAGGCGAACGAGCTCGAGGCGCAGATCACCGACTACAAGTCGATCCTCGCCGACGAGGGTCGTCAGCGCACGATCATCCGCGAGGAGCTGACCGGCATCGTCGACCGCTTCGGTGACGAGCGTCGCACGCACATCCTGCACGGCTTCGACGGCGACGTCTCGATGGAAGACCTCATCGCCGAGGAGGAGATGGTCGTCACCGTCACGCGCGAGGGCTACATCAAGCGCACGCGCAGCGACAACTACCGCTCGCAGCACCGCGGCGGCAAGGGCGTCAAGGGTGCGCAGCTGCGGGCGAACGACATCGTCGAGCACTTCTTCGTGACCACGACGCACCACTGGCTGCTGTTCTTCACCGACAAGGGCCGCGTGTACCGCGCGAAGACATATGAGGTGCCGGAGGCCGGTCGCGACGCGAAGGGCATGCACGTCGCGAACCTGCTCGCGCTGCAGCCGGACGAGAGCATCGCTCAGGTGCTCGACATCCGCGACTACGGGGTGGCGGACTACCTGGTCCTCGCCACGCGCGAGGGTCTGGTCAAGAAGACCCGGCTCGAGGCGTATGACACCAACCGTCAGGGCGGCGTCATCGCGATCCGTCTGAACGACGAGGACGAACTCGTCAGCGCACTTCTCGTGAACGCGGAGGACGACATCCTCCTCATCAGCCGCCGCGGCATGTCGGTGCGCTTCGAGGCGACCGACGAGGCGCTGCGTCCGATGGGCCGTGCGACGGCCGGCGTGCGCGGCATGAAGTTCAAGATCGACGAGGACTGCCTGCTGTCGGCATCCGTCGCCGCGCCGGGCAAGTTCGTGTTCGTGGTCACCGACGGCGGCTACGCGAAGCGCACCGCGGTGGAGGAATACCGCGTCCAGGGACGTGGGGGAACGGGCATCAAGGTCGCCAAGTTGAACGACGATCGGGGCACTCTCGCGGGCGGTCTGATCGTCGCCGAGGACGACGAGGTCTTGGTGGTTCTGTCCAGCGGCAAGGTGGTACGCTCTGCCGTGGCCGAGGTCCCCGCCAAGGGTCGGGACACCATGGGAGTGGTGTTCGCCCGGACGACGGAGGCCGATCGCATCCTTGCCATCGCCCGTAACGGTGAGCGTGGTCTCACCGAAGACGAGGCGGATGCGGATGCCGATACCGAGGCCCCCCAGACGACACAGACCCCCGAGGATACAGACGCATGAGCACAGTTGCCGACAAGCTGGCGAAGAAGTCCACACGAAAGACCAGCGGCAAGCAGGTCCGACTTCGTCTGGTCTACGTCGACTTCTGGTCGGCCGTGAAGCTGTCGTTCCTCGGCGCGGTCGCCCTCGCCGTCGTGACGATGGTCTCGTTCTTCCTCATCTTCCTGGTGCTGCAGGCGACGAACATCATGACCACGGCCGAGAAGTTCCTCGCCAGCGTCACGGACAACGCGTTCGTGCTGTCGGCGGTCGTCGGTCTGCCGCAGGTGATGGCCTTCGCGGCCGTCGTCGCGATCCTGAACCTCATCGTGTTCACGGTGCTCGGCGCCGTGGTCGCGGGCATCTACAACCTCGCCGTGAAGGTGACGGGCGGACTGCTCGTCGGCTTCATGTCGAACTGACGCTCCAGCGTTCTCCGGAACGACGACGAAGGGCGGGTGCTCCGGCATCCGCCCTTCGTCGTCTCCCGGGGTGCGGCTAGACGACGCCGGTGGTGCCGAGCAGGGTGCCGATCAGCCACGTCGCGGCCAGGGCGAGCGCCCCGCCGATGACCAGGCGGATGGAGGCGCGCACCGGGGCCGAGCCGCCGATCCGGGCCGAGACGGCTCCGGTCACCGCCAGGGCGAGGAGCACGGCGACGAAGGTGACGGGCACGCGCCATTCGGGCGGCGGCAGCAGGATGGCGAGCAGGGGAAGCAGAGCGCCGAGGGTGAAGGCCACCGCGGACGAGATCGCGGCGTGCCAGGGATTGACCAGGTCGTTCTGGTCGATGCCGAGCTCCACCTCCAGGTGGGCCGAGAGCGCGTCGTGCGCCGTGAGCTCCTTCGCCACCTGGTGAGCGGTCTCCTCGGTGAGCCCGCGGTCGCGGTAGAGCTGCGTCAGCTCGGCGAGCTCGGCGGTCGGCATGGTCCGCAGCTCCTCCCGCTCTTTTGCGATCAGGGCGCGCTCGCTGTCGCGCTGGCTGCTCACCGAGACGTATTCGCCGAGTGCCATCGAGATCGCGCCGCCGACGAGGCCCGCGATGCCCGCCGTGAGGAGTGCGGCGTTGTCGGTGGTCGCGCCGGCGACACCGACGACGAGCGAGGCGACCGAGACGATGCCGTCGTTCGCGCCGAGCACTCCCGCGCGCAGCCAGTTCAGTCGCTGACCGAGACCCGTGCCGTGCGGCTCGCCTTCATGGGCTGTCATGCCCCCAGTGAAGCAGAAAGGAGTCCCGAGGAGGGGAATCACGCGACAGGCATTACGGAAAACCCGAAGCCGAGTGTCCGGATGACTCGGTGTCCAGCCCGACGGCCCCGCCGTACCTTGGAAGCATGACCACTCAGACTGCGACCCCGGCTCCCGCAACGGCGGTGAAGCCGCCGTTGCGCATCTTCCTCACGATCCTGCATCTCGCAGGCGTCGGCGCCCTCGGTGGCGCCATCTTCGGCATGCTCGGCGGACTCCTCGGCACCGGCCTCGGCCTCCTCTTCGCCGCCGGCGTCGGCCTCGTCCTGCTCGTCGGGCTGGTCTACGCGCTCTACGGGCTGGGCTGGTTCGAGGTGGCGCGCGTCGGCTCGCTGTACCGCACCCCGATCGCCCCGCTGCGACTGCAGCCGCGCGACCGTCCCGGGTTCGGCGGCTGGCTCCGTGCTCTCGGACGTCAGGCGATCGACGGGCGCATGTGGCGCGCCGTCGCCAACTTCGCGATCGCCGCCGTGCTCGGCTTCGTCGTGCTCCGTCTCTTCTGGGGCCTGGTCTGGTCGATCATCATCTCGTTCGCCCCGCTCACCGCCGCGGACTCCGTGATGGGACCGTTCGGCGGCGGCGGCATCCCCGTCGCCTGGGCGCCGCTGGTCGGCATCCTCGGCATCGCCGCCTGCGTGGTCGGGATGATCGGCCTCGCGCTCCTGCACCGCACGCTCTCGCTCGCGATCGTGATCCGCAGCAAGGAGACCGAGCTGACCGAGCGGGTGCGCACCTCGACCGCGCAGCGGGAGGGAGCGGTGCGTGCCGCGGATGTGGAGCGCACGCGGATCGAACGTGACCTGCACGACGGCGTCCAGCCGCGGCTCGTCTCGGTCGGCATGACGCTCGGACTCGCGCAGCAGAAGATCGACAACGATCCCGATGCCGCGAAGGAGCTCATCAACGAAGCCCACACGTCGACCAAGGCGGCCATCACGGAGTTGCGGCAGCTCGCCCGCGGCATCCACGCCTCCGTGCTCGACGACCGTGGCCTCGACGCCGCTCTCTCGGCTCTCGCCGGGCGGTCGCACATCCCCGTGCACCTCGACGTGCGCATGGACGGCCGCTGCAGTCGCGAGGCCGAGGCCGCCGTCTACTTCTCGATCGCCGAGTCTCTGACCAACGCGGCGAAGCACTCCCGAGCCAGCGAGGCGCGAGTGATCGTGCGGCTCCGCGAGGGCAACACGCTCTGGGCGCGGGTCGAGGACAACGGCATCGGCGGCGCGCAGGTGCAGCCGGGTGGTGGCCTCGACGGCATCGCGAACCGCATCCTGGCCGCGGGCGGGACGTTCCGTCTCGACAGTCCGCAGGGCGGGCCGACCAGCCTGGAGGTGAACGTACCGTGCGCATCCTGATCTGCGAGGACTCGGTCCTCCTGCGCGAGGGCCTGGTCCGTCTGCTCGAAGACGCCGGCCACGAGGTGGTCGCTGCTCTCCCGGACATCGAGGGTCTCGAGACCGTCGTCGTCGACACCGCGCCGGACCTGTGCATCCTGGACGTGCGCCTCCCTCCGACCTTCACCGACGAGGGCATCCGTGCCGCGCTCGGCCTCCGGTCGACGCATCCGTCGCTCGCTCTCCTCGTGCTCTCGCAGTACGTGGAGGAGCGGTACGCATCGGACCTGATCGCGGCGCAGGGCGGCCCACTCGGCTACCTGCTGAAGGATCGCGTCGCCGACGTCGCCGAGTTCCTCGCCTCCGTGCAGCGGATCTCGGAGGGCGCGACCGTGCTCGATCCCGAGGTGGTCGCGCAGCTGCTGACGCGACGGAACCGTGACGATCGGATGCTGCGGCTCACCGAACGCGAGCGCACCGTGCTCGCCCTGATCGCCGAGGGGAAGTCGAACCAGGCGATCGCCGGACTGCTGTTCCTCTCGGAGGCCAGCGTCGAGAAGCACATCACCTCCATCTTCCAGAAGCTGGGCTTCGAGCAGGACGAGTCGGGCAACCGCCGCGTGCTCGCCGCCCTCGCCCACATCGAGAACACCGGTGGCCCGACGCCGCCGACCGGCCAGACAGGAGTGGCACGATGACCACCGACGACAACGGCGTCCCGAACGAGCACACGCCGTTCACCCCGCCGCCCGCTTCCCCGCCGCAGACGTCGGCCCCGCAGCCGGCAGCCCCGCAGCCGGCCCCGCAGCCGGCTCCGACCGACACGACCGGTGCCCGTCGCTCCTCCGGCGCCACGGCCGTCATGGTCGTGACCGCCGTCGTGGGCGGCCTCGCCCTGCTGGGAGCCGGTGGCACGGCCGCGGCGGCCGCGGCCGGGACCATCGTCTCGTCCAGTCGACCCGACTCCGTGCAGACGGTGGGCGTCGACGGCATCGAGAGCATCGACCTCGACGCCGACGCGAGCAGCATGCGCGTCGAGTTCGGAGACGTCGACGAGGCGGAGCTCGCGATCACCAACAGCCGCGGCACGGCCTGGACGTTCGAGCGCGACGGCGACGAGCTGGTCGTCCAGAGCCCCCAGGGCGTGTTCGGCTGGTGGTTCGGCAACTGGTTCGGCGACGAGGAGATCGCGGTGCTCACGCTGCCGGAGAGCCTGCGCGGAGCTCAGCTCGACGCCGACCTCACCCTCGACGCCGGCAGCCTCGACGTGGTCGGAGACTTCGGCATTCTCGATGTCAGCGTCAGCGCTGGTGCGCTCGACGTGGAAGGTGCCGCCAGGGAGCTCGACGTGCAGATGAGCGCCGGCCGGGCCGACATCCTGCTCGACGGCGTCGACCAGGCTGATCTGGGTGTCTCGGCGGGGGATCTGACGGTGCAGCTGACTGGCACGCCGCCGTCGCAGACCAGCATCGACGTGAGCGCGGGATCGCTCGATCTGACCGTGCCCGACGTCGAGTACGCGATCACGCAGGACATCAGCGCCGGCACCCTGAACGCCAAGATCGACGAGGCTTCGAGTGCGCGACGGACCATCGACGTCTCCCTCTCGGCCGGCACCGCGACCATCCGACCGGGACGCTGAACACCGTCGAGGGCGAGGGCTTCACGGGGTCCTCGCCCTCGATTCGGATTTTCCGTGATTCTCCGGTAAAGTCTTGGAGGTTGACGGGGCTATAGCTCAGGCGGTTAGAGCGCTTCACTGATAATGAAGAGGTCCCAGGTTCAAGTCCTGGTAGCCCCACTCCTTAACTCAAGAAATCCCCTCACGGGGCCTTAGCTCAGTTGGTAGAGCGCCTGCTTTGCAAGCAGGATGTCAGGAGTTCGAATCTCCTAGGCTCCACAGGAAGACGAAGCCCCTGGCAGATGCCGGGGGCTTCTCCCGTTTCCGGGCGAGCGACGTCCGATCGGGTCATCTGCGGTGCGGCATCCGCACGACCTCGCCGCGGATCCGCGCGGCCCGTCGGTGTCGACGCCCGGGTTCTCCACACCTGTTAACAAGGCTGTTAACAACTCCCGGACCTCGGCTCCGAAACTTCCCCTTGCGTGGATCCCGGCGGGGTGTATCGTTCGGATAGCGCTTTCCCGCTACCGCGGACACCAGGTCCGCACTCACGCGACGCCTTCGCCGCGTGGGCACAGAGTCGTGCTCAGAAACCCCTGGAGGATCATGTCCGCGCCCTCATCCACGCCTGCCACCGGCGGTACGTTCTCCCGCAGGCTCGGTACCCCGAGCCTGGTCCTGTTCGGCCTCGCGTACATGCTGCCGCTGGCCGTCTTCACGACCTACGGGATCGTGACCGAGACCACCGACGGCCACATCGCCGGCGCCTACCTGGTCACGACCGTGGCGATGCTCTTCACCGCCTACAGCTACGCGAACATGACCCGTGCCTACCCGTCGGCCGGGTCGGCGTACACCTTCACACAGCGCACCTTCGGCCGGCACCTCGGCTTCCTCACCGGCTGGACCCTGCTGCTGGACTACCTCGTCCTGCCGCTGCTCAACTACCTCATGATCGGCACCTACCTCAACGCCGCGTTCCCCGCGATCCCGCTGTGGGTCTGGGTCGTCGCGTCGATGCTGCTGGTCACCGTGCTGAACGTGATCGGCATCACTCTCGTCTCGAGCGTGAACGTGGCGCTCATCGGTGTGCAGATCGTGTTCGTCGTCGTGTTCGTCGGCACCGCGATCGCGTACCTCTCCGGGGCCGCCGATCCGGTCGACATCCTGGCGCCGTTCTTCGAGCCGGGCCTGAACCCCGGGCTGATCGTCGCGGGCTCCGCCATGCTCGCCCTCGCCTTCCTCGGCTTCGACGCGGTCTCCACCCTGTCGGAGGAGGCGAAGGACGCGACGCGCTCGATCCCCCGCGCCATCATCCTCACCACGGTCATCGGCGGACTTATCTTCATCGTCACCGCGTGGGTGGCCTCGCTGGTGTTCCCCGACTTCGCGAACTTCGAGAACGTCGACTCCGCGGCGAAGGACATCATGCTGCGCATCGGGGGAACCGCGCTGTTCACGTTCTTCACGGCCGCCTACGTCGCCGGCTCCTTCGCATCGGGCATCACGTCGCAGGCGTCCGTCTCGCGCATCCTGTTCGCGATGGGGCGAGACGGTCAGCTCCCCCGGACCGTGTTCGGACGCATCCACCCCCGCTTCCGCACGCCGTTCATCGCGATCATCATCGTGGGACTCATCGGCGCGTTCGGCGCGCTGTTCCTCCCGCTCGACATCGTGGCCTCGGTGATCAGCTTCGGCGCGCTCGTCGCCTTCGGGTTCGTGAACGCCGCGGTCATCAAGCTCTACTGGATCGACCGGAGGAAGCGCGGGACGAAGGCCGTCTTCGCCTACCTCGTCGCCCCGCTGATCGGGCTCGGGATGACGATCTGGCTGTGGACGAGCCTGTCGTCGACCACGCTGATCGCCGGCGCGATCTGGGTGGCGATCGGAATCGTCCTGCTCGCGGTGCTCACCGGAGGATTCCGTCGCAAGCCCCCGGTGGTGGACTTCCGTGAAGAGGAGTCACCCGTGATCGCGGATGACGAGCTGGAGGGCGTTCAGCGCTGACCCGGCGGCTCCGGCCCGTCACTCGACGGGTCGGAGCTCCCGCAGGATCGTGGCATGCCGGACCAGGAAGGTGCGCTCATCGAGCTTCTTGCGGCGCAGCCACCCGGTCACCTCGTCGTTGTGCTTGCTCGCATTGCAGGAGGCGCAGGCGGGGACCACGTTCTCGAGCGTGTACCGACCGCCGCGGGAGATGGGCTGGATGCAGTCGCGTTGGAGGGCAGCGCCTTCGCCGCCGCAGTACGCGCATCCGCCCCAGGCATCCATGAGCTCGTACCACTCGGTGTCGGTCAGATCGTTGTCGACCCGGGCGAGCCGATTCTGCCGCCGCTTGGCGTATCGCGCACGGGTCGCCGGAGAGGCGGTGGCGGAGGAGACCTTGCGGCGGCGGCGCATGGGGCGATGGTATCGCGGCGGGTGGCGAACGCCCGGCTTCAGCGCGCGTCCAGCACCGCGACGATCGCCCGGTGGTCGCTGCCGGGGCCAGTGGTGGTGACGACCCGCACACCGCGCACGGTCCAGTCGGATCCCACCAACACGTGGTCGATCGGCGCCGCGATCCAGGTCGGCACCGTCGACGGCCAGGTTCCTGCGGCTGCGGTGCCGGCCTCCGTCGCCGCGTCATGACACCGTCCGACGAGCCCTCCGTCCTCCCCCAGTCCGGAGAGGTGGTCGACCGTGGCATTGAGGTCACCGGCGGCGATCACGTCGGGAGCGTCGCACTGCGCGGCCACCCACCGCAGACCTGCCCGCCATTCGTCCAGGGTGCCGGGCAGCGGCGGGAGCGGATGCGCGGCCACGAGGGTCGGACCGCTCCCGTCGACCGGACGCCACACCCCACTGGGCAGGCCGGGCGTCGATCCCGCCGCCTCGTCGATCCGGTACGCGCCGAGATCCTCCGCGATGAGCAGCGAGGTCGGGATCCAGGAGTCGCCGCTCTCGCCCCGCGTCGTGTGCGGCAGCATCCGGTGGCCGTCGGCGGACACGAGACGCGCGACCTCGGCCGCCGCCTCGTCATCCATCTCCGGAAGACTGACGACGTCGGCCCCGGTCTCGAGCACGAGGCGGGCGACCTCGTCGGGCGCCGTGGCACCGCCCTGGGTGTTCCACACGAGCACGGTGAGATCACCCTGCGGAAGCGTGTTCGCGGACCCGCGGATCAGCAGGACGGACGCGTTCCCGAGCGAAGCCGTCCCGAGGACGATCGCGAGGCCCGCGGCGATGCCCCAGCGACGCGGGAACAGTGCGACCGCCGTGCAGATCCCGAGGATCAGCGCGACCGGTGCGCGGAACGCGATGAGCTGCGAGACACCGAACGCCTGCTGCACCCCGAACGCCTGGGGCCAGACGAGGAGCACCGCCACGGGCGCGCCGAGGAGCAGCGTGACGAGCAGCCGCAGCGAGCGATGCGAACGCCCCGACCGCGCGCGGTTCGCCTTCGCCGGAGGTGGCTCCTCCGCTCCGGGCGTCATGCCGGTCAGCGGGTGCCGACCGACGTCAGCTCGTGCGGGGCGACGTTCAGCCGCTCGCCGCCCTCGGCCGTCACCACGACGATGTCCTCGATGCGGGCGCCCCACTCGCCGCTGAAGTAGATGCCCGGCTCGATGCTGAACGCCATGCCCTCGCGCAGCACGAGGTCGTTGCCCGGCGCGATGTAGGGCTCCTCGTGCACCGAGACCCCGATGCCGTGGCCGGTGCGGTGCAGGAACGCCTCGCCCAGTCCTGCGTCGGCGAGCACGCTCCGAGCAGCGGCATCCACCTCGGCCGCGGTGGCCCCGGGGCGCACGGCATCCACCGCCGCCTGCTGCGCCCGCACGAGCACCGCGATGCGCTCGGCGGCCGCGGGGGAGGGCGTGCCGACGACGTAGGTGCGGGTGCTGTCGGAGTTGTACCCGCTGGGCACGGCACCGCCGATGTCGACCACCACGACATCTCCCTCTTCGATCACGCGGTCGGAGACCTCGTGGTGCGGGTCGGCGCCGTTCGGTCCGGATCCGACGATCACGAACTCCACGGTGCGATGGCCCTCGGCGACGATGGCCTCGGCGATGTCGGCCGCCACCTCGCGCTCCGTGCGTCCCGCCCGCAGCCATTCGTGCACGCGGCGGTGCACCGCATCGATGGCGTCTCCGGCCCGGCGGAGCTCGGTGATCTCCTCGGCGTCCTTGATCATGCGGCCCTCGCGCAGCACGGGGGTCGCGAGCTCCAGGCCCACACCGAGGCGTTCGCCGATCGGGATCACGTGCAGCGCGGGCAGGGCATCCGAGACGCCGACCCGCGACACCGTGCCGACGGCGGCGGTGACCAGCGCGTACGGGTCCTCGCCGTCGACCCAGTCGGAGACCGCGAGTCCGAGCTCGCCGACTGCGGTGCTGCGCACCTTCGCGAGCTCCATCCGCGGTACGACGACCGTGGGCGCGACGTCGGGGCCGATCACGAGGGCGGTGAGGCGCTCGATCGTGTCGCCCTCGACGCCCACCAGATACTGCAGGTCGGGGCCGGGACCGACGACGATCGCATCGAGTCCGGCGTCCGCGGCGAGGGAGGCGGCGCGGGTGAGGCGGGCGGCGTACACGGAGGCGGGGAAGGGCAGTGTGCTCACGGCCTCAACGCTACTGCGCGGGTGCGCGGTCGGCACCCCGATCCTGCGATGCGGCTCAGCTCGTGCGCACCGCGCGGGGAGGGACCCCGTAGTGGGCGCGGAAGACTCGGCTGAAGTGCGCGGGGTCGACGAAGCCGGCGGCGATCGCGATCTCGGCGATCGAGCGGTGCGCCTGATACGGGTCGATGAGCGCGTCGTAGCAGCGCTGCAGTCGGCGTCGGCGGATCACGGTCGAGACGGTCGACCCCTGCTCGCTGAACATCGCATGCAGGTGCCGCACCGAGATGAAGTGCGCCGCCGCGATCTGCGAAGGGGAGAGCTCGCTGTCCGCCAGGTGCACGTCGATGTACGTGAGGATGTGGGTCAGAGTCGTGGAGTGCGCGCTCACCGGACCGGCGGTCGCGGCGAGGTTCGCCTCCAGCACCGTGCTGAGCATGTCGACCGCGGTCCGCAGCATCCGCCGCGCGATGCGGCTGTCGAGATGATGGGCGCCCTCGGCGAGCGAGCCCAGGTACGGACCGACCATCGCGCCCAGTGCTCCGCCGGCGTTCAGCCGTGTGGCGGTGATGCGACTGGTGTCCTCCGCCGGGATGTCGAGCAGTACCTTCGGGAACATCACGACCGACATCTGCACCGCGTCGTCGAACAGCAGCGAGTACGGGCGGTCGGTGTCGTACAGCGCCATGTCACCGCTGCCGAGAGCGGTCTCCCGTCCGTCCTGCACGATCAGTCCGCTGCCGCGTTCGATGCGGGAGAACTTGAAGTACTGCTGCGGGGCACGGGAGATGAGGGAGGGCGTGCGGTGCACGCCGTGCCCGTCGGCATCGATCGCGAAGACGTGGATGTCGCCGGCCGCGGTGGCATCGATCGCACCGCGGAAGCGATCCTGCTCGGGCGCGGTCACATCGAGCGCGACGACCGCGCGGGACACCGCATGGCGGTAGTCGAGGAACGACAGACTCTGCATCAAGGCTCACCCCACTGTGGCCGATCATATACGATGCTGCATTTTAGCATCCGGCCGCTGTGCCCGCGTAGACAAGTGTTCTGCTCTCGCCGTCAATCGACGACGCGCGGCCCTGGCGAGTATGAGGACATACCCGAGCATCGAAGGAGCTGCGCCATGGTGACGTCCACACCCACAACGTCGACGACGAGAACGGCCGAGCATCGGCGTCTCGGCGTCTTCGCGGTCGCGTTCATGATCATCGCGGCCTCTGCGCCGCTGACGGTCCTCGCCGGCGGCGTCACCAGCGCCTACGCGGTCACGCATGTCGACGGCATCCCCTTCGGCTACATCGTCTTGGCGGTCGCCCTCGGGATCTTCGCGATCGGCTACGCGGCCATGAGCAGGTTCGTCACGAACGCAGGAGCGTTCTACGCCTACGTCGCACAGGGCATCGGCCGCCCGACCGGCGTCGGCGCCTCCGTGCTCGCGTTCCTCTCGTACAACGCGATGCAGATCGGCATCTACGGGATGCTCGGGTTCCAGATCAGCTCCTTCATCGAGTCCAAGACCGGCTGGGTGACCCCGTGGTGGGTGTGGGTGATCCTCACGATCGTGCTCGTCGGGGTGCTCGGCGTGCATCGGGTCGATCTCTCGGCCAAGGTGCTGGGCGTGCTCGTGGCGCTCGAGTTCGTCGCGGTGATCGTGTTCGACCTGTTCGCGTTCGGCAATCCGGCGGAGGGCTTCACCGCCGCACCCATCACCCCGTCGGCGCTCTTCGTCCCCGGCGTCGGAGCGGTGCTCGCCTTCGGCATCGCGGCGTTCATGGGCTTCGAGTCGGCGGCCATCTACGGCGAGGAGTCGAAGGACCCCAAGCGCACCATCCCGCGCGCGACCTTCCTCGCGGTCGGCGTCTCGGGCCTCTTCTACGCCCTCTCCTCCTGGGCGCTCGCCCTCGCGGTCGGCCCGGGCAAGATCACGGACCCCGCCGGCATCTCCCCCGAGGAGGCCGGTCCCCCGCTGTTCTTCAACTTCGTCGCGGAGCACCTCGGCGTGATCTGGGTCGACGTGATGTCGATCCTCTTCATCACGAGTCTGTTCGCGGCCCTCGTGAGCTTCCACAACGCGGTCGCCCGGTATGCGTTCTCGCTCGGGCGCGAGGGCGTGCTGCCCCGGGTGCTGGGCACCGTCCGCACCAAGAGCGGGGCACCGTGGGCGGGGTCGCTGCTGCAGTCCGCGATCGCGGTCCTCGTCATCGTCGGCTTCGCGATCGGGGAGCAGGGCTGGAACCCGGAGAACGGCCCCTACCCGGTGATCACGCTCTTCACATGGCTCACCAACCTGGGCGCGTTCGGGCTCGTGCTCCTCCTGGTGCTCGTCTCCGTCGCGGTGATCGGGTTCTTCCGCCGCGATCAGCGCGAGGTCGGCGCCGGGAGCAGGCTCGTCGCACCGATCATCTCCTTCGTGGCCCTGGCGATCGTGTGGGTGCTGATCCTCCTGAACTGGGACGTGCTGCTCGGTCAGGCCGAGTCCACCCCGACGACCTTCATCCTTCCCGCCGTGCTCCTGGTGCCCTCGGCCCTGGCCGTCGTCTGGGCGCTGTGGCTGCGGCGGGCCAGGCCGGAGGTGTATCGCCAGATCGGCCACGGCACCGAGCTCCCGGAGAACCCGCACCTGGGCGACCCGGTGGTCGAAGCGACGAGAGGAAACCAGTGAGCACCTCCGACACCCGACTGACGTTCCGCTATCTGTCCGAACCGGACACGATCGCGGCGGGGGTGAAGGACATGGCCCTGTGCGTCGACGTGATGGAGGAGACACTGCGTCTCGTCGACGCCGGCGACTATCGGATGGGCGGCCCCGAGGGGAACTCGCACGGGGCGATGGTCACCTTCCCCGCGGAGTCGACCCACGACGGGATGCCTCTGGACGGTCCGCACCGCCGGATGATGGCGATGCCGGCCTACCTCGGCGGCTCCTTCCAGACGGCCGGATGCAAGTGGTACGGGTCGAACATGGCCAATCGCGAGCACGGACTCCCGCGGTCGATCCTGATGCTCACCCTGAGCGACAAGGACACCGGAGCCCCGCTCGCGCACATGTCCGCCAACCTGTTGAGCGCCTATCGCACCGGCGCCGTGCCGGGGGTCGGTGCCCGTCACCTCGCGAATCCCGATGCCCGGAGTGTCGGCATCGTGGCCCCCGGCGTGATGAACAGGACCACGCTCGAGGCCTTCGTGGCCGTGCGCCCCGGGCTCGACACCCTGAAGGTCGCCGGTCGCAGCCGGTCGAGCATCGACGCCTTCGTCGAGTGGGTGCGGCGCGAGTATCCGCAGTTCACGTCGGTCACGGTCGTCGACGGCGTCGAGGAGGCCGTGCGGGACAGCGACCTGGTCACCATCGCGCCCACCACGCCGGCGGGGTCGGCGAACTACGTGCGGATCGAGAAGCGGTGGCTCAAGCCGGGTGCCCTGGTGAGCCTGCCCGCCGACATCATGATCGACGACGAGCTGCTCCACGGTGCTCGACACATCGCCGACTTCCGCGGCCTGTACGAGGCGTGGAGCGAAGAGGTGCCGCACCCCGCGCACGAGCACATCGGGCTGCACGGCATGTACCTGCTCGACCGCATCCGCTCGGGTGATGTGGGCGACGACGCGCTCGAGAACCTCCCGGCGATCATGAGCGGCGAGGCCGAGGGCCGCCGGAGCGAGGACGAGATCTTCCTCTCCTCCGTCGGCGGGATGCCCGTGGAGGACGTCGCGTGGGGAACCGTCGTGTACCGCCGAGCCGTGGCCGAGGGCATCGGCACGGAGCTGCTCCTCTGGGATTCCCCGGCCCTCGCATGACCGGCATCCGTCCCCCATCCATCAGTCGTCAGGAGGCGTCATGAGCGCGCAGGTCAGGAAGCGGATCGTCATCGTCGGACTGGGCGCCGTCGGCGCGCTCGCCGCGTGGCGGTTGTCGCAGCGTGACGACGTCGAGGTCATCGGCATCGAGCAGTACGGCCGGGTGCACGACCGCGGCTCCTATGCCGGGGAGTCACGTGTCTTCCGCACCGCGTATCACGAGGGCGGGCTCTACGTGCCGATGCTCCAGGAGTCGCGGCGGCTGTGGCGAGAGCTCGAGCAGCAGTCGGGCCGGGAGCTGTACCTCGAGGTGGGCGCGTTGTCGATCGCTCAGCCCGACCGTGTGGAGATGCGCACGACGCTCGACACCGTGCGCGAGTTCGACCTGCCGCACACCCTCTACGACACCGAGGAGCTGCGTCGCGCGCATCCGCAGCACAACGTGCACGACGGCGACGTCGGGGTGCTCGACCATCACGGTGGCGGCATCCGCCCCGAGGTGTCTCTGATGGCCGCGCTCGATCTCGCCGAGACCGCCGGCGCGCAGCTGCGTTTCAACTCCCCGGTGCTGGCGATCGAGGAGGAGCCCGGCGGCGTCGTGGTCCGCACCCCGGACGAGGCGATCAGGGCCGACACCGTGATCCTCGCCTCGGGATCGTGGTCCACCCGGCTGGACGGTCGCCTGCGGGACCTCCTGCGCCTGCAGGTGCTCGGACTGACCTGGTTCATGCCGAGGGAGATCGCCGACTTCCTCCCGGAGCGCTTCCCGGCCTTCCTGCGCGACGTCGGCCCCGTGCACTTCTTCGGGGCACCGAGCCTCGACGGTTACTCCATCAAGGCCAGCAGCAACCCGACCTGGCCGGTCGCCCGCGACGTCGACGAGGTGCCCCGGGAGTACACGCGGCGCGAGCTCGTGAAGATCGGGCAGCAGGCGAAGGAGTTCTTCCCCGCGCTGAACCCCGAGCCGGTGCGCTCCAGCGTGCACCACTGCGCCTACACGCCCGATCGCACGCCGATCGTCGATGTGAGCGAGAGCGCGCGGGTCGTCACGGTGACCGGGCTCTCCGGGCACGGGTTCAAGTTCGCGCCCGTGCTCGGCGAATGGGCCGCCCGTCTCGCCACAGAGCCGGAGGAGGCCGGCATCGATCCGCACTTCTCGATGGCCGCGCACCTCGACCGTCTGGCGGCCCTCGGTCCGTACCGCGGCGGAGGGCACTGAGCCGAGCTCCCCGGCGTGGTTCGATCACGGACCGACAAGCGCCCCGCACGGGCAGACAAACCCCGCTCGACTCCCGAGCACAGACTCGAACTGCACGACGAACCGTGTCGTGCGACCCATCGTGAGGAGACAGTGATGTCGGATATCGCCCCGGTTCTGGATGAGGCCGCTCTGCTGGAGCGCGTCGGCGCACCGGAGGGACAGGGCCGCGAAGTGGTCGACGCGGCGACGCGCGAGCCCATCGGTCGAGCACCCGTGCACACGGTCGAGGAGCTCGACGCCGCGGTCGAGCGTGCCAAGGCCGCTCAGCCGGCGTGGGATGCACTCGGGCACGCGGAACGCAGCGCACTGCTCCACCGTGTGGCCGATGCCATCGACGCGAATGCCGAGCCGCTTGCCCGACTGCTGTCCCGCGAGCAGGGCAAGCCGCTCAACGGTCCGAACGCCCGCTTCGAGGTCGGGGCCTGCTCGGCCTGGCTCCGCACCGCCGCCGCGACGCCGCTGGAGCCGGAGGTCGTGGTCGACGACGGCGAGACCCATGCCGAGCTGCACTACCGCGCGATCGGTGTGGTCGGCGCGATCGGACCGTGGAACTGGCCCCTCATGATCGGCATCTGGCAGATCGCGCCGGCACTGCGCATGGGCAACACGGTGGTCGTGAAGCCGAGCGGATACACGACCCTGAGCGTCCTCGCGCTCATCGAGGTCATGAACCAGGTGCTCCCCCGCGATGTGCTGATCGGGGTGGCCGGTGACCGCGAGGTGGGGGCGCGGATCGCCTCGCACCCCGACATCGGCAAGGTCATGTTCACGGGGTCGACCGCGACCGGACGCCGCATCGTGGAGAGCTCGGCGCAGAACCTCGCGCGGCTCACGCTCGAGCTCGGGGGGAACGATGCCGGGATCGTGCTGCCCGGTGTCGATGCCGCGGCCATCGCGCAGGACCTGTTCTGGGGCGCGTTCATCAACACCGGCCAGACCTGCGCGGCCCTCAAGCGGCTCTACGTGCACGACTCCGTCTACGACGAGGTGGTCGAGGCGCTGGCAGACGTGGCGCGGCAGACGCCGATGGGTAACGGCCTCGAGGAGCAGAACGTGCTCGGCCCGCTGCAGAACCGTGCGCAGTTCGAGATCGTGCGGGACCTGGTGGAGGATGCCGCGCGCAACGGCGGCCGCATCGTCACGGGTGGAGCGCCGGCGACTGAGCTCGGGGAACTGTTCTACCCGATCACCCTCGTCGCCGATGTGACCGACGGGGTGGCTCTCGTCGACGAGGAGCAGTTCGGCCCGGCACTCCCGATCATCCGGTACACCGACGTGGATGACGCGGTGGCCAGCGCCAACGGCCTCGACGTCGGGCTCGGCGCCTCCGTCTGGGGCGAGCGCGAGGAGGCGCGGAAGGTGGCCGCGCGCATCCAGGCCGGCACCGTGTGGATCAACTCGCACGGCGGAGTGCATCCGATGATCCCGTTCGGCGGCCACAAGTCCTCGGGCTACGGCCTCGAGTTCGGGGTCGAGGGGCTCAAGTCGGTCGCGGTGCCGCAGATCATCAACGGCTGAGCAACGGCGGAACGCAGGGTGCGCGGCCCGTGTGGCCGCGCACCCTGTTCTGCGCAGCGGTCAGCTGATCGCGAGGCGGATGCGCTCGGCGAGGAACTCCAGGTCGGCCTTCGTGAGGTCGGTGACCGCGTAGGCGGTCGGCCAGACGGTGCCGTCGTCGAGGTTCGAGATCGGCTCGAAGCCGAACGTGCCGTAGCGCACCTTGAACTTGCTGGCCGGTTGGAAGAAGCAGAGCACCTTCCCGTCACGGCCCCACGCGGGCATGCCGTAGTACGTGCGCGGCACCAGCTCGGGGGCCACCTCCGAGACGAGCGCGTGCAGCTTGTTGGACAGAGCGCCTGGTCCTCGGGGGTGAGCTTCTCGATGGCCTCCTTGATGTCGGCCTCCCCCGCGGCTCTCAGCTCTTCCGGGGACTTCTTCGCCCGGGAACGCCGCGTGCGAGCCTCCTTCGCGGCGGCCTGCATGGCCTCGCGTTCTTCCGCGCTGAAGTTCTTCTCTTTCTCGGCCATGATCGGTCCTCTCGACGTGGTGCCGGTGTGAAGATCACACTACGGACGCGGGGCGCCGGTGTGCTTCTCGATTCGTGATCGATCGCGGGAAGGGCGCTCCGACATGCGGTCATCACCGGTCTCCGGCGACGGATAGTGTGTGACCCATGGACCTGCGTGTCGCGGCGTATGCGGTCGTCACCGATGACGACGGACGGCTGCTGCTGGCGCGCTGGACCGAGGGACGCCGCGTCGCGTGGACGATGCCCGGCGGCGGGCTCGAGCCCGGTGAGTCGCCGGAGGATGCGGTTCGCCGCGAGCTCCGCGAGGAGACCGGCTACACCGTGAAGGTCGGCGAGCTCCTCGGCATCCACTCGCGGGTGATCCCCGCCGGTCGACGCGTGCAGAAGGCGGCGGATCCGCTGCACACCCTGCGCATCGTCTACCGCGCCCAGGTCACCGGGGGAAAGCTCCGGTTCGAGACCGACGGCTCGACCGACATGGCCGAGTGGTTCCCCCGCAAGGCGGTGGCGGAGCTGCAGCGCGTGAAGCTCGTCGATATCGCCATGCGCATGGCCGGCATCCTCTGACGTCTCGTCCGCTCCACACGCTTGACGAACGGGGTCGGACGGTCAGCGGTTCTCGGGAACCGAGATGTCGGCGACCGTGGCGCCGTAGGCGGAGATGAGGTCGTCGGCCTCCACGAACAGGCTGTACCCGTGGGCCCCCGCACCCATCGCGATCCGCTGGCCGACGATGGTCTCGTCGGCGTAGATCGGCCAGTCGGTGGTGCTGCCGATCGGCACGATGGTGCCCCGCTCGTAGCCGGTGGCCGCGAGGGCCAGCTCCGGCTCGGGCAGTCGCAGCTTGTTCACGCCCACCAGTGCGCGCAACTTCGGCCACGAGATCGAGCGCCCGCCCGGGATGAGGGCGAACAGGTAGGTGTCGTCCGACCTCTTCACCACGAGGGTCTTCACGATGCCGGACGGTGGGATGCCGAGC
Source organism: Microbacterium oxydans (assembly GCF_026559675.1). Taxonomy (NCBI): domain Bacteria; kingdom Bacillati; phylum Actinomycetota; class Actinomycetes; order Micrococcales; family Microbacteriaceae; genus Microbacterium; species Microbacterium oxydans. The sequence goes on from NZ_CP092891.1 coordinate 26,610, forward strand.
AGTTCGGCCGCCTCGAACAGGCTGCCGGCCGCCGGGCGTTCGCGGATCTCGATGTCCAGGTCGCGGGCCGCGGCGGCCTCCCGGACCCGCGCATGCTGATCGCCTCCGTCACCCGAGGTGACGGAGGCGAGATCAGACGGAGTCACGCGTCGGGTGCGGCGAGCGGGTCGTCCGCGACCCAGAGCTCATCATCCGCGCGCAGTGCCTGCCATGCGGCGTAGAGCACGCCGACGGCCGCGGCAGCGCCGAGGATGATCGCGATGACCGAGCCGAGGCCCGGACCCTTCTTCTGCGGCGCGGTCGCCTTGCGCACCTGCACGGCGACACCGTGGCGCTTGGCGTTGGCGACGTCCCACGCGGTGAGCGCCGAACCGACGACACCGCCCACGATCGGGACGAACTTGTCGTCGACGACGTGCTTGCCGATCTTCACGCCACGGTCGACGACCGGGGCGACACGGCGGTTGTACGTGTCCTGGATGACCGGGACGACCTGCTCACGATTGAGGTTGCCGAGCTGACGGCCCGCCTCTCGGGCGACATCGGCGGCGTGACCGACGAGCACCTGCTGGTTCTCCCAGAGCTGGTTCGCGTCGTTCTGAAGACGACGCAGTTCCTTCTTCCGCTTGCGGCTGAGGCTCACGATGCTCTCCTGTCCATTGGAGTACGGGTTCCCCATCTTGCCACGAGAGGCTGGATGGAGGGAGGGAATCGCGTGGGCCTTGCGTCATCGTGCGATCGGATGTACGTACCTCGGCCAACTCACCGGAAGCTCTGCGAGAATGAGGGCATGGCTCACGCTTCTCATGTCGCAACCCTGCACACCAACCACGGTGACATCGTCATCAACCTCTTCGGTGACCACGCCCCGAAGACGGTCAAGAACTTCGTCGGCCTCGCCGACGGCACCCAGGAGTGGACCGATCCCGCCACCGGCAAGCCCGGCGAGGGTCCTCTCTACAAGGACGTCATCTTCCACCGCATCATCCCGAACTTCATGATCCAGGGCGGCGACCCGCTCGGACAGGGCGTCGGCGGCCCCGGCTACAACTTCGACGACGAGATCAACATGGAGCTCAACTTCAACGAGCCCTACATCCTCGCCATGGCCAACGCCGGTCTCCGTCGCAACGCCATCACGGGCAAGCCCGAGGGCACCAACGGCTCGCAGTTCTTCATCACCACCGACCCGACGCCGTGGCTGCAGGGCAAGCACACCATCTTCGGCGAGGTCGCCGATGACGCCTCCAAGGCCGTCGTCGACGCGATCGCGGCCGTCCCGACCGGCTCGGGCGACCGCCCGAACCAGCCCGTCGTGCTGCAGTCGATCGACATCGTCGCGGCCTGACGACAGCTGCGGCCGATCCGGATGACCACGCCTGAGTTCACGAGCAATCGCGACAACTTCTGCTACCGGCATCCGGATCGGCAGAGCTTCGTGCTCTGCCAGCGGTGCATGCGCACCATCTGCCCCGAGTGCCAGACACCGGCGCCCGTGGGCGTCATCTGCCCGGAGTGCATGAACGCGGATCGCAAGAACCGCACCCCCGCGCAGAAGAAGGCCGAGCGCCGCTGGGGCAGCCGCAGCGGCGGTGCGATGGCGATCACCCGCAGCGGTCGGCCCATCGTCACCTACGTCCTGCTCGCCGTCACGTCCTTCATCGGACTGCTGCAGCTGATCCCCGGCATCGGCCCGCAGATCACGGACCAGCTGTTCTTCGCGTCGCCGTACCTGTACCCCAACCTCTCGCCGCTCCCCTTCGAGCCGTGGCGGCTGCTGACAGCCGTCTTCGCGCACGGCAACTTCATCCACCTGGCGCTCAACATGCTCGCCCTGTGGATGCTCGGCCAGAGCCTCGAGCCCATGCTCGGCAGGGCCCGCTTCCTCGCGCTCTACCTCATCAGCGGTCTCGGCGGGTCGGTCATGGTCGCGGTGCTCGCGCCCCTGACCTCGACCGTCGGCGCCTCCGGAGCGATCTTCGGACTCATGGCGGCGCTGCTCATCGTCGGCCGTCACATCGGAGCGAACGTCACCGGGCTCCTCGTGATCCTCGGCATCAACTTCGTCTACGGCCTGGTGTTCGGCGGCGGACGGATCTCCTGGCAGGCGCACCTCGGCGGCCTGCTCATCGGCGCCCTCGTCGCCTTCATCTACGTCAAGACGAAGCGACCGGAGCAGCGGATCTGGCAGATCGTGTCGCTCGTCGCGCTCACGATCGTGTTGCTCGTGGTCGTCTTCCTCGTCCCGCCGCTGATCCTTCTGGCCTGATCCGGAGTTGTTAACAGGGTTGTTAACCCCTGTGAATAACACCCATGTAATTCTCCCCAGGCTGTGGAGAGATCTGTGGATAACTCTGGGGACGGCCTGTGGGCAGATGTGAAAAAGGCCCCTTCGCCATGCGAGGGGGCCTTTTTCGAGAGGTGGGAGGGGCGTCAGCGCCAGCGCGTGGTCATCAGGAAGCCGATCAGCGCGATGCCGAGGCCGATCGCCAGGTTCCAGTTGGAGAGCCCCGGGATCGGGAACTGCATGCCCGAGATGTAGAAGACCAGGATCCAGACTAGACCGAGGAGCATGAAGCCGATCATCACCGGCTTGAACCACACGGCGTTGGGAGCGGCGTCGCCTTCGGCGCGCTCGACGGCGGGTTCTTCAGTCTTACGGTCACGTGCCATGCCGTCATTGTACCCATGTCGCCTGTCATCCGACGAGGCGGCGAGGGCCCTGGACGTCCGGCGACCAGCGGCATCCGTTCAGCGTTCCCGGATATGATCACGGCATGACTGCATCCGTCGTGCCTGGGGGGCGACGCCCGCGGCGAGAACGACCACGTTCTCGCGCCACCTTCGCGAGCGTGCTCGGCGAGCTTCTGCTGACCGCCGGAGTGATCGTCCTGCTGTTCGTGGCCTGGCAGATGTGGATCGGCGACATCATCATCAGTGCCCAGAAGAACGAAGAGGGTGCGGCGATCTCGCAGCAGCTCGCACAGGCGGAGGCGCCCGACCTTCCGCCCGTCGTCGAGGGCGACGATGGCACCCCGACCTACGTGCCGCCGGTTCCCGCGGCACCCGCCGACGCGGAGTGGTTCGGACAGATGCACATCCCCCGCTTCGGCTCCGACTACAACTTCGGCATCTACGGGGGGACGAGTCGCGCCCGTACCCTCGACCAGAAGGGGATCGGCGTCTACACCGACTCGAAGATGCCGGGCGAGGTCGGCAACTTCTCGATGGCCGGTCACCGCACCACCTGGGGCAAGCCCTTCAACCAGCTCGACAAGCTGCAGTTGAACGACGCGATCGTCGTCGAGACTCCCGACGGCTGGTACACCTACCGCTTCCGCACGCTCGAGTACGTCAAGCCGACGCAGACCGATGTGCTCGCCGACGTGCCGCAGATGCCCGAGCAGCAGACGGGTGAGCAGTACATCACGCTCACCGCCTGCTCCCCCCTCTACTCCCTCGCCGAACGCATCGTCGCCTACGGGGTGTTCGAAAGCTTCCAGCCTCGCGCCGAGGGACCCCCGACCGCTCTGACCGAGACGCCGCCTCCTCCGGCCGCGCCATCCGTGTGATCGTGCACGCCGACGAGGGAGAAGACTGATGTACGCCGCAATCTGGCGCCTGCTGCCCGGTCCGTGGTGGCTGCGCGTCCTCATCCTCGTGGTCGTCGTGGCCGCGATCCTCTACGGCCTGTTCTGGTACGTGTTCCCGTGGGTGAGCCCGATCATCGCCCCGGGTGAGGTCGACGTCGAATGACGCGGGTCCTCGTGGTGGACAACCACGACAGCTTCGTGCACACGCTCGTCGGCTATCTCCACGAACTCGGCGCCGAAACCGAGCTGGTGGAGTCGGACGCCCTCGACGCCGCGGACCTCGAGCGGATGCTCGCCGACCACGACGCCCTCCTGCTCTCCCCCGGTCCCGGAGCGCCCGCCGATGCGGGGGTCTCCCTCGAGGCGGTGCGGATCGCCGCGCGGCTGCGGATGCCGACGCTCGGCGTGTGCCTCGGGCACCAGACCATCGGCGCGGCCTTCGGTACTGCGGTGAGCGCGGCGCCGGAGCTCATGCACGGGATGGTCTCCCCCGTCGAGCATGACGGATCGGCGTTGTTCGCCGGCATCCCCTCGCCGTTCGACGCCGGTCGGTACCACTCGCTGGCTCTCGCGGCCGCCGACCTTCCCGCCGAGGTGATCGTGACAGCCTGGACCGAGAACGGGACGGTCATGGCGCTCGAACACCGTGACCTGCCGATGCGCGGCGTGCAGTTCCACCCCGAGAGCGTCCTCACCGAAGGCGGGTACCGTCTGCTGGCGAACTGGCTGGAACTGTGCGGGGATCGCGACGCCGTGGCGCGCGCGGAGAGTCTGCACCCGCTGTCCCGCTGACGGCGGTCGCAGGCTGGATCTGCGAGGGGCGTCAGTCGCCGGTGCAGAACCGCAGCTCGACCGGCGAACCGATCGGAACGTCACCCGGCGCCACGGACATCGACTGCACGGTCGGCGGGTCCGTCGCGGGGCAGTCGGCCTGTTCCACGGGCGTGGGCGTGAGCCCGAGATCGGTGAGATTCGTGGTGGCGGCGTCGACCGTCCAGCCGACCAGGTCGGTGAGAGTCACCTTGCCGCTGGCGACGACGAGGTTGATGACCGTGCCCGGTGCCACCTCCGACTCGGGCTTCTCGCTCGAGGAGATCACCGTGTCCGCCTGCAGGGCCTTGTCGTTCCGCTGGATCACGGTGCCGAGTTCGAGGCCGGCGGCCTTCAGTGCCTTCGTCGCGTCCGCGAGCGTCATGCCCTCGATCTTCGGCACCACCGCGGTCTCCACACCGGAGGAGACGTGGACGGTGACCGTCGTGCCCTCCTCCACCGAGACGCCGGCCTCGGGGTCGGTGCTGATGACGTTCCCCTCGGTGATCTCGGCGCTCGACTCGAAGACGATCGTCGACGCCAGGTCGAGCTTCGCCAGGTCGTCCTGCGCGCGCTCCGAGGAGACGTTGACGAGGTTCGGGATCACGCGGGACGTGCTGGGCATCTCGGACGGACGCCCGCTGATCGTCACGACCCAGAACAGCACCGAGGCCAGCAGCACGGCCAGCAGTGCCACACCCGCCCAGATCCAGGCGACCGGCGGGCCGGACTGGGTCCTGGTCATGGTGGTGTCGGTGCTGAGCTGGCGCAGCGAACGCGCCGTCTCCTGCGCCTGCCGCGGGCTCGGTCCGTAGAGCTCGCTGGTCAGCGCTCCGAGCTCTTTGCGCGTCGGAGCGTTCCCGGTGACGGCCGCGTCCAGTGCGGCGCGGAAGTGCGCAGCATCCGAGTACCGCTGGTAGGGGTCCTTCGCGAGAGCGCGCAGCACGATCGGGTCGAGCGCGCCGGGGGCGTCCTCGTTGACCTCGGTCGGCGGGATCGGCGTCTCGCTGACGTGCTGGTAGGCGACCGCGACGGGCGACTCTCCGCGGAACGGCTGGCGGCCCGTGAGCAGCTCGTACAGCACCACACCGGTCGAGTAGAGGTCGGCGCGGGCATCGACCGGCTCGCCCTTCGCCTGCTCGGGCGAGAAGTACGCGGCGGTGCCGATGATCTGCGTGGTCTCGGCCACGGTCGAGGAGGAGTCGGAGACGGCTCGGGCGATGCCGAAGTCCATCACCTTGACCTGACCCTTGTCGGTCACCATGACGTTGCCGGGCTTGATGTCGCGGTGCACGACGCCCGCGCGGTGCGAGTAGTCGAGGGCCTCGAGGATGCCGTCGACGTAGCGCACCGCATCGGCCACCGGCACGGGGCCCGCGGAGATGATGTCCTTGAGCAGCGTACCCTTGACGAGCTCCATCACGATGTACGGCGGTTCGTCGGAGGAGCTGTCGCTGGCCGAGGGGTCGCCGGCGTCGAACACGCGGACGATCGACGGGTGCGACATCCGCGAAGCGGCCTGCGCCTCCAGCCGGAAGCGCGTGCGGAACGCCGTGTCACGGGCGAGCTCGGGGTCGAGGATCTTGATCGCGACCTCGCGCCCCAGGGTCAGGTCGTACCCGCGGTAGACCTTCGCCATCCCGCCATGCCCGATGAGCTCGTCGACGCGGTATCGACCCGCGATGACCCGTGGCTCTGTGGACACGTACTACCCCCTGGAAAACGACTGCTGCTGAGCTGGACTAAAGGCTACCCGTCGGTGCCGCCACCGTCGTCACCCTCGCCCGGGTCGGGCGCGGCGACGATCGTCACGGACAGCGGCGGCGAGGCGGCCGAGGTGCGCTGGTCGCCACCGGAGCACATGCCCTGGTAGGTGACGAGGAGCTGCTGACCCACGGTGTCGCCGACCTTCACCTGCGTGTTGCGCTGCGTCGGCTGGAAGTTGGGACCGCCCGACACGAACGTGCCGTTCTGGAGCGAGACGACATACCCCGAGAGCGTGGTGCCGCTCGGGCAGGTGAATCCGGTGCCCCAGGAGATGGTCACCGTGCTGCCGGCGACCGGGTCGCCCGTGATGGTCGGGGTGTCGGTGGGCGTCGGAACGGCCGTCCGAGCGGCGTAGACCGTGAGCGTGATGGGCTGCGTCTTCTCGACGTTGCCCGTGGGGTCGACGCGGTAGACCTTGCCGACCTCGGCATCCGAGGGTGCCGGGTCGCCGTCGACGCAGGTGATCTCGCTGTCGAACCCGGCGCCCTTGAGGGTCGAGGTGGCGCCGCCGCAGTCCATGCCGTTCAGGTTCAGCGCGGTGACGTCGACGCGAGTCTCCTCGGGTGTCGTCGGCGGCGGCGTCGACGGCGTCGACGGAGGCGGGGACGAGCTGCTCTGCTTGGGCGTGGCGTCGGCGTCCCCGTTGCCCTGGTTCGCGAGCATCCCCCAGACGGTGCCACCGAGCGCGATCGCCAACAGGACGATCAGGGCGATCAGCGGCCAGGTCCACGGGCTGCGCTTCTTCTTCTTCTCCTCCTCCGCAGCGTCCTCGGTGGGGAGCTGTGCGGTGGTGGGGAGGATGCGCGTGGTGCCGTCGTCGCCGGATGCGGTCAGCATCCGGGTCGCGTCGTCGTCGCCGGCGATGCCGCCGGTCGCGATCGCGGGGACGGCGATCGCCGCGGAGTTCAGGTCGCCACGACGAAGCGCCTGCGCCGCCCGAGCCACCGTCGCGGAGGACGAGGGACGGTCGGCGGGCTTCTTGGCGATCATCGCCATGACGAGGTTCTGCACCGGGATCGGCACGGTCGGCGGCAGCGGCGGCGGCTGCTCGTTGATCTGGGCCATCGCGATGGCCACCTGCGACTCGCCGGTGAACGGACGCTTGCCCGCCAGGCACTCGTACGCGACGATGCCGAGCGAGTAGGTGTCGGTCGCGGGCGACGCCGGGTGGCCCGACGCCTGCTCGGGCGACAGGTACTGCACCGTTCCCATGACCTGACCGGTCGCGGTGAGCGGGACCTGGTCGGCGATGCGGGCGATGCCGAAGTCGGTGATCTTGACGCGGCCGTCCGGCGTGATCAGCAGGTTGCCCGGCTTGATGTCGCGGTGCACGAGGCCCGCGGCGTGCGCGGCCTGCAGGGCGGATGCCGTCTGCGCGACGATGTCGAGCGTCTTGTCGGCGCTCAGCGCACCGTCCCGCTCGAGCACGGTCGAGAGCGCCTCGCCGGGGACGAGCTCCATGACGAGATAGGCGCTGCCGTTCTCCTCGCCGTAGTCGAACACGCTGGCGATGCCCTCATGGTTGACGAGAGCTGCGTGCCGCGCCTCGGCGCGGAACCGCTCGAGGAACCCGGGGTCCCCCATGTACTCGTCCTTGAGGATCTTGATGGCGACGGTACGTCCGATGACGTGATCCGTCGCTTCCCACACCTCGCCCATGCCACCGATCGCGATACGCGACTGCAGCTCGTAACGACCACCGAACGACACACCCTGCGTCGGCCTCATCTGCCCAGCACCGCCTCTATGACCTTCTTCGCAATCGGAGCAGCGATGGTGTCGCCGCTTCCTGACTGTCCCTGTCCGCCGCCGTCTTCGACGACGACCGCTACTGCGACCGCGGGGTCGTTCGCCGGTGCGAAACCGGTGAACCACAACGTGTGCGGCCTGTTTCCGTTCTCTGCGGTGCCCGTCTTACCGGCCACGTCGATCCCGTCTATTCTTGCACCCTGGGCCGCGCCCGTAGCGACGCTCGCGACCATGGCCGACGTGACGTCGTCGGCCACGTCGGCCTCCATCGCACGGCCGAACTCGCTGTCCTCGAAGGCCTTGATGACCGACAGGTCGTTGCCGATCACGGCATCCACCATCCGGGGGTTCATGACGACGCCGTCGTTCGCGATCCCGGCGGACACCATCGCCATCTGCAGCGGGGTCGCGGTGACCTGTCCCTGACCGAATCCGCTCAGGGCGGTCTGCGCGTCGTCGAGCGCACGCGGGTAGCTGGACGGCGTCGACTTCAGCGGGGTCTCGAAGGACTTGTTGAAGCCGAGCTTCTCCGCCATCTCGCGGATCGTGTCGTCGCCGAGCTCGACCGCGAGCTCGGCCATCGGGATGTTGCAGCTGAGGCGGATGGCCTCGGCGATCGTGACCGTGGCTCCGGGACCGCACTTGCCGCCCCAGGCGTTGGAGACGCGGCTGGAGGACTGCGGGAGCGTGTAGGAGATCGGGTTCGGCAGGGTCGACTCCGGTGTCCACTCGCCGGTCGCGTAGGCGGCGGCGGCGACGACGATCTTGAAGGTCGAGCCCGGAGGGTTGAGGTCGCCGGCGATGGCCCGGTTGGAGAGGGGCTTGTTCGGGTCGGCGACGAGCTGGTCGAACGTGGTGTTCGCGGCGTTCGCATCGTGCGTCGCCATCAGGTTCGTGTCGAACCCGGGGGTCGAGACCATCGCCAGGATGCGACCGGTCTTCGGGTCCATCGCGACGACCGCGCCCTTGAGGCCGCCGAGCGCCTCGTAGGCCGCCTTCTGCGCTCTGGCGCTGAGGGACAGCTCGACGCTGTATCCGCGCTGCGGCTGGCCGGAGAGGATGCGCTCCACCTCACCGAGGAAGGCGTTCGCGCCGGTTCCCGAGAGGTCGGCGTTCATGGCCTGCTCGATGCCGGTCCGCGAATCGAGTGCGGCGTTGAAGTAGCCGGTGACGGGAGCCCACATCGGCGCATCCGTGTACACGCGCTGGAACTGGTACCGGTCGTCGCTGGGCACCGAGTTCGCGATCGCGGCGCCGTCGACGATGATCGATCCGCGCTGGATCTCGTAGCTGTCGAGACGGGTGCGCTTGTTGTGGCTGTTCTGCGCGAGGCTGTCGGCCTCGACGACCTGGATCCAGCTGGTCGCGGCGAACAGCGCGATGAACATGAACAGCATGATGATGCTGAGGCGGCGGAGTTCTTTGGTCATGTCAGCCGATCACCACCCGGGGCTGGCGGCGGACGCCGTCGGAGATGCGCAGCAGCAGGGCCACGATGAGCCAGTTCGCCACGAGGGACGATCCACCGGCGGCGAGGAACGGCGTGGTCAGACCGGTCAGCGGGATCAGTCGCGTGACGCCGCCGACCATGATGAAGACCTGCAGCGCGATCGTGAACGAGAGCCCGGTGGCGAGCAGCTTGCCGAAGTCGTCCTGACCGGCGAGGCCGATGCGCATGCCGCGGCTGACGAACACCATGTACAGGCAGAGGATCGCGAACAGGCCGATCAGCCCGAGCTCCTCGCCGAGGCTGGTGATGATGTAGTCGCTGTGGGCGAGCGGGGTGACCTCGGGGCGGCCCTGGCCCCAGCCGGTGCCGATGAGTCCGCCGCGCGCGAGGCCGAACAGTCCCTGCATTGGCTGGTAGCCGGCGACGTCCGGGTCGACCTGGTTGGCATCGAACAGGAACAGCCAGTTGATGAAGCGGCCGTGCACGTAGGTGAGGATCTGGGTCGCGACGGCGACACCGGCGACGACGAGGGCGAGGCCGATGAGCACCCAGCTGGTCTTGCCGGTCGCGACGTAGAGCATCGCGACGAACATGCCGAAGATCAGCGTTCCGGTGCCGAGGTCGCGCTGGAAGACGATGATGCCCAGCGAGATGAGCCAGACGACGAGCACGGGTCCGAGCTCGCGCATGCGCGGCCAGGTGATGCCGAGGACCCGCTTGCCGACGGAGGTGAGGCTCTCGCGGGTGCGCACCAGATAGCCGGCGAAGAAGATGGCCAGGCAGATCTTGGCGAGCTCACCGGGCTGGAAGGCGAAGGCGCCGCCCAGCGACACCCACACGGCGGCGTTGGCGTCGGGGATGCGCAGACCCGGGACGAACGGCAGCAGCAGCAGGAGGATTCCGGCGAGGCCGAAGATGTACGTGTAACGGAACAGGATCCGGTAATTGCGCAGCAGGATCACGACCGCGATGGCGCCCGCGAGCGAGATCGCGGTCCAGGCGAGCTGCTTGGTGGAATATGCGTTCCACCCGGTGTTCTTGAACGCGATGTCGATGCGGTAGATCATCGCGATGCCCAGGCCCGTGAGCAGCGTGGCGATCGGCACCACGAACGGGTCGGCGTCGGAGGCGACGAAGCGCAGCACGATGTGCAGGGCGAACGCGAGGGCCGCCAGGCCGCCGCCGATCGCGAGGATCATCGGGTCGATGACGCCGAGAGCCCCCAGCTGCACGAGAGTGAGCGCTCCGCCGCTGATCGCGCACGCGAACAGCAGCAGCCAGAACTCGCGGTTGCGCTGGGTCTGCGGCATCCGGAGACGCTTCAACGCCTTGATGACGGTGGTGTCCGCCTGCACGTCGGTGCTCATCCTGCACCCCCGGTCGGGGTCTCGCTCGGCGTGGGGAGAGGCGTCGGCAGCGGGGTCTGCGGGATCGCGTTCGCCTCGGCCCCGGCGCGCAGGCGGTCGACGATCGCCATCGCGTCGGACAGCGAGCGTGCCGTGATCGTGCTCTCGACCGAGGCGCGCTGATAGGGCGGGAGGTCGGCGAGGAGGATGTCGGTGTCCTGGATCGGGGTGGACAGGGTGATCGGTCCGATGTTCTGCTGCACGCCCTGGAAGATCACGACGCTGTCGTCGTCGGCGCCGATGAAGTAGCGCGTCTGGGTCCAGCTGTACGCAGCGAACGCGGCGACGCAGAGCATCGCGACGACCACGAGGGCTCCAGCGATCCAGCCGAGACGGCGACGCCTGGCGCGACGGCGATCCTCTTCGATGAGCTCCTCGAGGTACTCGGGCGCCGGCTCGAAGTGGCTGGGCTCGTTCGCGGCCTGGCGCACCGGGTGCAGCCAGTTGCCGCGCGGAGGACGCACCGGCGGCACGTAGACGCCGTCGGGGTTCGACGCGGAACCGACGATGGTCGGGGTGCCCGAGTGGATCGGGTGCTGTCCGCCGACGTCGACCAGCACGATCGTGACGTTGTCGGGAGCTCCGCCGTCGAGGGCCTGCTTGAGGAGGTTGTCCGCGGTGCGGCCGGGAGCGAGCCCGAGCTGCATCGCCTTGAGGATGTGCGGCTCGTCGACCACGCCGGACAGGCCGTCCGAGCACAGCAGCCAGCGGTCGCCCGGCTGGGTGTGCATGACGAACATGTCGAGCTCGGGGTCGGAGTCCATGTCGCTGAGGACGCGCATGAGCACCGAGCGGCGCGGGTGGTAACGGGCCTCTTCCGGAGTGATGCGGCCGGAGTCGACCAGGCGCTGCACGAACGTGTGGTCGGCCGTGATCTGGGTGAGCGCGTCGTCGCGGTACAGGTAGATGCGGGAGTCGCCGATGTGGCCGATGACCGCATACTCGTCGACCATGATGATCGCGCTGACGGTGGTGCCGAGGCCGGCGAGTTCCGGGCGGTCCTTCGCGGCGCGGATGAGGTCGCCCGCCGCCGTGGTCGCGGCCGCCTGCAGCGAGGCCTGCGCGTCTTCCGGGGAGGCGTACGCCTGGTCGAGGGGCTCCAGGCGCTGGATGGCGATGCTCGAGGCGACGTCTCCACCGGCGTGGCCGCCCATGCCGTCGGCGACGACGAACAGGTTCGCCCCGGAGTATCCGGAGTCCTGGTTGTTGGAGCGGACCTTCCCGGTATGGGAGATCGCGACGCTCGAGCCCTCGAAGACCATGCCGGCGTCAGGCTCGCAGCTCGAAGGTCGTGGCGCCCACCTTGATGGGCGTGCCGAGCGAGAGGGCGACGGGCGAGCCGGACACGCGCTGCCCTGCGACGAAAGTGCCGTTCGTGGAGTCGAGGTCCTGGATCGCCCAGCTGTCGCCCCGCAGCATCAGGCGGGCGTGGTGGCTGGACGTGTAGTCGTCGCGGATCACGAGGGCGGACTCGCTGGAGCGGCCGATCGTGAGCGAGTCGGCGCTGAGCGGCAGTTCGAGGCCGGCCTTCGGGCCCGAGGTGATCACCAGGCGCTTCGCCGTCGCGACCGTGGCCGGTCCGCTCGAGGGGCGGGAGGACGCCGGCTTCGACGCGGGGGCCGCCGCCGGTGCGGGAGCGGAGACGCCCGCCGCGGCTTCGGCCGGGAGCTTGCGCACGCGCACGCCGAACAGGTCGGCGCGCAGCGAGTAGACGACGCCGAACACGAAGAACCACATCAGGACGAGGAACCCGATGCGGAGCAGGAGGAGGATCAGTTCACTCAACCGAGGGCTCCGAACGCTCGGGTGGCGTCGTCGCCCCGAGGCGCGGGACGCGACGGGCTGGCCACGGGGACGATGCGGAACACCAGGTCGGTGCGTCCGATCGTGATGGTCGTGTCGGAGGGCAGGGCGGCTTCACGGAGCTTCTGGCCGTTGACCTTGGTGCCGTTGGTGGAGCCGAGGTCGCGCAGCATGGCGCGCTCGCCGTCCCACAGGATCTCGACGTGCTTGCGGCTCGAACCGGCATCCGCGATCGTGATGTCGGCATCCGTGCCGCGGCCGATGACGGTGCGCGCCCGCGAGATCGAGTGGCGGCGGCCGTCGACGTCGACCACGGCCTGCCAGCTGACCCGGCCCTCGACCGTGCCCGAGTTCACGCGCACGGTGCCCGTCGCGACCTTCTCGTCGGCTTCGAGGTTGATCGACAGCGGTCCGGCGAAGCTGTAGCCCTGGGCCTTGGCGTGCTTGGTGAGGAGAGCGTGCAGCTCGTCGGTGAGGGCGCCGCCGAGGCCGAGCATCCGCTCCGCATCGTCGGTGCTGAGACGTACGACGTAACTGTTGGGCGCGATGATGCGGTCGCGGCTCACGACCGCAGCCTTCGTATCGGCTTCACGCCGGAGCGCCGAAGCGATCTCCACCGGCTGAATGCCGCTGCGGAAGGTCTTCGCGAACGCGCTGTTGACTGCGCGCTCGAGACCCTTCTCAAAGCTGTCAAGTAGTCCCACTGGGCTCCTCTGGCATGCCGACCGGTAGACACATCGTAGCCAGGTGTCCTGGGGGAACGCCGCCGATCGCCTCCCAGGGGTGTGCAACAGAGGGTGAAATCGCGTGATATCCTCGGAAAGTTGAGTTCTTCGGAACAAGACACTCGCGCGAGTGGCGGAATGGTAGACGCGCTGGCTTCAGGTGCCAGTGTCCGTAAGGACGTGGGGGTTCAAGTCCCCCCTCGCGCACAGCGAGTTCTGTTCGTTCTTCAGGGTGAACAGTTCGTAGAGAGAAAGCGCCGGTCGGGCCTGGTCCCGACCGGCGCTTCTTGTGTGCACGGCTGCCCGGCAGCAGGGCCCATCCGGATGCCGCAGGCCTACGCTGTGCCTATGGAAGAACGCTCATGGAAGATTCCGACCCATGACGACGGTCTCAGCGACTGGTCCGGATGGCTGCTCGACCCCGCCATCCTGCAGGCTCTCTCCCCCGGTCATGTCGTTCGAATCCAGGTCCAGCAGTTCGAGGACTACTCGAGGGGGTGGATCGTCAGCCCCTACGCCCGCATCACAGGTGTCGATGGCGACGAACTCACCGGCGTGATCGACGACCCCTACCGCTCATCGGACGAGCCGGAGGTGTCCAATGGCGACCTCGTGCGCTTCCGGCGCCGGAGCGTGATCGAGATCCCGACGGACTGGGAAGGGAACGAAGATCTCGAGGCCATTGCGGTCCGCACGGGCGAAGGCCGGATGACGGGGCTCCTCCCGCCGACCGACGCATAGCCTGCCGACCGCCGCGGTCAGCGCTCGGGATCCGCTCCCGGGTCGATGATGGCATCGGGGGTGAGGCTCGCCAGGCGCCTCAGACGCCCGACGCCCCACGCGAGTGCGATCGCGCCGCCGAGGAGCAGGACGACTCCGAGCAGGATGCGTCCGTCCGTGCGACCCACGATGAGGCCGAGCACGGTGAAGGTGATCCCCCCGATCAGGACGAGGATCGACACCGCGATGGCCGTGATCGCGAGCCGATCCACCGCGTGGTGACGCTCGTTCCCGCGGCTGTCGGTCGTGTTCATGGGGTCCAACGTAGTCCTCAGAACGGCGGCAGGTTCTCCAGGTCGTTGTTCCACGCGTCGTCCGCGAACGCGCGCAGATACGGCTCCCCGTCGGCGGGACGCACGATGGCGACGTTCACCTGGCTGTACCCCCGCCCGACGAACGCCTTGTTCCCGTTGTCGATCCAGGTGATCATGGTCGGCCGGTCCGTCCAGTCGACCCTGCCGCTCTCCCGCGAGACCCACTTATAGGCGGTGATCACCTCCGGCCCGCGCACGCGTCCCTCGAATCGGACGTTCGTGATCTCGATCGCCGCCACAACTGCTCCTCTCGGGCCGCGAACCGTGCGGCCAGAGCCATTATTGGCGGAGGCCGCGGCGCTTTTCCGCCCTCATCACGGCGCGGGTCGGACACGCAGAAAGTCTGTAAGGAACGTGGTTCCCGGCCCAAAGAGCGGAGGCGATCGCGCAGGACCTCGGACGATCCCGGGTGAGGGTGGAAGCATGCCAGCGCTCCTCCCCTTCGCCGCCGCCTGTGACCGTGGATAGCCTGGACCGACCGGCCACCGGCATGTGAGTGAGGAGCCCATGTTTCGACTCGGGTACTCCCGCCCCCTGGTGTTCGCCGGCCACTCCCCGGAGACGCAGCGGTCGATGCGGGCCGCGTGGGTGCCGAATCGCCGGCGCAGGACGAACGCGGCTGCCGCGGCATCGGGACACGGCGGTGACCACAAGGACGTGGTGTTCCGGCGCCTGTTCGACGAGCACTGGTCTCGAGTGCGCCACCATCTCGAGTGCTTCGTCGACAACCAGGCAGAAGTCGACGAGCTGACGGCCGAGGTGTTCGTCGTCGCCTGGCGCAAGCTCGATCCGTCGAACCCCATGCCGGTGACCTGGTTCCTGCGGACCGCCGACAACAAGATCCGTGATCGTGCCCGGCGCACCCGCTCCAAGGAGCGCGCCTGGGAGGCGCTCGTGCGCGGGGTGGAGGCCCCGGGGCCCGGGCTCGACCCCCTGGAGGCGTTGGCGGTGCGCACGGCGATCGCCGAGCTCAGTGCTCGCGAGCGCCAGGTCGTCGTCCTCACCTATTGGGACGACCTGAGTGCACGGGAAGTCGCAGAGGTGCTCCGCACCAGCGAGGGAGCCGTGTGGACGACGCTGACCCGGGCGCGGACCAAGCTCCGCGAGAAGCTCGAGGGAGGTGGCCCACGATGACCTCCTCGGACGACGACCTGGACCGGATCTTCCGCGCCGCCGACCCGGTGCCCCGCGCCGCGGGCAGCTCACGCCCGAGTGCCGCCGACATCGCCGTGCGGGAGAGCATCATCCGCGGCACCCACCGGCCGACACGACGGCAGCGGCATCCGCGCCTGCTGTGGACCGGGATCGCCACGGCAACCGTGGCCCTGGCCGTCGCGGCGCTCGTGGCCGTCAGCGTCCTGAGCCCCGCCCAGCGGGCCGTCGCCCTCACCCCGCCTCCGCTGCAGTACACCGCCGCGCCTGCGCTCGCCGACGTCATCGAGAGGGCGACCGACCGTCTGGCCGCGCTCCCCGACGTCGCGCAGCAGTCGAGCGTGCGCACCATCGTGTGGGGATGGAGCGTGGACATGACGGAGATGCGCGTGGAGATCGTCCCGCAGGACATCCACTTCGTCTGGGGCCCCGGCGAGACGGCGACGTCCACGATCATCGCGGCCGACTCCTCCTGGACGGATGATCTTCCGGACGGCGTGGACCCGAGTCCCTACGAGCCCGGAGAGGTCATCGACACCGTCGTCACCCCACCGGAGGATTTCGCCCTCCCCGCCGAGGTGCGCAACCTCCACGGCAGCACGCCGGCGGAGATGGAAGCGGCACTGGCCCCGTTCGGCGTCACGGCCGAGTCGTCGTCGGGCGAGCTGCTGGCCGCGATCACGGGACTCCTGCAGTACTGGACCCTCGACGACGAACAGCACGCGACGCTCCTCGACCTCCTGGCGGATGCAGGCGGGGTGACGGTCCGCGGCGAGACCACCGATCGCCTCGGGCGCGACGTGATCGGGCTGCAGGTGTCGTCGGTCATCCCGGAGCGTGTCGAGACCGTCCTGGTGTCGACCGCGACCGGACGCATCGTGGGCGTGGAGAGCGAGCTCGTCGCGCCCCTCGACGGACTCCCCACCGGCGTCATCTCCTACACGATGTGGGATGCGGATGACGCGTAGCGGGGATGCCTCGGCCGGCGTCCCTAGGCGGCGCTCCGCGCCGGATCCGACGTGGCGGGCTGCTGGGCGGCGACCCATGTCTGGCCCCACGCATCCATGTCGCGCACGAGCGCACGCAGCGTCTCGCCCATCGGGGTGAGAGAGTATTCGACGCGCGGTGGCACCTCGGCGTAGACCTCTCGGTGGACGAGCCCGTCGTCCTCGAGCTCGCGCAGCTGCCGCGTCAGGACCCGATCGGTCACCTCGCCGACCGCGCGTCGGAGCTCGCCGTAGCGCAGGGTGCGGTCGAGCAGCTCCTGGATGATGGTGAGCTTCCAGCATCCGCCGATGATGCTCACGGTCGTCTCGACGGAGCACACGGCGATCGCCGCCGCGGTCTTGTCACGCATGTCACTATCCAAACTGTCTGTACTGGACCGAAATGTGCATACTTCTGCTTTTGCCAGTGTCCTGTTTGACTCAATGTACGTGCTGAGGAGCGGGCGGGCAATCGTCTCCTGCACCTCGGTCAGCGCACATCCCGTGCGTGCTCGTCCGCGACCGGCCCCGCCCCCTCGGCGGTGCTTCGGCATGCCCGATCGCGGATGCAGCGTCGAATCAAGAGGAGAAGAACGGCAATGGCAAGCAAGCGCTCACTGGTGGTCTGGGCTCACCCCCGCACCGATTCGCTCACGGCGGCGGTCACCGCGGACGTGATCGAGGAGCTGACCGCCCAGGGCTTCGAGGTGGATGAGCTCGACCTCCATCGCGAAGGCGTGGACCCGATCGTGTGGGAGGCCGACGAACCCGATTGGAACAACCTCGACAAGCAGTACACGCCGGAGGTGATGGAGCTCGCCGCGCGCACGACGGGTGCGGACGCCGTCGTGTTCGTCTTCCCGGTGTGGTGGTACTCGGTGCCCGCGATCATGAAGGGCTACATCGACCGCGTGTGGAACAACGGGCTGTTCTACGGCGGCGGTCGCCGCTCGGGCATCGCCGCCGCCCGCTGGATCGGCCTGGCGGGCGAGAGCGCGGAGGCGTTCCGCAAGCGGGGCTACGACGAGATGATCACCCGACAGCTCAACGTCGGCATCGCGGAGCTCAGCGGCATCGCGGACAGTCAGGTCATCCTGCTGCACGACTCCCTCGGCGACGGCATCGAGGACACCGAGGCGCATTTCGCCGCGCTCCGGGATCGCGCGCGGACGGTCGCAGCCGACCTGGCCGGCGCCCTGGCGTGAGTCTGCTCGGCGCCCGCGATCCCCGGGGAGGACGCCATCGGACCGAGGGTGACTGACAGAACGAGAGTCGGCTGGCTATTCTGGCCGGTATGACGGACGAGCCGACGCCCTCGACGAAAGCTCGCCCGCGGACGTTGATCCGCGATCAGGTCTACGCCCGGCTGGCTCAGGAGATCGTGACGGGCCGCCTGGCGCCGCTGGAGGAGATCCGCGATCAGGATCTGCAGGCCGAGTACGGCGTCTCGCGCACGCCGATCCGGGAAGCGCTCATCCGTCTGACCGACGTCGGCCTGGTCGAGATGAGCTCGAACCGCTTCACCCGGGTGGCCCCGATCGACCTCCAGGCGCAGGCGGACCGCGCCGAGGCCGCCGGGGCGCTGATCGCCTACGCGGCGGCGAAGGTGTTCCCCACTCTCACCGACGCCCAGCTCGAGTCCCTGGACGCCCGGATGCAGGCGATCCTCGACTCCGACCTCACCCGCGGCGGCATGCCCGAGGGGCTGCGGCTCTGGTTCGCGCTGTGGATCGAGGTGATCGAACTCGCCGACAACGCGATCGTGACCGAGATCCTGGATCGCAACCTCGTCCTGCATCTGAGCCGCTCGGTGCAGGACAGCCCGCTTCCGGAGTGGCTCGGGGAACGACAGCGCGCGCTCCTCGAGCCGCTTCGGGTCGCGCTCCGAGCTCGGGACGGCGCCGCCGCACGCGACGCGGTCTTCGAGCTCTTCCGCATCACGACGGTGGAGCGGCTCCGCGCGGCGATCACCGGCGATTGGCGGCTCCCGCGTGAGTAGGGGCGACGCGGATCCGCTGGCGGGCACCTCCTCCTTCGTCTCGGTCGAGATCCTGGACCTGGTCGACCGGAAGGAGCTCGCCGCGCCCGCCCCCGTGCCGACGCGACTGGACTCCGTGGTGGAAGCGCTGAACAGGAAGATGGAGACCGGAGAGCTCGCGCCGGGCGCGCCGCTCAAGATCTCGAAGCTCTCGAAGGAGCTCGATGCCGCGCCGAACACGGTGCGCGAGGCGATCTCGATTCTCACGGCGCGGCACCTGGTCGAGGCCCGCCCGCACAAGTCCTCCGTCGTGGCCACCCCCACCGAGGCGTGGCTCGCTGCCGTCGTCGCGGAGTGCGCCGGGCTGTCGACGCTCGCGACGAGCCTGGGCATCGCCCGCGCGACCTTGGAGGAGCGTCGGGAGTTCCGCGGAGCCGCCGAGCAGGCGATGGCCGCGTGGCGCGCGCCGCGCGTCGATCACCGCACCGCGTCGGGACTGACCTGGAACCTCTTCCAGGTGCTGGCGTCCTTCTCGCGCAACCCCTACCTCGAGGCGATGCATGCCGCGAAGCGCCCGGCACTCGTCCTCGGCTTCACGCACCTCGGGCGGGATCACCATGCGGCGATGGTGTGCGGCGCGATCGCCGCGCTCCTCGACGCGGTCGACAGCGCAGCGCAGCACGAGGGCGCCGATATCGTCGGCGACCTCTACGTGTACGTGCTCGACGACCTCACCACGGGCTGAGCGCGCACTGATATTTCACCGGGCGGGACGCGTCGCGGATACCGTTCAATGGTCGCCTTCCCAGGGCGACGACACAGCACTCCCGGCTTTCCCCGCCGACCTGCGACCGTCCCCAAGGTCGCACATCGATGGGGTGCTGTGCCTCGTTCGTTGGCCGCCGTTCCCCACGGCGGCCGACGAGCGCCTATCGCGCCGCTTCGGCGAGACGCTCCAGCAGCGATTCCTCGATGTCTATTCGTGTCAGCGGCTCCCGCGGACGACCGAACGCCTCGAGGCCCGACGCGTCGTCGCGCGCGAAATGCCGTTCGACGCGATCGAGAGCGGTGGCATCGAAAGCCGCGGGATCGATCGCGAGGGCGAAGAGTCCCAGTCGGGGCGGTTCCGAGCCAGAGCTCCCCGTCGCATCGAGGGAGAAGGACCCTCCCGCCAGTGTCGCCAACAGCTCCACCATGATGGCGATGTTCGCGCCCTTCACTCCGCCGAAGGGCAGGAGGGAGCCGTCCAGGGCGGCCGTCGCATCCGTGGTCGCCTCGCCGTCCCCGTCGTTGGCCCACCCCTCCGGGATCGGCTCGCCGCGCTCGGCGGCATCGCGGACGTTCACCCAAGCGGTGGCGCTGCTGGCCTGATCGAAGGCGCGAGAGCCGGATCGCTGCGGCACCCCGAAGGCGAGCGGGTTCGTGCCGGTGACCGGTCCGGGGGATCCGTACACGCTCACGAGTGCCGGGGAGTTGCCGCAGACCAGACCGATCAGGCCCGCCGTGGTGAGACGGCGCACATAGAAGCCGAGCTCCCCCGTCGTGAACGCGTTTCTCAGCGAGAGCACGGCGACACCGGAGGACTCCGCCGCGTCGATCAGCCGAGGCAGGAAGAGGTCGAAGGCGAGCTGTGCGGGACCGCCGTCGGCATCGGCGACGAGAGCAGAGGGGCGCGAGCCGGTGAGCGTCGGTGACGGGTCACCGTTGAGCCGGCCGTCGCGGAGGGCGGTGACGTAGTCGAGAAGATGCCGCACTCCGACCGCGGGTCTTTTCCGCTGCTCCGCCTCGACGGTGGCGACGGCAAGAACCTGGGCCGCCGCCTCGGATGCCCCCGCCCGACGGACCACTTCCCTGCAGAGGACTTCCAGATCGGCCGGGGTGAAGGAGCGGGACGCGGTCGGAGTCATGCGCCCCAACCTAATGCGTGGCGGTCCCGCCCGGAGCGGGGCGCAGGGCGGTCGCGAACCGCTGCTGATACGCGCTCGGGGGCATGCCGAGCCGGTGGGTGAACGCGCGCCGCATGGTCTCCGGATGGGAGAACCCCGCCTTCCGCGCGGCGACCGCGACCGACTCGCCGCGCAGCAGCAGGGCCTTGGCCGTCTCGAGACGCGTCTGCTCGACGAACTGGACCGGTGACATCCCCACTTCCGCCCCGAACAGCCGGGCGAGATGACGCGCGCTCACGCCGCCGAGTCGGGCGAGGCTCTGCAGGTCGTACGCGGCATCCGGATGGGTCAGCACGGCGTCGACGACCCGCCGCACGCTCTCGTGCGTGCCCGGGGAGGTCTGGAGCAGCGCGGAGAACTGCGACTGTCCGCCGGGGCGCCGCATGAACAGCACCAGCTGCTGTGCCACGGTGCGGGCGAGGTCTGCGCCGTGGTCCTCCTCCGTCAGCGAGAGGGCGAGGTCGATGCCGGCCGAGACCCCTGCGGACGTGTGCAGACTCCCGTCGCGGACGAAGAGCGCGTCCGCCACCACCTCCGTCGCCGGGGAGAGGCGGGCCAGGAGCGCGGTGTGCGCCCAGTGGGTCGTGGCCCGTCGACCGTCGAGCGCCCCGACGGCGGCGAGCAGGAACGCACCCGTGCAGATCGACGCGACCCGCTCCGCCGTGCGGAGCAGATGCCGCGTGGCTGCGCGCAGCTCCTCCGGAAGGGGCGCGGTCGGCAGGGCATCCGCGCCGGGGATGACGACGGTGTCGGCTTCCGCGACGTCTCTCGCCGTGCCGTCCACCAGCAGCTGCATGCCCGTGGACGTGCGCACCGGACGCCCGTCCGGGGACACGTAGGACAGTTCGTAGGTCGCGCCCCACCGGGAGGCCTCGGCGAAGACCTCGGCGGGTCCGGACACGTCCAGCTGCTTCACCCCGTCGAAGACGAGGAAGACGACCCGGTGAATGCCCATGTTCCCAGTATGTCCGGATCTGTGGACACGTTGTCGATGTGGACGTGCCTGCTCCGAGGCGGGCGCAGCGAGGCTGGTGTCAGCCCCCCCTTCGACCCCCTGAGGAGAAGCACCATGACCGAGACCATCGCCGGGATCACCATCCCCGACACCGCCCTGGTGCGCGACATCACCGACTACATCCGTACCCAGGAGGACGACCTCCTCTTCCATCACTCCCGTCGCGTGTTCCTGTTCGGGGCGCTGATGGGCGAACGCCGTGACCTGTCGGTCGACCTCGAGCTGCTCTACGCCGGGGCCATGTTCCACGACCTCGGCCTGACCGACGACTTCCGCGATTCCCCGCTCCGCTTCGAGGTCGACGGCGCGAATGCCGCACGTGCCTTCCTCGTCGAGCGTGAGGTGGCCCCCGCCGCCGCGGAGAAGGTCTGGACGGGCATCGCCCTGCACACCACCCCCGGAGTCCCCGAGTTCATGGCGCCGGAGGTCGCCCTCGTCACGGCCGGCGTGGAGACCGACGTGCTCGGCATCTGGTACCACGAGGTGACCGACGCCGAGCGGCAGGCGGTGACCGCAGCCCACCCGCGCCCCGACTTCAAGAGCCGCATCCTGCAGGCCTTCGCCGACGGCAACGTGCACCGCCCCGCGAGCACATTCGGGAACGTGAACGCCGACGTCCTCGCCCACTACCTGCCCGGCTACCGCCGTGAGGACTTCGTCGAGATCATCCGCGGGAGCGACTGGGAGGAGTGACGCCCGTTCCCGACCCTTCCCCCGCCGACGGATACGCTGGCGGGGAAGGGCGGGGACGGTTGATGGGTGCATACACCGGCAGCGAGCTGCTGCGCGAGCGACTGCGGGCGCACGGACGGTCGCTGTCGCGGGTGGAGCGGACCATCGCCGAGTACCTCGCCGACGTCGAGCTCGACGAGCTGCCGTTCCTGCGGGCGAATCAGATCGCCGCGGCGACCGGGACGAGCGATGCGAGCGTGACGCGGGCGGCGCGCAGCCTCGGCTTCACCGGACTGCCCGAGCTCAAGCGCATCGCCAGCCGTCCGCGCCGGATCGAGACCTCGCGCTCCGAGCGCCTCGACACGCAGGTGAACGTCGTCGGTGATGAGGCCGGGGCGATCGCGGGGGCCTTCCACGATGCGATGCGCGATCTGCTGGAGGACAACGCCCAGCTCGTCGAGGCGGATCAGCTGGAGCGCGCGGCCGCGGTGATCCGGGATGCGGGCACGGTGTGGGCGGTCGGCGTCGGCACCTCCGGCGCGGCCGCTCTGCATCTTGCGGATCAGCTGGCGCGGGCGGGGCATCCGTCCCGGTGGACGAGGGCCGCGGGGTTCGATCTGGCGGCCGAGCTGCTCTCGATCCGACCCGGTGATGCGCTCGTGGTCTTCCACGCGGCACGTCCGATGCCGGAGCTCACGACACTGCTGGACTGGGCACAGCGGGCCGATGTCCCCGTGGTGCTCGTGTGCGGCACCCAGCTGGCCGCGCAGCACGGTTCGCGGGTCTCCGCCGTGCTGCCGTGCGTGGGCACCGCCTCGGAGTTGGCGCGATGGACCATCGCCGCGGTGCAGCTGGCGGAGCTGCTGACGGCCGTGGTCGCCGCGTCGGACCCGGCCCGTTCGGCGGCTGCCCATCAGCGGCTGGACGAGCTCCGCCACGTGTTGACCGGCAGCGAAGAGAGCTGATCCGACTCCTCAGTCCGCGGCG
Source organism: Microbacterium oxydans (assembly GCF_026559675.1). Classification (NCBI taxonomy): domain Bacteria; kingdom Bacillati; phylum Actinomycetota; class Actinomycetes; order Micrococcales; family Microbacteriaceae; genus Microbacterium; species Microbacterium oxydans. Next base: position 49,743 of record NZ_CP092891.1, read on the forward strand.
ATCCGATGGGCCAGCACGACCGGCGCCGCGGTGACCGGGTCGACGACGACGGTGCCCTCGACGCGGAACACGTCGCGCAGCAGCTCGGGCGTCACGATCTCCGCCGGAACGCCCTCGGCGACGATCACGCCGTCGCGCATCGCGACGATGTGGTGGGCGTAGCGACAGGCGAGGTTGAGATCGTGGAGGACCATGACGACGGTGCGCCCGTGTTCGCGGTTGAGCGTCGACACCAGTTCGAGCACCTCCAGCTGATGCGCGATGTCGAGGTAGGTGGTCGGCTCGTCGAGCAGCAGCAGGTCGGTGTTCTGCGCCACGGCCATGGCGATCCAGGCGCGCTGCCGCTGTCCGCCGGAGAGCTCGTCGACGTCGCGGTCGGCGAGCTCGAGCGTGTCGGTCGCCCGCAGGGCATCGTCGACGATGACGGTGTCCTCGTCGCCCCACTGCTGCCACCAGTTCTGGTGCGGATGACGCCCGCGGGCCACGAGGTCGCGCACCGTGATGCCCTCCGGCGCGAGCGGCGACTGCGGCAGCATGCCCAGGGTGCGGGCGACGTGGCGTGAGGGCTGCTCGGAGATCGACTTCCCATCGAGCAGCACCGTGCCCGAGGTCGGAGCGAGCAGCCGGGCCAGTCCGCGCAGCAGGGTGGACTTGCCGCACGCGTTCGCGCCGACGATCACGGTGACCTTGCCGTCCGGGATGGCGAGCGACAGATCGGTCACGACGTCGCGCGTGCCGTATGAGAGCGTGACGTGCTCCGCGCGCAGGCGCGACGGGGTGGGCAGGGAGGGGGTCATGGCGTTGATCCGTTCGTTCGGCGGCGCCGCTGGAGCAGATAGAGGAGGTACGGTGCGCCGACGAGGGCGGTCAGCACCCCCACGGGGAGTTGGAAGGGCAGCGCGGTGCGGGCGACCGTGTCGGCCACCAGCACGAGGAGCGCACCGGTGAGGCCGGAGAGGAGCGGGGGGATGTCGGGCACCGCGCCGACGCGTCGTGCGACCTGGCCCGACACCAGCGCGACGAACGCGACCGGTCCCGCGGCCGACGTCGCCAGGGCGGCCAGGCACACGGAGATGATCAGGAGAACGACGCGCATGCGTCCGGTGCGCACGCCCCATCCGGACGCCACGTCGTCGTCGAAGATCAGGGCCCGACCGGTGTGGGCGAGCACGAGGGTGAGCGGGAGGAGCACCGCCAGGCCGAGCGCGACGGGGAGAGCGTCGTCCCATCCGCGGGCGTTGAGGCTGCCGGTGAGCCAGACCGCGGAGCGCTGCGCGTCGTACACGTCGATGCGGGTGAGGAGGTACTGCGTCACCCCGGTGAGGGCGGTGGACATGGCGATCCCGATCAACAGGATGCGCCGCCCTCGCAGGGAGCGGTCCCGCGCGAGCAGAGCGATCAGCGTCGCGGCCACCAGGCCACCCGCCAGCGCGGCCAGGGGGATCGGCACCGCTCCGACGGGGCCGCCGAGCGAGCCGATCGCGATCACGGCGACCACCGCGGTGGACGCGCCGGCGCCGATGCCCAGGACGTCGGGGCTTGCGAGCGGGTTGCGCAGCACGCTCTGGCTGAGTCCCCCGGCGATCCCGAACGCCGCTCCGACCACGAGGGCGAGCACCACGCGCGGCAGCCGGACCTCGAGGACGGCATAGACCGTGTTCTCTTCGCCGCGCCCCTGCAGAGCCTCCCAGAGCGCGGCCGGCGCGGTGGCCCGATCGCCGAGGCTGAGGGCGATCACGCATGCCAGCAGGAGGAGCACGGCCGTCGTCACCACCGCGATCACGACGCGGCGACGGGGGCGCGGGCGGGGCAGGATCGCGCGGATGCCCGGGGTGATCGCGGCGGTCATCGGGCGAGTCCCTTGCTGCGCGTCCGCCAGGTCAGCCAGATGAAGAACGGGGTGCCGAGGATCGCCGTGACCACGCCGACCTGCAGTTCGGACGGGCGCACGATCAGTCGGCCGATGATGTCTGCGGACAGCAGGAGGAGCGGCCCGAGCACGGCCGAGAGGACCAGCATCCGACGCACGTCGTTCCCCACGAGCGCGCGTGCCATGTGCGGGATGACCAGGCCGACGAACGCGATGGGGCCGGCCAGGGCCACGGCCGTGCCGGAGAGGAGGACCACGGCCGCTCCCGTCGAGATCCGCGTGCGCAGCACGTTGACGCCGAGGGCGGAGGCCGTGTCGTCACCGAGTGCGAGGGTGTTCAGCGAGCCGGACACGGATGCCGCGACGACGGCGCCGACCGCGGCGATCAGCGCGGCAGGGACGAGGGTCTGCGGGTCGGGGATGCTCAGTGCCCCAACGACCCAGAACCGGTACTGGTCCATGGTCGAGGCGCTCAGCAGCACGGTCGCCGACACGACGGCCCCGAGGAACGCCGTCAGGGCCATGCCGGCCAGGGTCATGTTGGCCGGCGTCAGGCCCTCCGGCGAACGGCGTGCGAAGGTGTAGACGGCGACGGTCGCGAGCGCCGCGCCCACCAGCGCGAGCAGGACGCGGGGCGTGCCGGCGCCCAACCCGAGGAACGCACCACCGACGACGACGGCGACGGCCGCACCCGACGAGATGCCCAGCAAACCGGGGTCGGCGAGCGGGTTCCGGGTCACGGACTGCGCCAATGCGCCGGCGACACCGAGTGCGGCGCCCACGAGCAGGCCCAGGAGGGTACGCGGCAGCCGGAGCTCCCAGATCACGGCGGCCGCGACCGGGTCGTGGCCGAACAGCCCGCCGAACGTCTCGACGGGCGACAGGACCCGGGAGCCGATGAGCAGGCTCAGTAGCACGACCACGACGAGCAGCGCCACGCCCGCGCCGACCAGGATCGTCAGCGGGGCGCGGCGTGTGCGCGTGCGTGGTGCGGTGCTCACCGTTCGGCGGCGATGGCTTCCAGGTCGTCGAGCACGAGCTGCGCGCCCTCGACGCCGAGTCCGAGGTACCAGGTGCCGTCGTTGACCTCGCGGACGACGCCGCCGTCGGCGACCGCCTTCACCTTGCTCCAGAGCGGCCCGTCGACGACGGTCGCCTGCTCGGTGGCGTCCGGCTTCCCGTAGGTTCCCCACAGCAGCCAGTCGCCCTCGGCCTTGGTGATCTCCTCGGCCGAGATCTCGACCGCGAGCTCGTTCACGTCCTCGGTCTTCGGTCGCGGCAGTCCGGCATCCGCGAGGATGGTCCCGATGAAGGAGTCGTTGCCGTAGAGCCGGATCCGTCCTGCCATGAAGCGCAGCATCGACACCGTGGGCGCGACGCCCTCGTTCGCCTCGACGACGTCGTCGCCGACCGCGGCCGCGCGCTCCTCATACGCGTCGAGGAGCTTCTGCGCCTGCTCCTCCTCGCCGACCGCAGCCGCGTTGAGGAGGAAGTTCTCCTTCCACAGCACGCCGGGGCGGGGAGACAGCACGGTCGGCGCGATGTCCTGCAGCTTCTTCTTCAGGCCGTCGTCGTCGATGCGCAGCGACGTGCCGAGGATCAGATCCGGGTCGAGGTTCTTGATCTGCTCGAGGTCGAGCGCGTCGTAGGGGCCCAGGTCGACGGCGTCGCCCACCTCGAGGTAGTCGGGGGCCATGCCGGTGTCGGCCGGGTGGGCGATGCCGATGGGCTCGATGCCGAGGGCGACCATGTTGTCGAGTTCACCTGTGTCGAGCACGATCACGCGCTGCGGCTTGGCCGGGATCTCGGTCTCACCGACCGTGCCGTTGGCGACGATGTTGCGGATCGTCCGCGGGAACTCGCCGGGTGCGGCATCCGTCCCCAGCTCGGCCGCCAGGGCGCGGACGTCCTGGAAACCCTCCTGCCCGGTCGCGACGTTCGACTGGTTGCTGCCCGCGCCCGAGGTGGCCGGGGCGCATCCGGAGAGGGCGACGGCGGCGACCACGAGCAGGGCGAGGGGCCAGGGGGCGATGCGGGGCATGAGCACACTCGTTTCACGTTGAGCGGAGGGGAGGGCAGGCATCGGAGCATTAGGGAAGGCTCGCCTAAGAAGAAGCGTACACGACAGTTCTGTCGTGAACGGATCGGCTGCCGGCGGGCGGGTTCTCTGCGCCCGGGTGCGGCCATGCCCTGATTCATTTCGTGCACTAATTGATGTGTAAGCTCGCGGCATGCCATTCTCGACCCCGCCCCTGCAGATCGCTTTGGTCCGTCATGGTGAGACCGACTGGAACGCCCGGAATCTGTTCCAAGGACGTGTCGATCGTCCCCTGAGTCCGGTCGGTCGGCACCAGGCCCGAGGCGTGGGGAGCGAGCTCGCTGCAGTACGGGAGTGGGATCGGCTCGTCGCCTCCCCGCTCGTGCGGGCGCGTCAGACGGCGGAGGCGATCGGCGATGCGACGGGGCTCTCGGTGGAGGAATCGATCGATGATCTCATCGAGCAGTCCTTCGGAGCGGCGGAAGGGGTGGACCGCGAGGAGGCGATGGTTCGCTGGCCCGACCGGAACTACCCCGGGGGTGAGCCGCTTCCTGCCGTGAAGGTGCGCGCCTATCGGGCCTGGGATCGGATCGTGCTCCAGCGGCGCAGCACCATCGTCGTCTCGCACGTCGTGGTCATCCGAGCGCTGGTCGAGGCGGTGACCGGAAGCGACCCCGGTTTCGTCGGCAACGGATCGGCGACGGTGCTGACGGCGTTCGGCGATGGATGGGCGCTGACCGGGACGACGTCGCCGGGCCTGGTGCCCTGACCGCGGCCGCGAGTATCATCGCCGCACCGAGCGGAACGACGACGCCGCACGTGTCAAAGGAGAGCGACGGCATGAGAACACTCCGATACTCGATCAACGTCACGCTCGACGGCTGCTGTCATCACGAGGCGGGACTCCCGCCGGATGAGGAGTCGATGCGGTACTGGACCGCGGAGATGGAGCGGGCGGACGCGCTCCTCTTCGGCAGGACGACCTACGAGATGATGGAGTCGGCCTGGCGACGGCCCGCTTCGGGGGTATGGCCGGACTGGATGGACGAGTGGGAGATCCCGTTCGGCGAGGCGATCGACCGGGCGAGGAAGCACGTCGTCTCCCGCACGCTGGAGGCGGTCGACTGGAACGCCGAGCTGGTGCGCGGCGACCTGGAGCAGGAGGTCCGGCGGCTCAAGGAGGAGCCGGGCGAAGCGCTCTGGGTGGGCGGTGTGACTCTGCCGTCGGCGTTGGCCGATCTGGGGCTGATCGACGAGTACGAGTTCCTCGTGCAGCCCGTTCTCGCGGGTCGGGGACCGAGGCTGCTCGACGGCCTGCGCGAGAGCATACGGCTCGAGCTCGTGGAGCGCCGGGAGTTCCGGTCCGGAGCGGTCGCGATGCGATTCCGTCCCGCATCGTCCGCGGTCTGACGCCGCCGGAGGGCTGTCGGGCGGGTCGATCCGGCTATCGACGGGGCAGGTAGCGGTCCAGGTGCTCGAACGGCGGCTGGGATGAGAGGTGCGACACCGCGGCCGATCCGACAGCGCAGGCGGCCGCGAGGGCGTCGACGGGCGTGTGGCCGGAGCGCAGGGCGAGCACGAGTGCGGCGCAGAACGCGTCGCCGGCCCCGACCGTGTTGACCGCCTCGGCGGGAACGCCTTCCGCGCGGGCGATCTCCTCGCCGCGGCGATACAGGGCAGCCCCGGCGGCCCCGTAGGTCACCGCGACGAGCGCGGCCTCGGCGAGCTCGGGCATGAGCTCCCGCTCGGTCTCGTTCACGATGAACAGGTCGACCCGGCGAAGCAGCTCGACCGGCAGGGGGCGGGCGGGAGCGGCGTTGACGGCGAGGAAGCCCTCAGCCGTGGCGGCGACCTCCTGCACCACGGACAGCGCGATCTCCAGCTGCATGAGCACGGCTTCGTCGGCGGAGAAGGTCACGCCGTCCAGAGACACGTGGTCGTTGGCCCCTGAGCAGACGGCGATCTGGTTCTCGGCGTCGGCGTCCACGACGATCAGGGCGGTTCCGGTGGGGGTGTCGACCGTGCGAAGGGCGGTCGTGTCCACGCCGGCTCGGTCGAGCTCCGCACGTGTCCAGGCGCCGTCGGAGTCGGCGCCGACGGCGCCGACCATCCGCACCCGTCCGCCCAGCTTCGCGGCGGCGACCGCCTGATTCGCCCCCTTGCCGCCGAGGTCGCGGGACAGCCGTCCACCCGCCACGGTCTCGCCGGCGGTGGGGAGGCGATCGACGAACGCCGTGATGTCGACGTTCGCGCTTCCGACGACGACGACGGAAGGAAGGGGCGAGGGAGCCATGAGAGCTGCTTTCGAGTCGTGGCGGTCAGGGGTGGAACGCCGGCGCACCTGTCGACTTGACGTTCCTCAAAGAAAGTGTAAACGTTTACGCACACGCGAATGCAAAGGAGCACCATGACCATCCCCGTCCTTCTCGACTGCGATCCCGGCCACGACGACGTCTTCGCCATCTGGCTCGCGGCCGGAAACGACGCCATCGACCTCCGCGGTGTGACCACCGTCGGGGGCAACGGCTACCTCGAGCACACCACCCGCAACGCGCGCATCGCCCTCACCGTCGCGGGGGTCACGGACGTCCCCGTCGCAGCGGGCGCAGCGAAGCCGCTCACCCGCGAGCTGACCCCCGGTTCGTGGATCCACGGCGACAACGCTCTCGGCGGCCCGGTCCTGCCGGAGCCCACGGTCCCCCTGGACTCCCGTCCTGCCGTGCGGTTCCTGGCCGACACGCTCGCGGCGTCGTCCGAGCCGATCACCGTGATCCCCACGGGCCCGCTCACCAACATCGCACTCCTCCTCCAGGAGCACCCCGACGTGAAGGAGCAGATCAAGGAGATCATCTGGATGGGTGGCTCGACCGGTCGGGGGAACGTCGGCGCGTACCCGGAGTTCAACGCGTGGGCTGATCCGGAAGCTGCCGCGGTGGTGTTCGCCTCGGGCGTGCCCCTGACCATGGTGGGGCTCAACATCTCGCACCAGGCCCTGATCACCGAAGGCGTGATCCAGCGGATCGCCGCCGTCGGGAACACGACCTCGGCGTTCGGCATCGAGCTGCTGCGCTTCTTCTGCAGCACCTACGAGAAGGCGGAAGGCATGCCGGAGGGGCCGCTCCACGACCCCATCACCGTCGCGATCGCGATCGACCGTGCGGTCGCAACGGTTCAGCGCACCCACGTCGACATCGAGACGGCGGGCGAGTTCACCGCCGGAGCGACCTGCGTCGATCTCCACGACATGCTGGGAAAGGAGCCGAACGCCGACGTCGCGATCACTCTCGACGTGGAGCGGTTCTGGGACCTGGTGACCGATGCTGTCGGCGCACTGGCCTGACGCTCAGGGGGCGGGCGACGTGGACTCGGCCACTCTGAGGCTCGGCGCGAGGCGGCGGAGCACGTACGGCGAGTCGGGGTCGTCCATCCTCCGCACCAGCGCCTCGGTGGCTTCTCGCGCGAGGTCGTCGAAGGGCTGCACCACGGTCGTCAGCCTCGGCTCGCAGACATCCGCCAGCATGGTGCCGTCGAAGCCGGTCACCTGCACGTCTTCGGGCACGCGCGTGCCGGCGCGCTTCAGCGCGGCGATGACACCGGCGGCCACCAGGTCGTCTCCCGCCACGATCGCGTCGGGGAGGGGGCCGCGGGCCAACAGCGTCCGCACCGCGCTCTCACCGAACTCCAGCAGGTACTCCCCGAAGACGTTCACCTCCTGCGGCAGGGACCGCGTGCGCACGGTCGCCTCGAACGCCGCCCGTCGTTCGCGCCCGACCGAGGTCACGTCGTTGCCCGAGACCAGGACGACCCGCTCGGCCCCGCGGGAGACCACGTGCGCGACCGCGAGCTCGATGCCCTCGTCGTTGTCCACGCCGATGAAGTCGGCCGGGAGGTCGAGCACGTGACGGTCGAGCTGCACGAGGGGAACCCGGCGGGCGGTGTCGGCGACCGCGTCGAAGGAGAGCTCGGCATCCGACGGGACGACGAACACGCCTTCGACCCGTCTCTCGACCAGCATGCGCAGCCGGTCGCTCTCGCGCTCGACGTCGCCGTGGGAGTCGGCGATGACGAGGTCGAACCCGCGGCGCTGCAGATGGTCCTCGAGGCGGTGGATGAGCTCACCGTAGAAGGGGTTGCTGATGACGGGGACGACGACGCCGATGGTGGCCCCGGTGCCGGCCCGCAGGCCGCGCCCGATGAGGTTCACCCGGTATCCGAGTCGTTCGGCCACCTCGGCGACGTGCTCGGCCGTGCGTGACGAGACGCGGTCCTTGCCGTTCAGGGCCCGTGAGACCGTCGCGATGGACACTCCGGCAGCGGCGGCCACCTCGTGCAGCGTGACTGACGCTCTCTTCACAACGACCTCGATCTCCACCGGTGCCGTCGGCGACACCACGACTCAAAGATAGGGCGTGCGTAAAGGATTACGCACACCGCCAGCCAACGAATCAACACGAAGAAGTGAGTTATGACCAGACAAGCAGAAGCGGTCCGCACCCGATCGAGCGTGGTGCCCCTGATGATCGCGCTCCTCGCCGCGTGCCTCGCGTTCCAGCTGAACGCCAGCATGCTGAGCCCGGCTCTCGTGACGATGGAGCGGGAGCTCGCGGCGACGTCGACCGAGATCGCGGCGACCCAGACCGTCTTCTTCACGGCTGCTGCGCTGTTCACCCTGTTCCTCCCGCGCCTGGGAGATCTGATCGGTCGGCGGCGCGTGCTGGTCGGGATGCTGCTGGTGATGGCGGTGGGCTGTGTCGTCGCGGCGCTGGCGACCAACGTCCCCATGCTCTTCATCGGCCGTCTCATCCAGGGCGTGTCCGGCCCGGTGGTCCCGCTGTGCCTGATCATGCTGCGCGCACAAGTGAAGGACCCGAAGGCCTACGGCACGCTGCTGGGCGTCGTGACGGCGGTCAACGGGGGGATCGCCGGCGGTGACGCGCTGCTCGGCGGGTATCTTGCGACCAACCACGGATTCGCCTCGATCTTCTGGACGATGGCGGGCGTCGCCGTGGTCGCCGCCCTCGTGGTGCGCTCCCTCGCCCCCGAGACCATGGCCGACGACCGGCCGCGAATGGACTGGTGGGGCGCGCTCCTGCTGGTGGTGTCGGTGGGCTCGATGCTCGTCGCGGTGAACGAGCTGGGCCGGCTGGCGGATGCGGATGTGGTGCTCGTCGTCGTCCTCGCGGTCGTGGCGATCGTTTCCTTCCTCTCCTTCTGGAAGCTCCAGGGCACGATCCGCGATCCTCTCGTCTCGACGACGCAGCTGCGGCAGCGCTCGACCTGGGCGCTGGCTGCGACCTCGCTCCTCACCCTCTCGGGGATCTTCGCGGTCATGAACGGCGTGGTCCCGGCGCTGGCGCAGGACTCGGCGATGGGCCTCGCCATGAGCGCGGAAGAGGTGTCCCTCTGGATCCTGATGCCGTACGCGCTCGCCGGACTGCTCATGGGTCCCCTCAGCGGCCGACTCGCCGCCACCCTCGGGTACCGCACGATGCTGCGGATCGGCCTGGGTGGCACGGTCGTCGTGCTCGGGCTCATGGTGGCGAACGTCGACACCTCTTCGCGGCTCGTGCTGCTGCTGCTCTCGGTCGCCGTCGGCATCACCTACGCGGGCATCGGCAACATCATGCTCAACGGTCTCGGCGTCGTGCTGTCCCCGAAGGAGCGTCCCGGTTCGCTTCCCGGCTTGAACACGGGCGCCATCAATCTCGGCGCGGGGCTGAGCTTCGTCATCATCTATGCCGCACAGACGTCGTTCGCCGCGGCGTCGGGTGACGCGGCAGCGGGCTATGTCGCCGCCCTCATCACGGGTGCCGTCGTGCTCGTCGGAGCGCTGGTCTTCTCGCTCTTCATCCCGAAGCCCGTACACGCGGAGCTGTCGCGATAGCGTCCCCCGACGGGTGAGCGCCCTTCCGATCCGATCCGGGTCGGGAGGGCGTTCCTCGTCGTGGCCGCCCGACCCGGATGCCGTCTCGTTGCGCTCTCAGGTCAGCGAGCTATACTGAACAATAGATCACCAGCCCGCACTATTGTTCGGAGTTCAGTGTGCAGAGCCGCACTCGCATCATCCTCGGCGTCGACGCCGGGACCACCTCGGTGAAGACCGTCGCGTTCGACCTCGACGGCCGCATCGCGAGCGTGTCCCGCTCGAGCGTCCGCGTCCAGCGCTCGGACGACGGCCGCGCCGAAGCCGACATGGATCACATCTGGGATGCCGCGGCATCCACCATCACGGCGGTCGTCGAGGAGATCGGCGATGCCGAGATCGTGGCGCTCGGCGTGACCGGCCAGGGTGACGGCGCCTGGCTCGTCGACGCCGACGGACGGCCGGCAGGCCCCGCCGCGCTCTGGTTGGACGGACGCGCCCACGCGCGACTGGACGACTGGCTGGGCGACGGACGCGCCGACGCCGTGCACGAGGCCACCGGCTCGCCCCTGTTCGCCGGCGCGCTGCCGATCCTCGTCGACGAGCTGATGGCCGCCGACCCGAGCCTCCGCGACTGCGCCGCCACCCAGCTCAACTGCAAGGACTGGCTGCGCTTCAAGCTCACGGGTCGCCGCGCGACCGATCCGAGCGAGGCGTCTCGCACCTACCTCCACACCGGCACGGGAGCGTACGCCGACGGACTCTTCGCCGCGCTCGGACAGGAGCACGTGCGCGACCTGCTCCCCGAGGTGCTCGACCCGCAGCAGATCGCCGGACCGGTCGACCCCCACGTGGCGGCGGCTCTGGGCCTGCCCGAAGGTCTGCCCGTCGTCGTCGGCGTGGTGGACACCGCGGCTGCCGGTGTGGGACTCGGCGTCCTCGACGACGGCCGCGGCTACGCCATCCTCGGCACCACGAGCCTCGTCGGCATCAACCACGCGTCGCGTGCGGACGTGCGCACCGAGTCGAGCATCGTCCTGGCCACCGGTCGCGGCAGCCAGGTGCTGGAATCGATGGCGCCGATGACCGGAACCCCCAACCTCGACTGGGTGCGCGCCACGCTGGGCCTCGACGACGAGGACTGGGTCGTCGTCGAGAAGCAGGCCGTCGCCGTGCCTCCCGGGAGCGGTGGGGTCATCTACCTCCCCTACGGCGCGCCGAGCGGGGAACGGGCGCCCTTCTTCGCGCCCGATGCCTCGGCCTCCTGGCTCGGCATGAGCGTGACCACGACCTCGGGTCAGCTGCTGCGCAGCGTGTACGAGGGCCTCGCCTTCAGCCTGCGCGAATCGACCGAGGCGCTGGGTCTCGACGGCCCCCTCCTCGTGTGCGGCGGAGGCTCGGACTCCGACCTCCTCTGCGCGATCCTCGCCGACGTCACGGCGCGCGACATCGTCCGCCAGGACGAGCCCGAGGTCGGTGCCCGGGGAGTCGCGACGCTCGCGATGGCGGCGGTCGGCCTGGCGGACGACCTCCACGACGCCTCGCGACGCCTGACGCCGTCGACCACCACCTTCCGCCCGGACTCCGCACGCGTCGCCCTGTATGACGAGGCGTACTCCCTCTTCATCGCCACGCGCGACGCGCTGCGGCCGCACTGGCCCGGACTCCGTCACCTGCGCGAGAGCGCGGGCCACGCGGATCCTTCGGCGTCCCACGCTCACTGACCATCTCCTCCTCGAAAGAAGACACATGACTGAACAGTCCCGCCCGAAGGTGCTCATCACCGCTCCGTTCGACGCCGCGATCGCCGACTCCCTCGCCGACGCCTTCGACGTCACGCTGGTCGACCCGACCATGGACGGCGGATCGCTCGCGGACCGCGGGGTCGACGAGTCGCTCGCTGCGGCGGACGTCGTGATCGCCGAGCTCGACGTCGTCGACGAGGCGGCCCTCGCCAAGGCGCCCGACCTCAAGGCCGTCGTGTCGTGCCGCGCCAAGCCGGCGAACGTCGACCTCGACGCCTGCACGGCGCGCGGCATCCCCGTCTTCACCACTCCCGGTCGCAACGCCGGCGTCACGGCCGACCTGAGCTTCGCACTGCTCCTGGCCACCGTGCGCAAGGTGAGCGAGTCCGAGCGCTGGCTGCGCGCGGGCAACTGGAGCGAGCGCGACGTGTTCGAGCCGTACGAGATCTTCCGCTCCATCGGCCTCGACGGCCGCACCCTCGGCGTCCTCGGCGGCGGGGCCGTCGGCCGCCGCATGGTCTCCCGCGCCCGGGGCTTCGGCATGACCGTCAAGGTGTACGACCCCTTCCTCGCCCCGGATGCGTTCGGCGACGAGGCCAGCGTGGTCTCCCTCGACGAGGTGCTCTCCACGTCTGACATCGTCACGGTCCACGTGCCCCTGATGCCGGAGACCGAGGGCCTGCTGGGTGAGCGCGAGCTCGCGCTGCTGCGCCCCGACGCGTTCCTGATCAACGCCGGCCGCGCGGCCATCATCGACGAGCAGGCCCTGATGACCGTGCTGCGCGAGCACCGGATCGCCGGCGCCGGATTCGACGTCTTCTACGAGGAGCCGCTCCCCCGCGACCACGAGCTGTTCACCTTCGACGACGTCACGATGACGCCGCACATCGCGGGGGCATCCGACGACGTCATCGTCGAGCACTCGCGCATCGCCGCCGCCGCTCTGCGCGCCTGGCTCGCCGGTCAGCGGGTCCCCGGCACCGCGAACGAGAAGGCGCTCGCCGCCGCGGGCTAGGACGTCCTCCGGGAGGCGGATCGCGCGCGCCGGCGCGCGGTCCGCTCCCGCGTGCCGTCAGCTGAGCAGGGCGGTGACGGTGTTCGAGTCGGTGACGAGCATGTTGACCATGCCGCTGGCGAGGGCCGCCCGCACCGCCTCCACCTTCGCCGCGCCCGCGGCGATCGCCAGGCGGTGCGGGATGGCGCGGAGCTGGTCGAGGTCGAGTCCGACGACGCGTGCATCGAGCTCTCCGCGCACCGGAGCTCCGGAGGCGTCGAAGAACCGACCCCCGATGTCGCCGATCGCGCCGGCTTCGAGGAGTGCGGTGCGCTCGTTCTCGCTCAGCGACCCGAACAGGAGTCCGCGGGTGTCGTGGGTGCTGCCGATGCCCGCGATCAGAGTGGTCGCCTCCGCGGCGCGCGCCAGCACATCGCGCACGCCCGGATCGGCGTAGGCGCTCTCGGCGGCCTGCGGTGTCGCGGCGACGAGCGGGGCCGGCAGGTGGAACGCCGAGCCGTCCGTCCGCTGTGCGAGCGCGATGGTCAGCTCGTGCGGGTTGGCGCCGTGGGCGAGTCCGCTGCTCGACCCGGTGAGCGGCACGAAACGGGCGCCCAGCGCGCGGGCCGGGAACGCCTCCACCACGGCGGCCACCGCGGTGGAGAGACCCATCGCGACGGTGGTGTCCTTCTCGATGACGCTCGCGAGCGCCTCGGCGCCCACCGTGGCCATCGCCCTCGACGCCTTCGCGGGGTCGTCGACGCTCGGGGCGATCCAAGCCTGACGCAGCCCGAAGCGGTTGAGGAGGGCCTGCTCCTCGGCGGCGAAGAGCGATTCCTCCACGTGCACGATGATCTCGACCATGCCGGAGTCGCGGGCCTCGGCGAGGAGCCTCGTCACCCGGACACGGGACAGACCGAGCGCGTCGGCGATTTCCTGGTGCGTGAGCCCCAGCTCGTAGTACATGCGCGCCACGCGACCCATCAGCATGCTGAACATCCTCCCATGCCGCCTCGTCCGGCCGCCGTCCGCCCTGCTTGACAATTGCGCGACTCATGCCCAAGATGGCCATGGGCATTCGTTCACGTCGCTGCACAAATGTACACCACTACCCCGAAATCTCTACGCGCTCAACGAGGAGACACCCATGGTCACCCCCGCAACACCTCCCGTCGAAGGACGTTTCGCGCGCCTTCTCAGTTCGCAGGGCATCTCCCGCCCCATCGCCTGGGGCTTCGTCGCCCTGACGATCTTCATGATCGGAGACGGCATCGAGGCCGGCTTCCTCTCCCCGTACCTCGACGAGCGCGGGTTCGACGGCAGCCAGATCGCCCTGCTGTGGTCGGTGTACGGCATCGTCGTCGCGGTCGCCGCCTGGCTGAGCGGTGCGCTCGCCGAGGCGTGGGGCCCCAAGCGCGTCATGATGCTCGGCTTCGGCATCTGGGTCGTCTTCGAGGTGCTCTTCCTCGTCTTCGGCGTGATGGGCGGCAACTTCGAGATCATGCTCCTCGCCTTCGGCATCCGCGGGCTCGGCTACCCGATGTTCGCCTACGGATTCCTGGTGTGGGTCACGATCGACACCGACGAGAACGTGATGGGTCGCGCCGTCGGCTGGTACTGGTTCTTCTCCACGCTTGGCCTCGGCGTGCTCAGCTCCTACTTTGCCGGCGCGGTCATCCCGATCATCGGAGAGCTGGCCACGCTGTGGATGGCGCTCGCGTTCGTGGTGGTCGGCGGACTGATGGTCCTGGTGCTGCTGCGCAACCCGGTCACGAAGAAGGTAACCGTCGCGAACAGCGTCAAGGGCGTCGTCAGCTCCCTCACCATCGTCGCGACCAACCCGAAGGTCGGCGTCGGCGGCGTGGTCCGCATCATCAACACCCTCTCCTTCTACGCGTTCGTCGTCTTCCTCACCACGTACATGGTCCGTGACGTGGGCTTCGACCTCGCCCAGTGGCAGATCATCTGGGGCACGATGCTCGCCGCGAACGTCGCCGCGAACCTCCTCTCCGGCTACCTCGCCGACTGGATCGGCCGCGTCAACGTCGTGGCCTGGGCCGGCGGCATTGGCTGCTTCGTCACCGTCCTCGCGCTCTTCTACGTCCCCACGCTGATCGGTCCGAACTTCTGGATCACGATCGCGATCGCCATCGTCTACGGCCTCGCGCTGGGCATGTTCGTGCCGCTGTCCGCGATCGTCCCGCTGCTCGCACCGAAGAACAAGGCCGCCGCGGTCGCGATCCTGAACCTCGGCGCCGGCCTCAGCCAGTTCATCGGCCCGGTCATCGCCGGTCTCGCCGCACCCGTCGGCATCGAGGGCACGGTCTGGATCATCGCCTCGCTCTACCTGGTCGGCTTCGCCCTGACGTTCCTGCTGAAGGCGCCGAAGGACGCGGGTGACGTCGTGACGGCGAACCCCGCTCCGTCCGCCGTCAGCGCCTGACATCCCCTCACCCCACCCCGAAAAGGAGTCGCCATGACCACGCGTGTGGAATCCCTCGTCGAAGAACTGATGGCCGTCGGCGCCGACATCGTCGCCCGCGGACTCGCCCTCGCCTCCGGAGGCAACATCTCCGCCCGCATCGACGAGGACACTTTCGTGGTCACCGGCTCCGGCACCTGGCTCGACAGGCTCACGCCCGAGGACTTCTCGGTCATGAGCCTGTCGGGCGAGGTCATCAGCGGCTCCGCGAGCCCCTCCAGCGAGTGGAAGCTGCACCAGCGCAGCTATGCGACCCGCGCCGACGTGAACGCGGTGGTGCACGTGCACCCCCAGCACGCCGTGCTGCTCAACGCGCTCGGACACGACGTGCGCCTGATCACGCTCGACCATGCGTACTACGTCCGCTCGGTCGGGACCACGCCGTACTACCCGAACGGCTCCGACGAGCTCGCCGACTCCGCCGCGGAGCAGGCCGCGCATCACGACTGCATCATCATGGGCCACCACGGCTGCTCCGCACTGGGCGACTCGGTGAGCATGGCGTTCCGTCGGGCGCTCAACCTCGAAGAGGCCGCCACCGCGACCTACCGCGCCCTCCTCCTCGGCGACACCGAGACCGCCTTCCCCGCCGAGGCGCTCGCCACCCTGCACCACGCCTGAACAAGGAGCTGTGATGACGACCGCCCCCACGCACATCACCATCGATCCCGACATCAGCGAGGCGACCAAGCGCTTCCTCGCCCAGCCGCCACGGCTGCTCATCGACGGCGAGCTCGTCGAGGCGCACTCCGGTCGCACCATCGACATCGTCGACCCGGGCACGGGTGCGGTCATCGCCCGTTCGGCAGCCGCGGACGCGGTGGACGCCGACCGCGCGGTGCAGGCCGCCCGCCGCGCCTTCGCCCCCGACGCGCCCTGGCGACGCATGAGCGCCCTCGACCGCGGCCGGATCATCCTGCGGCTCGCCCGCCTCCTGGAGGAGCGCGCCGACGAGTTCGTCGAGCTCGAGGTGCTCGACGGGGGCAAGCTCAAGGGGGCGGCGGCATCCGTCGATCTGCCCCTCGCGATCAACCACTTCGAGTACTTCGGCGGATGGCCGTCGAAGATCGAGGGCAACACGATCCCTGTGTCGATCACCGACGCGATGGTGCGCACCGAGCGCGTTCCGGTCGGCGTCGTGGCCCAGATCGTGCCGTGGAACTACCCGCTCCTCATGGGTGTGTGGAAGATCGCGCCGGCACTCGCCGCCGGCTGCACCATCGTCATGAAGCCCGCGGAGAACACGCCGCTCTCGCTCCTGCGCCTGGGCCAGCTCGCGCTCGAGGCGGGCATGCCGAAGGGCGTGCTGAACATCCTCACCGGTTACGGCGCCGAGGCCGGCGAGGCACTCGTCGACCACCCCGACGTCGACAAGGTCGCCTTCACCGGCTCCACCGCGGTCGGCACCCGCATCGCCCAGCGCGCGGCCCCCATGGTCAAGCGCGTGACGCTCGAGCTCGGCGGCAAGAGCCCGAACATCATCTTCGACGACAGCCCCGTCGAGGAGGCCGCGGCGGCCGCGGCCAGCGCGATCTTCTTCAACGCGGGCCAGGCCTGCGCCGCCGGGTCGCGCCTCTACGTGCAGAAGCGCTCGTACGACGACGTCGTGGGCCGCCTGGCCGACATCGCCTCGTCCATGACGGTCGGCCACGGCTTCGACCCGTCCGCGCAGATCGGTCCGGTCATCTCCACCCGTCAGCACGAGCGGGTGCTCGGCTACATCGACGGCGCCCAGGAGCAGGGCGCGACGGTCGCCGCCGGCGGGTCCGCGTTCCCCGATGCCGCGATCCCGGGCGGGTACTACATCCGCCCCACGGTCCTGACGGATGTGGACGACACCTTCGCCGCCGTGCGGGAGGAGATCTTCGGACCCGTCGTCGTGGCGCAGCCGTTCGACGACATCGATGAGATCGCCCGCCGTGCGAACGACTCCCCCTACGGTCTCGCGGCGGGCATCTGGACGCGCGACATCACGAAGGCGAACCGCCTGGCCGGGCTCCTGCAGGCGGGCACGGTCTACATCAACATGTACGGCGCGACCGATGCGGCGGCTCCGTTCGGCGGGTTCAAGATGTCGGGCTACGGCCGCGACATGGGCCATGCCAACCTGGAGTCGTACCTGGAGACGCGCACCGTCTGGACGAACCTCGGGCACTGACCCCGCCTCGACCCGCCGGGCTCGACCCGGCGGGTCTTCGACCTGCGGTGTGCGACCGCGTTCTGGCGTGGCTCGGCGGCGTCTGCGAGGGTGGATCGCAGGATCTGACCCCGACCGACGGAGCGATGAGTGATGAGTGGACCGGAATCGCCGGCGATCGCGGTGGAAGGTGCTGCGCCCCGCTGGTCGCGCTGGTGGCTGGCATCCGGGTCGCTCTTCCTCGTCTCCGCCCTCCTCGCCGTCTTCCGCAGCCTTCCCGGTGCGCTCGACGGCGGAGCGCTCAGCCTGCTCGCGACGACGACGACCGCGGCGTTCAGCCTCGCGCTCGCCAGTGCGGGAATCGCCGCAGCCCGTCGGCAGGATGCGCTGCGGCTGTCGAGGGGCACGGTCGTCGCACTGTTCCTCCTCGCGATCTGGGTCTTCGTGGGTCAGCCGCTCCTGACCGCGGTGTTCGACGTCACCTCCGCCGCACCGCTCTTCGTGGACCCGCTCGTGAAGCTGGGTCTGAGCGGAGTGGTGGTCGCCGGAGTGCTGCGCAGCCCGATGCCCACGCCGTGGCGCTACATCCCCGCCATCGCTCTCGCCGCCGTGGTGGCGGGCTCCCTGATGGAGTTCGCGGCGCTGTCGGGGAGCATGTCGGAGATGAACACGATGTTCCTCGTCTCCAACATCGTGCTCCTCGTCCGCATCCTCGCCGCGGGGGCCCTGGGCGCTGTCGCGCTGCGGGCGGCGCGTTCCCGCTCGAGCTCCGTCGTCGTGTTCGGCGGATGACCGGAGCGGGCGCGCCGGCCGTCCTCAGGCGATCGTGACGTAACCGCTCGACGAGTCGTCCTCCACGAGGACATAGGAGAGGACGTCGTCCGCGTGTGACGGCACCTGGCGCCACACGCGCTCGCGGCCCTCGGCGGCGTAGTCGAGCACGATCCACTCGGGCGCCGTCCCTTCGCGCCGGGCGACCACGTAGGACGTGCATCCGAGGCCGCCGGATCCGAGCCGGGCGACGAACTCATCGGCAGCCACCCGAGGCGGCGGTGTGAGGGACAGCTCGGCGGATCGGATCCGCAGGGTCACGTCCCCGCGCGCCTCCCGCCTCTTCATGCGGATCTCCCGGCGCGGACGCCGAGCTCGCTGGTGCTCTGCAGCCCGTGGGCGTCGAGGTACGCACGGATCACGTCGTGGACGAGGCGGATCTGCGCCTCGTTCCCCATGGCCGCCTGCATCGCGCCCATGGACGGTGCCGGCTTGCCGTCGACGCGTTCGAGCGCTTCCCAGACGATGTCCTCGCGCGAGCCGCGGCCCATCGAGTGCGGCATCGAGCTGAACACCGGGCTGGGCTTCCAGCCGGATCGGGTCTCCTCCATCAGCGATTCCTCTCTTCTCTCGCCGGTGGCAGTCGGATGCGGGGTGCACACGATCCTGCGCGATGGCGCGCAGAACACCGCTCTGGGGCGACAAGCCCCCGATGAACGGCGCGCCATCTGCCGGCCGGATGCCTCCCGTGCGGATGCCGTCTGCGACGAGCGGGGGAGGGATGATCCGGCCGTCCGGTTCCCTCCGACCGTACCACGTTATTTTGAGTCATTCAAAATAACGGGCGAGTGGATGGCGCGGAGAAGGCCCGGCCCTCCAGGAGCCGGGCCTCGTGCGGCGACGTCAGGAGAGGTCGGCGGCGGTCGGGACGACGGTGGCGTAGAGGTCGGCGATGCCCGCGAGGGCCGCGCGATGCAGCTGCTCGGCCGGCACGTCGCCGGCGACGGAGGGGAGCGCTCGCGTCGCGGTGGCCGCGGCGACGACGGTGGGTCGGTTGCCGCGGAGGAACGCGCCCTCCGTCGTGTACGTCACGCACATGTGGGTCATGAATCCGGCGATGACGACGTCCTCGTGCCCGGCCGCGTCGACCAGGTCGCCGAGCTCGGTGCCGACGAAGGAGTTCGGCGCCTTCTTGACGACCACCGCTTCCCCGTCGACCGGTGCGACGCGCTCATGGATCGCACCGATGTCCTCGCGGATGTCGTACGCCGATCCGGCACCGCCGTCGTGCTGCACGTGGATCACGGTCGCGCCGGCCGTGCGGGCTCGCGTGAGGAGGTCGGCGGCGGCGTTGAGCGCAGCGTCCCACCCCTCGAGCTCCATCTCGCCCCGGGTGTACGTGTTCTGGAAGTCGACGAGCACGACGGTCGAGGCCGTGAGCGTCGCGGGGGTGTCGACGACGCCGCTGAGCGTGCGGAGTGTGGCTGAGGTGGTCATTCCGGGTGTCCTCTCTCGGGGGTCGTCAGTAGTCTGGTTGACCCGAAGACATCTGAACAGGTGGTTTCGGGTCACGACCCGTCGAGATCGGCTCGGAGGGTCAGGAAGGAAGGCGCATGGCCGCTCCGCGTGTGACCGTGATCGCGGTGGAGGGAATCAGCCCGTTCCATCTCTCCGTCCCCTCGCTGGTGTGGGGCGGGGAGACGCCCGTCGGCGAGATCGACCCGTGGCCGATCCGGGTCGCGGCGCTCCGGGCGGGCACCCTGCGCACCTCGGCCGACTTCGACATCGATGTCCGCCACGGGCTGGAGGCCGTCCGTGGGGCCGACGTGGTGGTCGTCCCGTGGTGGGGCGAGCCGGGGAGCGCAGCGCCGGACGAGTTGTCCCTCGCCCTGCGGGACGCACGCGACGAGGGCGCCGAACTGGTCGGACTCTGCCTGGGCGCGTTCCCTCTCGCCGACAGCGGGGTGCTCGACGGCCGCACGGCGACCACGCACTGGAAGTGGGCCGACGTCTTCCGGCAGCGCTTCCCCCGCGTGGCCCTGGAGCCGGAGGAGCTGTACATCGACGGGGGGCGCATCATCACGGGCGCCGGCGCCACCGCGGGCATCGACGCCTGCCTGCACCTGCTCGCCCGCAGAGAGGGTCAGCACGTCGCGAACCGTGTCGCCCGGAGGATCGTCGCACCGCCGCACCGTGCCGGCGGGCAGGCGCAGTTCATCGAGCGGCCGATCCCCGAGAGCGGAGGAGACCCGGCCGCCGACGCGATGCGCTGGGCGGCGGCGAACCTCGAGACCGACCTCTCCATCGACGTCCTCGCCGCACGCGCGCACCTGAGCCGCAGCTCCTTCACCCGCGCCTTCCGCGCCCGTACGGGATCGACGGTCGCGAAGTGGGTGCTCGCGCAGCGGCTCGCCGCGGCCAGGGAACTGCTCGAGACCACCGCGCTGCCGATCGACGCCGTGGCCGCGACGACCGGGTTCGGCGGTGCCGCGCTCTTCCGCCAGCACTTCGGGCGGGCGTTCGGCGCGACTCCGAGTCAGTACCGGTCGGCCTTCCGCGCGCCCTGAGCGCCGGAGCGTGCGGTCAGTGCCCGCCCGGCGCCCGCGGGGAGCGCAGCACGAAAGCCCACAGCGCGACTAGGGCGAGCGCCTGGCCGGTGAACATGATGATCGCGACCGGCAACCCGGACGTGATCCCCACGAGTCCGGCGAGGGGCGACGCGATCGCACCCAACAGCTGCCGGGAGGCGCCGACTCCGGATGCCGCGGCCCCGGCCACCACGCCTTCGTGGCGCGACATCGCGGCGGCCTGGATCGACGGCGTCGACAGGCCGAGGAAGAACGTGAACGCCCACAGGGGTCCGAGCACGCCGAAGATGCCGGCGTCGGGCGTCGCGAGCTGGATCGCCGCCATGACCGCGGTGGACATGACCGTGCCGACGACGCCGATCAGGAGCAGCGCATGGAAGCCGAGTCGACGGGACACGCGTCCGCTGAGCTGATTGCCCGCGAGCATGAACAGCGCGTGCGTCGCGAACACGAGGCCGTACCCGGTGGGTGTCAGGCCGAAGACCTGCTGGAACAGGAAGGATGAGGCGGCGAGGTAGCTGAACATGCCGCCCCACATGAACGCGCTCGTGAGGGCGAGGCCGCGGTACGTGCGGTCGTGGAACACCTCGACCAGGCCGCGGAATCGGCGCACGACGCCGTCGCGATGACGGGCGCGCAGCGGCAGGGTCTCCGTGAGGACCGAGCCGCACAGCAGGGCGACGATCACTCCGTAGCACGCGAGCGTGACGAAGACGAGACGCCAGGGCATGATCTGCAGGAGCGTCGAGCCGAGCAGCGGTCCGACAGCCACGGCCAGGCCCGAGATCAGCGCCATGTTCGACAGCATCCGCACCATCGCGTGACCCGAGTACAAGTCCCGCACGATCGAGAGCGCGATGACCCCGGTGGCCGCCGCAGCGAGACCGAGGACGAACCGTGCGCCGGCGAGCATCTCGGCGGATGGTGCCACGGCGCACAGGAGGGACGCGACGATATGCAGGCCGCATGCCGCGAGCAGCGGCGCCTTTCGTCCCACCATGTCGCTGAGCGGCCCGGCGAGGAGCTGGCCGAAGAGGCTGCCGATCATCGCGCCGGTGAAGGTGAACTGCACGGCGGCTTGGCTCGCGGCGAACTCGGCGGCGATCTGTGGGAAAGCGGGGAGGTAGATGTCGATCGTCAAGGTCGAGATCGTCTGCAGGATGCCGAGTGTCACGGCATAGAGGACCCGCCGTCGACGGATCGGGTCATCCGCCGCGGCTGCTGCACCCGCCGTCATGCGGGAGAGGCTTCGCGATCGACGTCCAGCAGGAAGTCAGCCGGATCGTCGAGCAGGCCGCGGAACGCGAGTGCTCCGGCTCCGACGAGGAGCTGGTCGGCGCCGAACTGGGTGGGCTGGAGCAGGGGCGGACGTGAGATCGCCGTCAGGGTCGCGGCGGCCACCGCGCGTTCGAGCTCAGCGCGACGCTGTTCCAGCACCCCGGTCAGGAATCCGCCGAGCATGATCATCTCGGGGTCGTACACGAGGACGATCGAGCGCAGCACACGCCCGAGGTACTCGGCGTCGCGATCGAGGAGTGCCGACACCTCAGGGCGCCGAGTCGCGCGCAGGGCGGCGCCGAAGTCGGCGAAGCTGCTCAGGTCGTCCCCGAGGGCTGCCTCGTAATGTCGGAACGCGACGGTCGGCTCGAAGCACCCGCGCGAGCCGCAGGCGCATTCGACGCCGTCCATGTCCACGGTGAGGTGGCCCAGGCGAGACGCGAGGTTGTTCCCGCCGACGAGGATGCGATCCGCGACGATCGCGGAGCCGCCGATGCCGCCCGGGCCGCCGTAGATGTAGGTCGTGTTCCTGCTTCCCCTGGCGGCTCCCCACATCGTCTCGGTCGTGACGGCCAGCTCGGCGTCGTAACCCAGACGGGTGGGAAGGCCCGTGCGGTCTTCGAGGGCCTGCGCGAACGGTTCCTGCTCCCACTCCAGGTACGGCGCCCAGGTCACGAGGCGTGCGGTCGGGTCCACTCGGCCGGGGATGGCTGCGCCGATGCCGACGAGCCGCTCGCCGGGGAACTTCTCGCGGTGCGCGGTGATCGCTGCCGCTACGGTCTCCGCGGCGGTCCTGGGCGTCGGCCGGCCGGACAGGGGGATCATCCGCGACTCGTGGACGCTGCCGTCCAGACGGCTGAAGCCCACCCGCACTCCCCGCACGTCGGCGTTGACGGCGACGCCGACGAGGTCGTCGCGCGTGGAGTAGTTCGCCGACGGTCGCCCGGCCTTCTCGGTGGGAAGCGGGTCGGTCTGGGTGAGGATGCCGTGTTCCACGAGCTCGCCGAGGAGCGCACCGACCGCCGTTCGACTGAGGCCGGTGAGGTGGGTCACGCGTGATCTCGTCAGTGAGCCGTGACGGTGCACCAGGGTGAGCACGCGGCTGAGGTTCTCGCGGCGGAGCCCGTCGGCCGTGCTGGGCACGGCGCGCGTCTCGGATCTCGGCGACGGTCGCGTGGCTTCCGTGCGGCTGGACTCGGTCATCGGCGACCACTCCTTGCTTCCACTGGCTCGTCCATGGTAGGAAATATGTCATTCAGTATTACATATCCCTCATAGATGAGGAAGTAGGGAACTCTCAATGGCGAATGTCCTCATTCTCTCCGGAAACGGTCGATATGCCGACCCCTGGCACCCGTTCGATGCCACGAGCGCCATCGTCGCCGATCTCCTCCGCGACGTCGGCCATAACGTGGAGGTGAGTGGAGACGTCGAGGAGCGCCTCGCCGATCTCGATGGTGTGGACCTGCTCGTCGTGAACGCGGGGAACCCCACCCGGCACGGTCTGCAGTCGCCCGCCGCGGCGGCCGCGCGCGACGGACTGCACGCGTACCGGGTCCGCGGCGGAGGCGTGCTCTCCCTTCACGTCTCGGCGGGAAGCCTGCCCGAGGTGCCGGAATGGCGCGAGATCATGGGCGGGCACTGGGAACAGGGGGTGACGATGCACCCCGACAACTCCCTCACCACGCTGCAGGTCGCCGCCTCGGAGCACCCGGTGGTCGCCGGACTCGACGACTTCCAGACCTTCGACGAACGGTACAGCTGGCTCGTGGTCGCCGACGACGTCGAGCCGCTGCTCTTCCACGAGCACGACGGGGTCCGTCATCCGATCCTGTGGACCCGCACCGACGAACACGGCGGACGGGTCGTCTACGACGCGCTCGGCCACGATCCCCGTGCCTACGAGAGCGCGGGAACCCGTTCCCTCATCACCAGGTCAGCCGCCTGGATCCTCGATCAGCCTCACCCCGAATAAGTCATCTCGCAGACAAAATCCCCCGCATCTCGCCGTTCATCAACAAGGAGGTCGTATGAAGAAGATGCTCACCGCGGTCGGCTCCGTCGCCGTGCTCGCCCTTGCTCTCACCAGCTGCACTGGAGGAGACACCCCGTCCGACGAACCCGACTCCTCATCGCAGGAGCACGTCGACCTCACCTGGTGGACATGGTGGGGCACGGCGCAGGACATGGCCGACAAGTACAACGCCTCGCAGGACCGTGTCACCGTCACGGTGGAGAACGTCGGCGGAGGCACCGAGCAGTTCACCAAGCTCAACCAGGCCGTCCGTGCCGGTGAAGGTCCCGACCTCGCGCTCGCCGAATACCAGTGGCTGCCGTCCTACCTGACCGCGGGCGTCGCCGAGGACATCTCGGAATACGTCGACGGCGTCAAGGGCGAGTACAACCCGGCCATCTGGAACCTCGTGCAGCTCGGTGATGGCGTCTACGGCGTGCCGCTGGATCAGGCACCGATGCTGTACATCTACCGCGCGGACCTGTTCGAGAAGTACGGTCTCGACGTGCCCACCACGTGGGACGAGTTCGCGGATCTCGCCGCGAAGGTCCGGACGATCGATCCGGAGATGTACCTGTCCACGATGCCGGCGCAGGATGCCGGATGGTTCGCGGGGCTGAGCGCGCAGGCCGGTGCGCAGTGGTTCGCGCAGAAGGACGGCGTGTGGGACGTCACGATCGCGGGCGGCAAGGCCGACGAGGTCGCGGACTACTGGGATGGACTGGTGAAGGACGATCTCGTCCTGACCGACCAGTATCAGACCACCGAGTTCAACACGCGCATGGCCAGCGGGCAACTGCTCTCCCTGCCCACCGGCTCGTGGTTCGCAACGGGGATGAGCGTGTTCAACGGTGCCCCCGACACCGTCGGCACCTGGGCCATCGCGCCCCTGCCCACCTGGGAGAAGGGCGACAAGGTGTCGTTCCAGGGCGGTTCCGCTGCTCTCGTGACCACCGTGTCGGAGCACCCGAAGGAGGCGGCCGAGTTCCTCACCTGGCTCGGCTCGCAGGAGGACGGCCAGCGCGCCATGATCGAGGCCGGCGGGAACTTCCCCGCGTCGAACCCCGGTCTCGACGTCTACGCATCCATCCCGCTGAGCGACCAGCGGGCGGCGTACAAGCAGGAGGACTTCCACGAGATCCTCACGGAGATCGCCGGGAACACCCTCGAGATCACCTGGGCGCCGAACACGACCATCGCGTTCAGCAACTACGTCGATGAGATCGGGCGGGCGATCACCGCGGGCACCTCGTTCCGCGATGCCCTGTCGAAGACCCAGGACGCCGTGATCGCCGACCTGGAATCCAGCGGGTTCGACGTCAAGTAGCCCCGTGGGGCGGCGCCGGTGTGCGCCGCCCCACAACGGAAGGAATCCCTCATGTCCGTTCTCTCAGACGAGAAGCTCGCCCCGGCCGCTGTCGCGCCGTCGCGGGCCGCAGGACGACGGCCCTCACGTCGTCCCCGCGCGCCCTACGCGTTCGTCCTCCCCGCGGCGCTCCTGTTCCTCGCGTTCTATCTGATCCCCCTCGGGTACGCGATCTACCTCAGCTTCCGCGGCGCCAAGGTCAGCGGCGGCGGCGGATACGGTACCCGCGAGGAGACGTGGGTCGGCCTCGAGAACTACGCCAATGTGCTCACCGACCCCGAGCTCCTCGCAAGCCTGGTGCGCCTCCTGCAATACGGCCTCATCACCGTGCCCATCACCCTGGGGGGTGCGCTCCTGATCGCCCTCCTCCTGGACGCGCCCCGTGCGCGCTTCGTGACGGCATCCCGCACCGCGATCTTCGCGCCCTATGCGGTGCCGGGGATCATCGCCTCCATCATGTGGGGCTTCCTCTTCCTGCCGTCGACCAGCCCGCTCAACGCGATCCTGAAGAGCCTCGGGCTGCCGACGCTCAACCTGCTGGACAGTTCCTGGGTGATCGGCTCGCTCGCCAACATCGCGATCTGGGGCGCGCTCGGATTCAACATGATCATCCTCTACACCGCGCTCCGTTCGGTCCCGATGGAGATCTACGATTCGGCGCGCGTGGACGGCTGCAGCGAGTGGCAGATCGCCTGGCGGATCAAGATCCCGCTGATCGCTCCGTCGCTGGTGCTGACCTCGCTGTTCTCGCTGATCGCCACACTCCAGGTGTACAGCGAGCCGACCACGCTTCGCCCGCTGACGAGCGCGATCACGTCCACCTTCTTCCCCCTCATGAAGGTGTATCGCGACGCGTTCACCAATGATCAGATCAATGCTGCTGCCGCCATGGCCGTGGTCATCACCGTGGGCACGCTGGTCGCCTCCCTCGGGTTGCTGCGCCTCGTGCAGGGCAAGACGAACGGAGACGAGCGATGACCACCGCCACGCAGATCGTCGGTCGGCGCCTCACCCGCGTGCCCGTGACCGACGCCCCCGTCGGGCGCTCGCACAAGGGCGCCTTCTGGCCCACGTTCGCGCTGATCGCGGGCGCCCTGTACTGCCTCTTCCCGCTGGTGTGGGTCGTGATCGCCTCCACGAAGAGCTCGCGCGAGCTGTTCACCACGTCGACGCTGCTTCCCGGCACCGGGCTGTGGGACAACCTCACCACCCTGTTCGCCTACAACGACGGCGTCTACGTGAAGTGGGCGCTGAACACGGTGCTGTTCGCCGGCGTCGGCGGGCTCGCCTCGATGGTCGTCAGCGGACTGGCCGGATACGCATTCGCAAAGTTCGAGTTCCGCGGCAAGGGACTGCTGTTCAAGCTCCTGCTCGCCGGTGTGCTGGTGCCCGGGATCACCCTCGCCATCCCGCAGTACTTCATCATGGCGGGGCTCGGTCTGACCAACACGTACTGGTCGGTGCTGCTGCCGATGCTGATCAGCCCGTTCGGGATCTTCCTCGCGCGGATCTACGCCGCGTCCTCCGTGCCCGACGAGACGCTGGAGGCCGCGCGGCTCGATGGTGCCAGCGAGTTCGCGATCCTGCGCAAGATCACCTTCCCGATCATGCTGCCCGGACTCGTCACGGTGTTCATGCTGCAGTTCGTCGCGATCTGGAACAACTTCCTGCTCCCGTACCTGATGCTCTCGGGCGAGGACAAGTACCCGCTCACCGTCGGCCTGTTCACCCTGGTCAGCCGCGGCACCAATGAGCCCGCGCTCCATACCGCGGTGATCACGGGTTCCGCGCTCGCCGTGATTCCGCTCGTGCTGCTGATGCTCTGGCTCTCCCGGTACTGGCGTCTCGATCTGATCAGCGGAGGGCTGAAGGGATGACGTCGTTCACGGCCCCGCGCGCACTCGGCCGGACCGGGACGGAGATATCGAGCATCACGGTGGGTGCCGCCGGATGGCAGCGACGGGCCGACGGCAGCGGCCCGACGCCCGAGGAGACCTCAGCGCTCGCGCGGGAGATCCTCGCCCACCCCTGGATCACAGCGCTCGACACCTCCAACAACTACGGCGGCGGGCAGAGCGAGCGCCGCGTGGGAGTCGCCCTCGACGACGCGGGCGGGATCCCTCCGGGGTTCGTGCTCAGCACGAAGGCGGATCGACACGGCCGGACCGGCGACTTCTCGGGCGAGCGCATGCGACGCTCGCTGGAGGAGAGCCTGGCGCGGCTGGGCATCGATCGTTTCCCTCTTCTCTTCCTCCACGACCCGGAGAACACCACCTGGTCGGCCGCCACAGCCCATGACGGGCCCGTCGCCGCGCTCGTGCAGGCGCGGGACGAGGGCTTGATCGCGCACCTGGGCGTCTCGGGTGGGAACTGCACGATGCTGGAGGAGTTCGTGCGCCTCGGCGAGTTCGAGGCCGTCATCAGCCACAACCGGTACACGCTCGTGGATCGTTCGGCCGAGTCGCTCCTGGAGGCGGCGGGGGAAGTCGGTGTCGGCGTGTTCAACGCGGCCCCCTACGGAGGCGGCCTGCTGACCGCGTATCCGTTCTGGACCGCTCGGTACGCGTACGGTGATGCCGAGCCCGATGTGCTCCGTGCGGCGACGGAATTCGGCGAGATCGCGGCGCGTCACGGCGTGGATCTCGGAGCGGTCTCCCTGCAGTTCTCGCTGCGCGATCCGCGGATCACCTCGACGATCGTGGGCATGCGGACCCGAGAGGACCTGCGTCGCACCGAAGCGCTTGTCGCTGCGCCGGTTCCGGAGGCACTCTGGGAGGAGATCGCGTCCGTGCGGCTGGATCCCGGCACCTGGCAGGACGCCCTGATCCCCTGGGTGCGGGAGTGACCTCGCACCCAGCATGACGAAGGCCCGGTCCTCAGCGACCGGGCCTTCGTCGCCATCCTGCGTCAGCCGCGCGGTGCGTCGTTCCAGGACCAGATGTCGTCGCCGCGCAGGACCGCGTCGGCGCCGCCGTCGCAGTAGATGGTCTGACCGGCCATGTGCGTGTTCGCCGGGCTCGTCAGCCACACCAGGAGCTCGGCGATGGACGAGGCCGGCTGGTGGTAGTTCAGCGGCATCGGGACCGCCGCGTCGACCTGCGCGAGACCTTCGGGGCTCGCGAGCAGACCCGCGGTCATCGCCGTGGTGACCGTGCCCGGGGCGACGGCGTTGAGCGGGATGCCGGCGCCGGCCCAGGCCGGGGTGACGGATTCGCGGCGCACCCAGCGCGACAGCGCGCGCTTGCTCGACGAGTAGTTGAGGAATCCGGCCTCGGGGGTGGTCGCGAGCTGGTCGCCGATCGACAGCGCCAGCGTCTCATCGCCGCTCAGGGCGGCGTCGACGAGCTCGGGCGAGACCGGCTGCAGCGACGCCATGGACGACACCACGGCGGCGCGCGGCTGGTCGGCGAGGCTCAGCGTCGGCAGAAGCGCCTCCAGGAACTCGGTCACGCCGAAGTAGTTGATGGCCATCGTCTTGGAGATCGGCGCGGCGATGCCGGCGCACGCGACGACCGCGTCGACCGTGCCGCCGGCGGCCGCGACGGCGGCATCCGCAGCCGCCTTGCGGCCGTCCGGGGTCGACAGGTCGCCTTCGACCTCGGTGCCGGCGAGGTCGACTCCGATCACCGTGTGGCCCTGCGTGCGCAGCAGCTCGGTGGTGGCTGCACCGATGCCGGAGGCGGCGCCGGTGACGATGTACGTGCGTGTCATGTTTCCTCCTTGGGGGTGGCGACGTCGGTGGAGACGCCATGAGACGGCTGCGTGCTCGTGCGGGAAAGGGCGGCGACGAATCGCGTGAGCTGCGCCTGGAACTGCTCGACCTCACGCGCATCCCAACCGTCCAGCGCGTCGTCGACCATCCGATGTCCGGCGGCGACCAGGCGTGCGTAGGCCTGGTCGCCGGCATCCGTCAACCGCACCTCGACCGTGCGTCCGGAGCGGACCCGATCGACGATGCCCTGCGCCTCCAGCCGGGAGACCAGCTTGGACGTGGTCGGGCGCGACATCGATCCGCGCTCGGCGAGCTGTCCGAATCCCATCGCCCCGCCGTTGAGGCCGAGGAGGTACACCGCGCGGATGCCGGTGGGGTCGAGCGCGACGCCGACGCCTTCCGCGACCAGCGCCTGCACGTCGCTCTCGGTCCATTCGGATACGACCCGGACGAGCGCGACGTGGATGCCTGCGACACCGTCTGCGACCGTCATACCGCCAGTCTACGCCTTTAGTTGCCTGAGGCAACTGTGCGTGGCGGGGTCGCCGATTCGGCCGCGGCTGCCGGACGCCGGGGGATCCAGCAGGAGACGGTCGCGCGGTAGGCGCGGAACTCCGGCCCGAACCGTTCCTCCAGGTCTGCTTCCTCGAGCGGCCGCACCAGCGTGTTCCAGACCAGGGAGCCGGCGAGGGCGTAGACGACCACGAGCCACGAGCCCGCGATCAGGCCGATCGCCACGCCCTGTCCGATCCCGCCGACCGCCATCGGGTTGCGGACGAACCGGTACGGGCCGGAGATCACGAGCCGGCGCGGCATCTCCGAGGGCAGCGGGGTCCCGGCGCCGCGCACGGACATCGCCGCCGACGACCACAGCGACAGGGCGAGTGCTGCGGCGAACAGGACCACTCCGCCGACGCGAAGGACGGCCGGGAAGTCCAGGTGCAGCCCCCAGCGCAGCTCCAGCGCCAGGATGATGCCGGGGATCACGATGAGGAAGATCCCCGAGAACACGAGGGTCTGCAGCGCGGCCTTCGTGACGAGGGCTCCGGTCGTGGTCGGCGCTGCCGGCCGGAAGCGGAACGGACCGATCAGCAGCCACTCCGAGGGCAATCGCCCCACGAGCACGACGATCCCGGCGGCCGTCGAGCCGGCCGCTGCCGCCACCATCAGCAGAGCGCCCCACCCCGTGGTCGCCGTCACCGTGGCGTACAGGACCATGCCGGCCGCGACGAGCATCGTCCAGGGCGCCACGATCCAGGCGACGAACCGGAGCCCGCAGGCGACCAGTGCGGAGGCGATCACGAACAGTGGGATGTCCAGCGCGGCCAGGAGTCCGACGTCGAGCGTGCCCAGCGTCGCGGATCGCACCCAGGGAAGAGTGAACACCCCGACCCACCAGGCCGCACCCGCGAGCGCCTGGGCGGCGAAGTACACGCGTTCCCACATCACGGCGCGTGTCCCGGCATCCGTCCCGGCCGAGTCCGCCGGTCGCCGGGTCGCCTCCATGCGGCCAGTCTAGGTCGGCCGCCCGCTCCCCCGAACAGGCGGCCGCACCCTCAGTTGAACAGGACGACCAGGTACACGGCGAACGTCACCAGGTGGGCCGCGCCGTGCATCGCGGTGACCCGCTTGGCGGCGAAGGTCGTCACCGAGAGCAGCAGCGTGACCCCGAGCATGAGAAGGTTCGCCGGCGACTCCGCGAGCACCACGGTCTGACCCGTGAACATCCCGATGATCAGCACCGCGGGGATCGTGAGGCCGACCGTCGAGACGAGCGCACCGTGGCAGAGGTTGTTGACCCGCTGGGCCTCTCCCCCGAGCGCGGCGCGCACAGCCGTGATCGACTCCGGAAGGAACACGATGCCCGCGATGAGCACACCCGCGAGGGCGACCGGGGCGCCGAGGCGACCCAGGCCGTCGTCGAGCAGCGCCGCCATGTCGTGCGACAGCAGCACG
Source organism: Microbacterium oxydans (assembly GCF_026559675.1). Classification (NCBI taxonomy): domain Bacteria; kingdom Bacillati; phylum Actinomycetota; class Actinomycetes; order Micrococcales; family Microbacteriaceae; genus Microbacterium; species Microbacterium oxydans. The sequence continues at coordinate 80,557 of NZ_CP092891.1, forward strand.
ATCGGGATGACCGTGACCACCAGCAGCGCGAGGCGGACGAGGACCTCCGTGCGGTGCTCGGCCAGCACCTGGCGGATCCCGCCGGTGGACTCCGCCTTCTCCTGACGCTGTGCGCTCTGCAGCAGACGCGGGTCGACCTCGGTGAAGTCGCTCGCCTGCGCACCCATCTGCCGGTAGAGGAAGAACGCGTAGAGCACCAGCGTCAGGATGATGATCGGGATCTCCTGCGCGGTCGTGTACGAGCCGTCCGTGCCGATGAGGGCGGGGAGGCCGAACGCGAGGGCGACGAGCACCACCAGCATCGACAGGTACGCCGAGGTGCCGGTCCGGTTGTGCGCCATGCCGCGATGACGCAGTCCGCCGAGCAGCAGAGCGAGTCCGATGACGAGGTTCAGGATGATCATGGCGACGGCCATGACCGAGTCGCGCGCGATGGTCGCATGCTCGCCCGGGCCGAGCATGACCGCCGAGATCAGGATGACCTCGATCAGCACGATCGACAGCGTCAGGACCAGTGAGCCGTAGGGGTCGCCGAGCCGGTGCGCGAGGGCTTCGGCCTGCTTCACGACGCCGAACGCGCACACGAGGATCACGGCGATGATGACGCCGAGCGCGATGATGAGGACCGGGGCGGGCACAGGGGGCTCGAGCACCGGGTGGAGAAGGAGGAGCGCCGCGAAGGCACCCCATCCCAGGAGGACGCGGACGACGTCGGTGACGCCGATCAGCTGCTTCAGTTCCGTGCGTGACATCGCCGGACTCCTTCGAGGTGGGGCCGTCCCCGAATGAAAACGACGTCCGGGTCGTCCCGGACGCAGCGCTGTGTCAGCGCACTGCATCTGATGGTACGCGGTCGATGCCGATGGGTGACCTCGGCTTCGACGGCGGTGACGTCACTCCTGGGCGGAGGAGTGGGAGAGCGCGTGGATGTAGCGTTCCACGTCGCGGCGGAAGGCCGTCTCGCGGTGTCGACGACGCTCGACGCAGGCCCACTGCGCGGTGGCCCAGACGAGGAAGCCCGCGGAGAGCACGAGCTCGAGCCAGATCCCTCGAGCTCCGACGGAGAGCGCCGCAGCGCTGACCATCGTGAACGCGACGATGCACAGCGCGAGTGTGGCGCGGGCGGCCCGAGGTTCACGGGAGACGACCCAGAAGGGCCAGGCGGACGGGTGGTTCACGGGAGACTCCCCTCGGGGTCGTCCCCGGTCTGTCTCGCCGCCGGAGGTCGTCCTCCGTCGTCATTCCACCATCCAGGGTAGCAAATCGGCGCCGTTCCGTCTCGGGCCCCCCACCTCGCGCAGGCCGTCACGTTCTCTGGTAGCTTGGCGGCAGGTTCACCTCACGAACCTGCGGACGAGGGCGCAGTACCCGCAAAGCGACAAGACTGACCAGAAGGTCGTCTCGTGTTGCCCTGTGCGTGTGGAATCGCCCCGCATCCTCCTCGCCGTCCCTCGCGGACGCCTCCTCTTCGCGCGTCGCGACCGCCGCTCCCCCGGTGCCGTCCGACGATGCGCTCCCTGCTGCCTGCCGTCCGTGAACTCCCTGGCCCCCACGACCGAAGAGGATCGCACCATGTCCCGTGAGTCCCCGACTCTCGACCAGACGGCCCCGAAGAAGTCACCGCCCCTCGGCGGACGCTTCGTCGGCGCCGCCTCGAACTACATCGACGAGCGCACCAGCGTCTCCGGCCTTCTCAAGGAGCTGAGCCGGAAGGTCTTCCCCGACCACTGGTCGTTCATGCTCGGCGAGATCGCGCTGTGGGCGTTCGTGGTGGTGTTCATCTCCGGCACGTTCCTCACCTTCTTCTTCCAGGCCTCGATGGTGCCGACGCACTACACCGGTGCCTACGCCCCGATGCGCGGGATGGAGATGACCGCGGCCTTCGACTCGGCGTTGCGGATCTCGTTCGACATCCGCGGCGGGCTCCTGGTTCGCCAGATCCACCACTGGGCGGCGCTCGTGTTCGTGGCCGGCATCGGCCTCCACATGCTGCGGGTGTTCTTCACGGGCGCGTTCCGCAAGCCTCGCGAGCTCAACTGGGTGATCGGGTTCATCCTGTTCATCCTGGCGATGGCCGAGGGCTTCACCGGGTACTCGCTCCCGGACGACCTGCTCTCCGGCAACGGTCTGCGCATCATCGATGGGATGATCAAGGGTCTCCCGCTGATCGGCACCTGGACCTCGTTCATGCTGTTCGGCGGCGAGTTCCCCGGAACCGACATCATCGGGCGCCTGTACACGCTGCACATCCTCATCCTGCCGATGCTCGTCATCGCGCTGATCGTCGTGCATCTGATGCTGATGATCATCAACAAGCACACGCAGTTCGCGGGACCGGGCCGCACGAACGACAACGTCGTGGGCTACCCGATGATGCCGGTGTACGCGGCGAAGATGGGCGGGTTCTTCTTCATCGTCTTCGGTGTGATCGTGGTGCTCGGCACGTTCTTCCAGATCCTGCCGTTCTGGATCTACGGGCCGTACGACCCCTCGCCGATCTCGGCGGGAACCCAGCCGGACTGGTACATCGGCTTCGCGGACGGTGCCCTGCGACTGGCGCCTCCCAACTGGGACGTCGTGATGTTCGACCGCACCTGGTCGTTCGGCATCATCGTGCCGGTGGTGGTGATGGGCCTGTTCATCGTGACGGTCGCGATCTACCCGTTCCTCGAGGCGTGGATCACGGGCGACAAGCGCGAGCACCACATCGCAGAGCGCCCGCGCAACGCCGCCACCCGTACGGCGATCGGCGTCGCCGGCATGATCTTCTATGCCGTGCTGTGGGCCGCGGCTTCCTCCGACCTCATCGCGACGCACTTCATGCTCACGATGGAGGGCGTCATCCACTCCCTGCAGGCGCTGCTTCTGATCGGCCCGCTGAGCGGCTACTTCGTCACGAAGCGCATCTGCATCGCGCTGCAGAAGAAAGACCGTGAGATCGTGCTGCACGGCTTCGAGTCCGGCCGCATCGTGCGTCTCCCCGGCGGCGAGTTCGTGGAGGTGCACCAGCCGGTCGACGAGTACGACCGGTGGAAGCTCATCGACGTCGAGAGCTACGAGCCCCTCGTGGTGCGTCCGAACGCGAAGGGCCGCATCCCGTGGACGGAGAACGTGCGCTCCGCCGTCTCCCGCTGGTTCTTCGAAGACCGCCTCGTCCCTCTCACGCAGGCCGACATCGATGCGGCCGACGCGCACGGCGGCCACGGGCACCAGGAAGAACTGGCGGAGGGCGGACCCACGGCCGAGGTGGCGGGCAGCGGGAATGCTGAAGGTCGACAGGACTGATCGGTGGCGCCCGAGTGCGGCGTTCGGACTGTGCGTGTCCGGCGTCGCGCTCGGGTTCCTCCTCGGTGGCTTCCAGGGCGCATTCGGGGTCTTCCTCGTCGCCGTCGGCATCATGGCGGTCCGCGGATCCCGGACGCGGAGGGCTTCCATTCCGCGAGCGGCATGCGACTTCGTCCTGCGGGGGACGGACGAGCAGCCGATCGCCACGATGCTGTTCCGGCTGCGCGATGACACCGACGGGATGAGGGAGCACCTCCGGACGCACGGCTGGAGCCTCCTCGAACCTCCCCACGACGGACCGCTGACTCCCGTGCGCGGGGTCGGAGTCGAGTTCCGCGGCGACCGGAGTCTGGTGGTTCATGATGTGCGCGGCATCCGTCCTCACGAGACCCTCATCGCCGATCAGCTGAGTGGGCTTCCCGCGAACTGGGGGCGCGCCGCCGAGGAATCGGGCTACGTCCTGCTCCTCGTCGACGACGGCGGAACCGCGTCCGCGACGGCGTCCGGTGTCGGGGCGTATGCGCTCCTGCAGGGTGCCCACCTGTCTGCCTGAGGGGCGTGCGGACGTGGGTGCGCTCGGGGTTTCCGAGGGATCCTCGACCGCCCTTCGGTGGCCTTTCCGGACGCAAATAATTTCCCGGTCACAGAGAAATTTGACTTCCCCGGGGTTCTCGCTATGGTCGGAGGTTACGCCAGCCACCGAAGGGGAAGCGAGTAACCATGTCCGGAAAGTCCATCCAGGGTCGCGACAGCAAGAAGGCGCCGCAGCTCACGCTCAAGGAGAAGCGAGCAGCGAAGCGCGAGAAGAACGCACCAGACGAGTTCCTCAAGCCCCGCAAGGGCGCGAAGGGCTGAGCGGACTCGGCCCCGGCGGGTGCATCGCTGCGCGCTGCGCACCGCACCCGCCGGCGCGGCCTCAGCGGAAGACGCGCGTGATGCCGCTCTCGATCTGCGCCAGCTGGATGAAGATGACGAAGCGGTGGAGCGGCTTCAACGCGAACCGAAGGAATCGGCGGCCCCGACGGGGCCGTGCGGTCTCCCAGGTGAGGGTCACACCGAGCTGCATGCCGCCGGCGGCATGTTCGAGACTGAATCCCACGAGTCGCGGGTTCGATCGTGCCGCGTCGGGGCGGGTGAATCGCCACTGGACGCCGACCCGCTCCTCGCGGTTCACGAGGTGGACCCGCTGGCGCAGGAACTCCGCCTTGACCAGGATCGGCTTGCCGTCGGGTGTCGTGGTCGCCGTCGTCGCATTCCAGGTATCCGTCGTCGAGTCGTCCCCGTCGATCGCCGCGATCCCCTGATCCCACTCCGGGATGCGGGCCGCCGACGAGAGCAGAGCCCAGACGTCGTCCAGCGTCGCCGGGACGAAGATCGAGCGCGAACCGGTCAGTGCCGCCGCATCGGGTGAGTCCCGCTGCGGCAGGCGGAGTCGCTGCACCTCATCCAGCCGCGATGTCAGGGCCTCAGGATCGACGTCGAGCCGGTGCAGGATCTCGGCGATGAGCCCGCTCGGCTCGAAGGTCAGCGAGCGCAGCACGGCCGCGGAGTCACCGACACGATCCCCGGTCGACGCGTCCTTCAGGACCGCGAGTGCGCGATCGGTCCACTCGTAGCCCGCGGTCTCGTGGAAGACGATGCGCCCGGGCCCGTCGGCGCCGGATGTCACTCCGACGAGGTCGAGCTGCGCGGAGTGCTGCGCCGCCACGGCCGCGCGCGCCGCCTCCAGGCCGACACCCATGCTGCGCAGCACCTGCCCGCCGGTGTCGGGATCGATCGTCAGCGCGAGCAGGAGGTGATCGATGTCGGCGTCGCGGACGCCGAACCGGGACGCCTCCTCCATGGATGCCAGGGAGAGCGTGTGCATCGTGGCGGCCGCCCGGGTGAATCGGCTCATGAGTTCCGCCGGGGCACGACGATGGTCGGATCGATGCGCTTCGCGTGCTTCTTGTGCACGGCCTGACGCGACACTCCCAGAGCGTCGGCGATGGACTGCCAGCTCATTCCGGCCCGCAGTCCGGCCTCGACCTGCCGGAGCTCGAGCCTGTCAGCGAGGGTGCGAAGGGAGGCCACGGCACGGAGCCCCGCTCGCGGATCTGTCGTGTCCGCGGCGATCTGCGCGACGTCGAGGGATTCCATGCTGTCAACCTAGGTTGCTCGACCGATCCTTGTCAACCTGGGTTGCTCATTTCGGGGCCTCTCTCCCGGTGCTGCAGACGTCCCGGTCAGGCGGTTCCCGCGCGCATGAAGTCCTCGGCCTCCCGCACCTGCTGGTCCGACGGACGGATGCCGGTGTAGAGGACGAACTGCTCGAGCGCCTGCAGCGTGGCGACCTCGGCGCCCGTGATCACCGTCTTGCCGGCCGCGCGCCCCGCGGCGATCAGGGGTGTCTCGGCAGGGAGCGCGACGACGTCGAACACCACGCGGGCAGCGTCGATGGCCTTCTCCGAGAACGACAGCGCATGCTCCTCCGCCCCGCCGGCCATGCCGATCGGGGTGACGTTCACGATGATGTCGGCGCTCGCGTCCCCGACGTCGGCTCGCCAGGCGTAGCCGTACAGATCGGCCAGGGCGCGGCCGCCGGTCTCGTTCCGGGCGACGATCGTGACGCGCGTGAAGCCGGCGTCGCGGAACGCGGCCGCGGTGGCCTTCGCCATGCCGCCCGAGCCGCGCAGCAGCACGGACGCCGCCGGGTCGAGGCCGGCACGCTCGATCAGCTGCGCGATGGCGGAGTAGTCGGTGTTGTACGCCGTGAGCACGCCGTCGTCGTTCACGATGGTGTTGACCGAGTCGATCGCACTCGCAGACGCGTCCATCCGGTCGACCAGCGCGATCACGTCCTCCTTGTACGGCATCGAGATCGCGCAGCCGCGAATGCCGAGTCCGCGCACGCCCGCGATCGCCAATCCCAGGTCGGTCGGCGCGAACGCCTTGTAGATCCAGTTCAGTCCGAGCGCCTCGTAGAGGAAGTTGTGGAAGCGGGTGCCGTTGTTGCTCGGCCGTGCCGACAGCGAGATGCACAGCGTCATGTCCTTGTTGAGCAGCGTCACGGCAACAGGTTACTCGGGAGTCTGTCGGGATACCTCGACGAGATGGCCGAAACCCGCCGGTGCGCGGGCAGACGTCCCGCCAGCATGGGAACCGAACATCTCACCGACGAACCCGGAGGGGGCGGGCATGACCCGAGTGACCGAGAAGCCCACGCCGACCAGGGGAGGCGGAGTGCTGGTGCAGTTCGTCCTGCTCGCCCTCACCTGGGGAGCGAGCTTCCTGTTCGTCGCCATCGCGCTGGAGGGGCTGTCGCCGGCGCAGGTCGTGCTCGGAAGGCTGGTGACCGGAGCCGTGGCCCTCGCGGTGATCTGCCTCGTCGGGCGTCATCGCCTGCCGCCGTTCGGCCGGATCTGGGGGCACCTGCTCGTCGTCGGGCTGCTCCTCTGCGTCGTCCCGTTCCTGCTCTTCGCCTGGGCGCAGCAGGACATCTCGTCCGGGCTGGCGAGCATCTACAACGCCACGACGCCGCTCATGACGATGCTGGTGTCGCTGCTGGCGCTTCGGGAAGAGCGCCCGACGCGGGATCGCACCCTCGGCATCATCGTCGGATTCCTCGGCGTGCTGATCGTGCTGGGGCCGTGGAACGGGCTCGGCGGCGGAACGGCGCTCGCACAGCTGGCCTGCCTCGGCGCGACCGCCAGCTATGGAGCGGCCTTCGTGTATCTGCGCCGGTTCGTCTCGCCGCGCGGTCTCGCCGCGATCCCGGTCGCGACGGTGCAGGTGGGGCTCGGGGCGGTGGTGATGCTGGCCATCGCGCCGGCGGTCGCGATCACGCCGGTGTCGCTGTCGGTGCCGGTCGTGCTGGCCGTCCTCGCCCTCGGAGCGCTCGGAACGGGACTCGCCTACGTCTGGAACACGAACATCGTGGGCGCCTGGGGTGCGACGAACGCCTCGACCGTCACCTACCTGACCCCTGTCGTCGGCGTGGTCCTCGGCGTGATCGTGCTCGCGGAGCAGGTCTCCTGGAACGAGCCCGTCGGCGCCCTGATCGTGGTCCTCGGCATCGCGATCACGCAGGGGCGGCTGCACCGCCGGGTCTGAGCGGGGCCGATCGGTCGCGGATTCGGGGGAGAGGGGCACCGGAGTCGCCTCCGGGCTGTGTGCCCTGTCTCCACCCGAAACCTGCGATCCTCGCGGGATCAGTCCCCGACCTTCGCCGAATCCACCCCGTGGACCATGGTCCGTGGCGGGATCGTTCATCCTCCCCTATGGTGAAGGTGCATGCACAAGGGGATCGATCGTCCCCGTCTCTCCCCAGGAGACGGCAGCCTTCCCCAGAGGCAAGACGATCCGTGCATGCGATTGGGCCCTCTCGAGTAGTTCAGTCCCCAATGGGCTACTCGAGGGGGCCGCTCTCGTCATTCTCCCACCGATTTTCGGATTTGTCCCCCAAAAGGGGGACAAGCGCTCCGAAAAGGAGCTAGGCTGTTTCTGACGCACCCTCCGGTCGTCTTCGGCCCTCATCGCTCCCCCCGCGGTGAGGGCCACACCATTTTCCGGGCGCTTCGTCCGCCGGCCCGCGCGAATCCCGCTGTATGACGGCCGTGTGCCGCTCATGCAACATTTGGATTACCTTCTGCCCGCGGCTATTCCCCTCGGGGCCTCCTCCACTAGCGTTAGCGATGTCGGGGCATCCCTGCGTCGGCTTTTTACCCAGCAGAACAGGCAGTACATGAGCACCCAGGGCACGGTTAAGTGGTTCAACTCGGAGAAGGGCTTCGGCTTCATCTCCCCCGACGACGGAGGCGCTGACGTCTTCGCGCACTACTCCGCCATCCAGTCATCCGGCTACCGGTCTCTCGAAGAGAACCAGCGAGTCGAGTTCGATGTGGCGCAGGGCCCCAAGGGCCTGCAGGCTGAGAACATTCGCCCCGTCTGAGACGGGCGAGACACAGGACTCCCCGACCGGATCGCGTCGTCGACGCGCCATCCGGCGGGGAGTTCTGTGCTTTCGGCGGTCTTCGGCGCGGGAGCGCGCTGATCATCGTGGTCCGTCGACGCGGACGATCATGCGCCCGGGCGTCAGCCGAGCAGTAGTGCGCGCAGGTCGTCGACGGACGCGACGCGGAACGCCGCCTCGTCTCCTTCGTGCGAGTCGCTGAAGCCCCATTCGACGAAGATCACGGGCACGCCGTTCGCATTGCCGCCCTCGACGTCGTGGTGTCGATCCCCCACGAGCACCGGTCGGGAGACATCGGCGCCGAGCTCGCGGAGGCGGCGGAGCGCCTCGGCCACGATGTCGGTCTTCGACGCGAGCGTGGACTCGTCCGGCGTCGCGCCGACGGTCGTCAGGAATGCGGGGCGGAGACCGAAGTGATCGACGAGGGCGTCGACCTGGTTCTCCGGCTTAGAGCTGGCCGTCGCCTGCGGCACCCCGGCGGCGTGGAGGTCGTGGATGAGCTCGGTCACTCCGGGGTAGGTCGCGACGTCGGTGGTGTACCCGTCGGCCTTGCCGAGGGTGCGGTAGAACGCCACCGCCTCCGCGGACTCCTCCGGGGTCATGCCCGCCTGGTCCTGGAAGGACTGGAACATGGGCGGTCCGATCCAGTGAACCAGCTCCTCGCGCGTGGGTGCCGGGTGGCCGAAGTGGGTCAGCGCGACGTCCAGCCGACGGAGGATGCCGACGGATGCATCGATGATGGTGCCGTCGACGTCCCACAGCACGCAGGAGTAAGGGGAGTGGGGCATGCCTCCAGCCTATGGGGCCGATCGAGGGTGACCGCTCTTCCTGCACAGGTGTGCACGGGAGAACGTTCTGCACACCTCATGTGACCACCCCCTGTCCACATATAAGGTCGTGACAATGACGGATCTGCGGGCGAGAATGGGGGCATGTACGTGTCGGTGGAAGTCATCACGATGCTGGCGACAGCGGTGACGCTGCTCGTGGCGATCATCGGCGGATTCGGCTGGATGATCAATCGGATGGACGCGCGTTTCGATGCGCAAGACGTGAAGAACGAGGCGCGCTTCGCCCGCGTGGATGAGCGATTCGCCCGGGTGGATGAGCGATTCGACCGGGTGGACGAGCGATTCGAGCGGGTGGATAAGCGATTCGCGCGGGTGGACGAGCGATTCGGGAGGATGGAGGAGCGATCCGAGAGGATGGAGGAGCGATTCGACCGGATGGATGAGCGATTCGAGCGACTGACCGAGGCGGTCGATGGCTGCCGGCTCGAGATCACCGAGGTGAAGATCGCGGTCGCACGCCTCGAGGGGCCGATCCCGCGGCTGATGACCGTGCGCTGACCGGCGTCTGCGTCTGACCGGTAGAGGCTCAGAACAGCCGGGGGATCCCCGACTCGATGCCCTTCATGTCGTCGTAGTCGAGCACCAGGCAGCGGATGCCGCGATCCTCGGCGAGAACACGCGCCTGGGGCTTGATCTCCTGGGCGGCGAAGACACCCTGCACGGGGGAGAGGTGCGGGTCGCGGCCCAGCAGCTCGAGGTAGCGGGTGAGCTGCTCGACGCCGTCGATGTCGCCGCGGCGCTTGATCTCGACCGCGATGGCGGCGCCGTCCGCATCGCGCACCAGCAGGTCGACCGGACCGATCGCGGTCGGATACTCGCGGCGCACGAGGGTCGCGCCCTCCGAGATGCGGTCCACCTGCTCGGCGAGCAGGCGCTGCAGGTCGGCCTCGACGCCATCCTTCTGCAGTCCGGGGTCGACGCCCAGCTCGTGGGAGGTGTCGTGGATGATCTCGTAGATCTGCACGCGCAGGGCGTCACCGGTCTTCTTGTGCGTGACGCGCCAGACCTCGACGACGCCGGCGCTCGCCTCCTCCTCGCCGGGCTCCTCGCTCGACAGGGTGCACGGCGGGCTCATCCAGTTCAACGGCTTGTAGCTGCCGCCGTCGGAGTGCACGAGCAGACTCCCGTCTCCCTTGTGCACGAGCAGACGCGTGGCGAGCGGGAGATGGGCATTGAGCCGACCGGTGTAGTCGACCGAGCAGCGGGCGATGACGAGACGCACCCGTCGAGCCTACTTCGTCACGGTGCGGCTCCGACGCACACGACCCATCGCGTGCCGTCACCGGTCGGGAAAGAGCCGAGGGTCTCGCAGAGCGATGCGCGTCCGGGGCCGGGGCGACGGAGCCTCAGCTCTCCTGGCCTCCGCGCACCGGCGTCTTCTCGTCCTCGCGCAGGGGACGGGCGGCGCCGGAGAACAGTCCGGAGAGCACCACGAGTCCGACCAGGATGAACAGGGTGTTCAGCAGGCCGATGTGCTCGCTGATGACTCCGAGCACCGGAGGGCCGCCGAGGAACGAGATGTAGCCGATCGTCGCCGCGGCGCTGACGCGGGCGGCGGCCTTGACGGGGTCATCGGCCGCTGCCGACATACCGAGCGGGAACCCGAGCGAGGCGCCGACACCCCACAGGGCCGCTCCGACGAGCACGAGGGGGAACGTCGGCGCGAGGATGAAGAGCAGGATGCCGGAGGCCGCCGCGACGGCGAGGATGCGCAGCACCAGGACGCGTCCGAACCGGTCGACCAGCGGACCGCCGAACAGTCGCACCACCGTCATGCCGACGGAGAACACCGCGAGGGAGACCGCTCCGGTGCCCTCGCCGAAGCCGTGGCCCTGCTCGGTGCCGAGAGCGATCCAGTCGTTCGCGCCGCCCTCCGCGAAGGACATCCCGAGCATCACCGTGCCGAGCAGATAGGTGCGCGGCTCACGCCAGGCCTCGAGTGCCGTGTGCATCCGCGCACGGAACGGCGGCTTCTCGTGATCGGCGGGGTCGAGTGCCGCCTCGCGCGTGGGCACCTGGAAGAAGCAGACCACCGCGATCACGGCGATCAGTGCGCCCATGAACGCCGCATGCGTGGCGACGTCGATCGAGAGGTGGGCGGCGAGGGCGCCGACGCCCGCGCCGATGACCGTGCCGAAGCTGAAGAACGCGTGGAAGACGGGAAGGATCGTGCGGCCCATCTGCTGCTCGATCGCGGTGGCCTCGACGTTCATCATCACGTCCACGCAGCCGTTGCCGAAGCCGAAGAGCACCATGCCGACGAGCACGACGGCGACGGAGCCGAACACGGTCGCCCCGAGACCGACGAGGGTGATGCCGGTCGCGAACATCAGCATCGTCAGCAACATGCCGCGGCGCGCACCCGTCCGCGCCATGACGGCGGGGCTCGTCGAGATGCCGAGGATCGACGACACTCCCATGCCGAGGAGGATCAGTCCCACCTGCGCATTGTCGAGGTCGAGCGCCAGCTTGATCCCGGGCACGCGCGATGCCCAGGTCGCGATCGAGAGTCCGCTCGCCAGGAAGATGGCGAAGATCGCGGCACGCCAGCGGACGAACTGCGAACGGGTGAGGGCTGCATCCATGCCGGATAGCCTATCGAATCGATTCGATCCACCGGAACGGGAGGGAGCTATCCTCGAAGTATGAGCAGTCAGGAGACGCCGCGTCGGCCCACGATCGCCGACGTCGCGCGCGAGGCGGGAGTGGCGACCTCCACGGCCTCGGTGGTCTTCAGCGGCAAGGCGAAGGTGGCGGCGGCCACCAGGGAGCGCGTGCTCGCCGCTGCGGCCGAACTCGGCTACGCCGGACCCGATCCGCGTGCGGCATCCCTGCGCCGCGGACGCAGCGGCATCGTCGCGGTCGTGCTCGAGGGGCACCTGCGGGCGGCCTTCCTCGACCCCGTGACGACGGCCATGATGGACGGCCTCACCGACGGACTCGCCGAGCTCAGCGCCGGCATCCTGCTCATGCGCGACGAGCCGGGGGAGGACGGCTCGGCCATCGCGAACGCCCCCGTCGATGCGGTCGTGCTGATCGGATGCTCCGGACGCACGCGGGCATCGCTCGAGGTGGTCGTCGGTCGCGGACTCCCGGTGGTCGTGATCGAAGGCGATGCCGGCGACGCCATCCCACGCATCACTCTCGACAACGCCGAGGCCTCCGCCGAGATCGCCCGCCATGTGCGAGACCTCGGTCACCGCGACGTCGCCCTCGTCACGCTCCCGCTCGACAGCGATCGGGAACGCGGGCCCGTCACGCCCGACCGGGTCGCGAACGCGACCGTCGACGTCACGGTCCACCGGCTCGCGGGGACGCGTGAGGTGTTCCCCGACGCTCCGGCCATCTCGGCCGCGGGCAGCCTGATCGACGAGGGCGTCGTGGTGGGGCGGATGCTGCTGACCGACCCCGACACGCGGCCGACCGCCGTGCTCGCGCAGAGCGACCTGCTGGCCGTCGGCGTCATCCGTGCCGCGGAGGAGCTGGGGCTGCGCGTTCCGGAAGACCTCTCGGTCGCCGGATTCGACGGCATCGCGCTGGACGGTCTCGGCGACCTCACGCTCACGACCAGCGTGCAGCCGGCCGTCGAGAAGGGCCGGGCGGCCGGAGAGCAGGTGGCGCGCATGCTGCGGGGCGAGCCCGGTCTCACGCAGCACCTCACCTGCCGGTTCCGCGCCGGCACCACGACCGCCCGCGCCGCCCGCTGAGCGGCACCCGACCACGCCTCAGCTGCGCTGCGGGCCGAGCGGCAGCAGGGTGTCCCCGAAGTCCAGGATGCGGTAGCGACCGCAGTCGACCACCTCGTCGGGGACGGCGGGTACGGGGAGGCTCCACGGAACGGTCTGCGCATCCTCGACCAGGAACGACACCTCGCCGACGTCGAAGTCGTGCCGGTTCACCAGCCACGCGTAGCCGTTGAGCTCATGGTCGACCTGCACCAGCCGGGCGGGGTCGTCGAGATGCAGCTTGGGCAGCCGCACCGTCCAGAACTGCCCGCCGCCGGTGCGGCCGGACGCGTTCACCCAGTCGGTTACGCAGACGAGGTCGGGGTCCTCGGCGCCCGCGGCGGTGGCGAGCCGCGGGATGCTCAGGGCGCCGGCGACGACGAGCAGGACGGCGGCGGCGCTCGCGACGACCGAGCGGAACGGCATCCGCCACGCGTGCGGAGCCGCGACGAGCGCGAGCACGGGCGCGAAAGCGAGGGGCTGCAGGTAGCGTGCGGCGTGCGTCCCGAGCGCGATCGCCCCGATCCCCACCAGGACGGGCGCCAGCCAGGCCATCACCGCCACGAGCCGGGCTCCGTCCTCCCGGACGCGAACCGAGCGCACGACCGCGAGCGCGAGGAGCGCGAGCACGATCAGGCAGCCGACCACTCCGCCGGGCGAGGAGAGACGTTCCGCGAGAAGGCCGGCGTAGTACTCCAGCGACTCCCTCCACAGCCCGGGCTGCACGTATCCCGCCCCCGTGTTGGCGATCCATGCCTGCAGCGGAATGCGACCCACGAAGCCGATCATGGTGCCGGCGAGAAGCGTCACCAGGAGCATCGCGATCCGCGGCTTCCGTGGGGAGCGGATCATCGTCACGGCGAGGACGAGCGCGAGCGGAACCGTCGCCCAGGCCGCGTACAGCGGATTCGACAGCGTCGACACGGCAGCCGTCGCGAGGAGGGCGATGAACAATCCGAGGCCGCCGCCGTCGCGATCGATGAGGCGTCGGGCCAGGCCGACCGACAGCACGACCGCGACCACCGTCGCGGCGTAGTAGGTGGTCGTCAGCTGCAGGGACGCGAGCTCGAGGGCATCCCGCGACGCCGATGTCTCCGTCACGGCGAGGACCGCGAACACGGTGAGCCCCAGGAGCGGCCACGCCACGGGCGCCGACCCGTCGCGACGCCGACCCGCGACGAGTCGGAGAGCCCCGTAGAGCGCGATCAGGTTCACCACGGCGCTCGTCGCGAGCAGACCGTCCACATCCAGAGGCAGGGCGGAATCGAGGCCGGCGAACACCGCGGACTCGGGCAGGAACAGCACGCTCGACATCGCCCAGTCCAGCGGCTGGCCGGAGAGGAGGGACCGCGCGAACATGGCCACGATCAGGGAATCCCCGTCGCGGAACAGCAGCTCCGAGCGGGCGGAGGAGGCAACCTGCGCGGTGGTGATCACGGCCAGGGCCAGAGCCCCGAGCCACCCGGAAAGCTCCCGCAACCAGACCCCCCGCATGCGACAACTCTTGCACGATCGTGCAAGACGCGGACCGCGGGACCTTCTCGCCCCGGTAAACTGACAGGGACACCCCCCGCCTGAGCCGTGAGGCCGACGACCCCCGAGGGAGCCGCGTATATGCTGTTGCTCCTCGCCGTGTTCCTGCTCGGGTCGCTGTTGATGCCCGTTCTGGTGCGTTGGCTCGGGGCCCAGGCATTCGCGATCGCGGCCCTCGTGCCGGCGGCCGCCTTCGTGCACGCGCTCGTCATGACGCCGCAGGTGCTCGACGGACCGGTGCCGTTCGAGACCTACGAGTGGATTCCGCAGCTGGGGATCAGCCTGTCCATGAACATGGATGTGCTCGGCTGGGTGCTCACGCTGATCGTCACCGGTGTCGGCGCCCTGGTGCTGCTCTACTGCCGCTGGTACTTCTACGAGGACACCGTGGGGATCGGGCAGTTCGCCGGCGTCCTCCTCGGCTTCGCGGGAGCCATGTACGGACTCGTGCTCACCGACGACCTGGTGATGCTCGTCATGTTCTGGGAGGTGACGAGCATCCTCTCGTACCTCCTGATCGGCCACTACCGCCGCCGTGCGGCCAGCCGTCGTGCCGCTCTGCAGGCCCTGCTGGTTACCACACTCGGCGGCCTCGTGATGTTCGTCGGCGTCGTGCTGCTGGTCGTCGATGCCGGCACGTCCAGCATCCGCGAGATCCTCGAGATCGCACCCACCGGGCCGATCGTCGAGGCGGCGATCGTCATGCTCCTCGTCGGCGCGATCAGCAAGTCGGCGCTGTTCCCGTTCCACTTCTGGCTCCCCGGCGCGATGGCTGCGCCGACACCGGTGAGCGCGTATCTGCACGCGGCCGCCATGGTGAAGGCCGGCATCTACCTCATCGCCCGCTTCGCCCCGATCTTCGCGTTCAGTGCTACCTGGCGGCCCATCGTCATCACGCTCGGCATCCTCACGATGCTGCTCGGCGGCATCCAGGCGCTGCGCGAGACCGACCTCAAGCGCATCCTCGCGTTCGGCACGGTCAGCCAGCTGGGCTTCTTCGCCGTGGTCGTCGGATACGGCACGCAGGCGACGGCGCTCGCCGGTCTCGCCCTGGTCATCGGGCACGCGCTGTTCAAGTCCGCGCTGTTCCTCATCGTCGGCGTCATCGACCGCCAACTGTCCACCCGTGACATCAACGAGCTGTCCGGCGTGGGGCGGCAGGCACCGGTCATGGCCACGGCGGCATTCATCTCCGTCGCCTCCATGGCGGGTATCGCTCCGACCATCGGCTTCGTGGCGAAGGAGTCGACCCTCACGGCCCTCCTCGACGACGCGATCGGCGGCTCCCCGTGGGGCCTCGTCGCGCTCATCGGCATCATCCTCGGATCCATGCTCACTGCGGCATATGGCGTCCGCTTCCTCTGGGGCGCGTTCTGGAAGAAGCGCGACGAGTCGGGGCAGCAGCTCCCCGACACCGCGTGGCCCGACCCGCCCGTCGGCTTCCTGTCCGCGCCGATCATCCTCGCCGGCGTCACACTCGCCGCCGGCATCGGAGCTCCCGCGCTCGACGTCGCCCTGCACGGCTACGCGGTCACGGCGACGCCGGGGCTCGACCACGCGGGCGCCGCCGTCGAGGGCCCGGGGCACCTCGCGCTCTGGCACGGCTTCGAGCCCGCGCTCGGCATCTCGATCCTCTCGATCCTCCTCGGCATCGGGCTCTTCCTCCTCACCCGTCGCACCGGCTGGGACCGCAAGGCCCGCATGCTGCGCTTCACCGCGGCCGACGTGTACTACCTGGTGATGCGCGGCGTCGACCGGCTTTCGGTCCTCAGCACGACCCTCACGCAGCGCGGTTCGCTGCCGGTCTACGTGGGCACGATCTTCGTCGTGTTCGTCGCCGCCGAGGTCACGGCCCTGATCGCGAGCGACATCGACCGGTACAACCTCTCCCTCTGGCACACCCCTGCCCAGATCGTCGTGGCGCCGATCATGGCGGCGGCCGGCATCTTCGCCATCCGCGCGCAGAAGCGGTACACCGGCGTGGTGCTGGTCTCGGTCACCGGCCTCGGCATGGTGGTGCTGTTCGCGACCAGCGGCGCCCCCGACCTCGCGCTCACCCAGATCCTGGTCGAGACGGTCACCATGGTCACCTTCGCACTCGTGCTGCGGCGGCTTCCCGCGCGCATGGGCGAGCACAACGCCTCGGTGGGCCGGATCCCCCGTGCCCTGCTGGCGATCGGCGTGGGTGTGACCATGGCCTTCGTCGCGGTCGTCGCCACCCAGTCCCGCATCGCCGATCCGATCTCCGAGGCGTTCCCGACGCTCGCGTACGAGATCGGTCACGGCAAGAACGTCGTCAACGTCGCGCTGGTCGATCTGCGTGGCTGGGACACCATGGGCGAGCTCTCCGTGCTCGTGCTCGCCGCGACCGGCGTGGCCTCCCTCGTGTTCGTCACCCACCGCGCCGACCTGCTCGCCGCCACCAAGAACCTGCCGCGGGCGACGCGCAAGGCCGCCCGCAGCCGTCCGCTGGTCGAGACCACCGAGGGCATCCGCTTCCAGACCACCGAGAACGAGAGCAGCCCGCGCGCCTGGCTCGTCGGCGGTCAGAAGATGAAACCGGAGAACCGGTCGATCCTGCTCGAGGTCATCGTCCGCATCCTGTTCCACACGATCATCGTGGTGTCGATCTTCCTGCTGTTCTCCGGCCACAACCTCCCCGGCGGCGGCTTCGCGGGCGGGCTCGTCGCGGGCATGGCCCTGGTCATGCGCTACATCGCGGGCGGTCGCTGGGAGCTGGGCGCCGCCGCGCCGACGGATGCCGGTCGACTGCTCGGCACCGGCCTCATCCTCGCCGTGGGCACCGCGGTCGTCCCGCTGCTGTTCGGTCTCGCGCCGCTGACCAGCTCGTTCTGGGAGTGGGAGATCCCCGGCATCGGGCACATGGAGTTCGTCACCTCGACCATCTTCGACGTGGGCGTGTACCTCGTCGTCATCGGCCTGGTCCTCGACGTGCTGCGCAGCCTCGGCGCCGAGGTCGACCGTCAGGCCGCCCTGCGCACGACGCCGGGTCCTGAGGGCTTCCTCTCGCGGGGCGGAGGGAACAGCTGATGGACGTCTCCCTCACCCTGATCGTCATCATGGCCGTGCTCTTCGCGTGCGGCGTGTACGCGATGCTGGAGCGCAGCCTGACCCGCGTGCTGATCGGCTTCCTGCTGCTCGGTAACGCCACGAACCTGCTGCTGCTGATCGTGATGGGCGTGCCGGGCAACGCGCCGTTCTTCGGCACCGAGGGCGAGATGAGCGACCCGCTCCCGCAGGCTCTCACGCTCACCGCGATCGTGATCACCTTCGCGGTCTCGGCGTTCCTCCTCGCGCTGATCTACCGCTCCTGGCAGCTGGGCCAGGCCGACACCGTCGAGGACGACGAGGCCGACATCGCGCTCCGCGAGCGCACCGACGCCGACGAAGACCTCATGGACGACGAGTCCGAGACCGACGACGACGAGGCGACCACCGACTTCGTCGGGGTGCAGACGGCGCCGATCACGGTGCTGCACATGCGCGACCACCCCGCCATCCACGACGACGCTCCGTTCGACGCCCCCACCGGCTGGGGGAGCGAACCCACCTCGCGCTCAGCCGAGGGCGACCAGGCGCGCCCCGATGAACCCCACGACCGTGACGAAGAGGAGGACAGGCCATGACCGCCCTCGTCCCCCTCCTCGTCGGACTGCCGCTCCTCGGTGCCGCGATCACCCTCGTCTTCGGACGCAACCCGCGGCTCCAGGTCGTCGTCACGGTGGCCACCCTCGCCGCGGTCTCGGTCATCGCCGCCATCCTGCTGGTCGTCGTGGACTCCGGCGATCCGCTGGCCGTCTCGGTCGGCGGATGGCCCGTCCCGTTCGGCATCGTGCTGTACGTCGACAGGCTCGCCGCGCTCCTGGTGCTCGTATCGAGCATCGTGCTGCTCGCCGTCCTCCTCTTCTCGATCGGTCAGGGCGCCGCGGACGGCACGGACGAGACCCCGATCTCGATCTTCAACCCCTCGTACCTGATCCTCGCGGCCGGCATCTTCAACGCCTTCATCGCGGGCGACCTCTTCAACCTCTACGTCGGGTTCGAGATCCTGCTCGTCGCGTCCTACGTGCTGATCACGCTGGGCAGCACCGAGTCGCGCATCCGCACCGGCGCGGTGTACATCGTCGTCTCGCTCGTCTCGTCGATCCTGTTCCTCGCGTCGATCGCGATGATCTACGGCGCGCTCGGCACGGTCAACATGGCGCAGATCGCCGAGCGCATGTCCGAGCTCCCGCAGGAGACGCAGCTGGTGCTGCACCTGATGCTCGTGGTCGCCTTCGGCATCAAGGCGGCCATCTTCCCGGTGTCGTTCTGGCTGCCCGACTCGTACCCGACCGCGCCGGCCCCGGTCACCGCGGTGTTCGCCGGGTTGCTGACCAAGGTCGGCGTCTACGCGCTGATCCGCACCGAGACGCAGCTCTTCGCATCGAACAGCATCGACACGCTGCTGCTGATCATCGCGCTCGCGACCATGATCGTCGGGGTGCTCGGCGCGGTCGCGCAGGCGGAGCTCAAACGAATCCTGTCGTTCACCCTGGTCAGCCATGTCGGCTACATGATCTTCGGTCTCGCGATAGCGACCCCCGCGGCCATCGGCGCGACGGTGTACTACATCGTCCACCACATCGTCGTGCAGACGACGCTGTTCCTCGCCGTCGGGCTCGTGGAACGTCGAGCGGGCAGCACCTCGATCCTGCGTGTGAAGGGCCTGCTGAAGGTCGCGCCCGTCATCGCCGTCCTCTACTTCGTTCCGGCGATCAACCTCGGTGGCCTGCCGCCGTTCTCGGGGTTCATCGGCAAGTTCGCGCTGTTCGAGGCCGCGGCGTCCGTGGGCACCCCGCTCATGATCGTGCTGATCTTCGGCGGCATCATCACCTCGCTGCTCACGCTCTACGCCCTCATGCGCGCCTGGAACCTCGCGTTCTGGCGTGAGGAGGAGGACTCGACCGAGACCGAGGGTCGCATCTCCTACCTCGGCAACGCTCCGGCCGCCGACGAGCAGCAGGAGACCCGCCGCATCCCGAAGATCATGACGGTCGCGACCGGCGGGATGGTCGCGGTCACGCTGGCGCTGACGATCTTCGCCGGCCCGCTCTACGCGCTCTGCGACCGCATCGGCGCCGCCCTGCTGCAGCCCGTGAGCCTGGTGCAGCTGGAAGAGGAGGTGGGCTGATGGGTCGCGACACCAAGCGCCACCTCTGGCGGGACATCCGGGTGCAGCTGCCGTTCCTCGCATGGCTCGTCGTGCTCTGGATGCTGCTGTGGGCGCAGTTCACCGTGCTGTCGTTCCTCACCGGTCTCGTCGTCGCGATCTTCGTGACCCGCGTCTTCCGCCTGCCGACGGTCGCGCTCTCCGGTCGCGTGAACCTCTGGTACGCCGCGCTCTTCGTCGTGCAGTTCCTGTGGGCGGTGCTCAGCGGTGCGCTCTCGGTCACCGTGCAGGTCTTCGACTTCCGCCGGCAGCCGGGCACGGCCATCATCGCGGTGCCGCTGCGCTACGCCGATGACCTGGTGATGACGCACGTCGCCGTCGTGTCGTCACTGATCCCCGGGTCGCTCGTCGTCGAGACCGATCGAGACCGACGCATCCTGTACCTGCACGTGATCGGGGTAAGGAACCGGGCCGATGTCGAGAAGCAGCGCGCCGGGGTGCTCACGTGGGAGCGCCGAGTCGTGCGTGCGCTGGGCGACCCCGCGCAGTACCGTGCCCTCAAGGCCGACCAGCGCGCCGGACTCGGATCGATGAAGGGCGGTGCCCGATGAACATCCTGCTCCTGCTGATCATGGTGGTGTTCGGCATCGCCGCCATCCTCGCGCTCATCCGCATCGTGCGCGGTCCGTCGATCCTCGACCGTGCCGTCGCCTCCGACGTGCTCCTCACCGAGGTGATGTGCGTGCTCGGTGCGGAGATGGCCATCAACGGTCACACCCGCAACATCCCCGTGCTCCTCATCATCGCCGCGATCGGGGTGTTCGGCTCCATCGCCGTCGCCCGCTTCGTCGCGAGAAGGGACAACACGACCTCATGAACGTCTTCGGTCTCATGATCCCGGATGCCGTCATCGACGTGGCCGTCCTGGTGCTGATCCTGCTCGGAGCCGTGCTCTGCCTGTCGGCTGCGGTGGGACTGCTGCACTTCCGCGACGTGCCGTCGCGGCTGCACGCGGCCACCAAGCCTCAGGTGCTCGGCCTGCTGCTCATCTGCATCGCCATCGCCCTGTCGCAGCGCTCGATCGGCGGCATCCTGCTCGGGTTCGTGCTGGTGGCCCCCGTGGTGCTGATGCAGTTCGCGACCGCCCCGCTCTCGGCGCACATGGTCGGCCGGCAGGCGTACCGCAACGGCACGATCGAGCAGCGCGGTCTCGTCGCGGACGAGCTGGCCGAGTCGAAGCAGACCCCGCCCGCCGCCGGCTGAACCCGTCGCCGAGGAGCCCGAACCGGGCTCAGAGGCGTGCGGCGAACTCGTGGATGAGGCGCGCGGCGGGCTCGGAGTCGCTGATCAGGGTGCCGTGACCGTGGTCGGGGATGACCTCGAGCTCGGCCCCGGGGATCGCGTCGAGGATCTCACGGCACCAGCTCATCGGGGCGAGGGGATCGCTCTCCCCGCGCAGCACCAGCACCGGGCACTCGATGCGCACGAAGGCGTCTTCCGGCTCGTGCACGATGGTCGCGCGCATCTTGCGGATCAGGTGCGGACCGCCGCGCAGGTACTCCCGGGCTCCGCGCCAGATCACGAGCGGCCGCTCGCCGACCAGGTCGGTCAGCAGATACCGCGCCTGGGCGCCGATGTTGCGGGCCGCCTTGTTCACGGTGGGGCCCGCCAGCACCACGCCCTCGACGAGCTCGGGATGCCGGGCTGCGAGCTCCGCGGCGATCTGGCTGCCCATCGAGTGGCCGATCACGACGACCGGGTCCGCGTCCACGTGGCGCAGATAGGCCGCGACGAGATCGGCGTGCCGCTCCATGGTGAGTGTGCGGGTCGGCTCGGGCGCCTCGCCGAAACCCGGCAGGTCGAGCGCGATCACGCGACCCTTCAGGCGCTGTACGACGTCGAGGTAGACGCTGCGGCCCATCCCGATGCCGTGCAGCAGCAGGTAGGTGTGCGGTCCCTCGCCGAAGCTCTCGGCGATGAGCGTCGCACCGCCGTGCTCGAATTCCAGGAGGGTGGCGATGGTGCCCTTCGGGGCGAGGTAACTGGATGGCACCCCTCAACGCTAGCCGAGCATCCTGCGCCTCTTTCTCAGGGGCGTCCCGCTCTCAGCCGGCGGGCGCCAGCACCAGCGTGTCCGCCGTCGCGCCATCCACGGCATGGGATGACCAGGCCCACGGCGTCTGCACGCCGACCGCCCAGTCCGCGGTCTGGTCGATGTAGTGCTCGTGGAAGGCATGGCCGGATGCGCCGGTGAGATGGTTCCAGGTGGACGCGTCGAAGTCGGACAGGTCGATCACCATGCGCATGGACGGCACGGTGGTCGTGGCGTAGGAGGTGCCCAGATCCCACCCGGTCGCGTTCACCACCGAGGCGCCGCCGCTCACCGGGAAGGGTCCGCGGTTGAACAGGGCCTCGATGGGGGCGATGCCGGAGGAGCCGAGCGTGTCGCTGGTCAGGGTGATGGCGTGCAGGTCGCCCCAGTTCCAGCGCGAGACGATCGTGCCCTGCAGTGCGGAGAGCTCGTCGTACGCCTCTTCGGCCGAGAGGGCGAGCATGGCATCCATCCCGTCCACGTCGATCTGCGGGTTGACCCACAGCGGATCCGCCGGGTCCTCGAGCATGTCGGCGACCACGGTGAACAGTCGTCCCTGGCCGTCGATGGGCAGGGGCTGCTCGCGCTTCCCGAAGATGTTCTGCACGAGGTTCGACCACAGCACGTTCGCGTACGCGGCCGCCGCGGAGGACGCGGTGTTCTGGGCGTCCCAGGAGAGCAGCAGCTCGACCGCCTCCGTGGGCCCGGCACCGGACACCGAGACGTCGCTCATCGCCGTCGCCAGATGCTTGCCGATCCACATCTCGTCGTCCATCTGGATGTCGCGCATGTCCTGCGCGGTCAGCGGTGCCGTGGCGGCACGTCGCTCGATGAGGTGGGCGATCCGCGCCGCGCGGTAGCCGTAGTCCCAGTCGCGCGAGAGGAAGTAGGAGTAGTCGTCGGTCACGATGGCGTTGTTCGCGGTGACGATGTACCCGGAGCCCGGGTTGTAGGACACCGGCAGCTTCTCGAACGGGATGAAGCCCGTCCAGTCGTAGCTGCTGTCCCAACCCGGCTGTGGCATCCATCCATCGCCGGCCCCGCGGATCGGGAGTCGACCCGGCGTCTGGTAGCCGATGTTTCCGTCGGTGTCGGCGTAGATGAGGTTCTGCGCCGGCACGTCGAAGAGGGATGCGGCGTAGCGGAAGTCCTCGAAGTCCTGGGCGGTGGAGAGGGCGAAGATCGCCGTCGCCGTCGTGCCGGGATCGAGCGCGGTCCAGCGCAGGCTGACGGCGTACTCGGTGTCGTCGGCCGGGGCGGGGAGCGCGGTGGGGGCGTCGGTGCCCTCCTCGAGCGCCGGCTCCGGATCGTCGGCGATGGCGGTGAAGTCATCGGTGAGCCCCGAGATGATGGGGCCGTGCACGGTCGAGCGGATCGTCAGCTCGATGTCGTCGCCCCCGGCGACCTTGATCGTCTCGGTGCTCTGCTCGAGCGGGACGAGCGCGCCGTCGCGCCAGTACTCGTCGCCCTGGATGCGCTCGACGTACAGGTCGGTCACGTCGGTGGTGAGGTTCGTGAACCCCCACGCGACCTGCTGGTTGTGGCCGATCACGATGCCGGGGAGACCCGAGAAGGAGAAGCCGCCCACGTCGAACGGGCAGTCGTCGTCGACGGTCGAGCACTTCAGCTGCACCTGGTACCAGACCGAGGGCAGGGACGCGCCGAGGTGCGGGTCGTTCGCGAGCAGGGGCATGCCGCTCTCCGTGAGGTTGCCGGAGACGACCCAGGAGTTCGAGCCGATGCCTTCGCCGACATCGCCGACGAGCTCGCTCGCCGCCTCGATGACGTTCGCCGTCTCCTTCCACTCCACGGTGGTGGTCGCCTGCTGGACCTCGTCATCCGACGGGGACGGCGCGAAGGCCGCGGGCTCGGCATCGGTCCCGAGCGCGGGTACCGTCGAGATCTTCGGCACGATGACCGGGTTCTCATCGAACGGGTAGTCGGGATAGAGCTTCGCGAGGACGTCGGCGGTGGCGGCCGTATCCGTGCCGTCGCTCAGATCGGCGGCCAGCAGCGACCGCTCCGTCTCGTCCTCGATGTTGCCGCGGAGGTCCCAGGCCATGGCCTTCAGCCAGGCGACCGAGTCGGCGGGCTGCCAGGGCTCGGGGGCGTAGTCGGGGTTCTGTATGCCGAGGACGGCATACTCGAGCGACAGCTCTGCTCCCGAGCGCGAGGCGAGGTAGGCGTTGACCCCGTCGGCGTAGGCCTCGTAGTAGCCGCGCGTGGTGTCGTCCATCGCCTCGACCTCCGCCTCGGCGACCTTGCGCCAGCCGAGCGTCCGCAGGAAAGCGTCCGTCGCGGCCTGGGACTCGCCGAACATCTCGGCGACGCGGCCGGCGGTGACGTGCCGGCGGAAGTCCATCTCGAAGAAGCGGTCCTGCGCGTGCACGAACCCCTCGGCGTAGAACAGGTCGTCCGTCGAGTCGGCGGTGATGGTCGGGATGCCGAGGTCGTCGCGCTGCACGGTGACCTCGGATCGGAGGCCCTCGAGCTTCACCGTGCCGGTGGTCTGCGGGAACGAGCGCTGGATCGTCCAGGTCACGAAGAACGCCGCCGCCACCGCGATGACGACGAGCCCGGCCACGACGAGGAAGGCGATCCGGCCGATGCGGACGCCCAGGGAAGGGCGCGTGGGTACGGTGGACTCCTGCGAATCGGTCGTCATCGTCGAGAACTCTTTCGGGTAGACAGGTGGAACTCAGTCCCACCGAGCCCCAGTGCGCGTTTCAGGGTCGCGCTCTCGCATCATATCCGTCCGGCGGGCCGGGCGCCCCGGTCCGCTCACCCGATCAGGCTCGGCTGCAGATCGCGCAGGGTGCGACGGTGCGTCATCCGCGTCACGCCGACCATCGCCAGCAGCAGCGCGCCCACGAGCCAGGCTCCGAGCACCGCGAGGTCCCAACCGGCGCGGGCGTAGTCGCCGCCGTACATGAGCTGTCGCATCGCATCCACGACATAGCCCAGGGGCAGGACGTGGTGCAGGGCGGCCAGTGGCGCGGGGAGCGTCTGCCAGGGGAAGGTGCCGCCGGCGGTGACCAGCTGCAGCACCATGAGCACGAGGCCGAGGAACTGCCCGACGGACCCGAGCCAGACGTTCAGGGCCAGGATGATCGCCGCGAACGTCGCCGACGCGAACACCATGACGCCGAGCGTGCCGAGCGGATGGTCGAAGGTGAAGCCGAGTGTGAGCGCGAGGATCCCCATGAGCCCGAGCATCTGCACCGCGCCGAGCATGGCCGGTGTCAGCCAGCCCGCGAGCGTGATGCGGACGGGGGAGTGGAGCGCGGTGATGGCTCGGCGGGAGATCGGCTTCACGATCAGGAACAGGGCGTAGATGCCGATCCACGCCGACAGCGCGGCGAAGAACGGGGCCAGGCCGGCGCCGTAGTCCTCGGCGGAGGCGACCTTGTCGCTGGACACCTTCACAGGGTCGGCGATCGTGTCGGCCTGCAGGGAGCGCAGCTCGGGAGTGGATGCCGGGATCGCCTCGACGCCGTCGGACAGCCCGTCGCGGAGGTCCGCCGTGCCGGATGCCAGGGTGGCGAGTCCGTCACGCAGCTGCACGGCGCCGTCGTTCGCGGCGGAGGCACCCGTGGCGACCGTGCCGGCGCCGTTCGCCAGGTCCGAGGCCCCGGAGGCCAGCGAGGCCGCGCCGGTGGCGAGCTGGTCGACCTTGCCGACAGCGCTCTGCACCTGCGTGTTGCCCTCCTGCAGGCGTGCGCCGAGCGGATCGAGCTTCGCGAGGACCTGGTCGATCTCCTCCGGGGTCAGACCCTGTTCCGCCAGGGCGTCGGCGATGTCGGTGCGCACCTGGGGCAGGGCGTTCGCCGCCTGCTGGACGGCCGCGCCGGCACGATCGGCCACGTCGGCGAGCTGCCGATTGCCCGCGCTCACCTGCTGTGCGCCGTTCGCGAGCGTCTGCGCACCGGCGGCCAGCTTGGCCGTGCCGTCGGCGAGCTGCGCGGTCCCGTCGGCGAGAGTCGAGCTGCCTGAGGCGGCCGTGCCGGCGCCGTCGGCGAGCTTGGTCGCGCCGTCCGTCGCCGTGATCAGGTTGTCGCGCACGTCGCTCAGGCCGGTGAGCAGACGTTCCGCGGCCTGACTGCCGACCATCTCGGCGACGGAGCTGCGGATCTTCTCTACGGCCTGCGTGCCCATCGACGACGCGAGGTAGTTGTTCGCATCGTTCGTCTCGAGTTCGATGCGGGCCTGGTGGGGATCGTCGCCGGCCGCGGACGTCAGCGCGGTCGAGAAGTCCGCGGGGATCGTCACGGTGAAGTCCACGTTCCCGTGCTGCAGCGCGTCGGCCGCCTCGTCCGTCGTCATGCGCTGCCAGTCGAAGGCATTGCCCTCGATCAGGTTCTCGGCGACGTCCTCGCCGTAGTTCACGATCTCGCCGGTGGCCGGCTCCGTTCCCGTCGTGGGCGCGGGGGCGCCCTCGTCGTCGACCACGAGCGCCACCGGGACCTCGGGGAACTTGGCGTAGGGATCCTGGTTCGCCCACAGGTAGAGACCGCCGTACAGGATCGGCACGCAGACCAGCGCGATCAGGGCGATGATGCCCATCTTGCTCGCGGTGAGACGCCGGAGCTCGGCGGCGATCATGGCGGGAACCTTCATCGCACATCTCCGTTCTCGTTCGCGGCGGGCGCCTCGGGGTCTTCGTCGGACTCTTCCGGGGCTTCCGGTTCTTCCGGGTCTTCTGCTTCTTCGAGACCTTCCGGCTCCTCGAGATCCGGAGCGGCCTCGGCCTCGGCCGCCGAGCCGGTTCCGATCTCGGCCTCGACCTCGTCCGCGGGACCGGTCTCGATCTCGCCTTCGGTGCCGGCTCCGGAGTCGGGTTCGGCCGCTGCATCGAGCACCAGGGGCTCGACCGGGCCGGAGGCGTTGATCGCCTCGAACTCGTGCATCCGCTCGAGAGCGACGGCCGCCGAGCCGCCGATGATCACCAGCATCGCGTAGCCGCGGTCGGCGAACTCGCCGGCGATGCGCCACCACCCGTCCGGGCTCCCGCCGTGACGGTCCGGGGAGACGAGGACGACGCCCTCCACACCCTTGCGCAGGACGGCGAGTTCGCACAGGATGCGGACGCGCGCGGCGGGGTCGATGTTGCCGATGGGCACCGAGGCGAGCTCCGCGAAGCCCAGCTGCGAGAGCCAGCGCCGTGCGTGCAGCGGGGTGGCTCCGAGGCCCGCGAACATCAGCTCCTCGCCCACCACGCCGGCGAGGGCGATGTCGGGATGCGGATCGCTGACGCCGGGGGCGTCGACCAGGGCGACCCGTCGCCGCAGCGCCTTCGGATCGGTGGTGCCGTCGATGCTCACCTGCCCGGACTCCGGTCGCATGCGTCCGCTGGCGATCAGCCCCAGCACCGTCGGGCGCTGCTCGGTCTCGGCGAGGGCGAAGCGCACGGCTCCGGTGTGGAACTCCAGCGACATCGTGGGGAGGGCCTGCCCGCCCCGCCCCTTGCTCACATCCTGCAGGGAGATCTTCATGCGCTGACCTTCTGGTCGTGAACGGAGGCGGTGGGGTCGGGGGTGGAGGCGGTGATGTCGGGATGCGCGGCCAGCAGCTCGTCCGACTCGCGCCAGGACAGCCCGGCGATGCTCAGCACCGTGCGTACCGCGAGGTCGGCGGCTGCGGAGCTGGAGGCATCCGTCCGGGACACGACGGTGCGTGCCATCTCCTCGATCAGGCGGGCGAGGGTGGGGGCGCTGAGGTCCGTGCGGAAGCTCCCGTCGTCCTGGCCGCGGCGCACGAGTGCGGCCACGGTGCGCCGGAGCGGGGCGAGGGCGGCCGCGGTGTGCTCCACGTGCGTCTCGTCGAGGGCCAGTGCGGCGGCCACCTGCACGTGCGCGGCCTCCTGCCAGAGGAGGGCGGCGAGGCGGGCCAGGGCGAGGCGGGCGTCGGTGTCCTCGACAGATGCGGCGATGGCGTTGAAGCGCTGGGCTCCGCTCGAGATCAGCTCGCGGATGAGGGCGTCGCGGTCGTCGAAATGCCCGTACAGCGTGCGGCGCGAGAGCCCGGCGCTGCGGGCGATGACGTCGATGGAGGCGTGCGGGTCGACGGCCAGGGTCGAACGCGCGGCGGACAGGATGCCGGCGCGGTTCTCGACGGCGTCGCGGCGAGGTGCACGAGTTGTCATTCCTCCATGATAAGAATCATGCACACATCTGTGCAAGATAATTCGGAGTACTCACAGAATTCGATCGAACGGGGCCCTCCCGGCTTCATGCGAGGGCGATTGTGTTATGTTACGCGTTGCGCGCTGGCGCAGAAGCGATGCCGGATCGACGCGGAAACGCGGGGTCGGATGGTGTCGGACGAATCGAGCGGGGGGACCGCTGTGTTCGAAGGAGGGTGTGACGTGGCAGGCATCGATGGTGCGCTGGAGCACAGGACGATGAGCGAAGACGTGTACCGGAGGATTCGGGACGCGATCGTGAACGGTGAGCTGAGGCCCGGCGAGACGATCCGCGACTACGAGCTCGCGGAGGATCTGGGGACGTCGAGGACACCGGTCCGGCATGCGTTGGCCCGTCTCACCGAAGCGGGACTCGTCGAGATGCAGCGCAACCGCTTCACGCGGGTCGCGCCGCTCAAGCTCGACCGTATCCGTGACGCCGTCGCCCTGTTCGGAGACATCTGGATCGGCTCGGTGCGTCATGCGATGCCGCTGATCCGGCCCGACGACGTCACCTATCTGGTCGAGCTGACCGAGGACATGTCCGTCGCGGTCCGCGAGCACGACGTCCCGGCTTTCGGCCAGGCGCTGCGCACCATCGCCATGGGCTTCGCGCGGATCGAGGGCAACACCACGCGGGTGAGCGTGATCGAGTTCCTCGGCCCCCAGATCCGTCGTTTCACCCAGCATGCGCGTGGTCTGTTCGACTGGGAGGCGTCCGAGGAATCGACGGTCGCGATCCGTGAGGCCATCCGTCAGCGCGATGCAGCCTCGACGCGGGCGGCGATCGTGACCCTCTTCGACGTCGTGCTCCCCCACATCATCGACCGTGCCGAAGGGCAGGCCGAGGCGCCGCAGGCGTAGAAGCAGTTCGCGCCGACGCCCGTGTTCCGGGCGTCGGCGCGATGGTTCGGTCGGAGCCGAGAGTCAGTCGGTGCCGGAGTCGAAGGCCGCACCCTCGGATGCCGTGTCGACGGCATCCGCCAGGGTCTCGTCGGCCTCGGAGACCGAGCCGTGCACGGACTCGGTGATCTCGGCGGACTCGCCGGCGGTCACGCGGCCGACGAGCTCGCCCGTCGCGCCGCCGACGAGGCCGAGGCCCGCGTACTGCTCGAGGCGTGCACGCGAATCGGCGATGTCGAGGTTGCGCATGGTGAGCTGGCCGATGCGGTCGACCGGGCCGAAGGCCGCGTCGCCGACGCGCTCCATCGACAGCTTCTCGGGGCCGTAGGAAAGGTTCGGCGAGACGGTGTCGAGGATGGTCCAGTCGTCGCCGCGGCGCAGGCGGATCGTCACGCTGCCGGTGATCGTGAGGCCGACCCAGCGCTGGATCGACTCGCGCAGCATGAGCGACTGCGGCTCGAGCCAGCGGCCCTCGTACATGAGGCGGCCGAGGCGGCGACCCTGCTCGTGGTACGTCGCGAGGGTGTCCTCGTTCAGGATGCCGTTGACGAGACGCTCGTAGGCGATGAACAGCAGCGCCATGCCCGGAGCCTCGTAGATGCCGCGCGACTTCGCCTCGATGATCCGGTTCTCGATCTGGTCGCTCATGCCCAGGCCGTGGCGTCCGCCGATCGTGTTCGCCTCCTGGACCAGCGCGACCGGGTCGGAGAACTCGACGCCGTTGATGGCGACGGGGCGGCCGGCCTCGAACGAGACCGTGACGTCTTCGGACTCGATCGCGACCGACGGGTCCCAGAACTTCACGCCCATGATCGGGTCGACGGTCTCGAGCGACACGTCGAGGTGCTCGAGGGTCTTCGCCTCGTGCGTCGCGCCCCAGATGTTCGCGTCGGTCGAGTACGCCTTCTCGGCGGAGTCGCGGTACGGGAAGTCGCGGGCGACGAGCCAGTCGCTCATCTCCTTGCGGCCGCCGAGCTCGGTGACGAAGTCGGCGTCGAGCCACGGCTTGTAGATGCGCAGCCGCGGGTTCGCGAGCAGGCCGTAGCGGTAGAACCGCTCGATGTCGTTGCCCTTGTAGGTGGAGCCGTCGCCCCAGATGTCGACGCCGTCCTCCTTCATCGCGCGAACCAGCAGCGTGCCGGTGACCGCGCGGCCGAGGGGCGTGGTGTTGAAGTAGGTCTTGCCGCCCGAGCGGATGTGGAAGGCGCCGCAGGAGAGGGCGACGAAGCCCTCCTCGACCAGGGCGGTCTTGCAGTCGATCAGGCGCGAGGCCTCGGCGCCGTACTCGAGCGCCCGGCCCGGGATCGACGCGATGTCGTCTTCGTCGTACTGGCCGAGGTCGCCGGTGTAGGTGAAGGGCACGGCGCCCTTCTCGCGCATCCACGCGACGGCGACGGAGGTGTCGAGTCCTCCGGAGAAGGCGATGCCGACGCGCTCGCCGACGGGCAGGGACTGGAGGACCTTGGACATGCCCTCCAGTCTATCGGCGGGCGGCGTGTCGCCCTGTCTCGCCTCAGACGACGTCCACGGTGACGCCGAGCGCCGCGTACGTGCCCATCGCGCGACGTGCGCCGTGTTGTCTTCGACGAGGAGAGCCACTGCGGCGCTCGTGTCGAGGAGGAGGTCAGCGCTGGTCGGCAAGGCGGAGCTCGCGGACGTCGTCAGGTGTGAGCGTGGTGCCGGAGGCTCTGATGACGAGCCGCGCGTCCTTCTCGATGAGGTTGTCCGGAGCGCTTCATACCCGGCATGCGCGCAGGGTCGATCGATACATTGCTCTCATGCAGAGAGCGCTGACCCGGAGATGGTGGTGGTTCATCGCAGGAGGCGCGGTTCTCGCCGTGCTCGTCGTCGTGGCGGTCCAGGCCTTCCGGGGGTCGACGCTCGCGCGGCAGGACATGGCGGCGCACCTGGCGTTCCCCGCGACGTATCACGCCTTCGAAGAGGCCTCGGAACTCGCCGGGTTCACACTCAACGAAGACGGCACCGCCGAGGTGTCGGCGTTGATGCTCGGGTCGGAGGAGCGCAAGCTCGATGACGGGCGCGTATGTCTCGACGGCGACGTGATCCCGGTCAGGGGGGACGCCACCTGGCGGACGGACGATGGGGGCTGGGTCGTCATCGAAGCGGGTGAACGGCGTACGCGGTTCAGTCAGGACGATCCGTTGTCCATGGGCTGGGGCTGGGGGAAGGTGTACGTCCTGACTCCCTGCACCGAGGAGTACACGGCGACGTTCGTCACCCCGGACGCCGACTACTCCGACTGAGCGACATCCTCGTGACGCGCCACGCGCAGCGGCGAGAAGAGGACGATCGCCGCCGCCGCCACGAACACGACCACGCTCACCCCGATCGTCACGCGGTAGCCGAAGACGGTCGCGAGACCTCCGGCGATCAGGGCACCGACGAGGAAGGCGACGCGGTTCACGGTGCGGATCGAAGCGTTCACCCGGCCCTGCATCTGGTCGGGCGCGACGGCCTGGCGGTATCCCATCTCGTTCGGGTCCTCTAGCCCCATCCCGAGACCGAACAGGAACTGCCCCACGCCGAGGGGGATCGCCACGACGAGGAGAGTCGAGTCTTCGGCGTGCGGGATGACGAGGACCGCCGTCCACGCGAGCGCTGAGAGGAGTCGCCCTCCGAGGACCGCCCCGCCCACACCGAATCGTCGACCCGCGGCCGGCGCGAGGAGCGCACCGAGCGGGCCCCCGACGCCGCCCATCGCGAGCACGGCGCCGAACATCAGCGCGCCGAGGTCCAGTTCCCTCAGCGCATACGGGGCGAAGGCGGTCAGCGCGATGCTGTTGCCGAGGAACCAGACGTTGATCGAGGCGGCCATCGGGGCGAGCGTGCGGTGGGAGTAGGTCCAGCGCAGGCCTTCCATGATGTCGTGGCCGATATGGCGGCCGTCCGTCCGGCGTGCCGCTTTCGCCTCCTCGACGCGGATCCGGCTCAGGAGGACCGCGCTCACGAGGTACGCGACGGCATCGATCAGGATGGCGAACGGTGCTCCCAGCCAGCCGACGAGCGCGCCGCCGAGCGCCGGTCCCGTCGTCTGGGCGACGGTGCCCGCCTGCCCGAGCCGAGCGTTCGCGGCGACCAGCTGATCGCGAGGGACGAGGCGCGGGAGCATCGGCTGCGCGGCGGAATCGGCGATCAGGGTGAGCGCGCCGAACAGCAGGAACAGGGCACCGAACGACCACACCGTCAACGTGCCCGTGAGCCACAGCACCGGCACGAGCGCGAGCGTGAGAGCGCGGCCGATGCTCGCCAGGACCAGTGCCGGCTTTCGCCGCCAGCGGTCCATCAGGGCGCCGACGATGAGGCCGAACAGCAGGTAGGGCACGACGTTCGCCGCGTTGAGCAAGCCGATCTCGAACGGGGAGGCGTTCAGAGTCGTGACGATCAGCACCTGGAAGGCGACGGCGGTCACCGCGCCGGTGAAGGCGCCGAGCGTCGAGGAGGACCAGAAGAGGGCGAATGCCGGAACGCGCAGCACCTCGGCCGGTCTGTCGCTCATCCCCGCTCCGCTCCGTCCGCCCGTGGCTTCTGTCGTCGTCGTCATCCTATTCACCGGCTCCCCGCGGCCGGGTGCGGCGAGAGGCACGTGCAGGTGGGAGAGTGGCCCCACGGAGGTAGACATGGGCGGAGCAGTGCTGTGGGGTGCGGTCGCGGCGGCGCCGCTGTTCGTGGGCGCCGTGCTGGCCCTGCTGCGGAAGTGGCCGCCGCGCTGGCTCGGCATCGTCCTGGGCTTCGGCGCCGGTGCGCTGATGGCCTCCATCGCCTTCGAGCTGTGGGAGGAAGGGCTCGACCTCGCCGGCCCGATCCCGCTCGTGGTCGGTGTCGCGGCCGGGGCGCTCAGCTACTACATCGCCGACCGCATCCTCGATGCCCGTGCCGCCAAGAAGAAGCAGCAGGCGGGCGGCGGCCAGCTCGCGGTCGGCGCCCTGCTCGACGGCATCCCGGAGCAGCTCGTGCTCGGCATCGGACTCGCGTCCGGAGAGCCCGTGAGCATCGCGCTGGTGGTGGCCATCCTCGTCTCGAACCTGCCGGAGTCGATCGGCTCGGCGGCCGACCTGCTCGAGGGCGGCATGGCGAAGTCGCGGGTGCTGCTGCTGTGGGCCGGCGTCGCCGTGATCTGCGCGGCGGCGACCGTCGCGGGCTTCGGTCTCGCCAGCATCACCGGCGACGAGTTCCGGTCGGCCGCGAGCGGATTCGCCGCGGGGGCGCTGCTCGTGATGCTCGTCGACTCGATGATCCCCGAGGCGCAGTCCAAGGCCAAGGAGTCGACCGGCCTCGCGACCGTGCTCGGCTTCGCGCTCGCCGCGGGGCTCGCCCTCGCCTCCTGAGCGACGGCGCTCGACGACGACGGGGCGACGCCGGCGCGTCAGATCTTCCCGCGGGAGGAGTCCCGTCGCACGCTCCGGCCGGAGATGCTCTCCACGCTGAGCGTCAGCGGGAGAACCCGATCCTCGCCCGCCCACGGATGCACGCGCGCGACGATGGCGGCGGCCTCGTCCTCCGCTGCGCGGGAGAGGGTGCCGTGCGCCAGCACGCTCCATCCGGTGCTTCCGAGCGGATCGTGATAGTCCACCTCGAAGGAGACCTCCGCCGGCTCTCTCGTCAGCTCGGCCAGCAGGCCGTCCGGCGAGGTCCGCAGCAGCAGCTCGTGTCCGGAGACGGCGAAGTTCACCGGAAGGATCTGCACCCGCCCGCCGTGGACGAAGCCGATCCGCCCGATCGTCGTCGTGGTCAGCAGCTCATAGGACTGCTGCTCGTCGAGTTCTCGGATCATGCGCGCACCCCTTCCCTCCGGCGTCAGGCTATCCGGCGGGGGACGCACCATCAAGGGAGTCGCCGGATGCCGGGAGCGGCGGCCCCGCCACCCGGCGGACCGGCGGCATCGGATCGGCCCCGGCTGGCGGGTTATCCTCGGGTGCGGCGTGGGGAAGGCTGGCTGGACGCTGCCGCGCAGGCGGCCGGACAACCGCGAACAAAGGAGTTCCGATGACTGACACGAACCTGGGCCGACCGCCCTTCGACCCCGAACTCGAAGCCGCACTCGTGCTCGCCGGCGCAGAAGTGCCCACCACGCTCACGCTGGAGATGATCCCGCTCATGCGTCAGTCGGTCGTCGGCGGCGAGAACGAGATGGCCGACCTCCTCGCCGCACGCGGATTCGTCTCGCGCGACGTCACCATCGAGGGGCACGACGGCGATGCGATCATCGTCTCCGTGGTCGAGAAGGAGGGGCGGACGGGCACGGGCCCCGGGTTCTTCCACACGCACGGCGGCGGGATGATCGTCGGTGACCGCTGGCTCGGCGTCGAGGGGCTCCTCGGCTGGGCGGAGCGCTTCAACGGCGTCATCGTGGCCGTGGAGTACCGACTGGCCCCCGAGTTCCCCGATCCCTACCCCGTCGAGGACTGCTACGCCGGTCTGCGCTGGACGGCCGACCACGCCGAGGAGCTCGGCATCGACCTCGACCGCCTCCTGATCACGGGCGGCAGTGCCGGGGGAGGGCTGGCCGCCGGCACGGCACTGCTGGCGCGTGATCGCCGCGGGCCCGCCCTGGTCGGGCAGCTCCTCCTCTACCCGATGCTCGACGATCGCGATGAGAGCGTGTCGACCAAGCAGATCGACGGCGTCGGCCTCTGGGACCGCGCGTCGAACGTGATGGGCTGGACGGCGCTGCTGGGCGACCGCAAGGGCACCGACGACGTCTCGATCTACGCCGCCCCCGCACGCGCGACCGATCTGTCCGGTCTGCCGCCCGCGTTCATCGACTGCGGCAGCGCCGAGGTGTTCCGTGACGAAGACGTCGCGTATGCCTCGAAGCTCTGGGAAGCCGGCGTCCAGGCCGAGCTCCACGTCTGGGCCGGAGGCTTCCACGCCTTCGAGGCCTTCGCCCCGCAGAGCGCCGTCGCGCAGGCCATGCTCGCCGCCCGCGACAGCTGGGTGAACCGCCTCCTCGGCTGAGTCCGCTCCACCCTCCGGGGTCGTCCGTCGACCCCGTAGGGTGGAATTCCCGCGCGATGGAGCCCGACATGCAAGATCTGCTGGGGCGGCTCACCGCCCTCGACCCGGATGCCAGCGAGACGCTCAAAGTCGTCTCGTACTTCGACGCCCTCGTCGCGCGCTCCGTCGGCATCGAGAGCATGCTGCGGGGCGCGGCCGTGCTCAGCGGGGCGACCGTCGGCCAGCGCGACGGTCGCCAGATCGTGCGGGTGCGCGCCGACGGAGTGCGCATCGATCCGGTCGAGCCCTCCTCGGCCTGGCCGATCCGGGAGAGCGGTCCGGATTCGGTCGCCTGGATCGAGCGCGAGGGCGAGCCGCACACCAACGACGCGATGATCCTCGAGAGGCTGGCCCTCGCGCTCGGCATCATCCGCGCCCGGCGTGCGGTCGGCCCGGAGAGCGCGGTCGAGCTCGCCATCAGCTCCTACGCCGGTGCGGATGAGCGCGCCGCCGCGCTGCCCCGCCTCCGGATCGCCGCCGACGCCCTCCGGCTGGTCGCGTCCCCGCCGGATCCGGCGCCGCTGCCGCAGCATCCGTCGGCCGTGGTCGCCACCCGGCACGGACTCACACGCGCGACGATCCTGGACGCTCGGACGGATGCCGTGCAGGCGTGGCCGGAAGGATCGGCGCTGCGCCTGGGGCTCGGCACCGCCGGGCCGGGCGAGCGCCTCCCGCAGTCGTGGTCGTCCGCGCTCGTGGCCGTGCGCCTGACCGGTCCCGCGGAGCCGGTGGTCGACGCCGCCGACCTCGGAGCACTGCTGCTCGTCGCGGAGACCGCCGACCAGGGTCCCCTCCATCCGGATGCCGTCGCGCTGGGCGGCCTCGACGAGCGCGGCCGGGAGCTGCTCGACGCCGTCGCCGAGGAGCAGAGCGTGCGAGCCGCGGCGCTGCGTCTCGGGCGGCACCACTCCAGCGTGCAGGAGCGCCTGACCGCGCTCGTGGAGACCCTGGGCTACGACCCGCGGACCCCGCGCGGACACGCACGCTACGTCCTCGCCCGGATGCTGCTCACGCTCGGCTCGTGAGCTGCCGTCGGGTCGGGGTCGGGGTCGGGGTCGGGGCCGGGGCCGGGGCCGAAACGGAGAGGGTCCGCGCGCGCGATGGCGTGTCGTCGTCCGACCCGCCGAAGGACGCGAGGTCGTTCCGGGTTCTCGCCCCGAGACCCCCGGCGCTCACTCGAAGCCCGGGTACTCCTGCAGCTTCGCCTCGAACTCCGCGCGGTCGGCCTCGCTGAGCACGCCGCTTGCGATCACCACGAGCTGCAGGCCCTCGAGCGGCTCTCCGGTGCGCGCGTTCTGCGCCTCGCGGGCGGCCCGGAAGCCGCCGTCCCGATCGTTGGAGAGGTCGTAGATGTTGGCGTAGAAGCGCAGCGGATCGGGGTAGTTCTCGGTGTAGTACTCCCAGGTGGTCTGCGTGCGCGGGTCGTCGCTGCCGTAGAGCTTCGCGATCATCGCCGAGTCGATGCCCGACCCCGCCGGATCGTTGAACGAGTAGAGGTCCCACAGCCCGTGCTGGACGACGACCTCGTTGATGACGGCCATCACCTCGAGCTTGCGGTCGTAGTCCTGGATCGGCTCGGTGGTCGCCCAGCCCGACGAGGTGAACTCGACGAGCATCGACTCGCCGCCGTAGCCATTGCGCTCGGGCCGCAGGTCTTCGTCGCCCACCGGCGTCCAGGTGTAGCCGAACTCCTCGGTGAGCCGCGTGCGGATCTCGGCGAACAGCGCCTCGGACTGCGCGCGCACCTCCTCCAGCGACTGCTGCGAGAGCGTCTGCTGCGGATCGGTCCCCTTGATGCCCGGATACGCCTCCGCGTGCTTCTGCTCGGCGGTCTTGGTGCCCTGGTAGTTCCCGGAGGCCGAGGTCTGCAGGGCACTCATGCCGCCGACCGTGGCGACGTTGAACAGGATCGTCACGACGAGCGCGATCGCCCCCAGCATCCGCCCCCGAGGCGAGAACAGGGCGGCGATGACCGTGGCGACCACGACCAGCTGCAGGGTGAGCATCGTGATGCCGTAGAGCAGGTCGGTGCCGCCGGCGATCAGGGTGCCGAGCAGGATCAGTGCGAACAGGATGGCGGCGGTGAGGGCGATCCAGCCGAGCGCGTTCGCCGGCTTCTTCGGCTCCTGCGCCGGTGCCGCGACCGGAACGGCCGGAGGCGGGGTGGGGCCGTTCGCCTGGCGCCGCGCACCGCGGTAGCCGCCGGGAGGGGGCACCGGTGGTGCACCCTCGGTGTGGGACACGTAGCGCGCCCGCTGCTTCTCGGGGTCCATCACCACGGCTTGTCCGTCCCCGAACCACCCGGGTCGTCGCCCTGCCGCTGGTCGCGCTCCTGCGTGCCCTGCTCGAGCTTGTCCTGGAGGCCCTTCAGCTTGTCCTCGGAGGGCTGCTCGTCCTCACCGGGCTGCGGTGGGGGCTGGGGCTGCTGTTCCTGCTCCTGCTCCTGCTGCTGTTGCTTCTGCTTCAGCCGGTCCTCGGTGCTGTCGAGGGAATCGGACATGTCGCGCTGCGGATCGGAGGACTGCTGCTGCGCCTCCTCGGTGTGGCACTCCTCGGGGGTCTCGACCGTGACGGTCAGGGCCTCGCCGTAGAGCTGGGTCGCTGTCGCGCCGTCGCCGTCGGCGCGCGCGGCGTCGCCCATCCGCTCGATGACCAGGGCGAGGTTGATGCGCACGCCGCACACCTCCAGTCCCGTCGCGAGGTCGAGCGCCTCCTCGAGTTCCGCCCTCGCCTCGGGCAGCTCCTCGGCCGCCCCGAGTGCCGTGCCGATGTTGAACGGCGCCTTGTACGGCTCGAACCAGTTCAGGAAGTCCAGGCCCCGTGCCGACGCCTCCGAGCCCGCGAAGTCGTCCACCACATAGGCCGTGATCGCCTGATGGGCGAATGCGTACATGCTCAGCAGCTTGCCGACGAAGAGCAGTGCGGCGAGGGTGAGCGGGAGCGTCCCGATCGCGACCCAGCGGCGGACACTGCGGCGGCGACGGTTGGACCGCAGGAGCGCGGCCGCCCGGTCATCCGGAGCCGATGCTCCGACGGGCCCGAGATCGGGGCGTGTCGAAGAGCCCGTCACACCCCACCCCCTCACCGTTCGACGGCCGCGGTGCTGGAGAAGAGCGGTCCTCGGAGCGGCACGACGAAGCGCTGAACATCCTATCCGCGGAACCTCACGGACTCATCCAGCCGGCCCCGGGTCCACCCCGGAGCCGGCCGGATGCCGTCGGGCCTACTTCGACATCCGCAGGGTGAACTGGGACGCGGTGGTCGGCGCGGTCGTGCAGGTGTTCTGGATGAACTCCGCACCGTCGGCGTTGCTGCCGCCGGCGACGAAGAGGCACTTGCCGGAGTGGGAGGCGAGGAGCTGGCTGTAGCCGCTGCCCGCATCCTTCAGACTCCACAGCAAGTGCGGCTCATTGGCGCACGTCCACTGCAGCACCTTCGCGGCGTCGGCCTGGCTCTGGCCGGAGACGGCGAGGCAGGCTCCGGTCGCGGCGTTCTTCAGCTGGAACCGGCCGTCGGCCCGCGGAACCATCGTCCAGCGCTGCGAGGAGGCCCCCGAGATCGTCTGCTGGACGGTCTGGGCGGCGGTGCCGGACACCCCGAGCGCCTTGCCGCTGCCGCGGGCGACGATCGTGGCCTGGCCGGCCGCGCGCAGCGTGAACTGCGAGGAGGTCGCGGGCTGGGCCGCGCAGTCGTACTGGACGAACGGGGTGCCGTCTGCGGTGTTGCCGGCCCTGAGCGTGAGGCACTTGCCGGAGTGCGAGGCGACGAGCTGGCTGTAGCCGTTCCCCGCATCCTTCAGGCTCCACAGGAAGTGCGGCTGGTCGGCACAGGCCCATTGGAGCACCGGAGTGCTGTCGGCCTGGCTCTGACCGGAGACCGCGAGGCAGGCTCCGGTCGCGGCGTTCTTCAGCTGGAAGCGACCCTCCGCCTTCGGGATGACGGTCCAGCGCTGCGACGGCGAGTCCGTGATCGTCTGCTGGACGGTCGCGGATGCCGTGCCGGACACGCCGACCGCCTTGCCGCTGACGGGGGCGATGATCGCGATCTGTCCGGAGGGGAGCGCGGCCGCCTTCTGCACGGCGAGGACCGCACTCGTCGCGGTGTTGCCGTCGCCGTCCCGCGCGACGACCGTGTACTGCAGTGCGCCCGCGGGCGCCGCCGTGTCGACGAGGTTCACGGCCGGACGGTTCCACCAGGTCGCATCGGCCGTGGCGGTCGCGACGGGAGCGCTCGTGTCGGAGCGGTGGAGCTCGTAGGTGAGCGTCAGGTCGTCCCGGTCCCAGTTGGCGGGGATGGAGACGCTCACGCGGCGGGCGTCGTCGGCGCTCTGCGTCGCGGTGCCCGTCCAGGTGTCGCCCGCGAGGCGCGGTTTGTCCTTCGCGCCTCCCGGAGGAGCGGTCGAGAAGCGCACGAGCCCTTCGAACTGGCCGTTGTTGACCGAGCGGAACTCCCCGCCGACGGAGATCATGTCGCCGGTGCCCGTGATCGACAGCCCGGCCTGTCCCATTCCGGTGGTGACGCCGACGGCCCAGTCCGGAGTCCAGGCGTACGGCGACGGTGCGGGCGTTCCCGCCCAGTCCTTGTACGCGGGGGCTGCCGGCTGGTGCCCCAGGGTTCCCCGGGCGTCGGCCGTGTACGCCTCGGAGTAGCGGTGCGTGCGCGGATTCTGCTCCGGGTGGAGGCCCATGGTGCTGCAGGCATGGGTGTGGCTCGTCGTGTAGACGACCTTCCCCGTGGAGTACACGCCGTAGTGATCGCCGAGGCAGTCCGCGATCCAGCGGACCTTGCCGGTGCCCGCCTCGGCCGCGAACGTGCCCTCGAGGTTGCCCACGTCGGCGTTGGCGTACACCCAGCCCGTTCCGTAGACACCGGCGGAGTCGGCCGCGAGGCCGAAGATCCCCGCCTGGCCGGCGTTGGCGCCCGTGTTCGATCCGTTCTTGACGGTCTTGGGCAGCTCCCACCCGGTGTCGACCGCGCCCGTCGCCCGGTCCACGGCGCCTATCCCGCGCAGGGAGGTGTTGCCGCTGATCTGCGAGAAGCGGCCGGCGATGACGACGTCCTTGCCGGCCGGGTCCATCACCATGGCGTCCACCTGCAGGTCGGTCTGCGGCGTCCACGGCAGCAGAGCGCCGTTCGAGGCATCGAACGCGGTGAGGTTCTTCCTCGCCGTGCCGTTGGCCTGCGTGAACTGTCCGCCCGCGAAGACGCTCGAGCCGGACGTGGAGAGGGCGTACACGCCGGAGCCGCCGATGGACGGGATGAATCCGGGCACCAGCTCGCCCGTCGTCGCGTCGAGGGCGGCGATGTTCCACCGGTCCTTGCCGTTGACCGAGTTGAACGATCCGCCGATGTAGATGCGGCTTCCGTCGGGTGAGGCCGTGACGGCCTTGATGACGCCGTTGACCTTGGGGGCGAACGGCAGCAGCGTCCCGGTGCCGATGTCGTAGGCGAGCACGTTGGAGCGCGCCGTCAGGGCGGTGCCGGGTGCGGCCTTCGGCTCCCGCGCGTTGTCGAACTTGCCGACGGCGTACACGGTGGACCCGATGGTCGTCTGCGCCCACACGTACCCGTTGTCGATCTGCACGGTCGGGATCGGATCGGACGTGACGACGCCGTCGTCGCGTTGCAGCAGGGGAGGTGGTGCCGGCGTCACCGCCGCCGTCGCTGCTCCCCCTCCGAACGAGACCAGACCGGCCGTGACGAGGACGCCGATGACGGCCCCGACGACTCCCTTGCGAGCGCGCTTCAGCGCGATTCTCTTCCCCATGATGTGCTTCCCCAGTCATCTGACGCCGACGCTCCGTCGGCGCGACATCGCAGCGCGATCCGAACCGTGAGAGCTTCCCCGAGAATGCTCATCTGAACCGGCCGGCGCGCGACTGCGAACCCCATGCAGCACGATAGCGCGCAATGCGTAACACAATACCATGGGTCCGGCGCCGCCGTCACAGTGGGGCGGAGGCCTACTCGCCGGGCCGGGAGGCGCCGGGCTGGCGTGGCGCCCGCAGGTTCCGGAGCTTGGCGATCAGCATCGCGGCGCGCGTCAGCTCCACGCCGAGGATCGCCAGGATGACGAGCGCCGCGATCCAGTACAGCTCGGTGACGTTGCCGACCTCGCCGGACTCGGCGTAGCTGGTCGTGGTCGAGGGGGCCTCCGGGAGCGCGGGCGCGGCGTCCGCGGTGCGGTGCTGGTACTCCACGCCGAGCTGCTCCGCGATCGCCTGCAGGTTGGCCTCGTCGATGACGGACAGGGCGTCGGCGCCCTCGTACCGGATGTAGCCGGCCCCGTCCTCGGAGACGCTGCCGGTCGTGATCCGCATCGGTCCGCCCTCGGTGGTGCCGTAGCCGAACACCCCGCCCGCGTCGGTGTACTTCGCGCTCGCGTCGAACGACTCCGGCTCCGTGTCGACCGTCTGCTCGCCGTCACCGAAGTAGAAGACCATGCGTGAGCGGTCGGGGGACGACGAGGCCGCCGAGGCGAGGGTCTCCGACAGCAGCGGAGCCGCGACGCCGATCGAGCTCCCGCGGGACTGGCTCGTGACCTCGGGGCGCAGCACCTCGAGCGAGCCCATCAGTGCGGTGGTGTCGGTGGTGAGGGGCATCCGCAGTTCGGCCGCCGCATCCGAGGTGATGAGGGCGAACCTCGCGCCCGGGTACTCCTCGACCAGCGCCCGCACGTCTTCGCGGATGCCGTCGAGTCGCGGTTCGTCGTCGCCCCAGTCCTCGGCCACGATGCTCGCCGTGGTGTCGACGACGAGCACGATGTCGGTGTCGGTCGCGAGCGTCTGGGTGGCGCCGCCGGGGATGCCGGGACGCAGCAGCAGCACGGCGCACGCGAGCACCAGCACCACGCGCATCGCCCACAGGGCGCGTTGCCCCGCGAGCGCGCGCGGATCGGCGGTGGCGACGCCGGCGGACTTCGGCGGTCGCACCAGCATCCAGACCGCCAGGGCGAGGACGGGGACGCACAGCAGGGCGATCAGCAGGGGGTGGAGGACGGGCTGGAAGATCACAGTCGCACCCTCCAGAGCACCACGACGAGGCCGAGCAGGCCGACCGAGAGCAGAACGATCCAGAGGTTCGGCGTGTCCGTCCAGACCACCTGCGCCTCGCCGCGCAGCTCCGTCGCCTCCTGCTCCTGCACCTGGGCGACGATGTCCGCGACCGTCGTCGTATCGCGAAGACCGAAGGCGGCCCCGCCGGTGGCCTCGGCCGCTGCGGAGAGCTCCGCGCTGACATCGGCGTCCTTGCCCTGCACCGGGTTCAGCGCGAAGACGCGCACGTCCTTCGATGCGGCATAGGCGGCGGCCTCTTCGAGGGTCACGATCGAGGCGCCGTTCACCTCGTTGTCGGTCGCGAAGATCACGGAGCGCGAGCGCTCGTCGTCCGGGCGGTCGAAGCCCATCGTGCAGGCGGCCAGGCCGTCGCCGATCAGGGACGCGCCGTCTCCGTTGAGCGTCCCGACCCAGTGCTCGGGGATCTGGTCGACGTAGTCGAAGCTCTCCGTCATGCTCGCCAGGTGCTCGCGGATGAAGTCGTAGTCGTCGGTCAGCGGGAAGATCTGCACCGGGGAGCTGTTGAAGATCGTCAGTCCGATCCGCTCGCCCTCGAACCCGTCCAGCAGCTCGTCGAACACCGTCAGCACCTCGACGTCGACCTCGGTCATCGACCCCGAGACGTCGAGGCACAGCATGATGTCGCGGCTCGTGTTCACGGGCTGGATGGTCTGCGCCGACATCGGCCGGGCGGCCACCACACCGGCGACGACGGCCGTCAGCGCGCCCAGCGCGAGGATGCCGGAGAGCGCGACGGCTCGACGGGCGAGCGCGCGGCGGAACGTCGGGAGGGCGCGCAGCCGCTCGGCGCGGGCGACCCGGGCCGCGTCGCCGCCGCGGACGCGATCGCCCTTCCGCAGTCCGAGGATGAGGCCGACCGTGAGCGCGATCAGCACCACGGCGACCGCGGCCACCAGCATCCACACGTTCGCTAGTGCCATGTGCGCACCACCGTCCGCGCGGCCTCGGCGCCGGCGACCGGATCGATCGCGGGCCCCTGGCGGAAGATGCTGGGGTAGTAGTGCCGGCCCATCGCGTCGATGAGCGCGGGGTGCACACCCCGGGCCACCAGGTCGTCGAGCGCGAGCACCGGGGCCTCCAGGCCGCTGTACTCGTTCACGAACGTGCGGACCACCCGGCTCAGCTCGAGGTTCGCCTGCCGGGCGGACATCCGGCGTTCGCGGTAGTCGGTCTCGATCTGCTGGATGCGGGCGAGGTACTCGGTGCGCAGCTGCGAGAGCACGTCGATGATCAGCGGAGGGTTCCCCGAGTTGTCGTCGGCGGGCGGGAGGGTGCGGCGCGGACGCGTGAGCACGATGAGCAGCCAGGCACCCAGCACCAGGAGGGCGAGGATGCCGATCGCGAGCAGCATCCATCCCCACCCGTACTGCGCCGGAGGGTAGAGCTCGTCAGAGCCGGGCATTCGACCTCCGATTCAGCAGCTGCAGCAGCTGCGTGACGGCGTCGTCCTGCCCGTCCAGGGCGGAGTGGCTGATCTCCATGCGCGTGAGGATCTCGGCGAGGTGCGCGGCATCCGCCTCGCGCTGTGCGGTCAGCTCCTGCACGATGCCGTGGTCGCCCTGCACGAAGTCCGGCACCTGCCAGCGGCTGTCGACGTCGCTGCGGATGCGGCCGGTGGCGTGGTCGAGCACGGGCTCGGCGTCGCGCAGCGTGAGCCACAGCACGTCGTGCTGCACGCGCAGACGGCGCAGCATCCGCTCGGTCTCGCTCGTGACCGGGGCCTCGTCGGTGATGACCACGACGATCATGCGGCGGGCGATGGTACGGGTGACGAAGGAGAGCAGGGCGTCGCGGTCGCTCGGTGCGGAGCTCTCGTCGATGGCGCGATCGATCGTGCGGAGCGCGTGCTCCAGGGCGCCCTCGCTGCGGCCCGGGGCCAGGCGGCGCACCTTCGCGGCGTCGCCGTAGACCGTGGTGAAGTCGTCGCCGTGGCGCAGCGTCAGCACGCCGAGCACGCCCGTGGCGAGGATCGCCAGCTCCTTCTTCGACTTCTCGTCCGCCGCGAGGGCCGACATGGAGCG
Source organism: Microbacterium oxydans (assembly GCF_026559675.1). Lineage (NCBI taxonomy): Bacteria > Bacillati > Actinomycetota > Actinomycetes > Micrococcales > Microbacteriaceae > Microbacterium > Microbacterium oxydans. The sequence goes on from NZ_CP092891.1 coordinate 124,363, forward strand.
GCCGGTGTCGACCACGAACATCACGGTGTGCATGCGGGTCGCGCGGGAGCGCTTCACCAGAGGTGTTCCCAGCCGGGCGGTCGCCCGCCAGTCGATGTCGCGCACCTGATCGCCGTACTCGTACTTGCGCAGGTCCTCGAAGTCGAGGCTCCGACCGCGCAGCAGCGACGCGTAGGCGCCGTCGAGCGCGTGCAGCGACTTGCGCGTCGAGTGGATGAAGAGCTTGCTCTTCACCTGCGTGATCAGGCTGGCCATGGACGGATCAGGGCGTGGGGACCGACGCGAAGATCTGGTCGATGATCTCCTCGCTGCGGATGCCCTCGGCGTCGGCCTCGAACGTGAGCAGCACGCGGTGGCGGAGCACGAGGTGGCGGAGTTCGCGGATGTCTTCGGGCAGCACGTGGGAGCGGCCCTTCAGCAGCGCCAGCGCCCGCGAGGCCTGCAGGAACGCGATGCTCGCCCGGGGGCTCGCGCCGTACTTGATGAACCGGGCGCGCTCCTCGCCGATGTACGGCGCGGGGTTCCGGGTGACGTAGGCGATCGACACGATGTAGTTGCGGATCGCGGGGTCGACGTAGATGCGGCTCGCGACGTCCTGCAGCAGGTGCACGTCGTCGAGGCTGACGGCGCTGGCCACGTGCCGGTCGGGGTCGAGCACGCCGGAGTCGATGCGGCTCAGGACCTCGAGCTCCTCGGCCGGGCTCGGGTACTCCACGATCTCCTTGAGCAGGAAGCGGTCCATCTGCGCCTCGGGCAGCTCGTACGTGCCCTCCTGCTCGATCGGGTTCTGCGTCGCGATCACGAGGAACGGCTTCGGCAGGTGGTGGATCTCGCCGCCGATCGTGGTCTGGTGCTCCTGCATCGCCTCGAGCATCGCGCTCTGCGTCTTCGCGCTGGAGCGGTTGATCTCGTCGAGCAGCACGAAGTTCGCGTGCACCGGGCCGAGCACGGTGCGGAACGAGCCGGTCGCCGTGTCGTAGATCTGGTTGCCGGTGATGTCGCTCGGCAGCAGGTCAGGGGTGCACTGGATGCGCTTGAACTGCGCCTTCACGGTGTCGGCGAGCGTGCTGGCGGCGGTGGTCTTGGCGAGGCCCGGGACGCTCTCCAGCAGGATGTGGCCGCCGGCGATGAGGGACACCAGCAGGCTCGTGCGCAGCCGGTCCTGGCCGACCATCTTCGCCGAGTACGAGGCGGAGATGATCCGCAGCACCTCGGTGGCTCTGGCCATCTCGGCACCGGTCGGCGCGCCGTTCGCGGCGACCGCGGCCGGGGCGGGCGGGGGAGGAGGAGCGGGGGTCGTCCGCTGGTCAGGCGTGGAGTACTCGGTCATCTGGTTGCTCCCTCGTTCCGGGACGCACGTCACGGCCATCCCCCGCGGACCAGCGTAATCGCATCCGCTCCACCCCCTGCTAACGTCGAAGAGCAGCCGCGTTCCGGGCAGGTCGAGCATTCCGCTCCCGCCGGGACAGAACTGTTCCTCGCTCGGATGCGGCCGCGCCCGATACATGACTGAAGAGTATGAGGACAATACGTGACGAGTAGAGAACGAGTAGCGATCATCGGCGCCGGCCCCTCGGGCATGGCGCAGCTGCGGGCCTTCGAATCCGCAGCCCGCGCGGGGGCGGAGATCCCCGAGCTGGTCTGCTTCGAGAAGCAGGCCGACTGGGGCGGCCAGTGGAACTTCACCTGGCGGACCGGACTCGACGAGTTCGGGGAGCCGGTGCACTCCAGCATGTACCGCAACCTGTGGTCGAACGGCCCGAAGGAGGCGTTGGAGTTCGCGGACTACAGCTTCGACGAGCACTTCGGTCGCCCGATCTCCTCCTATCCGCCGCGTCCGGTGCTGTGGGACTACATCGCCGGGCGTGTGGAGAAGACCGACGTCCGCGACCTGATCCGCTTCCAGACCGTGGTGCGCTGGATCGAGTTCGACAGCGAGCGCGAGGTGTTCACGCTCACCAGTGAAGACCTGCCGACCGGGCAGTCGGTCACGGAGGAGTTCGACCGCGTGATCATCGCGAGCGGGCACTTCTCCTTCCCGAACGTGCCCGACTTCGCGGGCATCGAGACGTTCCCCGGCTACATCAGCCACGCGCACGACTTCCGCGGCGCGGAGGCGTTCGAGGACAAGGACGTGCTCGTGATCGGCGCGAGCTACTCCGCGGAGGACATCGGCAGCCAGGCGTTCAAGATGGGCGCCCGCTCGGTGACCGCGAGCTTCCGCTCGGCCCCGATGGGTTACGACTGGCCCGAGGGCATCGAGGAGCGCCCGGTGATCGAGCGCTTCGAGGGCAGCACCGCCTTCTTCGCCGACGGCACCTCGAAGCACATCGACGCGGTCATCCTGTGCACCGGATACCTGCACAAGTACCCGTTCCTCCCCGACGACCTCGCGCTGTCCTCGCCGAACAACGTCTACCCCGACGGCCTGTACCGCGGCGTGGTGTGGCAGGGCAATCCGCGTCTGACCTACCTCGGTGCGCAGGACCAGTGGTTCACCTTCAACATGTTCGACGCGCAGGCCTGGTACGTGCGCGACCTGATCCTCGGCCGCCTCGCGCTGCCCGACGAGCAGGAGCGCGCCGCATCCATCGCCGAGTGGCGCACACGATTCGGGCAGATCGACTCGGCCGCCGCGGAGATCCGCTTCCAGGCCGACTACATCCGCGATCTGCTGGAGCTCACCGACTACCCGGAGTTCGACATCGACCGGGTCGTCGAGATCTTCCTCGCGTGGAAGCGCGACAAGAAGGACGACATCATGGGCTACCGCGACCGCGTGTACGAGTCGGTCATGACGGGCACCATCGCCGTCGTGCACCACACGCCCTGGCTCGAGGAGCTCGACGACTCCCTGGAGCGCTACCTCGACGTGGATCCGGATGCCGTGGAGCCGACCCGGAGCATCGGCGGACTGCCGCACGACGACGACCGCGAGGTCCTCGCCACGGCCTGACCGCCCGGCGGATCGACGACGCCCCTCCACCCTTCCGGGTGCGAGGGGCGTCGTCGTGCGTGGGGTCAGGCGGGGGCGACGGTCTTCGCTCCGCGGGCGCGGCCCACCCAGACGACGCCCGCGGCCACGCCGATGATCGCGATCGCGATACCGACGATGTACCCCGAGACGCCGAGGTAGCCGCCGGGCACCTGGTGCGGGTCGAGGAACGGGTACGGGTACCACCAGGCGTTGCCGGTGAGGGGAGCGGTGATGAGGTTCGCGCGGATCAGCGTGTACCCCGCCCACGCGAGCGGGAAGATCGCGGCGATGAAGATCGTCGACCACGGCAGCGCCCGCCGGCGCGGCGCGAACAGCACGTCGAGGAGCATGGCGAGCGGGAGGATGACGTGCATGCTCTCGTTGGTCCACACCTCCGAGACGCCGTCGAGGGGGATGTTGCGCAGCAGCAGGTTGTACACGATGCCGGTGACGATCATGTAGGTGCTCACGCACGCGAACAGCGTGGCCAGCCAGCGCGGCTCCGGATCGTTCCGTCCGCGGGTGCGCAGCATCCACACCGCGCCGATCACGAACGTCACGACGGCACCGATGTTCGAGAGCACGGTGAAGTAGCTGAAGAAGTTCGTCACGACCGTGGGGAGGTGACTTCCCCACTCCGTCGTGGACGCCTGAGCGTTGCCGACGCTCTGCGCCAGCTGGCGGATCAGTGCCGCCGTGCCGAGAAGGGCTGCGGCGATGCGCAGATAGGGACACCAGGTCGTCATTTCGCCTCCGTCGGCAACTGTAGTGGCAGGTTTCGATAGACCGCGGCACCGATATATCGATATCGTCGGACCGTTCACGCAGAACGCGCATGGCGGAGGGGCATATGAGCGAAGGCGGAAGCAGCACGATCGACGCGACCGGAGCGAAGAAGCGACGGTTCCGTCGCGCCGGTCTCAGCATCCAGTCCAAACTCCTCATCATGCTGCTGGGGGTGAGCCTCGTCTCCTCGGTCATCGTCGGTGCGATCGGATTCGTGAACGGGCGGCAGTCGCTGCACGAATCCGCGGTCGACCAGCTGACCACCATCCGCTCGATGCGTGCGGCGGAGATCACGACCTTCATCGAGAGTGTGCGGCGAGATGCCTCTCTGAACAGCCGCAACCTCAGCGCGCAGAGCATGTCGACGGCGATCAACGGCGGATTCGCCGAGCTGTCCGACGTCGAGGTCGACGAGGCGCAGCGGACCGAGCTCGAGGCGTACTACGCCGACACGTTCATCCCCGAGCTCGAGTCGCGTTCGGGCGAGGAGTACGGCGACACGGCCTTCATCCCCGACTCCGCGGCCGGGCAGTACGTGCAGCTCCAGTACGCGCTGGGCAACAAGGACTTCGACGCCGATTACGACGCCCAGCTGCTGCTCAACGACAGCGGCGACGGCACCAGCTACTCGACGGCGACGGAACGCTACGGCGACTACTTCACCCGCTTGATCCAACAGGCCGGCTATGAGGATGCCCTGCTGCTCAACCTCGACGGCGACGTCACCTTCTCCGCTTACAAGGGCGTCGAGCTGGGAACGAACCTCCTCACCGGGCCGTACCGGGACTCCGCGCTGTCGAAGGCGTATGCCGAGGCGATCGCCACGAACTCGGTGAACAGCGTCGTGCTCACCGACTTCGATCGCTGGATCCCCTCGCTGAACGTCCCGACGATGTGGGTCGTCTCCCCTGTCGGCAACGACAGCGGCATCACGGGGGCGATGGCGTTCCAGATCTCGGTCGACACGATCAACGGCGTGATGACCGGTGACGAGCAGTGGAAGGCGCAGGGGCTCGGCGACACCGGCGAGGTCTACCTGGTCGGACGCGACGACCTCATGCGCTCCACGGCGCGCCGGCTCGTGGAAGATCCTGCCGACTACATCAAGCGACTCATCAGCGGAGGCATGGCGCCGACCGTCGTCGAGCGGATCAAGCAGGTCGAGGGCACCGTCCTGCTGCAGCCCGTCGACACGAAGGCCGTGCAGGAGGCGCAGGCGGGACGCACCGGCACCGTCGTGGGGCGCGACTTCATCGGCGGGGAGAGCGTCACGACCTACGCACCCCTCGACATCGAGGGTCTCGACTGGGTCGTGATCGCCCGCATCGACACGGCCGAGGCATTCGAGCCCGTGAACGTCTTCACCCGCAACGTGCTGCTCTCGCTGCTCGGCATCCTCCTCGGGGTCTCGCTGCTGTCGCTGCTGCTCGCCCAGGTGTTCACCCGTCCGATCCATCGCCTCGTGGGCGCCGTGCACCGCGTGGCGGAGGGTGACCTCGACGTGCAGGTGCCGCAGGGCTCGCGGGACGAGTTCGGCGATCTCGGCAGCGCGTTCAACGACATGGCGTCGAGCCTGCGGATCAAGCAGGACCTGATCGAGGAGCAGCAGAAGGAGAACGAGAAGCTGCTGCACACGCTCATGCCCGAGAGCGTCGCGACCAAGTACAAGCAGGGCGAGGAGGCGATCACCGAGGCGCACGAGAACGTGTCGGTCGTGTTCGCCGAGCTCGTCGGCTTCGACGACCTCGCCCGCGGCATGAGCGCGGAGGAGGAGATCGGGCTGCTGAACACCCTGATGCGCGGCTTCGACGAGGCGGCGGAGAAGGCCGGTGTCGAGAAGGTGCGCACCCTGCGCGGCGGCTACCTCGCCTCCTCGGGACTCATCGTGCCGCGGGTCGACAACATCCGGCGCACGGTCGACTTCGCGCGCAGCCTGGTCGGCGTGCTGGAGCGATTCAACGCGCAGAACGGCACCCAGATCGGACTGCGGGCCGGTGTCGACACCGGCACGGTCACGAGCGGTCTCGTCGCGCGGACCAGCCTCGCGTACGACCTCTGGGGCGACGCCGTGAACCTCGCCTACCGGGTGCGCTCGGTCACGGGCGAGCCCGGCATCTACGTGAGCCAGACCGTCCGCGACCGCACGCAGGAGATCGTCACCTACGTCGAGGCCGGGACGGTGGAGACGCAGGGCAGGACCGAGACCGTGTGGAAGGTGGTCTGATCATGGGCGACGTGTTCACGGACGGCTGGGGCTGGTGGCTCATCGGTCTCGCGGTCGGTGTGCCCGTGGTCCTCGTCGTCCTCACCGAGCTCATCGGCACGCTGACGCGACGGAACAACCCGGTCGCGAAGCCGCTGCGGATGCTGCGCAACTGGGTCATCCCGGTGGGTGCGCTGTTCGCGCTGCTGGTGTTCGCGATCCAGTCGCCCGCCGATCAGGTGTGGACGCGCGTCGTGGCGACCGTGTTCGGCTTCCTCGTGATCCTGCTCGTGCTGTCGGCGTTCAATGTCGCGCTGTTCGCCAACGCGAAGCCGGGTTCGTGGCGCGAGCGCATCCCCTCGATCTTCGTGGAGATCGGCCGCCTCGTCCTGGTGGGCGTCGGCCTCGCGCTGCTGTTCTCCTGGGTGTGGGATGCCGATGTCGGCGGACTCTTCACGGCACTCGGCGTCGGATCGATCGTGATCGGCCTCGCCCTGCAGAACGCGGTGGGCGGGGTCATCTCCGGTCTCCTGCTGCTGTTCGAGCAGCCCTTCAAGATCGGCGACTGGCTCGACACCGGCGGGGTGAAGGGCCGGGTCGTCGAGGTGAACTGGCGGGCTGTGCACATCGACACCGGTTCGGGCATCCAGATCGTGCCGAACTCCACGCTCTCCGGGGCCTCGTTCACGAACATGAGCGAGCCCGAAGGGCCCTACTACTCCGAGACGGCCGTGAAGTTCTCGACGGATGACCCGCCGCACGAGGTGATCGCGCTCCTGGTCGAGGTGGCCGACTCCCTGCCGATGCGGCTGCAGCGTGAGCGCGCGACGGTCGACTACTCCGGCGCCGGGGCGTACTCGGTGTCGATCCCGGTGGCCGGCCCGGCGGATGCCTCCCGCGCCCTTTCCATGTACCTGTCCTGGCTCTGGTACGCGTCGCGGCGCCGTGGGTTCGCACTCGACGGCGACTCCACCGATCCGCTCGCCGAGCCGCAGCGGCTGGTCGAGGCCATCCAGGAGATCGCCCCCACGCTGCACCTGCGCGACGGCGACTTCGACGAGGTGCTCGCCGCGGCGAGGCTGGAGCGCTACGGCGTCGGCGAGATCGTGATGCCCAGCGGCGTCGTCCCCGACGAGGTCCGGGTCGTGCTGTCCGGCCGGGCGGTGCTGGCGCTCGAGGTCGACGACGGGCGCGTCGAGTTCGCCCACGCCGAGAAGGGCGACCTGATCGGGCAGACCGCTCTCACCCGCGAGCGCACGCAGGCCGTGACCGTCGCCGGCGAGATCCTCACCGTGGTCGTGCTGCCCCTCGACACGATCGACGCCCTGATCCGCACCCGCCCGCGTCTGGCGGTCGAGATCGGCGAATCGCTCGAGCTGAAGCGGAGCCTCGCCGCGACCCGGCTGGCCGACCTCGGCCTCGCCCGGGGGATCATCACCGGACGCTGAACGACCCGCGTCTCAGGTCCGTCGGCGCCACCGCAGGCGGGTGATGAGCACGCCGAGCAGGCAGAGCGCTCCGCCGAAAAACATCAGCGGCGTCGGCACCTCGCCGAGGATCGCCCACGACATGAGGATCGCGATCGCCGGCACGACGTAGGTGGTCGCCGAGGTCTGCCCGGCGGTGCTGCGCTGGAGCACATAGGCCCAGGTGGTGAAGGCGATCGCGGTCGGGAAGATGCCGAGGTAGACGACCCACAGCGTCGCATCCAGCGGTGCCGTCTGGAGCGACCCGATGAGGGTGCCGATCCAGGGCAGCAGCGCGATCGTGCCGACGCCCGCGCCCAGCCAGGTCAGGGTGGTGGGGTCGACACCCGAGGTGAGCAGGCGCTTCTGCACGAGCGTGCACCCGGCGTACATGACCGCGGCGAGGAGCGCGAGCAGCAGGCCCGTGATGTCGGGGCCCGCGCTGGTCGACGAGTTCATGCCGATCAGCACGACGCCGAGGAACGCGATCGGGGCCCCGATGACGAGCGGCTTGGGGAACCCCTCGCGCAGGAACAGTCCGCTGAAGACGACGACCATGAGCGGAGCGAGATTCACGACCATCGCCGCGGTGCCGGCGTCGAGCGTCAGCTCCGCGCTGTTGAGGGCCAGGTTGTAGACGCAGAACCAGCCGATGCCCCACACCGCGATGAGCAGCCAGTGGCGGCGCTCGGGCAGACGGATGCCGTGCCGCACGGCGATGATCGTCAGCACGGCGGTGCCGACCGCCATCCGCAGCAGCGCCATCGCGCCGGGGTCGAAGTGCGGACCGGCGCCGCGGATGCCGATGAACGCGGATGCCCACAGCACCACCGTCACCAGGGCGGCGAGGAGCACGAGCGCACCCTGTTTCTTCGGTGCGTCGGTGCTGGTGGATTCGGTGGTGCTCGTGCGGATCCCGGGATCGCCGGATGCGGCTTCTGCCATCCTTCGATCCTCCCAGGGGCGTCCGACATCGGTCGACCCCGCGAACCGCCATCCGCCATCGCTTTCCCGCCGACCGCGGGCCGTCGGCCGAAAGGGCCCCGAGCCCCCTTCGCTAAGATGGAGTCGCCCGAAGAGGGCCAGCTCATCGGCCGGTGCAAACCCGGCGAAAGCAGGGGGGACACCCATGCCAGGAATCGTTATCGTCGGCGTGCAGTGGGGCGACGAAGGAAAGGGCAAGGCCACCGATCTTCTCGGTGAGCGCACCGACTGGGTGGTGAAGTTCAACGGCGGCAACAACGCCGGGCACACCGTCGTGGTGGGCGACGAGAAGTACGCGCTGCACCTGCTGCCCTCCGGCATCCTCTCTCCCGGGGTCAACCCGGTCATCGGCAACGGCGTCGTCATCGACCTCGAGGTGCTGTTCTCCGAGCTGGAGGCCCTGTCCGCCCGCGGCATCGACGTGTCGCGGCTCAAGGTCAGCGCCAACGCGCACATCATCACGCAGTACCACCGCACGCTCGACAAGGTCACCGAGCGCTTCCTCGGCAAGCGCAACATCGGCACCACGGGCCGCGGCATCGGCCCGGCGTACGCCGACAAGATCAACCGCGTCGGCATCCGTGTGCAGGACCTGTTCGACGAGAACATCCTGCGTCAGAAGGTCGAGGGTGCGCTCGATCAGAAGAACCACCTGCTGGTGAAGGTGTTCAACCGCCGCGCGGTGACCTGCGACGAGATCGTCGAAGACCTCCTGTCGTACGCCGAGCGCCTGCGGCCGATGGTCGCCGACACCGGCTACCTGATCGCCGAGGCCCTGGACCGCGGCGAGGTCGTCGTGTTCGAGGGCGGCCAGGCGACCATGCTCGACATCGATCACGGCACCTACCCGTTCGTGACCTCGTCGTCCGCCACCGCGGGCGGAGCCTCGACCGGTGCCGGCGTCGGCCCCGGTGCGCTCGACCGCATCGTCGGCATCGTCAAGGCGTACACGACCCGCGTCGGCTCGGGTCCGTTCCCGACCGAGCTCTTCGACGAGCAGGGTGAGTGGCTGCGCAAGCAGGGCTTCGAGTTCGGCACCACCACCGGCCGTCCGCGCCGGGTGGGCTGGTACGACGCCCCGATCACGCGCTACGCGACGCGCATCAACGGCATCACGGACCTGGTGCTCACCAAGCTCGACATCCTCACCGGACTCGAGCAGATCCCCGTGTGCGTCGCCTACGACGTCGACGGCGAGCGCTTCGACGAGGTGCCGGTGAACCAGACCGACTTCCACCACGCGAAGCCGATCCTGGAGTACTTCCCCGGCTGGAACGAGGACATCTCGGTCGCGCGCACCTTCGAGGACCTGCCGCAGAACGCGCAGGACTACGTGCTCGCGCTCGAGAAGATGAGCAACACCCGCATCTCGGTGATCGGCGTCGGCCCCGAGCGCGACCAGGTCATCGTCCGCCACGATCTGCTCGACTGATCCGGCCCGCCATGACGCGATTCTGGCTCGGCGGCTACGGTGCCGCGATGGATGGTTCGGCCGACGGCGTCGGCCTGCTCGCGGGTGACGAGGGTCGTGAGGCCAGCACGCTCGCCTACCGCGGCGCGGTCGTGCAGACGCCGTCGCCGTCGTGGTTGGCGCAGCATCCGTCCCTCGACGTCGTCTACGCGGCGCTCGAGGGCGACGCGGCCGTGCAGGCCTTCGCGCGCACGGGGGAGTCCGCCCTCACCCCGCTGGGTCCGCCCGCCGCGGTGGGCCAGTACGTCTGCCATGTCGCCGTCGCGCCGAACGGCTCGTCCCTGGTCGCCAGCTGCTACGGCGACGGACGTGTGGTGCGCTTCGGCCTCGACGCGGACGGCCGTATCGTGCCCGCGAAGCCGGATGCCGCGGCCGCACTCCGCGCGGCGCTGTTCGGCGACGACGTGGATCCGGATGCTCCGGCCGCGACTCCTCCCGGAGACGGCGTCGCCGCGGTCGATCCGTACGCGGTCGGCGGGGAGCGCACCTCGCACGCGCACGCCGCCGCCTACCTGCCGGACGGCCGTGTCGCGACCACCGACCTCGGCTTCGACCTGGTGCGGATCTGGCGTCAGAGCGGCAGCGGGCTCGTCCTCGACCACGAGGTCGTGCTCCCGCTCGGCACAGGCCCGCGGCACATGGTCCTCCACCCCAGCGGGCACCTGCACATCGTCACCGAGTACTCGTGCGAGGTGTTCACGCTGGCAGCCGCGCCGGACGGCACCTGGAGCGTCGTGTCGTCGACCCTGTCGAGCCCGATCGCCCAGGTCGGCACCGATTTCCCGGCCGAGCTCGCCCGCTCGCGCGACGGACAGTTCCTCTACACGGCCCTGCGCGGCAGCAACACGATCGCGGCGCTGCGCGTGCGCGGCGGAGGCGAAGCGCTGGAGTCCGTGGCGCTCGCCGATTCGGGCGTCGACTGGCCGCGGCACCACCTGGTGCACGAGGGCAAGATGCTCGTCGCCGGACAGCGCTCCGACACCATCACGCTGCTCGACCTCGACGAGCGTACGGGCGCGCCGCTCGGCATCCGCCACGAGGCGCAGGTGCCCACGCCGACGCACTTCCTCCCCGTCCGCTGACGGCGGTCGGGCGGCGCGGCGGAGGCAGCCCTCCATTCAGAGCGGTGACTCCGCGCCATCCGCTTGACCTCAACCTCACTTGAGGTTCTAGCGTCGTCTCCATGACCTCGGAGACCGGACAGGTGTCGACCCCGGATGCGGCCGCACCGCGCATCGTGAGCAGTGAGTACCTCTGGATCACGATCGGCGCGTGCGCGCTTGTGTTCCTGGGGGCGTTCGAGTCCCTGGCGGTGACGACCGTGATGCCGACGGTGAGCGCCGACCTCGGGGGCGACCGGTTGTACGCGCTCGCGTTCGCCGGGCCGCTGGCCACCGGGGTCATCGGCATGGTGATCGCGGGGAACTGGGCCGACCGGCGCGGTCCCGTCGCCCCGCTGTACACGGCTGTCGCGATGTTCATCGTGGGGCTGCTGATCGCGGGTCTCGCGCCGAACATGGAGGTGCTCGTCGCCGGGCGCTTCGCCCAGGGGCTCGGCAGCGGTGGGCTGATGGTGGCGCTCTACGTGGTGGTCGCCCGCGTCTACCCGCAGGCGCTCCATCCGGCGATCTTCGCGGGGTTCGCGGCCGCCTGGGTCATCCCCTCGCTCATCGGTCCGACGGTCGCGGGGCTCGTGACCGAGCTCTGGAGCTGGCACTGGGTCTTCCTCGGCGTCGTGATCCTGGTGCTCGTCGCGCTGCTGATGGTGATCCCCGCGCTCCGCGGTCTCGCGAACGAGGGGGATCCCGCCACCCCGTGGGCGTTCGGGCGCCTCGGCTGGTCGGTGCTCGCCGCCGTCGCCGTGCTCGCGCTGAACCTCGTCGGCGACATCCCCGGTGTCGGACCCGTGCTCGCCACCGTCGCCGTGGTGGTCGCGCTGATCGCCGTGCGGCCGCTGGTGCCCCGGGGCACCCTTCGCGCGCGACGGGGTCTGCCCTCCGTGATCCTCGTCCGCGGCGTCGCGGCGGCAGGGTTCTTCGGGGCGCAGGTCTACCTGCCCTATCTCCTCACCGATCGCTACGAGCTCACGCCGACGCTCGCAGGCCTCGCCCTCACCGGGGGTGCCCTCGCCTGGTCCGCGGCTGCGACGGTGCAGGGACGGATGGGCGCTCGTCTCTCCAGCGTGGCCGCGGTGCGTCTCGGCACGGTCCTCGTACTGCTCGGGATCCTGCTGACTCTCGCGACCGCCGGCTTCGGCTGGGACGCTCTGGTCGTGGCCGTCGCCTGGGCGATCTCCGGGATGGGGATGGGACTGATGAGCCCGCGCACCAGCGCCCTCACGCTCGCGATGTCCACGCCGGAGACCCAGGGGTTCAACAGCGGCGCCATGACCGTCGCCGACTCGTTCGGGAGCGCCCTCGCGCTCGCCGTCACCGGAACGCTGTTCACCGCGCTGGCCGCTGCCGATCCGTTCCTCGGGGTGTTCGCGCTCGCCGCAGTGGTCGCCTTCGCCGCGGCGGTCCTCGCTCCACGGATCCGCGTCGCCTCCGACGCGACGGACGCCGCGGCCGAGGAGCACTGAGCGTCGCGCGCTGATTTGCGCGGCTGGGGCCGCATCCGTACTCTGATGAACGGTGTTCAGGTGAACACCGTTCAGGAAGGAATCCCGATGACCGCTTCACCCCGCGACACCAGTGCGACCCTCGGCCGCGTGGCCGTGTTCGCCGCCCTCATCATCGTGCTCGGGACCGTCGTCGTCCCCCTCCCCAGCGGCGTCCCGATCACGGGGCAGACCCTCGGCGTGATGCTCGCGGGTCTCATCCTCGGCCCGCGCATCGCGCCGTTGTCCATCGCGCTGGTGCTCGCCCTCGCCGCCGTCGGTCTCCCCGTGCTGGCGGGTGGACGCGGCGGGCTCGGCGTCTTCGTCGGACCGACCGTGGGGTACATGATCGGCTGGATCGCCGCCGTCGTCGTGATCGGTCTCATCATGCGCACCGGGCGCTTCACCTGGTGGCGTTCGGCGCTTGCGGCGCTGGTCGGCGGCGTGCTCGTAGTGTACGCGTTCGGCATCCCCGTCCAGGCGCTCGTGACGGGCGTCCCGCTCGACCTCACGGCGCTGTCGAGCCTCGCCTTCCTCCCCGGCGACCTGATCAAGGTGACGGCGGCGACGCTCGTCGTCGTGGCCCTGCGCCGCGCCTACCCGCGTGCTTTCGCCGACCGTCGCCCGGTCGCCGCCGCCACTCCGGGACCCGCCGCGGCCTGACCCTCCGACGGCCGGTTCCGACCGTCCGCTCCGTTCCGCCACGCCGGGTCGGGAACAAGTCGCCCGTGACTCGGCGTTGGGCTTGAGCGAGACTGGACGACGGAACCGGCCGACGGAGAGGTGCCAGGCATGACTGCTGCGGAGAAGACCGACGAGTACGACCTGATCGTCCTGGGCGGAGGGCCGGTGGGCGAGAACGTCGCCGACCGGGCCGTGCAGGGCGGACTCAGCGCGATCATCGTGGAGAGCGAGCTGGTCGGAGGTGAATGCTCCTACTGGGCGTGCATGCCCTCGAAGGCGCTGCTCCGCTCGGTGCAGGCGCTCCGGGCCGCGCAGCACGTGGCCGGTTCGTCGCAGGCGGTGACCGGGAAGCTCGACGTGCGGGCGGTGTTCGACCGCCGCGACTCGTTCACGAGCAACTGGTCCGACGACGGCCAGGTGAAGTGGCTCGACTCGGCCGGCATCGACCTGGCCCGGGGTCACGGCCGGATCACGGGCGAGCGCGAGGTGACCGTGACGGATGCCGACGGGGCCGAGCGCGTGCTCCGCGCTCGGCATGCGGTCGCGATCAGCACCGGCTCGGATGCCGTGATCCCCCCGATCGACGGGCTCCGTGAGGCCTCCCCGTGGACCAGCCGGGAGGCGACCAGCGCCGAAGAGCTGCCGGAGAGCCTGGCGGTGATCGGCGGAGGTGTCGTCGCGGTCGAGATGGCCACGGCCTACGCGGCGCTCGGCTCGAAGGTCACCGTGATCGCCCGCAGCGGTCTGCTCGGCGGGATGGAGCCGTTCGCGGGCGAGCGTGTGGCCGCGGGGCTGAAGGAGCTCGGGGTGGACGTGCGCACCGGCACGGAGACGACATCCGTGCGCCGCGGTGCCGACGGCGTGACGATCACCCTCGGGGACGGCGAGGAGATCACCGCGACGGAGGTGCTCGCCGCGACGGGACGGTCCGCCCGCAGCGGAGACATCGGACTCGACGTGGTCGGCCTGGAACCCGGCCGCTGGATCGAGACGGACGACACCCTGCGCGTCCCCGGCAACGACTGGCTGTACGCGGTCGGCGACGTGAACGGACGCGTGCTGCTCACGCACCAGGGGAAGTACCAGGCGCGTGCCGCCGGCGACGTGATCGTCGCGCGGGCGAAGGGCGCGGACGTGGACGACGCCCCGTGGGGCCGTCATGTCGCGACGGCCGACCAGGCCGCGGTGCCGCAGGTCACGTTCTCGATCCCCGAGGTCGCCTCGGTCGGACTCACCGAGGCCGCCGCGCGCGACGCCGGCCGGGAGATCCAGGTCGTCGACTACGACCTGGGCTGGGTCGCGGGAGCGAGTCTCTATGAAGACGGATTCGAGGGACAGGCGCGGCTCGTGATCGACACGGCGCGCGACGTCGTGATCGGCGCCACGTTCGTCGGTCCCGAGGTGGCCGAGCTCGTGCACGCCGCCACGGTGGCGATCGTGGGCGAGGTGCCCATCGCCCGGCTGTGGCACGCGGTGCCCTCGTATCCCACGATCAGCGAGATCTGGCTCCGGCTGCTGGAAGGGTACGGTCGCGACTCCGCGTGACCCCGCATCGGGGCAATCCGATCACGGGATCGTGCCGAACAGGATCCGGATTGTTTCTCATATTGACGGCCGGGACGCAACCCTCGCCCCTGATGTCACAGCCGTCTTATACGCTCGAACCCACATCCGAGGAGGCAGGACCATGAAGGCTGTACTCGCAGGAACCGTCATCGCCGAAGCCGACGAGAGCGAACTCGTCCGCATCGAGGGGAACTGGTACTTCCCACCCGCATCCGTCGCACCCGGCGCGCTCGTCGAGAGCCCCACCCCGTACACCTGTCCGTGGAAGGGAGCGGCCCAGTACTTCTCGGTGCAGACCGACGGCGAACTCCACACCGACTACGCGTGGTCGTACCCGCACCCCTATCCCTCCGCGTTCGACCGTGTGGGCAAGGACTTCTCCGGGTACGTGGCCTTCGACCCCCGCGTCGAGGTCGGCCCGTAGCCGTCTGAAGAGCCAAGACTCGCCCGCTCTCGCATCGATCGACCGACTGGAGACCAGCCCATGATCGAGTTCCGCAACGTCACGAAGCGGTTCCCCGACGGCACCCTCGCCGTCGACGACTTCAGCCTCGTGCTGCCCTCTCGCAAGACCACCGTGTTCGTCGGCTCCTCCGGCTGCGGCAAGACCACCCTGCTGCGCATGATCAACCGCATGGTCGAGCCCACCTCCGGCGAGGTCGAGATCGACGGCGAGAGCGTGCTCGGCGGCGACCCGGTGGCTCTCCGTCGGCGCATCGGCTACGTCATGCAGAACTCCGGCCTGATGCCGCACTTCACCGTCATCGACAACGTGGCCACCGTGCTGCGACTCACCGGGGTGAAGAAGGCTGCGGCCCACCAGCGCGCGCGGGAGCTGCTCGACACGGTGGGCCTCGACCAGGCCCTCGCGGAGCGCTATCCCAGCCAGCTCTCCGGCGGTCAGCAGCAGCGTGTCGGCGTCGCGCGCGGCCTCGCCGCCGACCCGAACATCCTGCTCATGGACGAGCCCTTCGGCGCCGTCGACCCCATCGTGCGGGCCGACCTGCAGCAGGAGACCATCCGTCTGCAGCACGAGCTCGACAAGACGGTCGTGTTCGTCACGCACGACATCGACGAGGCCTTCCTGCTCGGCGACCAGGTCGTCATCCTCGACAAGGGCGCGCGCATCGTGCAGGTGGGCAGCCCGAGCGAGATCATCGAGAACCCGGCCGACGACTTCGTGGCCGCGTTCATCGGCGCCGACCGCGGCCGCCGCGCCCTGCACCTCAAGCAGACCCCGCGCGGCACGGTGGTCGTCGACTCCGAGGGGCGCACGCAGGGCTCGGTCGTCGACGTGCCGGATGCCGTGACCGAGGCACTCCTCGACGAAGAGGGCGTCGCGGAGGGCGCTCCGTGAACTGGGTCGTCGACAACCTCGGACTCATCCTCGAGCTGACGGTCGTCCACCTGCAGCAGAGCGCGATCGCGATCGTGCTCGGCTTCGTGCTGTCGCTGCCGCTGGGGTGGCTCGCCTGGCGCTACCAGCTGGTGAAGGGCCCGGTCATCGTCCTGACGGGCCTGTTGTACACGATCCCGTCCCTGGCGCTGCTGATCCTGCTGCCCGCCGTTGCCGGCTATCCGGCCCGCAGCCCCGTGAACCTCGTGATCGGCCTGACGATCTACGCGATCGCGATCCTGGTCCGCGCCGTGTCCGACGGTCTGGATTCGGTCGACCCCGCGATCCGGCAGTCCGCGACCGCGATGGGCTACGGCGGGTTCCGTCGATTCTGGACGGTCGATTTCCCGCTCGCGGGCCCCGTGGTCCTCGCGGGACTCCGGGTGGCGGCCGTCAGCACGATCTCGCTCGCCACGGTCGGCATCCTGGTCGGCGTCACCAACCTCGGCTACCTGTTCGAGAACGGCCTGCAGCGCCGCATCCTCGCCGAGGTGTTCGCCGGAGTGATCGCGGTCGTGGTGATCGCTCTCATCATCGACCTGCTGCTCCTGCTGCTGGGGCGCGCGCTGATGCCGTGGACCCGGGCGACGAAGCTCCCGTCGGCAAGCCGGCGGGCCCTGAGCGTGGAGGCCACCGCATGAACGTCTTCACCGAGGCCCTCGCCTGGCTCTTCTCCCCCGACCGGTGGCAGGGCTCGTACTCGCTGCCCACCCTGTTCGGCCAGCACATGTACTACACCCTGGTCTCGGTGCTGATCGCCGCGGTCATCGCCGTCCCCATCGGCTGGCTCATCGGGCATACCGGCCGCGGACGCGAGGTCGCGGTCGCGGTCTCCGGTGCGGCGCGCGCGATCCCCTCGTTCGGACTGCTCGTGCTGCTCGTCCTGCTGCTGGGCGTCCTCCGTGTTCCCGAGGCCGCGATCATCACGTTCGTCCTGCTCGCGATCCCCTCGCTCCTCGCGGGCGCGTACACCGGGTTCGAGGCCATCGACCGGCGCGTGCTCGACTCGGCGCGCGCGATGGGGATGACCGAGTGGCAGGTGTTCTGGAAGGTCGAGGTCCCCCTCGGCCTGCCGCTCCTCGTCGGCGGCATCCGCTCCGCGCTCCTCCAGGTGATCGCCACCGTGACGATCGCCGCGTGGGTCAACCTCGGCGGACTCGGCCAGCCGATCATCCAGGGCATCCCGCTGCGCAAGTTCGACCAGGTGCTCGGCGGGGCCATCCTCGTCGCCGTCCTGGCGCTCGTCGTCGACCTGATCTTCGCGCTCCTCCAGCGCGCCGCGGTTCCCGCCGGTGTGCGCGCCGCGCCGCGGAAGCGTCGATCGCGTACCGCTCTCAAGGCGACGGCCGCGGCCACCGCCTGACACCGACCCACAGCATCCATCCCGTTGTCCCAGAGAAGAGGAAGTCCCATGTTCACAGCACGTAAGTCACGACTCGCCCTCGCCGGTGGTGCCGCGCTCGCCGCAGCGCTCGTCCTCGGCGGCTGCGCCAGCAGCAACCCGCTCGACACTCCGAGCGAAGGCTCGAGCTCCGGCGACGAGACGATCGTCATCGGCTCGCAGGCCTACTACTCGAACGAGATCATCGCCACGATCTACTCGCAGGCTCTCCAGGCCGCGGGCTTCAAGGTCGACGAGCAGTTCAACATCGGCCAGCGCGACGCGTACATGCCCGACGTGGAGTCCGGCGCGATCGACCTGTTCCCGGAGTACACGGGCAACCTGCTCGAGTACCTTGACGACAGCTCGACCGCCACCAGTCCGGACGACGTCTACGCCGCGCTGAAAGAGGCGCTGCCCAAGGGCCTGACCGCCCTCGACTACGCCGACGCCTCGGACCAGGACACCTACACGGTCCTGAAGAGCTTCGCCGAGGAGAACGACCTCACCTCGATCGCCGACCTCGCGAAGGTCAG
The DNA here is from genome assembly GCF_026559675.1 of Microbacterium oxydans. NCBI lineage: Bacteria > Bacillati > Actinomycetota > Actinomycetes > Micrococcales > Microbacteriaceae > Microbacterium > Microbacterium oxydans. The sequence continues at coordinate 142,412 of NZ_CP092891.1, forward strand.
CAGCAAGGTCACGATCGGTGCGGCGCCGGAGTTCGAGCAGCGCCCGTACGGCCCGGCCAAGGCCAAGGAGGTCTACGGAGTGGACCTCGCGTTCTCGGCCACCGGTCCGACCACGCTGGAGTCGCTGCTCGCCGGGGAGATCCAGGTCGCCGACATCTACTCGGCCGACCCGGCGTTCCAGACGGAGGACATCGTCGCGCTGGAAGACCCGAAGAACATCATCCTGGCGTCGAACGTCGTGCCGATCGTCTCGAGCGACGTGGCGGACGAGGTCGCCGACGTCATCAACGCGATCAGCGCCAAGCTGACCGCGGAGGAGCTCGTGGCTCTGAACGTGCAGAGCACGGTCGACCAGAAGTCGCCGGCCGACATCGCCAAGAAGTGGCTGGCGGACAACGACCTCGACTGAGTCGTCATCACGCAGAAGCGCCCGGACCCTCTCAGGGTCCGGGCGCTTCCGCGTTCTCGGGTCAGATCCTGGCGTCCTGCTTGGGGACCAGCACCTGCTTGATGATGATGAGGATGGATGCCGTCACGGGGACTGCGACCAGTGCTCCCAGGAGTCCGAGGAGCGTGCCGCCGGCGAGAGCGCCGATCACGACGAGGGACCCCGGCACCGACACGGCCCGGTTCATCACGCGCGGAGTGATCACGTACGCCTCGATCTGCATGTAGACGAGGTAGATCGCCGCGAAGATCAGCGCGGCGATCGGGTTGCTGAACAGCGCGAGGCAGGTGCCCAGGATCCAGAACAGCACCGAACCCACGAGCGGGATGAGGGTGACGCAGAACGCGATCGCGGCCATCAGCGGCGGGAACGGGAGCCCGAGGAAGAGGTAGAGGAGGAACGCGAGCGTCGCGTTGCAGAACGCGAGCACCACCATCCCCATCACGTAGCCGCCGACCGAGTCGGTGATCTGGTCGGTGATGTCCCCGGCGCGAGCGCGGTCGCGGGCCGGGGCGAGACGCAGCAGGCCCTGCTTCATCGACGGGAGCGACGCGAGGAAGTACAGCGTGAGCACGAGCACGACGATCGCACCCGAGATGCTGGTGGCGATCGATGCGCCGACGGCCAGTGCGCCTCCGCCGATGGTCGCGAGGTTGCCGAAGTCGGTCAGGAACGACTGCACCTCGGCGACGAGATCCTGGAACTGGTCGCCGAACTGCGCCTCGAGGGATGCGTAGATGTCGCTCTGCGTGAACTCCTTGATCATGCCGGGGACGGAGTTCACGAAGCTGACGATCTGGTCGATCACCACGGGGATGATCATCCACAGCACGAGCGCGAACACCACGATGAGTCCGAGGATCGTGATGATCACGGACACCACCCGGGAGATGCCGCGTCGTTCCAGGAACCGCACGGCGGGGTCGAGGCCGAGGGCGCCGAACAGGGCGAGGGCGATGTAGATGAGCACCGTCGACAGGTTCGACAGCGCGAGGCCGATCACGATCGCGCCGAGTCCGCCCAGCGTCACCAGGAAGCCGAAGACGAACGGCCGGTCGATGCGCGTCCAGAACGAGCGGCTCGGCGTCATCGGCTCGATCACGACGGTGTGCGGGGTGCCGGTGGCGGACGGCTCGAGCACCGAGGCGGCGGTGGCCGAGGCCGACCTGCGGCGGGCGGCCGCGGGCGGTGCGACGTCGGAGTCGCTCGGGGCCGTGGAGGCGTTGTCGTCGGCGCTGCGCGGTGCGGCGTCGTCGAGGGGCGCGGATGCCGGCGACTCTTCGTTGCTCATGTGCTCACGATAGCGGTGACCCGAGTCGAAACCGGGGCGTTCTGCGGCTCTAGAGTAGGGGCATGACCGCCGCCGAGGACCCGAAGGCCGAACTGCTCCGACTTCGCGCCACCATCGACAACATCGACGCCGCACTGATCTTCATGCTGGCCGAGCGCTTCCGCGCCACCCAGCAGGTCGGGCATCTCAAGGCCGAGCACCAGATGCCGGCCTCCGACCCGAATCGGGAGGAGCAGCAGGTCGCACGACTGCGCGCGCTGGCCGAGGAGGCTCATCTCGACCCGGAGTTCGCGGAGAAGTGGTTCAACTTCGTGGTGGCGGAGGTCATCCGCCACCACACCGAAGCGGCCGAGAGCCGCTGAGGAAGGTGCCGGACGGGCGACGGTGTGTGCAGCACTCGCCCGTCCGGAGCTCTGAGAGGTCGATTGACCAACTAAGTTCAATGAATAAACTTAGGGAGAGACTACGGATCGCACCACGATCTGTCAACAGCTCGCGACCGACGAGCTCCGGAACGGGAACACATGCTCACCACGGATGACGGCCTCGACACGCAGGCGTCGGTTCGGCGTGCGAACCTGCGCCGGGCGCTGCAGCTGGTCTTCCGCAGCCCGGGCACCCAGACGCGGGCGGGCATCGCGCGCGCGACGGGACTGACGGCGGCGACCGCCTCGTCCCTCGTGGCCGAGCTCATCGAGAGCCGGCTGATCGTCGAGGGAGAGCAGGCCGCGAGCACGGGCGGCAAGCGCGCGACGACCCTCAGCATCGATGCGAGCCACCATCTGATCCTGGTGCTGGTGATCCAGCCCCTCCACGCGCAGATCGCTCTGGTGGCGCTCGACGGCACCGAGGTCGACACCCGCCGCGTGGACTACACGGTGGAGACCCGCGACCGGACTCTCGACGCAGCGGTGACGGAGGTGGCCGCGGAGTTCGGGAAGAGACTCCTCGCCGCGGGCGTCCAGCTCCCCGGGACCACGGACGGCCGCGCGGTGCTGGAGAGCGTGCAGCTCAAGTGGCAGAACGTTCCTCTCGCCGAGCGCTTCGAACGGATCCTCGGCACGCCCGTGCTGCTCGTCAACGACGTCGACGCGGAGGCGATCGGCGAAGCGGGCAGGGAGGCGTCGCCGTCGGGATATCGACTCTTCATCCACCTCGGCGGCGGTGTCGGTGCGGCCGTCACGCTCGACGGCGAGCTCGCCCCGGGTCCGCGCGACCGTGCCGGCGAGATCGGCCACGTGCAGGTCGTGTTCGGCGATGCCGCGCGGCCGTGCCGGTGCGGACAGCGCGGATGCCTGGAGTCGGCGGCGGCTCTGGGACCGATGCTCGGAGACGAGTTCTCCGACGCCATGGACGCCTCCGAGATCCGTGCGCTCGTCGCCGGCGCCGCGGAGGAGCACCTCGATGAGGGGGCCCGTGCCCTCGCGCGGGCCATCAAGCTCATCAGTGCTCTCCTCGACCCGACCGAGGTCGTGATCGGCGGTCCGGCGACCGAGCTCGGACCTCGTTTCCTCGACAGGGTCCGCCGCGAGACCGAGTATCCCGCCCGCGGCACCGCGCAGGTGCCCGTGCGCTACGCCGATCCGCGGGTGTCGCTCTCGGCCGGCGCCGCCCAGGCCGCTCTCACCTCGGCGCTCGGCGTCCGGTGGAGTCCGGAGCAGCTGCGCGCAGCATCCACGCCCCGCCCCTGAGCCCGGAGTGCGTCGGCGGCTCAGGCCTGCAGACACGCATCCGCCCGACAGGGGTGCTGTCGGGCGGATGCGGAGAGCGAGAACGGCGGGTTACTTCACGCTGCCCGCGGTCAGGCCGCCGACGAGGCGCTTCTCGATCAGCATGAACAGGATGACCACCGGCAGGATCGCGACGATCGAGACGCCGAACACGTACTGCCAGCTCGTCTCGTACTGGCCGACGAACTTGGTCAGCGCCACCGACAGCGGCTGGTTCTTGTCGGTCGACAGGATCACGAGCGAGGCCGCGAACTCGTTCCAGCAGGCCACGAACGTGAACACGATCGCGGTGACGATGCCCGGCCAGACCAGCGGCAGGTTGATCTTGAACAGCACCGTGAAGCGTCCGGCGCCGTCGATCTGCGCGGCCTCGTCGACCTCCTTCGGGATTCCGGCGAAGAAGGAGTGCATGATCCACACCGCGAACGACAGGTTGAACGCGGCGTTGATGAAGATCATGGCCGCCCACGTGTCGCCGAGCCCGAGGGTCGTGAACTGGCGGAACAGGCCGGAGGTCAGCACCGCGGGCTGCAGCATCTGGGTGACGATCACCAGGAACAGGAAGACCATGCGCCCGGGGAACTTGAACCGGGCCGTGTAGTACGCGGCAGGCAGCGACACGAGCAGCACGAGCAGCGTCGCGAACACGGCGATGATGATCGTCGAGATGAGGTTGTACGGTAGCGGCGTCTCCGGGGTGGACCACATCGAGATGTAGTTCTCCCAGTGCCACTCGATCGGGAAGTAGGTCGGGTCCACGGAGCGGATCTGCGACTTGGTCTTGACCGAGCCGAAGAACATGATCAGGTACGGCAGCACGAAGATCGCCAGCACCAGGAACCCGGCGACGGTGCGCAGGATCACGCGGGGCAGCGTCACCTGGTCCTCGGTGTAGCGGCGCTTGCGGCCGGGGATCGGCGGGGTGCGCCGACCGCGGCCTCCGGCGGTGGTGACGAGGGCGGTCTCGGTCACGGTCATGATCAGACCTCCTTCATGGGCTTGACGATCTTCACGTAGGCCGCGACGATCACGATGACGATGAGGAAGGCGACCACCGACAGGGCGCTCGCGACGTCGACCTTCTTCTGCAGCTCGATGTACTTGAAGATCAGGGTCATGATCGTGTCGGCGCCGTAGCCGGGGATCGACCCGGTCATCACCTTCAGGATCGGCAGCGAGTTGAACACGTTGATGATGTTGATGAGGATCGCCACCGCCAGGGCGCTGCGCAGCTGCGGCAGGATGATCGACCAGTAGGTGCGGGTGGGGCCGGCGCCGTCCATCTTCGCGGCCTCGATCGCATCGGCCGGCACCGACTGCAGGCCGGCGAGGATCGTGTACGTCGTGAAGGGGAGCGAGACGAAGATCGCGATCACGATCGACCAGATGAAGGCCGTCGTCGGGTTCTTGGTCCAGCCGTAGCCGACCGCGTCATCGGAGAGCCCGATGTCGAACAGGAACTTGTTGAAGATGCCGAAGTACGGCTCGAGGCTGTAGTAGAACACCATCGTCGTCATGACGACCGACGCGGCCCACGGCACGATCACGGCCATGCGCACGAGCTGACGCCCGGGGAAAGCCTTGTTCAGGATCTGTGCGAGACCGAGCGAGATCACGACCGTCAGCGCGACGACCGAGACGACCCAGACGATCGTGCGGAAGAAGATCGGCCAGAACTCGGCGAAGGTGAAGACGGTGACGAAGTTGTCGAAGCCGACCGACCCCTTGTCGAGGCCCGACAGCGAGATGTCGCGTGTCGAGTTGAAGAACATCACCCCGGCGGGGAACAGCACCACGCCGATGATGAGGAGGAGGGCGGGCGCGATCCAGGGCAGCGCCTGGAGGAGATCCTTCCCACCCGGCCTGCCGCGCGAGGCATCCGGGGTCTTCCGGGTGCGGGGGCGGCCGGTCGCCGCCCCCGCGAGGTTCGAGGACTCTGTCTTCTGGCTCATTCGGGTACCCGAACCTCTCCGTTCAGCGGGCTCAGCCCGCGTCGACCTGCGCCTGGATCTCGGTCAGCACGTCCTGTGCCGGCTTCGACTGCAGCTGGCCGAACAGCGACTTGAAGGCGCCGTCGGCGGCGGACCACTTCGGGTTCGTCGACGGGTAGAACTGGGCGTCGGGCAGCACGTCGAGGAACGGCTTGAGAGCCTCCTCGCCGGAAAGCTGCTCGGCACCGGACTTGGTGACGGGCAGGAAGCCCTCGGCCTGCACCCACGGCACGTACACGTCGGCCGAGTAGTAGTAGTCGAAGAACTTCTTGATCGCGTCCTGCTTGTCGTCGTCGTTCTTGAACGCCATCAGCTGGTCCATGACGCCGAGCGTGAACGGCGAGCCGTCCTTGGTCGGGATCGGGACGATGGAGTAGTCCAGGTCGGGGTTGCCTTCCTTGATCTGGCCGACCGTCGGCGGCAGGCCGACCTGCATGCCGATCTTGCCCTGGATGAAGATGTCCATCAGCGGGGAGCGCTGCGTGGAACCCGGGTCGGCCTGAGTCGCACCGGCGTCGATCATCTTCTTGATCTGCTCGGCGCCCACGAGGTTCTCCGGGGTGTCGATCGTGATCTCGGATGCGTCGCCGAACGATCCGCCGCCGCCCCACAGCCACACGGCCGCCTCGGCCTGCGCCTCTTCCGAGCCGAGCGGCATGCCGTAGCCGGCGACGCCGCCGCCGAGCTTGGACACCTTGGTCGCGGCGTCCAGCAGCTCGTCCCAGTTGGTCGGCGCCTCGACGCCGGCCTGGTCGAGCAGCGCGTTGTTGACGAACAGCGCACGGGCCGACGCGATCAGCGGCAGGGCGTACGCGGTGCCGTCGACCTCGGCGTTCTTGAGGAACGAGTCCTGGAAGTCGGAGTACACGTCATCGGAGACGACGTCCTTCGTCGGGTACAGCAGCTCGTCGCCGACGAAGCCGGCGAACGGCCCGCCGTTGTAGATGTCCGGGGCCTCGTTCGCCTGGATCTTGGTGGAGACGACCTTCTCGAGGTTGTCCCAGGACTGCACCTCGAGCTTGACCTTGATGTCGGGGTTGGCCTTCTCGAACCCCTTGATCACCGTCTCCCAGTTCGCCTTGGTGCCGTCGGAGTAGCTGGGGACGAGGAGGTCGAGCGTGGTCGATCCCTCCGCGCCTCCGCCGTCGCCGGACGATCCGCCGAACCCGCACGAAGCGAGCGAGAGCGTGGCGACGGCCGCAATGGCGGCGGCGCCGAACCGCAGTGACTTCTTCATGTGTATTGCATTCCTCACTGTGATGTCCGCTCCGTGGCGGCGGGGCCGCTTCGGGAGTGGGAGTGGTGCACAGTCGCAAGCACATCACGCGACGGTGCGTGGTGATCGTTTCGCCGGATGGCAGCCGCGATCGTTCAAGCCGGGGGCTCGGATTCTCGGCGACGATCAGATCGACGTCGAGGCGGTAGAACTTGTCCGATTATTTGTCAGGGGAACAAACAAATCAAGCAGAACTTGGGGTTGCTGTTCTCTGGCGCCATACTATGATCGAATTCAGCCTCAAACAATCACAAGTATGCAACTTCTTGCTCGAAAGGCACTTCGATGACGCACACGCTGCCCGGCGCACACATGCGCGAGGAGCTCCACTCCCAGCCTCAGACCTGGGCCACGGCCGTCGAGCTGAAGGCCGAGCAGGCGCTTCTGCCCGCGAAGGGCGCACGCGTCGCGGTGGTCGGATGCGGCACTTCGTGGTTCATGGCGCAGTCGTACGCGGCACTGCGCGAAGCGTCCGGACAGGGCGAGACCGACGCGTTCGCCGCCTCCGAGGCCTTCATGGACCGCGGGTACGACGCCGTCGTCGCCCTCACCCGATCCGGCACGACCACCGAGGTGCTCGAGCTCGTCGAGCAGGTCAAGGGGCGCATCACGACGATCGGCGTCATCGGCGACCCGGACTCGCCCCTCGTCTCCCTCGTCGACGAGGCGGTGCTGCTGCCCTTCGCCGACGAGCAGTCGGTGGTGCAGACGCGCTTCGCGACCACGGCTCTCGCGCTGTTCCGCGCGTCCCTCGGCGAAGACCTCACCGGTGCGATCGCCGACGCCACCGCGGTGCTCGCCGAACCCGGCGACGACGAGCTGCGCGATGCGGAGCAGTACACGTTCCTCGGGCGCGGGTGGACGATCGGTCTCGCCCACGAGGCGGCGCTCAAGCTGCGCGAATCCTCGCAGTCGTGGACCGAGGCGTACCCGTCGATGGACTACCGCCACGGCCCGATCGCGATCGCGGCCCCCGGTCGCGTGACCTGGCAGTTCGGCCAGGCTCCCGAGGGGCTCGCCGGCCAGGTCGAGGCCACCGGCGCCCGCTTCGAACAGCGTGCGATCGACCCGCTCGCCGACCTCGTGCGCCTGCACCGCACCGCGCTCGACCGCGCCGTCGCGCGGGGTCTCGACCCGGACCAGCCGCGCAACCTCACGCGATCCGTCATCCTGGATGCATGACCCGACGCACGGCCGGAGCCGACCATGATCGACCCTGACGCGGCAGCGGCCGTTCCCGACGTCGAGCGCGACGCCGCGGGGGAGAAGCTCGCCGCCGTGCGCACCCTCGGGACCGGCGCCCCCGTGCTGGCGTTCGACGTCGGCGGCACCGACATCAAGTCGGCGCTGTTCGACGCCGACGGTGCAGCGCTCGGGCTCCGTCGCACGCCCACACCGGTCGTCGACGGTGACCGGACGCAGGCGCTCCTCGAGCGTCTCGAGGTGCTGGCGGCGGAGCTCCGTGCCGCGCACCCCGACGTGGTGCCGCAGGCCGTGGGGCTCGTCGTCCCGGGGATCGTGGATGCGGATGCCGGGCTCGGGGTCTTCGCGAGCAACCTCGGCTGGCACGACTCCCCGCTGCGCGACCTCGCCTCCGAGCGCCTCGGGCTGCCGGTGGCGTTCGACCACGACGTCCGCGCCGCGAGCTGGGCCGAGCGTCGACTCGGTGGCGCCCGCGACTACGCCGACTCCGTCGTGCTCGTGATCGGCACCGGCATCGCCGGGGCCCTGCTGGTCGGCGGCGTCCCGTACACCGCCGGTGGATACGCGGGCGAGATCGGGCACTCCCCGATCGCGGACGGGCCGATCTGCGCGTGCGGTGCGCGCGGCTGCCTGGAGGCGGTCGCCTCGGCCGGCGCGATCGCCCGTCGCTACCGCGAAGCGACCGGAGTCGCCCCGGACGGTGCGAAGGACGTGATCGCCCGCGCGGCCGCCGGCGACGAGATCGCCGCGGAGATCTGGAACTCGGCGCTCGACGCGCTCACGATGTCCCTGGCGCAGCTCACCGCCGTCGTGGCGCCGGAAGCCGTGGTCATCGGCGGGGGCCTCTCGCGCGCGGGCGGTGCCCTGTTCGACGAGCTGCGCACGCGTCTCGCCGCGCGGCTCAGCTTCCACCGGATCCCGGCGCTCGTCCCGGCGGAGCTCTCGGGGAACGCCGGCCTGCTCGGCGCAGCACTGCGCGCGCGGGAGCTCACGTGATCCTCACCGTCACCCCGAACCCCGCTCTCGACCTCACCTGGCACGTCGACCGGCTGACCGAGGGCGGCACGCACCGGGCGGATGCCGGAGTGGCGAGGGCCGGCGGCAAGGGCCTCAACGTCGCGCGCGTGGCGCACGCCGAGGGCGCGGAGGTGCTCGCCGTCACCACCGCGGGCGGCCGCGTCGGCGAGGAGTTCTCCGCGGAGCTGCGGGCCAGCAGCGTGCCGCACGTCCTGGTGCCGGTCGCGGCGGACACCCGTCGCAGCATCGCCGTGGTCGACGAGACCCTCGGCGACACCACGATCATCAACGAGCGGGGCGTGAACCCCACGGACGAGGAGTGGGCGGCGGTGCTCGCCGAGGTGGTCGAGCGGCTGCCCTCCGCGAGCGTGCTCGTGGTCTCCGGCAGTGTGCCTCCCGGGGCGCCGGAGCCGCTGATCCCCATGCTCATCGCGGTGGGGAGGGACGCCGGGGTCCCGGTCATCGTCGACACCTCCGGTCCCGCCCTGCTGCGTGCGGCGGAGGCCGGTGCCACCGTGCTCAAACCCAACGCCGCCGAGCTGGTCGAGGCCACCGGCATCACGGACCCCGTCGAGGGCGCACGCTCTCTGATCGCTCGCGGCACCGAGCTCGTGCTGCTCTCGCTCGGCGCCGACGGCATGCTCGCGGTCACGGCATCCGATCTCGTGCACGCCCGTCTCGACGAACCCCTCGCCGGGAACCCCACGGGTGCCGGCGACGCGGGCGTCGCGGCCTGCGCCGTGCTCTACGCCGACGGGGTGCGCGACCCCGAGCCGATCCTCCGCCGTGCCACGGCCTGGTCCGCCGCCGCGGTGCTCACCCCGCTCGCCGGCGACATCTCTCCGCGCTGGACCGAGCTCGAACAGCAGCTGCGCGTCTCGCGACCCGACCCCGCTTCGTTCCGGAAGGACCCTTCGTGACCCTCGTCTCCGCCCGCGACCTCATCTCCGCGGCCGCCACCGCCCGCACCGGCATCGGCGCCTTCAACGTGATCCACCTCGAGACCGCCGAGGGTCTGGTGCGGGCCGCCGCCCTCGCGCAGCTGCCGGTCATCCTGCAGATCTCGCAGAACTGCGCCGACTACCACGGCGGGCTGGAGCCGATCGCGCTCGCCACGCTCGCGGTGGCGCGGCGGGCCCAGACGCCCGTTGCCGTGCACCTCGATCACGCCGAGCGTCCCGAGCTCGTCGACGAGGCCATCGCCCTGGGCTTCGGCTCGGTGATGTTCGACGGCGGCGCGCTGCCCTATGACGACAACGTGGCCCTCACCGCAGCGGTCGCGGCCCGTGCGCATGAGGCCGGCGTCTCCGTCGAGGGCGAGCTCGGCGAGGTGGGCGGCAAGGACGGAGCGCACGCGCCCGGCGTCCGCACCGACCCCGACGAGGCGCGGGCTTTCGTGGCCGCGACCGGCGTCGACGCACTCGCGGTCGCCGTCGGGTCCTCGCATGCGATGACCGACCGCACGGCGTCGCTCGACCTCGACCTGATCGCCCGGCTGCACGCGGCGCTGCCCGTCCCGCTGGTCCTGCACGGCTCCTCGGGCGTCGCGGATGCGGTGATCGCCGACGCCGTGCGCGCGGGGATGACGAAGATCAACGTGTCCACGCACCTGAACGGCTTCTTCACACGTGCCGTCCGCGAGAAGCTCGACGCCGATGAGCGCCTGGTGGACTCCCGCAAGTATCTGGCTCCCGCCCGCGACGCCTTGGCGGACGAAGCCGCCCGCATGCTCCGGCTGTTCGCCCTGCAGCCCGCCGGATCGGCCGCCTGATGAAGCGGGCCGCGCGTCTGAACGCGATCCTCGACCTCCTGGCCGCGAACGGCGAGGTCACCGTCGACGAGCTCGTGGAGCAGTTCGGCGCCTCGTCGGCCACGACCCGCCGCGACCTCGACACCCTCGCCGAGCAGCGGCTGCTCACCCGCACCCATGGCGGTGCGGTGGCGCAGACCGTCGCCTACGAGCTGCCCATCCGCTACAAGAGCCACCTGCGCACGCACGAGAAGGCCAGCATCGCGCAGGTCGCCGCCGGGCTCGTCGCACCCGGCATGGTGGTCGGGCTCTCCGGCGGCACCACCACGACGGCCATCGCCGCTGCCCTCGCGGCCCGCGACGACCTCGCGGGGAGCGGCGGCATCACCGTGGTCACGAACGCCGTGAACATCGCCGCCCAGCTCGCCACGCGGCCGGACATCAAGGTGGTCGTCACCGGCGGGGTGATCCACTCGCGCACCTACGAGCTCGTCGGACCGTTCGTGGAGCAGCTGCTGCGCGGGGTGCGGCTCGACATCGCGTTCATCGGCGTGAACGGGATGGATGCGGTGGCCGGCGCCACCACGCAGGACGAGCGCGAGGCCGCCGTGAACCGGATGATGGCCGAGCGGGCCCGCCGGGCGGTCGTGGTCACCGACGGCAGCAAGCTCGGCGTCGAGGCGTTCTCGACCGTCGGCGGCGTCGAGCTGTTCCCGACGCTCATCACGGACGGCGGGGCGGACCCCGAGGTGCTCTCGGCCCTCCGCGCCGCCGGCTACGCGGTCCTCGTCGCCTGACCGCGGCCGCTGGCGGATCGCGGTCCGGCACGAGCCGAACCGCGTTCCGGGTATCTTCGAGCAATGCGTGCGATTCCCTCCTCCCTCGATCCGCTGGTGGTCTCCGAGATCGACCGGCGGCTCGATGGCGTCGCCGCGGAACACGGTGTGCGCATCCCCTGGGCGATCGAGAGCGGCAGCCGTGCCTGGGGTTTTCCGTCGCCGGACAGCGACTACGACTGCCGATTCATCTTCGTGCGCGGGCGTCAGGACTACCTCTCGCTCTGGCCCGCCCGCGACGTGATCGAGACGCCCCTCGACAAGACGTTCGACGTGAACGGCTGGGACCTGGCGAAGGCCGTGAAGCTGCTGGTGAGAGGGAACGCCACGGTGATCGAATGGCTCCGTTCGCCCATCGTCTACGCCGGTGAGAGCGCTTTTCGAGAGGGCCTGCTGACGCTCGCGACCGACGTCGTCGAACGCGGGTCGATCGCACGTCACTATCTGCACGTCGCGCGCCAGCAGCAGACCGCGACCACGACGCTCAAGCGCTTCTTCTACACGCTGCGGCCGGCTGCCGCGTTGCGGTGGCTCGCGGATCACCCGGAGGAGTCGGTTCCGCCCATGGACCTTCCCACGCTGCTGGCGGAGAGCTCGGTTCCGCAGGAGGTGACGGATGCCGCGACGGAGCTCATCGCGGCGAAGGCGGTGACCCGGGAGCTCGGCTCCGGCACCCCACCTGCGATCCTCACGAGGTTCGTGGTGGACGAGCTCGACCGCGCCGAGCACTTCGAGACCGTGGCGCCTCAGCGCGATCCTGCGGTCGTCCGTGACATCGCCGATCGCTACTTCCGCGCCCAGCTCGGCTGAGATCTCCGAGCCCGGACACCCCGAGGGCCCCGACGTCCCCAGAACGTCGAGGCCCTCTGAGGGTGCCGCGGCTGCACGCCGCGCCGCCCCCGAGCAGATGGTGTCCGTGTCGTACTCACGCTCCCCAGCGCGCGCGATATCCCCAGATCCGACTGCGCCTCCCTCGCGCCTCTCCCTTCGAGGCCCTTCGCATGGCACCTTCCGAAGAACAGGAGCACGGAGTGCGCGTTCTGATACAACGAATGGAGAAAAAAGTTCAGAACCCCTCCCCGTGGCATTGGAACGGGGCGCTCAGACCGGTCTCGACAGCGGCCTCGGCGAGGGCGACCGCCGGGGACGCGCCCGCGGAAAGGCCCGTGTGCACGGCGCTCAGCAGCTCACCGGCCACATCGTCGGGGACCGCGACGGGGGCGGCGATCACGCAGTCCGCGCCGGCGTGCAGCCAGACCCGGGTCATCCCGAGCGCTTCCTCGCCCCAGCGCACGGAGGAGCGGCCGAGCTCGCAGGCCGACAGGATCACGGTCGCCGGGACTCGCGGGATGAGGTCGACGTCGTAGCCGAAGAGGATGCCGTCGGCGAGCTCGAATCCGGAGAACAGGGGATTGTCCACGGCATGTCGGCCGTGCGCGGCGATGTGCAGCACATCGGTGTCGGCGGCGAGTTCGGTGACCGCCGAGACCGTCGCATCCGTGGCGTCCAGGATGCGCGGCGACCGACCCGCGCCGCGCCAGGCGGTGGCCGCCCGCTCGACCTCCTCGCCCGCCCTGGCGACGCGGGGGCCGGCCGCGAAGCCGATCCTCGTCGGCCCGGTGGCCGCTGCGTGGGCGGTGGCGCGCGACGGGTCGCCGAGCAGGCGCGACACCGACGTCGCGAGGGTGAACGGCAAGCCGGTCATCCCCGGGAGCATCGCCCAGGGCACCCCCGCGAGGGCGCCGGGCACCGTGATCGCCAGGCGGGACGCGTCCGGCGCCGCCCGCAGCAGCGGCGCGAGGAGCTCGGTGTCGAGCAGCGCCAGCCGTGATGCCAGCGCCCGTTCCGTCACCGCGCCCATCAGGCCGCCGCGCGTCATCGCGGCCATGTCGAGGTCTGCGCGGAGGCCGTCCAGCGCCGCCTGCGCCCGCGCCCACGACAGGTCGACCACCGTCGCTCCCGACGAGGTGACCACGATGCCGTGCAGGGCGGATCCGGTGAACACGTAGGAGAGCACGGCGGTGCCCGGCTCCAGCAGGTCCGTGGCCTGGGCGAGTCCCAGCCGCTCGCGGGTGCCGCCCGAACCGGTGGTCGCCCACTGCCGCTCCCGCACCCGGTCGCGCAGTGCGCGCACCCGGGCGTCCGTGGTCCAGTCGGCGCCGGCGAGCTCGGCGCGCAGCATCCGCAGCTCGGCCAGGTCCGCCGCCAGCGACTCGTCGTGCGGGGGACGCACCGGGGCGACCTGCTGGCTGAGGTGGCGTGCCCGTTCCGACCACTCGAACAGCGTCGCGGGGTCGCGCAGCCGTGCGGCGGCGGAGAGACCGGCGAACATCAGCTCGGACCCGTGCATCGCGACGGAGGCCTGCAGGTCGAGCGCCCCGAAGGACTGCTGCCAGGCCGTGAGCAGCTCGAGCCCGTCGGCGGCCGCGCGCAGGGCGTCGCGATCGCGCCCGGCAGCGGCTGCGCGGGCGGAGCGCACCTCGTGGGCGCGCAGACGGAGCGGAGTCGGCGCGGCGTCGTCGAGTCGCGGCAACCGTCCGCTGCCTTCGCGGCGGGCGCTGAGGCGCAGACCCGTCGCCTCGGTGTGGAAGCCGCCGCGGTCGAGGGCTCTCGCCGTGCGGGCGAACTCCGCGGTGTCGATGGGGCGCTGCGGTCGCGCGCGCTGCTGCGCCTCCAGCCGCACGGCATCCGCTCGGGCCGCCCATCCGTCGTTCGCCAGCGCGGAGAAGCGACGAGCGGCGGTGCGGGCCGCGCGTTCGGCGGCGGCCGGGTCGTGGCGCAGGAGGGAGCGCGCCAGATGGAACTCCGCCTCGCCCCTCGCCTGTCGCATCCGCTGCGCGCCGAACTGCGTGGCCACCCGCCCGAGCAGAGCTTCCGCCTCGGTGGTGAGGCCCGCGTCGCGGAGCACCTCGGCGCGGTCCAGGTCGCTGATCGCGGCGGCGAGGTCGCTGATCGCCGCCAGCTGCGGACGGGAGCGGGTCATGAGGCTGAGGGCGGTGACGAGGTCTCCCTCCAGCAGCGCCGCGTAGCCGAGGTTGTGTCGGGCCTCCGCGAGCGGCTCGTCGTCGTCGTTCGCCTCGTAGACGGCGACCGCTCGCCGGAGGTCCTCCACGCAGGACTCGAGCTCGCGCTGCTGCATCCGCACGACGGAACGGTTCATCAGACAGTTCGCGAGCTCGGTGGTCTCGTCGCCGATCGCGGTGAGGGTGTCGATCGCGCGCGTGAGCTCGACCTCCGCCTCGGCCAGTCGGCCCCCGTGCATGAGCAGCGTGCCGAGCTGCCCGCTGAGCACCGTGACCGTCTCGGCCCTGAGCCCGGAGCGGCCGAGCGCCTCGCGACACAGCTGCTCGGCGGCCGCCGGCTCCCCCGTCTGCGCGAGGACGTACGCCACCGTGCCGTCGATGCGCGCACGCAGGTCGGGGTCGTCGGTGCGGGCGGATGCGGCGTCGAGAGCGCGCCGCGCCTGCGTGAACCGTCTCGCGTTCGCCGCTTCGACGCCGCGCCGGTGCAGCTCGGTCGCAGTCAGGGGCATCCCCCCAGAATGCCGTGCGCCGGGCCCGCGGGGAAGAGCGCGAGCGCTGTCCTGTCGCGCGGGCGCCCAGGACGGGCCGTCCGCATCGGTACGGACGGTCCGTCCCGGGGGTCAGACCGGGTCGATGGGCGTGGGCAGCGTCTTCAGGACCGCGGCGACGGCCTTCGCCGCGGCCGCCGGCTTCACCCCTGCGATCGGCACGGAACCGAGCTGCGCCGCGATGCGCCCCGCGACGTACGGTGCCGAGAACGACGTGCCGCTCCACACCGCGAACCCGCCGCGATAGTCGTCGGGGTCGATCGTCTCGCGGCGCATGCCGTCGACATCCGCCCGCGTCGATGCCTGCATGCCCCCGACGAACGCGGGTGAGGTGCTGACCACGGCCGCACCCGGCGCATAGGCCTGCACCCAGGGGCCGATGTTCGAGAAGAGGGCGACCGATCGGGCCGAGGGGTTCAGCGCCCCGACCGAGACGAGCGGTGCATCCCGGTCGGGGCGGATGCCGTTGTCCGATCCGGGCCACGGCCACAGCGATGCCGGGAACGACGGACGGTCGATCGCGTCGTTGCCGGCCGAGCACACGACCACGCACCCGAGCTCGCGCGCCTTCGCGAGCAGCTGGTGCAGCGTGAGGCTGAACAGGCCGTCGGTCGGGGTCTCGTGGTAGTAGCTGAGGGACAGGTTCAGCACGTCGATCGGGAAGCCGGTCTTCGGATCCTCGCGGTGCCGGGCCAGCAGAGTGACGACCTGCGCGATCGTCTCCAACAGCGTGCTCTCGTCGATCACACCGAGGGCGCCGGCCACCCGGATCGAGAGGATGTCGGCACCCGGAGCCGCCTGCCGGATGAGCCCGGCGATGAACGTGCCGTGCCCGGCGACCGCGTCGATCTCCCCGTCGAGCTGCCCGTACAGGTCGGGGTAGCGCTCCGGATCCGCGTCGTCGGTCAGTCCGACGGGCACGCCGTCGAGGTCGATCTTCCGCGTGACGATGTCGGCGGGCAGCCAGGAGTGCTCCCCGCATCCGGTGTCGAGCACCGCGACGACCGGTCGCCGCCCGCGCTTCGGAGCAGGTCCGCGCACGGGAGCAGGCCCCAGCCAGGTCACCGGCTGCCGGGCACCGCGCCCGGGCTCGAGGTAGTCGTCGCTGCCGCCCGCGCCCCCGCCGGCACCGCGCACCGGGTTGGTGCGGGTGAACGGGTTGGTGCGGGTGAAGGGGTTGGTGCGCGTGAACGGATTCAGCCCCACGGGGTCGATCGACAGCACGTGGTCGAGGCTCGTCCGCGGCATCGTCGAGCGGGACATGCGCCGCGCGCGCTGCAGCACGCGCCAGGCGTCCGGCGCGACGGGGGACTCGCCGCGGACCGGCTCATCGGGAGTGCGCAGTCGGGCGCGCAGGAAGCCGGGAACCCCCGGGACCAGCTCGCCGTCGGCCGCCGCCCGCGTCCCGTCCTCCACCTCGAGCTGCCAGCCGAAGGTGTCGGCTGCGTCGCGCAGCGTCCGCACCTCGCGGTCGTAGGCCTCCTCGTCGCCGAGGGCTCGGGTGATCAGCAGCCGTTCCGGCAGATACGCGGTCGGGAAGGCGCGGATGCCGTCCACCGGCTCCGTGCTCGGATCGAGCGCCGTGCCTCGCCGGATCGATCCCTCCGCGCGATCCTGCCAGCTCCATCCCTTGGGCTGATCCATGGGTCATCCTCTCCCTGCGGGTCGCCCCGCGGCCTCATCGACGGGCGGCGCCCGCGGTCACAGCTCGAACTGCGGGGTCGAGAGCGTGCGGGCCTCGTCCCCGATCACGGTCGTCAGGTGCACACGGGTGAGACCCGGCGGCACATCGTCGAACACGAAGCGGCCCGTCTCCTCGGGCGAGGTCGAGCGCGTGCGCTCGCCCTGGGTCAGCACGATCTCCGCGGCGGCGGCGTCAGCCCATCCGTCGACCCGGCGTCGGCCGGACGCGGTGCTCGTCACGTGCAGCAGGATGCTCGTGGATCCGTCGCTGAACTGCAGCGTGAGCGCATCGGCCTCGCCCCGCACCGCACCGAGCTGCCCCTCGACCAGGGTGAGCAGCGCGTACTCCCGGTTCAGCCCCTCGGCAGCGACTGCGGCGACCATGCGGTCGATCAGGCCGGCGGGCATGGGGTCGACCTCGCCCCACAGCGAGCGGAGTCGGGCGAACATCCGGGCATCTTCCTGCTCGGTCATGCGAAACCCCCTGCCTGTGCGGTCGGTGGTGCGTCCAGCAGGGCCCGCAGCTTGGCGAGGCACCGATTCCTGGTCGGGCCGATGCTCCCGATCGGCATCGCGAGGTCGGCCGCGATCCGCGCGTAGTCCGGGCGGTCCTCGAACGCGATCACGCGGAGCAGCTTCTGGCAGCGCTCGTTCAGACGGCGCACGGCCATCCACAGGCGCCGGTTCTCGTCGCCGAGTGTCGCGTGCTCCTCGGCGGAGGCCTGCTCGGGGAGCAGGGTGTCGAGGTCGTCCGCATCGGTGGTGTCGACCTTCCCGTGTGTCTTCGCGACCTTCCACGCCTCCCGGCGGGCGGTGGTCGTGAGCCAGGCGGACACGGCACGCGGGTCGCTGATCGATCCATGGCCGCGCACGAGCTGCAGCCAGGTGGTCTGCACGACGTCCTCGGCGAGCGTGCGCTCCAGCCCGTACGCCCGCACGACGTGCCAGAGCACGGGGGTCATCAGCCGTACCAGCTCGTCCATCGCGCGCGAGTCGCCCTCGCGCCATGCGTCGAAGAGGTCCGCCGCGCGCTCCCAGCGTGCGCGCCCGTCGTCCGAGGCAGGATCGAGAGCGGCGCCGGGTGCACCGTCGATCATGAAGCCCATTGTGATCACATCTACCAGGAGCGCGGCAAGAGCTTTCTGATACATGTCGCGGTGCAGGAGATCCGTCGTGGTCCCCGGTCGGGTGCCGTGGCGGATGTCGGTAGCGTTGAGGGGTGATCGTCCTCGCCGTCCTCCTCTTCCTCAACGCCGCCTTCAACGCCCTCGTCTGGCCGCGGTTCTACAAGCGTGTGGCCGACGATCCGCGTGCGCGCGACGAGCACGGCAAGGCCACCGCGTTCCTGAAGGTGCACGCGATCCTCATCGCCATCGCCCTGGTGCTCGCGCTGGTCTCGGCGCTCGCCGGCATCGCCGCGCTGACCGGCGCGCTCTAGCGCCGGACCGCTCCGGGACGCGGGTCAGGCCGACTCGAACTGCTTCGCGTGCGCGGCCCAGCCCGCCTCCACGGGCAGCGCCCGCAGCGCCCGGTTGCTCACGGCGAGCACCACGGCGACGAGGCAGAGCACGGCGCAGAACAGGATCGTCCACTCGCGGCCGACCCAGGCGAGACCGAACCCGGCGATGAGCGGGGCGAGCGGCATCGCACCCATGCCGAGCACTCCCGCGGCACTGTTGGCCCGGCCGAGCAGGTGGCTGGGCGTGGCGACCATGAAGTAGCCCATCATCCCCGCGTTGAGGGCGGGCACCAGGAGCACGGACGCTCCGAGGACGATCCCGATCGCCCACGGTGACGTCACCATCGACAGCACGATCACGCCGACCGACGCCACCGAGAGTCCGGCGATGGTCAGCACGCCGGCCTTGATCCGCGGGACCAGCAGCGGGGAGAACACGGCTCCGACCAGCATCACGGCCCCGATCGCGGCGCTCAGGGTGCCGATCAGCAGCGTGGAGTACCCGGCCTGCTGCAGGGCGTAGATCGCGGTCGTGATGGCGGCGTTGAAGCCGAGATTGATGACCGTGGTGATGAGCAGCACGCCGCCGAGGTCGGGCCGGGACAGCAGCCAGCGGAATCCCTCACGCAGCTCCGCCCAGGCATTCGGCTTCGTCGCCGGGGCCGTCGGGGCGCCGGAGCCCAGGTCATCCGCCCCGCCGACGGCGCGTCCGCCCTCGACACGCGGCGCCTCGTCCGGATCGTCTGCGTTCTCGTCCGCGGCTCCCGTGTCGACCAGCCCCGCGCGCCGGGCCTGGCGGCCCAGCATCCACGCGGTGAGGGCGGCGATCGCGTGGCACAGCGTCATCACCGCGCCGACCAGCCAGCCGCCGACACCCAGAAGGAGGCCGCCGAGCGGTCCGCCCGCGAGCTGGAGGGCGGCATCCCGCCCCTGGTTCGCGGCCTGCGCCCGCCCCATCGCATCGTCGGGGACGATCTCCTTGATCGCGCTCTCACCGGCGACGTCGAACAGTCCGCTGCGGGCGGCGAGGAGCACGTCGATCACGAGCAGAGAGCCGAACGTCATGGCGTCGCCGAGGGCGAGGAGGGTGAAGCCGCCCGCGAGCACGATGCCGATGAGCGACCCGAGGAGCATCAGCGCGATGCGTCGGTGGCGGTCGGCCAGGACTCCTCCGGCGAGAGTCATCAGGAGCCGCGCCACCATCCCGGCGCCGCCGATGATGCCGGCCTGTGCGGGATCGTTCGTCACGATCAGCGCGAGCAGCGGGATCGCAAAGCCGAACAGGGCGCCCGCGAGGCCCTTGCTCGTGTCGCTCACCAGCCACGTGAGGTAGCGGGGGTTGCGCCAGAGGCGGTGGGGCTCGGTCGCGGTGGTCATGCGTCGAGAGTAGATGCGCAAGAACAATTGCGCAAGTTCTATTGCGCAATTTCAGGTGCGGGTAGGATCGGCACATGACGGAGGACACCGCGAAAGGCACGAGCGAGGATCCCGTCTGGATGACCTCGGCCATGCTCAAGGCTTATTCGCACCCCCTGCGGCGACAGATGATCCGCCTGTTCTCGCGGCGGGATTTCCTCCGCGCGGCCGACATCGCCGCCGAACTCGGTGTGCCGGCCAACAGCGCGAGCTTCCATCTGCGCGCGCTCGCCGATGCCGGTCTCATCGAGGAAGCGCCCGAGAAGGCCCGCGACCGCCGCGACCGCGTCTGGACCGGGCACAAAGGGCCACTGAACGTGGGCGGCCCGGAGAGCCCGGTCGCCGACGAGGAGCTCGGCAGCGCCGTGATCGCCGCGCTGGTGGAAGACCACCAGGATCTGCTGCGTCGGGTGACCGCCTGGACCCCCGAGTACGTCGCGGGACGCACGACCGAGGTGCACGCCGCCTTCACCCAGCGCACGATCCGGCTGACCGAGTCCGAGTTCGACGATGCGATGGTGAAGTTCAACGACATCCTGACCGCCGCCGAAGAGGCGCACGACAGCGCCGACCCCGACGGCCGCTACTGGCAGGTCGACGTGATCGCCGCCGACGACACGATCTGACGGACTACTCCTCGCGCCGCGCCGGCGTGCCGCTCAGGATCAGGATGCGGCGCAGATGCATGGCGGTCAGCACGCCGGGGCCCATCGAGCGGCGGACGTCGATCGTGCGGTCGTCGACGGTCTCGAGGAGGAGGCGGATGGCGCGCGCGGCCTCGCCCCGGGCGCGATGCTCCGCACTCGACGAGGCGTCACCCTGCGCGATCACGTCGGCGACGGCATGACATGCGGCGGACAGCGGGTCCGGGAGGGCAGGGTCGAGCTCCAGGGCGCCCGTCCTCTCCCAGATGGTGTCCGCGATCTCGTCGGGGATGTCGCGGATGAGGTGGGCGATCCGGTCCAGGGCGGCGAGCTCGTCGTGGTTCTGCTGCATCCGAGGCCGGTGCCCCTTCGCGCGAGGATTGCCGCGCCGGCTCTCGTCCGCCTCCGCCAGGGCCGCCCGGAGCGAGGCCGCGGTGTCGGCGAGCGAGGCCGCATCGTCCGCCCACTGCTCGTGCTCGGGAGGCCACGACTCCGACACCGCCGATCCGATGTCGTGCAGGTGCTGGGCCAGCTGCGCGCGGAACGCCGCCACCCGCCCGGCCGCCGCCATGGTGAGCGGAGCGGGCGCGATCACCAGGTTCACGACGAGGCCCACGGCCACCCCGACCGCGGTCTGCGTCAGGTAGCCGAGCGAGTAGTCGTCGGCGTTCTGCCCGCCGATGATCAGCACGAACAGTGCCGCCATCGGCACGTACTCGCGCCCCACCCCGAACCAGCCGGTGCCGGACAGCAGCACTCCCACGCCGACGACGGCCGGGATCGTCCACCACGTGGGTCCGACCGTCAGCACCACGATCGTGGCGAGACCGATGCCGGTCGCGAGCCCGAGCAGCGTCTGCAGGCTCGACTTCGCCGATCCCATCAGCGTGGGATACATGCTCACGAGTGCACCCAGCGGCGCGTAGTAGGGGTAGTCGTCGGTGACGCCGGGCATGTGCGGGGCGATCATCCACGCCAGCCCGACGGCGAGGGTCGTCTTCGCGACGAGCAGGAGGCGCGCGGGGCGGACGGCGTCGTGGACGGCACGGGCGATGCCCGCGCGTCGTGCCCGGAGCGGGGTGCGGCTCTGCGTCACGGCATCCTCTCTGTCGGTGGCTCTGTCGGTGGCAGGTGATTCCGCGAGAGTAGGTGTCCGGCCCGCGCCTGGCGAGCGGGTTGCTTCCGCGGCGGGGTACCGGTAGCGCGCACGCGACGACGCC
The DNA here is from genome assembly GCF_026559675.1 of Microbacterium oxydans. Classification (NCBI taxonomy): domain Bacteria; kingdom Bacillati; phylum Actinomycetota; class Actinomycetes; order Micrococcales; family Microbacteriaceae; genus Microbacterium; species Microbacterium oxydans. The sequence continues at coordinate 163,947 of NZ_CP092891.1, forward strand.
GGCCACCCCGAGGGGTGACCGGCGTCGTGGATCGATGCTCGCCTACGGGATGGCCCGCCGGAAGGCGAGGAACGAGACACCCATGAGGGCCGCGGTGACGACGAGGCCCCACAGCGCGAGGCCGAGTGCGCCGAGATCGCCGATGCCTGTCCAGACCTGGCCCCACAGTTCGAGCCGGGTCACGAGGTACACGAGTCCGACGAGGATCAATGCCAGCGCGATCCACGCGATCGTGAGGACCGTCAGCCCCCAGCTCTTGTAGATCGTGGCGCCGGTGAAGCCGACCACGAAGAAGAAGAGCGCGAGGGTGAAGTAGACGACGAAGGCGCCGCCGGGGCCGGCCTCCCACAGCCACGGGAGGTAGAAGACCCAGCCGTTCACCCCGTAGCCGTTCGTGGCGACCTCGATGCCGCCGCCGATCAGGAACAGAGCGCCCATGAACGCGCTGGCGAGGACCGCGGTGAGCATCGTTCCGAAGAAGAACGCGCGACGCGTGATGCTCATCGCCTGGGAGAACGGGAACGTGAGCGTCATCGCCGACAGGCCGATGGCGAAGAAGTACCAGAGGGGCGCCTGGCCGCCGCCGCCGTACTTGGGGGCGTCGCCCGGGATCATCGCGTAGATCAGCACCGAGATCAGGGTCGCTCCGGCGAGGATGATCAGCGGCACCCAGATGAAGGTCTGCCGGTTGATCATCTGCAGGCGGATGACGTTGAGTGTGCGTCGCATCAGCGCACCTCCTCCTTCGTGGCGGACGCTCTCGTGGAGTCGGCCTCGGCCTTCTGCGTGAGTCGGACGATCAGCTGCTGCAGCGAGACCGGCGCGAGGTCGAGCCCGGATGCGGTGATCTGCGTGCGCTCCTCCGGTGACACGGCCCCGAGCACCGTGACGGATGCCACGCGGCCGAGCGACTCGCGGTGCAGCACCTCACGGGTGCCGACCCAGGCGTCGACCTTGGCGGCATCGCCCACCACCGTCACGGCGCGGTCGCGGACCGCATCCGTGTCCTCATTCAGGCGGATCTGACCGTTGTCGATGACGATGACCTTCTCGATGAGGTTCGAGACCTCGTCGATCAGGTGGGACGAGAGGATGACGGTGCGCGGGTGCTCCGCGTAGTCCTCGACCAGACGGTCGTAGAAGATCTGCCGGGCGACCGCGTCGAGTCCGAGGTACGGCTCGTCGAAGAAGGTGATCTCGGCACGGGAGGCGAGTCCGATGATCACGCCGACCGCGGAGAGCTGACCGCGCGAGAGCTTCTTGATCGTCTGCTTCATCGGCAGCTGGAACTCGGCGATGAGCTCGTCGGCGAGGGCCTGGTCCCAGTTCGGGAAGAACAGGCTCGCGGCCTTGAAGGCGTGCTTGGGGTAGGCGTCGTCCGGGTACTTCTGGCTCTCGCGGACGAAGCAGATCCGGCTGAGCACGTGCGCGTTCTCGTACGGGTGCTCGCCGAACACCTTCACGGTGCCGGACGACTCGAAGTTCTGGGCCGTGAGGATCGACATGAGTGTCGTCTTCCCTGCACCGTTGCGGCCGAGGAGGCCGTAGATCGCGCCTCCCTCGATGGCGAGCGACACGTTGTCGAGCGCTCGCTTCTCCTTGTAGCGCTTGCTGAGGTTCTGCACCTCGATGACGGCGGTCATGCGGGGGTCTTCCCTTCTGCGTCGGTGGTCAGTGCGGCGCGCTGCCGGAGCAGCGCCGCGAGGTCGTCGGCGCCGAGTCCGAGCGTGCGGGCCGCGGCGAGGAGCGGGTCGATGTAGCGGTCGGCGAAGGCGGTGCGGCGCTCGCCGAGGAGCGTCTCCCTGGCGCCGTCGGCGACGAACATGCCGATGCCTCGGCGCTTGTACAGCACTCCCTTGTCGGTGAGCACGGCGACTCCCTTCGCTGCGGTGGCGGGGTTGATCCGGTAGAACGCGGCCAGCTCGTTCGTGGAAGGGGCCTGAGCCTCCTCGGCGAGCGAGCCGTCGACGATCGAGTCCTCGATCTGCTCGGCGATCTGGAGGAAGAGCGGCTTGCCTTCTTCGATCACGAGTCCTCCGCTGGGTTGGTGGGTTACTTACTTGACTAAGTAACCATGTAACCCGGAAGGTGTCAACCCCTCTCCGTCCCGCGTGCCGAAACCCAGAACGTCGGGTCCGGGCGCGGCGCGTCGACGCGCGGCACGCCGGAGCGCGCGCGGATGGTCTCCGTTTCGGCCCGGGCGGGGTCAGTCGCGCCGCTGCTCGCGCCAGTCCTCGACGATCTGCAGCATCCGCACCGAGAGGAAGCGGAAGAACTCGGCGAGCTCGAGGGCCCGGTCGTGGGCGCCCTGGTCGTCGTCGTGCTCGGCGGCGATGTCGTCGATGTACTCCGAGAGGCGCGAGTACACGGGCATGTTGCCGACGATCGAGCTGTAGAACGGATCGTGCACGAACTCGTAGCGGTCGCGGCGGTCGCCGGGGCGGGAGCGGCGCTGGATGAAGTGCAGCTGCTGCAGGTAGCGCACCGCGCCGGAGACGGCGGCTGCGGAGACGCCGAGGCGCTCGCCGAGCTGGGCGGCCGTGTACCCGCCTTCGGGGGCGGCGACCAGTGCCATCATCACGCGTGCCGGCATCCGCGGCATCCCGGCGGCGGTCATCATGGCCGCCGCCTGCTCCGCGGGCTCGACCCCGCGGTGCGCGTCGGTGCTCTCAGCGCTCTCGGTGCTGTCGGAGTTCTCGGTGCTGTCGTCGGGCATCGGGCTCCTCCTAGGCGCCGGGCGCGAGCTCACGGCGTCGCATCAGGGTCAGGGCGGCGGCGCCACCCGCGGCCAGGGCGAGCACGAGCCACCACAGGCCGCGCACGTCCACGCCGCTTCCGTCGACCACGGGGGTCACGGCGAACGGGGAGAGGTTCGCGGTCCACTCCGGCAGCCCGAACAGGGGACCGAACATCCCGAGCAGGGCCGCCAGCAGCACGAGGCTCCACGCCACCGCGGTCGTCGCCCGGGGGAGCAGCACGAACACCAGGGCGGTCAGCACGGCGAAGATCGCGGCCGCGACCGCCTGCCCGAGCCCGGCCACGGCCACGATGCGGAACAGCGCGTCGTCGCCCCCGCGCGACCAGACCCCGATCCAGCCCGCGAGCACGGCGGCGGCGATCACGATCGCGACCGCGACGATGCCGACGATCACGAAGTCCGAGAGCCAGCGGACGCGTCCGACCGGTGTGGCGAGCACGGCCTCCGCGGTGCCGTGGGCCTCCTCCTGCCGCGCGCGCACGACCGTCTGCACGGCGCAGCAGGCCGCGAGGATGCCGAGCAGCGTGAAGAACACCGTCACCACGACCTCGTCGAGTCCGCCCGTCGCGCCGCCGATCTTCTTGAGGATCTCGGCCACCGCCGGGTTCTCTCCCGAGATCTGGTCGACGAGTCCGCTCAGGGTGGTGGCGAGGATGCCGGTGACCGCACCGCCGACCGCCCAACCCACGATCGAGCCCGAGGTCAGCCGCCAGACCAGTGCGTGCGGCGAGGCGAGAGCCGGCCGCGCCGAGACACGACCGCGACGCTCGGCGACGAAGCTGGCGTCGATGTCGCGCCGGGACTGCAGCGCGACCGAGGCGACCGCCAGCACGAGCCCGACCCCCAGTCCGAGGAGCATCGGCCAGACCAGGTCGGTGTCGTACGGGCGGGTCTGCTCCGTCCAGCCGAACGGCGAGAGCCATGCGGGCCAGGCGCTGGTCATGCTCGACAGGTCGTCGCTCGGCGTCCCGGCGGCGTTGCCGATGCCGCGGATCAGGAACGTCGCGACGAGGATCCAGATCGTGAGCGAGTTCGCCCCGCGGGAGGTGCGCATCAGCTGCGCGGCCAGCAGGGCGATGCCGAGGAAGGCGATGCCGCACGATCCGGCCGCCGCCCCCGCGAGCAGCGAGCCCGCCGCGGGGAGACCGGTGGCGATCAGGGCGAGGGCCGTGAGCACGGCGAGCACGACGTTCGCGAGGAGCCCGTGCACGACGGTGGCGATCGTCGGGAGGCGGCGCCCGGCCGGTGTCGCCCAGACGAGCTCGGCGCGTCCGGCCTCCTCGTCGCCGCGGGTGTGGCGGACGGCGAGGAACGTGCTCATCAGTGCGGCGAGGAGCGCCAGCCACGGCAGCACCTCGAAGGCCAGGAAGGCTCCCTCGGACGTGCCGGAGGGGAGTCCGCGGAACATCAGGATCACCGGGTTCGCGAGGGCCGCGGCCAGGATGTTCTGTCGGTCGGCCAGCGTCGCGTACGACTGGCTCACGCCGGCATACCCGGCGAAGGCCATCAGCGCGGTCCCGACGATCCACAGGGTCAGCTGCAGCCAGTCACGCCGCAACCGCTGCCGCAGCAGCACGCCGAAGCGCGTCATCATGCACGCTCCTTCTGGGCGCGGCGCTCACGGCGACTGCCGGGGACCGCGTCATCCGTCCCGCCGTCCTCCGCGGCCTCGAGCGTTGCGAGGTCGTCGCCGTAGTGGCGGAGGAACAGCTCTTCGAGGGAGGGCGGAGCCACACGCAGGTCGCTGATGCCGAGCGCGGCGAGAGCGGGCAGGACGGTGGCCGTGCGGTCGCTGTCGACGGCGAGACGGATGCGCTCGCCCTGCGCGGTCGCGTCGTGCACGTCGGGGATGCGCTCGACCTGTTCGAGGGTCGCCCCGGAGGGCGTGAACGACACGTCGCTGCGGGTGAGATGGCGCAGTTCCTCGAGGGTGCCGGTCTCGACGATGCGGCCCGCGCGGATGATCGAGACGCGGTCGCACAGCTGCTCGACCTCGCTCATGATGTGGCTCGACAGCAGCACGGTCGCGCCGTTCGCGTGGGCGCGGGCGACTTCGCGCTGGAAGATGACCGCCATCAGCGGATCGAGTCCGCTCGTGGGCTCATCGAGGATGTAGAGGTCGGCCGGCACGGCGAACGCGGCGATGAGCGCGACTTTCTGGCGGTTGCCCTTCGAGTAGGCCCGTCCCTTCTTGCGGGGATCGAACTGGAAGGCCTCCATGAGCCGCTTCTTCTCGTGCTGGTACGCCGTGTCCTTCGTGCGGGCGCCCCGCAGCCGGGCGAGCAGATCGACGGCCTCGCCGCCGGAGAGGTTGGGCCAGACGCTGACGTCACCCGGCACGTAGGCGATGCGCCGGTGCAGCTCGACCGCGCGGTTCCAGGGGTCTTCGCCGAAGACCGTGGCCTCGCCGCCGGTGCGTCGCGCGAGGCCGAGGAGGATGCGGATCGTGGTCGACTTCCCCGCACCGTTCGGGCCGAGGAAGCCGTGCACACGGCCCTGCTCGACGGTCAGGTCGAGACCGTCGAGCGCGTGCACGTGCCCGTAGTGCTTGGTGAGGTTCTGGGTGGCGATGACGGTGGTCATGCGCGGGAGCGTACGCCCGATTCACAAAGTTGTGAATCCTGCGAAAACAACGCATGCGAAATCCTTACGGCCCCGCGTACAGTGGGCTGGTGCCGGAGTTCCCCTACAGTCGCCTGCGCCGCTGGCCCGACGTCGAGGCGGACAACCTCCAGGCGCATGACCCGACCGATCTGCTGCTCGTCGAGAGGGCGCTCGCGCTCGGTGCGGACGGGGCCGCGACCGTCGTGATCGGCGACGAATACGGGGCGATCACCCTGGCCCTGGTGCAGGCCGGGCTGCGTGGCATCCGGGTGCATCAGGACCTCGCGACCGGTCGTCGGGCCCTGCAGCGCAACGCCGAGGACCTCGGGCTCACGGGTTTCACCGCGCACGAACTCGACCAGTCCCTGCTCGCCGACGCCCGGCTCGTGCTGCTGCAACTGCCCAAGTCGCTCGCCGAGCTCGAGGAGATCGCGGATGCCGTCGCCCGGTGGGCCGCGCCCGATGCGGTGCTCGTCGCGGGTGGCCGCGTGAAGCACATGACACTCACCCAGAACGAGGTGCTGGGGCGCAGCTTCGCGCACGTGCAACCTCAGCGCGCGGAGCGGAAGTCGCGGCTGATCATCGCGTCCGAGCCGCTGCCGGTGCCCGCCGAGCCCCCGTTCCCGGTGACGGCGCAGCACGACGGGTTGACCCTGGTCGCGCATGGGGGAGCGTTCGCGGGCGCCCGCCTCGACATCGGCACGCGGGTGCTGTTGGACGTGCTCGGTGGGGAGGCGGTTCGACCCGCTTCGCCCGCTCGACGACCCGGGGATGAGGGCGACCGGTCGGAGAGCGAGGAGGCCGAGGGCCACGGAGCCGAGACGCCGCGGGTGCTCGACCTCGGCTGCGGCACCGGCGCGCTCGCTGTGTCGTACGCGCTCGCGCATCCTGACGCGCGGGTGACGGCGACCGATCGCTCCGCCGCCGCGGTGTCCTCCGCCCGGGCGACGGCCGCGGCGAACGGGGTCTCCGAGCGGGTCACGGTCACGCATGACGACGCCGGTTCCGCGCTGCCGGACGCATCCTTCGACATCGTGCTCCTCAACCCGCCGTTCCACCTCGGCGCGAGCGTGCACACCGGCGCCGCGACCCGTCTGTTCGAGGCCGCCGCGCGCCTGCTCCGACCCGGCGGGGAACTCCTCACGGTGTACAACTCGTCGCTCGGATACCGCCCCGAGCTCGCCCGCCTGATCGGCCCGACCACGCAGCTCCAGCGCACCCCGAAGTTCACGGTGACCCGCAGCGTCCGGGCCTCGGAAACGCCCGATTCCTGACCCTCGACCCGCCCGTGGAGGGATTGTTGAACGCCCGTGCAATCCCCCGGTCAGCGGGGGAAACTCGGGCCCTCATCCGCACCGGGATTTGCCCCTGATCGGCCATTTCGTTACGTTGGAATGCGGGCCTGACGGTCCGAAGACCAGTCCGCGGTCACGTCCTTCTTTCGATGAGCTGTGCTGCGAAGAGGCGTGGGCGTACGGTCGATACTCTCTGCGGCGGATCCGAAATCCGCCGTCAGCGCCGCCACAGCGATCATGTCGAACGGCCACGTGAGGATCACCCGGGCGTAACCGAAGCAGGCTCAGCCGCCCGAAGGCGAGCCGCGGGGGAAACGTGTCCGAAATCGCTCTCGAAGCGCGCAATCTGTACAAGGTTTTCGGTAAGAATCCGAGCACCGCCGTCCGTCGGTTGAAGGCCGGTGAGAGCCGCGCCGCCGTCGCTGACGCGGGCACCGCAGCCGTCATCGACGCCAGCTTCACCGTGAACCGCGGTGAGATCTTCGTCATCATGGGCCTGTCCGGATCGGGCAAGTCCACCATCATCCGCATGCTCAACGGGCTGCACGACGTCACCGACGGAACCGTCACGGTGAACGGCGACGCGATCACCGGCATCCCCGCCTCGCGACTGCGCGAGATCCGCCGTGACCGCATCTCGATGGTGTTCCAGCACTTCGCCCTGCTGCCGCACCGCACGGTCGCCGCGAACGTCGCCTACCCGCTCGAGCTCAAGGGCACTCCCAAGGCCGAGCGCCTGGCCAAGGCCGAGGAGATCCTGTCGCTGGTCGGACTCGAGGGACAGGGCGACAAGCTCCCCTCCGAGCTCTCCGGCGGCATGCAGCAGCGCGTCGGCATCGCCCGCGCGCTCGCCGCGGACAGCGACATCCTGCTGATGGACGAGGCGTTCAGCGCGCTCGACCCGCTCATCCGCCGCGAGATGCAGGAGCAGCTGCTCGAACTGCAGCAGAAGCTGCAGAAGACCATCGTCTTCATCACGCACGACCTGAACGAGGCCATGTTCCTCGGAGACCGCATCGCCGTGATGCGCGACGGCCGCATCGTGCAGATCGGCACGCCGGAGGACATCCTGATGGACCCGGCCAACGACTACGTCGAGCAGTTCGTGCAGGACGTCGACCGCGCCCGCGTGCTCACCGCCGCGAACGTGATGGAGCGCCCGCGCCCCGTCGTCCCGCACACCGCCGGCCCCCGTACGGCCCTGCGTCAGATGCGCGACGCCTACATGTCGGCCACCTACGTGGTCGGCCGCGACCGGCAGCTCGTCGGCGTGGTGACCGACCGCGACGCGGTCAAGCTCGTCCGTCAGGGCGCGACCACGCTCGACTCGATCATCAAGCCCGTGCTGCAGAGCGTCCGCGAGGACGACGTGCTGATGAACCTGTTCGTCCCCGCCGTCGAGTCGCCGCTGCCCCTCGCGGTGACGGATGCCGAGGGCCGCCTCACCGGCGTGATCCCGCGTGTGACGCTGCTCGCCGCCCTGGGCCCCGGCCCCGGTGCGACGGAGGAGATCCTCCTCCCGATGATGCCGATGCCGCAGGCCGAGATCGACGCCGTGCTCGATGACGGATGGACCGCCGAACCGGCGGATGCCACGACCACGGAGGAGGTGCGCTGATGGACGGTTTCCGCATCCCCGTCGGGACCTGGATCGAATCCGGCGTCGACTGGATCAAGGCGAACCTCGACGGTCTGCTCGACGTCATCTCGTTCGTCATGAGCTTCCTCGTCGACGGCCTCACCCGCATGCTGCTCACCCCGCACTTCGCGGTCATCATCGTGATCGCCGCGCTCATCGCATGGGTCGTGCGATCGTGGCAGCTCGCCATCGGCACCATCGTGTCGTTCGGGCTGATCGTTGCGATGGACCTCTGGGTCCCCGCGATGCAGACCCTCGCGCTCGTGCTCGTGGCCGCCGTGATCGCGGTGCTGATCGCGGTGCCGCTCGGCATCTGGTCGGCGCGCAACTCGACCGTGCGCGCGGTGCTCAAGCCCGTGCTCGACTTCATGCAGACCATGCCGGCCTTCGTGTACCTGATCCCGGCGATCGTGTTCTTCGGCATCGGCGTGGTCCCCGGCCTCGTCGCGACCGTGATCTTCGCGCTGCCTCCAGGCGTGCGCCTGACCGAGCTCGGCATCCGCGGCGTCGACTCCGAGACGGTCGAGGCCGGACAGGCGTTCGGTGCGAAGCCGGGCCAGATCCTGCGCGGCATCCAGCTCCCGCTCGCGATGCCGACCATCATGGCCGGCGTCAACCAGGTCATCATGCTCGCGCTGTCGATGGCGGTCATCGCCGGTATGGCCGGCGCGGACGGCCTCGGGAAGATGGTCGTCGAGGCGATCTCGACGATCAACATCCCCAAGGGTGTCGAGGCCGGACTCGGCGTCGTGCTGATCGCCGTCTTCCTCGACCGGGTCACCGCGGCACTGGGTGCCCCGGGCGAGAACCGCTCGTCGCTGCTCGGCATGATCGAGCGTCGCCGCACGCCGAAGGGCGGCGGCACGGCATCCACTCCTGCACCCGAGACCATCGAGCAGCAGGATGCCGCGGACGAGGCGGAGCGCGCCACGGTCGCACCGCGGCGCAACGCGGTCGGCGGCGGAGTGCACTGACTTTTCACCCCTACGAAACAACACACATACGGAACTGAGAGAGAGAAATCGCATGAAGAAGAAGATCCTGGCAATCACAGCGCTCGGTGCCGCAGCGGCACTCACCCTCGCGGGCTGCAGCGGCGACGGTGCAGGCGGCACGGGCGGCGGCGACGGCTCCGCCGAGGACAAGGGCACGATCACGCTGGGCTTCCTGCCCTCGTGGACCGACGGCCTGAGCACCGCGTACCTGCTGCAGGACCAGCTTGAGAAGATCGGCTACACGGTCGAGATGAAGACGCTCACCGAGGCCGGACCGCTGTACACCGGCCTCGCCCAGGGCGACGTCGACATGTACCCGTCGGCCTGGCCCGAGCTCACCCACGCCTCGTACATGGAGAAGTACGGCGACGACATCGAGGACCTGGGCGCGTACTACGAGAACGCCAAGCTCACCCTCGCGGTGCCGGAGTACTCCGAGCTGACCTCGATCGAGGACCTCAAGGGCAAGGGCGCCGACTTCGACGGCAAGATCTACGGCATCGAGCCGGGAGCGGGCCTGACCGCCCAGACCCAGAAGATGATGCCCGAGTACGGGCTCGACGGCGAGTACGAGCTCGTCACCTCGTCGACCGCGGCCATGCTCACCGAGCTGAAGACCGCGACCGACAAGCAGGAGGACATCGTCGTCACGCTGTGGCGTCCGTTCTGGGCCAACGACGCCTTCCCCGTGAAGGACCTCGAAGACCCGAAGGGTGCGATGGGCAAGGCCGAGGGCCTGCACTTCCTGGGCACCAAGGGCTTCGCCGACGAGTTCCCCGAGGCCGCCGAGCTGATCGAGAAGATCAAGCTCGACGACGAGCAGTACGGCGCGCTCGAGGACCTCGTGGTCAACGAGTACGGCGAGGGCAAGGAAGCGGATGCCGTCGACGAGTGGCTGAAGCAGTACGGCGACCAGTTCGACTGGACCGTCACCAGCTGATCGGACGGCGGGACGTCTCGTCTCGCTGCGCTCGCTCGACGACCGGGGCCCGGAGGGGTCCCGGTCGTCGTGCGTTGGGCGAGGGTTCCCGGTCGTCGAGCGAGGAGCGCAGCGACGAGACGAGACGCCCACGCCGGCCCGCGCTCAGAGGGGCAGCACGATCGCGGCGATCAGCCCGCCGCCCTTCCGCGCCCGCAGACGCACCTCGCCGCCGTGCGTCTTCGCGATGCTCTGCACGATCGCGAGCCCCAGGCCGGTGCCGTCCGGGCCGGCGGACGTGCGACTCGCATCGCCGCGGTAGAACGGCTCGGTGAGCAGCTCGACCGTGGCCGGCGCGATCACGGCCCCGGTGTTCTCCACCTCCACGATCGCGCGTCCGCGCTCCCGACGGGATCGCACCCACAGCTCGCCGCCCGGCACATTGTGGCGGATGCCGTTCTCGAGCAGGTTCCGGACGGCCCTCGCGAGCAGCACCGCGTCGCCGTCGACCGTGAGCTCGCGGAGGTTCGCGTGCACCTCGATCTCCTGCACGTCCAGCTCGTCGACCTGGTCCTCGATGAGGCCGCTGAGCTCCACGGGCTCGACCTCGTCCAGTCCGGTGCGGGCGCGGGCGAGGGCGAGCAGTGCCGTGATGAGGCGTTCGCTCTGCTCGGTGGCCCGCAGCGCGCGCTGCATGTTGGCGCGGAGGTCTTCCGGCACGGCCCCCTGTTCGAGGGGGATCTCCAGTGCGGTGCGGGTCGTGGTGAGCGGGGTGCGCAGCTCGTGCGACGCATTCGCCACGAAGCGGTCCTGGGCGGTGAAGGCGGACTGCAGCCGGTCGAGCATCCCGTCGATGGTGTCGCCGAGCTCCTTGATCTCGTCGTCGGGACCCGGGAGGTCCAGCCGCCGTCCGAGGTCGTGCGCGGAGATGTCGCGCGCGGTGGCGGTGACCTCTCCGATGCGGTCGAGCGACCGTCGCGCGAGCCAGAACGCGATCGCTCCGGCGACACCGGTGAAGGCCACGAGGACCACGACCGACCACAGCAGCAGTCCCCCGCCGACCTCGTCGGCGAGGAACGTGGACTGCTGCAGGACAGCGCCCTCGACCGCGTCCAGGGACAGCGTCCGCATCGGCGTGGCCGTCTGGAACTGGGCGGCGTCGGCGGTCTGGGCGAAGTAGCTGCATCCGGTGCTGATGGTCCCGTACACCAGGCCGCTGCTGTCGCTGAGGGGCGCGACGTCGCTCATGTCGGTCCCCGGGGTCGCGGCCGTCCCCTCGGCGATGCTCGTGAGCGACAGCGCCGGGACGCAGCTCGCGGCCGTGGTGTCGATGGCGGAGGCGAACAGCTGCTGCACCACCAGATACTGCACCGCGAGCAGGGCGGCGCCCGCGGCGATGAACACTCCGGCGATGATGATCACCAACCGGGTGCGGAAGCTCATCCGTCTCATGTCGTCCCCACTCGATAGCCGTGTCCGGCCGCGGACTGGATCACCTCGGGAGAGCCGAGCTTTCGGCGGAGCGTGTGCACCACGATCTTGACCACCCCGCGGGTGCGCTCCTGCGGCTCGTCCCAGACCTCGTCCAGCAGATCGTCCGAGCTGACGTAGCCGCCCTCCGCCGCCAGCAGCGTCTCCAGCACCCCGAACTCCTTGAGCGTGAGCCGGATCGGGGTGCCGTCGCGCTCGACGACGCGGCGCACGACGTCGAGGCGCACGCCCGCGAACTCCAGGACCGCGGTCGCGCGCGTGGAGCCTCCTCGACGGCCGAGCGCACGGAGGCGGGCCAGCAGCTCGAGGTAGGCGAAGGGCTTCGCGAGGTAGTCGTCGGCGCCGAGGTCGAGCCCTTCGACCCGGTCGTTGAGGGTGCCGGCCGCCGTGAGCATGAGGATACGGGCCGGATACTCCTGCGCCACGAGCGTGCGGCACACCGCGTCCCCGCTCAGTGCGGGCAGGTCGCGGTCGAGCACGATCACATCCACGTCGGTCGACGCGGCCGCCGTCAGGGCACTCGCGCCGTCACGGGCGACGTCCACGAGGTACCCCTCGCGGCGCAGGCCGTCGGCCAGTGTGTCGGCCAGGTCGGCCTCGTCCTCCACCAGCAGCAGTCGCATGGCACCTCCCGTATCCGAGGGTGCGCGTTCCGCGGTTAGTTTCCGGTTAGGCGCCGTCATACCCACAGCAAACCACCGCATCCGTAGAACTGACTGCACGTCGCGGATGAGCTGCGACCGCGAGAAAGGGAAAGTCATGTTCGACTCGAAAGCACGTCGTTCGCTGGCGGTGATGCCCGCTGTCGTGGCGCTCTTCGCGCTCGCCGCGTGCGCCGCACCCTCCGGAGACGACAAGGCGAAGGACGGCGCGAACGACGCGGCCGCCACGCGGTTCGTGACCTGCCTCACCGGTGAGGGTCAGACCGCGAAGATCGTCGAGGGCGGCCAGGTGGGGTTGCTGATGCCGGATGTCGCGGGGGGCGAGGGAGCCCTCGGCACGCTGAGCGACAGCACCGCGACGATGGGCGCGGGCGACGGCGAGGAGATGGCGATGTCGATGATCTTCTCGGACGACGACGGCACCTGGCTGGCGTCGACCGCGGCGTCGGGCTACCCGGAGGAGGGCGGTCAGCGCGCGGCCTGGGAGAAGTGCGAGGAGAAGGTCCCCGAGTTCACGCAGCCGGAGCCCGACATCTCGGCGTCGGGGTCGCAGACGCAGATGATCTCGCCGGAGGAGATCATCGAATCGGGGCTCGCGTTCGCCGCCTGCGCGCGGGACAACGGCTTCACGGACTTCGCCGACCCCGACGCGGACGGCATGCTCACGCTGCCCGTCGGCATGACGGAGGATGAGGCCCGCACGCTGCTCGAGGCCTGCGCCGACTCGGCGGGGGAGATGCCGCCCATGTTCACGCAGGAGAGCATCGAATCCGCCGACTTCGACTGGTTCGCGCTGATGGGCGAGTACTTCGAGGGCGCGTTCTCGGTCGCCACGGTGCTCCCGTCCGGGGGCGAGGAATGACCCGCCGCCTGACCAAGGTGCTGGCGCCGGTCGGGGTGCTGCTCGTGGCGGCGGCGGTGACGCTGGCGGTGCTGCAGCCGTGGAGCTCGGTGGCCCAGACGCCGGACGAGAAGGAGAAGCCGGTCACCGCCGAGGCCGAGCTCACCACGCTCACGTCCGACCTGCGGCTCAACGGCAGTCTCAGCTACGGGGCGTCCATCGCCCTGCCCGGCCGCGCCGGGACCATCACGCGTCTGCCGAAGGCCGGCGAGGTGATCGGCGTGGGGCAGGCCATCTACGAGGTCGACGGGAAGCCCGTGATCGCCATGCGCGGCGACCGGCCGTTCTGGCGGGACCTGGGCTACGGCGTGGAGGACGGCCCCGACGTGCGACAGCTGGAGCAGGCGCTGGCCGACCTCGGTTTCGGTACGGACATGACGGTGGACGACGAGTTCACGCGGGTCACCGAGGCCAACGTGAAGGCGTGGCAGAAGTCCCTCGGCGTGACGAAGGACGGCGTGGTGAAGCTCGGCGATGTCGTCGCGATCACGGCGGCGTCGGTTCGCGTCGAGTCGGTCACGGCCAAGCTCGGCGACCCGGCGGGAACGAGCCCGCTCACCTACACGAGCACCACGCTCCGGGTGGTCGCCAAGCTGACGGATGCCCAGGCGCGCGAGATCCTGCCGGCGACGCCGGTGACGGTGATCCTGCCCGACGGCACCGAGGCGCCGGCCACCGTGACGGCCGTCGACCCGGGCGGTCAGCCGACCGGGAAGGAGGGGGAGACCACACCGGCCACCGCGAACATCGAGTTCGACGACCCGGCCGTCGCGGAGGGCATCGGGCTGCGTGCGGTCAAGGTGGTGTTCGCGACCTCGGAGGTGAAGGACGCCCTCGTGGTGCCGGTCACCGCCCTCGTCGCGACGACCGACGGCGGCTACGCGGTCGACGTCCTGCGCAAGGGCGGCAAGGTCGAGCGCGTCGCCGTCGAGGTCGGTCTGATCGCCGACACCAAGGTGCAGGTCACCGGTGGTGACCTCGCCGCGGGCGACGCCGTGGTGGTGGCGCAATGACGCCGGACACCGTCGTCGAGCTCGTCGACGTCGTGAAGGAGTATCCCGGCAACCCGCCGCTGCGCGTGCTGCACGGCATGAGTCTGGCGATCGAGAGCGGCGAGCTGGTGGCCGTCGTGGGGGCATCAGGATCGGGGAAGAGCACGATGCTCTCGATCATGGGCACCCTCGACGACCCCACCAGCGGCACCGTGCTGATCGACGGGACGGATGCCGCGGCGCTGCCGGAGCGCGAGCGTGCGGTCCTGCGCGCTCGCCGCATCGGGTTCGTGTTCCAGCAGTTCTTCCTGCTGCCGGCGCTGAGCGCGGTCGACAACGTCGCGCTCGGACTCCTCTACTCCGGGGTGCCGGTCGCCGAGCGCGCGGTGCGTGCCGCGGCCGCCCTGGAACGTGTCGGCCTGGGCGCCCGCATGAAGCACCGGCCGGGGCAGCTCTCCGGCGGGGAGCAGCAGCGTGTGGCGATCGCGCGGGCGATCGTGGGGAGCCCGTCGGTGCTGTTCGCCGACGAGCCGACCGGAGCGCTCGACTCCACGACCGGCGAGCGCATCCTCGAGCTGCTCACCTCGATCGCCGATTCCGGGACCGCGGTCGTGATCATCACGCACGACGCGCACATCGCCGAGCGCACGCAGCGGCAGGTCAGCATCCACGACGGTCGCATCGTGAGCGACACGGGTGCGCGCGAGCGGGATGAGGTCGCGGCATGAGGCGCAGGGGGGAGCGGATGCCGCGGCTCAGCGTCGGCGACAGCATCCGCACCGCGCTCATCGGGCCGCGCAGCCGCAAGATGCGCACGGCCCTGTCGGCGCTCGGAGTGGCGGTCGGCATCGCGGCACTCACGGCCATCACCGGCATCGCCGCGTCGAATCAGGCGGAGCTTCTGGCGAAGCTCGACGCGCTCGGGGCGAACATGATCGTGGTGCAGCCCGGGTACGGGCCGGACAACAAGCCGGTCGCGCTGCCCGCATCGGCAGCCGGGATGATCGAGCGGGTCGACGGCGTCGAGGAGGTCGGGGTGCTGGAGAAGGTGCCGGACGGCACCGGGGTGTACCGCAACGACCTCATGCCGAAGAGTCAGGGCAACGGGCTGACCGCGTATGCCGCGAGCCCCGACTTCCTGTCGTCGGTCGAGGGGTCGGTGGCGAAGGGCGCCTGGTTCGACGAGACCGACCGTTCGCTGCCGGTGACCGTGCTCGGAGCGGCGGCCGCTGCGCGGATGGGCATCACGGAACCGGGGGTGCGGGTGTGGATCGGGGAGCAGTGGTACACCGTGATCGGGATCCTCGACTCGGCCGGTCTCGCCGAGTCGATCGACGCGAGCGCCTTCCTCGGCGACCACTGGGCGGCCGAGCACGTGTCGGCGAAGGGGGACGACACGATCGCCGCGATCTACGTGCGGATGGCCGATGGCGACACCGGGGAGAAGATCCGCGACGCGATCGCCCGTGCGGCGAATCCGTCGTCCCCGTATGTGCAGGTGACCGGGCTCGGCGACCTCGCCGGCGCACGGGACACCGCAGATGACTCGCTGTCCGGCCTCGCGGTCGGTCTCGCCGCGATCGCTCTGCTGGTCGGAGGGATCGGCATCGCCAACACCATGGTGGTGGCGGTGCTGGAGCGGCGCGGCGAGATCGGACTCCGGCGGGCGCTCGGCGCGCGTTCGGGGCAGATCGCGGGTCAGTTCGTGGCGGAGGCGATCGTGCTCGGCGGCCTGGGGGGCATCGCCGGGGTGATCTGCGGGGCGCTCGGCGTCGTCGCGTACGCCTCGATCCAGGGGCAGGCGGTGACGATCCCCCTGGTGGTGCTCGTCGGCGGCCCCGTCGTGGCGCTGGTGGTCGGAGTGATCGCGGGTCTGTACCCCGCGGTGAGCGCGGCACGGCTGTCGCCCACCGCGGCCCTGCGGACGGTCTGAGCCCCCGGGTTCGCCCTGATCGCGCGCGGGAGTATGTTCCGGTCGCACCTCCTGTCGCTTCTCGTCGTTGCGCCCAGGAAGTGCGACTGGAACGTGCGGCCGCGTGACGGAGGCACTACGGGGAGCAGAAGACGCGAAGACGAACGCCGCATTGCTGCGCGGCGCTCCACAGACCGGTGAGCAGGACATAAGCCTGGGTGGCATGCGGCGCCGGGTCGTCCTTCTCCAGTTCCGCGCGGAGTTTGCGGATCGACAGGGAAGCGCCTGCCACCACCCACACTTCACGTTGGTAGGAGTGGGATTGGATGCGGCTGTCGATTTCTTGCCAGACCTCGGCTCCGGTCCGGGTGGGCCCGCCCCAGGGGAGGCGAATACGCGGGGCCGTGCGCTGGGACTCCTTCCATTCCTTGCCCCAGTAGTCGGTGCGGGGCCGATCGACGTTCCCGAGGGTGAGGTATCGCAGATTCTTGATCGCCTGGCTCGCAACGACGTGGAACGCGCCGGCCGAGAGCTCGCTGCCGGTGGAGATCTTGGTCTTCTTGTTCTTCTTCTTGGTCGCCTTCGCGTGGATGAAGGCGACGGCGGCGTCGTCGTAGGCGATGAAATCCGCGATCTCGGCGGAAAGGTCCGTGCATATCAAGAACGTCGAGCCTGACGTGAACCGCTTCGGTACGAGGGTGTTCTCGATGATGCCGAATACCGAGTCGGTCGGCCAGTGCCCCGTGGGGTTCGGGTTGCCTTTCTCCTCCAACGCAGCGGCCAACGTCTGTTCGGACTCAAGGATCCCCAGGATGCCGTCGCCACCCGTGCGCCTATCCGCGAGGTCCCAGAAGTAGCCGTTCGAATAGACGGAGCCGGACGCTGTCGCCACTCGGAAGGCCTGCGTGAGGTTGATCGTCGCGAGGGTACCGCGACCATCCTCTGGGGCCAGGTCGGCGGTCAGATCGTCGAATTCCGGGGAGGAGACGCGGTAACGGCGTCTGCGCGCATCCCAAGAGATGAAAGCACGGATATCGGATCCGCCGACCGAGATCGAGAACCCGCCGTCGGGATCCACCGCACTCCCCGTCTCGTCGCTCAGGTGCGCTGCGGCGTCGGGTGTGACGGCGGTGGCCATCCACTCGGGATCCATGTCGAGGAGCACGTGGAGGGGCGTGGGGTCCTTCGGCGGCGAAGTCTCGGAGGCGTAGCGGTTCAGGGACGGCGCCGCATCCGCCGTACCGTTCAGTTCTCTCGCTCTCGCCGAAACCCAGGCGTGGAACGACTCGAAGGACGTGTCGGCACCGTTCTGACGATCGTGGATGCGGCTGTTCTTCGTGCCAACGTAGCGGGCGACGCGGGGCGATTCGGGCGCGTCGTCGGATACGACGGCCTGCGCGTTCGTCCACGCGTAGGCCGAGGCCCCGATCTCCGATGCCACGTTCCTCAGGTCCCTCGCTCGCAGGCTCCGTGAGCGGATGGCGTCACGGCTCAGATCCGAGTTGATGAGCGACACGCTCGTGACGGTAGCGTTCCCGGGCAGTGTCCGGTGGAGGCTCGCGACCTCCGGTCGACGGAACGCGGAGACGAGGCAACGCGGTGCTGCGCCTTCACTGTCGGCATAGAAGACGAACCCATCGTGCTGGATCAGTGTCGTGTATCCGACCCGCGTCTCGATGTGGGAGGCATTCGTCAACACGGGCGAATTGTTGAAGGAGACCCAGGCGATAACGCGGGAATTGGCGTATCCGTCAGGGGTGAACGGACCGTAGACCTGACGTTTCGCCTGCTGCCACTCCCCGACGATGGATTGGACGAGAGCATCGAATCCTGCGGATGTGAGGGGGGTGGAGGCGTCAGGAGCGGCTCGGTCTTCGTCGCGCCATACCCGAACGTTCGCCGCGTAGGCGAACTCTCTCCAGAGATCGGGGGAAGCGAAGTCGAGTCCGCGCCGGAACCGGCCGCCCCAATATGTGTTCTCCGGTTGGCTTCGGAGAAGATTGGACGTGAGCGTCGCGAAGGTCGTCGGCGCGGAGGTCGCTTTCTCGTCGTAGGCCTTGTAGCGTTCCCAGGCATCACGCGTGGCCGCGATGTCCGGAGCGAGTATGAGAGCGGGCGACGGTCCGTCGAGGGACGGGTTGCGGAGGACTCGACCGATTTGCTGGATCGTCGACCGGTCGTCCGTGAAGGGGTCATGGAGAGCCAGGATGCGGAGATCGGCGTCGTCGAATCCCTCGCGAAGCTTGAACTGGTGAACCCAGAAGCGGTGAAGGGGCCGTTTACGTCGCGGGGGGACGGCCGGCTTGAGGTCGGGGCTCCCCGATTTCTTGAACTGGTCATGGAAGCCGATCGCGGTCTCGCCGCGCGCGTGGAGCGCCTCGACGACTCTCTCTACGGCATCGCGTCGATCGCATCGGATCAGGACGCGTTCCTCTGGCGCGACCCCGCGGGCGGTCAGATCGCTGAGGAGCGCAGTCACGAACGCGGCCGGTTCGGTCTCGGGGCCGAGAGACGCGAATTCCGGAACACGGAGGATGCGCTCCTTCTCGGCTTCGCGGTGACGGAAGCGGTAGTGGTGCCCACTTGCGATGTCGAAGGATCGGTTGTCGTTGCGGAAGGCCGTCGCCGTGAGCAGGCACGTCTTCACTCCCATGCCGCGGATCGCCTGGGACCAGAGCGTGGAAGGCTCGTAGTGACACTCGTCGATGACGGCGTAGTCCACGTTGCGGAAGGCCTCACGCATCACTTCTGCGTCACGCCCACAGAGCTTCCATGCCGCGTGGGCCTTCGCGATGGTGCCGACCCAGATTCGTCGCTGCGCCGCCCCCTCGCGCAACCGGTCGAGCCACTCCGACGCCGTGGGGATCGCGACGACCGTCGTGCTCGCGGGAGGCGAGAGGCCGAGGCTGGTCCATTGGCGTCCCGACAGGTCATCGAGCAGCTGCCTGGACAGCGCCTTCCAGGGGGTCAGGACGACGACGTCGCGAGTGAGGACGCCCACGCGGGTGACCACGTCGGCGATGACGGCGGTCTTCCCTGTTCCGGTCGGCATGGACACGAGCGCCGAACCCGTCGCCTCCGAGTCCCCCAGGTATCGCTCGAAGGTCGAGGCGGCTCGGCGCTGGTGCGGCCAGAGGGGTAAGGTCGGCGGGTCCTCGAGAGCCAAGTCGTCGTCCACTTCTGTCGGGTCAGCGGGAGCTCGCCGGCCGGCTCCCCGTTGCATCCGTTCCGCTCATCATGTCGTCGAATCGCGATGCGAGCACGGGCGACACGCGTGAACACCGCCGAGCGTGGCGAAACGCCCCGACCGGGTCGAGTGACCCGGTCGGAGCGTCCCGTCTCGCTGGGCGAAGATCAGCTGACCTTCTTCCGGTAGGAGATGATCGCGAAGACGTAGGCGACCACGAGGATGCCGACGCACCAGGCGAGGGCGACCCAGATGTCGTTGCCGACGGGCTTCTCGGCGAACAGCGCCTGGATGGTGTTCACGATCGAGGTGACGGGCTGGTTGTCGGCGAACCACTGCACCGGCGCCGGCATCGTGTCGGTCGGCACGAACGCCGAGCTGATGAACGGCAGGAAGATCAGCGGGTACGAGAACGCGCTCGCGCCGTCGACGGTCTTGGCGTTCAGGCCCGCGATGATCGCCAGCCAGGTGAGTGCCAGGGTGAACAGCATCAGGATGCCGATCACGGCGAGCCAGGCCCAGAAGCTCGCTCCGGTGCGGAAGCCCATGAGGAATCCGACGCCGAAGATGATCGCCAGGGTGATGGCGTTCGCCGTCAGCGACGTGAGCACGTGCGCCCACAGGACGCTCGATCGGGCGATCGGCATGGAGTGGAACCGCTCGAAGATGCCGCTCTGCATGTCGGTGAACAGCCGGAACGCCGTGTAGGCGATACCGGATGCGATCGCGATGAGCAGGATGCCGGGGAGCAGGTAGTTCACGTAGTTCTCGGTGCCGGTGCTCTGCTGGAGTGCACCGCCGAAGACGTACACGAACAGGAGCATCAGCGCGATCGGGGTGACCGCCGTGGTGATGATCGTGTCGGGGCTGCGGAAGATGTGCCGCATGGAGCGGCCGGTGAGTGTCGCCGTGTCGGCGGCGAAGTGCGTGGTCATGCTGCGTCCTCCTTCTTTTCCGAGGCCTTGGGGCCGATGAGGGTGAGGAAGATCTCCTCGAGGGTGGGCTGCTTCTCGACGTACTCGACCTTCGCGGCCGGGAGCAGCTTCTTCAGGTCGGCGAGGGTGCCGTTGGCGATGATGCGGCCCTCGTGCAGGATGGCGATGCGGTCGGCCAGCTGCTCCGCCTCATCGAGGTACTGCGTGGTGAGCAGCACGGTCGTGCCGGTGTGCGCCAGCTCCTTGACCACGTCCCACACCTCGATGCGGGCTTCGGGGTCGAGGCCCGTGGTCGGCTCGTCGAGATAGATGACCTCGGGGTGTCCGACCAGGCTCATGGCGATGTCGAGCCGACGACGCATGCCGCCGGAGTAGGTGCCGACCTTGCGTGCGCCGGCATCCGTCAGGCGGAAGGTCGCCAGCAGGTCGTCGGCGACCTTGCCGGCGTCGGGCAGGTGCCGCAGCTTCGCGACGAGCACGAGGTTCTCGCGTCCGGTGAGGATCTCGTCGACCGCGGCGAACTGTCCCGTGAGGCTGATGCGCTCACGGACGCCGACCGGGTCGGTGGCGACATCCACACCCTGCACGGTCGCCGTACCGGCATCCGACTTCAGCAGGGTGGAGAGGATGCGCACGATCGTCGTCTTGCCGGCGCCGTTCGAGCCGAGGAGGGCGAAGATGCTGCCCTTCTCCACCTCGAAGTCGACGCCGCGCAGCACGTGCAGATCCTTGTAGGACTTCTCGATGCCCCGCACCGAGATGGCGGTGTTCGTCATGATTCGTTCTCCTTCTTCTTCGCGTCGTCGAACGCCTTGATGAGGCGTGCGCGCTCCTTGTCGATCCACTGCGTTCCGCCGTATGCGCGGGCGTACTCCTCGGCGTACTCGACGGGGTCGTCGCCGACGATCGAGCTCACCGGGGTTCCGTCGAGCGCGGCGCGCTCCCACAGGTCGGCGAGGTCGAGGAACATCGTGACGATGGTGTCGCCGTCGGTGATGCCGCCGTAGTACATGTAGTACCGGTACTGGGCGTTGGCGACCTCGCGGTAGGGCGAGGGGAGCGCGTCGATGCGGGCCTTCGCCTGCTTGTACTGCTTCTTCTGCTCGAGCGATCCGGTGAGCGCTTCGATCCACTTTGCGGCCATGATCAGTTCTCCTCGTTGTTCGTGTTCTTGCTGTCGGTGTTGTTCGTGTTCAGCTGTTCGATGTGCGTCCTGAGGAAGCTCCAGGTGTTCCAGAACTCCTCGAGCTCCTGCGTGCCCTGCGCGTTGAGGGTGTACACCTTGCGGGGCGGACCCTTCTCGCTCGGCACCTTCTCGACGTCGACCAGGCTCTTCTGCTCGATGCGTACGAGCAGGGCATAGATCGTGCCCTCGGCGATGTCGGTGAATCCGTGGTCGCGGATCCGTGTGGTGATCTCGTACCCGTATGCCGGCTGCTCGGCGAGGAGGGCCAGAACGATGCCCTCCAGAGTGCCCTTGAGCATCTCGGTCATCTGCTTGCCCATCGGTCTCTCCTCTCCTTCTCGGTTGAGTACTCAGTGTTGCTGGGTACCGGTACAAAGTAACACTGAGTACCGGTACTTAGCAACACCGAATACCAAACTTCTTTCAGAGAGTTCGGTGGCGAGCCGAGTCGGGGTTTCCGGGCGCGCGGAAGGGGCCGCCGGCGGACCGGCGGCGCGCGAGCCCGTTCGCTACGGGAACATGCGGCCGAGCAGCGACAGATCCTCGTCGCGCAGCGCCCGCGTGATCACGGCGGCGGTCGCCGGTGACATGTCCTTCTCCAGACGCTTCCACAGCCACCGCGCGGCACCCAGGTCTGCGGTGGCGACGGCGGTCGAGAACGCCGCCACGCCGTCGGAGTAGGCGATGGTCGA
This sequence comes from Microbacterium oxydans, assembly GCF_026559675.1. Classification (NCBI taxonomy): domain Bacteria; kingdom Bacillati; phylum Actinomycetota; class Actinomycetes; order Micrococcales; family Microbacteriaceae; genus Microbacterium; species Microbacterium oxydans. Next base: position 186,115 of record NZ_CP092891.1, read on the forward strand.
AGACCCGGGTTCGGCTTTGTACGGCGAGTAGATGTCGACGAACGGAAGCGTCGGATCCGGGCGCAGGTAGAGGACGTCCCCGGGTGCGATCGGCTCAAAGCCGCGCACATGGTTGAAGCTGCCCACGGTGACATAGTCGACGCAGAAGCGCTCGCCGATCGCGATGAGGCTGTCGCCGGCCTGCACTTCGTACGAGAAGATCTCTCCGTCGGCATCCAGGGTCACGGGTCCGCGCGCCAGCTCCGACTCGCCCATCTCGACGAGCTCGCCCAGGAGCTTGGCATGCATCGTTTCGCCGTCGTCGCTCCCGATGTTGATGAACGCGTTGGTGGTGCAGTCGCCGGGACCGCCGGCGGGAACGCTGATGCCGTCGCCGAGGGAGACGAGGTTCTCCCGGGCCGGATCCTCGGCGTCCGCGGCGCGACTCGTGGGGGTCGTGGAGGGCTCGGCGGCGGCGAAACGCTCCGATGCCCAGGAGGCGACACCGAACACTGCGGGCGCGGCGCTGACCACAGCGGGGGCGGCAGCAGCGACCAGCCCGGCGACGGCCACGACGACGACGGCGGTGGTGATCTTGGTGGAGCGTTTCATCCCCGTCAGCTTGGCATGCGCCGCACCGGGGCGCTAGGGCACGAGTCCGGTCAAGTGCGCAGGTACGCGAGCACGGCGAGCACACGCCGATGGCCGCTGTCGCTGGAGGCGAGGCCGAGCTTGCCGAAGATGTTGCCGATGTGCTTGCTCACCGCGGTCTCGGTGACGAACAGCCGCCCGGCGATGGTGGCGTTGTCGAGTCCCTCCGCCATGAGGCCCAGCACCTCGCGCTCGCGGGGTGTGAGCGTCTGCACCGGGTCGTCGGCGCGGCGGCGACTCATCAGCTGCGAGATGACCTCGGGATCCATCACCGTGCCGCCGGCGGCCACGCGGTGCAGGGCATCGACGAACGACGCGACCTTGCCGACGCGCTCCTTGAGCAGGTAGCCGAGGCCGTCGGCGCCGGCCGCCAGCAGCTCGCCCGCGTATCGATCCTCGACGTACGCCGACAGCACCAGCACCGGGAACCCGGGGCGGCGGGCGCGGGCTTCGGCCGCGGCCTTCAACCCCTCGCTCGTGAAGGTGGGCGGCATCCGCACATCGACCACCGCCGCGTCCGCCTGATCGAGGAGGTCGAGGAAGGCGTCGGCGTTGTCGACGGCCGCGACGACCTCGAATCCCTCGCTGCGCAGCAGCAGCGCCAGACCCTCCCGCAGCAGGGTGTCGTCTTCGGCGATCACGATCCGCATGGCAGCTCCGCTCTCAGGATGGTGGGTCCGCCGGTGGGACTCGTGAGGTTCAGTGTCCCCTCGAAGGCTTCGATGCGACGACGGATGCCGGCGACCCCGCCACCGGGACGCTCGACCGCGCCGCCCACGCCGTCATCCTCGACCGTGATGAGCAGGAGTTCGCCCTCGCGCTCGACCCGCACGGCCGCCCGCGTCGCCTCGCTGTACTTGCTGACGTTCGTGAGCGCCTCGGCGACGACGAAGTAGCTGGCGGACTCGACGGCCGCCGGCACGCGCCCCACCTGGGTCGTCTCGATCGTGCACGGGACGACGCTGCGCCCGGCGAGGGATGCCAGCGCCCCCTCGAGTCCGAGCTCGTCGAGGATCGGCGGATAGATGTCGTGCACGGTGCGGCGGAGTCCCGCGAGTGCATCGGTCGCGGCATCCTGCGCTCGCCGGAGAGGCTCGAGCACGTCGCCTCCGGTCTCCTGAGCACGCTCCGCGATCCCGAGCATCATGACCACGTTGACCAGGCGATTCTGCGCGCCGTCGTGCAGGTCGCGCTCGATGCGGCGGAGCTCGGCCGCATGCGCGTCGAGCGCGGCGGCGCGACTGAGGGTCAGGGCGTCGACGCGGGCGGCGAGGCGGGACTTCTCCGGTGTCGCGAGCAGGTTCGCCGAGACGAACGACACCAGGCGTGCGACGGCGGGGATCAGGAAGACCGAGAGGGCGGCGTAGACCGCCGCGAGCAGCGGCATCGTGGCCGCGAGTTCCCAGGACGTGACGGGGTAGACCGAACCGACGGGGTCATCGGCGGGGGCGAACTGCCAGTAGTAGGTGATGGCGAGGGTGTTGACCGCCGCGACGGGCAGCGAGATCGTCAGCAGTGAGACGAACAGCACGGGGAGTCCCTGCACCGCGAGCCACAGGACGTCGCGGCCGGTGGTGCGCGAGAACGCGAAGCGCAGACGGTCCTCGATGGTCGACGAGGGCGGAAGCGCACGGCCGATCGGCGCCAGCTCCTCGCCGCGGTAGGCGCCGACCCGGCGGCGGCTGAGATCCGTCCACCGGTGCAGGCTCTGCACGGCCTCGGGCATCAGCAGCACACCGCCGGTGATGATCATGAACGGGAGCAGGACGATTCCCAGGCAGAGGAACACCACGGACGCGATCGACACCACCGCCTCGACGGCCAGGTATCCCCACGCGCGCAGCCAGCGCCGCATCCGTCCGTCCTTCACTCCCACAGTCTGCCCGAGCGGCCCGGGCAGCGCGGTATAGCCAGCACCACCATCGATGCGGCAGAGAGCGGGATGGGATGCCGCGCCGGCCGTCCCTAGCGTCGAAGCATGACCTCCACACCACTTGCTCTCGCCGTCGATGCGGGGCCTTCCGAGGCGCTGCGCCTGCAGTCCGTCGTCAAGACCTACGGCGCAGGCAGCAACCGCGTCACCGCTCTGCGCGGTGTCAACCTCGCCATCGCGAAGGGCACGTTCACCGCGATCATGGGTCCGTCCGGCTCGGGTAAGAGCACGCTGCTGCACAGCGCTGCCGGACTCGACCGGCCGAGCAGTGGCTCCGTGCACCTGGGTGGCACGGAGATCTCGGGGCTCAAGGCCCGTCAGCTCACCGCGTTCCGCCGCGATCACGTGGGCTTCGTGTTCCAGGCGTACAACCTGCTGCCGGCCCTGAACGTCGAGGACAACATCACGTTGCCGCTGCGCCTCGGCAGCCGTCGGCTCGATCCGCAGTGGCTCGACTTCCTGCTCCACGCGGTCGGCCTGAGCGAGTTCCGGCGGCGGCGTCCCTCCGAGCTCTCCGGCGGTCAGCAGCAGCGCGTGGCGATCGCCCGCGCCCTGATCACCCGTCCGCACGTGGTGTTCGGCGACGAGCCGACCGGCGCACTCGACTCCCGCGCCGGGAAGCAGGTCCTCGACCTGCTCGCGCATACGGCGCGGGAGCTGAACCAGACGGTCGTGGTGGTGACGCATGACCCGGTGGTGGCGTCGCACGCCGACCGCGTGATCTTCCTCGCCGACGGGGCGTTCGCCGGATACCTCGACGGCGCCGACCCCGCGCAGATCAACGAGCGCATGAGCGCCCTCGGGGAGTGGTGATGGCCAAGCAGTTGGGTACCGGCCGGCTCGTCCGTGCGGATCTGCGCCACCACCGGGGAAGCTTCGTCGGCGTCGCGGTCGCAGTGTTCGTCGCGAGCGCGCTGGTGACCGGCCTCGGCGTCCTCGTCGAATCCGGCATGCGCGGCGGCCTGGCCCCCGAGCGCTATGCGGCGGTCGACGTCGTGGTCGGCGCGCCGCAGCAGGTGGATGTGCCGGAAGATCTGCCGGTGCCGCTCCGGGAGCGCGTGCCTCTGCCGGACGAGGCGCCGCGTGACGTCGCCGCCGTCCCGGGCGTCGACCGCGTCGTGATCGACGTGACGGTCCCACTCGGCGTGCACGGGGCGGATGCCGGAGCCGGGGAGTCCGCCCCGGTCGAGGCCCACCCGTGGGCGGCCACCGCGCTGACGGGCTTCGAGCTGCGTGAAGGCCGAGAGCCCGCGGCGGCGGACGAGGTCGTCGTCGGCGCGGGAAACGGTCATGCCGTGGGGGACACGGTCGTGCTCGCGCACGGCGGCATCCCGTCGGAGTACCGGGTGGTCGGCGAGGTCGCGGCGCCCGTCGCGCCCACCAGAGCGACGCCGGTGTTCCTGACCGAGCAGCGGATCCACGAGCTCGATCCGCACGACGGCGCCGCGCAGGCGCTCGGCGTGTTCACCGCGGATCCGGAGCGGACGGCGACCGCGATCGAGGAGGCTTTCCCCGGGCTGATCGCCCGCACGGGCGACGGCCGCGGCGACATCGAGTTCCTCGACTCCGGGGCAGCGCGGTCCACACTCGTCGCCATCGGCAGCGCCTTCGTCGGCACGTGCATCCTCGTCGCGATGTTCATCGTGGCGGGCACGCTGTCGTTGTCGGTGCAGTCGCGGCGTCGCGACTACGCACTGCTGCGGGCCGTCGGAGCGAGTCCTGCTCAGGTGCATTCGCTCGTCGCCCGCGAGGTGCTGACGGTCGCAGCGGCCGCCGTGCTGCTCGGTATCGTCCCCGGCTACCTCCTCTCAGGCATGCTGCAGTCCGCGTTCGTGGCCGGCGGTGTGATCCCGGGCGACTTCGCTCTGGCGGTGGGCCCGCTTCCCGCGGTGGGCGCGGTGCTGCTCGTGCTCGCGTCGGCCTGGGGTGCGGCCCGTATCGCCGCCGCTCGGGTCGCGAAGCTCGATCCGGTCGAGGCGCTGCGCGAGTCGGCGACGGGTGCACCCGCGATCGGTCTGCCGCGCATCATCACCGGGCTCATCCTGGCGGGCGCGGGTGTCTCTGTCTCGACCGTGCCTCTCGTCGTTCGCGGCCAGCTGGCTGCGGGCGCAGCTGCGGGTGCGGCCATGCTGCTGATCATCGCGCTCGCCGTGCTCGGCCCGTGGCTGGTGGCGTTGAGCGTGGGCGCGGTCGGCGCGGTACTGCGTCGACTGTCCTCCGCGGGGTTCCTCGCCTCGGCCAACGCCGTGGCGAACAGCCGACGCCTGGCGTCGGCGATCCTTCCCATCGCCCTCGGCATCGGGCTCGGGCTCGTGCAGATCGGGGCACCGTCGATCATCGCCGCGGAGGCGGCGACTCAGGCGAGCGCCGGAGTCATCGCCGACCTTCGCGTGACGGCGCCGACCGGGCTCGCATCCGAGGCCATCGACGTGATCCGCTCGACCCCGGGGGTGACGGAGGCGTCCGGCGTCGCGATGAGCACCGCGGTGCTCGACTCCCGCGACCTCGAGGGGAAGCTGGAGAGGGCGGAGCACGTGCTGCAGGGTATCGATCCGGACGAGGTGGGGAACAGTCTCGACCTGCGGGTACGAGAGGGCTCACTCACGGAGCTCGACGGTGTGACGACGGTGGCCGTGAGCACGGATGCCACCCAGTCGCTGGGCGTGGACCTCGGCGACACGGTCACCGGCCACCTCGGTGACGGCTCTCCGCTGCAGGCGACGGTGGTCGCGGTTTACGAGCGCGGGCTCGGCTTCGGCGATCTCACCATGGCCGCCGATGCGGTCCGGGCGCACACCACGGCGGGCCTCGACGCGTTCGCGCTCGTGGCGGTCGCTGACGGTGCCGCGGACGATGTGCGCGCCGCTCTGGGCGAGCTCGGCCTCGTCGTCACCGACGGGCCGGGCCAGAAGGCCGCAGGGGCCGGAGCGCAGTCGCAGCAGGGGTGGGTGAATCTCATCGCCCTGCTCGTGATCCTCGGCTACATCGCGATCGCCGTCGTCAACACCCTCGTGATGGCGACGGGCGAGCGGTCTCGTGAGCTGGCGCTGCTGCAGCTGATCGGCTCCTCCCGCGGTCAGGTGCGCGCGATGATGCGGATCGAGGCCGTGCTCGTTGCGGTCGTCGCGATGGTGTTCGGCGTCGTGGTCGCGATCCCTCCGCTCATCGGAGTGAGCATGGGCATCTCGGGGCAGCCGGTGCCTGCCCTCCCCGTGGTCGGGTCGCTCGCCATCATCCTGTCCATGGGGGCACTGGCGCTCGTGGCCCTGTGGATCGGGACGACGGCGACGATGCGCACCCGTCCGATCGACGAGATCGGCTCGCGCCAGTAGCGCTCCGGGCCGCCGTCGGCTACGTCTTTCGGACGTCGAGCACTCTTGTCGCGGCAGCCGTCGAGACGCTTCCCCCGTGAGTTGGGTTGTGCGCGCTTGACGTCTCGATCGCGATCACGGTCTCATCGCCTTCGGCTCCCGACGCGTCGGTGGCCGCAGATGCATCGTGGCGAATGCCAGCACGAAGAGTGAAGGAACGAAGAGACGATCGTCCGGCGCGTAGCCATTCGTGGAGGGCCACTCGGGCTCGGCGTCGTGAACGGGCCCGGCATCGCCCACGAAGTACGACAGGACCATGCCGATCGCAGCCAGGCCGAGAAGAGCGAGGAACCACGCCCCATGGTGGAACCACCACCGACGCGCCGACCGCACGATGCGCAGAGGAAGGCCGATCACGAACGCGGCAACCGTGACCAGGGCCGATCCGATGGCGAAACCGATGACCTGCAGCCCTTCCGTGTACCCGGATGCGGTGGTCGCCCAGAACGCGATCGCGATGTACGTGATCAGACCGGTGAGAAAGATCTGCGCCGCCACCAGGCCCCAGTCCCGGGCAGACATCGACGTCTCTTCCTGAACTGGCGCTCCGGGCTCCACGGACTCGAGCTGATTCTGGGCGGGCACAGTCGAATCGTAGAGGACAGGATGTCCGAGCAGAAGAACGATGCCCGCGCTCCGCAGGGGTGAAGAGCAGGGATGAAACCATCCGATGCCGCTCGTCGTTCCGCGGCGTCTACCTCCGGCGATCGTCCCGGTCCATGCCCCGTCGCCGCCACGGTCCGGTGATCCGCGCCCAGAGGCTCGGCGGCGCATCCTCGGCGTCGGACGGGGCGGGCAGCGCGACAGCGAACTGCACGAACTCCTCGGCGCCGTGATGCACCACCCGGTAGAGCGCGGTGCCGATCAGCACCCCGAGCGCGATCGACATGACGGAGATGAGGGCGGTGGCGAAGTCGGCGAGGCCGTTGTCGGTGGCGACGGCCTCGGTGAGCCCGACCAGTCCGGCGGCACCGGGCACCAGCAGCCAGAACGCCGGGAGGAACGTCAGCTGCGACGGAGCGCCGTGCCGGAGACCGGCGATCCAGAACACGACCGGAGTGACGGCGACGGCGCCGATGAACCCGCCGACGGTCGGGTCGATGAACTCGGTGCCCGCCCACTGGCCGACGTACGCGACGACCAGTGCGAGCAGCACCCAGCCGAAGGTCGAGGGCGGCGCGGAGAAATGCAGGTAGTTGCCGAGGGCGAAGATCAGGATGCCGATGGCGGGAACCCACCACGGCAGGAACGACGACGCGTCGAGCGGTTCGTAGGAATGCGACTCCACCCCCACGACTGCACCCGCGGCCAGGATGCCGAAGGCGAGCAGGGCGAGCTGCACGAAGCCGTAGACGAGTCGCGAGGCGCCGGAGATCATCTGCCCCGCGGCGAGCTCGACGGTCGCGGTCGTCAGCACACCGCCGGGGAGGAACGTCACCAGCGGCGCGATGAGCAGACGGATCGGGTCGCCGATCTCGATCACCTCGGCCAGGAGGAAGACCGCCGCCGCGCACACGAACGCCGCGGCGATGGGCAGGATCAGCTGCAGGGTCGGCGAGCGCACGAGCTTCAGCAGGCCGATCCCGAAGCCGAGGATGAACGCGACGATCACTCCCTGCCAGGTCGGGGCGAGCAGCAGCGCGAGACCGGTGGTGAGGATGGCGTGCCCGAGCGTGCGGGTGAACCAGCCGAGCCGCGGCTTCATCGCGCCGATCTCGTTCAGTCGTCGGATGCCGTCGATCGGCGGGACGGCCCCGGCACGCGCCCGGCCGATCAGCTCGTACAGTGCGGCGATCTGGTCGAAGCGGAACGACGCGTTCGTCGCGGAGCGGATCGCGACCCGGGACTCGTCCGACTCCCCCGTCTCCACGATGATGATCGTCGGCAGCACCACGAAGTCGGTGTCGTCGCCGCCGTTCGCCCGCGCGACGTCGGTGATGGTGTCGCGGATGCGGTCGACCGACTCGGCGGACGCGTTCATCCCCTGCGCCAGCCCGAGCAGGAACTGGCGCAGGGCGGAGCGGTCGACGACCTCGGTCATGTCACGCGAACAGGAACGACAGCGTCACCCCGACGATGATGGCGACGCCGATGTAGACGAGGTTCGGCAGCTGGAACGAGTGGTCGAAGACGAACTTGCCCATCTTCGTCGTCCCGGTCTGGTCGAACGCCACCGTGGCGACCTGGCTGCCGTTGGCCGGCAGCGTGTAGATGCCCATGGTCGCGGGCCAGAGGCCGACGAGGAGCGATGCCGGCAGTCCGATCGTGATGCCGATCGGCACGATGGCGTTCGTGGCACTCGACTGGCTCGTCGTGAGCATCGCGACCGCGAACAGCGCGAGCGCGAAGAGCAGCGCGCCGAGGAACGCCGACGATCCGGAGACCACCGAGCCGAGCCCGTCGACGATGAGCTTCTGGTTCGCCGCGACGAAGGTGTTGGCGAGCCACGCGATACCGAAGAGGGCGATGGCTCCGACGATGCCGGCGGGGAAGGTGGGCTGCTTGGGGACGTCAGCCGCCTTCACCTTGCAGAAGACGAAGATCAGGGCGGCGATGATGCCCATCGTCACCTCGATGATGACCGTGACGCTGAGCCGCACCGGGTCGCCCGCATCGTCGGTGCCGATCACCGGACGCAGGTTCTCGAACAGGCCGAAGAACACGATCACCGCGACGCCGGCGAGGAACAGTGCGGCGGACAGCACGGCGGTCGGCGCGAGCTTGTTCTCGTGGGCATCGACCGTCGGCGGCTTGATCTGGTGGTCGGCCAGGCGGCGCTGGAACTCCGGGTCTTCCTCGAGATCCTTGCCGTGGCGCATCATGACGAGCGCGGCGACGAAGAGACCGGCGATGGAGGCCGGCCACATGATGAGCAGCAGCCCGCCGAGGTCGACGCCCTGCGGAGCGAGCAGCACCACCATCGAGGCGGTGGCGGCGGAGACGGGCGAGCACAGGATGCCGACCTGCGAGGCGACGGCCGAGACCGAGAGCGCCCGCTCGGGACGGATCTTCTGCTGGTACGAGACGTCGTAGATCACGGGCAGCAGCGGGTAGAAGATGTTGCCCGTGCCGGCGCCGACCGTGAAGAGGAACGACATGGCCGGAGCGAGGAACACCACGGATTTCGGCTTGCGGCGGATGACCTTCGCGGCGACCGACACCATCCAGTCGATGCCGCCCGCCGCCTGCATGGTCGACGCCGCGGTGATCACGGTGATGACGATGAAGACCGCGTCGACCGGAGCGTTGCCCGGTGCCTCGCCGAAGAAGAAGATGAGGATGGCGACGCCGACCAGTCCCCAGACGCCCAGGCCGATCCCGCTCGTGCGGGTGCCCATGTAGATGGCGCCGATGACGATGATCAGCTGCGCGATGAGGATCCACACGTTGTCGTTCATGACGACGGTCCCTTCACGATCGGGGCGTTCCCGGTGAGCACGGTCGTGGGCAGCTCGGTCTCGACGATCTTCCCGTCGATGGCCTCGACCCGTAGCGCGAGCGCGTTCTCGACCGGGCTGATCGCGGTGACGAACTCGGAGTTCTCGAAGTGCAGCGACTGCAGGTTGCCGACTGCGTAGCCCGTGGAGAGCTCGCCGCTCAGCAGGGACGCGTGGAAGAGCGGGCGGCGCTGGTCCTCGGCGTCGTAGTGCGGGCAGAAGCTGCCGTGCAGGAACCCGAGTCCCTCCGGCAGGACCTGGAGGGTGGGGCCGTAGCTGTCGGTGGTGCCGCCCTCGAACCAGCAGATGCCGCCGGCGCTGCCGCCCGTGAAGACGACGTTCGAGTCGGGGTCCTCCCACATCTCGCGCATGATCTCGTCGAGGCCCTGGCGCTTCCAGACGTCGAGCATGTTCGCCGTATTGCCGCCGCCGACGTGGATCACGTCGAAGCCCTTCACGTAGCCCGCGAGATCGTCCACCGCCCGATGGAAGAGCGGCAGGTGGTGCGGCGCGCAGCGGTCGGAATCGTAGGTGGAGTAGAAGCTCACGATGTACGCGGCGTCATCGCCGGTCGCCGTGCCGACGAAGAGCACCCGGGGGCGCTCCTTGCCGGTGAGTTCGAGGATGTAATCGTGCGTCGGATCGTTCCGCCGCTCCATCATGGCCTTGCCGGCCCCGGTTGCCACCACGTGAGACATGCCCCCACCTCTCGACGACTGCGAATGCGCTCAACCTACTGGTGCGCCGCGGGCGGCGTCCAGAGCGAGTTCGCCCCGCGCGGGTGAGGGCTGCGGCGGCTGTCAGCCGTTCAGGCGCGCCGTCGCGATCAGGCCCTCGAGCAGTGCGGTGGTGCGTGCGCGCGGTCCTTCGGGACGGATGCCGAGGGCGGCCGCCAGCTCGAGCGCGAGGACGGCGTGACCGGTCGTGTTCGGGTGGAACGGGTCGTTCATCAGCCCCCACGGCACTCCGCCGGCACCGAGCTCGGCGAAGCGGGCGTACTGATCCACGAGGATCACGTCCTCGCTCGCCGCGACCTCGCGCACGGCGTCGGCGAACTCGCCGATCCGGGCGCGCTCCGGAGCGTTGCGCACATCGATCGCGGGCGGCGTCTGCAGCACCGGGACGGCGCCGATGGCCCGCACGCGGGCCACGAACTCCCGCAGCGACGCGGCGTAGTCGGACGCGGAGATGACCTCGCGCGGCCCGCCGTCCGAGGCGTCGTTCGTGCCGATCATGAGCGTCACGACATCGGGGTTCCAGTCCGCGACGCGGCGGTCCCAGTCGTCGAGGAGGTCGACGATGCGGTTGCCGCTGATGGCCGTGTTCAGCACGATGTCGCGCACGCGCTCCAGCTCGCCGCGGATCAGCTCGTGCAGGTGCTCCGGATAGCTGCGACCACCCTGGGTGTGCACGAGGCCGTGGGTGATGGAGTCGCCCGTGATGATCCAGTTCCGCGGCGCGGGGTCCGCGAGTGCGGCGGCGATGCGGCGGAGGTCGGAGACGGCGGATGCGGTGGCGGGGGATTCGGCGTTCGACACGGCTCCGAGCCTAGTGGCCGCGGTGCTTCTGCCGACGTATGCCGGAACGTCGATATGCGTGCAGAGATGGGCACGGGCGATGGGGAAGACGGCGGGTACTGTCGGTTCCTCATTGCCCGCGGCGCGTACCGCACCGCAGGCACCTCACAACTCATCACGTCGGCCACGGGGTCCACCCGGGGGCTGATCGAGGTACCCAAAATGAAGCTCTCCACACCGCCCGAGGCCGTCGAACTGCCGAAGTCTTCGGTGATGATCGTGTTCGGCACCCGGCCCGAGATCGTCAAGCTCGCCCCGCTGGTGCGCTGCCTCGGCGACGCCGCGTACGTCGTCCACACCGGCCAGCACTACGACCGCGGGATGTCGGAGGTGTTCCTGCACTCGTGCGGGATCGAGCGGGTGCATCGACGGCTCCGTGTCGGTGGTCTGCCGCGGGCGGCGCAGATCGGACGCGGCGCGGAGCAGATCGCGGAGGCGATCGCCCAGGTCGAGCCGCAGTACGTCGTCGTCCAGGGGGACACGAACGCGACGATCGCCGCCGCGCTCGCCGCGAACGCCGCCGGTGTGCGGCTCGGACACGTCGAAGCAGGGCTTCGCGCGGACGACCGCCGCATGCCGGAGGAGCACAACCGGGTGATGGTCGACCACATCGCCGATGACCTGTACGCCGCGACCGAGGCCAACCGTGACAACCTCCTCGCCGAGGGCATCGACGACGACCGCATCCTCGTCACGGGCAACCCCGTCGTCGAGGCCGTCCGGATGCAGCGGGCCGCCGCCGGGCCCGACCGCGACGAGCTCGAGCGACTCGGTCTCCGGTCGGCGCACTACGTGCTCGCGACGCTGCACCGGCAGGAGAACGTCGACACCCCGGACAACCTCCTCACCACGCTGCACGCGTTCAACGAGATCGCCGCGTCGGGGTGGCCGGTGATCTTCCCCGTGCATCCGCGTACGCGGGCGATGCTGACCGCGCTCGACGCCGAGCACCTGCTGGACGGCCTGGTCTCCGAGGAACCGTACACGTACGAGCGGTTCCTCGCCCTCGCGGCCAATGCCGCGCTGCTGGTCTCGGACTCCGGCGGTATCCAGGAGGAGGCCACGGTGCTCGGCCGCACGGTCCTCGTGGTCCGGGACTCGACCGAACGACCGGAGGCCCTGGGCTCCTTCACGCGCCTGGTCACGCCGCAGACGCTCGCGGGCGAGGCCGCCGCCGTGCTCTCCTCCGTGGAGAAGAACCTCGCCGGGCTGGTCGCCCTGCCCTCCCCGTTCGGCGATGGCCACGCGACGGAGCGCATCGCGGAGCACATCCGCTCCGCGATCACGGCCGAGGCCGCCTGATGTCCGTGTCGTCCGCCGCCCCTGCGCGCTGAGGCCGCCGTGCTCGCCATCGCCGGGACGTACTCGCTCCTCATCACCCTCGCGTTCATCGTCTACGTGATCCTGATCGTGGTCCCCTTCCTTCGCCGCACGCCCGACCCGGAAGGACCGGTCGATGCGTTCGAGTGGCACATGTTCGTGCCGTGCCGCGACGAGGAGGTCGTCATCGGGCGCACGATCCGCATGCTCCGCACCACGGTTCCGCAGGCCCATGTCTGGGTGATCGACGACGACAGCGACGACGGGACGGCGGCGATCGTGCAGGCGGCCGCCGACGCGGACACCTTCGTGCATCTCGTGCAGCGGCGTCGGCCGGAAGCCCGGACCGGAAAGGGCGATGCGCTCAACGCCGCGTACTTCGCGATGAACGCCTTCCTCCCCGCCGGCACCGACCGGTCGCGCGTCGTCGCCTGCGTGGTCGACGCCGACGGCGAGGTGGCCGAGAACATCCTCCGGCAGGCCGCCTCCCCGAAAGCGTTCGGGGATCCCGAGGTCGGCGCGGCGCAGGTCACCGTCTACATGAAGAACCGTGATGACCGCCGGCCCGTGGCGGGTGCCGGGCGTGCGAGGAACGCCTTCGGCCGCTTCCTCATCCGGATGCAGGACATGGAGTTCCGGGGCCAGATCGCCGCGGTCCAGGCGCTTCGCGGGTGGACGCAGACGGTGGGTCTCGGAGGGAACGGCCAGTTCACGCGCCTCTCCGTCCTGGACGACATCGCCGCGCGGTCCGATCGGCCCTGGCACGGCTCCCTCCTGGAGGACTACGAGCTGGGGATCCACATCCTGCTCGCGGGGCACAAGAACCGTCATCTGCACGACACGTACGTCGCTCAGGAGGCCCTGCACGACTTCCGGAGGTTCGCGGTGCAGCGCACCCGGTGGGCGCAGGGGAACATGCAGTGCATCCGCTACATCCCCGAGATCGTCCGCTCCCGGAAGCTCTCGATCGTCGGCGTCCTCGAGGTCTGCTACTACCTGCTGCTTCCGGTCTTCCAGGTCCTCGCCTGCGTCGCGGCGGTGACCCTCCTCATCGGCGCGACCGTGGGGCTCCTCACCGGGACGCTCGTCGTGCCGTTGACCTCCCTCCTGCTCTTCGTGGTCCTGTATCTCGTGCTGGGCATCGGCCCGTTCGTCGTGTGGGGGCCGATCTACCGCCGTCACAGCGAGCCCGGGATCGGGTTCTGGCGTGCCGTCCTCTGGGGGATCGGGGTGTGTGGCTGTACGACTACTACGTGTACGTGGCGGGAGCTCGCGCGGTCTATCGGATCGTACGCGGACGCAACGGGTGGGCGAAGACCCGGCGCAATGATGAGGTCGACGTGGCCGGCCTGGTCGCGAAGGACGCATGAGGGGCGCGTGGGATACGGTGGGCGGGTGAGCCCTGAGTCGGATAGACGCTAGATCGCGGGTGTGAGCGCACGTCGTGCGCTCCCCGCATCCTCGTCGACCTCTCTCACCTGCCGCTCGGCGCGCTCCGGAGCGCGTGCGGCTCTGCGCGTCTGGATGCACCATGCCGTTCCTCGTTCCCGTCCTCGCTCTGGCGATCTTCGCCCAGGGCACCAGCGAGTTCATGCTCGCCGGCCTTCTCCTCCCTCTGTCCGCCGATCTCGACGTCGATCCGTCCACCGCCGGCCTCCTGACCTCCGCCTTCGCGGTCGGCATGGTCGTCGGCGCCCCGCTGATGGCCGTTTTCGCCAGCCGGTGGCGTCCGCGGTCGGCCCTCGTGCTGCTGCTCGCGGCCTTCATCACCGCGCACGTGGTCGGCGCCGTCGCGTCATCGTTCGCGCTGCTCCTCGTCACTCGAATCCTCGCCGCGCTGGCCAACGCCGGCTTCCTGGCGATCGCCCTCGCCACCGTGCGGAGTGTCATCACCCCGGCGCAGACGACCCGCGCGGTCGCGGTCCTGCTCGGGGGCACGACGTTGGCGACGATCGTGGGGGTCCCGCCGGTGCGATGCTCGCCACGGCCTTCGGCTGGCGCTCCACCTTCTGGGCCGTCGTCGTGCTGTGCCTTCCCGCCGTCGTGGCGCTGCTCCTGGACCGGACGCTCGGCGCCGTTCCCCGTGCGCCGCAGGTCCATCTGCGTGGGGAGCTCGTGGAGCTGCGACGCCGCTCGGTATTGGTGGCCGTGGTGCTCGCCGTGCTCGTCAATGCGGCGACCTTCGGGGTCTTCACGTTCCTCGCCGTCATCGGGGCGGATGCCGGCATCGACGCATCCTGGATCCCGCTGCTGCTCGCCGTCTTCGGGGTCGGCGCCTTCCTGGGCGTGACGGCCACCGGGCGATGGGCCGCGCGCTTCGATCGCGCCTGGGTCGTGATCGGCTCCGTGGCGACCACCGCGGTCTGGGCGCTGTTCGGGCTCGCGGTCGGATCGGTCCCGGCGGTCTTCGTCGGTGCGCTGATCGGCGGGATGCTGTCGTTCGCGGTCGGCTCCTCGCTGATCGCGCGCATCGTCGGCCAGGCGTCGGGGGCGCCGGTGCTCGGCGGTGCCTATGCCACGGCGGCACTGAACCTCGGGGCGGTCGGCGGACCGGTGCTCGCCGGCATCGCGTACTCGGGCGCCGGCGCATCCGGCATCCTGTCCGTCGCGGCGATCCTCACCGCCCTCGCCGTGCTCCTCTCACCTCTGCTGCCACGAGGATGACCGCCCCGGGGCCGCGACGGATGCGAAAGACTGGGGGTATGACTTCGTCTGCACTCGACACGCTCCTGGCCCGCATCGTCGAAAGCGGCCTGCTCGAAGACCCCGTCGCCGAGAACGGCCTGGTGTACGGGCGTGCCAGCATCGACGCCGCCGGAACCGTCGTGAACGTGAACGTCGACCCCGAGCTCGAGGACGACGACGAGCACGGCGAGGATCTCGACCACGATGCCCTGATCGCGGCGCTCGCCCGCATCCTCTCGGTAAGCGAGTCTCGCTGGCGGGCCGTGATCGACGAGGTCGCGACCGACATCGACGATGCCGTCGAGGATGAGCCCGTGGTCGAGCAGATCGACCTGCGTGACGACCTCGAGGCCACCTCCGTCGTGGTGTTCGCCGATGCCGCGCTGCTCGCGTTCCTCGCGCCGAAGCAGTTCCCCGACTCGCGGATCCTCGTGCAGCTGGATGAGGAGCTGGAGGTCGAGGGCGTCGAGGTGCGGGATCTCGACGGCGTCGAGACCATCGAGTTCGACACCCTCGACGAGCTGCTCGACGAGATCAGCCGCGCCGACGAGAACTGATCGACGGCAGAAGCGGCGCGACGCCATGGTGACTCTCGCTCCCGATGCGGGCACGCGCATCGAGGACTACGCCCTTCTGAGCAACTGTCGCACGGCGGCGCTGGTCTCCACGGCGGGGAGCATCGACTGGCTGTGCCTGCCGCGGCTCGATTCGGCGTCGACGTTCGGGGCGGTGCTCGGCGACGAGTCGCACGGGCGATGGCTGCTGCGTCCGACGGATCAGGCGGCGGTGCGCACGCGGCGATACGACGGCGATACTTTCGTGCTCATCACCCGCTGGGAGAGTCCGGATGCCGTCGCCGAGGTGCACGACTTCATGCCGATCGGACTCGACCCGGATGCGACGATCCGGCGGACCGACCTGATCCGCCGGGTCGTCGGCATCCGCGGGACGATGACCTTCGAGCAGCGTCTGAGCATCCGTTTCGACTACGCCAGGGTGATGCCCTGGGTGCGCCAGGTCGGGACGGACGCCGAACCGTGCCTGGTCGCGATGGGCGGACCGGACGCCGTCGCCCTGCGCGGTGCGGCGCTGAAGGCCGTCGATCATCAGCACCGGGGCGAGGTGACGGTTGAGGCGGGTGAGGTGCGAGACCTGCAGCTCACCTGGTTCCCCTCGCATCTCGAGGTTCCGCCGACGCTCGACGTCGAGAAGGAGGTCGCCGAGACGAAGGCCTGGTGGCAGGAATGGGCGGAGCGGATCTCGCACGACGGCCCTCACCGGGATGAGGTGGTCAGGTCGCTGCTGATCCTGCGGGCGCTCACCAACCACGAGACGGGCGGTATCGCTGCGGCGGCGACCATGGCGCTGCCCGAGGAGATCGGGGGCGTGCGCAACTGGGACTACCGGTACGTCTGGCTGCGCGATGCCGCCCTCACCCTCGAGGCGTTGCTCGCCCACGGGTTCCTCGCGGTGGCGGGGCAGTGGCGCGAATGGCTGCTGCGGGCGGTCGCCGGGGACCCGGCCGATCTCCAGATCATGTACGGCCCGGCGGGAGAGCGGGACCTCCCGGAGCGCATCCTCCCCGGATTCCCGGGATACGAGGGTTCGGCGCCGGTGCGGATCGGCAACGGCGCGGCGGAGCAGTACCAGGCGGATGTCGTCGGGGAGGTGCTGGTGACGCTGTCGGCAGCGCGGGCGGCGGGACTCGACGAGTCGGCCTTCTCGTGGCCGCTGGAGCGGGAGCTGGTGCGGTTCGCCTCCGAACAGATCGAGCGCCCGGATCAGGGGCTGTGGGAGATCCGCGGGGAACCGCAGCTCTTCACGCACTCGCGGGTGATGATGTGGGCGGCGTTCGACCGAGCGGTGGTCGCGGTGGAGGAGTTCGGCCTCACCGGTCCCGTCGAACGGTGGCGCGGACTGCGCGACCGGATGCGCGAGGAGATCGACCGGCACGGCGTCGTCGACGGCCACTTCGTGCAGCACTACGGAACGACGGAGGTCGACGCGTCGCTGCTGCTCCTTCCGCAGGTGGGGTACTGCCCGCCGGACGACCCGCGCATGCTGGCGACGGTCGAGCGCATCGAGCAGACGTTGATGGCGGACGGGCTGGTGCGCCGCTACCGCACCGGTACCGGTATCGACGGCCTCTCCGGGTCTGAGGGTGCGTTCCTGGCGTGCTCGTTCTGGCTGGTCGAGCAGTACGCCGTGACCGGTCGGCTCGACGAGGCCCATGCGCTCATGGGGCGGCTGTGCGGGCTGGCGAATGACGTGGGCATGCTCTCCGAGGAGTACGACCCGGTGTCGGCGCGGCAGCTTGGCAACACCCCGCAGGCGTTCTCGCACCTCGCGCTGGTCCGCGCAGCCGATGCCCTGGCACGGACCGAGCACCGGTCGCGATGAGACCTCGCCGGTCGGGCGAGAGCCGCCGACCCGTCGCCCCAGACGGGGCGTCTGCTCCGAAGAACGACGCCCCCACCTGATTCCGCAGGTGGGGGCGCGACATCGTGCGGCCGGTCAGAGCCACTTCTTGTACTTGAACACCCCGAAAAGGCCGACGGCGAAGGCGGCCATCGCGCCGATGGCCATCGGGTAGCCGAAGGCCCAGTGCAGCTCGGGCATCACGTCGAAGTTCATCCCGTACACGGTGCCGACGAGCGTCGGGGCGAAGATGATGGCCGCCCACGAGGAGATCTTCTTGATCTCGTCG
Source organism: Microbacterium oxydans (assembly GCF_026559675.1). Lineage (NCBI taxonomy): Bacteria > Bacillati > Actinomycetota > Actinomycetes > Micrococcales > Microbacteriaceae > Microbacterium > Microbacterium oxydans. The sequence continues at coordinate 203,775 of NZ_CP092891.1, forward strand.
TTCTGTGCGAGACCGGCCTCGGTCTGACGGCGGGCGACCAGCGCCGAGTGCACGGTCAGCGCGTTCTCGAGGATCGCCCGGAAGGAGTCGATCTTCTCGTTGACGCGGATCGTGTGGTCGAGCACATCGCGCAGGGAGCGCTGCAGCTCCTCGTCGATGCGGTACTTCTCCGACCCGCGACGCAGCCACTCCAGCATCCCGTTCAGCGGGTGCACCGCACGCTGGAAGTTGATGACCTCGCGGGAGAGCTCGTAGATGCGACGCGAGAGCGCGCTGTCGTCGTCGCCGTCGCCGAAGAGCTGGTCCTCGATCTCGTCGATGTCGTTCAGCAGCCCGGCCACGATCGGCTCGTACCCGTCGACGACCTCATCGAGGATCGCGTAGAGCACGGCCTCCGGACCCATCGCGAGCAGCCCGGGGTTCGCCTCCATGCGGGCGCGCACGGCGGCGAGGTTGGGCGACTCGGCGTGCCGGATCGTCACCACGAAGTCGGGGCCGACGAACAGGTGCAGCTCGCCGAACTCGATCGACTCCTGCTCGTCGCGATAGCGGGCGGGCCGCAGCACCGCGAACAGGGTGTCTCCGTAGCGCTCCACCTTCGAGCGCTGGTGTCCGGAGAGCGCGTCCTCGACGGCGAGCGGATGCAGGTCGAACTCGCGAGCGACGGACGCCACTTCCTCAGGGCTCGGCCGGTACAGGCCGATCCACGCGATTCCCCCGGCAGCGTCCAGCATCCGGTAGGTCTCGTCCAGGTTCTTGGGGGTCTCCACGCGACGTCCGTGGACGTACACGCCGTTGTCGATGAGCGCCATGATGCGGCTCCGTTCTCGCAGGTGCACGGCAGCAGAGAGCTCCGTGCACGGATTCGTCAGGGGGCGGATGACGCCGCCGACGGCTGCGGAGAAGGACGTGCGAAAGCGGACCGGAAGGTCAACGCGCTAGCGCAGGGAGTCGCGACGCAGCGAAGGCGGCGTCGTAACTATCATCGGACATCGCCATCACCGCCTTTCGGGACTCTTCGGGGTCGAGCGACCCAACGGGTCAGCATACTCCTGCCACCTGGGCGCCGAGCACAGGATGACGAAGTCGCGGGGGGATCTTCGGGCGAGGTGTGACCTTCCGTGGGGCCGCGGACACTATGGAGTATGGAACCAGTGGATGATCGGGGCGTCTGGCAGCAGGTGCTCGCGGGAGACGGCGATGCCTTCGGTATCGTCTGGGATCGGCATCGGGATCGCGTCTTCCGTCGTCTGCTGTCGGCGGGAAACACTCCGTCCGATGCCGAGGATCTGACCGCCGCCGTGTTCCTGGAGCTCTGGCGGAAGCGGACCGGAGTGAGGTTCGTCGACGGATCCCTGCTGCCGTGGCTCCTGGTGACGGCCCAGAACGTGCACCGCAACGCGAGCCGCGCTCGCCGCCGCTACCGGAGCTTCCTCGAGCGGATCCCGCGCCCGGAGCACGCGCCCGACCCGGCGGAGCTGATCGCCGAGAAGGACTCCGCCCGCACCCGCCGGGTCCGCGAGGTGCTCGGCGCAGCCCGGGAGCAGGATCGCCACCTCGCGGTGCTGACCGCGCTCGAGGGGTTCACCATCCGGGAGGCGGCAGCAGCCATCGGGATCAGCGAGCCGGCCGCGAAGATGCGGCTGTCCCGGCTCCGTGCCCGTCTCTCATCTTCTTCCCCTGACCTGACGCCGACGGAAGGAAGCGCATCATGACTCCCTCGTTCTCCCCCGAGCGATCCGACGCCATCCGCGCGGAGCTGATCACCACGGCGGCACGTGCCCGGCCGGCCCGACGACGGGGCCTGTGGGCCGTGTCGCTCGTGCTCGCCGGATCCCTCGCCGGAGCCGGCATCTCCACGGCTGCCTTCGCAGCGAGCGGATCGTTCTCCGCGCGGCAGGCTCCCCAGGCTCCCGCCGGGCAGCCGGTCCCTGACCTCGGCGAAGCCGTCACGGCGCCGCCGGGGACCGTGCCGGGCAGTCCCGTGATCTCGGTCCTCGGCGACCCGCACAGCATTCCCGTCGATGGGGCCGTCACCTTCCCCCTCGACCACCGTCCGGAGGACGCGACGCACGTGCGGGTGACGCTCACGCTCACCGCGCCCGGAAAGGTCACCTGGGGCACCGACGCCGGCGGCGACAATCCGTCGTCGACCGCGTCCGCCGCCGATGTCGCGGCAGGGACCACCATGGCCTGGTACGACTTCCCGCTCGACGACACGACGCCGGATCTGACCTTCGCGACCTCGGGCGGGGCGACCGCGACCGCGACGATGCAGTACCTCACCTATGTGCCGACGTACCTCGGTGTGAACGAGCACGGCGAGACGTTCGGGGTCGAGGGCGGTCCGGACGGGGCGCCCGATCTCATCGCCGTATCGGGTGTCGGGGATGACGGGACCGCGGTCGAGGGATACGCCTGGGCCGCGGAGCTCGACGCCTTCTCGCCCGATCACCCGACCCTGCCGAACAACCCCGAGGAAGCTCTCGAGTGGCAGGCGGAACGCGATGAGAAGTATCCGACGGGCTGGGACATCCGCATCTACGAGAGCGACGGACGCACCGACGTCGGCACCTTCCACATCGGTTAGTCCGGGCTAGTCGAGGGCGACGACCTCGCCGCCGCGGGCCGCCGACGCCTGGGCGGCCTTGGCGATCTCGACCGTGCGGATGCCGACGCCGGCATCCGGCTGCGGCTGTCGACCGGCACGGACGGCGCGGACGAACTCGTCGAGCAGCAGCGCGTCGAGGTCGGCCCCGACCGGGTTCCAGGTCTCGCCGTGCGCATCGTGCCCGGCGACCCCCTTGGCGAAGGGGCTGACCGTGACCGTGCCGCGCTCGGCGACGACCTGCAGGGTGAGCCCGCCCCACGTGGCCGAGCTCATCGGCCAGCTCCAGGAGCAGTCGATCGTGGCGGTGACCCCACTCGGATACTGGATCGTGACGAGCCCGCCGGTCTCGACCTCGAGGTCACGCTCGGCGTGCAGGATGCTGTTGGAGACGGCGCGGACGGTCTGGGCTCGCTCGCCCAGCAGCTCGTCGAGCAGGTCGGCGCAGTGCACGACGTGGTCGACCAGGGCGCCCCCGCCCGCGAGCTCGGGGTCGGTGAACCAGGCCCGGTCCTGCGGGAGCTTGCCGTTGTTGATGCCCGTGACGCCGAGCACCCGTCCGAGGCGGCCGCTGCGCAGCTCGGCGATCGCGTCGCGCACGCTCGGCGCGAAGCGCACCGGGTACGCCACCATGAGGATCACACCGGCGCGCTCGCACGCCTCGCGCATGGCGATCGCGTCTTCGACCGTCGTCGCCAGCGGCTTCTCGCACAGCACGTGCACCCCGGCGGCGGCCGTGCGCTCGACGAGGGTGCGGTGGCGGGAGTTCTCGGCGGCGATGACGACCGCATCCGGCTTCCAGGCGAAGGCCTCGTCGTAGGTCTCGACATAGGCGACACCCAGCTCCGCGGCGAGGGCGGCACCGCGCGGTGCGTCGTCGGGGGCCGCGGCGCCGTCGGGGTCGGCGGCGATCAGCTCGATGCCCGGCGTCGCCTTCAGCGCGTGCACGTAGCTCAGGGCATGCGTGTGCGCGAACGACAGGACAGCGATCCGCAGCGGGGCGGGAGCGGTCATCGGGCGGCCTCCTCGGCGATGGCGGTGCAGCGTTCGGGGGAGGGGAGGGCGATCGGTGCACCGGCGGCGATCGAGGCATACGCGGCCTCGGCCACGGCGACGGCTTCGATCCCGTCCGCCGGGCTGACCCGGGCGTCGCGCCCCTCGCGCAGCGCCACGACGAAGTCGACGATCTCGGCGTAGTACGGGCTCTCCTGCGGCGACATCGGCGGCAGGTAGTCGGTGTCGCCCTCGGGGAGCACCGCGTCCGTGCGCTGCGCGTTGTCCTCGGCGCTGTCGTAGCGCAGCCGTCCCTCGGAGCCGGAGACCTCGACGCTCGTGCGGAACGGCATGCCGGGCGCGACCCAGCTGCCGTGGATGTGGCTGATGACGCCGTTGCGATGCGTGAGCACGAGGTGCGAGGTCACGGGCGCGGGCACCCGGTCATCGACGGTCGGCGGATTCTGCACCGCGTAGACCGTGGCGACCGGCCCGGCGAACCAGACCGCCTGGTCGATGTCGTGGATCATCAGGTCGCGGATGACGCCGCCGCCCGTGCTCTCCGAGAAGAACCACGGCGTCTGCGGTGCGGAGCCGGCGCGGCTGAACCGCTGTACCGCGAGCGTGCCCACGTGTCCCGCCTCGATGCCGGCCTTGATCTGGGCGTACTCGCCCATGTAGCGCACCACGTGGGCGGGGAAGAGCCGCACGCCGGCGTCTTCGGCAGCGCGCGCGACCGTGGCCGCGGCCTCGGCGGTCGCCGCGAGCGGCTTCTCGCAGATCACGTCGCGCCCCCGGGCGATCGCGCGCAGAGCGAAGTCGGCGTGCGTGCTGCTCGGCGTCACGATGTCGACGATGTCGACGAGCTCGATGAGGGCGTCGACATCGGCGACGAGCTCGAACCCGTACTCCTCCGCGATCTCCTCGGCTCCGGCGAGCGACGTCACGTACCCCTCGGCGCCGAGTGCGCGCCAGGCATCGGCGTGCACGCGCGAGATCCCGCCCGCGCCGATGAGTCCGACCTTCAACGTGCTCACTGCTTCTCCTCGGTGTTGTCGCTGGCAGTGTCGTCCGCCGCAGCGGGTTCGTGCGGCAGCGGGGTGATCGGCGGGGCCGGCATGTCCTCGATGCCGTAGATCTCGGCGGCGTGCCGCTGGAACGCATGCACCACGGCGCCGTGCGCCGCGGCCTCCGCGCCCAGGCGGGCCTCCGCGATCGGCACCTGGAACGGCAGGCCGAGGTGCGCGGGGAGCGCCGCCCGCAGCGGGTCGAGCAACTGCTCGTGCGCCGCGGAGAGCCCGCCGCCGATCACGATCATCGCCGGGTCGACCGTCATGGTCAGGGTCGCGATCCCGTGCGCGAGCTCGTCGATGAAGCCGTCGAGCTCCTGCTGGGCCGCGCCGTCGCCGCCGCGAGCCATCGCGAAGACCTCGGCGGCGGTCGCTGCGGTGCGCCACGAGATCTGCCCGGTCTCGGTGTTCAGCCCGCGGAAGGCCAGGCGGCCGATGTCGCCGGCGGCGTTGTGGATGCCGCGGCGCGGACGACCGCCGAGGATGAGTCCCATCGCGATGCGGTTGCCGACCGAGAGGTAGATGACGTCGTCCACGAGTTGCGCGACACCGAGGTGGTGCTCCGCGACCGCGGCCAGGCGCACGCCGTTGTCGACGGCGACGGGGCAGCCGAACGCCTGCCGCAGCTGCGAGCCGATGTCGATGCCCGACCACTCCGGGATCACGACCGACGTGGTCACCCGGCCGGAGTCGTCGACGATGCCGGGGAGCGAGACCCCGACCGCGCGCACCTTCGACGCCGGGATCGAGACCGCGGCGAGCGTGCGGCGCACATCGTCGATCACCGCGGCGAGCTTCGAGGCGCCGTCGGGCTGCGCGGCGACGCCGGAGTAGCTGCGCTGCGCGATCACGAGTCCGGCGAGATCCGCCAGCACGACGCGGACGCTGGCGACCCCGATGTCGACACCGACCACGGTCCCCGCAGCCGCATGGAAGGAGTAGCGGCGAGCCGGCCGCCCGGCGCCGCCGCCGTTCTGCACGGGGGCGTCGACGATGAGGCCGGATTCGCCCAGGGCGGTCACGGCGTTCTTGACGGAGGTGCGGGAGATCTCGAGCGAACGCGACAGGTCGTTGACGGTCGCGGGACCCGTGTCGCGCAGCTGCAGGGCGGATCGCGCAACGATCGAGAGTGGACTGGTCACGGCCATGTGCTGTCCCTTCTTCTTCTCCGTCGTCGGGTGCGATCAAATTAGCACACCGAATTCTCAGATCAAGCTTTGATGTTCTCGAACGGGAAACACGCCTGAAACAAGCCTCTGCGAACTTGTACTTGACGAATTATCCCATCCCAGTGTCATAATGAACCGTACTCAGCACGGTTCAAGCAAAGGAGCACCATGCGCGTCAGCAAGTTCATCGGCGTCGCCGCGGGAGTCGCGGCCGCCACCCTGTTGGCCGGATGTTCGGCCGGCGGAGGCAGCACCGCAGAGGGTGAGCAGGACATCACGGTCTGGCTCTACCCCGTCATCGCCGATGAGGCGGTGCACAAGGACTTCTGGGACTCGACGATCGCCGACTTCGAAAAGAAGAACGAGAACATCAACGTCACCTACGAGATCTTCCCGTGGGCGAACCGCGACGAGGCGCTCCAGACTGCGATCGCGGCGGGCAAGGGCCCGGATGTCGTCTACCTCGTCCCCGACCAGCTCGCGGCGTACCAGAAGTCGATCCTGCCGCTCGATGACCTGCTGAGCGAGGAGCGCCAGGGCGACCTGCTGCCCAACGTGAAGAAGTCGGTCACGCTCGACGGCGACATCCTCGGCGCCCCGATGCTCACCAGCGCCCAGCCCCTCATCTGCAACGCGGCCGCGTTCGAGGCCGCCGGCGTCACCGAGTACCCCGAGACCTGGGACGACATCGCCGAGATGGCCCCGAAGTTCACGGCGAAGGGCATGTACGCCCTGAACTACCCGGCCTCCGCCGAGAACACCCTGAACCTCACCTACTACCCCCTGCTCTGGCAGGCCGGTGGTGAGGTCTACACGAAGGACGGCGACGTCGGCTTCGACAGCAAGGCCGGCGTGAAGGCGCTCACGTTCCTGACCGACCTGGCCGAGGCGGGTGCCCTCGACCCCGAGGCGCTCACCACCAACGTCCCGCTCGAGCAGACGGCCGTCGCCCAGGGCAAGGTCGCCTGCACGTGGAACAACGCGGTCCCCGAGGTCCTGCCCTTCTGGGGCGAGGAGAACGTCAAGGTCCTCGCACCGTTGACCGAGAAGGAGACCGTGGCCTACGGCACGGTCGGCTCGCTCTCGGTGCTCAAGGGCTCCAAGTCGCAGGAGGCCGCGGCGAAGTTCGCCGAGTACGCCACCGGCGCCGAGGTCGTCGAGCCGTACCTGAAGGCGGCGGGCTACTTCTCCGCTCTCAGCACCACCGAGCCGCTCTACGCGGACGACCCGCTGCTCGGCGAGGTCGAGAAGTACGTCCCGGACACCACGGTCGGCGAGCTGAACGCGTCGTCGCGTGCGCTGATGGGTGTGCTGGCTCCCGAGATCCAGGCCGCTCTCCTCGGGGACAAGTCTCCGGAGGACGCGCTGAAGGATGCCGCGACCGCTGCGGCACCGCTCATCAAGAAGTAAGCAGCACCGGGGGCGTGCGGAGCCCGAACTCCGCACGCTCCCGTTCCCTTCACTCCCCCACGTGAGGAATCACTGATGACGACGGCAACCACGGCCGAGAGGCCCGCAGGGCGGGTCGCACGGGTGCTCGCACGGCGAGAGGCGCGGGTCGCCTTCCTGTTCGTGCTCCCCGCGTTCCTCCTCTTCATCGCCTTCCGCTTCGGCCCCAGCATCGTCGGCGTCGCCCTGAGTTTCTTCGACTACGACATCACCGGCGAGATCTCCTGGCGTGGCCTCGACCACTTCCAGCGCATGATCGCCGACCCGCTGTTCTGGCGGGCGATGGGCACCACGCTGATCTACACGGTGTTCGCGGTGCCGATCGCGCTCGTGCTCTCCACCGTGATGGCGCTCGGCGTGCGCCGCGCCTTCCGGGGTGCGCGCTTCTTCCGCTCGATCTTCTTCCTCCCCGTCATCACCTCGCTCGTGCTGGCCGGATCGATCTTCGTCTGGATCTTCTCCGCCAACGGTCCCTGGTCGGCGCTGATGACCCCGCTGGGTCTCGGCGGGTCCTGGCTGGGCAGCACCGTGCTCGTCATCCCGGCCATCATCGTCGTCGGCGTCTGGTCGCGGTTCGGCTACGGGATGATGATCCTCATCGCCGCGCTGCAGGACGTTCCGCGCGAGCTCGAGGAGGCCGCCCTGGTCGACGGTGCCAACGCCTGGCAGCGGTTCCGGTACATCATCCTCCCGGTGCTGCGCCCGACATTCTTCTTCCTCGCGGTGATCGAGACGACCGCCGCGTTCCAGGTCTTCGACGTCATCTACGTGATGACCCAGGGCGGGCCGGCGAACGCCAGCTACTCCCTCGTCTACATGCTGTACGACCAGGGCTTCCGCTACTTCGACTACGGCTATGCGGCCGCCATCGGTGTGGCCCTGTTCGTCATGACCCTCGTCGTCGCGCTCATCCAGCGCCTGGTGATCGGAAAGCAGAAATGACCGCTCTGTTGCAGCCTCCGACACAGCCGCCGACGCAGTCCCCGGTGATGCCGCCGAAGATGTCGACCAAGCAGCGCCGCGCCTACCGCGCGCTCCAGCCCACCGGGTGGGGGATCGTCGGCCGCTGGGTCTGGCTGAGCCTCGCCGGCCTCCTCAGCTTCTTCCCCTTCTACGCGATGGTCGTGCTGAGCCTGAAGCCCGGCATGGTCGTCGAGCTCCCCGGGTCCCTGCTGCCCTGGAAGGACATCTCCTTCGACGCCTACGAGCAGGTGCTCGCGGGACAGAACATCCTCGGCTGGCTCGGCAACACCCTCATCTACTCGCTCGTCTCGGTCGTCGCGGTGCTGTTCCTCTCGGCGCTCGCGGGCTACGCCTTCGCGAAGAAGCGCTTCCGCGGCAAGGAGGTGATGTTCTGGTCGTTCCTCGCGATGGTGATGGTCCCGTTCCACGTCACCCTCATCCCGACGTTCATCCTGATGGCGAACCTCGGCGGCGTCGACACGTACTGGGGTCTGATCCTGCCGTCGCTCGCGAACGCGCAGGCCGTGTTCCTGATGCGGCAGTTCATCTCCGGGCTGCCCGACGAGCTGTTCGAGGCCGCCCGCATCGACGGCGCCGGAGAGTTCCGCATCTTCCTGCGGATCGTGCTGCCGCTGTGCAAGCCGATCCTCGCGACCCTGGGCATCTTCGTCTTCCTGTGGCACTGGAACGACTTCCTGTGGCCGCTCATCATCGCGAAGTCCAACGCGATGTTCACACTCACCGTCGGCATCTCGTCGCTGCAGCAGCAGAACGTCCCGCTGAGCACCATGCTCGCCGGATCCGTCGTCGCGCTGCTGCCCATCTTCCTCGCGTACCTCATCGCTCAGCGGTACGTGCAGGAGGGCGTGGCCGGTACGGGCATCAAGGGCTGAGAAGAAGGGAAAGCACCACGTGACTCAGCACCAGTTCAGTTCAGAGGCGGAGCTCGAGGAGGCGCTCGCGACACCGAGCGCCGGCCTGATCGAAGACCTCTCCCGCGGCTCGGGCGACCTCGTGATCCTCGGGGCGGGCGGCAAGATGGGCCCGACCCTGGCGATGCTCGCACGGCGCGGGATGGATGCCGCCGGCCGTCAGGACGACGCGGTCTACGCCGTCTCCCGCTTCGGCGACGCCGCGATCCGCGAGCGCCTGGAGACCGCAGGGGTGAAGGTCGTCCCGTTCGACCTGATCGAGAACGACGACTTCTCCGCGCTGCCGGACGCCCCGAACGTGGTGTTCATGGTCGGCGCGAAGTTCGGCGCCGCGACCAACGCCTCCTGGGCGTGGGAGGTCAACGCTGCTCTGCCCGACCGCGTGGCCCGCCGCTACCGCGACAGCGCGATCTCGGTGCTGTCGACCGGCAACGTCTACCCCTTCCTCCCCGCCTCCTCAGGAGGAGCGGCCGAAGAGGTCCAGCCCGCGCCGATCGGCGAGTACGCGCAGTCGTGCCTCGGCCGGGAGCGCGTGTTCGAGTTCGGAGCGCAGGAGCGCGGCACGAAGGTCGCGATCATCCGCCTGAACTATGCGGTCGACCTGCGCTACGGCGTGCTCGCCGACATCGGCAGCGCCGTGCACGCGGGCGAGCCCGTGTCGGTCGCCACCGCCAACGTCAACGTGCTCTGGCAGGGCTACGCCAACGAGGTCGTCCTGCGCAGCCTCGTGCACGCCTCGCCCGCGCCGTTCACGATCAACCTGACCGGCCCAGAGCTGCTGAGCGTCGAGTCCATCGCCCGCCGCTTCGGCACGCTGTTCGACCGTGAGATCACGATCGTCGACGAGCCCCAGCCGACCGCGCTGCTCAGCGACGCACGCCGCTGCATGGCCCTGTTCGGCTACCCGTCCGTCTCGGCCGAGACGCTGATCGGTATGCAGGCCGACTGGATCGAGAAGGGCCTCCCCATGATCGCCAAGCCCACCAAGTGGGCCGTGCGGGACGGGAAGTTCTGATGCCCGTCCCCACCCTGCGACCGGAAGCCGCCGCGACCCTCGCCCGCGGTGCGGTGATCCCGGCGCACCCGCTCGCGCTCACCGCCGAGCGGCGCATCGACGAGCGTCGCCAGCGGGCCCTCTCCCGCTACTACCTCGACGCCGGCGCCGGAGGCCTCGCCGTCGGGGTGCACACCACCCAGTTCGAGATCCGCGATCCGGAGCACGCCCTGTTCGAGCCGGTGCTCGCGCTCGCGGCGGAGGAGATGGATGCCCGCGGCGATGCGCGTCTCGTGCGCATCGCCGGAGTGGCCGGTGACACCGCCCAGGCCGTGGCCGAAGCCGAGCTCGCACGCTCGCTGGGCTACGACGCCGTGCTGGTGAGTCCCCGCGTCGCGGGCGCCGACGAGCGTGCCCTGCTCGAACGCGCCCGCGCCGTCGGCGAGGTGCTGCCGCTCGTCGGCTTCTACCTGCAGACCGCGATCGGCGGCCCCGTGCTCGACCGCGAGTTCTGGCGCGAGTTCGCGTCCATCCCCGCGGTCGTCGCGGTCAAGGCCGCGCCCTTCGACCGCTACCGCACGCTCGAGCTGGTGCGCGGGGTCGCCGCGTCCGGCCGTGCCGATGAGATCGCCCTCTACACCGGCAACGACGATGCGATCGTGGCCGACCTGCTCTCCGAGTTCCACGTGGATTCGCCGTCGGGCGCGCGCACGCTGCGCTTCGTCGGGGGGCTGCTCGGCCAGTGGGCGGTCGGCACGCGTGCCGCGGTCACTCTGCTCGAACGCGCACAGCGCGCGATGGCCGGGGATGCCGAGGCCTACCGCGAGCTCGGGCTCCTCGCCTCCGACATGGTCGACGTCAACCAGGCCGTGTTCGACCCGGGCAACGACTTCCACGGCGTGATCGCCGGTGTGCACGAGGTGCTGCGTCAGCAGGGGCTGCTCGAGGGCACCTGGTGCCTCGACCCCGCGGAGGGCCTCTCGCCCGGGCAGGCCGAGGAGATCGAGCGGATGCGCCACGCGTACCCCTCCCTGAACGACGACGCCTTCATCGCCGAGAACCTCGAGGCCTGGCTGCGATGAGCGCCACGACGAGCGCCACGACCAGCGCACCGACCGTGGTCGCGGTCGTCTCGGAGGAGCTCTTCGCGGAGTTCTTCTCGACGGACGATGCCGCGCGGCTGCGGGCTGCCGCCGAGCGGTCGGGCGGGACGTTCGTGCGGGTCGACCGGCTCGCGGATGCCGCGCTCGCGGAGGCGCGGATCGTCGTCACGAGCTGGGGCGTGGGCCCCTTCGACGCCGCGGTGCTCGCGACGCTGCCGAAGCTCGAGCTGATCGCGCACACGGGCGCGACGATCAAACCCTTCGCGACCGATGAGCTGTTCGACCGCGGCGTCGTGGTCACCCAGGCCGGCGCGGGGATGGCGCGGTCCGTCGCGGAGGTGTCGCTGACCTTCACCCTCGCCCTGCTGCATCGGGTGCCGGAGATGCACAACGCGCTGCGGGCGGGCGACGGCTGGCACGACGCGGAGGCCGCGGGCGTGCAGCACGAGATCCTCGGATCGCCCATCGCCGTGATCGGTGCCTCGCGCACCGGACGCGCCTACCTCGAACTGATCCGTGCGCTCGGGGCCGAGCCGCTGCTGGTCGACCCCACCATCGACGCCGAGACCGCCACAGCTCTCGGCGCCGAACTCGTGCCGCTCGACGAGGCCCTGCGCCGTGCGCAGATCGTCGCCGTCCACGCCCCCACGCTCCCTGAGACGCACCACATGATCGGTCGCCGTGAGCTCGCCCTGATGCGCGACGGCGCGGGGCTCGTGAACACGGCGCGCTCCTGGCTGGTCGACGAGGCTGCGCTCCTCGAGGAGGTGCAGCGGGGCCGGCTCAGCGCCGCGGTCGACGTGTTCGACGAGGAGCCGTTCGCCGCCGACAGTCCTTTCCGTGCGCTCCCCGGCGTCCTGGTCACCCCGCACCGGGCGGCCGGCACGAGGCAGGGGCGGCTGCGTCAGGGGCGGATCGTCGCCGACGAGCTCGACGCCTTCATCGAGGGCCGACCGCTCTCGCACGCCGTCGACCGCGACCAGCTGTCCTCGATGGCATGACCGGGTCGGCGCCGTGGTGCTCGCTGATGCGCGCCGCCGGGGGAGCAGGGGACGAGCGGTGAGCGCGCCGACCGTCCGGGTGGCACGCACCGCGGACGTCGCCGGACTCACCGCACTGTGGGCGACGGCGTTCACGCCTCCGCTCCGTCCCGACCAGTGGCTCCTCGACGACGAGCGCCTCGCGCACACGTTCGTGGCCGAGGACGCGGAGGGTATCTGCGGCTCGATCCACGGCCTGCCCAAGCGACTGCGCGAAGACGGAGGCGGTGTCGCCGCGGTGCACGCGATCGGGAGCGTCGCGGTCGCCGAGCGCGCCCGGGGTCACGGCCTCGCGCGTCAGCTGGTCGCCGCGAGCCTGGACGCCGGGAGGGATGCCGGTGCCGACTGGGCGCTGCTGTTCACGGGCACACCGGACGTGTACCGCTCCAGCGGTTTCGAGACCTTCTCGATGCCCCGCACCCTGACCGGGCGCTGGGTGGCTCCGACGCTCGCCGGGGCGCCCGATCGGGTGGTGCGCGAGAGCGTCGGCCCCGGAGCGATGGGCCCGCTGCGAACGGTGTACGCGGACTCGCGTGAGGGACGGGTGGTCCTCGCGCCGGTGCGGAGCGACCGTGACTGGGCGATGGCGGAGGTGCGGCTGGGCGGCGCGACCCTGTACCGGCGGAGCGAGGGCTCGACGACGCTCGGCTACGCGGTCGCCGACATCGACGGCGAGGTCGGCACGCTCCTGGAGTGCGCCGTGACCCGCGACGCCGAGCACGCACCGGGTGTGCACGGCGACCTTCTCGCCGCCGTCGCCGCGGACTGGGCGACCGCCCAGGTGAGGTCCTGCGATCTGGCGGTCCCCGCCGTGCCGGAGGAGGAGCACGCCCTGCGGGCCTTCGCGCCCGACGCCGTGCGGCAGGACGATCGCACCGGGATGATCCGTCCGCTGCGGCGGGCGGCCCGACTGCACGGCATCCGCCATTTCACGGCGGCCGACTACTTCTGAGCATCCGCTCGGAGAACAGCACTGGGGTCTGGGGATCGATCGGAGGACGCGGTTCGGCCGGAAGGCCGACCGCCTGAACGCGGCGATGAAGCCGCAAGGAGGATGACCATGACCCAGCAGGAGAAGATCGAGACCGCGGCCCTGCGCAGCAGGCGCATGCTGCTCGCCGGATTCGGCGCGGCGGCGATCGGCGGTGTGGCCGCGGTGGGCGCCTCGTCGTCAGCGCAGGCCGCAGGACCCGTGGCGCCCCTGAGCTCCACGGGTTCGGCGAACGTCGCGAACGGCGGCACGGCGACGGACCTCGCGAAGCGCAAGGGTAAGGACGGCGACCTCGTGCACATGTCCGGTTACGCCGCGGCGGGCGACGGTGGCGCGGGCCTCTACCGCTTCGTCAAGAAGGGCGCCCCGGCGGCGAACGGCGGCACGGTGGTGGCAGGGCCCAAGGGCGGAGCATGGCTGCTCGTGCACGACGGGGTCGTCGACTTCCGGAAGTTCGGCGTCATGGACGCGACCGCGAACGCCGACGACGCGCTCGACGCGATGGTCGCCGACGCGAGCATCCACCGCATCGAGGCACACAGCGACCTCAACTTCGTGCGCCGCCACAGGTTCTCGCGGTCGCACATCGCGTTCGACTTCGGGGGCCACCTGATGACGACCGACGGCATCGAGAACGCCGGCAAGGACGACCCGTTCGCGGCCGTCATGTTCTTCCGCGGCGAGGTGACGGATGCCGTGCAGGAGGCGCGACTGAACGAGGTCGTGCCGGACCTCGGCGATGTCTTCCCGGTCGCGGATTCCTCCTTCTTCACCGTCGGCGACTGGTACGCCGCCGAGGTGAACGCGCTCTCCGGTCGCTGGGAGCGCGAGCTGCAGCGGCTGGTCCAGGTGACGCAGATCGTCGACGGCACGCACATCCGCATCAACTACAAGAACGGCTGGCCGCTCGGCAAGGACCGCACGATGACCTGGCGGCGGGTCGTGCCGGTGCAGGACGTGACGGTGTCGAACCTGGCCTTCCTCGGCACCGGCACCGACGAGTACACCGGCTCGCACCCGCTGGCGTTCGAGTACGCGGTGCGCTGCGACGTCGACCACATCGACGGCACCGGCACGTTCTGGCCGCTCATCCAGCGCCGGTGGAACACGTACTACTCGACCGTGAGCTGCACGCTCAAGAACCCCACCTCGGTCACCTGGGGCGGCGCCGGCTACCTGACGCAGCAGATCTACTGCCTGTACGGATACGTCGCGAACTGCCACACCGCGAACGCCCGACACCTCAACGACTTCACCGCGAGCGCGTACTGCCTGGTGGAGAACTGCCACGGCGACGGCGATGACCAGGGGCCGTTCGTCACGCACGGCCAGTACGAGCACGACCTCACCTACACCGGCAATTCGGGGCTCATGACCTTCGCGAACTCCGGCGCGGCCTGGGGTTCCGCGGCCAAGCGCATCACGGTGCGCAAGCACATCTGCTCGTGGTTCGTGGCGCGTGTGCGCATCACCGACCTCACCCTGGAGGACGTGCAGGTGATCGGCAAGCCCTCGCTCGAGGGGTCCGGGATGCTGTGGATCAACGCCGACGGTGCGCAGCTGCGCGGGTGCACGGCATCCGACACCCTCATCATCACCCAGTCGTCCGACAACTCGGCACGGCCGACCGTCATCGCGGACTCGCACTTCACGTTCGTCGCGCCGGGCGAGCTCACCAACGCCACGGTGAAGACGCCCGTCACGTTCGTCGACACGGTGCTCGACCGCGTGGGCGGCATGAAGATCGCGGGGTCGGGAGCGGTCACGTTCCGCGGGTCGACCCTCACCGCGGCGGATGACGCCGCGCCGATCGTGTCCTCCTCCGCGCACCTGCGGTTCGAGGGATCGACGCTCCGCAACGCCCGCATCGCGGCAGCTCGCGGCGAGCGCCAGGTGATCGAGATCGCTGGATCGGATGTCGCGATCAAGGGCGGCACGGGCATCGCGCGGACCGGCGACGGGGAGCTGCACCTCACCCTGACCGACACCACCTTCCGCGCCGACGGGGCCGCCACCCACGTCGCGGTCCCAAAGGGTGCGACCCACTACCGCGCGGTCGGCAACCGCTTCGAGGGCGGGAAGATCGAGCTCGCGGATGCCGCGTTCGGCACGGCATCCACCCTCCTGCACACCGGCAACGTCGAGTCCGCGGTCACGCGCACCGCCTTCCCCGCCGAGGGCGACCGCGTCGTCGACACGTCCAACCTCGTGCTCTGAGTCCCCCCTCCCCCCCGCCCCCCGTGCCGCCGAGTGCACGGGATGTCGCCGGGTGCACGGCTTCTCGACGCGAAGAGGCCGTGCACTCGTCGAGTACCCGTGCACTCGACGGCGCGACGGCGCGGCTCAGCGCGGGGGGAGGGCGACGAGGGCGGCGCTGCGTTGCCAGAGGGCCTCGGCGAGGGCGGGGTCGTTCACCTGGGGGTTGACCTTCGTGGTCAGCTGGCGCTCGTCGTAGTAGGCGCCGGAGAACCAGGTGTCGCCGGGCGTGCCGTCGATGAACCACCGCAGGGTGGCGCCGCCCTTGTCCGGGCCGATGAGCAGCAGGTGCTTGAGCGGAGTGCGGTAAAGCAGCCGCATGATGCTCGATGAATCCGAGGCGAAGTTCGTCTGCACGGTGCCGGGGTGGAAGGCCACCGCGTTCAGACCGTCGGCATGGAACCGGGTGTGCAGGCTCTTCGTGAACAGCACGTTCGCGAGCTTCGCGTCGCCGTAGGCCTTGTTCGGGCTGAAGCGGCGGGCGTTGTCGAGGTCGTCGACGTCGATGTGGCCGAACAGGCGGTGGGCGATGCTCGATGTGTTGATGACCGAGCCCTGTGCCGCCAGCAGGCGGGGGAGCAGCAGGTTGGTGAGCAGGAACGGCGCCAGGTGGTTGACCTGCATCGTCTTCTCGAACCCGTCGACGGTCGGGGTCCGGTCGCCGAAGATGCCGCCGGCGTTGTTCGCCAGCACATGGATGCCGTCGTCGCCGACAGCCGCGTCGAGCTTCCCGGCGAGCTCGCGCACCTCGTCGAGGCGCGCGAAATCGGCGGTGAACCACTCCGCCCCGGCCTCCTGGGCGACGGCACGGGTCTTCTCGACCGAGCGCCCGACGAGGATCAGGCGGTGCGGCGACGCGGCGAGCTGACGGGCGGCCGCGGCTCCGATCCCGTCGGACGCCCCGGTGAGGACGATCGTCTTCCCGGCCACGGGCGTGCTCACTCGGGTGCCGCGGAGGGCGTGATGCGCTCGACCGCCCGGGTCACGTGCTCGGCGATCACGGCCTGCGCCCGATCGGGGTCTCCGCTCGCGATGGCGTCCACGATCTGCTGGTGGCTGCGCACGTGCTCCTCCTGCTCATCGGGGTCCAGCGCGGAGTTGGCCGCATGGATGAACCCGGTGATGCGGCCGCGCAGCTGTCCGCTGACCTCGTCGAGGAAGCGGTGCTCGGCGAGGTCGGCGAGCGTCTCGTGGAAGAGGCGGTCCTGCCGCAGCACCTCGTCGATGTCACCGGGTGCCGCATCCGACATCGCCTGGATGATCGCGCCGAGCCGGGCAGCCGACTCCTCGTTCCAGCGCTCCTGCACCCGGATCGCCATGAACTGCTCGAGGACGATCCGCAGGCTCGAGATCTCCTCGAGATCCTGCGCGCTCAGCTGGGCGACACGGGCGCCGCGACGCGGTTCGCGCGTGATGAGCCGCTCCTCGGCGAGGCGGGTCAGCGCCTCGCGCACGGGGATGTGGCTCACGCCGAGGCGGTCGGCGAGCTTCCTCTCGACGAGGCGCTCCCCGGGGGCGAGTTCGCCGGAGTGGATGGCCGAACGCAGCTCGTCCGTGACCTGTTCGGCGATGTTCTGATCCGAGACGCTGCGCATTCGGGTGCCCTTCTCGATCTGCGGCGCGGTCAGCTCGTCGAGCGGGCGCGTGATCGTTCGCTCGATGCTATGGCAGATTTCTCCCGAGTGGCGGGATGACGACCCGCGGAGACGTGACGAGAACGTGATCGCATCCGCTCGATTCGCTCTAGACGTATCTGTGGTTTTGCTACATGCTATAGCGAAACCCTTACCTACCCGAACGCACCACCCGACCCTTGGAGGCACCCATGTCGCGTCGTCGTGTATTGCTCGGCGGAGCAGCGTTGCTCACCGCCGCGCTCCTCACCGCTGGCTGCAGCAGCACCCCGTCGAACTCGGACGGCCAGGCGCAGGAAGGCGGCACCCTGACCGTCGCCGCCGCGCAGGGCATTCCGCAGCTCAACCCCGCCATCCGCACCTTCGCCTGGGAGGAGGTGCTGTTCCCCCTGCTCTGGAACGGCCTGACCAAGACCGACGAGTCCGGGGAGATCGTCGGCGACCTCGCCGAGAAGTGGGAGGCCTCGCCCGACCAGAAGACCTGGACTTTCACGCTCCGCGACGGCGTCACCTTCTCCAACGGCGACGCGTTCACGGCCGAGGACGCGGTCGCCTCCTTCGAGTACTACCTCGACCCGGAGACCGCGACGCAGGAGAAGAACAAGATCGACATGGTCACGGATGTCACGGCATCCGACGACAAGACCGTCGTCATCACCCTCTCCGAGCCGATCGCGACCTTCGCCGCCGGCATCGTCTGGGTCAAGATGATCGACGTCGATGCGCTCGACACCATCGACAAGGAGCCGATCGGAACCGGCCCGTACATCGTCGACAAGTTCACGCCCGACGACAGCCTGACGCTGGTGCCGAACCCGGAGTACTTCGGCGAGGCCCCTGCGCTCGACGAGATCACCCTCGTCAAGGCCGCCGAGTCCACCGCCGCCGTCACCGGTCTGCGCTCGGGCGACATCGACGTGCTGTGGTCCGTTCCGCAGGGCGACGTCGCGGGGCTCGAGGGCGGCGGCGACATCGCGCTCGTCACGCCCGACAACCCGAGCCAGTGGCCGTCGTGGGAGGTCGACACGCAGTCCGCGCCGTTCAACGACGTGCGCGCCCGTCAGGCTCTCGCCTATGCGACCGACCGGGAGGCGATCCTCGAGGCCGCGTACTACGGGCAGGGCACCGTCTCGCCCACGAACAACGCGCTCGGCGAGGTCAACCCGTGGTTCGGCGGCGACCTGACCGACTACTCCTACGACCTCGACAAGGCGAAGGAGCTGTTCGCCGAGGCGGGCATCACCGAGGGTGACACGCTCACGTGGTGGGGCATCGCCGGGCAGTACCCGGAGTGGAACACGAGCGGCGAGATCCTGCAGGCGAGCCTGAAGGAGATCGGCATCACCCTCAAGATCGACAACAACGACATCGGCACCTGGGTCGACTCGTTCTACCCCGCGGGCAAGAGCTTCCCCGGGTACATCGTGCCGAACTTCCAGTCCACGCCCCCGGAGCCCGCGTACTCGCTGAACTTCTACCTCGAGGGCCGTTGCGAGTGCAACTGGGTCGACCCCGACTTCCAGACCGCCTTCGCCGACGCCGTGGCCGAGCCGGACGAGGCTGCCCGTGCCGAGAAGTGGGGCACCGTGCAGACGATCATCAACGAGCAGGTTCCGCTGATCGTGCCGCTGCAGTCCACGGTCGTCACGGCGACGAGCACCAAGGTCGACGGCGTCTGGGTCGAGGGCGGCGGCCAGCTGCACCTCGAGAACGCGCAGCTCAAGGGCTGACGTGGCTCTGTCCATCCTTCGGCGGGTGGCGATCAGCATCGCGATGCTGATCGCCACCTCGCTTCTCGTCTTCATGGTCCTCCGGCTCCTGCCGGGCGACCCCGTCATCACCCGCCTCGGCTCGATCCCGGGCGTGGATGCCGAGATGCTCCAGCGCCTCCGCGAGGAGGCCGGCCTCGACGCCCCCATCATCGAGCAGTACTTCCGCTGGATCGGCGGCGTCTTCACCGGCGACTTCGGACAGTCGTACTTCAACCAGTACTCGGTGTCCGAGCTCATCGCGCAGCGGCTTCCCGCCACGCTCGAGCTCACGCTGATCGGCATCCTGCTCGCCGTGGTCATCGCGACGCCCGCCGCCGTGATCGCCTCCCTGCGTCCGCTCGGCATCGTCGACCGCATCCTCACCGCGGTCTCCACCGCCGGCATGGCGCTGCCGCAGTTCCTGATCGGCATCGTGCTGATCGTGATCTTCGCCGTGCAGCTCAAGGTGCTCCCCGCACGCGGATACACCCCGTTCAGCGAGGACCCGGGCGACAACCTCGTGCGGATGATCCTCCCCGCCTTCACCCTCGCCTTCGCCGCCGCGCCGCTGCTCATGCGGTTCCTGCGGGCGTCGATGGTCGAGGTGCTCGACGCCCCGTACATCCGCACCGCCCGCGGCAAGGGCCAGTCGGCGAGCGGCGTCGTGATCGGCCACGCGCTGCGCAACGCGCTGATCCCCGGGCTCACGATGCTCGGCCTCATCGTCGGCTACACGCTCGGCGGCGTCGTCATCGTGGAGTACGTGTTCGGCGTCCCCGGGCTCGGCTCGCTCGCGATCGATGCGGTCTTCAAGCGCGACTACGCGGTGCTGCAGTCGGTCGTGCTGCTGATCTCCGCGATGTTCATCCTCACGACGCTCATCGTCGACCTCCTCTACGGCGTGCTCGATCCGCGTCTTCGTGCAAGGAGCAGCCGTGGCTGACACCCTCACCCTCGCCCTGCGCTCCGCCCGTCCGCGTCGCCGGGTCGCCCTCGCCTCGTGGATCCCGCTCGGTCTCCTCGCCGTGATCGTGCTGGCCTGCGTGCTCGCGCCGCTCATCGCGCCGTACGATCCGTCGGCGCAGTCGCCCGACCGGTTCGCCGCGCCCTCGCTCGCGCACCTGTTCGGCACCGACGAGCTCGGCCGCGACCTCTTCAGCCGCGTGCTCTACGGCGGACAGCTGACGATCTTCATCGCCGGAGGCGCCACCCTGGTCGCCATGGTGCTCGGCATCGCGTGGGGGATGGCGGCGGCGTTCGCGCGCGGCATCCTCGACGAGATCCTGATGCGTCTCGCCGACACCGTGATGGCGATCCCGCAGATCCTGTTCGCCCTGGTCTTCATCTCGGCGTTCGGGGCCGATCCGGTCAAGTTGGCCGTGATCATCGGTATCCTGCTCACCCCGACGACCGCGCGACTCGTGCGCTCCTCGGTGCTGAGCGAGCTGCAGGAGGACTACTTCACGGCCGCGGTGGCCTTCGGGTCGAGGCGCAGCCGCCTGCTGTTCGCCGAGGTGCTGCCGAACGCCCGCGGGCCGATCGTGGTGCAGGCGGCCATCAACGCCGCCAATGCCATCCTGCTCGAGGCCTCGATGAGCTTCGTCGGGCTGGGCATCGCGCCGCCCGAGGCGACCTGGGGCACCCTCGTGCAGCAGGGCTACCAGAAGATGTACCAGTCGATCGGCTACGTGCTGTTCCCCGCACTGTTCATCTTCGTCACCATCTGGCTGCTCAACGTGCTCGCCGATCAGTTCGGCGGCGATCGGAAGGGGAAGGGCCGATGACGGATGCCACGCCCGTCCTGCAGGTGCAGGACCTCACCGTCTCCTACGGCGACGCGATGCCGGTCAAGGGCATCAGCTTCTCGGTGCGGCCCGGTGAGCGGATCGGCCTGGTCGGCGAGTCCGGCTCCGGCAAGTCGCTCACGGCGCTGTCGATCATGCGGCTCAACGACGGCGCGAAGCTCGGCGGCAGCATCCGCCTGCGCGATCGGGAGCTGCTCACGCTGAGCAAACGGGAGATGACACGGGTGCGCGGCGGCGAGATCGCGATGGTCTACCAGGACCCGATGTCGTCGCTCAACCCGGTGCGCACGATCGGGCACCAGCTCGTGGAGGCGATCCGGCTGCATGACCGGGTGTCGAAGGAGGCCGCCCGCGCGCGGGCCGTCGAGCTGCTCACCGAGGTCGGAGTGCCGCTGCCCGAGGAGCGCCTGGCGCAGTACCCGCACGAGTTCTCCGGCGGAATGCGGCAGCGCGTCATGATCGCGATGGCCATGTCGTCGCGGCCCGCCGTGCTGATCGCCGACGAGCCGACCACCGCACTCGACGTCACCACGCAGTCGCGCATCATCGACCTGCTCGACCGCCTCGCCGATGAGCACGGCACCGCGGTCGTGCTCATCACGCACGACCTCGGCGTCGCGGCCGGCTTCTGCGAGCGCATCCACGTGATGCGACACGGGCGGGTCATCGAGGAGGCCCCGGTCGACAAGCTCTACGCCGAGCCGGAGCATCCGTACACGAAGGCGCTGCTCGGCGCCGTGGTCGACCTCACGATCGACGTGCACGAGCCGATCCGCACGGCCGCCGAGGTGCTCGAGCGCGGTACCGAGCCGGTGGCCGAGGCCGGGTCGATCAGCGCGGTCGACCAGGCTCGCGAGACCGGCGACGTGCTGGTCGACGTGCAGGGCGTGTCGAAGGTGTTCACCCTCGGCTCCGGCCGCCGTGTGACCGCGGTCGACGACGTGTCGTTCCAGATCCGTCGCGGCGAGACCGTGGGGCTCGTGGGCGAGTCGGGCTCGGGCAAGTCGACCGTGTCGAAGGCCGTGCTGGCGCTCGGCGGGATCGATGCCGGAGCCGTCGTCTTCGACGGGCACCGCCCGCACGAGATGCGCGGCGAGGAGCTGCGGCAGCTGCGGCGACGGATGCAGATGGTGTTCCAGGATCCGTTCTCCGCGCTCAACCGCCGGCAGACGGTGGCCCAGATCATCGAGGCGCCGCTGCTCGCGCACGGCATCGGGACCAGGGCGACCCGGGCCGAGAAGGTGCGCGAGGCCATGCACCGCGTGCGTCTGGACGAGGAGTTCACGCACCGGCTGCCCCGCTCGATGTCGGGCGGCCAGTGCCAGCGGGTGTCCATCGCGCGGTCGCTCGTGCTCGAACCGGAGTTCCTCGTCCTCGACGAGTCGGTGTCGGCGCTCGACGTGTCGATCCAGGCGCAGGTGCTCAACCTCCTCCGCGAGCTGCAGGCCGAGCTGGGTCTGACCTACCTCTTCATCAGCCACGACCTCGCCGTCATCCGGTACATGTCCTCCACGGTGGCGGTGATGCAGCAGGGCCGGATCGTCGAGATCGGCGCCCGTGACGCCCTGTTCGCGGATCCGCAGCATGAGTACACGCGCGGGCTGATGGCCGCGATCCCGGTGGCCGACCCGGTGCTGGAGCGTCGCCGACGTGCGGAGGCCGCGGCGCTCTGGCAGTCTCAGGGAGCGGTGACCGGCGCGGTTCCGGCCGGCGTGGGAAGGAAGGCATGATGACGAGCACGGCGATCGGCGATCGCATCCGCATCCCCCGCACCCGGGCGCGCATCGGCGTGGCCCGGCGCGACATCACGCCGCCCGTCGGCATCCGTGCGAAGAACTGGGGTCCCGCCGACTGGGAGCGCTCCGAGGGGGCGCACCGTCCGTTCGAGCTCACCGCGCTCGCCGTCATCGGGGGCGACGATCGTCCGCGCGTGCTGCTCGCGGTCGACGGAACCTGGTGGCGTCGCGTGGCCGACGAGCGGAGCGTGCGCGGGGCGATCCTCGACGGCCTCGGGCTCCAGCCCGACCAGCTGATGCTCTCGCTCTCGCACACCCATGCCGGTGCGGTGCTCTGCGCGGCCGACGCGCACCTGCCGGGCGGGGAGCTGATCCCGGGGTACCTCGAAGCGCTCGCCGCGGCGGGCATCGCGGCAGGACGCGAGGCACTGGACGGCGCGGTTCCCGGACTCATCGAGTGGACGACCGGCACCTGCACTCTGGCCGCCGACCGCGAGCTCGATGTCGACGGCCGACCGCTGGTGGGCTACAACCCCGCGGGAGCGGCCGATGACACGGTGACGGTCGGGCGCCTCAGCGTCGACGGCGCGGTGCGCGGCACGATCGTCAACTACGCGTGCCACCCGACCACGCTCGCCTGGCAGAACCGCGAGGTGTCGCCGGACTACGTCGGCGCCATGCGCGAGATCGTCGAGGCCGCCACCGAGGCGCCGTGCCTGTTCGTGCAGGGGGCCTCGGGGGAGCTGGCCCCGCGTGAGCAGTACACCGGCGATGTCGCGGTGGCGGACCGTCACGGACGCTCGCTCGGCCATGCGGTGCTCGCGGCGCTGGACGCGCTGCCGGTCCCGGGGGAGGAGTTGACGCTCGAGGGCGTCGTCGAGTCCGGTGCGCCGCTCGCGATCTGGGCCGGACGCGCAGCCGCCGGCGGGGAGGGCGCGGCGGGTTCCGTGACGCGCGTCGAGCTGCCCCTGCGCGACCTGCCGACGCTCGACGAGCTCGCCGAGGAGTGGAAGGACATCGACCCGCGCTCCCGCGAGGAGCGCCTCGGTCGTGCGCGCAACCTGCGTGACGGGTACATCGACGGCCCGACCGTGCAGCATCCGGTGTGGGCCTGGCGTCTGGGCGATGCCGTGATCGTCGGGCATCCCGGCGAGGCGTACTCGCGGCTGCAGACCACGTTGCGGGCGCGCTTCCCGGAGACGCCGATCGTCGTGATGAACCTCACGAACGGCCCCGGCTTCGTGTATCTGCCGACGCGCGACGCCTACGAGCGCGGGGCCTACCAGGCCTGGCAGACCCCGCTCGCGCCCGGAGCGCTCGACCTGCTCGAGGAGCACGCCGTCGTGGTCGTCGCGGCCCTGCTCGACCGCTGATCGCGCCCCGACTACACTTGCTATAGCAAATCTCGCCGACCCTGAGGAGAGCCATGACCGCCCCCGTCGCCATCGTCACCGGAGGATCCGCCGGCATCGGCTGGGAGATCGGCCAGCGCCTCGCGGCGGACGGGTATCTCGTCGTCGCGGCCGACCGCGTGCCCGGTCTCACGGCGCAGGAGAACCCCGCCGGCATCCTGTGGCGCGAGCTCGACGTGACCGACCATGCCGGTGTCGACCGGGTGTTCGGCGAGATCGAGGCCGAGCTCGGCCCGATCGAGGTGCTCGTCAACAATGCCGGCATCCAGCGCCACCGCGGCATCGAAGACCTCAGCTGGGACGAATGGGCTGCGGTGGTCGACGTCAACCTGCACGGCGTCTTCTCGGCGCTGCAGGCCGCAGGCAAGCGGATGCTGGAGCGCGGCGAGGGCCGCATCGTCAACATCTCGTCCATCTCGTCGCGCGGCTCGGCGGGACGCGCGCCCTACGCCACGACCAAGGCCGCGGTGATCGGGCTGACCTCGACCGCGGGTGCCGAGTGGGCCTCGCGCGGTGTGCGGGTCAACGCCGTCGCCCCCGGCTACGTCGACACCGGGGTGTTCCGTCAGGGTGTCGAGGCGGGCACGCTCAGCCTCGACACGATCCTGTCGCGCATCCCGGCGAAGCGCCTGGCCGAGGCGAGCGAGATCGCCGCGGCGGTCAGCTTCCTCGTCTCCGACCAGTCGCGCTACATGAACGGCCAGACGCTCTACGTCGACGGCGGCTTCATGGTCGACTACGGCGTGCCGCTGGCGAAGAAGCCCGAATGAGCACGATCGCCCGCATCGACACGGCCACGGCTGTGCTGCCGCTTCCGGCGCCCCTGCAGCTGGGCGCGATGACAGTGACGCGTCGCGAGTACAGCGCGGTGCGGGCGACCGCTGACGACGGCACGACCGGGGTGGCCTACTGCCTCTCGCGCGAGGCGCCGATGGCCGAGATCGTCGAGCGGCTCGTCGCAACGCACGCGGTGGGGGCGGATGCCGACGACCCCGCTGCGACGTGGGAGCGGATGCTGCGCGGCAGTGCCATCGTCGGACGGGTGGGTCTGGTGCGGCGGGCGATCGGCCTGGTTGACATCGCCCTGTGGGACATCGCGGCGCGGCGTGCGGGTGTGCCGCTGTGGTCGCTGCTCGGCACCGGCGATGCTCCCCGTGAGTCGATGCTGGTCGCCGCCTACCCCTCGCCGTCGCGCACCCCGCGCGAGGTCGCCGACGAGGTGCTGGCACAGGCGGACGGTTGGACGAACGTGAAGATCTCCCGCTCGCCCGACCCCGCCTACATGCGAGAGCTCATCGCGACCCTGAACGCGGAACTCCCCGCCGACACGGGACTCGTGGTCGACGTCGGCTTCGGCTGGCCTGACGCGGACGCCGCCTTGGCCGAGATCGCGCAGTGGGGCGATCCGCAGCTCGCCTGGCTCGAGGACCCCCTGCTCCCCGAGGACGCCGCGGGCGTCGCCCGCATCCGTCGCGAATCGGGGCTGACCGTCTCGGTCGGCGATGAGGTGACCGACCCCGCCGTGCTGAAGGCGCTGGTCGAGGTCGGCGGCGTCGACGTGCTGCGCCTCGACGTCGTCGCGATCGGCGGTGTGACCCCTGCCCGCGAGATGATCGCGTGGGCCGTGGAGCGCGGCGTGCCGGTGTCGGGGCACGTCTATCCTGAGGTCACCGCGCACCTGGGCATCGGCGTCGAGACCTTCGCGCGCGGCATCAACCCGTACGACCCGGCGCCCTCGTTCATCCTCGGCGGTCCGTCGTTCGAGGGGCGGGTGCACCCGACGGATGCCGTAGGCCTCGGCTTCGACCTCGACCCCGCCGTCTTCCGATTCGAGAGGGACTGAGATGACAGACTCCCCGCGCAGCGTCGTCACGAACCGCAGCGTCGTCACGAACCGCAGTGTCGTCACGAACCGCAGTGTCGTCGTGACCGGCAGCGGCAAGGGCATCGGCCGAGCCATCGCGGAGCGCCTGACCGCCGACGGCTGGATCGTGGTCGGGCTCGAGCGCTCGCCGGGGTCCGGCACGGTCGAAGAGGGCATCGTGGCGGAGGTCGTGCTCGGCGACGCCGCCGACCGCGCGACGCATGAGCGCGCCGCCGCAGCCGCCCGCGCCCGGGCGCCTCTCGCCGGCTGGGTGAACAACGCCGGCATCACGAAGCGCACGCCGCTGCACGACCTTGACGAGGACACCGTGCGCGAGATCCTCGGCATCAACGGCTTCGGATACATCTGGGGCTGCTCGACCGCGGTCTCGGCCTTCGTGGATCAGGGCGTCGCGGGGGCGATCGTGAACATCGGCTCGATCCACGGCCGCGCGTCCTTCACTGATCACGCGGCCTACGAGTTCACGAAGGGCGGCATCGACGCGCTGACCCGCAGCGTCGCCGTGACTTACGGCGGACTCGGCATCCGCGCCAACACCGTCGCGCCGGGCGGCGTGCGCACCCCGCACCTCGAAGCCCAGATCGCGCGGGCCGCCGACCCGGCCGCCGAGGAGCGCGCACTCGCCGAGGGACCGCCCATGGGGCGCATCGCCCGTGCCGAGGAGGTCGCGGCCGTCACGGCGTTCCTGCTCTCCGACGAGGCTCCGTATCTCTCGGGGCAGTCCATCGCGGTCGACGGCGCCTGGACGGCATCCTTCGGCGACATCGCGGTCGACCACGCGCTGCGGGAACGGTTCGGGGCCTGACGGTCGGGCAGCAAGAGGGACCGAGGCGATGGAGAGGTCCGTCACGGGTGACCTCGACGATCTTCCTCAGAGGAGAGATCGCACGACCGCATGAGCACCTGTCATGGCGTAGCGATCGCGAAGCTCGTCGAGCAGCGCGCCGGGAGTCGTGTTGCGTCGTGTCGACAGCTGCAGGAGGGACCGAGCCCCCGCATGTGGATGTGCTGCGACCGTGTTCGCCGCGAATTCTGCGGGGTTGAGCGTCTCGATATTGGCGTCGCGGAGAGCTCGCGACGTCCGGAATCCGGCTCGCTCGTCGTCCGTCACGATGGCGTCCGCCTTCCCGATGATCGCGGCGTGCGCGACATGTCCGTCGTCGCGATCCTCGAGCTGATAGTCGTACGCCCTGTTCTTCGGTGCCGTGATGGTCGACCCCGGGAAGGCTTTCGTCATCTCCTCGAACAGGTGGGCGCGAGCGTGATCGCTGTCGCCGGGATCGACGCCCCGCCGGTCATCGATCCGCGCGAGGACGTAGTCGAGTTCGAACAGGATCCCCGTGCCCCATAGGGGTGCGTATGCTCTCTCTGCCGCGAGCTGGAGCAGGAAATCACGCTGAAGGCCAGGCACGAGGGCGCAGGTGTCGAGGACGGCCGTGTACACCCGATGAGTGTTCCACAGCCGCTGCGCGTCTATCGCTGCGTCAGCGAGCTTTGCGGGCTTCTGTGAGCAATTCCGAGATGTCGTCGACGTCTGCGTCGCTGTACCGGGCGGAACTCTCCGCGATGAAAGCACGGCGACGCGACTGAATCTCATCCCGGTATGCCAGGACGTCGGAGAGGTAGAGCTTCCGCCTCACCGTTCCGGGGACGTGTGCAGGGAGTTCGCCGGCCTCGATCAGCTGCACGACGGTGGGCCGACTGATACCGAGGATCTCGCCGGCCTGCTGAGTCGTGAGCTCCTGATCACGAGCGGAGATGCTGACGGACTGACCGTGACTCAACGCAGCTGCTGCTTGTCTGAGGACGGCGTAGAGCTGTTCACTGAGCTCGACACGGTCATGTTCGCCCGCACCGCTGAGGAAGAAGCTCGGCTCCGGTGCTCCGCCGCGGCGCGCCTCGTGCGCTTCCATGAAGCTGAGCAGCGTGGCGATCTGATCCGCCTGTTCGGGTACCGGGGAAACGGTCGTGTCCTGCGCGCGTGATGCAGCCATGAACTTCTCCTCGGCCCGCCGGCTTGATGTGAACGGGACGTTTACAGGTTATCGCTGAAACGAAAGAAACGAAAGATGCGTAAGAAACGAAGGCGGCGACATCGCGGTCGACCCCGCCCTGCGGGAGCGGTTCGGGGCCTGACGGTCGGGCAGCCGCAGGCCGTCGTCAGCGGAGATACGCGTCCACGAGCAGCGCACCGCGGATGACGCGCAGCTCGTCGAGGATGCGCCTCAGGCTCTTCGCGCTCACCGAGGACAGCGCGAGGTCGTGCGGACCGAGAGGTTCGAGCTTTCCGGTCCGGATGCGGATGACCTCCCAGCCCGCGGCGCGGAGGGCGCGGTCCTTGCGCAGGTCGGCGTCCTGCCGCTTGCCGACGTGCTCCAGACCGTGGCGCCCGACGGTGTCGTACTCGAGCGCGACGCGCAGCTCCGGGGGCACGATGTCGGGCCAGACCTCGGTGTGACGGAAGAACGGGCGCGAGACCTTCACGGCGTTCACGGCCGGGTCGAACTCGATCAGGCTCTCGAGTTCCGCCCGCAGGCGTCCCTCCGCGGCGGAGGCAGGGCGCGGTGCGCACGCGCTCTCGAACGCAGTCCCCGCGGGCAGGTCGGGCGTCTTCGTGCAGATCGCGGGCGCCGGGCGACGGGGCTTGCGGGGCAGGGCGCGGGCTTCGCCGAGCACGACCGGCTGCGGGCGGGCGAGCGCGGAGCACTCCGGGCACCAGGCGGAGCGGCGTCGCACCTGTCCCGGACGCTCGCGCTGCTCTGCCGGGGTCGCGGCGAACCGGTGCCCGACCGCGCACTCCCAGCAGAGGAGCACATCGGCCGCGAGCGGGATCTGCGACAGGACGATGCCGTGGTTCAGCTCCGGATGGTACTGCCGAATCAGTTCCGGATACGCCGCCCACCCGGCACGGTAGGTGCCCACGTCATGTGGAACAGCGCGACCGCGGGAGAACTGCCGTCGCGCCCACCACTGCATCACCGCTTCCGGCACGCGCCGACCATACCCGCCGTCACAGACACCGCCTCGTGCCAGCTGACACCGATACCGATACCGATACCGGCACCGATACCGACGC
Source organism: Microbacterium oxydans (assembly GCF_026559675.1). Taxonomy (NCBI): domain Bacteria; kingdom Bacillati; phylum Actinomycetota; class Actinomycetes; order Micrococcales; family Microbacteriaceae; genus Microbacterium; species Microbacterium oxydans. The sequence continues at coordinate 232,642 of NZ_CP092891.1, forward strand.
CGATACCGCTTCCGGTGTCCCCGGTCCGTGCGACGATCCGCACGTCGACGGGAGAACGGGATGCGTGGGGAAGCCACGGTGCTGCATGCCGACCTCGATGCGTTCTACGCCTCGGTCGAGCAGCGTGATGCGCCGGAGCTGCGGGGCCGGCCCGTCATCGTGGGCGGCGGGGTCGTGCTGGCGGCGAGCTACGAGGCGAAGGCCCGCGGCGTGCGCACCGCCATGGGCGGACGGCAGGCGCGGGAGCTCTGCCCCGATGCGATCGTGGTCCCACCGCGCATGGACGCCTACTCTGAGGCCAGCAAACAGGTGTTCGCGATCTTCCGCGACACCACCCCGCTCGTGGAGGGGCTGTCGATCGACGAGGCGTTCCTCGAGGTCGGGGGTCTGAGGCGGATCGCGGGCAGCCCCGAGCAGATCGCGGCGCGGCTGCGCGAGCGCGTGCGCACGGAGGCCGGACTCGCCATCTCGGTCGGAGTCGCGCGCACGAAGTTCCTCGCCAAGGTCGCCAGTGCCGTGAGCAAACCCGACGGCCTGCTGGTCGTGGAGCCCGAGCGCGAGGAGGAATTCCTGCTTCCCCTGCCGGTGGAGAGGCTGTGGGGCGTGGGGGCGGTGACGGCGGAGAAGCTGCACCGCTACGGCGTCCGCACGGTGGGGCAGCTCGCCGAGCTCGAGGCGGCCACCGCCGAGCGGATGCTGGGCAAGGCGACCGGGGCCCATGTGCACGCGCTGGCCCGGCTGCGGGACCCGCGCCCGGTCGACACCACTCGGCGACGCGGGTCCATCGGCTCGCAGCGGGCGCTCGGCAGCCGACCGCGATCGGCCGAGGAGCTCGACCTCATCCTCACCCAGATCGTCGACCGGCTCGCTCGGCGGCTGCGCGACGGCGGCCGTGTCTGCCGCACCGTCGTGCTGCGTCTCCGGTTCGGCGACTTCTCGAAGGCCACGCGCTCCCGCTCGCTCCGCGCGCCGACCGACCGCACCGCCGTGCTGCTGACCCTCGCGCGCACGCTGCTCGCGGCGGCGCAGCCCGAGATCGCCGACCGCGGCATCACCCTGCTCGGCATCTCTCTGTCGCAGCTCGACCGCGCCGACCGTGTGCAGCCCGAGCTGCCGATCGACTGGGGCGACGAGGCGCGCCTCGACGGGGTGCTCGACACCCTGCGTGATCGCTACGGCGCGAGCTCGGTGTCGCGGGCGGCCCAGCTCGGCCGCGACCCGGGCTGGTCGTCCCCGATCCTGCCCGAGCACGAGTGAACCGGCACGATGCGCAGGGTTCCCGGGCCGGTCCGGTACCGTGAGCTCGACGCGCCGAGCCGAAGAAGGACGCAGCTGCATGAACGCACTCAGCCGGACGGGATGGTACCTGGTGGTGCTGGTGCGCGGGCTCCTGCTCTGGGTCCTGATCCCGTTCGCCGTCCTCGCCTGGCTTCTCGTCCATTCGTGGGCGCAGAAGGCCTCCCGCCGGCAGACGCTGTGCTGGTACGACACGCATCTGACCGTGGCGCTCGTGAAGGGTCCGTTCCGCCTGATGATCGCTCCCGAGCATCGGCGCTTCGAGCGGATTCCGAGGATGGCGGCCATGGAGTCCCGAAAGACCAGCTTCGTCGGCATGGACGCCGTCGAGCTCTTCGACCTGGTGTGATGGCGGGCGGTCCAGGACGGAGACGTGCTGCGGTTCAGGCCTTGAGCATCGACGCCCGCGCGATCAGGCCGTCCACCACGTCGAAGGTCGCGATGGTCTCGGTCGCGACGCCCGCGTTGATGACCTGCTCCTGCGCGACGACCCACCGCGTGCCGAACAGCACGCTGGTCTCGATCACGCACGACAGCTCGGGGTTCTGCAGCCGCGGCTCGTAGAAGGCGCGGATCGCGTCGGTACCCACCACGGGTTCCGGCGCGACGCCGGTGATCACGGCATCCGCGGCGTAGGTCGCGACGAACGCGTCGAGGTCGTGCGCGTTGAAGGCGTCGAGCTGCGCCTGCACGGTATCGAGGGCAGAGCGGTCGAGGGCGGTGCGGTCAGTCAATGCGAACTCCTCCGTTGACGTCGTAGGTGGCGCCGGTGATGAACCGGGCCCGCTCCGACGCGAGTGATGCGATGATCCAGGCGACGTCTTCCGGCTGCCCGAATGCACCGAGCGGGATGCCGGCCTCGAGCTTCTCGCGTCCGGCGCCCTGCAGCTGGTCGGTGATGGCGCTCGCGACCGGGCCCGGCGTGACGGCGTTCACGCGGATGCCCTCGGCGGCGAGGTGCCGGGCGAAGCTGCGTGTGATGGCGAGGATCGCGCCCTTGCTCGCGGCGTAGTGGATGCCGGTCTGCAGCGCGCCGACCTGGCCGGCGATCGAGGCGATGTTGATCACCGAGCGGTCGCCCTCGGCGGCCCGGAGCAACGGGAGAGCGCCGCGGGTCAGGAAGAAGGTGCCGCGGGCGTTGGTCTCGAGGACCATGTCCCATTCGTCGAACTCGATGTCGTCGTAGGGGGTGTACGGGCAGACGCCGCCGTTGTTGACGAGCACGTGCAGCGAGCCCCACGCGGCCGTGACCTCGGCGATGAGCGCGTCGATCGACGCGCGCTCGCGCAGGTCGAGGCGGGAGACGTGCACCTCGGGTGAGCCTGCGTCCCGGCACTCCTCGGCGATGCGGAGGGCTTCGGCCTCGCGCCCGGCATACGTGATCCAGAGGGCGGCGCCCTCGCGGGCGAGTTCGAGGGCGGCGGCGGTTCCGATACCGGAACTCGCCCCCGTGATCAGAGCGCGGCGAGCAGTCATGACTCGATGCTATAGCAAATTGTGAGGCTGTCCAGGATGTGCGGCTCGCGCTGTACAAGCATTTGCTAGATGCTATAGCATCGCTGTCATGACCGAGCCCTTCATCCTCGTCAGCGACTGCGACCTGCCAGGAACCGTCATCGAAGACACCCTCCGCCAGGCGGGACTGCGCGCCGAGCGTGCCGCATCCGGCAGCCTCGACGACATCGCCGCCGCCGGTGCCGACGCCGAGGGCCTCGTCGTCCAGTGGGCCCAGATCACCGGCGAGGTGATGGATCGGATGCCGAACCTCCGCGTCATCAGCCGCGTCGGCATCGGCTACGACATGGTCGACGTCGAGGCGGCGACCGCCCGCGGCATCGCCGTCGCGAACACCCCGAGCTACTGCATCGAGGAGGTCGCCGCGCACACCATCGCGATGATCATGACCCAGGCCCGCGGCCTCCCGGCCTACGACCGCGCCGTCCGCGCCGGCACCTGGAAGGCCGTCGACGCCCGTCCGCTCGCCGTCCGCCCGTCGACCACCACCGTCTCGGTGCTCGGCTTCGGTCGCATCGGCTCGATCGTCGCCCGCGGATGCCGGGCGCTGGGCTTCCGGGTGCTGGTCGCCGATCCCTACGCTCCCGCGGACGCCGTGCGCGAGGCCGGATGCGAGCTCGTCGAGATCCCGGACGCCGTGGCGCAGGCTGACATCCTGACCCTGCACGTGCCGCTCACCGACGCGACCCGGCACCTGATCGACGCCGCGGCCCTCGCGACCATGAAGCAGGGCGCGGTCGTGGTGAACACCTGCCGCGGTCCGCTCATCGATGAGGAGGCGCTCGCCGCCTCGCTGCGCGCCGGGCATCTGGGCGCCGCCGCGCTCGACGTGTTCGCGGGAGAGCCGCTCGCCGCGGACTCCCCCCTGCGCGACCTCGACGAGGTGCTGCTGACCCCGCACGCCGCGTGGTTCTCCCCCGAGGCGCTGGAGGATCTCCCCGTGCACGCGGCGGAGAACATCATCCGCTACCTGGCCGGCGAGTCCGTGCCGATCGTCAACCCGACCTACGCCGCCGCGCGCTGACCGAAGGATCATCATGGAACTGCTGCGACTCGGTCCCGTCGGCGACGAGCGTCCCTTCGTCCGTGACGAGGGCGTCGTGTACGACCTCTCGCCCCTCACCGTCGACATCGACGGTGCCTTCCTCGCGGCCGATGGCATCGCCCGCGTGCGCGAGGCTCTGGCCCGCGGTGAACTGAGCGCGGTCGCCGTCGACGGGCTGCGCATCGGCGCGCCCGTCGCGCGTCCGACCGCCGTGGTCTGCATCGGCCAGAACTACGCGGCCCACGCGGCCGAGTCGGGTTCGCTGCCGCCCGAGCATCCGGTCATCTTCTTCAAGCACCCGAACACGGTCGTCGGGCCGAACGACGTCGTGCTGCTGCCGCCGGGCGCCGAGAAGGTCGACTGGGAGGTCGAGCTGGCGGTCGTGATCGGCAAGACCGCGCGGTACCTGCCGTCGCCGGAGGCCGCGCGCGACGTCATCGCCGGTTACACGATCTCGAACGACGTGTCGGAGCGCGCGTATCAGCTCGACGTGTCGGGCGGACAGTGGTCGAAGGGCAAGTGCTCCGAGACGTTCAACCCGCTCGGACCCGCGCTCGTCCCCGCCGACGAGGTCGACCCGCAGGCGCTGCGACTGCGTTCGTCCGTGAACGGCGAGCCGCGTCAGGACTCCTCGACGGCGGACATGATCTTCCCGGTGCTGCAGATCGTCCACGAGCTGAGCCAGTACCTGGTGCTCGAGCCCGGCGACGTGATCAACACCGGCACCCCGCAGGGCGTCGCGCTGTCGGGCCGCTTCCCGTACCTGCAGGACGGCGACGAGATGACCATCGAGATCGAGGGACTCGGCCGTCAGCACCAGCGCACCGAGCGGGTGCACCTGGGCTGATCCGCAGTTCCCTCCCGGCGGCCTGTGTCCGGGGCACGGTTCCTTTTGCTGAGTGCACCGTGTCTCGGTCAGAGGCCGTCGGGGCGTCTCGGGGGCGGATGTCGCGTCAGCCCGCGAACGGCGTGACCGGGATGCCGCGCACGCCGGGCTGCACGGCGAAGACCGAACCGGCCTCGGTGCCGTGGTCCGCGGGCAGTCCCTGCGCGGACGTCGTGATGTAGAGCGTGTCGAGGTCGTCGCCGCCGAACGTGCAGGCGGAGGCCTGGGGCACCGGGAGCTCGATGGTCGCGATGAGCCCGCCCGTCGCGTCGTAGCCGTGCACCGCGCTGCCACCCCAGAGCGCGACCCACACGCTGCCGTCGGCGGCGACCGTCAGGCCGTCCGGCGAGCCCTGGTCGGCGGGGATCACGGCGAACGCGCGGCGGCCGCGAAGCTCGCCCTCGGCCACGTCGAACACATCGATCCGGTGCGTCGCGGTGTCGACGTAGTACGCCCGCCGGCCGTCCGGGGAGAACCCGACACCGTTGGAGATCGTGGCCCGCGGGAGCACGGTCGTGACGTTCAGGTCGGCGTCGAGGCGCAGCACGCTTCCGGCGTCCGCCGCCGCGTCGTAGGCCATGGACCCCGCGAGCAGGCGGCCGCGAGGGTCGCAGCATCCGTCGTTCATGCGCACGCACGGATCGTCGCCCAGCGAGGCGACCGCGCGGACGTCGCCGTCCACGTCATCCGCGAGGTACAGGGTGCGCGCCCCCACGGCCACGAGGCCGCCACCGGCGCGCGGCCGGGCGAAGGCGAGGTACTCGTCGTCGATGTGCTGACGGGTCACCCCGTCGGTGCGCAGCGTGAGCAGGTCGCCGGCGTTCCCGTCGACCCAGCGCAGTCCACCCCAGCCCGTCGACCACACGGGGCCTTCGGCGTGGTGCGCGACCGGGCCGGTGACGTTCTCGGGGGTCATGCTTCTTCGCGGGGCTGCGCGCGCGGCGGGGCGGGGCGCAGCGGATCGGCGACCGGGATGCGCTCGGGCTCCGGCTGCGGGGCGGTCTCGGCTGCGGGTGCGGCGGCGGGCGCGGACGCTGCCGACGGGGCGGTACCGGCCTGTGCCGGCAACTCCCGGGCCACCTGCTTCTCGAGCACGGTGACGGCCTCGTCGGAGAGCAGGATGAGCCCGTCGAGTTCCTCGCGGACGCGCTTGTAGGCGACGTTGCGCTCGGCCTGCGTGGCCGAGTCGTCGACGGCCACCTTGAGCAGCTGCTGCGCCCGCTCGAGCCGCTTGCGCTCCGGCTCGGTGAAGGTGGAGTCGCGCAGACGTCGCGCGTCCTTCTCGGCGATCTCGAACGCGACCGCGTAGTCGCCGACCGCCTGCAGGTACTCGGTGATCTGCTGCTCGGACACCTTCGCGTCGGGGGATGCCGGGCGCAGGGCGTCGGCGGTCTTCTTCGCCCGCAGGAAGGCGGCGGTCAGCGGCTGGCGTCCGTCGCTCATGGCCGGGAACGCGATGAGCTTCGCGACATCGAGCTCGTAATCGAGCCAGCGCGCGGTGATCTCGTCGTGCTCGGCGAACAGTCGCGCGACCAGGTCGTTCGGGGCGACGGATGCCGTCGTGTCGACGACAGAGGGCCCGCGGCGCTTGGACTGCTGGGTGAGGGCTCGGGCCTCGATCTCTGCGGTCTTCAGCTGCGCCTTCATGCGAAGGGTCTCCAGGCGGCGCTCGTGACGGCGCTTGGAGCCTTGCTCCCACGCCTTCGCCGCACCGCCGGCCATCCCCATGATGGGGAAGATGAGCCACCAGTAGTGCCCCGCGAAGGTCCAGAAGCCCTGGATGAACTCTTCCATGATGGGTTCAGCCTACTGCGGAGGGCCGTCGCGCCCGAGTGCAGTTGCGGGCGTGACGACCCTCGGGGTCACCAGTCGTGGACGGTGCCGTCGTGGAGGCGGTTGTAGGGGAGGTAGGCCTGCTCGTACGGGTACTTGCCCGCTTCGTCGAGGTCGAGGTCGACGCCGAGTCCGGGTTTGTTGCCGGGGTGCAGCATCCCGTCGGTCCAGGTGAACGACTGCTGGAACACCTGGTCGGTGCGGGAGCCGTGCTGCATGTACTCCTGGATGCCGAAGTTGTGGATCGACAGACCCAGGTGCATCGCGGCGGCCATCCCGACCGGGGAGATGTCGGTGGGGCCGTGCATCCCGGATTTGATCTGGTACATGGCCGCGTAGTCGAGAGTCTTCTTCAACGCGCTGATCCCACCCATGTGGGTGACCGCGCCGCGGACGTAGTCGATGAGCTGGTCGCGGATGATGTCCTTGAAGTCCCAGACCGTGTTGAAGATCTCCCCGATCGCGAGCGGCGTCGTGGTGTGCTGGCGCACCAGACGCAGAGCTTCCTGGTTCTCCGCCGGGGTGCAGTCCTCCAACCAGAACAGGTCGAACGGTTCGAGGTCCTTGCCCAGCCGTGCGGCCTGGATCGGTGTCATCCGGTGATGCCCGTCATGCAGCAACGGCAGGTCCGCCCCGAACTCGTTGCGCACCGCCTCGAACACCCCGGGCAGATGGTTCAGGTACGCCCGGGTGTCCCAGTCCTCCTCCACCGGACGCGCACCGCGGCGGGCGGGCTCGTGGTCGTACCGCGCCTCCCCACCCCCGGCGTCCGCGGCCTGCGACGCGATCCCGTAGATCGCCTTCAGGGTCGGCACCCCGGTCTGCACCCGGATCGCCCGGTATCCCTGCGCCTGGTGCGCACGGATCGAGTCGAACAGTTCGGGCAGCTCCTTCCCAGACGCGTGCCCGTAGGCGAGGAGTCCGTTCCGGCTCGCACCGCCCAGCAGTTGGTACACGGGGAGCCCGGCGACTTTCCCCTTGATGTCCCACAGGGCCATGTCGACCGCGGCGATCGCGGCCATCGTCACCGGACCCCGCCGCCAATAGGCGCTGCGGTAGAGGAACTGCCAGGTGTCCTCGATCCGCGACTCATCCGCCCCGATCAACAGCGGCACCACATGCTCGGTCAGATACGCGACCACCGCGAGCTCCCGCCCGTTCAACGTCGCATCCCCCAACCCCGTCACCCCATCCGCGGTCGTGATCTTCAACGTCACGAAATTCCGATCCGGACTGGTGACGATCACCTCAGCCTTATCGATGCTCATCGGGTGCCTCCTACGGTGGTGCGGGCGTCGGTCGTGTCGGACGCGGGTTCCCCGGCGATGAGCACCTCTCGGGGAGTGATCGAGCGGTCGCCGGGGGCCCAGTCGAAGAGCAGCACGTCGGCACGCGCGCCGACGGTCCAGTGGGGTCCGTCGTCGAGGACGGCTGCCGGGGCCGAGGTCGCGAGCCGCACGGCGGCGGCCAGAGACCCCGTCAGGCGCGCGACGGTCGCGACGCCGACGTCGAGGGTCTGTACGGACCCCGCGAGGAACCCGGTCGACACGTGCCGGAGGGCGCCGTCGTCGGCGAAGTGCACGCCGCCGCCCACGGTCGAGACGCCGCCGTCGAGCAGGGCTGCCGGTGTGGCCACGGCGTCGCTCACCAGGAAGAGGCCGTGATCGCGCTTGGCGGCGATCATGGTCGCGAGGGTGGCGTCGGGAAGATGATGGCCGTCGGCGATCACGCCGGCTGCGAGCCGCGGCTCCGCGAGCTGCGTCCACAGATAGTTCGGATGCCGGGGGAGCACCGCGTGGGCGCCGTTGCCGAGGTGCGTGGAGAGCGTGGCCCCGGCGTCGACGACCGCGGCGATCTCGGCATCCGAGGCGTGGGTGTGGCCGACCGCGACCCGCACGCCGTGCGCGACGAGGAAGCGCGTGGCCTCGACGGAGCCGGGGTGGTGCGGAGACAGCGTCACGATGCGCAGCAGGCCCGGGGCGGCGTCGAGCCAGGACTGCAGCTCGGCGATCGACGGCGGGCGGATGTGCTCGAGCGGATGCACCCCGCGAGGACCGTCCTGGTCGGACAGGCTCGGGCCTTCGACGTGGATCCCTGCGACCGCGCGGGAGGTCGTCGTCGAGTCGCGCACGGCCTCGGCGATCGCGCGGATGCGGGCGACCATCTCGGCGGGCGACGCGGTGATGACGGTGGGCAGGAAGCGGGTGACGCCGTGCCCCGCGAGTGAGCGGGCCATCGCGGCGATGTGCTCCGGGTCGGGCTCGGCGGCGTTGGCATCCCCCTCGAGATGCCCGTTCACCTGCAGGTCGATCAGTCCGGGGCCGATCCAGGGTGCGCCGTCGCCGGGGTCGGCGATCCGCGCGAGGGAGCCGATGCGGCCGTGCTCCACGACGAGTTCGAGTCCGCCGGAGCCGAGGGCGTCGCGTCCGCGCAGGACGGCCGCCGCGGTCATCGTGCCGCCTGCACGGCCTCGACGGGAGAGGGGTGCAGCAGCGAGGCGGCGTCGCGGTCCACGTGCACCTCGCAGTGGGAGTGCCGGCGCAGCACGGTGCACGGCCAGTGGGCGCTGATGGGCTCCTCGACGAGGGCGCGGACGGCTTCGGCCTTGCGCGCATCGGGGACGGCGCACACCAGGTGGGCACCGTTCATCAGGGCGGGGATGGTCAGCGTCAGCGCATGGGTGGGCACGGCGTCGAGGGTATCGAAGCACTCGTCGTCGACCTGCTGCACGCGGCTCGCCAGGTCGAGCTGCACGGTGCGCACGGGGCAGGGGTCGGTGAGGTCGGCGTCGGGCGGGTCGTTGAACGCGATGTGCCCGTTGACCCCGATGCCCAGGCACACCAGGTCGATGGGGCCCTCGGCGAGCAGCGCGGCGTACTCCTCGGTCGCGGCCTCCGTGCCGAGCTCGGTGCGCATCGGGTGGAAGGCGGCGGGCTGCACCGCGTCGACGAGGTGCGCGCGGAGCCAGTTGCCGAAGCGCTGGGGAGCCGCGACGTCGAGACCGATGTACTCGTCCATGTGCAGGATCGTGATGCGGTCCCACGGCACGTCGACCTCCGCGGCGAGGGCGCGGTAGACGTCGAGCTGACTCGGGGCGGCGGCGGCGATCATCCGTGCAGAGCCTCGCGCGGCCACGGCCTCGCGCAGCGTGTGCGCAGCCGATCGTGCGGCGGCGGCGCCCATCGCGGGGCGGTCGGGGTGGGCGTGCAGGGCGAACGTCGTCGTGCTCATGATTCGCAAGAGTAATGCAACCGCTTGCAAAGTCAAGCCCCGGATCGCGATCGGATGCGGGGTGCGACGGGCGCGTCCGTGCTCCGCGCGCCCCTCCGATCGCGCGCGGCGGCGGTGCACGGGCTTAGTGTGTGTGACGTGACAGGCAATAGGAAGCCGGCATCCGGTTCGGTGACGATCGGCGACATCGCGCGCGTGGCCGGGGTCTCGCGCTCGACGGTGTCGCGCGCGTTCAGCCGCCCCGAGCTGCTCAACCCCGAGACGGTCCGGCGCGTGAAGGCGGCGGCCGAAGAACTCGGGTACGTCGTGAACCACGCGGCCCGAGCGCTGTCCACCGGACGCTTCGGCAACGTCGCCGTGGTCGTGCCCGATATCGCCAACCCGTTCTTCCCGCCGCTCGTGCGCCGCGTGCAGACCCTGGCCGACGCCGCCGGGTACGCGGTGTTCCTCGGCGACTCCGACGAGATCGCCGACCGCGAGGCCAACCTCACGTCGCGGCTCAGCGCCCAGGTCGAGGGCTTCGTGCTCGCCTCGCCGCGACTCGACGAGGAGCGCATCCGCGAGCTCGATGCCGCGCGGCCCGTGGTGCTCGTGAACCGCGACATCGACGGCCTGGCGCGGGTGCTCATCGACCCCAGCGGCGGGCTCGACGAGGCCGTGGCGCACCTGCACCGCCTCGGCCACCAGCGCGTCGTGTACCTCTCCGGGCCCCGCGAGTCGTGGTCCGACCAGCAGCGTCGGTCGGCTCTCGCCCGGGCCGCCGAGCGTGCGGGTCTCGAGGTGATCGTGCAGGAGCTCGGGCGTCCGAGCTCGGCCGCCGGGCGCGACGCGGTGGGCGGCATCCTCGCGTCCGAGGCGACCGCCGTCATCGCGTTCGACGACGTGGTCGCGCAGGGCGTCATGGCCGGGCTGGCCCTTCGCGGCATCGACGTGCCGCGCGACATCAGCGTGATCGGATGCGACGACACCCTCGCCTCCGGCACGCATCCCGCACTCACCACGATCTCCGCGGCATCGGCTGCGGCGGGGGATGCCGCGGCCGAGCTGCTGCTCGGCATCCTCGCCGGCGGGGAGCGGTCGGATGCCCGCGTCACGATCGCCACGCACCTGGTCGTCCGGGCCACGACGGAGGCCGTGCACAGCATCGGCGGTTGACCATGCAACCGGTCGCATGATTTACTGTCGCCCATGCCTCGGATCGCGATCATCGGTGCCGCCCATCCGCACGTCGACTATGTGCTCGACGAGCTGACCCGGGCCGACCGCGCCGACTTCGTGCTCGTCGGGGTGCAGGACTCCGACCGTGCGGTCGCCGAGCACCACGCCGCCCGATTCGGCGTCCCGGCGTACGACCGGGCCGACGATCTGCTGGCCGAGGGCGTCGACATCGCGGTCATCGCCGGCGTGTACGGAGCTCGCGGCTCCGACGTCGTCGCCGCGCTCCGCGCCGGGGCCCACGTGCTCGCCGACAAGCCGCTGTGCACGACGCTTGACGAGCTCGACGAGATCGAGGCGGTCGCGGCGGAGGTCGGGCGCACCGTGAACCTGCTCCTCGAGAAGCGCGGCTACCCGGAGACGCTGGCCGCCCTCGACGTGGTCAGGGCGGGGGAGCTGGGCGACATCGTCGGCATCACCTCCTCCGGACCCCACAAGCTCAACCGCGACCAGCGTCCGGCGTGGTTCTTCGACCGCGCGCAGTACGGCGGCATCCTCACCGACCTCTCGGTGCACGATCTCGATGCCGCGCTGCTGTTCGCGCCCGCCGACGAGGGCGTCGTGCGCGGCGCCGTGTCCGCCCCGCTCGGCGGTGCGGAGGGATTCACCCGCTACGGGGCCGCGACTCTCACGACCCCGAACACGGTGGTCAGCGCGGAGGTCAGCTGGCTCACGCCGCAGGCCTCCGATGTGCACGGCGACTACCGCCTGCGACTGATCGGCACCCGCGGCACGGCGGAGATCTTCTGGGCACGCGGTCGCGTCGAGGTGACCACCGAGGACCGGGCGACGCGGGATCTCGATCTTCCGCCGGGTCTGCGTCCGGCGGAGGAGGCCCTCGACGCGTTCGCCGCCGGCCGCACCCCCGCGGTCGGCACGCGCGACTCCCTCGCGGCGACCCGGCTCGCGCTCCTCGCCCAGGAATCCGCCGACCGCGACGGCGCCGCGCTCCCCTGGTCGCGCCTCTCAGACTGACCCCGACGGACGCCCCGACGTCCATGACAGGAGACATCATGACCGAAACGCTGCGCATCGCGATCGTCGGCGCGGGGGTGATCGGCGCCGTCCACGCGCGTCTCGTCGCGGCCCTCGGCGACGCCGGTGCTCTCGCCGCGATCATCGACCTCGACGAGGTGAGGGGGCGGGCACTCGCCGAGCAGTACGGCGTCCCCTTCCACACCTCTGCGGCGGAGGCGTACCGCACGGAGGAGCTCGACCTCGCGGCGGTGTGCCTGCCCAGTGCCTTCCACGCGGACGCGGTGGTCGAGGCGCTGGAGGCCGGGCTGGACGTGATCGTCGAGAAGCCGATCGACGTCACCCTCGACGCGGCGGACCGCATCCGCGCCGCGGAGCAGGCCTCCGGGCGCACGGTCTCCGTCATCAGTCAGCGCCGGTTCCAGCCGGTGGCCTCGTTCATCCGCCGGTCGATCGATGCCGGTGCGCTCGGACGCGTCACCTCGGGTGTCGTGGAGTCGGCCTTCTTCCGTCCGCAGGAGTATTACGAGTCCGGCGACTGGCGTGGTACCGCGGCGATCGACGGCGGCGGGGCGCTCATGAACCAGGGCATCCACGCGCTCGACCTGCTGCTGTGGATGCTCGGCACCCCGGTGTCCGTGAGCGCGAAGACCGGTCGACTCGCCCACGAGGGCATCGAGGTCGAAGACGTCGCCGGCGCCACGATCGAGTTCGAGAGCGGAGCCATCGGGCTCCTGCTGGCCAGCACCGCCGCCTACCCCGGCCTGCCCGTGCGCCTCGCGGTGCACGGCTCGGAGGGGACCGCGGTGATGGAGAACGACGGGCTGTCGTTCTTCGCCTCGGCGACCGCGGACCAGCCGGAGGCGGACGCGCTGATCGAGCACGACGTCCCCGAGGGCTGGAGCGACGTCGACATGGCGCACCGTCGGCAGTACCTCGACGTGATCGAGGCGATCCGCGGCGGAAGCCGTCCCGCGATCACCACGGACGACGGGCGCCGCGCGCTGCAGGTCGTGCTCGCCGTGTACGAGTCCGCCCGCACCGGTCGTCCCGTCGACCTCCACGAGTGAAAGAGGATGAGAGACATGGAAACGAAGAACGTCGCGATCGTCGGCATCGAGAACAGCCACGCCGAGGAGATCATCCGGTATCTCAACGTCGAGCAGCCTGCCGATGTCCCGGTGCGCGTCGTCGCGCTCGTCGCCGGTGAGGACGAGCGCACCCGCGAGCTCGCGGAGCTCGGCGGCATCGAGCGGATCGTCGCCGCGTCGTCGGACCTGCTCGGGAGCATCGACGCCCTCATCGTCACGTCCCGCGACGGGGCGCAGCATCGCGCCCACGCGGTCCCCTTCCTCGAGGCCGGCACTCCCGTCTGGGTCGACAAGCCGCTCGCGGCGAGCGTCGCAGACGCGCAGGAGATCGTCGCCGCGGCCGAGCGCGGGGGCGTCGCCCTCACCTCGTCGTCCGCGCTGCGGTGGGTGGCCGACACGGATGCGGTCGCCGAGAGCCTGCGCTCGATCGGTGAGCTCCAGGCCGTCACCGTGACCGGACCGGCGGACGCCTCCAGCCCGCACAGCGGCATCTTCTTCTACGGCATCCACATCGCCGACGTCGCGCAGCGGCTGGTCCCCGGGGAGCCGGAGGATATCGACGTGCAGCGCCTTCCCGGGGGCGTCGTCGCGCGCTACCGGGTCGACGGGGTGCTCGTGACGCTGGAGTTCATCCGTCCCGACGGCGACGGTCAGGTGCCGTTCCGGGCGACGGCCGTCGGCGGCCACGGCGTGGTCGGTCGCGACATCGTGCTCGGCGCCGACTACGTGCAGCCGGGGGTGGACGCCTTCGCCCGGATGCTCGCATCGGGAGAGCGCCCGATCCCCGAGGCGCAGCTGCTGGCACCGATCGCGGTGCTCGAAGCGGTCGCCCGCGCGGAGGCCACGATCTCGGTCTGAGAGTCTGCAACGCGGTGCAGAGAGTTCGCGCCGCGGTGCTCGGGTCGGCTGCTCCGCGCGCTCCGAGAGCGCGAAAACTGCCTGGTAATCAAACAGAAACAAAACCGTTACACCCTCTTCAACGAAGAAGCCCTTGTAATGCAACCGATTGCACGTTAGCGTGAGATTCGGTTGGACCACCCGTTCATCGGGCTCCTGTCGGAGCCCGTCGAAGAAGACCATGGAGGAACGAGAATGGCAAGACGCACCCTGATCGCGGCCGCTGCTTCACTGGCCGCGGTGCTGGCCGTCACCGGCTGCAGCTCCGGCGCCGGGAACGACTCGGAAGGCGATGCCGAGAGCGGAGACCTCCGCGTGTGGCTGATGCAGGACTCCGTGTCCGAGGATGCGGTCGCGTGGCTCGAAGACGAGTTCGCCGCCCAGAACCCCGGATCCACGCTGACCGTCGAGATGCAGCCCTGGGACGACATCGTCTCGCGGCTGCAGACCTCGCTCGCGAGCAAGTCCGAGACGCCCGACATCGTGGAGATCGGCAACACCAAGACCGCCACGTTCGCCAACGTCGGCGCTCTCGCCGACATCTCCGACCTGTACGAGGAGGTCGACGGCGATGACCTGATCCCGAGCTTCATCGACCAGGCGACCCTCGACGGCAAGACCTACGCCTACCCGCTCTACGCGGGCACCAGCGTCGTGTTCTACCGCACCGACCTGCTCGAGAAGGCCGGCATCCCCGCTCCCGAGACGCTCGACGACCTCGTCGCCGCGGCCGGTGCCGTGCAGAAGGCGAACCCCGACGGCGTCGACGGCTTTAAGGGCATCTACTTCCCCGTGGTCGACGTGCACGGGCTCGAGGGGTGGCTGTTCTCCCACGGTGCGAACTACGCCGAGGAGAAGGACGGTGCCTGGGTCAGCGGACTCGACACCCCGGAGGCCAAGGCGGCTCTCGAGCAGATGCAGACCATCTGGCAGGGCTCCGCTCTCGGTGCGCTCGACGCCAAGGAGACCGCGGGCAACCCGTGGGTGCCGTACAACAACGGCGAGGTCGCGATGTTCTCCTACCGCGTCTTCGCGCAGGACAGCATCTCGCCCGAGCTCGCCGACGTCACCGGCGTCATGGCGCTCCCGCCCGTCGAGGCCGGCGGCGAGAGCCACCAGTTCCTCGGCGGATCGAACGTCGGCATCGCGGCGAACTCCTCCCAGCAGGGACTCGCCAAGAAGGCGATGAAGCTCATCCTCAGCAAGGACTTCATGAGCCAGCTCGCCGAGGACTCCGGATGGGTCCCGGGCAACACCACGTTCGCGTCCGCCATCCCCGACGGCATCGTCGACGCGGAGCTGCAGCAGCAGATCGCCGAGACGAGTGCGCTCACCCCGGCCGCCCCGAACTGGGCGATCGTGGAGGGCAACAACATCCCGGTCGATCTCTACTCGGCGATCGCGAAGGGTGAGGACATCGACGCGGTCGTCACGCGCATCGGCGCGAAGATCGAAGCGACCCTCAACGCCGACTGATGATGGCCACTCCCGTGATCGACCTCGAGGTCGCCCCCGAGGCACCTCCGCAGCAGTCCGTTCCCCGCGCGCGCGCCCGCCGCGCGCGGGGAGCGCTGCTCCCGTACCTGCTGATCACGCCGCTGCTCGTGGCCGTGATGATCGCGCTCGGCTGGCCGCTGCTGCAGCAGTTCCTGATGTCGCTGCAGAAGTTCGGGCTCGCCCAGCAGTTCGGCAAGGAGCCCGAATGGGTCGGCCTGGCGAACTACGGACGCATCCTAGCCGACCCGAACATGTGGGTCGTGTTCTTCCGCTCGGTGCTCTTCTGCGCCGTGTGCGCCTCGCTGTCGATGGTGATCGGGATGCTGCTCGCGCTGCTGCTGACCAAGGTGAGCAGGTGGGCGCGGATCGCCCTGCAGATCACACTGCTGCTCGTGTGGGCGACGCCGGCGCTGGTGACGATGGTCATCTGGCAGTGGCTGTTCGACGCCCGCTACGGACTGGTGAACTGGATCCTGGCGCGCATCGGCTTCCCCGACATGGCCGGCTTCCCGTGGACGTCCACCCCGATGGGAGTGTTCACGATCGCGGCGATCACCGTGATCTGGGGCAGCCTGCCGCTGATCGTGTTCATGATCTACTCCGCCCTCACCCAGGTGCCCAACGAGGTGCTCGAGGCGGCGCAGCTCGACGGCGCCGGGCCCTGGACGCGCTTCCGTCACGTCACGCTGCCGCTCATCACCCCGGCGGTAATGATCGTCGGACTGCTGCAGATCGTGTGGGACCTGCGCGTGTTCACGCAGATCTACGTGCTGCAGCAGGCGGGCGTCTCGATCGAGGAGACCAACCTCCTCGGCACCTACATCTACCGGATCGGCATCGGGCAGGGCGAGTACGGCGATGCGTCGGCCCTCGCCACGATCGTGCTGATCCTCACCCTGCTGCTCACCTGGAAGTACATCGCCAAGATGTTCGCCCAGCAGAAGGAGGTCTCGGAATGAGCGTCCCGACCATGACCAGGACCACCGACATCCCCGCCGTCGTCCCTCCGCGCTCGCGGCGGACGATCGGCAGCCGCAACGACACGCGGCGGCGCACCTGGAACGGTGTCGCGGTCGTCGCCGCGTTCTTCCTCGTGTTCCCCATCTACTGGATGGTGAACACCGCGCTCTCCGAGAACGAGGAGCTCTTCTCGCGCACACCGCGGTTCTTCCCCTTCCCGCTGAGCTTCGACAGCTTCGCCGGCATCCTCGCCGACCGCGGCTTCTGGTCGGCGCTCGGGATGAGTGCCGGAGTGACCGCCGTCGTGGTGGTCGTCGCGGTGCTGTTCGGGTTCTTCGCGGCGATCGCGGTGAGCCGGTTCCGCTTCAAGGGCGGCGGCTTCATCATCCTGCTCGTGCTCATCGTGCAGATGATCCCCACCGAGGCGCTGTTCATCTCGCAGTTCCGCATGCTGGACGGCTGGAACCTGCTGAACTCGGTCGGCGGTCTGTCGCTGCTCTACATCGGCGCGGTCGTGCCGTTCACGGTATGGCTGCTGCGCGGCTTCATCCACGGCATCCCCGCGGAGCTCGAGGAGGCCGCGATGGTCGACGGATGCAGCCGCTTCGGGGCGTTCATGCGGGTCACGCTGCCGCTGCTCGGACCGGGCATCGTCACGGCGTCCGTCTTCTCCTTCCTGCAGGCGTGGAACGAGTACACGCTCGCCCTCGTCGTCATGACGAAGCCGGGCAACGCCACCCTGCCGCTGTGGCTGCAGACCTTCAGCAGCGAGCTGTCGGCCACCGACTGGGCGGGCATCATGGCCGGTGCCACGCTGATCTCGGTGCCCGTCGTCATCCTGTTCCTGTTCGTGCAGGGGCGCCTCGGTGCCGGGATGATGGCCGGAGCCGTGAAGGGCTGACGCGCCGGACACGTCGAGAGCGCCGAGCCTCAGGGCTCGGCGCTCTTTCGTCTGTGGAGGGGCTTCGCCTGTGGACGAGCGTCGATGACGCGGGCGTCGGGCCCGTGTCAGGGCACGAGGAGGCCGAGCGCGGCCGCGACGTCGGGGTCGGCGGCGAGGTCGGGAGCCAGCAGGTCGAGCAGCGTGAGATGCGGATCGGGCGCGGACGCACGCGTCGCCAGCTCGTCCGCCGCGACGTCGTCGAGGGTGCGGCCGGCGTGCTGTTCCGTCACCACGAACCGGGCCCAGGCGGCGATCACGGCGAGCGCGGCCTCTCCCGTCTCCCCTCGCTCTCGGGCGCGGCGGATCGGATCGACCACGCGCGCCCGGAGCTTCTCGCTGCCGTCCACCGCGATCTGGCGCAGGTGATGGGCGATCGCGGGATTCTCGAACCGGGCGACGAGAGCTGCGCGGTAGGCAGGCAGGTCGAGGTCGGCGGCGGGCTCCAGCAGACTCGCGTCCAGATCCCACAGGGTGTCCACCGATGCGGCGCAGGCCGGATCGGCGATGGCCTCGGCGACGGTTGTGTGACCGCGGAGGATGCCGTCGTAGGCGAGGAGCGAGTGCGCGCCGTTGAGCATCCAGAGCTTCCGCCGCTCGAACGGCTCGATGTCGGAGACGAACGATGCCCCGGCATCCTCCCAGCGCGGACGTCCGGCGCGCGAGGGCCCGCTGAGGATCCAGCTGTGGAACGGCTCGGTGACCACCAGCGCCTCGTCGCGCAGGCCCCAGCGGGCGACCGTGGCGATGTCGGCGGGCGTCGTCCGCGGGGTGATGCGGTCGACGGAGGTGCTGACCACGTCGACCTGCGCCTCGATCCACGCGCCGAGCGCGGGGGAGGTGAGCGCGGCGAGGTCGAGGAGCACGGTGCGCAGCGCGGAGCCGTTGTCGTCGATGTTGTCGCACGGGATGAGCGTGATCGTGCTGTCGGGCAGTGCGCGTCGTCGGGCGTCGAGCGACCAGAGGAGACGGCCCGGCATCGTGCGCAGCGCGCCCGGAGCGATCGCCCCGCCCGCGTCGTCATGGCGATCGACGATCGCCTCCGCCAGTGCGCAGATGTCGGCGGCGATGTCGGGATCGGTGACGTCGAGGCGGCCGTCCGCCTCGCGGCGGTAGCCCTTCTCCGTCACGGTCAGGGTCACGACCGTGACCTCGGGACGTGCCAGGTAGCCGCGCAGCGCTTCGGTGTCGGCGCCGTCGTGCGCGGCCACGATGGCCTCCACGGTCTCCAGCTCGTCACCGTCGCGCCCGCGGGTGAGCAGCGTGTAGACGTCGTCCTGACGGGCAAGGGTCGTGGCCGCATCCGGCGAACGCCCCGTGAAGGCCGCGATGCCCCACTCCCGATCCGGGTCCGCCTGCGCGGTGTACCAGGCCTGGTGTGCGCGGTGGAAGGCGCCGAGTCCGAGGTGCACGATGCGCACGGGCGCGCGCGGGGCGGTGCGTCGGGGGTGGTGATCGGACACGGGACTCCTCTGACCGGCGGCGGTGCGCTCGGGCGGCGCTCCCTCCAACCTAAGATGCCGAAGAAGTCTTTGCAAGCGGTTGCACAGATCGGCGGGTGTTCGTAGTGGAGGCCCGCACCCGGACGACGGGTTGGAGCAGCATGCGCACGGGCGCTCGATCGTCGTGACGGCTCATCTGCCGCAGCACGGTCGCCGTGGCGAGCCGACCCACCTCGCGCTTCGGCGGCGACACGGCGGTCAGCGGCAATGCGGCGTCCGCGGCCTCCTCGTCGTCGTAGGCGACGACCGCGACGTCATCCGGTGTGGTGAGGCCCGCGTCGCGCAGGCGCGGCAGAAGAGCGGTGGCCTCCCGGTCGCCGAGGCACACGACACCGTCCAGGCCCGTGGACGCGGCGCGCTGGGCGTAGTCCGTGAGCGCGGCATGATCCCAGGTCTGCCGGCGGACGACGGCGCGGGGGATGTCGGGCAGCGCGAGGTCGTCCACCGCGCGCTGGAACCCGCGCCAGGCCGCGTCGGCGGATGCGGTGTCGCCACGACCGAGGAATCCGATCCGGCGACGTCCCTGACCCACGAGGTGCCGCACGGCCGCGTAGCCGCCGGCGACGACGTCGGTGCAGACCGCGGAGAGCCGGTCGTCCGGGGCGCCGTCTGTCGGCATCCGCTCCATCAGGACGACAGGTATCGGCAGCGACCGCAGCAGATCGAGCCGCGCGGCGGGGTCGGCCAGGTGCAGCGTCGGCGTGATCAGCAGCCCTGAGCATCCGGCCGCCAGGAGCTCGCGGATGCGGCGGATCTCAAGGGCGTCGTCGTATTCGCTCGACACGACGCGCAGGGCCACGCCCGCGGCGTCGGCGACCTCGGCGATGCCCTCCACGACGGCGGGGAAGTAGTAGCTGCGGGAGGGGACGATCACGCCGATGGTGCGTCGCGGCCGCCGTGACCGCGGAGACACGTAGGTGCCGGAGCCCTGCCGCCGCACCACGACGCCCTCGTCGACCAGCTGCCCCACGGCCCGCCGCACGGTGTTGATCCCGACGGTGTACGAGGAGGCGAGGGCCCGCTCGGCCGGGAGCCGCGCCCCATCGGGCCACTCGCCCGCGTCGACCCGCTCGCGCAGCTGCTGCGCCAGGCTGAGGAACAGCGGCTGCGTGTTCGGAAACGCCCCCATCCTGCCCTCCTCGGCCCGGGTGCCCACGAGTGCAACCGTATTCATTTCCCGGCCGACGGACAAGGGGTGCAGGGCTCGCGGAGGCCTGCCGGAAGGGTGCGGATCGGCCGAGTCATTCCCCCAGTCCTTCCCTCTCGCCCCGGTCTCGTTGACCGCGGGATGCCCGCGGGTCACGGTGGCAGTCACGACGACTCCGCACTCGGCGGAGCGGAAGGAGACACCGATGAGACGCACACGCTGGCTGTCGGCGCTGGTCGCCGCGAGCCTTCTGGCCGGAGGGGTGGTCGCCGCCGGCGGCGCCGCCTCCGCGCAGGCCGTCACGACAGAGCTCACCATCACCTCGCCGACCGACGGCGACACCGTCACCGGATCGACGCTCACGGTGGAGGGAACCTTCGCGAACACCTCCGAGCTCGTGCTGGTCGTCGGCGCCCAGGAGCTCGTCCCGATCCCGGTGGCCGGCACGGCGGGTACCTGGACCGTCGACCTCGACATCTCCGACGTGGACGGACGGCTCGACCTCGCGGTGCGCGCCCGTGACCTCACCACGCTCTACACGACGTGGTCGGAGTTCCTCGCGGTCGAGGTCGACAACCCCGCCGCATCGCGCCCCGTCGTCACCATCACCTCGCCGACCGAGGGCGCCTACGCGGGGTCATCGCTCGACGTCGAGGTCGACGTGGCGTCCGATCGTGCGCTCGACGCGGTCGAGGTACGGGTCAACGGCGGCGCCTGGCAGGCGGCCACGGCGCAGGGCGGAGGCGCGTACGCGGCATCCTTCCCGGTCTCGGGCTCCGGCTTCGCGAGCATCGAGGCGCGGGCGACGGACTGCTCCGACCACGTCTCGGACTCGTCGACCACGTACGTCGCGCTCGGTGGCGCCATACCCGCAGCGCCGGTCGTCTACCACCAGGACCGCGCGATGTGGATCTGGGAGCGCGCCTCCTACGAGGCCGTGTTCGATGACGACGCCCGCGATCGTCTCGGTGCCGTGATGGACGACACGACGACCTTCGGCTCCGACGCGATCCGCACGATCTACCTGGGCGTCGACCGATACGGCACCACCGACATGCTGCGCGACTCCCGCGATGAGGTCGCGGCGTTCGTCACCTGGGCGCGCGATCGCGGGTACCACGTGCAGGCCACGGTCGCCGGCGGCACCCGCCCGCCGTACCTCGGTGCCCTGGAGCAGTTCGAGCACTTCGCGGTCGACGAGTTCGAGAAGGTGCTCGACTACAACCTGGCCGTGCCCGAGGCCGCGCGCTTCGACGGCATCAACGTCGACATCGAGCCGTACATCCTCAGCGACTGGAAGCTGCCGGACAACGGCGGCCTCCCGAACCGGTGGCTCGAGATCCTCGACACGCTCATCGAGCGGCGCGACGCCTCCGGCCTCCCGGTCCTCGTCGGTCCGGCGATCCCCCGCTGGCTCGACTCCTCGGCCTGCTGCACGTCGATCACCTGGAACGGGCAGACGAAGGCGCTCAGCGACCACATCCAGGACATGACCGACTACATCGCGATCATGGACTACCGCGACACGGCCGACGGCAGCGCGGGCATCATCGCCCAGGCGCAGCACGAGATCGACTACGCGAACCAGATCGGCAAGCCCGACTCGGTCGTCATCGGCATCGAGACCAAGGACCTCTCCGGCACGGGCGACCCCGAGACGGTGACGTTCTGGGAGGAGGGGCGCACGTACCTGGAGGGCGAGCTCGACAAGACGTACGCGGCCTTCGCCGACGACGCCTCGTTCGGCGGCATCGCCATGCACCACTACGACGACCTGCTCATGCTGCCGTCGGCGTGGGACGACACCCCGCCCGTGTACTACCCGGTGCCGGGTGCGGGTCCGGGAGGTCCGGCGCTGCCGTGACGCCCCGTGCGGCCGCGACCCTGTGACGGGGTCGCGGCCGCACGTCGGTGCTGCCCGGCGTCCGGCACCGGCCCCTTTCGCCCGGCGCCTTTCGCCCGGCGAGCGTCAGCGCAGCGTCGGCACCGCGGTCTGCGGGTCGCGGACGATGCCCTCGAGATCGTCCCTCAGGGCGGTCGCCCGCTCGGGAACGCTCGGCAGCGCGACCTCCGCACAGCGACGGGCGAGTTCGAGGTCGCCGGCCAGCCCCGCGACCCGCGCCCAGGTGAGCAGGTGCGCCGGGTGCGAAGGGTTCGCGACGGCGGCGCGTGCCCCCTCGTGGAAGTCGTCCGGCCAGGCGGTGAGCGGTCCGAAGAAGTCTTGCGACTGCCGGTCCCACTCCGAGACGAGGAACGCGACCGACTCCGCGGCATCCGTCGCCGTGGCGCCGTAGACGAAGTCGGGATCGTGGTCGTTGCGGAAGCCCGGGATGATCGACGACCGCCAGGCGCAGTCGGCTTCGCGGATCTTCGTCGGGTTGATGGCATGGCGGGAGACATCGCCCAGGGGTAGCAGGTGCGCGCCCAGATCGACGCGGAACACCCCGCGCCGCGGCTGGTGCACGACCTCCACGACGTGGGCGACCGGATCGTCGACGCGCCGCAGCACATCACCGCTGCGCACGAATCCCTGCGCCTTCAGGACCGGGTAGAACTCGGCGCGGAGGAGGGTCGTCGTCGTCTGCTTGTCCACAGAGGAGAGCGTAGTCAGTCGGGGGTGTCGGCCGGTCAGCTCTTTGTGAGGTCCTGCGCGAACATCACGAGGATGCCGCTCGGGCCGCGCAGATAGGTGAGCTTGTAGACGTCCTGGTAGTTCGCGACGCCGCGGAGCGGGTGGTAGCCGTGGCGGGCGGCGATCGTCAGCGACTCGTCGATGTCGTCGACCGAGAAGGCGATGCGATGCATGCCGATCTCGTTGGGCAGGGTCGGCTCGGTCTCGATGGCGTCCGGATGGATGTACTCGAACAGCTCGATCTGGCCGTGACCGTCCGGGGTCTGCAGCACCGCGATCTTCGCGTGGTTGCCGTCGAGTCCGACCGCGGTCGACGCCCACTCGCCGCTGACCTCGTCGCGGCCGAGCACGGTGAGACCGAGATCGGTGAAGAAGGAGATGGTCGCTTCCAGGTCACGGACGGCGATGCCGACGTTCTCGAGTGTGATGGGCATGGGTGGGATGCTACTCGCGTCTGTCGTCGTTTCGTCCCGGTCTCTGAGTGAGCGGAGCGGGACGAAGGTCAGTGCCCGAGCCTCTCAGTGCCCGAGCTTCTCGGCACAGGCGACGCAGTACTCGGCGAACGGGCGAGCCTCCAGGCGGCCGGCGGGGATGGGTCTGCCGCAGTGGGCGCAGATGCCGTACGTGCCGGCTTCCACCCGGGCGAGCGCCTCGTCGACCTGCCGCAGCTCGGAGGCCGCCGCCTCGGCGAGCCCGGTCAGCCGCGACCACTCGGATGACAGGGTGACGCCCTCCGGATCGTGCTCGTCGTCATCGTTCGAGCCCTCGCGGTCATGGGTGAGCTCGTCGAGCGTCGCGGCCGTCGCCCGCACCCGCTCCTCGGCCTGCACGCGCAGCGCGAGCAGGCGTTCCCGGGCGTCGGCGGTCATGCGCCCACTCTAGGCACGGCCGCCGACGTCCGGAGTCGCGCTGTCAGGCGGAGTGTCCGCTCGTCGGCACCGAATCGGTCGTCGTCGGAACGGCCACGGCCTTCATCCCGGGGTGCTCGCGCTCGAGCGCCGCGCCCTCCATGTCGACGTTCGGCAGGATGCGGTCGAGCCAGCGCGGCAGCCACCAGGCCGAGCGTCCGAGCAGGTGCATGAGCGCGGGCATCAGCAGCATCCGCACCACGAAGGCGTCGAGCAGCACACCGAACGCGAGACCGAATCCGATCGACCGGATGATCGTCGACTCCGAGAAGATGAACCCGCCGAACACCGACACCATGATGAGCGCCGCGGCGATCACGACCGAGCGACCGGCCCGGAAGCCCTGGGCCACGGCATCCCGCGCCGAGGCTCCGTGCACATACGCTTCGCGCATGCCGGAGGCGAGGAACAGCTGGTAGTCCATCGCGAGCCCGAACAGGATGCCGACGAGGATCACCGGCAGGAAGCTCAGGATCGGTCCCGTGCTGTGCAGCCCGATGATCTCGGCGCCCCAGCCGAACTGGAACACCGCGACGATCAGGCCGTACGTCGCGAACAGCGAGAGCACGAAGCCTCCGGTCGCGATGATCGGCACGAGCAGCGAGCGGAACACCACGATCATGATGAGCAGGGAGAGCCCGACCACCACCACGAGGTAGAGCGGCAGGACTCCCGCGAGGGCCTCGGAGATGTCGATGTTGATCGCGGCCTGACCCGCGACGCCGAGGGTGATGCCGTCGTCGATCGCCGGCATCGAACGCAGATCCTGCACCAGCTTCTCGGTGGACTCGCTGTTCGGGCCCTCCTTCGGGACCACCTGGAACGCGAGCAGCGTGTTGTCGTCCGACGTCGCGATCGGTGCGACCGCCGCGACGTCGTCCTGGTCGGCGATGGCCTGGGCGATCGTGACCTGCGTGGAGAGCAGGTCGTCGTCGCTGACGGCGTCGTCGAGGGTGGCGGTGACGAGCAGGGGTCCGTTCGCGCCCTCGCCGAACTGGTCGTCGACGGTCTGGAACGCGCGGTAGCTGGTCGAGTCGCTGGGCTCGCTCGATCCGTCCGGCAGCCCGAGGCGCATCGACATCGCGGGGATCGCGATGATCAGCAGGGCGACGACGCTCACGAGGGCGGTGACGACGGCGCGGAGGGTCGACATCCGCTTCACGGGCTTGCCCGCGGCGTGCTCCTGGCCGATCGTGGCGCGCGCGCGACGGCTCAGGAGTCGCGGGCCGACGAGGCCGAGGATGGCGGGCGCGAGGGTGATCGCGACGAGCACCGCGACGGCGACGCAGACGGCACCGACCGTGCCCATGAGTCCGAGGAACGGCACGCCGGTCACGTTGAGGGCGAGCAGTGCGACGATCACGGTCGTCCCGGCGAACACGACGGCCGTGCCGGAGGTGCCCGTGGCGAGGCCGATCGACTCGCGCACCGGAACCCCGGCCAGCAGCTGCTTCCGGTGCCGGTTGACGATGAAGAGCGAGTAGTCGATGCCGACCGCGAGCCCGAGCATGACGCCCAGCACCGGGGTGACCGAGGCCATGTTCACGACGCCGGAGAAGGCGAGGGATGCCGTCACGCCCACGCCGACGCCGACGATGGCGGTGACGATCGGAAGGGCGGCGGCGATGAGGGAGCCGAGCATCACGATGAGGACGATGGCGGCGAACGCGAGGCCGACCGCTTCGCCGACGCCGAAGATCTCCGGGACACCCTGGGCGATGTCAGTGCCGAAGTCGACCTCGACGCCGTCGATCGGGGCGGACTCGAAGTGATCGATCGCGCCCTGCTTGACCTCTTCCGAGAGCTCGAGGCGCGGGTCGACGAAGGAGATGTTGACGATGGCGGTCGAGTCGTCGTCGGAGACCACGCCGATCCCGTCCGCGAGGCCGAGGAGGGTCGAGCCCAGCTTCACCTGGTCGGCGTTCTCGTCGAGTTCGGTGCGCGACGCCTCGATCTTGGCCTCCTGCGCGGAGAGGTCGGCCGACTGCGCGTTCAGCGCCGCCAGCTGCGCATCCAGGGCGGCGAGCTGTTCGGGCCCGGCGCCGGACTGCTCCGCCTGAGCGCGGGCCGCCGTGAGCTGCGTGACTCCCGCGTCGAGCTGGGCCTTGCCGTCGTCGATCTGCTTCTGGGCGGCGTCCAGCTGCGCGCGGCCGTCGGTGATCTTCTTCTCGCCGTCGGCGAGCTTCTGCGCCTGTTCTTCCTGCTGCTTCTGCGCATCGAACGGATCGATCACGCGGGCGACGCCGTCGAGATCCTCGGCGCTCGCGGCGAGGGCGGAGATCTCCTTCTTCTGCTCGTCGGTGAAGGCCGAGCCGTCGTCGGTGCGATAGACCACGGTGCCCGTGCCGCCGGCGGTGTCCGGCAGCTTGTCGGCGAGCTCGTCGATCACCGCGCCCGAGGCGGTGCCCGGGATGTCGAAGCTGTTGCTCAGCGTGCCGCCGAGGGTGAGGAAGGCGCCGACGCCGATACCGAGGATCAGCACCCACGAGACGATCACCGTCCACGCCTTGCGTGCAGCGAACGAACCCAGACGGTAAAGCAGTGAAGCCACGTGGTCTCCTTCAGACTCGAAGATCATACGGCACGTCTCGTCTAGGGATCTGTGGCTATCCTGAATGGATGGTCAACGAGCATCGGAGCGGACCCGTGCGCAGCACGGCGGCGCGCGAAGCGATCCTCGATGCGACCTCCCGACTGTTCCACGCACAGGGCTACGACCGGCTCACGATCGAGGGGATCGCCAAGGAGGCCGGGGTCGGCAAGCAGACCATCTACCGGTGGTGGCCGTCGCGCGGGGCGCTGATCGCCGACTGCCTGGTGGACGGCCGACTCATCCCCGTGGACTTCGTCGTGCCCGACACGGGTGACCTGCAGGCCGACGTCGAGACCTGGCTGGGTTCGGTGTTCGGGATCCTCGCGACGACGCAGGGGCAGGCGCTGCTCCAGTCGCTCGTCGCGGCCGCGGCCGAGGATGCGGCCGTCGGTGCGCACCTGGGCGGGAGCCTCGGGGTGGAGCAGCATCTGTCCGAGCGGCTGCGGGGCGGGATCCGCGACGGTCAGCTGCCGGAGGATGCGCCGATCGCGCAGATCGGGCGGGCGATCCTGGGCGCGATCATCGTCGAGTCGCTCGGACGTGAATCGCACGGCCCCCAGGGGATCATCGACCTGATCCGGTACCTCTTCACGCGCTGATCTCTCGGACGCCTCCCGAGCGCGACTACTCGAGCCACTCGGTGACGAAGCGGTCGTTCGCGTGGATGTGCGTCGCCTCGTATGTGCGCCGTCGAGAACCTCGAAGCGGTGCGAGACGAGCGCGGGAACGACGAGGATCTGGCCGCCGACGCCCACCACCTGTTCCTCGCCGACCGTGAACAGCGCGCGGCCGTGGTGGATCACGAACGTCTCGGCGTACGGATGCCGGTGCAGACGCGGGCCTCGTCCCGGGGAGGTGATGAACTCGCGCATGATGCTCACGGGCGAACCGAGCAGATACCCCTCGATGTCCTCGTCGCGGGCGACGTCTCTCGGCTGGATGGTCATGGTGCCTCCGTTCCCGCCCGAGGGTACGCCTGCGGACGGGCGCGGTCGAGGGGCGGCGCGCCTCAGCCGAGGAGCAGCGTGATCACGGTCGCGCCGCCACCACCGAGGATGAGCGCGATGATGACGGTCCAGGCGACGATGCGGATGCGCCGGTTGCGCCTCTCGCCGAGGTCGCCGTAGTCCTCTTCGTTCGGGTTCTGGCGGCTGAGGTCGCTCATGCGGTCACCGGCTCCGTGACGGTCGGGCCGAAGTACGAGGGCAGCGTCGCCTGCGAGCGCTCGCGCAGCTCGGCGGCCGAGACGGTGAAGACGCTCTGCACCTCGAGCTGGGGCTCGGTGTCGGTCACGCCGATGCGGGCCACGGGGTAGTTGCGTCCCTCGCAGAGACCGCGGAACTTCACGTCGTCCTCGCGGGGAACCGTGACGAGCACGCGACCGGTCGACTCGGAGAAGAGGGCGGACGCGGCATCCACGCCATCGCGCTCGATGATCTCGTTCAGCCAGACACGAGCGCCGACGCCGAAGCGCATGACGCCCTCGGCGAGAGCCTGCGCGAGGCCACCCTCGGAGAGGTCGTGGGCCGAGGAGATGAGCCACTCGTCGCGGGCGGCCGCGAGGAGACCCGCGAGGCGCTTCTCGCCGGCGAGGTCGACCTTCGGGGGCAGTCCGCCGAGGTGGTCGTGCACGACGTCAGCCCACGCCGAGCCCGAGAGCTCGGTCGAGGTGGTGCCGAGCAGGTAGATGTTCTGGCCCTCGTCCTGCCATCCGGACGGGATGCGGCGGGACACGTCGTCGATGATGCCGAGCACGCCGACCAGCGGGGTCGGGTGGATCGGCACGTCGCCGGTCTGGTTGTAGAACGAGACGTTGCCACCGGTGACCGGGGTGCCGAGTTCGTAGCAGCCGTCGGCGAGGCCGTCGACCGTCTGGCCGAACTGCCACATGACCTCGGGGTTCTCCGGCGAGCCGAAGTTCAGGCAGTCGGTGATGGCGGTGGGCACGGCGCCGGTGACGGCGACGTTGCGGTAGGCCTCGGCGAGGGCGAGCTGCGCACCCGCGTAGGGGTCGAGCTGGCAGTAGCGGCCGTTCGCGTCGGTCGAGATCGCGAAACCGAGACCCGACTCCTCGTCGACGCGGATCATGCCGGCGTCGTCGGGGAAGCTCAGGGCCGTGTTGCCGAGCACGTAGTAGTCGTACTGGTTGGTGATCCAGCTCGTGTCGGCCAGGTTCGGGGAGGCGACGAGGTTCAGGAACTGCTCGCGCAGCACCTCGGGGTCCTCGCTGCGGGGGAGGTTCTCCGCGGCATCGGCCTGGAGGGCGTCGATCCACGTCGGGTAGGCGACCGGCCGGTCGTAGACGGGGCCGTCGACCGCGACGGTCGAGGGGTCGACGTCGACGATGCGCTCGCCCTGCCAGTCGATGATGAGGCGTCCGTCGCCGGTGACCTCGCCGAGCACGGAGGTCTCGACCTCCCACTTGTTCACGACCTCGAGGAACGCGTCGAGCTTCTCGGGGGCGACGATCGCCATCATGCGCTCCTGCGACTCCGACATGAGGATCTCCTCGGCCGTGAGCGTGGGATCGCGCAGCAGCACGTTGTCGAGCGAGACCTTCATGCCGCTGTTGCCGTTGGCCGCGAGCTCGCTGGTCGCGCAGGAGATGCCGGCGGCGCCCAGGTCCTGGATCGCCTCGACGAGTTCGCCGCGGTACAGCTCGAGGCAGCACTCGATGAGCACCTTCTCGGCGAAGGGGTCGCCCACCTGCACCGCGGGGCGCTTGGTCGGACCGCCGTCGGCGAACGTGTCGGAGGCCAGGATGCTGGCGCCGCCGATGCCGTCGCCACCCGTGCGGGCACCGAACAGGACGACCTTGTTGCCGACGCCGGTGGCGTTGGCGAGCTTGAGGTCTTCGTGGCGCAGCACGCCCACCGCGAGCGCGTTCACGAGGGGGTTGGCCTGGTAGACGGAGTCGAAGACCGTCTCGCCGCCGATGTTCGGCAGGCCCAGGCAGTTGCCGTAGAAGCTGATGCCGCTCGTCACGCCGTGCACGACGCGGGCGGTGTCGGGGTGGTCGACCGCACCGAAGCGCAGGGCGTCCATGACCGCGACCGGGCGGGCGCCCATCGAGATGATGTCGCGGACGATGCCGCCGACGCCGGTGGCCGCACCCTGGAAGGGCTCGATGAACGACGGGTGGTTGTGCGACTCGGCCTTGAACGTGACGGCCCAGCCTTCGCCGACGTCGACGACGCCCGCGTTCTGGCCCATGCCCACCATGAGCCGTTCCTTCATCTCGTCGGAGACCTTCTGGCCGAAGCGGCGCAGGTAGTTCTTCGACGACTTGTAGGAGCAGTGCTCCGACCACATCACGGAGTACATGGCCAGCTCGCCCGAGGTGGGGCGGCGTCCGAGGATCTCCTTGATGCGCGCGTACTCGTCGTCCTTGAGGCCGAGGGCGCCGTAGGGCTGCTCCTTCTCGGGCGTCGCGATCGCGTTCTCGACGGAGTCGGGGACGTGCTGGGGGGAAGGTGCAGGGGCGGTGGTCACGCGCACTCCAAAGGAAGGGGCCGGCGGGGCAGGTTCAGTCTACCGGCGCGGGTGGGGCGGCTCTCCCGCGCCGCCTTCCGCCTGCACACGCGGCCCTCCCCTCACGAGAGATCGGCCAGTACCAGGCCGTGTGCGCGTGCCGCCGCCGCGAGTTCGTCGTCGTAGGTGAGAACGGACGTGACCACATCACTCAGTTCGAGCGCCGTCGCCAGGTGCAGGGCGTCGAGGGTGCGCAGGCCACTGCGGGTACGGATGGCCCGGGCGATCGTGTCGTCGTCGAGGGAGACGAGTGCGACGTGCTCGAGCAGGTCATCGGCACTCTCGTGATCGAGGGAACGGCGATCCGCCACCGCGTGCAGCTCGACGGCGAGGAGGCGGGAGGCGACGAACTCCGTTCCGGCGCTGAAGGCATCGAGGATCGCCGTGGACTCCGCTTCTCGGACGAGCGCCTTCACCGCTGCCGAGGCGTCGAGGTAGATCACAGGTGGTCCGCGCGGAGGTCGCGGAGGATCTCGGCGGTCGACATCGTGTCGGGAACCGGGGCGTGGGCAAGAGGTCCGCTCTTCGTGGGGAGCGTCACGCGGCCGCTGGCGATCATGCGTGTCCATGCCGTCTCGGCCGGCGGCGTCAGCTCCGCGATCGGACGGCCGCGATCGGTCACCGTCAGATGCTCGCCTGCGGTGACACGCGCCAGTACCCGCGCTGTCTGCTGATTGAGTTCCGTCTTCGTCACTGTCCCCATCCTCCGATTCTACGGCGGCACTACTAGAAGTACTAGATCGATGAGTGGCCGCCCCTGGCCCGCAGTTGGTCGAAGTAGTCCTGGTCCACTTCGGATCGTTCGCCCGAGGCGATCCCGTCCGTCACCAGCCTTCGCAGCTTCTCGTCGGAGGATTCGTCTTCGGGCAAGTCCGTGGTCATCGGGCCATTCAAGCGAACGGAGAGGGGCGTGACCACCGGATCGAAAGCGTCGTTCCGGGATTGGGGGAAAGGTCCTGAAACCCCTCGGATCAGGAGGAGGAGTCGGCCGCTTCGGCGAATCGTCCGGCCAGCATCCCCGCCGCCTTTCGCAGCGCCGGCGGACCCAGCACGGTGAACGCTGCGTCGAACCGTGCGACCGCGGCGAGCACGCCGACCCATGACCATGAGCCGACCGTCACGCGGCACGACCCGTCGGGGAGTTCCTCGAGCTCGTCCTCGCCGACCCAGGGCGCGACCTCGCGGGCCGGGAGCGCGATCACGACCTCGCCGACGCAGGGCCAGCGGTCCTCCGTCGTCGAGCCCTTGGCGCGTGCGGCGAGGTAGGTCTGCGCATCCGCGGCGGGGAGCGGGCGTGGGGTGAAGGACGGTCCGGTCGGGATGCGCGGATGCATCCGGTCGAGGCGGAACGTCCGCCAGTCCTCCGCCTCGCGGTCCCATGCCAACAGGTACCAGCGCCCCTCGCGGGCCACGACCGCGTGCGGCTCCGTGCGGCGGGCGGGGCGATCGTGGTCGGAGCCGTAGTCGAAGCGCAGCACCTGTCGGTCGCGGACGGCCGCGCTCGCCGCCTCGAGCACTGCGGGGTCGACCCTGGTCGCGCTCCCGGCGCCGGTGAAGCGGATGCCGTCGACACGGTGGCGCAGCCGGGAGGGCATCACCTGGCGCACGGTGGCGAGTGCTCGTGCCGCGCCCTCCTCGATGTCGACCCCGCTCGACCGCACGGTCTGCAGCGCGACGGCGATCGCGACGGCCTGGTCATCGTCGAACAGGAGCGGCGGCAGCTCCGATCCGGCGGCGAGCCGATAGCCGCCGTCGGGGCCCTTGATCGCACCGATCCGGTATCCGAGCTCGCGCAGGCGGTCGACGTCGCGGCGCACCGTGCGCGGACTGACCTCCAGGCGCTCGGCGAGCACGTGGCCCGGCCAGTCGCGCGGCGTCTGCAGCAGCGAGAGCAGAGCCAGCATCCGCGACGAGCTTCCGGTCATGCGCTCAGTCTGCCCGAAGTAGAGGACAGAAACCGACCTCTCCTCCTGTGATCGTTGTCGCCAGGCGGTTCCGAACGGCGGACCGCACAAGAAGGAGACAGCTCATGAGCATCACCACCACGACTCACCTGAACTTCCGCGGCACGGCGCGGCAGGCGCTCGAGTTCTACCGGTCCGTGTTCGGCGGCGAGGTCACGCTCGCGACCTACGGGCAGTTCGGTCTGCCCGAGGGAGTGCCCGGCTTCGACAAGGTCGTGTTCGGGCAGCTCGAGTCCGCCGACGGCATCCGCCTGATGGCCTACGACGTTCCCGGTCACGATGACCAGGACCCGGCGGCCGTCGCGGGGACGACCCACCGGGAGAACGGTGCGACGATCACCGACCGCACGTTCTTCCAGTCGCTGCGGGCCGAATCGCTCGACGAGCTGCAGCGCTACTGGGACGGCCTCGCAGAGGGGGCGACCGTCGTCGAGCCGCTCGCCGCGTCGGCGTGGTCGGCGGGCTTCGGGATGCTCACCGACCGCTTCGGCGTGACCTGGGTGCTCGACGTGCAGGCCGGTTGAGCGGGCGGGACGCGATTCAGTCCGCGAACTCCACCACGACGCCCGCGGCGAAGCGGTAGGGCGAGGCGGCGATCAGGGTGCCCAGCGTCCGGCGCAGGCGGCTGATCTCGGCGCGCACCGTCACGTCGCGCTCGGGCGTGCCGTAGAGCTGTGCGCTGAGCTCGGCCGCGCTGAAGCCATGGTCGGAATGGGCGAGCAGCACGAGGATGTCGGCCTGGCGGGGAGTGACGGCGATGGCACGGCGGCGGGTTCCGGTGAACACCGTGATCTCGCGGCCGGTGTCGCCCCGGCGGATCTCGACGAGGGCCGTGGCGTCGTGCTCGTCGGTTCCGCCGTCGCGACCGCGCAGCAGCCATCCGTGTTCGAGGGGGATCACGTCCACCTCGCCGAGCGGGGCGATCCACTCGTCTCCGGCCGTGATCGTGCCGGGGATGCTGATGCGCCGCCGGGCGTCGACGCCGGAGGAATCGGCCACCCAGCCGCTGTCGTCGATCACGGCCCAGGGTGTCGCGAGCCCTCGGGTCTCGGCGACGGAGCGGGCACGCAGCAGGTCGAGGTCGCGGCGATGCGCGGCGGCGAGTTCGAGGCTCGCGGTGCGGGCGATGGAGGAGGCGAGGGCGAGGAGTGCGGGGTGCGCCTGGTCGAGGGGCAGCGAGAGGTCGACGACGCCCTGGATCACGCCGGTCCACGGGTCGCGGATGGGGGCGGCGGCGCAGCTCCATCCGTGCTGGCCGATGAGGAAGTGCTCCGCTCCGTGGACGGCGACGGGGCGCTTCGTGACCAGCGCCGTGCCGATCGCGTTGGTGCCGACGTTCTGCTCCGCCCAGAAGTGTCCCGGGAGGAAGCCGATCTCCTCGGCGCGGTCGCGGCTGCGTCGGTGTCCGGCGGTGTCGATGAGGGTGCCGTCGGCATCCGCCAGCACCAGCAGGGTGTCGTTGTCGTCCACCAGGGGCTGCGCGTGGGTGAGCAGCTGGGGGAAGAGTCGCCGGAGACGATCGGCGTGCGGGGCGGAGGTGTCGCCGCGCAGCGAGGCGGCGGCCGTGTTGCGGTCGGGGCGCAGGCCGCGCTGCCGCAGTCGTCGCCAGGACTCGGCGATGGTCTCGCGCGGGCGGGCCGGTGCAGCCGTGCCGGTGGCCATGGCTTCGTGGACGCGGGACAGGAGGCGGTTGTACGCGGCGCCGTCAGCGCCGGTGATGACCGCGGAATCGGCCGAACCGAGCATGTCGCCTCCTGGGGGAGCCCTCCTCTCCAGTCAACCATCCCGCGTGGTCGTGGGGGTCGATCCGTTCCCGCCGTCCTGGGCGCCTGCCGCCGGAGGGAAGACGTTGCCGGGGGTTGCAGGGGCGGGAGTCCAGCGGAATCACGCGGGTCGGGCCGAGCATCGGTCTTCGCGCCGGGGCATCCGACGTCGGCTGACGTAGCTTCGCGGTGATGCCGGGGTGAACCGACTTCGGCGCACCACTGTCACAAGGAGATAGCAATGTCGGACAACAAGGTCGCGCTCGTCACCGGTGCCGGGCAGGGGATCGGCCGCGGGATCGCTCTGCAGCTGGCGACGGACGGCTACGACATCGCCGTCGTCGACCTCGGATTCCAGCAGGAGAAGGGGGAGGCGGTCGTCGCCGAGATCGAGGCGCTGGGTCGACGCGCGTTCTTCGCCGCGGCCGATGTGAGCGAGAAGGCCGACATCGATGCCGCGGTCGCGCGCACGGTCGAGACCCTCGGCGGCTTCGACGTGATCGTCAACAACGCCGGCATCGCGCAGGTCAAGCCGATCCTCGAGATCACGGGCGAGGAGCTCGACAAGATCTTCCGCATCAATGTGAACTCCGTCGTCTACGGCATCCAGGCGGCGGCGACGTCCTTCATCGAGCGCGGCGTGAAGGGCCGGATCATCTCCGCGGCCTCGATCGCGTCGATCAAGGGCTTCCCGATCCTCGGTGCGTACTCGGCGTCGAAGTTCGCCGTGCGCGGCCTCACGCAGGTCGCGGCGCAGGAGCTCGCCGTGCACGGGATCACGGTCAACGCCTATGGTCCGGGCATCGTCGGCACGGGGATGTGGGATCTGATCGACGAGCGTCTGCACGAGATCAACGGCAAGCCGCTCGGGCAGAACCTGAAGGAGAACGTCGACGCGATCGCGCTCGGGCGTATCGAGACGCCGGAGGATGTCGCCGGTGTGGTGTCGTTCTTCGCGAGCCCGAAGTCGGGCTACGTGACCGGGCAGGTGCTGCTGGTCGACGGCGGCATCCTCTACAACTGAGCTGGGGGCGCAGGGCGAAGGCGCGGGCCGGAGGGCGGCCCGCGCCTCGTCGTATCCGGGCGCTGCTCGTATCCGGGCGCTGCTCGTATCCGGGCGCCGCTCGTATCCGGGCTCTGCTCGAATATGGCGCTGCGGCGTTACGCACCGACACGCGATGTGCGGGGCGTCGAGGGCGTCCGTAGATTGGTGGAGTCCCCGCTGAGAAGGAGTCCTGCCGTGACCGAGATCCAGACCTCGAGCTGTCGTTCCTGTATCGACGCCGTCGGCTGAGCCGGCGAGGACCACGACCATGACTGCGGACCGTTCTCTTCCGTCGCATC
The DNA here is from genome assembly GCF_026559675.1 of Microbacterium oxydans. Lineage (NCBI taxonomy): Bacteria > Bacillati > Actinomycetota > Actinomycetes > Micrococcales > Microbacteriaceae > Microbacterium > Microbacterium oxydans. Next base: position 267,407 of record NZ_CP092891.1, read on the forward strand.
CGTTCGATGCGCGCACCCGCCTGTACCTCGATCGGCCGCAGAGTCGGAAGTGGAGCCTGCACCCCGGGCGCATCGGGGCGTGGGTGGCGGAGATGGACTTCGGGGTCGCGCCCGAGATCGCCGGGGCGCTGCATCGGGCCATCGACGACGAGAACCTCGGCTACCTCTCTCCGCCGCAGGCCGCGGAGCTGGGCGTGGCCACGGCGGGGTGGATGCAGGACGAGTACGGATGGGCGGTCGACCCGGAGCGGGTGCATCCGGTCTCCGATGTCATGGCTGCGCTCGGGGTCGCGGTGCAGGAGTATGCGCCGGCCGGGTCGCCCGTGATCGTGCCGACTCCGGCATACATGCCGTTCCTGACATACTTGCCCGCGATCGGGCATCCGGTGATCGAGGTGCCGGGTGTCGAGGTCGACGGGCGCTGGCAGCACGACCTGCAGCGCATCGACGAGGCGTTCGCCGCCGGGGCGCGCACGCTGGTGCTCTGCAATCCGCACAACCCGACCGGCACGATCGTGGGCCGGGAGGAGCTCGAGGCGATCGCGGAGATCGTGGAGCGTCGCGGCGGGCGGGTGTTCGCGGACGAGATCCATGCGCCGCTGCGGTACGACGGTGCGCCGTTCGTCCCGTATGCGTCGGTGTCCCCGGCGACGGCCGCGCACACGGTCACGGGCACGAGCGCATCGAAGGCGTGGAACATCCCGGGCCTGAAGACCGCGCAGCTGATCACCTCGAACGACGCCGACCAGGAGCTGTACAAGCGGTTCGGGTTCGCGGTGCAGCACGGTGCGGCGACGCTCGGGGTGGTCGCCTCGACGGCGGCGTACCGCGAGGGGAAGCCGTGGCTGTCGGACGTGATCGAGTACCTCGACGGGTCGCGGCGGCTGCTCGCATCGCTGGTGGAGGAGAATCTGCCCGGCGCCGTGTATCGGGTGCCGGAGGCGACGTACATCGGATGGATCGACACCCGTGCCCTGGGGATTCCCGGCCCGCCCGCCGAGTTCTTCCGGGAGCAGGCCGGGGTCGTGCTCACCGAGGGGCGGCTGCTGGGGCGGGGCGCGGAGGACTTCGTCCGGGTCGTGTTCGCCACGCCGCGACCGATCCTCGAGGAGGCGTTCGCGACGATGGGTGATGCGGTGCGCCGGGCCGGTCTCGTGCGCTGAGCTCCCGTGGTCGGACGCCCGTCGCGCGGGTGTCAAGGGGCTCTGCGGTGTCGGTCGTGTCGCGTAGACAGGAGTCAGACAGAAGGGATCCCGCATGGCCGCAGGAGATATCGAGACGTTCCAGCGCAACGGCATCTGGTTCAACCGCATCGAGGGCGAATCGCGCACGTTGGGCAGCAGCTTCGAGAGCGAAGAGTATGCGGTGAAGGTCGGTCGCAGTGCGGCGGTCGCCCGTCAGGTCGGGCACACCGTGCGGTCCGACGAGGGTCCGTCGAAGGACTCCCTCGCGTACGACCTGCACCCGCGCGAACTGATCGGCTGATGGCGCCGCCCTCCGATCCGCCTCGCGTCGTCGACCCCGAACGACGGATGCTGTTGCAGGCATGCGTCAACGGCGCCCGTGATCCGGCGGAGCATCCGTGGTTGAGTGCGGACGCGTCGGTGGTCGCCGACGATGCCGCGCGGGCTGTGGCGGCCGGGGCGCACGAGGTGCATGTGCACCCGAAGGATGCGGCCGGACGGGACAGCCTCGCGCCCGCCGATGTCGCGCGGTGGGTGTGGGCCGTGCGTGCGGCGCACCCCGGTGTTCCGGTCGGGGTGACGACCGGGGCGTGGGCTGAGCCCGAGGTGGAGCGTCGTCTCGCGGCTATCGAGGGGTGGACAGAATTGCCCGATCACGCGTCCGTCAACTGGCACGAAGCCGGCGCCGACGAGGTGGCCGCCCTGCTGCTGAGACGCGGCGTCGGGGTGGAGGCCGGGCTGTGGGATGCGGCGGGCTTCGAGGTGTGGAAGCGTTCGCCGTTGCGGGGCGACTGCCTGCGGGTGCTGATCGAGCTGCCGGACGAGCCGGCCGAAACGGTGCGCGAGCATGCCGAGGCGATGATTGCGCATGTCGAGCTCGAGGAGCCCGGCATCCCGATCCTGCTGCACGGCGAGGAGGGTTCGACGTGGCCTGTCTTCGACCTGGCCGTGGAGCTCGGGTTGGAATCGCGCATCGGGCTGGAGGACACGCTGCTGCTGCCGGACGGCTCGACGGCGCCGGGCAACGCGGCGCTGGTGCGCGCGGCGGTGGGGCGGATGCGAGGCCGAGTCGCGTCGTGATCTGGGGCGACGGACCAGGAGCAACCGCCCCCGTTGATGCGGAACGCGGAGCTGCGCGCGAGAGTGGTCGGAGACGGGCGCTGCCGCGGCCGGTTCGACCGGAGGTCGCATGACACGCTCATCCCTGCAGATGGCCCCGGACTCGTACACGAACTCGTTCCGCACGCGGGCGCGGATCCTGTTCTCGCCCGTGCGCCTGTCGCTCGCCGTGGCGGCGATCATGTTCGCGGTGGTCGCGAATGTGATCTACATCCGTAACGGTGGCGAGCCGGAGATGCTCGGTCTGGCGTCGATCATCCCGCTCTTCGCCCTGCTGGCGTGGCAGCTGGTGACGGATGCGAAGATGCGGCGTCTCGACCGCGAGAGCCCCGCCGGAGGATGATCTTCCGCCGCGACGCGGTTCAGACGGTCACGAGCCCTCGGTCCAGCCGGACCAGTCAGCGGCATCGACGACGCAGAACCGGTTGCCTTCCGGATCCTCCATGATCACGTAGTCGGCGTCGGCGGGCTTGCGGTCCCAGTGCACTTCGCGCGCGCCCAGAGTGGTGAGCCGGCGGACCTCGGCGGCCTGGTCGTCGGCGTAGATGTCGAGGTGGATGCGCGGCGGCAGCGCCCGTTCGGAGGCGTGGGCGTCGAGGGAGATGCCGGCTGTCTCGCCGTCGCGGGGCTTCAGCATGACCCAGTCGTCGTCCGGTGGGTACCGTTCGACGTAGTCCAGCGCCGCTTTCCAGAACGCGGTCTGTGCGGCGAGATCCGTCACGCGGATCACGATCGAGCCGATCTTCAGCATGGGGTCGAGTGTAGGTCGGGGCGAGTTCGAAACTCATCCCCCTTGCGTCCGGGTCGGTAGGGTGCAGGCTCGTCGGCATCTCGCAACGATCACCTGTTGCCGCCGCGGCGCCGACATGGGATCCTGGCCGCATTGATCGTCGAGCTGATATGAGGGAGCGAGTATGACAGTCGCGGAGCAGAGAGGCGGGGTCATACGCACCCGGTCGCGCCTCGTCAGCCGTCTCGTGATTCCTGCGGCCGCCGTCGTTCTCGCACTTCTCGCGGGCATCGCGACAGCGGCGGTACTGCCGGATCTCGCCATCCGCGCCCTGAGCTTTGCGACGATGATCGCAGCAGCTCTTTCCGGTGTGGGCGCCGTGCGCCGCGGAACGGCGTGGGTGAGGGCCGTCAGTGCGATCGTCGCCGTCCTGGCCCTCATGCTCGGATCCACCTTCTTCGGCTTGACCTACTCGTAGACATCGATCGGACGCGAGACGGGTTCGTCCGTCAAAGTCGACGCATACGCGAAACGCCCCGCCGTTCGGGTCGGCGGGGCGTTGGTCTCGCGGGTGCGGGTTACTGCACCGACCATCCGCCGTCGGAGGCGAGGATGGCGCCGTTGATGTTCACGGCGTCGTCCGACAGCAGGAACGTGATCGATGCGGCCAGGTGCTCGGCCGTCGCCACCGTCGGGATGGACTGCTGGAACGGAGCGAGGCGACCGGAGCCGTACTCCGACATGTTCGGGGGCATCGGGATGCCGGTGGCGACGCCGCCCGGAGCGACGGAGTTCACGCGGATGCCCTTCGGTCCGTACATGAAGGCGGCCGACTTGGTGACGCCGATGATGCCGTGCTTGCTGGCGGTGTAGGCGTTGCCCGAGGCGTTGCCACGCAGGCCGGCCTCGCTCGAGACGTTGAGGATCGCACCGCGACCCGCAGCTTCCATGACGGGGATGACCGCGCGCATGAGCTTGAACGGAGCGGTGAGGTTGATCGCGATGACGCGGTCCCAGACGGCATCCGGAGTCTCGCCTGCGGGGGAGAAGTCGTCGTTGATGCCGGCGACGTTCGCGAGGCCGTCGATGCGGTCGCCCGCGGCGGCGAGGACGGCGTCGATCGCGTCCTGCTTCGTGAGGTCGCCCGCGACCGTGATGATGTCGGCATCCGGGTTCTCGGACTTCAGGGCGTCGAGCTTCTCGGCGGCGATGTCGCTGGCGATGACACGTCCGCCTTCACGGGCGATGCGCGAGGCGGTGGCCTTGCCGATGCCGGAGGCGGCGCCCGTGACGATCACGGTCTTGCCGGCGAAGCGACCGGAGGTGACCTTCTCGGTCCAGCCCTCGGAGGCGTCGTCCTCGGGGATCTCGCCGCCGTTGGCCGCGCGCACGAGGTCGTCGACGACCGACTGGGGGAGCTGGCCCTGGCTCATGGCGACGAGCTGCTGCAGGGGCAGGCCGAGCACGGGGGTGAGGAGCTCGGGGTCGGCGCCCGTCTGCTCGAAGAGTCCGCGGATGAGAGGCCCGCCGGTCGGGTCGTTCATCCAGTCGCCGATGGTGGAGTGTGCGGTGAGGGCCATGCTCTTTCTCCTTGTTCGGGGTTCTTTCGGTTTCGCAACGGTGCGTCTACTTATGTTCCAGTGTACGCCTGAGTACGCTCGAAAGGTGCCCCGTCCCCGCAGTGAAAAAGCCCGTCAGTCCGTACTGGAGGCGATGCGTCGCGCGCTCGCCGCAGACGGGTACGAGGCCGTGACGATCGAGGGCCTCGCGGAGTCTGCGGAGGTGTCGAAGCAGACGATCTACCGGTGGTGGCCGTCGAAGGCCGCGATTCTCGGTGAGGCGCTGCTCGAGGGGGCGCTGCCCGGTGCCGAGGTGTCGGTGCCGATGACGCCCGATCTCGGGGCGGATCTGCGGGCGTGGTTCTCGGCGATGTCTGACGGGCTGGCTCGTCCGGAGGGTGTGGCGCTGGCGCGGGCGCTCATCGAGGTGACCGCGGCCGATCCCGAGTTGGGCTTGGTGCTGAATGAGCGGCTCGCGGCGCCGATCCGTGAGTGGGTGGCGGAGCGGGTGTCGCACGGGCGCGCCGACGGCGACGTGCGGGCGGACGTGGATGCTGCCGCGATCGCGGACCAGTTCATCGCGATGGCGTCGTACTCCGCCCTGATCGGGCAGCCGCTGAGTGCGGAGCGGGTGGAGGAGACCGTGGTGCGTTTGCTGCGGGGGATCGCCGCCCCGGTCGTGGAGTGACGAGGCGAGACGAAACTCTTCGCCCGCCCTAGGTCGTTGAGCGAGCGGAGCGAGACGAAACGACTCGCTCCTGGGTGGGCAGCGAGTCGTCTCAGTGGCGGGCCAGGAGTCGCGGGGTCGTCGGCCGTGACGGGTGGTGGCAACGGCCAGAGCCAACGCGCCGACGATGAAGGCGAGAGCGATCACCCTCCCGGGTTCGACTGGCCCTGGTGAGCAGAGCTCGTCTTCGACCGACGCTGCCTCAGAGTTGTAATCACAACGAACCCTGCGAAGAGGATGCCGCCGACGACGAGGGCGACGGTCGTGAGCCAGGCGAGTAATGCGATGACGTCAAGTCCGCTTCCAAACATTGGGCTTCCTTTCTTCCTGAATGCGCGACCGCTAGTAGGTGGTCACGCTGGTGCCGCTGACGCGGATGCCGAAGGAGCCCTTCGTGTGGACCCACCCGGCGCTTGCTGCGTAGGAGAGCTCGGCCCATGCGGGTCCGGCGGCGCTCTGGGTTGCTCGCTTGATGCCGCCTGAGCGAGTGCACGGACCCGCGATGTTGTCGCATGTCAGGGCTCGCATGTCCCGCACCTTCGCCCTAGCGCTGGTGCTGGTCTGGTAGTCGATCACGAAGGTCGCGCTGCTGATGAGGTCATAGATCCCGACACGACATCCGACCTTCCAGCCTCCAGAGCTTCGACATCCGCTGATCGAAGCGTTGATTGTTGGGCCCGACGGTTTCGCTGAGGTCGTCTGGATCTCCGTCCACGTGCGAGAGCCGTCCTCAAAGATCTGGATCGTTCGGGTGCCGGACGGGGTGCGCTCGGTGACGATGTCGACAGGGCTCGCCTCTCCGAGGGAGTCGGGCGCGATGCCCGCCTCGATCTTTTCGATGAGCGCATCTTGGATGTGTGGGGAGATGCCACCCCTGGTCATGTTGACGCGCACTGCTGCCTCTTGGCTGTCTGTCAGCGCGGCCGTATCAGCCGAGGCTGCGGCGGTTCCCGCGAGCGGGATGACGCCTGCGGCGAGTGCGGCGAGAAGTATCGAGAGTCGGAAGTGTGCCTTCATGGGTCCCCCTTAGGTTGGTCCGGTTGAACCGATGTGGTCCATCAAAGACCACATATGAGGGCTTAAGCAATATATATGAGGGCAGAGACGATTGAAGGCTGTCCCCGGGAGGAGTTGATGTCGTGCGCCTGGAAGCGGGACAGCCCGAAGCGGGCGGCGTCTCGACCACCGGCCCGCCACCGCTTGAGCTGTCGACGCGTTCGGTCGGGTGCGAGGCGGTGACGAGAGGGCCGCCCTGATCGGGCAGCCGTTGAGTGCGGAGCGGGTGGAGGAGGCGGTGGTGCGTTTGCTCCGGGGGATCGCCGCCCCGGTCGTGGAGTGACGAGGCGCAACGCTCGCCGTCAACGGTACGTGAGGTCCTCGCAGGTCACGGCGTCGCGGAAATCTCCTGCCTTGACCTCGTTCTTCACCGACGCCGTGTAGGCGGCCTTGGGGATGATCGCGATCTCGACGGATTCTGCGCTGTTGATCTCCGAGTCGTCGGCGCAGATGGCGACGATGATCCACTCCTTCGGGTCCGACGTCGACAGGGCGAAGGAAGCGCGCTCCCCTACCCGCGTCGAAGAGTCCTGGATGAGGAGCCCCGCGTGATCCGCCGCGCTTCGATTCAAGGAACTGAGGGGCTGGCCCACAGCTTCGTCGGTTCTCAGAGTGGGTGTCGCGGAGCACGCCGCGACAGTCGCAATGAGAGCTGCCACGACTGCGCCGGAGGTCGCGACCCTCGCTAGAAGCCGCACGAGATCGCTGAGCGATACGGATTGAATGCGGTGAGCGATCCGCTCGTTGCGATGGTGCGCCAGTTGACGGGTCCCCCGATTCGGGGCCGCGACCCCTGCTGCTTCTGCAGCTTGTACGTGTACTTGGTGCCGAGTGAGTTCTCTGATTCCTCCATTAGATACACATATGAGTGCAGTATAAATATATTTGACGACACTCCTCGGAGCGGGTCGATGCCCGGTCGATCTGCGCTCATCGCGCATCTACCACCGCTTGAGCTGTCGACGCGTTCAGTCGGGTGCGAGGTGATGACGAGAGGGCGGCCTACTTGTTCGCAGCCGTCTGGTGCCGCGGACTGTCCGGGTTCATCAGCGAGTGGCGGCGGCCGTAGGTGAAGTAGATGACGAGTCCGATCACCAGCCACACGGCGAAGCGCAGCCAGGTCTCCCAGTGCAGCTGCGAGATGAGGAACAGGGAGAACCCGACGCCGATGATGGGCACGACCGGCATGAACGGCAGGCGGAAGGTGCGTGGGGCATCCGGCTTCGTGTAGCGGAACACGATCACGGCGACGCAGACGACCACGAACGCCGCGAGGATGCCGATGTTGGTCAGATCGGCCACGGCGCGGATCGGGAAGATGCCGGCGAAGACTGCCGAGGCGATGCCGGCGATCCAGGTGACGCGCTGGGGCACGCCTCGGCGGTCGACCTTGCTGAACCAGCCGGGGAGCAGCCCGTCGCGGCTCATCGAGAACCACACCCGGGTCGCCCCGAGGAGGAAGGTGAGCATGACGGTGAGGATCGACAGGACGGCGAAGACCGAGATGATGGCCGCGACCACCGGGAGTCCGACGCTGGAGAAGGCCGAGGCGAAGCCGGCCTTCGGGTCGATCTCGGTGTAGTTCTGCATGCCCGTGAGCACCAGAGTCGCGGCGACGTAGAGCAGCATCGCGATGATGAGGGAGAGGATGATCGCCTTCGGCATGTGCTTGCGGCCGTCCTTGGCTTCCTCGGCGGCGGTGCTCATCGCGTCGTAGCCGAAGACGGCGAAGAACACGGTCGCCGCGCCCGTGAACACCGGGCCGAAGCCGCTGGGCATGAACGGGTTGTAGTTCTCGGTGTTGATGTAGAAGATGCCGAGGCCGACGATGCCGAGGATCAGGGCGATCTTGATCGCGACGGCCACCAACTCGAAGCGGCCGAACGTCTGGGTTCCGCGGCTGAGGAGGAAGGTGACGAGCAGGCAGATCACGATTGCGGGGATGTTGACGAGGCCGCCCTCCACGTCGGCCGTCTCGGTCACGGCGAGCGGCAGGTGGATGCCGAAACCCGAGAGGAATGCGTCGAGATAGCCCGAGATGCCGATGGCGACGACGGCGACGATGGCGACGTACTCGAGGAGCAGGTCCCAGCCGATGAACCATCCGACGACCTCGCCGAGGGCCACGTATCCGTAGCTGTAGGCGGAGCCGGCTCGAGGGATCATGCCGGCGAACTCGGCGTAGGAGAGGGCGGCCGCGGCGGACGCGAGTCCGGCGATGAGGAAGGAGATCAGCACCGCGGGTCCGACGCCGGGGTTCGCTGCGTCACCGTGGGCCACGAGTCCGGCGAGGGAGAAGATCCCCACTCCGATGATGCCGCCGACGCCGATGGCCGTGAGCTGCCACAGGCCGAGCGATTTGTGCAGGGTGCTGTGTTCGGCATCCTCCGTCATCTCGCTGACGGGCTTGCGGCGCCAGACCGAGCGGCTCCGGGCGATCGGGTCAGTGTTCGGCATCATTGCCTTCCTGTCAGGACCGGGCGTTCGTGGGCACCGATCGGACTCTCGGATCGTCAGATGCGGGCTGATGAACCTCGCTTGAGGCGCAAGTGACGTGTGGAACGTTACTCCGCGGATCGAGGGGCGGCAATGTATTGCGGGCGCGTCGGCGCGAGGGCGGTTTCCGAGCGGCTAGAAGTCGCCCTCGGCCACCTGGAAGCAGGTGAGTCCGCGGGCGCGCCACATCTCGACCACGCTGCGGCGGTCGTCGACGACGCCGATCACGGCGAAGTGCGGTTCGATGTGGGCATCGTAGATCTCGGCCTTGACGATGTTGTCGGCGCGCTGGTCGCCCGTGCGGCGCAGGAGTAGCCGGTCGAACGGGATCTCGTTGAAGGTCAGCCAGGCCTCGGTGGCGCGGCGGGCGGTCTCATCGCGGCCGGAGACGACGATGAGCGCGTCGACATCCGGATGCGCGGCGAAGGCCTGGGCGGCGATCACGACCGGGTGGTTCGGGGTGTCGATCGCGACGTTTCGCATGTCGTACGGCGAGCGGTCACCGATGAGGGCGAGCGTGCCGTCGACGTCGAAGATCCAGGCGCGCGGGCGATCGGTGGGCATGGTGCGAGGGTAGTGGCTCGCCCCGCCTCGGTCGTTGAGCGAGGAGCGCAGCGGCGCCTCCCGGTCGTTGAGCGAGGAGCGCAGCGACGAGACGAAACGACCTACCGCGCCGCCTCGGCCTTCCCCGCATCCGTCCGCCCCTCCGCGAAGCGTGCCTGCGCCCGATCGTGCCGCTTGCCGACCGGGACGAGTTCCGTCGCCTTCGGCAGGCCCATCGGCTTCGTCGAGACATAGACGCTCTCGGCGGTGTCGACGCGGAAGGTCTCGTGCCAGATGCCGACTGCTCCCGGGGCCTTGCGGGCTGCGCGGGTGAAGGCGCTCCAGGCGGGGCGGTGCTGCTGGTTCGGGCTGGAAGCGTAGGCGTAGAGCTTGTCGACGGATGACCAGTACTGCACGACGTAGGGTCCGCCCGAGCCGAAGAGCAGGTGGTAGCCGAGCATGCCCGAGTCGGGGTCGGTGCTGAGTTCGCGCAGCATCCCGGGCATGGCGAAGAAGGCCGGCATCCACAGATCGGGGCGCCACCAGCGGTTGATCTGCATCCCGATGTGGAACACGACGAGCTCGCCCTCGTGGCGGTGGGTCATGCGGCCCGTGATGACTTTCGACATGATGACTCCTTGATTGGATAGCTTCACTATCCATAATGGATAGCGCTACTATCGAAGTCAAGAGGTGGCCATGAGAATTTCCGAACTGTCAGCCCAGACCGGCGTGACCGTGCCGACGATCAAGTACTACCTGCGCGAGGGTCTGCTGCCCGAGGGCGAGCGCAGTGCGCCGACTCAGGCCGCGTACGGCGAGAAGCACGTGGAGCGGCTGCGGGTGATCCGGGCGCTGCTCGATGCGGGGGTGAGCATCGCCGAGACGCGGCGGGTGCTGGGGGCGCTGGATGATCCGCCCGAGAGCGCGCACGACCTTCTCGGGACGGCGCATGCGGCGATCACTCCGCCGGTGGATGAGTCTTTGGATTTGACGGATGCTGAGGCTCTTGTCGCGGGGCTCGGGTGGAAGCCGGGGATGTGCGACGAGGCGGTGCTGCACGCGGTCGCGCGGGCGCTGCAGGGGTTGGAGCGCGTCGGGTTCACCGTGCCGGATGCGGCGATGGCGGAGTACCTCGCGAGCATGCGGCGGATTGCGGATGCTGAGGTGGCCGGGGTGCCGGAGGGGTCTGCGGAGGCTGCGGTGCGCTACGTGGTGCTGGGCTCGGTGCTGGTGGAGCCGTTGTTGCTGGCGCTGCGGAGGGTGGCGCAGCAGGTGAGCTCGGGGGAGCGGTTTGGTGGTGCAGCGCGGCGCTGATCTCGTGCGGCGGTCGGCGCTTTCGTTCAGTTGCCCGACGCCGTATGCGAAGGCCGCTCTACGCGCCGGCTAGGTCTCGAACAATGATCCGCGTAGCGATCAGGTACTGATCCAAGACCCGGGGCTTCACTCGTGGAGACAGTAGAAGATGCCCCGGAGCGATTCCGTTGGGCGTGCCGCCGTAGTGGCGCCGAAGCACCGTGTTGTATCGGGCGCGTGACCGCGTGTTCTTATGGGCTATCCGGTTGCGCACGGCTTGCATATCGGAGATCGTCAAGGTGTGGGCGTTGGCGGCAGCGATGAAACGTTCGCTCGGGTCGATCACAAACCTTGTTGTCTTTACGATGTAAGGTGCTGTCGACCACTTGGGCTCCCAGTACTTGCCCGCGCGGTTGTGGTCCCGAAACAGAAGGCGAGCGCTTTTCGCGGATCGCGCCGGTGTGGTCTGCAACGAGACAGGCGAGCCGTTCAAGTAGTCAGCCCCGCACGCGAGGCGATACGCGATTCCGGCAGTCGTTTCTAAGAAGTCGTCAAAGAGTCGGATCATGACCAGTTCAGCCAGAGCCTTTTGAAGGGTCGGGCTCAGGTCCGTAAGTTGGCCCGCGATCGAAGCATGTGCGGAATTTCGCCTCAGAAATTCTTGGTAGGGGACCCCGACAGAGGGCGCGGGCATCGCTAGGATCCCAGGTGTCGACTAATGAATGCATCTCGCACAGTGCGCTGACGGATGCGCTGGGTCGTAGAGGTTGACGCATTGACGAAGTCAACAACGTCTTGGGGCTTTTCGGTTGCCGGACGAGGGTCGTTGAAGGCGGCATCGATTCCGAATAGCTCGTCTTCGAGCTTTGCGGGACTAGGTAGCTGTGACATGCGGTCCAGGCAAATGAAGAGCGAATAGAAGAGCGGTGAACGACTGAAGATCGTATCTGCGAGTGAGGTTGGGCGAAGCGTGGACAACAGATTGAAGACGCGATCGAAACGGCCTGAGAGCTCCTCCTTGAGTGGGAACTCTTCATCCCACTGATGATAGGCGCGCGTTATGCGCGCAGCCCCAAAGTCGGTAATTCCCTCAATCATGGAGATCGCTAGATCCGCAACGAATTGCACTTCCTGCATCCGAGAGATCTCCGCGGCGCTGAAGATACTGCGGTCTCTCCAGAGCGCGAGGTGGGATGTAGACGTATTGAGACAGAACTGATGGAACTCCCCGCTGTACTGTGCTGCTCGCTTTTCCTGAGGGTTGAGCGACTTTGAGACAGCGTTGAGGCGGCCGAAGATATCTATAACGTCAGCGTCATCGGCACCAATGAGCTGCGCTGTTGGCAGCTTGGCCATCAGGAACTGTTCGCGTTCAGTTGCCGTCAGGTCGCGATAGAACAAGCGCCGGTTGCGAACGGGGTGCCTCGCGCTGAACTCGTTGTTCCGATACTCGATGATCGAGCGGCACCGCTGCTGCCCGTCCACGACCTCCTTGACGGTGCGTTCTGCCTCCAGATCGATCGTGTGGCGAAGATAGATTGTCGGAACCGGAGCGCTGAGAAAGATCGAGTTTATGAGATACGACTTGTGAGGAGTCGACCAAACGCTGCGTCTCTGGTACCAGGGCGACACATTCAATTCGCCTCGTTGGTGGGCGTTGAGCAAGTCCTGCACCAACATCGACTCGTAGTCCACGCGATCCATTTTCGGTTCTCCTCAGGAAGGTAGTGTCTGGTCACAGTATCGTGTCGCGTGGAGTCGACCGGCGGCGTACGTTCTCGTGGTGCGCAGGCGAAGCCCTCTGGGCGAATCGTCGCCCGGGACCGGTCAAGACGATTTCGAGCGCGCTCGGCACGATCGTCGAGCAGGTTCACCGTTGGTTGACCGCTGTGTCGCGCATAAGCGGGCGTGGTCGACGGGGCGCGACCTGGAGGGACGTTTCGGTTCAAGCGAGTGATGTATGTGCTTGGTCGCCGCTGTCTTGATCTCTCGGGTGGGCTCGGTCGATCGAGTATCAGCGTTCGCCGGCATGGCGGCTCCGCTATACCGGGACGGTCCGAGCCTTCGCGCCCTGACTTACGCCCGGCGGATGATCTGCGGGATGGTGGGCATAAGGTCGGTACGTAGAGCGCACAAGGAGGGCTTCCGTCATGTCTATGCGCGTGGGAGGGATCGCTTGCTCGGGTGACGTGATCCTGGTCGAGGATACTGAGCGGTCCAACCTGGCTCCTGTCCTCCCCCGCATCGGGCCAAGGAGGACGGCGGGCAACCTGAAGTGCACGCCACCGATGCTCCACCCACGCGGACTGTGCAGGAGCAGCTAGTGGACGATCTCGAGCACCAGCGCCAAATGCGGCTGAAACGTGACGCATTCCTTAACACGCCCAACTGCCCAGACTGCCTGCATCGGATGGACCCGGCGGAAGCCGACGGCGAGCCGGTCTGGCGGTGCCACGTCTGCAACCTCAACCGCAGCGCTGACTAACGCCTGTTTGCGCCGGGTGCTTCACCAGCTCGAAGAACGGTGGGGCGCAACATGAGTCCGGCTCAGGCCAACAATCGTTGCCGCTGCAACGACACTCCGACGGGCCTACCTACGCGTCGTCGTAGGTCTGCGGCGGCCTGAGTCCTGTCGGACACACACAGCTTTGCGGGCCCTGTGGGGGTGGTAGTCGGTACGCTGGCCACATGGGAGAACTGACGCCGATCAACGCCGCCCGTCCGAAGGTGCTGGAGTTCTTTGCAGGGATCGGACTGGCTCGGATGGGGCTCGAGTCAGCGGGATTCCGCGTGGCGTGGGCGAACGACTTCGAGCCCGACAAGAAGGCGATGTACGACGCGCAGTTTGGCGACGCGGAGGTCCATGCTTTCGCACTTGGCGACATCGGAAAGGTTGAGGGTGAAACCCTCCCGCGCGACGCCTCTCTCGCTTGGGCCTCCTCGCCCTGCACAGATCTTTCCCTCGCCGGCGGACGCGCTGGACTTGCCGGGATTCAGTCGGGTACGTTCTGGCACTTCATCCGGGTCCTCAGGGAGCTAGAGGGCGACGCCCCCGAGGTAGTGGTGCTGGAGAATGTGACAGGTCTCGCGACTTCCCATGGCGGAGATGACCTTTGTGCGGCGATCCGTGCCTTCAACGAGCTGGGCTACTCGGTCGATGTGCTCGCGATGGATGCGCGACGATTTGTACCACAATCGCGCCCTCGGCTATTCCTGGTTGGCGCAAAGAACCCGCCTGAGGACATCGCCGACCCCAACTCGGAGTTGCGCCCTGATTGGCTCCAGTGGGTCTACGGCGACAAGACCCTCCGCACTCACCGAGCGCCGCTCCCCGCTCCACCGGTACCACTTGTCGAGGGTTTCGGTGAGCTCGTCGAGCAGATGCCTGATGATGACGAGCGGTGGTGGGATGCCGAGCGCACGGAGAAGTTCGTTGGTTCCCTCTCCCCCATGCAGCACGAGCGGGTTGCTGCTTTGCGTCGCAGCCCTGGAGAAAAATTTCGCACGGCCTACCGCAGAACGCGCGCAGGCGTTGCTGTGTGGGAGGTACGTGCCGACGACATCGCGGGTTGCCTCCGCACGGCGCGAGGTGGGTCGTCGAAGCAGGCCGTCGTGCGGCTCGGGAGTAATCGGCTACAGGTCCGCTGGATGACTCCTCGGGAGTATGCCCGTCTGATGGGTGCGGGCGACTACGACCTCACCGCAACTCGAACGAACCAAGCTTTGTTCGGTTTCGGCGACGCGGTTGTCGTCCCCGCAGTCGCGTGGCTGAGCGAGAACTACCTAATGCCAATGGTGCGAGGTCAGTTTGAAGCCCGTGATCTGCGCGCCACAAAGGCACTGTAATGGCAAGCACCAGCAGGCCGCGCACGACTCCAACGCAAAAGAAACCCAGGAAAAAGGATCTTCCCGCCGAGGTCGTGAAAGAATTTAGGTCACTATTCGACGCGGCCAAGAAGGCAAAGGATGAGCAGGGGCGTCGTGTGACCGGGGCCAAATGGGGCGTGTACGCCTTCTACGATTATGACGGCGAACCCATCTATGTCGGCCAGACGAAGGAGAGCCTCGCAACTCGACTCAATCGACACCTCACCAACCAGCGGACTGATGCAGTTGCAATGCGCATCCTCGACGTGTTCGAAGTCGCAGAGCTGGAAGTGTGGCCGCTGTGGGAACTGCAAGACACCCCCAGCCAGCGTGACGACAGGGCAGCGTTCGATGCTTCGCAAACTTTGCTCGACAAACACGAGTACTCGGCCTACCTGCAAGCAATCGAGAACAGCAAATTTGGCGCGATACTGAATGAGAAGATCCCGCCGGCATCGCGGCCGATCGATCTCCCTCAATCGTTCAGGTTTGCGCTGATCTCCGAGGAGACTCGTGAGGAACGGGGACACCCCGATGTTCGTATTGCTCGGCGTGCCGAGACTATAGCTCGGTTAGCTGCAGTAGCCCACGAGCGCGGTGAAGTGTCTGCAGGCCTCCGACGCGTGCTCGTGGTTCAAGCGGTGCGCCTCGCGTACAAGGCTGCGGAGCGGTTCAAGTTTGCTGAAGGTGAGGAGTCGCCGGACCCTGGTGCGATTTCTGTCGAAGGTCTCATTGGATCTGTTCTCTACCCCACAAACGATGAAGGCAGCGGAGATTAGCTAGGTGATGGTCGTGGCGGGGATCTCGAGCAAGCTAACAACCTCGGTTGTTCTGCTCGGTACACACGAGCTATCGCCTGCTGGCACCTTGAGCGCAAAACCACTCGCTTTGGGCAAGAGCTTCGTACGCTGCACCTCTTCGGCTGTTGGTATCCACTGCGAACGAACGGTTAGCTTCCTCCATTAAGATCTGAGCTACCTCGATGGCTGAACGCGTCGTCTGGCGTCTGGCATCTTCGACGCCGGACGCACCTGCGTCCTGACCGCGTACGACTGAGCGCGCTTCCGCGAGGTCGCGCCCAGAAACGCCGGCGAAGAGCAGCTCCAGTCCAAGTAGTTCAAACTGAGCAACCACTCGAGCGCGGAGCGCCGGGTCCAAGTCCACAGACGGATCAGCGCGGAATCGCAGTCCGCCCGG
Source organism: Microbacterium oxydans (assembly GCF_026559675.1). Taxonomy (NCBI): domain Bacteria; kingdom Bacillati; phylum Actinomycetota; class Actinomycetes; order Micrococcales; family Microbacteriaceae; genus Microbacterium; species Microbacterium oxydans. The sequence continues at coordinate 283,181 of NZ_CP092891.1, forward strand.
GCCGTCCTCGATCACCTGCGCATAAAGCCAACGCGACTCGACGGCCTCGAGGTACGGGTGAATCATCTGATCTGCACCGGTGCCAGGTTGCCAATCGAGTAGCTTCTTATTGCACTGTTGGCAAGCAGGAACCAGGTTTAGGGCCGTGATCGCCAGACCCCCGACCTTTGTCTGTGGAACTACATGGTCGAGTGTCGTGGCCTGACCGTACTGACAATAGCTACACAGGCCGTATCTGGCGCCGGCGAGAATCCGCTCGTACTGCTTCCGAGAGCCGCCACCGGAGTCGGACATGTGTCGCAAGTAGAACCAGCGGAGTTCATCATCGGTGACCGTGTCCAGTTCGAAGTCTTCCTGCGACGCCTCGTGAACAGAACCTCGAAGAACGAGCGCCTCCAGTAGAAGCTCATTCGTCACCAGATAGGGAACTGCTGCCGTCAGACGCCGAGCTAAGTCGCGGTTGCGAACACGTTTCGCACCGCCAGCCACGATCTCCGAAGGTGCCAAGCACGGATGCTCAACGCTCCACATTCTGCCGCCCCAGCACATCAACAAGCGAGCGGAGGATCGACCGCCCCTCTGTGCCAACCTCGCCACCAATAGCCGCTAAAGCAGCTTCGTATCCTTCCGTGGCATGCTTCTCCGCGACTTCGCGGAGAATTCGGTGAAAGCCCGTCGACACAACTTCCAAGCCGAAAATCTCGTTCGTCAACGTGCCAACGTTCTCTCCGAAGGTCTCGATTGTCGGACGGCTGACTCGTGCCGTGTCCCCGACGCGATCGATCTTCCACACGCAACTGCGAGGAACCTCCTGTAACACCACGGGCGAATGGGTCGCCATGATCGCGATTCCGTTCCGGTTGACAAGCAGGTCGCTCAAGGCCCGCACGAATGCCGAGAGCAGCGGCGGATGTAAGTGTGCCTCTGGTTCGTCAAGGAGGACAAGGCTCTTCTCGGACACAGTCTCAACCAAGCGGGTGACGGTGAGGAGCACCAATTTGTGTCCTGAGCTGAGGCGTTTGAACGTAGCGCTGATCGAATCCAGTGTGTCCTCGTCTTCTACCCCCTCGCTGGAAACCGGGTCAGCGGCATCAGCTATGCCTGCTGCGGAGAAGATTGGATCACTTTCCAAAAGGCGAAGGGCTCTGACCCATCTCGCTCGCCGGGCACCTTGGAGGCAAGCGCGCGCGGATTTGGTCATCTCCGATGCGATGGCTCGCGGTCCCTTGATACGGTCCGATTCTTCCTTCGATGCGCCTACTCGCTTGAGCCCTACGTAGTGATATGTGAGTCCCTTCGTGCGGTCCTGCGGAACGGAAAGAGGCTCGAAAGAATCGAATGCGCTGAACGACACGGAGACAAGGTTTGAGACGACGGCATCGGAGTCGTCAGATTCCTCCCGCGACTTTTTGACATGGAACGCGGCGAGTTTGTTTAAGAACGTGCTTTTCCCTACTCCATTCCGCCCGACAATCACATGTATGTTTGTCGGCGGTATCGACTCGGGAACGACCGCGAACGTCACCCTCGGTGCCCCTTCGAGGTATTTGAGTCGGTATCCTAGATCGTAGGGTGTGAGCCTCGCGCCACCGCGAGCCAGGCGCGTGAACTGTTCTTGGACGGTAAGAAGAGGGACATAGCGAAGTAGCGAGACCTTGGTGACATCCTCTTTTGCTGCCTTCTCAAGAAGATGTGGCAGGAAGGCGACATCCCGGAGACCTTTAAGAACAGCATCGCGAATATGATCACCTAGTTCGGTGAGCTCCTCGTAAAAGTCTGAATCTTGACCGACCGAGAAGAAGTCTCTCGGCAGGGTCTTGAACGCTTCTGGTGGTGCCGGATGACGAGCTACCCCCGGAACGCCGTCGCCGCGACCAGCTGGCTTTAGGCCAAACTTCCCGATCTTAGTGTTACCGATTTGGTGTCGGTCCCCAAAGGCATCGACGTAGTCGACGCTGTAAGTGGTCGCATACTTGAACCAATCATCCCAATCGATTAGCCGTAGGTACACGGTGTTTGGCTGATGGGGTGATCTGAGATCGCTCCGAATAACGAAGTCCAAGGGGAACTCCAGCCTAGAAAGTGAGGGGCGGGCAGAGGTAGCGCTAGTTGCACAGTACTGAGTCGAGGAGTCTCCGGGCAACGCCCGACAAGTACTACAGGAGCATGGATCGTCCGTCCGTCTGGATGGTGTCGGGTTGGCTACGGTGCAGCACGCGATGATTCCTTGCTGCGGCAAACGAGTCCCGCTTCAAGCGGATGTCGGCGCGCTCTGTGTTGAATGCCTGGCTTTTTCTCCGGTCGACGACCTTTCGCAGTACGGAGGCGAGGCAGGGGCAGGCGGAGGAAGAGCATAATTGCCAATGTGCCTACGTCTACCGCGGAGCGCTGGCTGCGTTAGGCGGCTATACCCCCCCAATGGCTCCCGCATTTCGTGGCCCCTGGGCCTCGTATGGTGTGTGAAGGGTCGGGCCCTACTCGAACCCACCCGTCAACCGCCCGCGCATCCGCGAACTACTCTCATTCATCCCGACGATCTCCACCGTCTTCCCCAACGCCTGGTACTTCGTCTCGATCGCATCCAACGCGGCAACGGTCGACGCATCCCAGATATGCGACCCCGGCAGATCGACGACAACCCGCTCGGGATCGTCGGAGTAAGAGAACAACGTCGTCAGATCGTTGCTCGACGCGAAGAACAACTCCCCCTCCACGACGTACGTCACCACGTCACCCGCCTCACCGAGAACCCGAGTTACCGTCACGAAGTGCGCCACTCGCCGCACGGTCGCCACGGACGCCACCAGCACCCCACCGACAACGCCGACCGCAAGGTTGTGCGTCAACAGCACCAGCACCACCGTCGCGACCATAACGTCTCGCTCTTCGGCATCCGCTCCAACGTCGACGGACGCACGCTGTGCCAGTCGAACGCTCCGATCGCGACCATGATCATCACGGCCACGAGCGCGGCCATCGGAATCGTCCCGACGAAGTCGCCGAACACGACGACCAGCAAGAACAAGAAGAGACCCGCGCAGAACGTCGAGATGCGGGTCCGCGCACCGGACGCCTTCACGTTGATCATGGTCTGACCGATCACGGCGCAGCCGCCCATGCCGCCGAAGATCCCCGACAGCACGTTCGCCACACCCTGGCCCCACGCCTCACGACGCTTGCGCGAGTGGGTGTCGGTGATCTCATCGACGAGCTTCGCGGTGAGCAGCGACTCCAGCAGTCCGACCACCGCAACTCCGAGCGCGAACGGCGCGATGATCGTGAACGCCTCCCACGTCAGCGGAACGTTCGGGATGAACAGCGACGGCAGGCTCCGCGGCAGCTCGCCCTGGTTGCCGACAGTCGGCACGGTGATGCCGAACGCGAGCACGACACCCGTCACGATGATCACCGACACGAGCGGCGCCGGCACGATCTTGGTGACCCTCGGCATCACGATCATCACGACGATCCCGAGCGCCACCAGCGGATACACCAGCCACGGCACGTCGATCAGCTGGGGGAACTGCGAGCTGAACACGAAGATCGCCAGCGCGTTCACGAACCCGACCATGACGCTGCGGGGGATGAAGCGCATGAGCTTCGCGACTCCGACCACTCCGAGGATCACCTGGAAGATGCCAGCGAGGATGACGGTGCGCCACGGCATCCGTCTTCAGGCGTATCTCGGCCGTCGTCGAGTGACGGCGCTGGTCACTCGCCGGTGTCGCCCTTCGGAGCGCGGCGACGGAACGTGCGTCCGGCGAAGTCGGCGAACGATCCAGCGATCTCCTTCGCCTTGTCCACGCTTTCAGCGCCAACCCGTGCAGCAGTCTCAACGCCTTCAGCGCCGATGCGGAGCGCGGCCTCCACACCCTCTCCGCCGGCTCTGAGCAGGTCATCGCGCGTATCGGCGACCGCCGCTGACCATCGTCGCGACTCCAGCGCGTCTGCGGCAGAGGTGATGCCGAGATGACCGTGGAAGGTTCCCACGGATTCATTGACCGTGTTCCTCGACCGGACGATAGCCGGCGACTCGATCGGGTTGAAGAGCACTTTCGAGTTCGCCAGCGACGCTGCTGCGTCCATCCGGTCGATGAGTTGCCGCGTGGTTCGCGTGATCAGCTCGGCGCGGTTCGTGCGAGCTGTGCGGAGCGCGATTCGGTGACGGTCGAGTTCTTCCGGGGATGCCTGGAGGACGCGGTCGAGTTCGATGAGCCCCGTCGCCTCCTGCAGATAGAAACAGTGTGCGAGCACGGCGAGCCAATCCTGCACTTGACGGTCGACGCTCTTCGACAGATCGGCGAGTTCGTTGACGGACTTGCTCTCGAGCTTCTCCGCGAGCGCGTCGATCTGGCGCAAGGCATACGCCTGGGTGCGCGCGATCGTCATCGCCGATCCCTGCACCTTCGACCAGGTCACGTCAGAAACCCCGCCGACTTCCTTGCGGATGGTCAGTGCCTCTTCGAGCATCATGTCGACGCCGATCATGTCGGCGAGGACCGCATCCTTCTGCGCGCGAAGCACATCGTCGACCTTCTCATCGATGACGGCGAGGTAGTCGGTGATCTCGTCCATGGCCTGCTGCATCGCGACCTGGGCCATGATCCCTGCCACGCCCGCCAGCATGGCGGGATTCGTGAGCATCGATCCGGGTGTCTTCAGAAACTGCAGGTTCTTGGCAAACTGCCCACCGGGAGCCCGAAGAGTCGCCTGGAGATTCCCGCTCGATGAGTTCGTCACCTTGGGCAGCTTTTGCGCGGCGGCCCACGATTCCTCGGTCAGCTTCATCCAGCGCCCGGAGTTGGCTGTGATCTCGGACCCTGCCTTGAGGGCGGCGGCACCTCCCCCGAACGCGGTGCCGAGCCGCGGGAGTTCGAGGTCGCGAGACTCGAGGCGGTGGGAGGTCAAGAACTGTTCCACGCTGGACGCTGGCCCGATCAGTGCCAGTCCGTCGCCATCGGTCACCAGTTCGATTCCGGCGAGATCTACGTCATCCATGCGCCATGCCCCTTCGTGCGCGGCCCGCCTGTGGGCCTATTAAAGATCATGGCCCAAGACGCCGCACCGAAGGGCTAAGCGCCATTCGGACCCTTCCGCCGGCCCCTCTACTGCGTCAGCTTCACAAAGTACTCATACCGGTCACCCGGCGATGAGCTCGATACGTACTCCACCGGCCGCCCGGACGTATCGCTCGTCCACCGGTTGATCGTCAGCAGCGGAAACCCTTCCGCCACCCCGAGCGCTCCCGCCTGCTCCGGTGTCGCCGCCTCGGCGCGGATCTTCTCGCTCGCCTCTTTCAGGTAGATGCCGAGCTCCGCGAACAGTGCATACAGCGACTGAGTCCGCTCCAACTCCGACGCCTTGAGCCGCGCGCCGATCTCGTCCGGCACCCACGACACCATGAGGCAGAACGGGCGGTCGTCGTTCATGCGCACGCGCGAGATGCGCCAGAGGTGCGCTCCGGGCAGGAAGTCGGTGGCGTTGAGCGGCGGCGACGGGTCGGGCTCGATCACGATGTCGCGGATGCCGGGCCGCAGGCCGAGGTCGCGCATCACGTCGGTGAAGCTGCGAAGGTCGCCGAGCGTGTGGGTCATGCCCTGCTCGCTGACGTAGGTGCCCGAGCCGCGCTGGCGCCGCAGCAGGTTCACCTGCGTGAGCACGTTGAGCGCCTGGCGAACCGTGTTGCGGCTGACGCCGAAGAGCTCGCCCAGCTCCAGCTCGCCGGGGAGGCGTTCACCCGACTTCCACCGGCCGTCCGCGATCTCCTGTCGCAGCTGGTCGGCGATCTGTTGATAGGCCGGCTTCGTCACCCTGTCACTGTGCCACACGGAAGATGTACCTACACATATTTCTAAATGTACCTACACCTATTGAAGTTGTACCCACAACTTGGTATCGTCATGTCACGCTCGAATCGATCCACACGATACAAGCGACCCGAACCCCTCGATCAATGAAGAGAAGAGATCATGCAACGACGCACCCACTTCCGCCGCACCGCTGCGACGGCCGCCGCTCTGCTCGCCACTCTCGGCCTTCTCGCCGCCTGCACGGCCCCGGACTCCTCCACCTCGCCCGGATCGACGTCGGGAAGCGGCGACGGTGACACCCGCATCGCCTTCGTGTCGCAGGTCGAGGGCATCCCCTACTTCTCCGGGTTCAAGGCCGGCGCCGAGAAGGCCGCGGAGGAGTTCGGCGTCTCGTACACGCAGTCCGGCCCCGCCAAGGCCGACTCCGCCGAACAGAAGCGCATCGTGGACGGACTGGTCGCCCAGGGTTACGACGGCATCGCGATCTCTCCCCTCGACCCCACCTCGATGGACGGCTCGATCTCCGCCGCATCCTCCGCCGGCCTCGCCGTGATCACCTCGGATGCCGACGCCCCGAACAGCAAGCGCAGTGTGTTCGTCTCCCAGGCGAGCGATGAGGAACTCGGCCAGACGGCCATGGATCAGATCGCCGATCAGGCCGGCGGCAAGGGCCAGTATGCGATCGTCTCGGGAGCCGCGGATGTCGCGACCTTCAACTCCTGGTCGCAGGCGGCCGTCGACCGCCAGGAGTCCGAGTACCCCGACATGGAGCTCGTGGGCGGCATCCGCCACACCGCCGACAGCGCCGAAGCCCTGCGCGAGGCCCAGGATCTGCTGACCGCCTACCCCGACCTCGCCGGCATCATCGCCGTCCCCTCCACCGCGGTTCCGGGTGTCGCTCAGGCCGTGCAGAACGCGGGCAAGGCGGGCGACGTGGCCGTGACCGGCTTCGGCAGCCCCAAGACCGTCGCCCCCTTCATCAAGTCCGGCGTCATGAAGTCCAGCGTCCTCTGGAACGTCGAAGACCTCGGCTACCTGACCGTCTGGGCACTCACGCAGGTCATCGACGGCAAGGAGTTCGCCGCCGAGAACGACGTCCCTGGACTCGACGAGCCGGTTCGCTACGACGAAGCCACCCAGACCCTGCTGCTCGGCCAGCCCACCGTGTTCACCAAGGAGAATGTCGATGACTTCGACTTCTGACCCGTCCCCGCTCCTCGCGGTCGGCGGCCTCTCGAAGAGGTTCGGCGCGGTCGTCGCGCTGGAAGACGTCTCCCTCGAGGTCCGTCGCGCGGAACGCCTCGCCATCATGGGCGAGAACGGCGCCGGCAAGTCCACCCTCATGAAACTCCTCGCCGGGGTGTACAGCCCCGACGAGGGGACCATGACCCTCGACGGCGAGACGTACGCCCCCGCCGACCCGCACGCCGCCCTCGCCCTCGGCGTCTCGACCGTCTACCAGGAGCCCGCGTTCTTCGCCCACCTCTCGGTCATCGAGAACCTCTTCATGGGCAACCTGCCCCGCACCCGGCTCGGCTCGGTCGACGCGGGAGCCATGCGCCGCGAGGCCACCGCGCTGCTCCGTCGGCTCAACCTCCCCGAGAAGCTCCTCGACCGGAAGATGGGGGAGCTGTCGCTCGGCGAGCAGCAGCAGGTGCTCATCGCGCGGGCGGTCCGGGTCGACGCGCGCATCCTCATCCTCGACGAGCCGACCTCGATCCTCACCCGTGCGGAGTCGGAGCGCCTCTTCGACATCGTCGACACCCTGATCGCCGCGGGCACGTCCGTCGTCTCGATCACCCACCGCTTCGACGAGCTCGAGCGCCTGGGCGACCGGTTCATCGTGCTCCGCGACGGCCGGTACGTCGGCGAGACCGACGACCCCGCCCAGGAGCCCCTCCTGAAGATGATGGGCGGACGCTCGGGTGCGGCCCTGGCCCCGCTCGCCGCCGAGGAGCGCCCGCCCCTTCCCGAGGGCACCGCCCCCACGCTGACCGTCGATGCGCTGACGGTCGACGGGCAGTTCGAGGACATCTCCTTCGAGGTGTTCCCGGGCCGCATCACGGGTCTGTACGGACTCGTCGGCGCCGGCCGCAGCGAGGTCGCCCTCACGATCTTCGGCGCGACCGGGGTCACCTCCGGAGCGATGACCCTCGGTGGGCGACCCTTCACCCCGCGGAGCACCCGCGACGCGCTGAACCACGGCGTCGCCTACGTGCCGGAAGACCGCAAGACCCAGGGCGTCTTCCCGTTCATGAACGTCACCGAGAACCTCACGGCGTCCACGCACGAGAAGATCACCACCACCGGCGTCATCCGCGTCGCCAAGGAGCAGGGGTTCGTCTCCTCCTGGATCTCGAAGTTCTCCATCAAGACCGCGACAAGCCGCGCCGGCATCCTCACCCTGTCCGGCGGCAACCAGCAGAAGACGCTCCTCGCGCGGGCCGTCGCCACCGAGCCGAAGCTGCTCATCCTCGACGAACCCACCCGCGGCATCGACGTCGCCACCAAGGCCGAGATCCACCGGGACATCCGAGAGCTCGCGGCGACAGGAGTGGCCGTGCTCGTCATCAGCAGCGAGCTGCCCGAGCTGATCGCCCTGTCCGACCACGTCCACGTCCTGAGAGAGGGGCACATGACCTCCTCGTTCACCCGCGAGCAGGCGACAGAGGATGCCGTGCTCCGCGCCGCCGTCGGAGCGGGGGTGAGCGCAGGTGGCTGACTCCCGAACCCTCCGGCGCGTCCAGCTCGCGCTGCTCCCGGTGCTCCTCGTCGTCGAGTTCATCGTCTTCTCGCTGCTGTCTCCGCGCTTCTTCACGCCGGAGAACCTCGCGAACATCGCCTACAACTCCGCCGACCTCGCCCTGGTCGCCGCCGGTGTCACGCTCGTCGTGATCCTGGGAGGCATCGACGTCTCGACCGGCTTCGCCGTCGGCATCGTCGCCTGGACCGTCGCGAAACTGAGCGGCGCAGGCCTCCCCGCCTTCGTGGTGGTCTTCGCGGCCCTCGTCGTGGGGGCGATCCTCGGCGCGATCAACGGCAGCCTCGTCACCTTCGGCAAGGTGCCGCCGATCATCGCGACTCTCGGCACGGCGGCCATCTTCCAGACCGCGCTCTTCGCGCTCTGGAACAGCAACGACCTGTTCGCCAGCCCCGTCGCACCGATCTTCTCGGGCGAGCGCGTGCTGGGCGTCCCGATGGTCGTCGGCCTCGTGATCGTCGTCTACGCCTTCCTCGCCTGGTTCATGCACAAGCGCCCCTCTGGCCGTGAGCTGTATGCGACCGGCTCCAACCCCGAGGCCGCCCGCCTCGCGGGCATCCGGGTCCGCAGACTCACGTTCCTGAGCTACCTCACGATCGGCGTGCTCGTCGGACTCGCGGGCCTGATCTACGTCGGCCGCGTCGGCGTGGTGCAGGCCTCGAGCGGCAACGAGCTGACGCTCCTCGCCATCGCCGCGGTCGTCGTCGGCGGCACCTCGATCCTCGGCGGCGAAGGATCCTTCCTCCGCACGCTCGGGGGACTGGTCTTCATCGTCGTCCTGCAGAACGGCATCGTCCTCGCCGGCGTCCCGCCGCTCTGGAACGGACTCATGGTCGGCACCACGATCATCCTCGCCGTGGCCATCGACGTCCTCGCGGCCCGCAAGGCCAACCGCCCCCTCCTGAGAGGTCTCGCATGAACCGCGTGATGAGGTCCGTTCCGTGGAGTGACCGCCGCGTCTCGCTGGCGCTGCTCATCGTGATCGCCGTCGTCGTGATGAGTCTGCTGTCGCCGTACTTCCTGCGCCCCGACAACCTGCTCTCCATGACGCAGTACGGCGCCGTGCTCGGGCTGCTCGCCCTGGGACAGAGCATCGTGATCCTCGGCGGAGGTGGCGGCATCGATCTCTCGGTCGGCTCGACCATGAGCCTGTCGGGTGTGGTCTTCGGACTGCTGGCGGTGAACGTCGGGCTCGACCCCTGGGTCGCCGCCCTCGGCGCGATCGCCGCCGGAGCGGTGCTGGGCGGTGTGAATGCGGCGCTCATCACTCTGCTGCGCATCCCGCCGCTGATCGCGACGATCGCCACCCTCTACCTGTTCGCCTCCGCGGCGCTGGTGCTCACGAACGGCATCGACATCAACGGCTTCGACCGCTCCGGCTTCGCGTTCCTCGGGCAGAGCAAGATCGCCGGATTCCCGACGCAGGTCATCCTGGTGCTCCTGCCCGCCTACGTGATCGCGGCGATCATCCTGTCCCGGACCCCCACGGGGCGCCGGATCTACGAGACCGGGAACAACGCGCAGGCCGCTCTGCTCACGGGAGTGAACGTGCGGGCGACGCGAGCGGGTCTCTACATCACCTCCGGAGCGCTCGCCGGCCTCGCCGCTGTCGTCAACGCCTCGTGGCTGCTGAACGCCAAGGCCGCGGCGGGCGCAGGCATGGAGCTGCAGTCGATCACCATCGCGGTCCTCGGCGGCATCGTCATCACCGGCGGGATCGGTCGGGTGTCGGGCACGCTGCTGGGCCTCGTGCTGGTCGTGATCCTGAACTCGGGACTGCAGCTGGCCGGCGTGAGCAACACCTGGCAGATCGGACTGCTCGGCGCGGTTCTCATCGTCAGCGTCCTGATCGACACCCTGCGAGTACGGAGGCAGCGCACATGAGCGAGCTCAGCATCCTCGTCCCCTCGACACCGGCGCGCGGCGATCGGCCGATCGACCTGCTCGTCGTCGGAGACACCGGCATCGACCTCATGGTCGACGTCGATGCCCTCCCCGGCCGCGACGCGAAGTCCATCGGACAGAGCCTCGGCATCCACCCCGGAGGTATGGGCGCGAACTTCGCCGTCGCCGCCGGGCTCGCCGAACCCCTGCTGCGGGTCTCGCTGTTCTCCCGTGTCGGCGACGACCCCTTCGGCATCGGATGCATCCGCGCCCTTGCCAGCGCCGGCATCGCGACCGACCACGTCGAGGTGATGCCCGACGAGCTCACCTGGTGGTGCGCCGTCGCGGTCGCGGCCGATGGGGAGAAGAGTCTCCTCGGAGGACGCACGCCCGCCTCGCTGCCGGATGCCTCCCGCGTCGGATCGGATGTGCTGTCGGCCACCCGGTGGCTGCACGTGCTCGCCGACGTTCCGGGGTCGGACGAGCTCATCCGCCGTGCGCGCGCCGCAGGGGCCGGAACCAGTGTCGACGTGGAAGGCAGCTTCGTCGCCGAGGATCCGGACCGGGCCCGAGCCCTCATCGCCCTGGCGGATCTCGCCATCGTGAACACCGGCGCCGCGCAGACGCTCACCGCGACCACGGATGACGAGGCGGCGCTCGCCGCCCTGTTGCACGACACCGCGCACCGCGTCGTCGTGCTCACGCGGGGAGCCGGGGGATCGATGCTCGGCGCATCGGACGGGGAAGGCGCTGTCGAGGTGTGGTCCCAGTCGAGCGTCGACGTCCCCCGCGTCGTCGACACCACCGGAGCGGGCGATGCCTTCGCCGGCACCGTGGTCGCCGCACTGCTCGCCGGGCGCGGGGTCGACCACGCGCTCACTGCCGCAGCCGCACACGCGGCCCGCACCATCCGGCACCTCGGTTCCCGCTCCGGCGGGTTACCCGGCTGGCCGCATGCCCATGACTCACAAGAAAGAGGAGAGATCCATGACTGAACCGACCGCCACGACCCCGCAGACCGACCCGACGAGGTTCACGCGCCTCGAGGACAAGATCCTCGGATCGCTCGCGACGGCGGTGATCGGCGACGCCCTCGGCGCACCGACCGAGACACGGAGCATCTCGCAGATCCGTGCGCTGTTCGACGGCCCGGTGACCGAGTTCCACAAGCCGCTGCCCGACTCCCCCTACTCCAAGGGGCGTCACGCCGCGCAGATCACGGACGACAGCAGCCAGCTGCTCATGCTCGCCGAGGTGTTCATCCGCACCGGCACCGCCATCACCTCGCGGGACGTGGCGGACATGATCCTCGAGTGGTCGACGAACACCGACTACTTCCCGCACTTCGCCGGGCCCACGACCCGTCGCGCCGTCGCCGCGCTCAAGGAAGGGGCAGACCCCGAGACGATCGGCGCGGCCGGTGACGAGGCGACGACGGGCGCGAGCAACGGCGCCGCGATGCGCGCCGGTGCGGCGGGGCTCGCCCACCCGGGTGACGTGAACGGAGCGGTGCAGGCCGCGCTGATCACGGCCCGCCCGAGCCACTTCACCTCCGTCGGCGTTGCCGGTGCTGCGGCCGTGGCGGGTGCGGTCGCCGCCGCCCTCGTCGACGACGCGACGGTGACCGACGTCGTGGATGCCTTCCTCTGGGCGGCGCTGGAAGGCGAGCGGCTCGGGCGCGAGCTCGGACGCGAGGTCCCGGCCCCCAGTGTCTACGAGCGAGCCAAGCGTGCTGCCGAGATCGCCATCGTGGAGCGCGACCAGGACCGTCTCGTCACGCGCATCGCTGCCGAGATCGGCACGGGCCTGCCGGCGGCGGAAGCGGTTCCCGCCGCGCTCGGGTTCTTCGTCGCCGCTGCGGGCGACCCCTGGCTCACGGTGCAGGCTGCCGCGAACGGAGGCGACGACACCGACACGGTCGCGTGCATGGCCGGCTCGATCGCCGGGGCGTTCTCGGGCTTCGCTGCGGTGCCGCGCGACAAGTATGCACAGGTCCTGGAAGCCAACCCGATCGACATCGCCGACGTGGCGAAGCGGCTGTACGAGACCGTTCGCTGACGGAAGCGCGCGTGGGCCCGAGGCGTGATTCGCCTCGGGCTTATGCGCCTGTGGGGATGGATATGCCGTCCCGCATCTGGGTGAGCCGACGTGCAATGTGCCTGGTCACTCCCGGACCGGCATCCGCTATCGTCTGGATGAATGAATGTTCAATGACGAACGGCGTCACGGTGGGGATACGCCTCCCCGCCGGGATCTCCTCCCACGCAGTGGCGATTCGTGAAGCCGTCCGTCGATATCTGCAGGGGGAAGCATGGCCGGATCGGACGAACGCGAGAATCGCGCTGAAGCACGTGCGACCGGCGAGGCTGCGGCGGCAGGTACAGCGCTGGAGGAGACGTTGCCGCCGCTCCCCAGCGCATCGAGGCGCCGCATCGGGCTGGGTGTCGCCATCGCAGCGGGGGTCATCGCGGTGGGCCTCGGCGCGTGGGCTGCGATCGCGGCGCTGCAGACTTCGCCGCTGGAGAGGGCGGCGGATGCGTGCGGGGGAACGAAGCCCCTGAGCGTCAGCGAGGTGGACTACGGAGATGTGGAAGGCGCCGAAGGAGGACCGACGCTCGACGAGCTGTTCGAGGGTGCCGTCACCATCGCCGACGACGGCAAGACCCTGACCCTGCAGACCAGCTCGCTCGAGGTTGATCGCCGTGGCGTGACCGCGCTCGTCTTGGACTGTGTGTATGAGGAGCTCGACGTACCCGAGCGGGTGACGGAGAGCATCGCCGACACACGGGCGGTCGACGGCCGACAGTCCGACGGGTGGGGCGACTTCGCCATCGAGTGGAGCTTCGGCCATGACACCGGCACCAACGTGGTGATCACCCAGCGCTGAAATCGGGGGCCAGAGGTGCGACACGCCCGGCGGTCAGCCCTGATTTGCCCGATCCCCGGGATCCGCGTAACTTATTACTTGTTCGCCCCAAACGGTTGAGCGGAGGTCCTCGGACCGGCTCCCGTCAAGCAGCAAACACCTCCCGAATCCCAGACACTCACTGAGTGAACAGGATGAAGGTGCTGATCCGTTCCCACGGTCAGGCCGAGAAAAACTCGGACTTGACAACGGAAACGAGATCGGTAAGATAGAGAAGTTGCCCTTCGGGCCTGGCTGTGATGGCTGGGTCGTGGGAGCATCCGATCCTTGAGAACTCAACAGCGTGCACTTGTCAAATGCCAAATTATCCTCGTCTAGCTTCGGCTAGGTGAGAATTCCTTTGGATCAAAGACCAACCTCCTTTGGGGGTTGGCAACGGATGAAGTCAGCAATGAATTTGTCTCTTTGGTCAGCATCAAACTCGCTGCGTCACCGTTTTCCCGGTGTCGTATGCATTTCTTTTTTACGGAGAGTTTGATCCTGGCTCAGGATGAACGCTGGCGGCGTGCTTAACACATGCAAGTCGAACGGTGAACACGGAGCTTGCTCTGTGGGATCAGTGGCGAACGGGTGAGTAACACGTGAGCAACCTGCCCCTGACTCTGGGATAAGCGCTGGAAACGGCGTCTAATACTGGATATGTGACGTGACCGCATGGTCTGCGTCTGGAAAGAATTTCGGTTGGGGATGGGCTCGCGGCCTATCAGCTTGTTGGTGAGGTAATGGCTCACCAAGGCGTCGACGGGTAGCCGGCCTGAGAGGGTGACCGGCCACACTGGGACTGAGACACGGCCCAGACTCCTACGGGAGGCAGCAGTGGGGAATATTGCACAATGGGCGCAAGCCTGATGCAGCAACGCCGCGTGAGGGACGACGGCCTTCGGGTTGTAAACCTCTTTTAGCAGGGAAGAAGCGAAAGTGACGGTACCTGCAGAAAAAGCGCCGGCTAACTACGTGCCAGCAGCCGCGGTAATACGTAGGGCGCAAGCGTTATCCGGAATTATTGGGCGTAAAGAGCTCGTAGGCGGTTTGTCGCGTCTGCTGTGAAATCCGGAGGCTCAACCTCCGGCCTGCAGTGGGTACGGGCAGACTAGAGTGCGGTAGGGGAGATTGGAATTCCTGGTGTAGCGGTGGAATGCGCAGATATCAGGAGGAACACCGATGGCGAAGGCAGATCTCTGGGCCGTAACTGACGCTGAGGAGCGAAAGGGTGGGGAGCAAACAGGCTTAGATACCCTGGTAGTCCACCCCGTAAACGTTGGGAACTAGTTGTGGGGTCCATTCCACGGATTCCGTGACGCAGCTAACGCATTAAGTTCCCCGCCTGGGGAGTACGGCCGCAAGGCTAAAACTCAAAGGAATTGACGGGGACCCGCACAAGCGGCGGAGCATGCGGATTAATTCGATGCAACGCGAAGAACCTTACCAAGGCTTGACATATACGAGAACGGGCCAGAAATGGTCAACTCTTTGGACACTCGTAAACAGGTGGTGCATGGTTGTCGTCAGCTCGTGTCGTGAGATGTTGGGTTAAGTCCCGCAACGAGCGCAACCCTCGTTCTATGTTGCCAGCACGTAATGGTGGGAACTCATGGGATACTGCCGGGGTCAACTCGGAGGAAGGTGGGGATGACGTCAAATCATCATGCCCCTTATGTCTTGGGCTTCACGCATGCTACAATGGCCGGTACAAAGGGCTGCAATACCGCGAGGTGGAGCGAATCCCAAAAAGCCGGTCCCAGTTCGGATTGAGGTCTGCAACTCGACCTCATGAAGTCGGAGTCGCTAGTAATCGCAGATCAGCAACGCTGCGGTGAATACGTTCCCGGGTCTTGTACACACCGCCCGTCAAGTCATGAAAGTCGGTAACACCTGAAGCCGGTGGCCTAACCCTTGTGGAGGGAGCCGTCGAAGGTGGGATCGGTAATTAGGACTAAGTCGTAACAAGGTAGCCGTACCGGAAGGTGCGGCTGGATCACCTCCTTTCTAAGGAGCATCTGACTCTTCGGAGTCCAGAACCCAGATCGAAGGCATACGTTCTTCGCTGGGAGCTCATGGGTGGAACATTTGACATGGCATCGAGATCTGATCTCGGAACTAGTACGCCGCTTGCGGTTGGAAAGTTCTGGGTGAGGGGGCCGGTGCCTGCACGCTGTTGGGTCCTGAGGGACCGGATGCGGATCCTTTGGGATCTGGTCTGAACCTCTGGACCTCTTTCTGTTTCCCCCGTGTGGGGTTGTGGATGGGGGTACCGCCCGTACTTTGAGAACTACACAGTGGACGCGAGCATCTTGCAACAGCCTTCGGGTTGTTGCACAAGATGATCTTAAAGATCATTAGTCAATTTCAGATTCCATCTTCGGATGGGGTCGAGTTTTTGATTCAAACTCATGTGATTTCAAGTCTTTAAGAGCAAACGGTGGATGCCTTGGCATCTGGAGCCGAAGAAGGACGTAGCAATCTGCGATAAGCCTCGGGGAACTGATAAGCAAGTTTTGATCCGAGGGTGTCCGAATGGGGAAACCCCGCTGGGCGGCGTGCCGACCTAGTGACTCCCGCCTGAATATATAGGGCGGGTAGAGGGAACGTGGGGAAGTGAAACATCTCAGTACCCACAGGAAGAGAAAGCAACCGCGATTCCGTTAGTAGTGGCGAGCGAAACCGGAACAGGCTAAACCTAGCGTGTGTGATAGCCGGCAGGCGTTGCACGTTGGGGGTTGTGGGACTTTTCAGTCATCTCTGCCGAGGTGGCGGCGTTACAAGAAGGTATAGACGAACGGTCTTGAAAGGCCGGTCATAGAGGGTGCCAACCCCGTAGTCGAAATGCCTCTCTTGGCGCGAAGAGTATCCCAAGTAGCACGGGGCCCGTGAAATCCCGTGTGAATCTGTCAGGACCACCTGATAAGCCTAAATACTCCCAGATGACCGATAGCGGACAAGTACCGTGAGGGAAAGGTGAAAAGTACCCCGGGAGGGGAGTGAAATAGTACCTGAAACCGTTTGCTTACAAACCGTTGGAGCCTCCTTAGTAGGGGTGACAGCGTGCCTTTTGAAGAATGAGCCTGCGAGTTAGCGATATGTGGCGAGGTTAACCCGTGTGGGGTAGCCGTAGCGAAAGCGAGTCTGAATAGGGCGATTCAGTCGCATGTCCTAGACCCGAAGCGAAGTGATCTATCCATGGCCAGGTTGAAGCGACGGTAAGACGTCGTGGAGGACCGAACCCACTTAGGTTGAAAACTGAGGGGATGAGCTGTGGATAGGGGTGAAAGGCCAATCAAACTTCGTGATAGCTGGTTCTCTCCGAAATGCATTTAGGTGCAGCGTTGCGTGTTTCTTGCCGGAGGTAGAGCTACTGGATGGCCGATGGGCCCTACAAGGTTACTGACGTCAGCCAAACTCCGAATGCCGGTAAGTGAGAGCGCAGCAGTGAGACTGTGGGGGATAAGCTTCATAGTCGAGAGGGAAACAACCCAGACCACCAACTAAGGTCCCAAAGCGCGTGCTAAGTGGGAAAGGATGTGGAGTTGCCTTGACAACCAGGAGGTTGGCTTAGAAGCAGCCACCCTTGAAAGAGTGCGTAATAGCTCACTGGTCAAGTGATTCCGCGCCGACAATGTAACGGGGCTCAAGCACGCCACCGAAGTTGTGGCATTGACATTATTGGTAGGCCTTCGTGGTCCAGCCGTGTTGATGGGTAGGAGAGCGTCGTGTGGCCAGCGAAGCGGCGGTGTAAACCAGCCGTGGAGGCTACACGAGTGAGAATGCAGGCATGAGTAGCGAATGACGTGTGAGAAACACGTCCTCCGAAAGACCAAGGGTTCCAGGGTCAAGCTAATCTTCCCTGGGTAAGTCGGGACCTAAGGCGAGGCCGACAGGCGTAGTCGATGGACAACGGGTTGATATTCCCGTACCGGCGAAGAACCGCCCAAGCTAATCCAGTAGTGCTAAGTGTCTGAATCCCAGTGACTGATCCCTTCGGGGTGACGCTCTGGGCCTAGCGCACGACCCCATTCTGGTGCGGTTAGCGTATTAACAGGTGTGACGCAGGAAGGTAGCCCAAGCCAGGCGATGGTTGTCCTGGTGCAAGTGCGTAGGCCGAGTCGTAGGCAAATCCGCGATTCATTAAGGCTGAGACACGATGCGGATAAAAAGTGGGTGATCCTATGCTGCCAAGAAAAGCATCGACGCGAGGTTCTAGCCGCCCGTACCCCAAACCGACTCAGGTGGTCAGGTAGAGAATACCAAGGAGATCGAGAGAATCGTGGTTAAGGAACTCGGCAAAATGCCCCCGTAACTTCGGGAGAAGGGGGGCCTTCGGCGTATAGGGATTTACTCCCGAAAGCGTTTGGAGGCCGCAGAGACTAGTGGGTAGCGACTGTTTACTAAAAACACAGGTCCGTGCCAAGTCGCAAGACGATGTATACGGACTGACGCCTGCCCGGTGCTGGAAGGTTAAGAGGACCGGTTAGCCGCAAGGCGAAGCTGAGAATTTAAGCCCCAGTAAACGGCGGTGGTAACTATAACCATCCTAAGGTAGCGAAATTCCTTGTCGGGTAAGTTCCGACCTGCACGAATGGCGTAACGACTTCCCAACTGTCTCAACCGCGAACTCGGCGAAATTGCATTACGAGTAAAGATGCTCGTTACGCGCAGCAGGACGGAAAGACCCCGTGACCTTTACTACAGCTTGGTATTGGTGTTCGGTGTGGCTTGTGTAGGATAGGTGGGAGACTTTGAAGCATGGACGCTAGTTCGTGTGGAGTCATTGTTGAAATACCACTCTGGTCACTCTGGATATCTAACTTCGAACCGTAATCCGGTTCAGGGACAGTGCCTGGTGGGTAGTTTAACTGGGGCGGTTGCCTCCCAAAAAGTAACGGAGGCGCCCAAAGGTTCCCTCAACCTGGTTGGCAATCAGGTGTCGAGTGTAAGTGCACAAGGGAGCTTGACTGTGAGACTGACAGGTCGAGCAGGGACGAAAGTCGGGACTAGTGATCCGGCAGTGGCTTGTGGAAGCGCTGTCGCTCAACGGATAAAAGGTACCTCGGGGATAACAGGCTGATCTTGCCCAAGAGTCCATATCGACGGCATGGTTTGGCACCTCGATGTCGGCTCGTCGCATCCTGGGGCTGGAGTAGGTCCCAAGGGTTGGGCTGTTCGCCCATTAAAGCGGTACGCGAGCTGGGTTTAGAACGTCGTGAGACAGTTCGGTCCCTATCCGCTGCGCGCGTAGGAAATTTGAGAGGATCTGACCCTAGTACGAGAGGACCGGGTTGGACGAACCTCTGGTGTGTCAGTTGTTCCGCCAGGAGCACCGCTGATTAGCTACGTTCGGGATGGATAACCGCTGAAAGCATCTAAGCGGGAAGCCGGCCTCAAGATGAGATTTCCATACCTTCGGGTGAGAGGCTCCCAGCCAGACTACTGGGTTGATAGGCCAGATGTGGAAGTGCAGTAATGCATGCAGCTGACTGGTACTAATAAGCCGATGACTTGATAACACACCGTTTGTTGGTGCTACGCGTCCACTGAGTGGTTCTCGATGTACGGTCGAGAACCGCATAACAACAATGACTTTGTTATGTGTTTGATTGAAACATCAATAGTGTTTCGGCGGCCATAGCGTGAGGGAAACGCCCGGTTACATTCCGAACCCGGAAGCTAAGCCTCACAGCGCCGATGGTACTGCAGGGGGGACCCTGTGGGAGAGTAGGACACCGCCGGACTCCTTTTAGACAAGAAAGCCACCCAATGCTGGGTGGCTTTCTTGCGTTGTGCTCGAGAAGAGCAAGAAGAGCCATCCCTCGCGGGGTGGCTCTTCTGCGTTAACACGACCGCGGCCGCACGATTCAGCGCTTCAAGCGCGCCTCGAGCATCGCCGCGCACTCCTGCACAGCTGCAGCGATCAGCTCCTCATCCAGATCCCCACGGCCCCACGTCACCGCCACCGCAGCAACCGGCCACCCGGCAGCGTCGAGAACCGCGGCGCCCACGCTGCGCAGGCCATCCGCGATCTCGCTGTTCTCCGTCGCATATCCTCGCGTCCGCACATCCTGGAGCAGCTCACGCAATTCGCGTGGCGTCCGGGGGCCGAGTCCCGTGCGATCGGGGAACGCGGACACATCCGGATAGAGCGCCCGCACCTGCTCCCGGGGGAGCGCGGCCAGCATCGCCCGTCCCGAGGCCGTCAGGTGCGCGGGAAGCCGCACGCCCACATCCGTCACCAGCGCCGGCCTCCGAGGTGCACGTTCCTCGACGATGTACAGCACGTCCCCACCGCTCATCACCGCGAGGTGCGCGCTCTCCCCCAACCGGTCCGAGAGCGCCGCCACTAGAGGGCGGCCCCTTCGCGCCAGGGGCTGCTGGCGTGTGTACCCACCGGCGAGCTCGAAGGCAGAGGTGCCGAGTCCCCAGCGTCTCTCCTCGCGCAGGTGAAGGACGAAGCCGTGAGCGGCCAGCGTCGTGAGCAGGTGATAGACCGTGGACCGCGGGAGCTCGAGCTCGCGCGCGATCGCCGACGCCGCCACGGGCGCGGGCCGCCCGGCGAGGTAGCTCAGGATGCGCAGGGTGTTCTCCGCGGCAGGGACCTGAGAGCTCTCGCGCTTGTCTGGGATCACAGACACATCATCGCACGAACGGGTGTCCGTGATGAGACGTCGGGTGTGGAATCGAACCATGACCGAACTTGCCCCCGTGCTCGTCGGAGCGGCCCCGCTGTCGCCCGCCGATGTCGTCGCTGTCGTCCGTCACGATGCCCCGGTGCGGATCGACGCGGACGCGCTCGCGCGCGTCGCCGACACCCGTCACGTGATCGACGGCCTCGCCGCAGACCCGAACCCGCACTACGGTGTCTCCACCGGATTCGGCGCCCTGGCGACCACCTTCATCGCCCCCGACCGCCGCCTCCAGCTGCAGGCCAGCCTCATCCGCTCGCACGCCGCGGGCACCGGCGCTGAGGTCGAGCGCGAGGTCGTCCGCGGACTCCAGCTCCTGCGCCTGCAGACCCTGGTCTCCGGACGCACCGGCGTGCGCCCGGTCGTCGTCGAGACCTACGCCGCCCTGCTCAACGAGGGCATCACCCCGGTCGTCCGCGAGTACGGCTCGCTCGGGTGCTCCGGAGACCTCGCACCTCTCGCGCACATCGCCCTGGCCGCGATGGGGGAGGGAGAGGTCCGCGATGCATCCGGAGCACTGCTCCCCGCCGCCGAGGCTCTCGCGGCCGCCGGCATCGAGCCGCTGACCCTCGTCGAGAAGGAGGGGCTCGCGCTCATCAACGGCACCGACGGCATGCTCGGGATGCTCGTGCTCGCACTCCACGACCTCGAGACGCTCCTGCTCACCGCCGACATCGCCGCGGCGATGTCGGTCGAGTCGCAGCTCGGGACCGACGCGGTGTTCGCGGCCGACCTGATGGCGCTCCGCGCGCAGACCGGCCAGGCCGAGTCCGCCGCCAACCTGCGCGCCTTCCTCGGCGACTCCCCCATGGTCGCGAGCCACAAGGGTCCTGATGACGGACGCGTGCAGGACGCCTATTCGCTGCGCTGCTCGCCCCAGGTGCACGGCGCCGCCCGCGACACGATGGCGCACGCGGCGCTGATCGCCGGCCGCGAGCTCGCCAGCGTGATCGACAACCCCGTCATCACCCTCGACGGCCGCATCGAGTCCAACGGCAACTTCCACGGCGCACCCGTCGCAGCGGTCCTGGACTTCCTCGCCATCTCGGTCGCCGACGTCGCCTCGGTCTCCGAGCGCCGTACGGACCGCGCGCTGGATCCGGCCCGCAGCCACGGACTCCCGCCGTTCTTGGCGGACGAGGTCGGCGTCGACTCCGGCCTCATGATCGCCCAGTACGCGGCCGCCGGGATCGTCTCCGAGCTCAAGCGCCTCGCGGTGCCGGCATCCGTCGACTCGATCCCGTCGTCTGCCATGCAGGAGGATCACGTGTCGATGGGATGGGCCGCCGCCCGCAAGCTGCGTCGCGCGATCGACGGCCTCGGCCGGGTGCTCGCGATCGAGATCCTCACCGGCGCTCGCGCCCTCGACCTGCGCGCTCCGCTGCAGGCCGGCCCCGCGACCGGAGCCGTGCGCGACCTGGTCCGCACCGTCGCCGCAGGTCCCGGCCCCGATCGCTTCCTCTCCCCGGAGATGGAAGCCGTCACCGCCCTCGTCCAGTCGGGCGACGTCGCCCGCATCGCAAAGGAGCACGCTCATGGCTGAGCCCACCGCCGCATCCGACACCGTCGCATCCGACACCGCAGCATCCGACACCGCAGCATCCGACACCGCAGCATCCGGGACCGCTGTATCCGGCACGACGCGGTCCGGACCGCGCGTCGTCCGGGCCGCCCGCGGCAACCAGCGCACGGCCAAGAGCTGGGGCGCCGAAGCCGCGAAGCGGATGCTGATGAACAACCTCGACCCCGAGGTCGCCGAGCACCCCGAAGACCTGGTCGTCTACGGCGGAACCGGCAAGGCGGCCCGCAGCTGGGAGGCGTACGACGCGATCGTGCGGACCCTCGACGAACTCGAGCCGGATGAGACCCTGCTGGTGCAGTCGGGCAAGCCGGTCGGCGTCTTCCGCACGCACGAGTGGGCGCCGCGGGTGCTCATCGCCAACTCCAACCTGGTCGGGGACTGGGCGACCTGGCCGGAGTTCCGCAAGCTCGAAGAGCTCGGCCTCATCATGTACGGGCAGATGACCGCCGGTTCCTGGATCTACATCGGCACCCAGGGCATCCTGCAGGGAACGTACGAGACGTTCGCCGCCGTCGCCCGCTCGCTCGGTCGCGACTCGTTGCGCGGCACCCTCACCCTCACCGGAGGAGCCGGCGGGATGGGCGGCGCTCAGCCGCTCGCGGTGACCATGAACGACGGGGTGGTGCTGATCGTCGACGTCGACGAGTCGCGACTCACCCGGCGCGTGGAGCACGGCTACCTCGACGAGTACACGACCGACCTCGACGCCGCCGTCGCCCGCGTGCTCGCGGCGAAGGATGCGGGCGAGGCCCTCTCGGTCGGCGTCGTCGGCAACGCGGCCGAGGTCTTCCCCGAGCTGCTGCGCCGTGGCGTGCCGATCGACATCGTCACCGACCAGACCAGCGCCCACGACCCGCTCGCCTATCTCCCGCTCGGCACCGCGGTCGCCGACTGGAAGGCCGAGGCCGAGCGCGACCCCGAGGACTTCACACGGCGGTCGCGTGAGTCGATGGCCGCGCACGTGGCGGCGATGGTGTCGTTCCAGGATGCCGGGGCTGCCGTGTTCGACTACGGCAACTCCATCCGCGCCGAAGCACAGCTGGGCGGCTTCGACCGGGCATTCGCGTTCCCCGGATTCGTGCCGGCGTACATCCGTCCGCAGTTCGAAGAGGGACGCGGGCCGTTCCGCTGGGCGGCGCTCTCCGGCGACCCCGAGGACATCTACAAGACCGACCGCGCCATCGCCGAGCTCTTCCCCGAAGACGCGGCGCTGCACCGCTGGCTGGAGAAGGCCGCCGACAAGGTGCACTTCGAGGGGCTGCCCGCCCGCATCTGCTGGCTCGGCTTCAAGGAGCGGCACCTCGCCGGCCTGAAGTTCAACGAGATGGTCGCCTCGGGAGAGCTCTCGGCCCCGATCGTGATCGGTCGCGACCACCTCGACTCCGGCTCCGTGGCCTCGCCCTACCGGGAGACCGAGGCGATGAAGGACGGCTCCGACGCGATCGCCGACTGGCCCCTGCTGAACGCCCTGCTGAACACGGCCTCCGGCGCGTCCTGGGTGTCGCTGCACCACGGCGGCGGCGTCGGCATCGGTCGCTCGATCCACGCCGGGCAGGTCACCGTCGCCGACGGCAGTGCCCTCGCAGCGGAGAAGCTGGAGCGTGTGCTGACCAACGACCCGGGTACCGGCGTGATGCGTCACGTCGACGCCGGATACGAGCACGCCCGCGAGGTCGCCCGCGAGCGCGGCCTCAAGGTGCCGATGCTCTGAGAGGCTCAGGACATGGCAACGCTGATTACGAACATCGCGGAACTGACCACGAACGTCGCCGGAGACGGTGACCGGACCGGAACCGTGCTGGACGCGGCCCTGCTGATCGAGGACGGACGGATCGCCTGGGTCGGGAGCGCCACGGATACTGCGGATGTTTCGTCTCGCTTCGCTCGCTCGACGAACGAGACGGAGGTGGGCGTTTCGTCTCGCTCCGCTCGCTCAACGGACGAGGCACTCGAAGTCGTGGACGCCGGCGGTCGCGCCATGATCCCTGGGTTCGTCGACAGCCACAGCCACCTCGTCTTCGCGGGCGACCGTGCCGCCGAGTTCGAGGCGCGCATGGCGGGGCAGAAGTATGCCGCGGGCGGCATCCGCTCCACCGTCGCCGCGACCCGGGCGGCGAGCGACGACGAACTGCGCGCACGACTGCGCGGCTTCCTCGACGAGATGCTCGCGCAGGGCACCACGACCGTCGAGATCAAGAGCGGCTACGGGCTGAGCGTCACCGACGAGGAGCGCCTGGTGCGCCTGGCCGCCGAGGTCACGTCCGAGGTGACGTTCCTCGGCGCGCACGTGGTCCCCGCCGAGTACGCCGACCGTCCGGACGAGTACGTCGACCTGGTCGCCGGGCCCATGCTCGACGCCTGCGCTCCGCACGCCAAGTGGGTCGACGTGTTCTGCGAGACCGGTGCCTTCACGGTCGCCCAGTCACGTCGAGTGCTGGAAGCCGGCATCTCGCGCGGACTCGTCTCCCGCGTGCACGCCAGCCAGCTCGGCCCGGGCGAGGGCGTGCGTCTGGCGGTCGAGCTCGGCGCGGCATCCATCGACCACGGCACATACCTGACGGATGCCGACATCGACGCGCTCGCCGGCTCCGACACCGTGCTCACCCTTCTGCCCGGTGTCGAGTTCTCGACGCGGCAGCCGTATCCGGATGCTCGTCGCCTGATCGATGCGGGCGTGACCGTGGCCCTGGCGTGCGACACGAACCCGGGGTCGAGCTTCACCTCGTCGATGCCGTTCTGCATCGCGGTCGCCGTGCGCGACATGGGGATGACCCCCGCCGAAGCCGTGTGGGCGGCGACCGCCGGTGGGGCGAAGGCGCTGCGACGCGACGACGTCGGCGTGATCGCGCCCGGCGCACGGGCCGACCTCGTGCTGATGGAGGCGCCGACGCGCATCCATCTCGCGTATCGGCCGGGAGTCCCGCTCGTGCGGCGGGTGTGGAAAGACGGTGCCGCGGTCGGCTGACCACGACACCGCCCTCCAGGTGGGTGCGCCGAATCAGGCGAGAGCCTGCGCGGTCACCACCGCCGCAGCCGCCGACCATGCCTGCGGGCGGCAAGCAGCGGGATACGGCACGGGGCGTCCGCCCGGGATGCGGGTGTCGCCGGAGTGCAGTTCGGGGACGCGGTAGTGGAAGCCCTCGGCCACGTCGAGCAGCTGCCCGGCGATCGCCTGTGCGTCGTCCACGAGACCGGCCCGCAGCATCCCGTGCACGGCGATGGCGGAGTCATGCGTCCAGACGCTCCCGCCGTGATAGCTCAGCGGCCAGTAGCCCGCGGCGCCGGTGGACATGGTGCGGATGCCGTAGCCGCTCGACATGCTGTCCGCCGTGAGGAGCTCGGCGCACGCGCGCTCCTCCTCGGCGTCGAGGATGCCGGTGCCGAGGAGATGTCCGATGTTGCTGGTGAGCGTGTCGACCGCGGCACCATGGGCGTCGAGGGCGATCGCGGGGTAGTGCCCCTCCGTCGTCGTCACCCAGAACGCGTCGCGGAAGCGCGCGCGCAGGTCGGCGGCCCACGTGCGCAGCTCGTCGGCACCGGGCTCGTCGAGGGCGTCGAGCAGAGCGGCACCGCGCACGGCCGCCTCATACGCGTAGGCCTGCACCTCGCTCAGAGCGATCGGGCCGTCGGCGAGATGTCCGTCGCGCCACTGGATCGAGTCGCCGGAGTCCTTCCAGCCCTGATTGGCGAGGCCGTGTCCGGACTCGTCCGCGTAGTCGATGAAGCCGCTGCCCGAGGCGTCGCCGTGCTCGGTCATCCAGTTCAGGGCCGCACGGAGCGCGGGGAGGAACTCGCGCAGCTCGTCGGTCGAGAGAGCGGCGTCGTGCACGTCGGCGAGGAGGCAGACCCAGAGCGGCGTCGCGTCGACCGTGCCGTAGTACAGCGGCGGCAGGTGCACGCCCTCGTTCGGGAGGGACAGGGCTCCGCTGCGCAGCTCGTGCGGGATCTTGCCCGGAGCCTCGGCGGTGGTGGCGTCGTGCTTCGTGCCCTGGAGGCGAGCCAGTACGCGCAGGGTGGAGACGGCGATGCGGGTATCCACGTCCAGCGCGAGACGCGCCGCCCAGATCGAGTCGCGGCCGAACAGGGTGAAGAACCACGGAGCGCCCGCCGCGTAGAACGCGTCATCGGGGTGGTCCGGGATCGCGAGGCGGAGGGCGGCGAGGTCGGCCGTCGCCTGCTGGAGCCAGCGCGCCGCCCGCGGATCGACGGGAGCCTCGAGGGCCTCGGCCACGGAAGCCGCCGGGGAGGTGACCACGAGGGTGGGGTCGGTGAGCACGAGCGACCAGTCGACGGAGGCCGCGCCGTGCGGCGCCACCTCGACGTCCCATCGCAGGGTGAGCCGTTCCCCGTCGGACGACACGGACGCGCCAGGGGCGCTGAGCGTGAAGGCGGCCTCCCCGGCGCGGCAGGTGGTGCCGTCCCACTCCCAGACCGTCTCCGCGCTCATCCCGGCCTTCACCAGCTGCATGGGAGCGAAGTCGGGGGTCAGGTGCACGGTCAGGGCGATGCGCGCCGGACCTCCGAGGTGGCGGGCGAGCAGGATCCGCTCGGAGAACGCGCCGGGGGCGACCACGCGCTCACGGTCCAGGCGCACCTTCGGATCGGCCGACTCGTCGTCGAGGCCGCGGAGCACGTCGGTGAGGATCACCCGCTGCGGCGTCGGCGAGGAGCACGCGATCGATTCCAGGGACGACCCGTCGACGCGCATCTCCACGGCGCGGATCTGTCGGACGTCACCGTGGTAGATCCCGTGGATCGGTGCGGTGCCCATGCGTCCGGCATCGTCCGCCCACACCTGGGTCGGTGCGTCGAACGCGATCACGGCGTCGGCCAGCAGCGGCTGGAGGGGAGGGGTGGGGGTCATTCCTTGACGGCTCCTTCTGTGGAATTCATGATGCGGCGCTGGAAGATGAAGAACATCACGGCGACGGGGATCGTCATGATGAGCGCGGCCGCCAGCTTGAGGGGGTACTGGGTGCCCTGGCTGAGGCCACCGCTGGCCAGCGAGGCGACGCCCTTGGTCAGGGTCGTCAGCGCGGGGTCGTTGGTCGAGACGATGAAGTGGCTGAGCTCGTTCCAGGAGCCCTGGAACGACAGGATCACGATGGTCACCAGCGCCGGCGTGGCCATCGGCAGCACCACGGACCAGAACAGCCGGAACGTGCCGGCGCCGTCGATCCGGGCCTGCTCCTCCACCGATTCGGGGATCGACTCGAAGAAGTTCTTCATGATGAACACCCCGGCCGCGTCGACGAGCAGCGGCAGGATCATCCCGGCGTAGGAGTTGAAGATGCCGAGCTGGTTGATCACGAGGAACTTGGGGATCAGCAGCACCACGGTCGGCACCGACATCACGGCGACGAGCGCGGCGAAGACGACACCGCGACCGCGGAACCGGAGCCGGGCGAGCGCGTAGCCGGCGAGCGAGTTGAAGAACACGCGGCCGGCCGTGACGAAGACCGTCACGATCGCGCTGTTCACGAACCACGAGGGGAAGTCGGAGTTCCGGAACAGGCGTTCGTACGCCGCGAACGTCCACACATCCGGGATGAGCGTGATCCCGCTGGTCGCGGCATCCTCGTCGGTCTTGAAGCTCGTCGCGACCTGGATGAGGAACGGGTAGATGTAGATGATCGCGAGGACGATCAGCAGGGCGTAGAGCAGCACCTGCCAGGTCAGCTGCTTGCGGGAGAGCCGCCTCATGACGAGGCTCCCTTCGACGGCGACTGGTACGCGCGGATTCGGCGCTTCGAGACCGGGCGATCACGCAGCACCCAGCGCTGCACGAGCGTGAGGATGACGATGATGACGAAGAGGATGAACGCGATCGCCGCGCCCTGACCCCACTCCTGGTTCTGGAACGCGGTCTGGTACGAGAGGTAGGCGGGGGTGAGCGTGGTCTTGCTCGGCGCTCCCCGAGTTCCGGTGTAGATCTGGTCGAACACCTGCCAGCAGCCGATGAGGCCGAGTGTGAGCACGGTGAACAGGGTCGGGCGCAGCTGCGGGAGGGTGATGCGCCAGAACCGCTGCCAGCCCGTCGCGCCGTCCATCATGGCGGCCTCGTCGACGTCGGCGCCGAGGTTCTGCAGACCCGCGAGGAAGATGAGCATGAACGTGCCGGACGTGGTGAAGACGGCCATCATGATGTAGGCGCTCATCGCGACCGACGGTCCGGCGAGCCAATCCCACCAGGAGACGCCCAGTGCTCCACCCTGCGTGAGGGCTGCGGGGCCGGCGTCGGCGCCGACCGTGCTGAGGGCGAGGTGCAGGATGCCGCGGGGGTCGTTGAACCAGTTCGGGCCGTTGATGCCGAACCAGGAGAGCACGTCGTTGACGGCGCCGCTCGAGGTGAAGAGGAACATCCACAGCACGGTGATCGCGACGGTGCTGGTCACCGAGGGGAAGTAGTAGGCGGTGCGGAAGAATCCGCGGCCGCGGAGCATGGCGCGGTTCACGAGAACGGCCAGGAACAGGGCCAAGGCCGTCTGCAGGGGCACGACGAGCAGCACGTACCAGGCGTTGTTGCGCAGCGCCGTGCCGAAGTCCTTCGTCGCGAGACCGCCGTCGGTGAGGGCGGCGGAGAAGTTGTCCGCTCCGACGAACGACACCGAGCCGGAGAGGGGGCTCCCGCGCCCTCCCCAGTCCGAGACGCTCACCCAGAGCGCCATCAGGACGGGGATCAGGAGGAAGACGCCGAGGATCACGATCACCGGCGCGGTGAACAGCCATCCGGCTGCCGCCTCGCCGCGGCGGAGCCCGGAGGCCCCACCGCGGCGAGGCGTTGCCTTGACCGCCATGGTTACTTGACGACCGCTTCGAGGTTCGACTGGACGGAGTCGAGGATCTGCTTCGGGTCGGCGCTCTTCAGCGACTCGAGCTGCGAGTTGAAGTCGGCGATCACGTCGGCGGATCCGGCCTGGTTCGGCGGGAACTGCGCGTAGTCGGCTCCGGCGAGGAACGGCTCGAGAGCCGCGTTCGCGGAGGTCCAGTCGTCAGCGGCGGACTTGACGGACGGCATGGGGCCGAACGCCTGGGAGAACGCGAGCTGGCTGTCGACGCTCGTCAGCGACTGCACGAGGTCGAGGGCGGCCTTCTGGTTGGGGCTGTCGGCGGCCATGCCCCAGCAGTTCGTGAACTGCAGGGTGCCCTTGCCGCCGGGGCCCTCGGGGAGCTCGGCGACGGTGTAGTCGACGCTGCCGAAGTCGTTCGCCATGGCGCCGGTGATCCAGTTGCCCTCGATCACCATCGCGGCGGACTGCTTGCCGAGGGCTTCGCCGCCCCAGCCGGCGCCGACGTCCTTCGCGAACGCGAACGTGCCGTCGGCGAGGTGGCTCTTCACGTAGTCGAGTGCTTCGACGTTGGCGGGGTCGTCGGCGATGACCTTGCCGTCGCTGACGAGGCCGCCTCCCGCCTGCGCCATGAAGACGCCGACGCGCTGGTACTCCGCGCCGAACGCCAGGCCGACGTGGTCGGCCGTCGTGAGCTTCTTCGCGACGGCGGCGAGGTCGTCCCAGCTCTTCGGCAGGTCGGCGTCCGTCAGGCCGGCGTCGGCCCACATCTTCGAGTTGATGATGAGGGCGAGGGTGGAGAAGTCCTTGGGCGCGCAGTAGAACGTGCCGTCGACGGTGAAGTTCTCGACGAGCGAGGGGTAGAAGTCGTCCTTGTTCTCGAGCTGATCCCCGTAGGCCTTCAGCGAGCCCTTGGCGGCGTACCCCGCCGCCTGGTCGGTGGACAGGTAGAAGAGGTCGGCGGGCGCTCCGGCCGCGAAGCCCTGCGAGAGCTCCTGGTCGAGGTTGCTGGCGACCTGGACGGTGACCTTGGTGCCGGAATCGGCGGACCAGGCGTCGACTGCGGACTGCACGGCGGCCGTCTCCGCGTCGCCCGAGGAGCCGATCAGGACCGTGAGCGCGTCGTCGGAGGAGGTGAGCCCTTCCGCATCCGGCTTGTCCTCGTCGCCGGCGAAGCCGGAGCCGCACCCCGTGAGGACGAGCGTGCTGGCGAGCAGGACGGCTCCGGTGCCGAGGACTGCGCGAGTCGTGTGCCGGGTCATGGTCTCTCTCCTTTGATGAGGTGCTGCGGCGATGGCCGAGGGGGCTTCCCGCGAGGGTGTGGCAGGAATTTGAACGATCAAACTCTGCGTGGAATAGGCTAGGCGCGAGGTTCGGGACTGTCAAGCCCGGCAGGGAGCGAGGAGGTGTGATGGCGAAGGCCCCGACCGTCGAAGACGTCGCGGAGCGCGCGGGAGTCTCGCGCCAGACCGTCTCGAACGTGCTGAACACCCCCGACATCGTGCGGCCGGCGACCAGGGAGCGGGTGCTCACCGCGATCACCGAACTGGGCTACCGGCGCCATGCGGCCGCGCGACAGCTGCGACTGCGCCGCAGCTCCACGATCGGCATCCGCCTCGACCCCTACGTCGGCGGGATCTCGGGTGTCGTCCTCGACCGCTTCGTGCACGCGATCACCGAGCGCGCCAGCGAGCGCGGGATGCGCATGCTCGTCTACTCCGCCCGCACACGCGAGGAGGAGATCACGCGGCTGTCGGAGCTCTGGGAGGGCTCGGAGATCGACGCGGCCATCATCACCGGCACCTCGCGGGACGACCCCCGCGTGCGCAGCCTGGACCAGGACGGGCTGCCGTTCATCTCGTTCGGCCGCCCCTGGGGTGAGGACGACATCGCCGACCCGCGGCATCTCTGGGTCGACGTCGACGGAGCCGCGGGCACGCGCGCGGCCACCGCGCACGCGCTCACCCACGGCAGACGCGTGGCCTTCCTCGGCTGGCCGTCCGGCTCCGGAACAGGAGACGACCGGGAGCGCGGCTGGCGGGAGGCGATGGAGGCGGCCGGCGCGCCGGGTCTCCGGCTGACGGCGGAGGAGGGCGTGCCGCTCGCACGGGCCTGCATGGATGCCGCGCTCGCCGCGGGACCGGCTCCGGATGCGGTCGTCTGCGCCAGTGACTCGCTCGCCGTCGGCGCCCTGCTGTCCGTCGCGGCCGCCGGGCTCACGCTCCCGGTGATCGGCTTCGACAACACCCCGACCGCGGAGGCCCTGGGGTTCTCCAGTGTCGAGCAGCGCCCGGAGGATGTGGCGACGGCGATCCTCGAGCTCCTGATGGGTCCGACGGGCGAGATCGTCGCCCCGCGTACCCTGCAGGCAGGCTCCGCACATGCGCTGATCACCCCGGAGCTGGTCGTGCGCTGAGGCGCCGAAGAGCGCCGTGCCGACCGGTGCCCCGCCTACGCCGCGCGCCGCATCCGCAGGCCGAAGGCGATCCCGGCGAGCGCGATCACGACGATGCCGTATCCGACGCACACGGCTTCGAGTCCGACCACACCGACCAGCGCTCCGGCGACGACCGCCGGCACCCCGAACGCCAGGTACGCCAGCAGGTAGATCACCGCGAAGGTGTCGGCCCGCTGCGTCGCCGGGATGCGCGGCGCCAGCGATGCCACCACTCCCGAGAACGCGGTGCCGAATCCCATGCCGGTCACGGCGGCGGCGACGAGGTAGAACGGCAGCGAGCCGAGGCCGAGCGCGATCAGCGACAGCAGGGTCCCGACGGCCAGCGCCGAGGTGCCGAACAGCACCATCGACCGCGCTGCGATCTTCCGCAGCAGGAACGCGGTCACGGCTCCGACACCCGCGAGCAGCACGACGCCGAGTCCCTGCCACACGTGCGCCTCGCCGCCGAGCTCACCGCGCACGATGTTGGCGCCGAGGGACAGGAACAGTCCGCCCGTCGCCCACCCTGCGATCACGGCCGGTGCACCCCGCCAGAAGTCGGCCCGGATCGCGGACGGGATCGACAGGCGGAAGCTCAGCGACGCCCACACCCCGGGCTTGCGCGGAGCGGTCTCGGGGACGAGGAAGAACAGCGCCGCGAGCACGATGTAGGCCGAGCTCAGCGGGGCGAACACGTCGAGCAGGGCCTCGCCGCTGACGTCGAGCATCACGCCCGAGACGAGCGCCCCGAGCGCGAGCCCGATCCCCGGGCTGAGCGCGTTCCACAGGGCCGCGACCCCCGCACGGCCGCCCGGGGCGAAGTCGAGCACGGTCGCCGACAGTGCCGAGATGAGCAGACCGCTCGCGATGCCCTGGAGGATGCGGGCGAGGAACAGCATCGCCACGGCATCCGCGTGCCAGAACAGGAACATGCTCCCCGCCAGCAGCAGGAGCCCGGCGATCACGACCGGACGCCGGCCGACGTGGTCCGAGAGGGAGCCCGCCGTGAGGAGCGTGAGCAGCAGGGCGACGGCATAGACCGCGAACACGGCGCTGATCACGATCGCATCGAAGCCGATGTCCTGCGCGAGCACCGGGTAGAACGGCGACGGCGCGCTCGCCCCGACCATCATCAGGATCTGCGCGACGATCGCCAGCGCGAACCCGAACCGGGTGCGCGGCGCGGCGCCGGACGAAGCGCGTTCGACGACCGACGGGCGGACGATCGGCTCGGTGGTGGTCATGGCGACTCCTCATAAGGTTCGAGAATCATCGAACTATCGGAGCGTACTCGCCATTCGTCGATTGTTCAACTATTCTCGAACCATGCCCGGCGATCTTCCTCACCCGGAGCGCTCCGAGATCCAGCTCACGGACGTGCTCTTCGCGCTCAGCGACCCTGAGCGCCTCGCCATCACGCGCCAGCTCGCCGACGGCCCGCTCGACATGGCCGCCTGCCACGCCACCGATCCGAACCTGCCGAAGTCGACCAAGTCGCACTTCATGAAGGTGCTGCGCGAGGCCGGCGTCATCCGCAACGAGCCCCACGGCCGCCGACGGATGCTGACGCTGCGGCGCGAGGATCTGGACGCGCTCTTCCCCGGGCTGCTGGAGTCGGTGCTGCGCGGCTGATCATCGGGCGAGATCGATCTGACAAGAGATCGTC
Source organism: Microbacterium oxydans (assembly GCF_026559675.1). NCBI lineage: Bacteria > Bacillati > Actinomycetota > Actinomycetes > Micrococcales > Microbacteriaceae > Microbacterium > Microbacterium oxydans. The sequence continues at coordinate 315,709 of NZ_CP092891.1, forward strand.
GTCTTGCTGAACATTTCCTCCTGACTCTGTTCCTCCTGTTTGTCGCATCGCTCTGGGATTTGTCGCGGATGCCGTGAGGGGCGGATACTTCTGGCATCCGCGCCGCCCCCATCCGGCCCGGGGAATCGACATGCAGCCCGCCTCTTCGCTCGCGCCAGGTACGACCATCGCCATCGTCGGCGCCGGTCGTCTCGGCCGCGTGCTCGCGCGGGCCCTCCGAGGGGCGGGGGTCGATGTGCTCGGACCACTCCGGCGCGATCAGTCCATGCCGACCGTCGACATCGCGCTGCTCTGCGTCCCCGACACCGCGATCGCCGCCGTGGCCTTCGTCGCCCGACCGCACGCCCGTCTCGTCGGTCACGTCTCCGGTGTCACCCCGCTCACGCACGTCGACTTCAGCCTCCACCCGCTGCAGACCTTCACCGGCGCGGAGACGCCGGACGTGTTCCAGGGCATCGGCGCCGCGGTCGACGGCCGCACCGATGATGCCCTCCTCCTGGCGGAGCAGCTCGCGCGAGCGGTCGGAGCCGAGCCGTTCCGCATCGACGACGCGCACCGGGCGAGCTATCACGCCGCGGCATCCTTCGCCTCGAACTTCACGCTCACCGTGCTGGATGCGGCGGAGCGGCTCGCTTCGGCCGCGGGCATCCCGAGCACCGACGCGCGCGAGCGGCTGGCCCCGCTCGTCCGGCAGACCGTGGAGAACTGGTCGGCGAGCGGCGCGGCATCCGTCCTCACCGGTCCCATCGCACGCGGTGATGAGGAGACGGTCGCGCGACAGCGGGAGGCGGCCCGCGAGATCGATCTCGACGTGCTGTTCGACGCGCTCGCGACCGCCACCCGGGAGATCGCGACGCGCTCGGCGGATGTGGGGGCTCCTGCCGCAGAGGGCTCGGGTGCGTCCGCGGAGAAGAAGGAGTCACCGGCATGAGGATCCTCCGCACGATCGCCGCCGTCCGAGCCGCGGTGCGCGACGCCCGCAGCGCCGGCGGGACGGTGGGCCTCGTCCCCACGATGGGCGCGTTCCACGACGGCCACCTCTCCCTCATGCGCGCGGCGCGCGCGGCATCCGACCTCGTCGTGGTCTCGCTCTTCGTCAACCCGACCCAGTTCGGCGCGAACGAAGACCTCAGCGCCTACCCCCGTGACGAGGCCCGCGATGCGGCGCTCGCCGAGGCCGAGGGCGTCGACATCCTGTTCGCCCCGGAGCCGTCGGAGATCTACCCGGACGGGTTCGCGACGAACATCCACGTCGCGCGCCTCACCGACGTGCTCGACGGCGCGAGCCGGGGCGCGCACCACTTCGACGGCGTGGCCACCGTCGTCACGAAGCTGTTCGGGATCGTGCGACCGGACACCGCGTACTTCGGACAGAAGGATGCGCAGCAGATCCTGGTGGTGCGCCGCGTCGTGAGCGACCTCGACCTCGATGTGCGCATCGTCCCCTGCCCGATCGTGCGGGAGGCCGACGGGCTCGCCATGAGCTCGCGCAACGTCTACCTCGACCCTGCTGCCCGCGCGCAGGCGACCGCGCTCAACCGTGCTCTCGACGCCGGGGCGGCGGCCTTAGAGGCGGGGCATCGCGACGCCGGAAGCATCCTCTCCGCCGCGCGAGACGTGCTCGGCGACGCGGCGATCGATCCCGAATACCTCGAACTCCGTGATGCCGAGACGCTGCGTCCCCTCGCCCGTGTCGACCGGGATGCCCTGCTCGCCGTCGCGGCGCATGTGGGGGCCGCCCGACTGATCGACAACCACCTCCTGCGCGTCGCCGACGCCCCGACCCCCACCGACACGGAGGCCAGCGCATGAGCGCTCACACCGCTCCTCGTAAGCGCGTCACGCTGGCCGGCCTCGCCGCGCTGAAGCAAGCTCGCGAGCCCATCGTCATGGTCACCGCCTATGACCACCCGAGCGCGCAGATCGTCGAGGCGGCGGGGGTGGACGTCGTGCTCGTCGGCGACTCCGCCGCGATGACCGTCCTCGGCTATGAGAGCACGGTACCGGTCACGGTCGACGAGATGCTCATGCTGACGAAGGCCGTGCACCGCGGGCTGTCGGCTCCGCTGCTCGTGGGCGACCTGCCCTTCGGGTCGTACGAGGCCTCGGACGCGCTCGCCATCGCCACCGCGCAGCGCTTCATCAAGGAGGCGGGGTGCGACCTCGTGAAGATCGAGCGCGGCGGCACGACCGTCGACCGCGCCCGGGCGCTCGTGCAGGCCGGCATCCCCGTCGTGGGGCACGTCGGCCTCACCCCGCAGACCGCCACGGCGCTCGGGGGCTATCGAGCACAGGGCCGCAACGCCGAGGCCGCCCTCGCCGTGATCGACGACGCCCTCGCGCTGCAGGCGGCCGGGTGCTCGATGCTCGTGATCGAGGCCGTGCCGTCGGAGGTGACCGCCGCGCTCGCGCCGCTCCTCGACATCCCCATGATCGGCATCGGCGCCGGCGCGGATGCCGACGGGCAGGTGCTCGTGTTCCACGACCTGCTCGGCCTGTACGACGGTGGTGGTGCCAAGTTCGTCAAGCGCTACGCCGAGCTGCGCCGTGCCGCGATCACGGGTGTCGAAGCGTATGCCGCGGAAGTGCGCGAGGGAGGGTATCCCGCAGCGCAGCACGGGTATGCGATGGTCGAGGGGGAGGCTGCGCGGTTGCGGGAGCTGCTGGCGCGGCGGTGAGGTGCGGTGAGATCTCCTGCACCGAATGCCGGCGCGACGAGTTCTGGACAGGTCGCGGTTTCGTGGTCCGGGGGCCGGTCGGCGGCCGCTTAGCGTTGCGCGGATGAACCTCGCACAGCACGTCCGCGTCACCCAGACCCTCCATGTCCAGCTGTCGGTGGCGGATGAGCCCGCGCTCACCCGGACCATCGGAGTGCCGGCCGATGCCCCGTCCTACTGGATCGTCGAGGCCTATCAGCTCAGCCTCGGGATCGAGCCCGAGGCGCCGGAACTCGATGACATGGACGACCCCTGGCCGCTGATCGACCTCGCGGCGTGGAGAACGCGGGCGCAGTGCATCTCGATACCGGGGATCGCCGCCTCCATCGAGGTGGTGGTCACCGGGCCGTTCATCGCGCGGATGGGCGAGCCGCGGGTCACCATCGTCACGGACGGAAGCGACGGCGGAAGCGCTGGCGGAGACACGGGCGGCGGGCGTGAGGAGGATGCCGGGGCGTGGCCGGCGGCGGGTTCGCCTGACGACCGGGCCTCCGCCGTCGGGTGGCAGACGGAGCGGCCGGCGTTCCACGCCGAGCACGTGGCGTTCGAGCTCGCGCAGCGATTCGGCCTGGTCCAGCCGCAGTTCTCGCCCGAGGTGAACGGCGACCTCGTCTCCGGCCTGCGCGCGTCCTCGCCGATCGCCGTGCTGTGCGAGTCGCTGCCTCCGGTCCGTCGGCTCGCGCTTCTCGCGCACCTCGAGGGGTCTCGGGTCCTCGAGCCGACGCCCATCGACGCGGCGACCGCGGAGCGAGCCACCGCCGGCCTACGGGCACTCGTCGCACGGATCGGCCCGGACGGCGTCGCGCAGGACCCGACGGACGGCTGGCTGCCCCACGACGTCCTGCGCGACGCCGTCGACAGCCTCGAGTGGGCGCGCGACCCGGGATCGCAGTGCGCCGACCCCGCGGAGGTGCTCATCGCGTTCGCTCGACGGGTGAAGGCGATCCGGCGGCTGCGAGGACGCGTCGTGGTGACGAACCTCGGTCGGTCTCTGGCCGCCGGCGAGCTTCGGGCGTTCCCCCGCATCGTCGACGCCGTCGGAAGCGCCGGTCAGGAGGGCCTGTTCGTCTCCGGTCGGCCGCGAGAGGTCACCCTCGCCCTCCTCGCCCTCGCCGACGGGACGGCGGAGACCTTCGACGACCTGGCCGGGGCCGTGGAGTTCGGTGAGGCCGCGATCGCCCTGGTGCCCGGCGGCACGTGGCGCTACTCCGAATCGTCGACACGGTCGTACCGGGACCGTGCCCGCGGGCCGGAGGACCCGAACGCCGTGCAGCGCCTGCTGGACGGTCTGTGCGCACTCTCCTCGCCGGGCGCGTACGGCGAGATCACGCCGGAGATCCGTGCCGTCGCCCGCGCGGCTCTGCGGTGACCTGCGTGGGCGCGGGCGGTCAGGCGGTCGCGGTGTTCGAGTCCGGCCTTTCCGGCTCCCACCGCAGCAGGTCGCCCGGCTGGCACTCCAGCACCGCGCACAGAGCATCGAGGGTGGTGAAGCGGACCGCCTTGGCCCGACCGTTCTTGAGCACGGCGAGGTTCGTCGGCGTGATGCCGATCCGCTCGGCCAGCTCCCCGACACTCATCTTCCTGCGTGCCATCATCACGTCGATGTCGACCACGACCGGCATCAGATCACCTCGTTGTCGAGCTCGGAGCGCAGGGAGCGCGCCTCGGCGTCGCGATCGATCGCCTGCCGCAGCAGGGCCTTCATCACGACGACGAGCAGCGCCATCCCGGCGAGCACCACTCCGGCACCACCGATCAGCGCCACCATCCCCGGTGCGGTCGTCCCCGGCGCGAGGATCGCGGCCAGGACCCACGTGAGAGCGGCGGCCACGAGGATCGCGCCGATGATCACGTCCACATACCGGAACGACGACTCCGAGAAGATCGACCCGCGCCGCACCTTGGTCAACAGCATCCATACGCACACGCCGAACACTTGCAGCGTGCCGACGCCCAGGACGACGATCGACACCAGGACGATCCGCCCCCACAGTTCGTCGTCGGCGAGGTCCAGCCACAGCAGCGGCACGATCAGTGCCTGCACCACCAGCGAACCGAGCAGCGCGATCGCGATCACGATGCGCAGCACGACGATCGTCGCCTTCCCCATGGCTCCACCTTTCATCGAAGAACAACAGGAATCTATCGTTATTCGTTCGATCAGGCAAGAGGGGTCAGTGGCGCCGGAGGGCACCGCGGAGTCGACGGACGGTGCGTCCGGCGAAGTCCTTCACGCGTCCGCCGGGCCATTCGCGGCGCAGCTCGACCGTCCCGTCGTCGCCCACCACGACGTGGCAGGTGCGCCCGGCGAGGAAGGGGGAGCGCGCGGCTCGGGCGAGGGCTGCGGGGTCGGCCTCGAGCGGAGCCTCGAAGGTCCAGCCCGCACGATGGACCTTCACCGCGAGAGTTCCACCGGGGGACTCGTCGCTCGCGTCGAAAGCCTTCAGGGGGTCGACCGCGACGGCGACTTTGCTGAGGTCGCGCAGGCGCCGACCGCCGACGTAGCGCTCGCCGCCGGAGACGGTGGTGGGGGAGGCGCCCGCGCGGGTCGTGTCCTCGCGGAGGAAGACGTCGACGCGGTCCTCGCGGAGCTCGCGGTCGACGACCAGGAGGCCGTCGGGCAGGCCGTCGAGCGACGACAGGGGCAGCGACGTCAGGCGGGTGGACTTCTTCCCGCCGGCGCTCTCGGCCGCGCTCTTGCCTCCGTCCGTCGTCGCGCCGGAGCCCGGGCTCGGAGATGCGACGCGCGACTCGAACACCAGCGCGTCCTCGCCGTCCCGTGTGAGGGTCACGCGGAGCGTGAGGTGCAGTCCGCCTCCCCGGGACCAGCTGGCAGCGGTTACGACGGCGCGGCAGTCGACCTCGGTCTCGAACTGCGCCAGGCGGAGGAGGTCGTCACGGCGGCCGGCTCGAAGCAGCGCCGCCCGGATCCGGTTCGGGAACCCGAGGCCCGCGTCCACGCCCGGTCCGAACCGGCGCTGGACGAGCGGCGTGACCACGTCGAGGAGTCGGTCGCGATACTCGGCCGGATACCGCACCATCTGGCGCCCGGTCACGCGCTTCAGGATCTTCCCGCGGAACCAGTGGCGGAGCAGGCGATCACGCAACCGCCCCGGTTCGGTGTGGGCTTCGACGACATCGAGCACCGTCTCCAGGTGCGGGAAGTAGGTCTCCGGGTCGATGCGCGACGAGCTCGCACTGCCCGGCTGCTTGATCCAGGCGTAGCAGGGTTCGCTCGCCAGGATCGAGATGGTCGACGCCGCGAAGTACGCCTGCATCACGAACAGGTGGTCCTCGAGACGCACCTTCCCCTCGGGGAAGCGGATGCTGTTCTCGCGGAGGAATGCCGTGCGGAACATCTTGTGCGGGGTGAGCATCTCGAGCAGCGGGTCGGTCCCGAGGGTCGCGTGAGGGACGTCCCTGCGGAAGATCCGAGCGGGGAGGCGTCGGCCGATCCCCACCTCCTTGCCCACGATCACGTCGGAGCCGTTCGCGTCGGCGTAATCGCACAGCTTCTCGAGCGCGCCCGGGAACAGGCGGTCGTCCTGGTCGACGAACTGCACATAGGTGCCGCGAGCGGCGTCGACCCCGTGGTTGCGAGGCATGCCCGGCCACCCGGAGTGCTCGAGCGACAGCACGCGCACGTTCGGCCGGGTGCGAGCGACCTCCGCCAGGCGTGCGCCGGTCGGCTCGCCGGAGCCGTCATCGCAGAGGAGCACCTCGAACGCGGACGGATCGAGGGTCTGCTGATCCAGGGAGGCGATGAGGTCGTCGAACGACGGGCCGGGCCGGAAGACCGGGACGACCACGCTCACGCGGATAGGGCCGGTCCTGCTCGTACTGCTCGCGGGTGCGGGACCCTCTGCAGGCGTGTTCTGCGACGACGTGTTCTCTGGCATTCGGCCCCCCGGCACTGTGCGCTCCGATAGTCCGTCGAGCTAAACACGACTTCCTGTGTGGGGCACCAGGGTTGCGCATCCGCCCGGGCGTGTGCAGGTGGCGGGCGGAGGGAACCCGAGGTGCACAGCGCGGGCGGAAGGAGGAGCGACCGGTCGCGGATCCGCCCGGAGCTCAGGACGCGACGCGACGCGAGTGGAGGTCTGCGGCGTGTGGGCCGACCTCAGCCCACACGGCATCCAGCGAGAGGTCGAGGATGTCGGCGATCGCGGCGATCGTCGAGAAGGCGGGGGTGGCCACGCGGCCCGACTCGATCTTCCGCAGAGTCTCGGGGGAGATGCCGGCGTCGAGTGCGACGCTCAGCATCGACCGTTCGCCGCGGGCCTGGCGAAGCAGTGTTCCGAGTCGCTCGCCGCGCTCGATCTCGGCGGGGGTGAGCGGCATCCGAACCATCATGCGCCCATTCTAATACCGGGATAGTATTACCGGGATAGTTATTGGTCGGAATGGAAGAAGCCCATGATCGAGATCCTGAACACCGACGAGCTCGCCCGAGCGAGGGCGACCGGCGCACTCGTCGGCGACATCCTCCACGCGCTGAAGCAGCGCGCCGAGGTCGGCGTGAACCTGCTCGATCTCGACCGATGGACGCGGGAGATGATCGAGGATGCCGGCGCCGAGTCCTGCTACGTCGACTACGCGCCGTCGTTCGGCCGCGGCCCCTTCGGGCACTACGTCTGCACGGCCGTGAACGATGCCGTGCTGCACGGCATGCCGCACGACTACCGGCTCGCGGACGGCGACCTGCTCACCCTCGACCTCGCGGTTACCTTGCGCGGCGTCTCCGCTGACGCGGCCATCAGCTTCGTCGTCGGTGAGGCCGCCGCGCCGGATGACCTTGCCATGATCGCGGCCACCGAGCGGGCGCTCGCCGCGGGCATCGCGGCGGCGCGCCCCGGAGCCCGCATCGGCGACCTGTCGCACGCGATCGGATCGGTGCTCGACGACGCCGGGTATCCGATCAACCTCGAGTTCGGCGGTCACGGCATCGGCTCGACCATGCACCAGGACCCCCACGTCGCGAACGACGGACGCCCCGGCCGCGGCTACAAGCTGCGGCCGGGCCTCCTGCTCGCGCTCGAGCCCTGGGTCATGGCCGACACGGATGAGCTCCGCACCGATGACGACGGCTGGACCCTGCGCAGCGCGACCGGATGCCGCACCGCCCACAGCGAGCACACGATCGCGATCACCGAGGATGGGGCCGAGATCCTCACGCTGCCGACACGTGCCGGATGACGTCTAGCGGAGCACGAGCCCGATCTCGAACGACCGCCGCCAGGGCAGCGTCAGCTCCTCGATGCGCACGCCGTCGGCCGGCAGCATCGACTCCAGCAGAGCCGTCAGCTCCTCGCGGATGACCCGTTCCGCCGTCGTGACGAGCGCGTCGTCGGCCATCGGGTAGATGTCGGGGAACAGCGAGGGTCCGGTGTCGGTGCGCACGACGGACTGATACGCGAAGTCGTCGAGCAACCGGGTGAGGAGGGCGACGCGGGCGGCGCGCTCGTCGAACCGCCCGGAGGCGCGTCCGACGACGGCGGCCGCCGCCACCGCGACGACGCTGCCGAGCGTGTTGCCCGCCGTGTTCCACCCGCCGAACGCCTCGAGCCGTCCGAGCAGGTCCGCCTCGGCCAGCGCGCGCACGAGCGCCTCATCTGCACCGTTCGGGAAGCGCACGTCCGCGAGTGCGACCTGCTCCCCCGCATCCAGGCGCTCGCGGACCAGCGCGACCGTACCGGTGACGGCATCGGCATCGACCTCGTCCGGCCGGCCGCGGAACATGTCGTGACGCGCGGGATCGGGGGCGTGCAGCACCAGGGTGACGTCGCCGCCCTCGGTGACCTCGGTCGCTCCGGCCGCACGGATCTGGCGGCTCGCCGATGCCGCGAGCGACATGTTCTCGTACGGCGGGATGCGGGTCATGCCCTCGGCATCCGCGCACGCGACCGAGAACGAGGCGGTCGCCCCGGCGTCGGCGGCCAGCGCCCTGGCGACCAGCGCCGCCCCGACCTCGTCCGCGCCGGGATACATCAGCACGTTCCGTCCGGAGGGCAGCATCCGCATCCAGTGACGCAGCCACACCTGCTCCGCACTGCCGGCGGCGAAGGGGGCCGTGTCGTCGGCGGTGATCGCCAGGAAGTCGAGCGTCGCATCCTCGACGAGCGCCAGCGTCGACAGGTTGACGATGTGGTTGCGCAGTCGTCGCGTCGAGTAGTCCGAGACGATCTCCGCCGGCACCGGCGTCAGTTCCGCCAGCGGCAGCACGTCGGACTCGTCGAGCAGGCGATGCGCGTCCCCGCCGAGGGCGTGGATCTCCTTGCCGTGCTCCGTCCAGTACTCCGGCTCCTCGGCGGCGGAGTAGGAGTTGCTGGCGCGGGTCACCAACGACACCGCTGAGATCGGCAGCTCGGGGCGTCGGCGGCGCACCTCGCGGAGCACATCGAGCCGCTCCAGCACCTCGCGCGTCGTGTCATCGCTCGTCCGGCTCGCGATGAGTCCGCCGTAGAGCAGCATGTCGATCGAGACGACCACGTGCACCGTCGCGGGGTCCGCGGCACGCTCGAGCAGCCATGCTCCCAGCGCGGCGGCGTCGCCGGCGGTCCGATAGGAGGGCAGCACGTCGGCGGGCGGAACGTCGAGGACCACCCCGGCGACCGCCGCGACGTCACCGGGGAGCCGCACGTTCACCGGTCGGTCGTCGAGCGGGAGCAGGGCGATGCGCGGACGCGCGGTCGTGTCGGACACGGAGGGACTGCCTTTCATCGGGGGCGGGGCGGGGTGGGTCGAGGTCGGGTCGGGATCAGAGGGACGAGTTCGGTCGGGATTCAGGGGCGTGAGATCGACACGAGGTACGAGTACCGGTCTCCGCGATACACCGACTCGGCGTACTCGATCGGGCGGCTGCGCGCGTCGTACGTCGTGCGCTTCACCAGGAAGGCGGGCGAGAACGGCGGCGTCTGCAGCGCGGCCGCCTGCTCCTCGTCGAGGACGACCGCGTGGATCTCCTGGTCCGCGCGCACGGCCGAGATGTGGAAACGGGTACGCAGGTCGTCGTAGAGGGAGTCGCCCACGATGCCGTCCTCGAGACCGGGCACGGCATCGGCGGCGATCGAGCAGACCTCGAGGCAGATCGGGATGTCGTCGGCGGTGCGGATGCGGCGGATGCGGACCACGGGCGACTGGGGGCTGAGGTTCAGCGCGTAACCGGCCGTCTGGCCGGCGGAGGCCGTGCCGACGTCGACCGACAGCGACCCCGGACGCATGTTGCGCAGATGCATGTCCTCCGAGAACGAGGTCAGCTCGAAGGTCTTGCTGATGCGCGAGGCGCTCACGAACGTGCCCGCTCCCTGCAGGCGGTAGACGAGGCCGTCCCGCTCCAGCTCATCGAGCGCGCGGCGCACGGTCTGACGGTTCACCTCGAGCGACTCGGCGAGGTCGCGCTCGGTCGGCAGCTTCTCGTGCGGGGCCAGTCCCTGCTGGATGACCTCCTCCAGATGCCGGCGCACCCGCTCGTGCTTCGTCACACCCTCGATCGACGACATGTCATCCCCCTCATTTGGACTAACCCAATCTTGACGATTGCCGCCGCATGTGTCAATGTCTGTTCTCAGCGGTTCCGAATTGGTCTATTCCAATCCTTTTGCAAGGTCAATGATGAGCGGAGAACTCCCATGCACACGAAGCAGCACATGCGCCGGCGCGCCCTGATCGCCGGCGCTCTGACCACAGCCACGGTCGTCGCCCTGACCGGATGCGGTGCGGGCGGCGGCGACGCCGACGGCCCCACCGAGATCACGTTCTCGTACCTCTGGGGCGGCGAGGAGGCCAAAGTCCTCGAGCAGATCATCGCCGACTTCAACGGCAGCCAGGACGAGATCGTGGTGAAGGGCGTCTCGAGCCCCGACACCCAGAAGCAGCTGACGTCGATGTCGTCGTCGAACGGGGCGTTCGACATCTCGGACAACTTCGGCAACACCGTCGGCGCGTGGGCGTCGAAGGGCATCCTCGCCCCGCTCGACGACGCGATCGCTTCCGAGAAGATCGACGTCGACGACTTCGTGCCCAGCGCCATGGAGCAGATGACCTACGACGGCAAGGTCTACTCGCTGCCGATCGCCATCCACAGCTTCCAGCTGCTCTACAACACGAAGCTCCTGGAGGAGGCGGGCATCACCCCGCCGACCACCATGGACGAGCTCGCGGCCGCGATCGAGAAGCTCACCGTGGTCGACGACTCCGGAAAGATCACGCAGCTGGGCCTCGGCTCGGCCAACGACAGCACCACGCTGACCACCCTCGGCTACGCGTTCGGCGGCACCTGGGACGGCGAGGACGGACCCACCCCGGCCGACGCCGGCAACCTCGAGGCCCTGCAGTGGTACCAGGACAACGTGGTCGAGCCCGTCGGCGCCGAGGCCATGGCGACCTTCGTCTCCGGTCAGGGCGAGTACCTCTCCGCGCAGGACCCGTTCTTCAGCGGCAAGGTCGCGATGATCATCGACGGGGAGTGGCGCTCGGCCAGCGCAGCCAAGGTCGCGTCCGACTTCGACTGGGGCGTCACGGCCATCCCCGCCGCATCCCCCGCGCTGGAGAACAGCACGCAGGTCACCGCCAGCACGCTGTTCATCCCGGCGAACTCGAAGCACAAGGAGGAAGCGGCCACCTTCCTCGCGTACCTCGTGAGCCCTGAGCCGATGGAGAAGTTCGCCGTCGCCCTCGGCAACCTGGCCGGGCGCACCTCGCTCGCCGGCAGCGCCGCCTTCGACAGCCTGCAGGACTTCGACGTCTGGGCGGACGCGGCATCCTCGCCCAACGCGAAGTCGCTCTCGAGCCTCCCGTACAGCGCCGAGTACGCCACCGACCTCGCCACCGCCTTCGACGAGGTGGTCCGCCTGACGGCCACCCCGGAAGAGGCGATCGCGACGGTCGAAGAGCGCATGGCCAACTACTCGACGAAGTGATCGAGGCTCCGTGACCTCTGCAACAGCGCGCCGGGTCCGGCAGGAGAGCACTCCTGTCGGACCCGGCGGTCGCGCCCGACGGCGGCGCACCCGCCGGTCCACGCTGATCGGGCTCGCCTTCGCGTCCCCGTTCATCGTCGGATTCCTGTTCCTCTTCGCCTACCCGATCGCGGCGTCGGCGTTCTACAGCTTCACCGACTTCAACCTCTTCCAGTCCCCGGAATGGGTCGGCTTCGCGAACTACGTGCAGATGTTCAACGACGGCGTCTTCTGGAAGTCGCTCGCGAACACCGCGATCCTCACCGTCTTCGGTGTTCCCCTCGCGATCGGCATCGCGCTCGCCGGAGCCCACCTCCTGAACACCCCCGTCCGCGGGCAGCCGCTGTACCGGGCGCTCGTCTACCTGCCCTCGATCGTGCCCGTGGTCGTGGGCGGCTACCTGTGGCGCTGGCTGCTGAACGCCCAGTACGGCTTCATCAACTACTTCCTGTCGTGGTTCGGTATCGAGGGTCCCGCCTGGCTGCAGCAGCCGGAGTGGACCAAGCCGGCCATCATCCTGATGTCGTTGTGGACGGTCGGCGGGACCATGATCATCTACCTCGCCGCCCTCCAGGAGGTGCCGAAGGAGATGTACGAGGCCGCCGAACTCGACGGCGCGGGCGTGTGGCGCCGCTTCACCAACGTCACGTGGCCGACGGTCTCCCCGGTCACCCTGTTCCAGGTGATCGTGAGCATCATCGGATTCCTGCAGATCTTCACGCAGCCGTACATCCTGTCGCAGGAGCGGCTCAATCAGGCGGGGTCCGGCCCCGGCCAGTCGATGCTGTCGTACGCGATGTACCTGTATCAGAACGCCTTCGTGTTCCTGAAGATGGGGTACGCGTCGGCCATGGCCTGGACCCTGTTCATCGTCACGCTGATCGTGAGCCTGATCGTGCTCGCGACCTCGAGGAAGTGGGTGCACGATGGCACACGCTGATGTCACGGTCCTCCGCAAGCGCCCGCGGCGCGTACGCCGCACGGTGCGCCGGGTCCGGCAGCAGGTGTCGGTGGCGCTGCTCGCGCTGCTGTTCCTGTTCCCGCTGCTGGTGATGCTGTCGACCGCGTTCAAGACGCCCGGCGACGTGTTCTCCTCCCCGCCCTCGCTGCTGCCGACCGACTGGACGATGGACAACTTCGCCAAGGCGTTCGAGCAGATCCCGGTGTGGCGCTACCTCGCCAACACGCTGTTCGTCTCGGGGATGAGCATCCTCGGCACGGTCATCTCCTGCCCGCTCGTGGCCTACGCGCTCGCCAAGGTGCGGTGGCGCGGCGCACGTCCGCTGCTCATCCTCGTGCTGGCCACGATGATGCTTCCGCCGCAGGTCACGCTCATCCCGCTGTTCCTCGTCTGGAACGGGTTGGAGGCGACGAACACCTACCTGCCGCTGATCGTCCCCGCGTTCCTCGGGACTCCGTTCTTCATCTTCATGATCCGGCAGTTCCTGCTGGCCGTGCCCGATGAGCTGATCGAGGCCGCACGACTGGACGGCGCCTCGGAGTTCCGTACCTACGCGACGATCGTGCTGCCGCTGGCCCGGCCCGCGATCGTGACCGCGGCGATCTTCCAGTTCGTCTGGGCGTGGACCGACTTCCTCAATCCCCTCATCTATCTCAACGACCAGTCGACCTATACGCTGTCGATCGGTCTCTACGCCTTCTTCGGTGAGAACGATGTGGCCTGGGGGCCGCTGATGGCCGCGTGCGTGATGTTCACGCTCCCGGCCGTGGCGATCTTCCTCCTCGGCCAGAAGTTCTTCATCGGCGGCGCCAGCGCAGGAGCTCTCAAATGACCCACGGCCCCCTCGAACTCATCACCGGTCGCCTGATCGCGTCCGTGCAGGCGCAGGCCGGAAGCCCGGTGCGCGACACGGAGGTGATCGCCGCGCTCGCCGAATCCGCGCTGCTCGGGGGTGCGAGCGGTCTGCGGCTGAACGGCCCCGGCGACGTCCGGCGGATGCGGGCGGCGACCACCGTGCCCCTCATCGGGCTCCACAAGGTGTGGGGCGGGGTGCGCAACATCATCACACCCGACGTCGCGCTGGCGGTCGGCCTCGCCGAGGCGGGCGCCGACATCATCGCGGTGGACGCGACGGTGGAGCAGCTGGGTGGGAGCTTCGCGCTGCTGGGGGAGATCGCCGAGGCGACGGGCCGCCCCGTGATGGCCGATGTGTCGACCTTCGACGAAGGTGTGCGCGCCGTGGAGGCGGGGGCGGCGGTGGTCGGCACCACGCTGTCGGGATACACGCCCCAGTCCACGCCCGGAGAGGGGCCGGATCTGCGGCTCGTCGCGGCGTTGGTCGAGGCCGGCATCCCCACCATCGCGGAGGGGCGCTATCAGACGCCGGAACAGGTGCGCGCCGCCTTCGACGCCGGAGCGCTCGCGGTGGTCGTGGGCGGTGCGATCACGGATCCGATCGCGATCACCCGGCGCTTCGTCGCGGTCACCCCGGCGGTGCGGACCACGGCATGATCATCGGCATCGACATCGGCGGCACGAAGATCGCGGTCGCGGGCTTCATGCTCGACGCCGGGCTCGGGCGCGTCCGCGTCACCGAGGCGCACACGTTCCCCACGCCCGCGCGCGAGGGCGGCCCGGCCATCGTCCGCGCCGTCGTCGATGCCGTGCGCGTGGTGTGCGGCGGTGGGGTGGTGGATGCGGTCGGCGTCGGCACCGCGGGGGTCGTCGGTCCGGACGGTGCGATCACCTCGGCCACCGATGCGATCAGCGGATGGGCCGGATTCCGCCTGCAGGACGAGCTCGCGCACGCCCTCGGTGCGCCGGTCACGGTGATCAACGACGTGCACGCGGCCGCGGTCGCCGAGTCGGAGCAGGGAGCCGGGCGAGGGGCGGACGGGATGCTCATGGTCGCGGTCGGCACGGGGATCGGCGGGGCCGTGGTCCTTCCGGACGGACTGCGTCGCGGTATCACCGGGACCGCCGGCTCGGTCGGTCACATGGAGGTCGCGCTGCCGCCCCGTCTCGCCGAGCGGCGCTGCCCGTGCGGCGGTCTCGGCCATGTCGAGGCGGTGGCCTCCGGGCCGGGTCTGGAGCGGACCTACTTCGAGGAGAGCGGTGTCGCCCTCCCGCTGCGCGAGGTGCACGCGGCGGCCCTGCGTGGCGATGTGCGGGCCGAGCGGGTGATCCTCGACGGCGCCCGCTACCTCGGCCGCGCGCTGGCCGGCGCCAACGCGGTTCTCGACGTGGAGGTGATCGTGGTCGGGGGCGGTGTCGCCGAGGTCGGCGAGCGCTATCTGGCGGAGGTCGGTGCCGCGTACCGGGCGGCCGCCATGCCCGGGCCGTCGAGGGCCCGAGTGGTGCCGGCGCAGCGGGGGATCGAGGCGACGCTCACGGGGGCCGCACTCGTCGCGCGGATCGTCTGATCACCCCGGCCGCGTCCGTGGCGGCGAACGCGGCAGGGCTCTAGCATGGCTGCCATGCCCGAAGTCGTGCCTCGCGAGTGGACCCAGATCGACCTGACCAGCCGTCGCGGCGTGTGGGGCCAGCGCTTCACGGCGGGCCTGCTGGTCGCGGCCGGGGCGATCGGCTTCGTCGTCGGCTTCCCCGCGCTGGCCTGGGGCTGGTGGCCCCTGGCCCTGCTCGCGTTCAGCTGTCTCCTCATGGTGGTGCTGGGGATCGGGCTCTGGATCAACGCGAGCCTGAACGGCAGGGAGACGGTCACCCTCAGAGACTCGGGGACCCGAGCAGACGCGCCCGTGGTCGGCGCGTTCGAGACGACGGACGAGGCCGTCCGCTACCAGCTGCGGCTGGAGCTTCCGGCAGTCGGCGGCGATGCCGACGGCGAGCGGCAGTATGTGGTGCACTCGTGCGGCGACCACCGCTGCGTGGCGGCGGGCAGGGCTGTGCCGAACGCTGCGCTGCCCATCCTGATCGACCCCGCGAAGCGCACCTGGGGCGTCATCCACGGGTCGAACGCGTCCTGAAACTCCCACCCCACCTTCAGGATGAACGATATATCGTTGAGTATCGTTCACCACAGCAGGAGGTCATCATGAACAACGCATTCCCCTCCAACCCGTTCGGCGGCGACGGCGGTTCCGGGAGCAACGGCGGACCCGGCGGGCTCTTCGGCGGATCCGGCTTCGGCACGGGCCCCGGCGGTCCGGCATCCGCGATCTTCGAGGCGATGGACCAGCTCCGCAAGTCGTTCGAGTCCCGCCCGTCCGGCGGCTCGCGCATGGCCCGCGGCGACGTCCGCACCGCCGTGCTCTCCCTGCTCGCCGAGAAGCCGATGCACGGCTACCAGATCATCAACGAGATCGCCGAGCGCAGTGGCGGCACCTGGAAGCCGAGTGCCGGCTCCGTGTACCCCACCCTGCAGCTGCTCGCCGACGAGGGCCTGATCGAGGCCGAGGAGCAGAACGGTCGCAAGACGTACTCGCTCACCGAGGCCGGTCGTGCCATCGCCGACGAGACCGCAGAGACCCCCGCCCCGTGGGAGTCGTCGTCCGGCAAGGACGGACACCGCGACAACGCCCGGTTCAGTGCCCTCCCCAAGGCCGGTGTCGACCTCGCGGCCGCCGCGGCCCAGGTCGGTCGCAGCGGTTCGCCGGAGCAGGTGCAGCAGACGATCGAGATCCTCGATGAGGCTCGCCGTAGGCTGTACTCGATCCTCGCGCAGGACTGACCGCGCAGTGCGGCATCGAGTGGGGGCCTGCGAAAGGACCACGCGATGACGGATGCTGCGGCACAGGGCGTCCATCGCGCCAGGTACCGCCGCATCCTGTCGTTCGCGGGTCGGGAATTCCTCAAGATCTGGTGGTTCGAGCTCGTCCTCCCGCGCTTCGGGATGAGCAGGATCTCCGAGCGCACGCGCGGGCCGCGGATGCAGAGGTTCGCGCGTCGCTTCCACGTCCTCGCGGTCGAGCTCGGCGGCCTCATGATCAAGGTCGGACAGTTCATGTCGTCGCGCCTCGACGTGCTGCCCCCCGAGATCACGAAGGAGCTCGAAGGGCTGCAGGACGAGGTCCCCGCCGTGCCCACCCCGGCGATCCGCGCGCTCGCCGAAGCCGAGCTGGGCATCCCGCTCGAACGCGCCTACGCGTGGTTCGACGAGACCCCGGTCGCCGCGGCATCCCTCGGACAGGTGCACCGCGCCCGGCTCTCCGACCTCGATGCGGCCGACACCGGGCTCGAGGACGTCGTGGTCAAGGTGCAGCGGCCGGGCATCGACGAGATCGTGGCGGTCGACCTCGCCGCCCTCCGCCGCGTCGCCCGCTGGCTCACCCGGGTGCGCATCGTGGCCGACCGGGTCGACGCGCCCGCGCTGGTCGAGGAGTTCGCCGCGACCAGCCTCGAGGAGATCGACTACCTGCACGAGGCCGCGAGCGCCGAGCGGTTCCGCGAGAACTTCGCCGACGACCCGCGCGTCGACACCCCGGAGATCGTGTGGGAGCGGTCGACCCGTCGCGTGCTGACCCTGTCCGACGTGACCGCGATCAAGATCAACGACACCGACGCCCTCCGGGCCGCCGGCATCGACCCGTCCGACGTCGCTGCGGTGTTCGCCGAGGTGATGTTCGACCAGGTCTTCACGCACAGCTTCGTGCACGCCGACCCGCACCCCGGGAACATCTTCGTCACGCCCGTCCCCCCGGTCGCCGGCCAGTCGGGGCGCGGGTTCCGCCTCACGTTCATCGACTTCGGGATGATGGCCGAGATCCCCACGAGCCTCCGCGACGGACTGCGGACCCTGCTCATCGCGGTCGCCGGGCGCGACAGCCGCGGCCTCGTCGCCGCCGCGCAGGAGATCGGGGTGCTGCTGCCGTCGGCCGACACCAACGAGCTCGAACGCGCCCTCACCGCCCTGTTCGCGCGCTTCGGCGGCATGGGCTTCGCCGAGCTCAGCAAGGTCGACCCGCGGGAGTTCCGCGACTTCGCCGAAGAGTTCGGCGACATGGTGCGCTCGCTTCCGTTGCAGCTGCCCGAGAACATGCTCCTGCTCATCCGCGCCGTCTCGCTGACGTCGGGCATGTGCAGCGGACTCGACCCCGCGTTCAACGTGTGGGATGCCGCGGAACCCTACGCCGGTCGACTGCTGCGCGATGAGAGCGGCAACATCGTGCAGGCGTTCGCGAGCCAGGCGATGGGCACGATGAGCACGACCTGGAATCTGCCGGGTCGCATCGACAGGATCATCACCCGGATCGACGACGGCAACGTCTCGTTCGACACCTCGCGCCTGGAGCGACGCCTCGACCGGCTCGAGGGCATCGCCCGTCGCATCGCCTCGGGCGTGCTCTTCGCGGCACTGCTCATCGGCGGGGCCTTGCTCGTCCCGGCCGTACCGCCGCTGGGCATCACCCTGGTCTGCGTCTCGGCCCTCCCGCTGCTGCACTCCCTGTTCGGCGGGCGCCGCTCGCGCTAGACGCGGCACGCCCGGGAAACCCAGGCCATCCGGCATCCGTCCGGCGCGCCGTGCGCCGACACGCCGCGGATCGCGCGGATCGTCTGGGTTTGCGCTTCCGTGCGCAGCCGCCTGCCGTGACAGGATGGTGTGCCATGGAGACCCCTGACGAGAAGCCCCCCACACGCTCCCCAGGAACGACTCCTCCGCGCTCCCACACGGACGCCGCCGGCACGGGAGCGAACCGCCTTCCGACCAAGGCCACCGAGACAGCGCGCAAGATCGTCCGCGACATCGCCGCCGTCCCGCCGCGCAGTGTGCATCCGGCCCTCGTGCCCGGCGTCTCGGTCGAGGAGACCGGGCGCACCTACCGCACCGACCCGCTCGTGTTCGGCGTTGCGGTCGCCCTGACCCTGGCGTTCATCGCCTGGGGTGTGTTCGCGGGTGACAACCTCGCCGGCACCACCCGCACGGTGCTCGACTGGGTCGTGGAGTACTTCGGATTCTTCTTCACCACCATCGCCACCGTCATCCTGGTGTTCATGCTGTTCGTCGGGTTCAGCCGCTACGGGCGCATCCCGCTCGGCCGCGACGACGAGGAGCCCGAGTTCTCGATGTTCTCGTGGATCTCGATGCTGTTCGCCGCGGGCATGGGCATCGGCCTGGTGTTCTGGGGCGCGGCCGAGCCGCTGACGTTCTTCGAGAACCCGCCGCCCGGCACCGTCGAGGCGAACACCCTCGACGCCATGCACACCGCGCAGGCCCAGGTGCTCTACCACTGGGGGCCGCAGGCCTGGGCGTTCTACGCGCTCGTCGGCGGGGCCATCGCGTACGGGGCGTTCCGCCGCGGACGCACCCCGCTGATCTCCTCGATCTTCGCGCCGCTCCTCGGCGAGGGCCGCACGACCGGACCGCTCGGCCGCATGATCGACATCTTCTCGATCATCGTCACGCTCTTCGGCACGGCCGCGTCCCTGGGACTCGGTGCCCTGCAGATCGGCCACGGCGTCGAGATCGTCAGCGGCGCCGGTCCTCTCGGCAACGGCGTCCTGATCGCCGCGATCGCCGTGCTCACCGCCTGCTTCATCGCCTCCGCGGTGTCGGGCGTCTCGAAGGGCATCCGCGCGCTGTCGAACATCAACGCCGTCGTGGCGCTGCTGCTGGCCTTCTTCGTGTTCTTCGTCGGGCCGACGCTGCTCATCCTCAACGTGATCCCGTCGGTCGCGGTGCAGTTCCTCGGCGACCTGCCCCAGATGATCGGCCGCTCCGCATCGCAGGGTGAGGCGGCGCAGACGTTCCTGTCGAGCTGGACGATCTTCTACTGGGCGTGGTGGATCTCCTGGTCGCCGTTCGTGGGCATGTTCATCGCGAAGATCTCGCGCGGTCGCAGCCTGCGCCAGTTCGTCTCGGTCGTGATCGTCGTGCCGTCGGCGATCTCGCTCGTCTGGTTCGCGATCTTCGGCACCACCGCCATCCAGCAGCAGATGGACGGCGCGAACCTCACGGTCGATCCGCCCGAGGAGGTGCTGTTCGGGGTGCTCGAGAACCTGCCGTTCTCGCTGATCACGAGCATCGTCCTCATCCTGCTGATCGCGATCTTCTTCGTCACCGGAGCGGACTCCGCCTCGCTCGTGATGGGCACGCTCTCCCAGCAGGGCCGGCCGGAGCCTGCGCGCTGGGTCGCGGTCGTCTGGGGTGTGCTGGTCGGCGTGATCGCCGCGGTGCTGCTCGTCACCGGCGAGGAGGGGAGCGGTCTGCGATCACTGCAGAACGTGACCATCATCGCCGCGCTGCCGTTCGCGATCATCATGACGTTCATGATGATCGCCTTCATGAAGGATCTCCGGCGTGATCCGCTGATCCTGCGCGAGCGCTATGCCCGCGCCGCGGTGCGGCACAGCGTCATGGCCGGTCTCGAGGAGTATGGCGACGACTTCGCGCTCGTACCGGTGGAGTACGACCACTCCGAGGACGACCTCGACTGGATCGACGAGTCGACCGTCGACGACTCGCTCGCCGAGGTGTACGAGGCGGCGACCGAGGCGATCGACATCATCCCTCCCGCTGAGGTGGATGCGGTGGTCGACGCGGCGCTGGAGGACGGCCCGACCGCGCCGGACGACGTCGACCCGAGCGACCCGGCGGAGCCCCGCACGGACTGACCCCCGCCCCGGCCGCGGTCGTTGAGCGCGCGACCCCCCCGGTCGTCGAGACCGCGCGACCCCCGGTCGTCGAGCGAGCGCAGCGAGACGAAACGTCCACCCACGCGTTTCGTCTCGTCGCAGGCTCCTCGCTCAACGACCGAGGTCCTGCATCACACGGGGTCGCTCGTCGTCGTCTCGGCACCCTCCGCGGCGGCGGTGATCCGTGCTGCCATGCCCGCGAAGATCAACCCGTGGAAGGGCAGCACCGCCAGCCAGTACAGCCGTCCGGTGAGGCCCCGCGGGAAGAAGATCGCGCGCTGCTCGTAGCGGGCGCCGGCGCCGTCGGGCACCGCCCGCAGCTCGAGCCAGGCGTCTCCCGGCACCTTCATCTCGGCGCGGAGGCGCAGCAGCGACCCGGCATCCGTCGTCTCGACGGCCTCGACGCGCCAGAAGTCGATCGCGTCGCCGACCCGTGCGGCGGTGCGGCTGCGACGCCCGCGACTCAGGCCCACGCCGCCCACGATGCGGTCCATGAAGCCGCGCACGGCCCACAGCAGCGGTGACGAGTACCAGCCGTTCTCACCGCCGATGCCGAGGACCACGCGCCACAGCTCCGCGACCGACGCCGTGGTCGCGACCGAGCGTGCGTCGGTGAAGACGGTGCGCCCGGCCCACTCCGGGTCGCTCGGCAGGGGATCGCTCGGGGCGCCGGAGACCTCGGAGTCCTGCCAGCTCGTCTCGATCGTGTCGGCCTGCAGCCGTCCGAGCGCCAGTCCGACGGCCCGGCGATAAGGCGTCAGCCCTCCCGCGGGGCGCGGGATCAGCTCGTCGACCGCGTGGTCCTTCATGATGCACTCGTTCTGCAGGGACGCGACGAGCGGTCGGGCGATCGATCGCGGCACCGGGGTGACCAGGTTCACCCAGTGCGAGGCCAGGCCCGGGGTGAGGACGGGGAGGGCGGCGATCGCACGCTGCCGGAGCCCGGCTTCGACCGCGTAGCCGTTCATCATCTGGCCGTAGCGCAGCACGTCGGGGCCGCCGATGTCGACGGCGCGGTTCACGTCGGCGTCCACGCGGGCGGCGCCGAGCAGGTAGTGCAGCACGTCGCGCACGGCGATCGGCTGGATGCGGTTGCGCACCCACTTCGGTGCCGGCATGTACGGGAGCACGTCGGTGAGGTGGCGGATCATCTCGAACGACGCCGACCCCGATCCGATCACGACGCCGGCCTGCAGCACGAGGCTCGGCACGCCGGAGTTCAGGAAGATCTCGCCCACGTGCACGCGTGAGCGCAGGTGCGGCGACAGCTTCACGTCGTCGGGATGCAGGCCGCCGAGGTAGACGATGCGCCGGACTCCCGCCCGGGCGGCGGCCTCCGCGACGGTCGTCGCCGCGCGTTCGTCGCTCTCCTCGAAGCCCTTGCCCGCCGACATCGAGTGGATCAGGTAGTAGACGACGTCCACGTCGTCCATGGCCTCGGCGACGGCATCCGCATCGTCGGCCGACCCCTCGACGATCTCGCAGTCGGCGCCCCAGGGGAAGGATGCCGCGCGCACGGCGTCGCGCGCGAGGACGCGCACCCGGTAGCCGGCGTTCAGGAGCCGCGGGGTCAGCCGTCCGCCGATGTATCCGGTGGCACCGAGCACGAGCGCGCGGGGTGCGGATCCGTCGTCGCGGGGAACGGCGCGCAGTGCCTCTTCGCGGCCGGTGGGCTGGGTGAGCTCGGTCATGGCACGAGCGTATGGCCGCCCGGGCGGGGGAGGAACGGGGTTGCGGGCGTCGTCGTCGATGGGTAGGCGGGCCCGGGGCGCGCGTCAGCCGACGCGGGTGATCCGCTCGATCGCGATGCGGGCGACCTCGGGATCGTGCGGAGCGGTGTCGAGGGCGCGGTGCAGGGTGAGGCCCTCGATGAGCGCGTCGATCAGGCGGGCGGTCAGCGGGTCGAAATGGCGCTCGAGGGCGGCGCGGCTGCGCGCCATCCAGGAGCTCGTGAGGTCGCGGTAGTCCTCGTCGCGGGCGGCGAGCGTGTACAGCTCGTGCAGCAGCACCAGGTCGCGGTCGGTGCCGAGCACCACGTCGGTGATGAGGGTCACGACGGCGGCGCGCGCCTCGTCGACGTCGGATGCCGCCTGCATCCGCTCCTCGAACTGCGCGGACACCGACTCGGCGTAGCGCGTGAACGCCGCGCGCAGCAGCTCGTCGAACCCGTCGAAGTGATACGTCATCGAGCCGAGGGGGACGCCGGCGGCTGCGGCGACCTTGCGGTGCGAGGTGCCGGCCAGCCCGCGCTCGGCGATCACGTCGAGGCAGCTGTCGATGATGCGATCGCGCCGCGTGGGGTCGTGTCGGGGGTTCGTCGCGCGACGTTCGTCGACTCCGTTCACCACGCACCCCTCTCCACATGTACGATCGTACACATGTCATCCATCGAATCGATTCGACGACCTGCGCCGGACCGGGCATCCCGGCGCGCACGCATCGCTGTCTCCGCCCTGTTCCTGACCAACGGGGCGCTGTTCGCGAACATCCTGCCGCGGTATCCGGAGATCAAGTCCGCGCTCGGGCTCGACAACCTCGGCTACGGCTTCGCGATCGCCGCATTCCCCGCCGGGGCGATCGCGGCCGGTCTCCTGGCGGCGGTGCTGATCCGTCGGTTCGGTTCGGCGCGTATCGCGGTCATCGGCACGGTACTCACGAGCCTCGGGCTGCTGTCGGCGGCCCTCGCGCCGTCGGGGGTGCTGTTCGCCGTCGCGCTGTTCCTCGGCGGTGCGTCCGACGCGATCACGGATGTCGCGCAGAACGCGCACGGACTCCGCGTGCAGCGGCGCTACGGCCGCTCGATCATCAACGGGTTCCACGCGATCTGGTCGATCGGCGCCGTGCTCGGCGGGGCGATGGCCGCGCTCGCGATCGCCCTGCAGCTGCCGCTGGGTGTGCACCTCGGCATCTCCACCGCCGTGTTCGCGACCGTTTCGCTGATCGCCCTCGGCTTCTGCCTGCCCGGCCGCGACGACGAGGCCGAGGCGGAGGTCACGGCCGAGCCCGCCGAGCTCACCGGGGCGGTGCGCCGCGGGCTGAGCCCCCGGACCGTGATCGCGATCGTCGCGCTGACGCTCATCGCCATGGCCGGAGCGGTCGCGGAGGATGCCGGCAACTCGTGGGCGACGCTCTACCTCGCCGACTCGCTCGGGGCTGCGGCGGCGGTCGCGCCCCTCGGCTTCATCGCCCTCGTCGGGGCGCAGTTCGTCGGCCGCATCATCGGCGATCCGCTCACCGACCGGTTCGGTCAGCGGTGGGTCGCACGGGTCGGCGGGGTCATCGCCGCCGTGGGCATGACGCTCGCGCTGGCCTTCCCCAGCGTGCCCGGCACGATCCTCGGATTCGCGGCGGTCGGCTTCGGCATCGCGACCCTGATCCCGGCGGCGATGCATGCCGCCGACGAGCTCCCGGGGCTCCGAGCGGGCGTCGGACTCACCATCGTGTCGTGGCTGCTGCGTCTCGGCTTCCTGCTGTCGCCGCCGTTCGTCGGATACATCGCCGAGAACGAGAGTCTGCGAGCCGGACTCCTCGTGGCGCCGGTCGCCGCTCTCGTCGCCGTGCTGCTCGCCGGGTTCCTGGGGAAGCGCCGCCCGCGGAGCTGAACTGCAACTTACGGGTTGCTTTTGAGGGTCATGAGTGCAACCCTGGGATTGCAGTTGGTCGACCGGCCGGCATGCACGAGATCCCGAAAGGACCCATCATGGTGAGCATGACCCACAACGACGCATCCGTCGTCGACGAGGAGACCTTCTCCGTCCGACGCAGCATCCAGATCGCGGCATCCGTCGACAAGGTGTGGCGCGCGGTTGCCGAGCCCGAGCACGTGTCGCGCTGGTTCGGACGCACGGTGCTCGACGGCGTCGGCGTCGGTGCGACCGGCACGATGACCTTCCCCGACTACGACGTGATCCCGCTGCGGGTCGAGGAGTGCGACGAGCCGCGGCGCATCACCTACCGCTGGAACAACGACGATGCGCTCGGCACGTTGCCCGACGGTATCGACGAGGCGACATCGACCGTCTTCACTTTCACGCTCGAGGAGTCCGACGGCGGCACGCGCCTCACGGTCGTGGAGACCGGCTTCGAGCGCACGTCCGACCCGCGCGGCAACCTCGAGTCGCACCGCACCGGCTGGGACCTGGAGCTCGACAAGATGGTCGTCCTGGTGGAAGGCGAAGCGTGACCGCAGAGACCCTCATGCCCATGTTCGCGGCGCTCGCGGACGAGACGCGCTGGAGCATTCTGGAAGCTCTCGGCGAGGGGGATGCGTCGGCATCCGCCCTCGCCGGGCGCCTTCCGGTGTCGCGACAGGCGATCGCGAAGCACCTCGCCGTCCTACAGGAGGTCGGCCTCGTCGAACCCGTGCGGGTGGGGCGCGAGGTGCGCTTCCGCGTGGTCGGTGCCGAGCTCTCCGCCACGGCGGCGAAGCTCGACGTGATCGGCCGCGAGTGGGACCGTCGCCTCGCCGCGATCAAGGAGATCGCGGAAGGGCTGTAGGCCTCAGAGGGCGGTGTAGCCGCCGTCGACCAGGTGGTAGCTGCCGGTGATGAAGCTCGCGGCGTCGCTGGCGAGGAACGCGACGAGGTTCGCGACCTCGTCGGCCTGACCCAGGCGTCCGATCGGGTGCTTGCTCACGAGGAACTCCTTCGCCTCATCGCCCATGTTGGCGAGCAGCGGGGTGTCGATGAAGCCGGGGCCCACCGAGTTCACGCGGACGCCCTTGGCGGAGTACTCGAGCGCGGCCGACTTGGTCATGCCGACCACGCCGTGCTTGGCGGTGACGTAGGCCGGGGATCCGGCGAAGCCGACGCTGCCGAGGATCGACGCGATGTTCACGACCGATCCGCCGCCGTTGGCGAGGATCGAGGGGATCTGCGCCTTCATATTGCGGAACACCGCGTTGAGGTTGATCGCGATGACCTTGTCCCACGCCTCGTCCTCGTACTCGGCGGTGGGGGCGGATGCGCCGCCGATGCCGGCGTTGTTGACGCCGATGCGCAGCGGGGCGAGCGAGTTCGCGAGCTCGATGGAAGACGCGATCCAGGCTGCATCGGTGGCATCGCCCACCGAGGCCTCCGCCGTGCCGCCGGCCGCGCGGATCTCTTCGACGACCGCGTTCGCGTGCTCGGCGTTCAGGTCGTTGACCACGACGGATGCGCCGTTCTTCGCCAGCAGGAGGGCGGTCGAGCGTCCGATTCCGCTGCCCGCTCCCGTCACGATCGCCGAGCGGTTCGAGACGTCGTACTGAGCCACGAGGGACTCCACTTCCGGGCGGGCACGGTGCCGGGAGATCTTCTCGGACGGTCCGTCCTTCCCTCCACCCTACGCCCGGAGCGGGGTGGTGGATTCACCTGAATGGACCTCTTGACACATGTTCTCCGCGGGCATAACGTACAACCAAATGGTTGCACAAAGAGAACTGAGCGAAGCGGAGGTCGACCGTGTCTTCCACGCACTGGCGACGTCGACCCGGCGCGACATCCTGCGCCGGACGATCGAGCGGGAGCAGTCCGTCTCGACCCTCGCCGCCGACTACGAGATGTCGTTCGCCGCGGTGCAGAAGCACGTCGCCGTGCTCGAGGCCGCGAACCTCATCGTCAAGCGCGCCGAGGGACGCGAGCGGCTCGTCCGCGCGAACCCCGAGATGATCGCCCGCGCCCGGGCGCTCCTCGCCCGATACGAAGAGCTGTGGCGGTCGCGCATCGCCCGGCTCGACGACCTGCTGGCCGAGACTCCTCGGTCCGGCTCATCCGACAACAGCGATACCGACAAGAACGAACAAGGAGACTGAAATGCCTGTCACCGACGTCACCACCGATGCCGAGAACCTCACCATGACCGTGGTCGCCGACTTCGCGGCTCCGATCGATCGCGTCTGGAACGCGTACACCGACCCGGAGCAGCTCAACCGCTTCTGGGGTCCTCCCGGATGGCCGGCCACTTTCACCGCCTGGGACCACACGGTCGGAGGGCGCGCCGTCTACTCGATGAACGGTCCGCGCGGCGAGAAGTCGTCCGGCGCCTGGGAGTTCGTGTCGATCGACGCGCCGAACGGCTTCGAGGTCATCGACTCCTTCGTCGACGACGAGGGCAAGCCGCTCGAGGGTTTCCCCGCGCAGCGGATGTCGTTCGCGTTCGAGCCCACCGCCGAGGGCACCCGCATGGTCACGACGAGCCACTTCGACTCGGTCGACGCGCTGGAGCAGGTCGTCGAGATGGGCCAGGTCGAGGGCATCAAGATGGCGATGGCGCAGCTCGACACCGTGCTGCAGGACCTCCGCGAGTACGCGCAGGGCAAGGGCACCCGGGTAGAGCTGCTGGACGACACCCACGTGCGCATCACGCGTCTGGTCGAGGGGCCGCGCGAGCTGGTCTGGCGCGCCCACTTCGAGCCCGACCTGATCCGCAAGTGGATGCTCGGCCCCGACGGCTGGGAGATGACGGAGTGCGTCGCCGCCACCGAGGTGGGGCAGTCGTACCGCAACTCCTGGGCGCCGGTCGGCGACACCGAGGGGCAGCCGTTCGGATTCGAGGGCGAGGTGCTCCTGGTCGAAGCCCCGCGCCGCGCGGTCACGACCGAGCGCATGCAGGGCATGCCGACCGAGACGCTCAACGACCTGAACCTCTACGAAGAGGACGGCGCGACCCTCGTCACGCTGCTCATCGAGTACCCCGACAAGGAGACGCGCGACATGATCCTCGCCACCGGCATGGCCGACGGCATGGAGTCCTCGTTCGCCCGCCTGGAGCGGGAGCTGCTCACGGTCTGACGCCGTCGCCGCATCCGCTGCATCGGCACCGCCGACGCCGGGCCGGGCAGATCTCCTCGGAGACCGCCCGGCCCGGCGTTTTCGTCCGCAGGGGCGGGGCCGAGTCGCCGTCCGCCGACGCGGAACCCGCCGGGCGGGATAAAGTGGCGACACGATGAGGATCACGCGCCGCACTCTGCTCCTCGGCGCCGGAGCCGGCGTCGCCTCGGTGCTTCTCGCCTCCTGCACCCCGGAGCCCGCGCCCACCCCGACGCCCACCCGCACGCGTGAGCCCGAGCCGCCGCCGGGTGTGCCGGCCCCGGCCGCCAGCATCCGCAGCACCTGGACCAGCGACCCGTTCGCCCTCGGCGCCGCCAGCTTCACGCCGGTCGGAGTCCTGGGCGCGACCCGCACCGCCCTGGCACGACCGATCGACGACCGGCTGTTCTTCGCGGGGGAGGCGACCGACGAGGATGCTCCCGGCACGGTGCGCGGCGCGATCAGCTCCGGCACGCGTGCGGCGGAGGAGCTCATGGGCCCCGGAGTCCCGGGGGAGCGGGTGGCCGTGGTCGGCGCCGGCCTCTCGGGTGCGACCGCCGCCGCGCTGCTCGCCGCCCGCGGCATGCAGGTCACGGTGTTCGAGGCGCGGGACCGCGTCGGCGGGCGCGTGTTCTCCCGCGTCGACGACGCGTGGCCGGTGCCGGTGCAGCTCGGAGCCTGGCTCTTCGGCGAGGATGACGCCGACGTGCTCGACCGCCTGACCAGCGGCGAGGTCGGCATCCTCGACCTGGCGGGCGAACTGTGGCGCACACCGGACGGAGACATCGATCCGGTCGACCCGAAGCCGTTCACCGCAGCCCTGACCGCGGCGCAGGCCGCTCCGGAAGATTCCTCGGTCGCCGACGCGTTGACCACTGCCGGTATCGATCCGGCCGATCCCGGGACAGCCGCGCTGCTCGCCATCCTCGCCGCCCGCACCGGTGCCGACGCGGACGAACTCTCCAGCTGGTTCGCCCCGCCGCTGCCCACGGGAGACCCCCGGGCCGCGGGCGACAGTCTCACCCCCTTCGTCGAGCACGCGCTCGACGGGGTGCAGGTCGGCCTCAGCTCGCCGGTCGCGCGGGTCGCGTACGACGACACGGGCGTGAGCGTGCGACTCGGCACGGGGGAGGCCCTCTCGTTCGACCGCGTCGTCGTGACGGTGCCGCTGGGAGTGCTGCAGGAGCGCAGCATCGAGTTCGACCCGCCGCTGCCCTTCGCCAACCGCGGCGCGATCTCGGCCCTCGGCATGGGCGCGATCGAGACCGTCTGGCTGCGGTGGGACGAGCCGTTCTGGGGCAGCGAGGAGTCGATCTGGCACGCGGTCGGCGGCCACGTCATGATCCCGACCTGGATCAACCTGCGCCCGGCGACGGGGGAGAACGTGCTCGTGGGCATCGTCGGAGGCGCCTCGGCCGCGGCTTTCGCGGAACTCGACGAGGATGCGGCGCTCGACGCGGCGCTCGCCTCCCTCTCGATCTACGTCTGACCGCGCCTGCCGCGGGTGCGCAGAGGCACCACGTCGCTAGGCGCGCACCGGGGTCTTCTCCCGTGCGTCCTCCGGCTCGCGATCTCCGTCCACCGTGGGGTCCTCGTCCGGCGGGCCGGGCGTCTCGTCGGCGTCCGCGCGCAGCCGTCTCGGCAGCGGCATCCGACTGATCAGCACGAGCAGGGAGGCGACCGCCGCGAAGGTGCCGAGCGCGATGGCGGACGAGACCAGGAACTCCAGCGGCCCGCTCACCTGTCGCGGGTCGAGGAAGTAGTACGGGTACCAGCCGATCAGCGGCCCGCGGATCATGGTGGCCACGCCCCAGAGGATCGGGTACGCGAGCGTCACCGGAACCACGCGCCACGGCACGGACTGGTGCCCCGGCGCCAGCGCCCAGGCCGCGACCGTCACGGCCGGCAGCCAGAAGTGCAGCACCTGATCCGACCAGGGCACGTCGATGCGGATGCCGCGGACCCCCGCCTGCCAGACGAGGATCGCGAACACCAGCCCGGCCGTGATCGTCCACGTCAGCACGAGCGCCAGCGCCACGGTGAGCCAGCGCGGATCCCTGGCGCGGCGCAGGGCGATGATGCCGGCGACCGTCAGGAGCACCACGAACGCGATGTTCGACTGGTTCGTCAGGTAGGCGAAGAAGTTCTGGCTCGCGACCGTGTGCGAGGCGAGCCCCCAGCTGAGCCGGTGAATGAGCGCCACCAGGCAGACGGCGGCCGCGCTGAGGCGGAGCAGGCCGAAGACCGTGCGGGCCTTCACCGCCGCGTCACCGCCCATTCCCTCATCCGCCGAGTCTACGGATCCGGCGCTGCACGGACCCTCAGATCAGGCGGCGGAGCGCCTCTTCCAGCGTGACACCCTGGGCTTCCGCGCGGTCGCGCAGCCGGGCGTGCTCGTCGCTGGAGAGCGGGAGGCTGAGGACGATCGGGTCGTCCTCCGGCGCATCGAGGCCGTCGAGCAGGTCGGAGGCCTCGGCCCACAGCGGCTCCGCGAGCGAGGCCGATGCCGCGGGGGACGGCGTGGATGCCGCAGCCGCGGCGACCGATGCGCCGGACCCGCGCGCCTGACCCGACACCGCGGCGGGTGCGGACGCGGCGACCGGTGCGGAGGCCGCCACCGCAGCGCCGGCATCCGTTCCGAGGGTGAAGCCAGGACCCCGGCGCGGCTCCTGCTTCGCCTGGTACGCCTTCGCGGCGGCGTTCGCGCGTTCGTCGGCGGCTTCGTTCAGCGGGTGCCCGGCGTGGCCCTTGACCCAGGAGAATTCGACGTCGCGCCCGCGGATCGCCTCGTCGATGCCCTCCAGCAGGTCGCGGTTGAGCACGGGGCCGCCGTCGGATTTGCGCCAGCCCTTGCGCTTCCAGCCCGGCATCCACTTCGTCACGGAGTCGATCACGTAGCGGCTGTCGCACTCGATCAGCAGCTTCTCGTCGGTGCGGGCCGTCGCGCGCAGCAGTTCGAGCACGGCACGCAGCTCACCCTGGTTGTTGGTGCCGTGCGGGGAGCCGCCGGCCGCCCAGTTGTCGTCGTCGATGTACCAGGCCCAGCCGTTGGGGCCGGGGTTGCCCAGGGCGGAGCCGTCTGCGGCGGCGGTGATCGTCATCCCTCCACCGTAACGGTGGGGGAACCGCTGCCCCGTCGCCGGGCGCGGACGATCGCTCAGTCGTCCGCGGGCTCGTCGTCTTCCGGCTCGGTATCGGCTGTCGACGCGGCCTCCGGTGCGGGAGGCGCAACCGGGAACAGCACCGAGCTCAGGTCACCGCTGGCTTCCGCGCCGAGGCCGATCGACAGCGGGTCGACGACCGGGGCCGTGTCGAGGACCTCCGACTCGGAGCGCTCGAGCGGCTCAGAGGGCAGCACCCACTGGTTCTCTTCTTCTTCCGACTTCTGCTGGAACAGTCCCATGGGTTCCATTGTGAACCCGCGCTCGCCGGGGAGCACCGGATTCACACGGGATTGATCGGATGCGTCGCCCGCGCCGGTCGTCAGGCAGAAGCCGCGCGCACCGCTTCGACGAGCGCGCGCCACGGGCCGTCGAGGGCGGAGTCGGGCAGCTCGCGCTCCCGGCGCTCCGACGGTGTGCGGGCACGGATGCTCCACACGAACTGGTCGGCGCCGGCGTCGGCATCCAGGTCCTGGTCCCAGGGACAGCGGTCGATCAGGTCGATCCACTCCACCGCATCGTCGGGTGCCGCCTCCACGCGCCACTGACGGCGGACACCGGCGATCCCGCCGGTGCGCACCACCGCGATCACGACCTGCGTGTCAGTCGGTGGAGGGGACTCGCTCATCTCCATAGACTCCCACGGTCGCCCAGGCGCGTCGAGCCGCGTCGGCGGTGGCGGCGTCGATCGCGGTCGCGGCGGCGACGGTGGCATCGGCGAACTGCGTGAAGGTCGCGGTGCTCGACAGGCCGCCGGTGAGTGCGCGGTACCAGACCGTTCCGGCTCGCTCCCAGGGCTTGCCGCCGAGGTCGATCGCGAACAGGGCGAACGCGCGGTTGGGGATGCCGGAGTTGATGTGCACCCCGCCGTTGTCCTCCGTCGTGCGGACGTAGCCGCTCATGTGGTCGGGCTGAGGGTCTTTGCCGAGCTCGTCGTCGTCGTACGCGGTGCCGGGCGCGATCATGGAGCGCAGGGCCGCGCCCTCGACCGCGTCGGTGAAGATCTCCGCGCCGATGAGCCACGTCGCCTGGTCGGCCGTCTGTCCGAGCGCATACTGCTCGGTCAGGGCGCCGAACACGTCGGCGATCGACTCGTTCAGGGCGCCGGGCTGCCCCTGGTACTCGAGGTTCGCGGTGTGCTGCACGACGCCGTGCGCGAGCTCGTGCCCGATCACGGTGAGCGAGCCGGTGAAGTGCTGGAAGACCTCGCCGTCCCCGTCGCCGAACACCATGCGCTCGCCGTCCCAGAACGCGTTGTCGTAGTCGACGCCGTAGTGCACGGTCGCGTCCAGCGGTGCGCCGGCGTCGTCGAGGGAGTTGCGGGCGAAGGCGGCGAGCAGCATCTCGAACGTGGCCCCGAGCCCGTCGAAGGCCTCGTTGACCGCGGTGTCCTCCACCGGGGCGTCGTCTTCGCCGCGGACCACGGCGCCCGGGAGCTGCTGGGTGTTCCCGGCATCGCTGATCGTGCGGTTCGGGGCGTCCGACAACTGCGCCACGAGGTCGCCGTTCTCGTCGATCGACAGGTCGATCCGGGCGCGGAACGGCGGACGGCCCGCGGTGAGCGTCTGCCGTGCGGCGGCGGCCGCCTTGGGGAAGCGACCCGACTCGGCCAGTCGCGCGAGCAGATAGGACGGAACCACTCCATGACGTCGTGCGGATGCTGTGCTGCTCATGGTGCGACCCTACGCCGGGCTGCCGACGTTCAGACCGACCGGTCGTGGGCATGACACGAAATGAAGGAGATCGCGCGCGTCGAAGGACGTGTCCGCCCCGCAGCCCCTTGGTTCCGTGTTTTCTCCTCCAGCCCGTGCGCCGCACCCTCGGCCGTGGCGAGCATGGAGTACTTTCGACTTGATAACGAGAATCGTTCTCAATAAGGTGAGATCGTCATGAACCCTCGCTCCCCTCGCGCCGCCTCCGCATCCCGTACCGCCTCCCGCACCGCCTCTGTCGCCGCCGCGGTCGGGCTGCTGCTGGGGATCACCGCCTGCGCGCCGGCCGCTCCCACGGCACCGGCGACATCGGCCGCTCCCGACGCGCACGGCATCGACGCGGGCGACGCCGCCGAAGTCGCCGCCCCAGCCCTCGCCCTCGTCATCGCGGACGGTCGCGGCGAGCTCACGCTCCTCGACCTCGACACCGAGGAGCGCTCGACTCTCGCGCCGGCACGCGAGGATGTCACCGGCCTCTTCGGCGACGGCCGCCTCGTCTACCGCGCACACGACGCGGAGGGCGGCACCGCGGTCGAGGTGATCGACTCCGCGCGCTGGACCGTGCCGCACGGCGATCACACCCACTCGTTCCGGGGCGGCCCCCGCGCCCTCGGCACCCTCGAGGGCGAAGGAGAAGTGCGGGTCGTCGCAGGGGCGCAGCGGGCGACGGTCACCTTCGCGAGCGGGGAACTGGTCCTGCTCGTCCATGACGCTCTCGCCGATGGACTGGATGCCGCCCCGCGCGCGACCGTTGATGCGTCCGGCCCCGTGGCGTTCCTCGCCGACCATCGTCTCGTGCCGACAGCCGGCGCCGGGATCGAACTGCTCGACCCCGCGGGCTCCCCGGTTCCCGGCGCTGTGACTCCGTGCACCAACCCCTCCGACGCCGACCTCACTCGTGTCGGCGTCGTGTTCAGCTGCACCGAGGGGGCCGTGCTCTTCACCCGCGAGGTCGGCGGCGCCATCGCTGCCGAGACGATCCCGTATCCCGCGGCGGTCGCCCCCGTGACCAGCCTCGCCGGCCGCACCGACCGCCCCGACCTCGCCGGAGTCGCGGGCGAGCAGGGTGCTGGGCTGCTCGATGTGCGACAGCGACAGTGGATGCTGCTCCCCTCGGATGTGCCCCTGCTGCGCGCGGCCGCCCTCGGCGACGACGATAGTCGCACGGTCGTGATCGATGCCGACGGCCGCGTGCGGGTGCTCGCGTCGGACGGCGAGGTGCTGGCCAGCACGGAGCCGCTGCTGGCGGCATCCGTCGGCGACCCCGCCCTGCGCGAGAGCGTGCAGCTGCTCGTCGACGCTCAGCACGCCTACGTGACCGACCCGGCGACCGGGGTCGTGCACGAGATCGACCACCGCGACGGCACCGTCACCCGAACCTTCGCCGACCTCGACCCCCGGTTCGTGCAGCAGGTCGGCTGAGCCCTCGACGACTCCGGTCGTCGCCGCGCATCCCGCGCACCCACCCAGAAGAAGGAGAGACGATCCATGTCCCGACCCCGCAGCCGCCTCGCGATCGGCGCCCTCGGCGTGATCGCCGCCGTGGCGCTCGCCGGATGCGCGACCTCAGGTCCCGCCGCCGAGAGCACCGCAGGTTCCCCGCCCGACGACCATCACGAGGGCGACACCCGCATCGCCGTGATCTACGACGGCGGTGTGCTCGTGCTCGACGGCGAGACCCTCGACGCCGTCGGGCGGGTCGAGCTCGGCGGCTTCCTGCGCGTCAACGGCGCCGGCGATCACGACGGCCACGTCTTCGTCACCGCTGAAGACGGATTCCACGTGCTCGACTCCGGCCTCGCGTCCGGCACGGTCGAGTTCACCGGCGAGGTGTTCGAGGCCGAAGCGGCCGGCCACGCCGTCCCGCACGCAGGGCGCACGGCCCTGTTCGACGACGGCACCGGCGAGGTGCGGATCTTCGACACGGATGCCGTCGGCACCGGCACGCTTCCGGAGGCCGACACGATCACCTCCGAGGCCGCGCATCACGGGGTGGCACTCGAGCTCGCCGACGGCAGCATCCTCGCGACGATCGGCACGGCCGAGGCGCGCAGCGGAGTCCGGCACCTGGCGGCCGGCGGCACCGAGCTCGCCCGCAACGAGCAGTGCCCGAGCGTGCACGGCGAAGGGGCGCTCAAGGGCGAGGTCGTGATGTTCGGATGCGAAGACGGGGTGCTGCTCTTCGACGCGGGGGCCTTCACCAAGATCGACGCGCCCGACGAGTTCGGTCGCACCGGCAACGCGTACGTGAGCGACGCCAGCGCGATCGCCTTCGGCGACTACAAGACCGACCCCGACCAGGAGGGATACCTGCTGTCGCAGCTCGCGCGCATCGACACCGCGGCGCAGGCGATCTCGATCGTCGACCTCCCGGAAGGCGTGGAGTACACCTGGCGCGGGGTCGGGCGCGACGCGCACGACAACGTCGTGGTGCTCGGGGCCGACGGCAGCCTGTCACTGCTCGACGAGTCGGGCGAGCTCGTCGACACCTGGGATGTGATTGACCCGTGGGAGAGTCCGACCGAGTGGCAGCAGCCGCACCCGGGCCTGCACGTGGTCGGCGACATCGCCTACGTGACCGAGCCGGCGAAGGAACGCATCCTTGCGGTCGACCTGCACACCGGTGAGGTCTCGGCCGACGCGACGCTGGATGTCGTGCCGAACGAGTTCGTGGTGGTCGGCGCCGCTGGGCACTGAGCGAGAGCAGGAGGGCGGGTCCGCGCGCGGGCTCGCCCTCCTTCGTGCGGGGCTCAGTCCTGTTCGATGCTCAGCACGGTCGTGCGCATGCCGTCGGCCTCGTACTGCACCGGCATCCCGGGGTGGTCGACCGAGAACCAGAAGACGCCGTCATCGGTGTCGTAGCGACGGCACGTGAGCTGCCCGAGCGGCGTCGTCAGTGTCACCGTCGACACGCTCGTCGTCCCCGCATCGAAGGCCGCGTGCCCCTGCAGTTCGACCCAGGTCACCCGGTTCGAGACGACGGCCTTCGGGTCGTCGTCGGCCCACCGATCGAGGGTCGCGCCCTCGTCGTCGGTGTCGTGGAAACGGTTGACGTGTTCCCCCAACGGGCCATCCGGTCCTTCGAGCAGTAGCCGGATCGTCTTCCCCGATCCGGTGGCATCGCGGATCTCGGCGGCGGTGAACGGCGTCGGCAGGAGTCCGGGGCCGAGCAGGTATGGGTCGGAATCGGTCATGGTGCCAGTCTGCGCCCTGCGCGGCCCGTGCGTCACATGCCGACTCCCGTACCCTGACCAGGGTGAGCACCCCCGACCTCGCCGAGTTCCTCGACCACCTGGCGCCGCGAGACGAACCCGCTGCCTGGCTGGCGTGCCGTCTGCTCGAGAGCGGGTGGTCGGTGTTCGAGCTCACCGGTCCGGTGCAGATGGACGTGTGGCAGTTGCTTCTCGAGCACGGACCACGCCGGGTCAGATTCGGGATCGAGCGCGGCCGTTCGGATGGAGTGCTCGTGAGAGACGACGCGGGTGCCTATCGCCCGATCCTCGACGCGATGGGCGTGAACGGGGAGTCGCGCGGTTCCCTCGCGGCGAACCGGGTCGCGGCGCTCAACTGGCTGAACCCGGAGTCGGACGGCGTCGAAGAGTGACGCATAGGGGGTGACACTCCTCCAGTCCTGGGGCTATCTTTGTTTGACTACCGAAACAAGATGATTCGAGGACACCGTGGCGCCGGCTACCCAGACCGTACATTCCGAGGGTGAGATCTTCCGGCTGGTGCGCACCGGAGCGGCGCAGTCCCGCGCCGACCTCGCCCGCCTGACCGGGCTCTCCCCGTCGACCGTCGCCCTCCGGGTGGAGGAGCTGATCGCCCACGGATACATCGAGGAGAACGGCGAGGGCGAGTCGCGCGGCGGCCGACGACCTCGCGTGCTCACGGTGAAGGCGGGCGGCAGCGTCGTCGCCGGCGTCGAGCTCGGCGAGCAGCACGCGACCGTCGCGCTGTTCGACCGCCGGGCCGAGGTCGTCGCATCGACGGTCGCCCAG
The DNA here is from genome assembly GCF_026559675.1 of Microbacterium oxydans. Lineage (NCBI taxonomy): Bacteria > Bacillati > Actinomycetota > Actinomycetes > Micrococcales > Microbacteriaceae > Microbacterium > Microbacterium oxydans. The sequence goes on from NZ_CP092891.1 coordinate 351,596, forward strand.
GTGTCCCTCCTCGACGGCGTCGAGAGTGTCGTGAGCCAGGTGTGGGAGTGCGCGCAGGGTCTCGCGAAGGACAACGGCGGACTACGGCTCGAGGGCATCGCGATGAGTCTCCCCGGACCGGTGGACTCGCGCACCTCGCGCCTGCTCGCACCGATGCGGATGCCGGGATGGAACGGCGTCGACGTCGGCGAGGTCCTCGGCTCCGTCACGGGGCTGCCGTTCCTGATCGACAATGACGCGAACGCCATGGCCGTCGGCGAGTTCATCGAGCGGGGCGGCGAGCAGGAGCAGCTCGTGTTCGTGAAGGCCGGGAGCGGCATCGGCTGCGGCATCATCCTCGAGGGCGCCGTCTATCGCGGGTTCCGCGGGGTGGCCGGCGACATCAGCCACGTGGCGCTGCACAACGCCCCGCCCATCATCTGCTCGTGCGGACGCGTCGGCTGCCTCGACGTGGTCGCGAGCGGGGCCGCGATCGTCGACGCCTTGAAAGAGGCGGGCGTGGCCGTGGAGTCGCTCGACGACGTGCTCGCGCTGGCGCAGGACGCGCACCCCAAGGCCACGTCGGCTCTGCGGGAGGCGGGCGCGCGAACGGGCGAGGTGCTCGCGACCATCATCAACTTCTTCAACCCGCAGGCGCTCGCGCTGGGCGGGCGCCTGGCCACGGCCGACGCGTTCGTGGCGGGCGTCCGCCAGGCGCTCTTCACGCTCTGCCTGCCGATGTCGACGGATGCGCTGGAGATCGGGGTGAGCCGGGCCGGTGCGCTGGCGGGGGCGCGCGGTGTCGCCTGGGAGCTGCTGGAGCGGATGCTCGACCCTGCGAGAATCGATGAGGAGCTGCGCAGCGCCGCCTAGTAATTTCGGCAATCGGCTCAAGTTTGTACCAATTCGGAACAAGTTGCCTGGTTTGCTTCGACGTGCGATCTAGACTCGGAGCATGACCGAGACCTCCACGCTCCCGCGCATCGCCATCGCCGGCATGGCCATCGAGTCCAGCACCTTCTCGCCGCACCGCGCCGGCGAGCGGGACTTCCTCCGCCTGGAGGGCGACGATCTCGTCACCCGCTACGACTCGCTGCGCGAGGGCGAGATGCGCGGCCGCGCGGAGTGGCTGCCGGTCTATTACGCCCGGTCGATCCCCGGCGGTGCGGTGCTGCGCGAGGTCTACGACAGCATCAAGGCGCGGATCTGCGACGGGCTGCGGGCGCTCGTCGCCGACGGCGAGAAGCTCGACGGCCTGTTCTTCGACATCCACGGCGCGATGAGCGTCGTGGGGCTGGACGACGCCGAGGGCGACCTGATCACCGCGATCCGCGAGGTGATCGGATCCGACGTCGTGGTCTCGGCCTCCATGGACCTGCACGGCAACGTCTCGCGCACCCTGATCGAGAACGTCGACATCATCACCTGCTACCGGCTGGCCCCGCACGAGGACACGTGGGAGACCCGCGACCGCGCGATCCGCAACCTCGTCGAGGCGCTCGAGAGCGGCGTCACGCCGCGCCGCGCCTGGGTGCGGGTGCCGATCCTGCTCCCCGGTGAGAAGACCAGCACGCGCGTGGAGCCGGCGAAGAGCCTCTACGCCCGCATCCCCGAGATCGAGTCGCGCCCCGGCGTCACGGACGCGGCGATCTGGATCGGCTACGCCTGGGCCGACGAGCCGCGCTGCCACGCGACGGTGGTCGTGACCGGCACCGACGACGAGGCGACCGCGGCTGCGGCGGCCGAGCTCGGCCGCGCGTTCTGGGACGTGCGCGACGAGTTCGAGTTCGTGGGCCCTCCCGGCACCCTCGATGAGGGCGTCGCGGCCGGTCTCGCCGCCACCGACACCCCGTATTTCATCAGCGACTCGGGGGACAACCCCGGCGCCGGCGGCACGGGTGACGTCACCTGGACCCTCGCCCAGCTGCTGCAGAAGCCCGAGCTGACGGCCGATGACGCGCCGGTCACGCTCTGCGCCTCGGTGTTCGACAAGGGCGCCCTCGACATCCTCCGCGGCCACGCCGTGGGTGAGCGGGTCTCGGTCGAGGTCGGCGCGCGCGTCGACAGCGGTCCGCACGGGCCCGTGCTCGTCGAGGGCGTGCTGCACAGCCTGCACGAGGGCGACGTGGATGCCGGCGGGATCGCGGTGATCCGCGTCGGCGGTCTGCACGTGATCGTCACCGAGTTCCGCAAGGCGTACCACGACGTCTCCGACTTCACCTCGATCGACCTCGACCCGACGGCGGCGCAGATCGTCGTCACGAAGATCGGCTACCTCGAGCCGGAGCTCTACGCGATCATGCGCGGCTGGACGCTCGCGCTCACCCCCGGCGGCGTCGACCAGGACCTGGAGCGCCTCGGGCATCACCGCATCCAGCGCCCGATGCATCCGTTCGACGCGTTCGAGGTCGCGCCCGATCTCACCGCCGAGATGGTCGGCTGAGCCGCCCGTCCTGCTTTTCGCTGGAATCGAAGGAAGTTAGTTACTTAAACGTAACAAGAGCGACTTCTGTCCCTGACTTTGTTCGGGCATGATTCAAAGTACGTCATAAATCGGACGAACGCTTCGGGTGACGGGGCGTTGAACAAGGAGGTTTACATGCGATCTCAGTCGCTGCGCCGCCGGCTGCTCGCCCCCCTGGGTGCGCTCGCCGTCGCGACGCTCGCCCTCACCGCCTGCCAGGCCGGCACCTCGGGCGACAACGGGGCAGGCGAGAAGGACACCGTCAGCTTCGCGCTCCAGGTCGGCACCGGACCCAACTGGATCCTGCCGATCTCGTCGCCGGACAAGATGGCCACCCACAACAGCGCCATCAAGGCGACGATGTGGCCGCGTCTGTTCGAGTACAACGGCGTCGACGGGGAGATGGGCTGGGACGAGCTGGCTTCCGCCGCCAAGTCCTACGAGTTCTCCGAGGACCGCAAGACCATCACGATCACGCTGAACGACCTCGACTGGTCGGACGGCGAGCCCGTCACCTCGCGCGACGTGGAGTTCTGGTACAACCTGGTGCGCTTCAACGGCGAGAAGACCGGTGGCTACTCCGCCGGCCTGATGCCGGACAACATCACCGAGTTCACCACCATCGACGACAAGACGTTCTCGCTGACGATGGACAAGGTCTACAACGAGGAGTTCCTCCTCGGCAACCAGCTCAGCCTCATGTACCCGATGCCGCAGCACGTCTGGGACAAGACCAGCGCCGACGGCGAGATCGGCGACCACGACCGTGACGCCGCGGGTGCCGCCGACGTCCTCGACTACCTCTTCTCCGAGGCCGAGGACATGAAGACCTACGCGACCAACGACCTGTGGAAGACCGTCGCCGGTCCCTACACGGTCAAGAGCTGGTCCGACTCGGGTCTCGTCGAGCTCACCGCCAACGAGAAGTACACCGGCGAGGACAAGCCGAAGATCGACAACGTGCGGTTCCTCCCCTTCACCTCGGCCGACGCCGAGATGAACGTGGTGCGCTCGGGCGACGTCGACTACGGCTACGTCACGAGCTCGCAGCTCACGAACGAGAAGCAGTTCACCGACCTGGGCTACAGCATCGAGCCGTGGGCCGGCTGGTCGATCACGTACATGCCGTACAACTTCGCCAACCCGGAGAAGGGCTCGTTCTACAAGCAGCTCTACGTGCGCCAGGCGCTGCAGCACGCCGTCGACCAGGAGACCATCTCCGAGGTCGTCTGGCACGGCGCGGCGACGCCGGACTACGGTCCCATCCCGCAGACGGCCGACTCCAGCGGTCTGTCCGACGTGCAGAAGGACAACCCGTACCCGTTCGACCTGAAGAAGGCCGAGAAGCTCTTCACGGACAACGGCTGGGTCAAGGGCTCGGACGGCACGCTCGAGTGCGCCGACGCCGGTGCCGGTGCGGGCCAGTGCGGTGAGGGCATCGCCGCCGGTTCGAAGGCCGAGATCGTCGTCACTACGCAGAACGGCTCGCAGGAGACCGACAACATGATGGCGGAGATCCAGTCGTCGCTCGGCAAGATCGGCGTCAAGATGACGATCGACTCCAAGCCGCTGGACACCGTCCTCACGCAGGCGCAGGAGTGCAAGACCGGCAGCGCGTGCACGTGGGAGCTCGTCTTCTTCGGCACCGCGGGCAGCTGGTACTTCCCGCCCTACGCCACCGGTGAGCGCGTCTTCGCGAAGGACACCAAGTGGAACGCGGGCCAGTACGACAACCCCGAGGCGGAGGAGCTCGTCCAGGCGATGGCCTTCTCGACCGACCCGGAGATCGCGAAGAAGTACTCCGAGTACCTCGCGACCGACCTCCCGGTCATGTGGATGCCGAACCCGGTCTACCAGGTCTCCGTCGTCCGTGACGGACTCGACATCGCCCACCAGGACCCGGGTGCGTCGTTCCTTCCGCAGCGTTGGTCCTGGACCAAGTAACAGGCAGGTGACATGAGCGTGGTGGAAGCAGCGCAGAACGCGCAGCAGAAGAAGGAGAGGGCCGGCGGCCCGCGGTTCTGGTGGTACCTGTTGCGACGGGTCGGCCAGGGCGGGATCGTCATCCTCATCGTGACGCTGATCGTGTTCGCGCTGCTCCATCTCGCCATGCCGCAGGGGCCGGCCGCCGGCATCCTCGGCATGCAGGCCTCGCAGGAGCAGATCGACGCCTTCAACAAGGAGAACGGCTTCGATCTGCCCCTGTGGCAGCAGTACTTCCACTTCCTCGGGCAGCTCGTCCAGGGCGACCTCGGAGACTCCTTCAAGCTGAACCGACCGGTGGCGGACGCCATCGGCCAGCGTCTCCCGAAGACGCTGATCCTCGCCCTGATCTCGATGCTGTTCGCCCTGATCATCGCGATCCCGATGGGCATCTTCCAGGCCGTGCGCCGCGGCAAGGCCGCCGACTACGCGCTCACCACCTGGAACTTCATCGTCTACTCGACGCCGTCGTTCTTCCTCGGCCTGATCCTCGTGATCGTGTTCGCGCAGTGGCTGCGCCTCGTCCCGGCCCAGGCGCCGCAGGGCGAGACGGTGGGCGACGTGCTCGCCAACCCGGCCGGTCTCGTGCTGCCGGTGCTCACCGCGGCACTCGGCATCATCGCGACCTTCTCGCGCTACATGCGCTCGGCCACGATCGACAACCTCTCCGAGGACTACGTCCGCACGGCGCGTGCGAAGGGGACCTCGGTGCCGGTGGTGATCACCCGCCACGTGGTCCGCAACTCTCTGACCCCCGTGATCGCCATGCTCGGCTACTACCTGCCGGTCATGTTCGGCGGCATGATCGTCGTCGAGTCGCTCTTCAACTACCCCGGCATGGGCCTGCTGTTCTGGACCTCGGCGCAGACCTCCGACTACCCCGTGCTGATCGGCTGCATCCTGGTGATCGCCCTCGCGACCGTCATCGGATCGCTCCTCGCCGACATCATCCAGGCGCTGCTCGATCCGCGCACCCGAGAGGAGCTCTCGTGAGCACGACGACCATCGTGATGCGCACGCTGACCCCGCGTCAGCGCGGCATGCGCCGCTTCCTGCAGAACAAGCTCGCGGTCTTCGGCATCGTGACGATCGTGCTGTTCCTGCTGTTCTGCTTCCTGGGTCCCCTGATCCACCCGACGGACCAGATCCACACCGACCTGCGCAGCACGATGCTGCCCCCGGGAAGCCCGGGCCACCCGCTCGGCACGGACGACGTCGGATACGACGTGCTCGGACGGCTCATGATGGGCGGTCAGATCTCGATCCTGATCGGACTCGCCGCGGGCATCCTCGCCACCGTCATCGGCACGCTCTGGGGCGCCATCGCCGGATACGTCGGCGGCGCCGTCGACACCGTGATGATGCGCGTCGTGGACGCGGGCATCGCGATCCCCGCGACGTTCCTGCTGCTGATCCTGTCCGCGATCCTGCGCCCGAGCGTCCCGCTCATGATCTGCGTCATCGGCCTCGTCTCGTGGCTGGTGCCCGCCCGTCTGGTGCGCGCCGAGTCGATCTCGCTGAAGTCCCGTGAGTACGTGCTCGCGCTGCGCGCCATGGGCGGCACGCACTCCCGCGCGGTGCTCAAGCACATCGTCCCGAACACGGTCGGCACGATCGTCGTGAACGCCACCTTCCAGGTCGCCGACGCCATCCTGCTCGTCGCCTACATCTCGTTCCTCGGGATGGGCCTGCAGAAGCCGGCCACCGACTGGGGCGCCATGCTCACCAGCGGCATCACCTACACCTACGCGGGCGCCTGGTGGCTGATCTTCCCCGCCGGATTCTGCATCGTGCTGACCGTCTGCGCCTTCAACAGCATCGGCGACGGCCTCCGCGACTTCTTCGACGTGAAGGGGCGTGCCGCATGAGCGCCGCACTGCTGTCGATCTCCGACCTCCGGGTCACGTTCCGCACCGAGGACGGCGCGGTCGAGGCCGTCAAGGGCATCGACCTCGAGGTCAAGCCCGGCGAGGTGCTGGCCCTGGTCGGCGAGTCCGGCTCCGGCAAGTCCGTCACGGCCATGGCCATCCTGAAGCTGCTGCCGAAGTCGGCGACCGTCACCGGATCGATCCGCCTCGCCGGCCGCGAGCTGCTGCCGCTCCCGGAGAGCGAGATGAACGCCGTACGCGGCGCCGAGATCTCGATGGTGTTCCAGGAGCCGATGACCGCGCTCAACCCGAGCATGCGGATCGGCGACCAGATCACCGAGGCCATCCTCAACCACCGCCAGATCTCGAAGGCCGACGCGTGGGAACGCGCCGTCGAGATGCTCCAGCGCGTGGGCATCCCCGACCCCGCACGGCGGGCGAAGAGCTACCCGCACGAGCTGTCCGGTGGCCAGCGCCAGCGCGTGGTCATCGCGATCGCGCTCGCGTGCGAGCCGCAGCTGATCATCGCGGACGAGCCGACCACCGCGCTCGACGTGACCGTGCAGGCCGAGATCCTCGACCTCATCCGCCGTCTGGCGGCCGAGTCGGGCACCGCGTTCCTCCTCGTCACGCACAACATGGGCGTGGTCGCCGACATCGCCGACCGGGTGGCCGTGATGTTCCGCGGCACGATGGTCGAGGTGGGCGACACCCGCGCCGTGCTCACCGCACCGCGCGAGGACTACACGAAGAAGCTCCTCAGCGCCGTGCCCTCGCTGCCGGACATCGCGAGCGTCGTCGAGCGGGACGAGGAGCCGGAGCCCGCGGCCGCCGTGCTGGAGCTCGATGCCGCGAGCGTGACCTACCGTCGCGGAGGGCGCCCGTTCCTCGCGCTCGACGGCGTCAGCCTGCGCATCGCCCCGGGCGAGATCCTCGGCCTGGTCGGCGAGTCGGGGTCGGGCAAGTCGACCCTCGGCCGTGCGGCACTCGGACTCCTGCCGCTGTCGAGCGGTGGCATCACGCTGTTCGGCGAGAAGGTCGGCCGCGGCGGCGTCTCCGGACGTCGGGAGCGCGAGCTGCGCGGTCGTGTCGGCGCCATCTTCCAGGACCCGGGTTCGAGTCTCGACCCGCGCATGACGGTCGGCGAGGCCATCGCGGAACCACTGCTCGTGCAGCGCCGGCGCTTCCCGACGAGCGGCAGTCAGCGTCGCGCCCGGGTGGCCGAGCTCCTCGAAGCCGTCGAGCTGCCGAGCACCTACGCCTCGCGGTACCCGCATGAGCTCTCCGGTGGCCAGCGTCAGCGCATCGGCCTCGCCCGGGCCATCGCCCTGGAGCCCGAGCTGATCATCGCCGACGAGCCGACCTCCGCGCTCGACGTCTCGGTGCAGGCCGCGGTGCTCGAGGTGCTGCGCACCCTGCAGGCGAAGATGCACTTCGCGTGCCTGTTCATCAGCCATGACCTCGCCGTCGTGCACGAGATCTCCGACCGGGTGGCCGTGATGCTGAAGGGTGAGATCGTCGAGACCGGATCCGCCGACGAGGTGCTCCTGGCTCCGCAGCATCCGTACAGCCGGCGCCTGCTGGCGTCTGTTCCGGTGCCGGACCCCGACAAGCAGGCTCTGCGGCGGGAGGCCCGCGCGGCCGCGCGGGTGGCCACCCCGTGACCCGGGGCGAGCCGACCCGATCGACCAGGAGAGTGCAGGAAGGCGCCCCCGTCGTGCTCGGGCTCGACGTCGGGGGCTCGAGCGTCAAGCATCTGCTCGCGTCCGCGCGCGCCTCGCTGGACACCCCGCCGAAGCCCCTCGATCGGGGCCGACATGCGACGCCCAAGTCGTCTCCCGTGGAAGGGCTCGCCGCGATCGCGTCGTCCCTCCGCGGTGATGCCGACCTCGAGCGCGTGGTGCTGTCGATCCCCGGACTCGTCGACGAGGCGGCCGGCGTGGTCGTGCGCTCGACCAACATCCCGGCGCTCGACGGCCGACCGCTGGGCGCACAGCTCAGCGCCGAGCTCGGCATCCCCGTCGACGTGATCAACGACGGGCATGCGGCCGCCGTCGCCGAGGCCTCGTGGGGTGCGGGTGCCGGTGTCGACGACGTCTTCGTGCTCGCGCTGGGCACGGGCATCGCCGGCGCGCACGTGGCGCACGGACAGGTCGTCCCCGGAGCACATGGCTCGGCGGGCGAGCTCGGACACATCACGATCGAACCCGAGGGGAGCATCTGCTCCTGCGGGCGCCGCGGCTGCCTCGAGACCATCATCGGCGCTCCCGCCCTGCGCAGGGCATGGGTCGCGGTCGGGGGCACCGGCGGGCCGGAGGGGCTGCTCGCGGCGCACTCCGCGGGGGATGCCGCGGCCACGGTCATCGTCGAACGGGCGTCGTCGGCGCTCGCGGAGGCGATCCTCACCCTGTGCGCGCTCGTCGATCCGGGCTGCATCGTGATCGGCGGCGGGCTCGCTCAGGCGCCGCATCAGCTGGTGACCCTCGCCGAGCGCTACGTGGGCGAGCGGGCCTCGTTCCACCGGGTGCCGCCCATCGTCCCGGCCACGCTCGGCGAGTGGGCCGGCGCGAACGGCACGGTCCTCACCGCCCTCCGCCGCCGCTGACCCCCCACCCCCACCCCAGTCGAGAGCACGGGATCTCGCCGAGTGCACGGCTCTCCGACGTCGATGCGCCGTGCGCTCGGCGACATGCCGTGCACTCGGCGCCAGCGCTGGCGCCGTGTGACGGCGGATGCCCAGGACACTCGCGTAAAATCGGCACAATGACCGACGCGCCCCTCGAACCCACCGACCCGGGTGCCGGTATCGACCCCGACGATCTCGCCACGACGCTGCGCGTGCTGGCCGAGCTGCATGAGATCGACAACGAGCACCCGGACTTCGTCGCCGTGCGCCACGCGACCGCGGCGATGTTCAAGGCCGTCAAGCGCGTGCGTCGCAAGGAGATCCGCGACGCGATCGCCGAGGCCGACAAGGCCGTGGTCGCCCGCACCGCCACCGGGGCACCCGACCGCATCGATGACGAGACCCGAGGCAACGACCTCGCCACCAGCGTGGTGGACGCCCCGATCGCGGGCGAGCTGCTCAAGCCCCGCAACTGCTACATCTGCAAGCAGCCGTACACGCAGGTCGACGCGTTCTACCACCAGCTGTGCCCCGACTGCGCGCGCTTCAGCCACGGCAAGCGCAACGCCCGCACCGACCTGACGGGCAAGCGTGCCCTGCTCACGGGTGGCCGCGCCAAGATCGGCATGCACATCGCGCTGCGGCTGCTGCGCGACGGCGCCCACACCACGATCACGACCCGCTTCCCGCGCGATGCCGTGCGGCGTTTCTCGGCTCTGCCCGACTCGGCCGACTGGCTGCACCGGCTGCGTGTCGTCGGCATCGACCTGCGCGATCCGGCCCAGGTGATCGGTCTCGCCGACTCGGTCGCGGCTCAGGGCCCTCTCGACATCCTGATCAACAACGCCGCGCAGACCGTGCGTCGCTCGCCCGGCGCCTACTCGCTGCTGGCGGATGCCGAGCTGCAGCCGCTGCCCGACGGGCCGCTGCCCGAGATGGAGACCTTCGGTCACACGGCCGACCCGCACCCGCAGGCGCTGCAGGCATCCGTCGACGCGCATCCGCTGCTGTCGGTCGCGGCCCTCGGCGGCACGGTCGCCGAGCAGGGCGGACAGGCCCTCACAGCCGAAGACCTCGCGCGGCTCGCCATGGCCCCCGGGTCGTCGTCGCTCGAGAAGCACGCCGACGGCACCGCGATCGACGCCGGCGGACTCGTGCCGGATGTGAACCGCGTCAACAGCTGGGTGCAGTCGATCGAGCAGGTCGACCCGCTGGAGATGCTCGAGGTGCAGCTCGCGAACACCACGGCGCCCTTCCTGCTGATCAGCCGCCTGCGTGCGTCGATGGCGGCGTCCGACTCGCACCGCAAGTACGTGGTGAACGTGTCGGCCATGGAGGGGCAGTTCTCCCGCCGCTACAAGGGTCCGGGGCATCCGCACACGAACATGGCCAAGGCCGCGCTCAACATGCTCACCCGCACCAGCGCGGGCGAGATGCTCGAGAAGGACGGCATCCTCATGACCGCCGTCGACACCGGCTGGATCACCGACGAGCGTCCGCACTACACGAAGGTGCGCCTCGCCGAGGAGGGCTTCCACGCCCCGCTCGACCTGGTCGACGGCGCCGCCCGCGTGTACGACCCGATCGTGCGCGGCGAGGCCGGCGAGGACATCCACGGCGTCTTCCTGAAGGACTACGAGCCCAGCCCCTGGTGACGCTCGCGGGTCAGCCCAGCGGGCCGTACCGCACGATGCCGCTCGGCACCTTCCCTCCGAAGAGGGCGTCGACGGTGACGAGCGCGAACCCGCGATCGCGGAGACCGGTGACGACCCGGTCGAAGACGCGCGCCGACCCGGCCTGGATGTCGTGCATGAGCATGATGGTCGACACAGCGGGCCGCTCGATCGCGTAGCGGGCCAGGTCGTCGTCGGCGGGCTTCTCCCAGTCGCGGGTGTCGACGCTCCACAGGATCGCCGGCTCGGCGGCGATCTCGATGACGTCGGCGTCGACGAACCCGCCGGGCGGGCGGAACGTGCGCACCGGCTGACCGGACAGCGTGCGCAGCAGTGCGGCCGTGCGGCCGAGCTGGTCTTCGATCTGCTCGTCCGTCAGATCGGTCAGGTACGGATGGCTCCACGTGTGGTTGCCGATCTGGTGTCCTTCTGCCGCGACGCGTCGGACGGTGTCGGGGTGCTGCTGGGCATTCTGTCCCAGCATGAAGAACGTCGCGGCCGACTGCTCGTCGCGCAGCACGTCGAGGAACTGCGGGGTCAGCGTCGAAGGGCCGTCGTCGAGCGTGAGCGCCATGCACGGGACCAGATCGCACGGGATGCGCTCGAAGCCCGCGCCCGCGGAGGGTGTGCCGACGAAGTCCCCCTCCGCGCGGGTGATCGCCTGCGCGAAGGGAGTGAGCGCGCCCGCGGCCCGGGCGGCGCTCAGCGCGACGGCCGAGGGATGCTCGGGCGACCGCTCCCGCCATCCGGCCAGGCCGTCGAGCTCGGGGGCCGACAGGTCCGCCGGAACGGGGATGACCAGCTCGCCGGCGTTCAGGTCGCTCGACAGCAGGGCCTCGCGGAGGACGTCGAGCTGGGCGTCGGTGGGCACGTCGACGGGAACGAGGCTGAGGCTGCCGGCGTCACGACGCAGGGTGTCGATGTAGGCGGGCCACAGCGACGCCACGTCCGTGAAGAGCTCGGCCTCCGTCGCGACCTCGCCCGTGGCGACATCCGTGTAGATCGTGGTCGTGGTGTCCGTCGCGGCCCCGTCGGTCGGCGCCGAGACGATGCGCAGCCGTTCGCCGAACAGCGATCCGCGGGCCAGGACGATCTCGCAGACGACGACGGCCCCGGTCCGGTCGCCGAGGATGTCGGCCGCGGGGGCGGTCGTCGCTCCCGGGGAGCATCCGCGGTCGCCGAGGCCGGCACCGGTCTCGTGCGCCGTCGGGCGGTAGGGGTGGCCGCTGAGGCGCGACTGCGTCGTGACGGCCTCGCGCACGACCGCTTCGACCGCCGTGTTGAACGGCGAGGTCCCCGGCAGCGCGGCCCAGCGCGCGTCGATGCCGACCTCGTCGTTCCGCAGTCGCATGTCGACGGTCGGCGACTGCTCCGGTCCGGGTGGGGCCGCAGCCGGCACGATCGTGCCGCTGACGGACCACTGGCGCGGCTTCCAGCCGCTGACCGGTTCCGGTGCGCATGCCGAGAGCACGAGCGCCGCCCCGAGGACCGCGGCGAACAGGCGGGCCGACTTCGGTGCGTTCATCGCGTCACCTCGACCGTGGCCAGGAGGTCGGCGAGTTCCGCGTCGTAGGCGGGCGACGGGGTGGCGCGGAAGGTGAGGATGACCGGACCCTCGGCGATGGCGCCCACGACGGTCTCCTGGTCCACCACGCGGGCGTGCAGGACCGTTCCGACGCCGGCGGCGCCCGGGGACAGCGTCTCCTCGCTGGTGGGTCCGAGTGGACCGGGGGCGACGCGGAGGAGGGCCTCCGGCACATCGGAGCCGGACACGAGGGACAGCTCGACGGTCATGAGGCGATCGGGGCTGCCGGCCACTCCGCGGGACTCGTCGCCGAAGTGGCTGCGCCACGACCATCCGCCCGGCAGCAGGAGCGTGGCCTGTGCGGTCTCGTTCGTCAGGCGGACCGTGCGCTGCTCCGCGGAGACCGTGGGGGTGAGGCCTCGGACGACCACCGGCACGACCATCACCGCGAGCAGTCCGAGGGTGACCAGCACGGTGATCACGACGACCGGAAGCAGTCGCCGTCGTGGCGGATGCGGCCGCGGCGGGGACACCGTGTCGGTCGGCAGGGAACCGGTCATGTCGTACGGAGCCTTTCTGCGAGAAGGGTGCCGATCCCTCGCAGACAGCGGCCCCCCGACCAGCTTCGAGCCTACTCCGGAGTGCGCCGCGCACCCCGAGGACACAGCGCGCTCGGGTACAGCGCCCCGGGCAGGAGAGCCGCGGTCAGACGGTGCGGTGCTCCAGGTTCGCGGACGCCCATCGCCCGAGCTGATCGAGGATCGGCAGCAGTCCGCGGCCGCTCGGGGTGAGGGCGTACGACACCGTGATCGGCGGACCCGCGTCGACCGTGCGGGCCACCAGGCCGGCGTCGGCGAGTTCCGCGAGACGGTCCGAGAGCACGGTGTCGCTGATGCCGGCGACCGCGCGGCGCAGCGCGACGAAGGTGGAGGGACCGCTGCCGAGCGCGGACACGATCATGCCGTTCCACCGTTTGCCGAGCACGCTGAAGGCCAGTGTGACGGCGGCGTCGCACATCTGGATCTCTTCGTGGACCTCGGCCATGACCCCATCCTACCGTGCTACATTAACCGATGCCGCTAAGAAAAACCTAGCGACTACGAAAACGAGAGGTAGGCCCATGTCCCTGTTCCGCCTGGATGCCAGCATCCTTCCCGCGTCGTCCGCCAGCCGTGAGCTCGCGGACCTCGTCGAGGCCGAGTGGACCGCATCCCACCCCGACTCGACCGTCACCCGCCGCGACCTGGCGAGCGACCCGGTCCCCGCGACCGCGTGGGCGGATGCCGTGACCGGCGGTTTCGCCGACGAGGCCCAGCGCACCCCCGCGCAGAACGACGCCCGCGCCCTCGCGACCCGGTTCGCGGACGAGCTGATCGGCGCCGACGCGCTGCTGTTCGCGGTGCCGCTGTACAACTACGGCGTCTCGCAGCACTTCAAGACCTGGTTCGACCTGGCCTACACCGACTCGCGCATCGACCCGTCCGGTACCGCGCTGCAGGGCAAGCCCGCGACCCTGGTCACCGTGCTCGGCGGCAACTACGCGCCGGGTTCGCCCAAGGAGGGCTGGGACCACTCCACCGGCTGGCTGCGCCGCGTGCTGGCGGATGTGTGGGGCCTCGACCTCCGCGTCGTGCAGCGTCCGTTCACGCTCGTGGGCGTGAACCCCGCGCTCGACGCGTTCGCCGACACCGCGCGCGAGCTCAAGGAGAACGCCGAGACCGACGCCCGCACCTTCGGCCGCGAACTCGCCGCGACGCGCGAGCCCCGCGTGGCCTGAGACCCGGCATCCGCCCCCGGACGGCGTCAGCCCAAGGGGGGCGGGTACGGATGCGGCAGCCACACCGTCACGATCAGCCCGCCGTCCGTGCGCGGGGTGAGCACCAGGGTGCCGTTGTGCGCCTGCGTGATGCGGTCGGCGATGGCCAGGCCGAGACCCACCCCGGCATGGTCTTCGTCCCGCGTGCGCTCGGACCCGCGCTGGAACGGCTCGGTGAGCATCGCGGCGCGGTGGGAGGGGATCACGTCGCCGGTGTTCTCCACGACCAGCGCGACCGCGTGCGGCATCGCGTACGTGCGCACCGCCACCGCACCGCCGGACGGCAGGTTGTGCACGATCGCGTTGAGCACGAGGTTCGTGACCAGCTGCGGCAGGAGCGCCGCAGACCCGAGCACGGGAGCCGGGGCACCGCCCACCTCCATGGCGACGCCGCGACGGTCGGCGAGGGGGAGCAGGCTCTCCACCGCCCCCTCCGCCAGGAGCGAGAGGTCGACGATCTCGCGCGTGAAGGTGCGGCGATCGGCACGGCTCAGCAGCAGCAGCGCCTCGGTCAGGTCGATCGCCCGGGTGTTCACCTCGCGCAGACGGGAGATCAGGGCATCGACGTCGCGGTCGGGATCGTCGCGGGCGACCTCGAGCAGGGTCTGCGAGATCGCGAGCGGGGTCCGCAGCTCATGCGAGGCGTTCGCGGCGAACCGCTGCTGCTCGGACACGTGCGACTCCAGCTGCTCGAGCATCGAGTCGAAGACGTCGGCGAGGTCGCGGAACTCGTCACGCGGCCCCTCCAGCGAGACCCGGTGCGACAGGGAGCCCTGCGCCGCGAGCCGGGCGGCATCGCCGATGCGCTCCAGCGGTGCCAGCATCCGTCCGGCGAGCAGCCATCCGACGCCGAGCCCGAGGGCGAGCAGGACCACCATGACCATCGCGGCGACCGGCACGAAGGCCCGGATCAGGTCACTGCGGTTCGGCACGAAGAACTCGGTGACGGGGATCTGCACGTCCGGCACGTATCGGAGCAGATACGCGGCCACCGCGGCGAGCAGCAGCCCTCCCGACACGACGACGACCGCCGCGTAGCTCAGCGTCAGCTTGAGACGGGCGCTCATCCCGCGGCGGCGCCTACGCATCGGCATCCGTCCCGATCCGATAGCCGACGCCGGGGACGGTGAGGATCAGCCACGGCTCGCCCAGGCGCTTGCGCAGCGATGACACCGTGATGCGCACCGCGTTCGTGAACGGGTCGGCGTTCTCGTCCCAGGCGCGCTCGAGCAGCTCCTCGGCGCTGACCACCCCGCCCTCCGCGTCGACCAGCACCTCCAGCACGGCGAACTGCTTGCGGGTGAGGGCGACGTAGCGGTCGTCGCGGTACACCTCGCGGCGGAACGGGTCCAGCCGCAGGCCCGCCATCTCCAGGACCGGCGGGCGGCTGCGCTGTCGGCGACGGTCGAGCGCGCGCAGACGCAGCACCAGCTCCCGCAGCTCGAACGGCTTCGTCAGGTAGTCGTCGGCGCCGATCTCGAAGCCCGACGCCTTGTCGTCGAGGCGGTCGGCCGCGGTGAGCATCAGGATCGGGATGCCGCTGCCGGAGGCCACGATCCAGCGGGCGATGTCGTCACCGGAGGGGCCGGGGACATCGCGGTCGAGCACGGCGATGTCGTAGGCGTTGATGCTCAGCAGCTCGAGGGCGGTGTCGCCGTCGCCGGCGACATCGGCCGCGATCGCCTCCAGCCGCAGACCGTCCCTGACTGCGTCGGCGAGGTAGGGCTCGTCCTCGACGATCAGTACACGCATGGCTGCGATCCTACGCAGTGCGGTATATCGGGAGCGTATGGAAAAGCGCATACGCCCCGGCAACCGGCGCTCTTCTTCACTGGGAGCATGAACACCAGCACCATCCCCCTCCCGCCGCGGAAGCGTCGTCGTCGCCGGTTCACCGTCGTGGTCGTCGCGCTCGCGCTGGCCGTGATCGTCGTCTTCGCGGTGCAGCAGTCGCTCTCCGCGGCTTTCGCCGATGTCCCTCGGGGCCTGCCGTCGCCGGGGTCCGGACAGGCGGCGGCCGGCGAGATCACGGGACCGGTCTCCGCCCCGAGCGAGGCCGACGGCGTGATCCGCGACGGCGACCAGCCCACCGTCTTCGACGTGGACCGGGTCGCCGTCGGCAACCTCGACCCGGCACTGCTCACGGCGCTGCAGCGAGCAGCCGGCGATGCCGAGCGCGACGGCATCACGTTCCGCGTGAACAGCGGATGGCGCACGCCCGCGCTGCAGGAGCGGATGCTGCAGGACGCGATCGTCCAGTACGGATCGGAGGCGGAGGCCCGGCGCTGGGTGGCCACCCCGGAGACCTCGGAGCACGTGACGGGCGATGCGGTCGACCTCGGCCCGTTCCCCGCGCTCGACTGGCTGGCGCAGCGGGGCTGGCGCTACGGCCTGTGCCAGATCTACGCCAACGAGTCCTGGCACTACGAGCTGCGGCCCGAGGCGGTCGACGACGGCTGCCCCGAGATGCTCCCCGACCCCACCGCCGACCCGAGGACCCAGCGATGACCGCTCTTCTCGCACCCGAGCGTGCGACCCTCTCCCGCCTGCACGCGCCGACGCTGTGCACCCTCCCGGATGCCGTGGCGGAGAACGTCCGTCGCGTGCGGACGGCGACCTCCGCGCGCATCATGGCCGTGGTCAAGGCCGACGGCTACGGCCACGGGGCCGTCTCCGTGGCCAGGGCCGCGATCGCCGCCGGTGCCGAGTGGCTCGGCGTGACCGACGTCGCCGAGGCCACCGCGCTCCGCGAGGCCGGACTCGCGGTGCCGATCCTCTCGTGGCTGAACCCGGCGGGCGTCGACGCGGCGACCGCGGCGGAGCACGACATCGACATCGCGGTCGGCTCGGCCGAGGAGCTGCGCCAGCTGGTCGCGGATGCCGAGGATCCGGTGCGCGTGCACCTGCATCTGGACACCGGCATGGCCCGGGGCGGGAGCCCGCTCGACGAGTGGCCCGAGCTGTTCGCGGCCGCGCGGGCGGGTCGCGGCCGCGTCGAGGTGGTGGGGGTGATGGGGCATCTGCCCCGGGCGGACGAGGGCGACCCCGAGGCGAACGCGGCCGCCGTGCTGCGGATGCGGCAGGGGAGGGACGCGGTGCTGCGGGCCGGGCTCGGTCCGGTGCTCGTGCACCTCGCCGCCACGTCCGGCGCGCTGACCGACCCGGCGACGCACTTCGGCATGGTGCGGATCGGCGCGGGACTCGTGGGCATCGACCCCTCGGAGCGGACCGTGCTGACCGGAGCCTCCCGGTGGACGGCGCCCGTCGTGCACAGCGCGCTCGTGCCCGCGCGGACGGCGGTGGGTTACGCCGGCGCCTACGTCACCGACCGGGAGACGCACCTCGTCGTCGTCGGCGTCGGGTACGCCGACGGCATCCCGCGCGAGCTGGCACCGGGGGCCGGAGTCGAGATCGGGGGGATGCGGCATCCGATCGTGGGGAGGGTCTCGATGGACCAGATCGTGGTCGACACGGGGGAGGCGGGGTTCCCCCGCGGCACGATCGCGACCGTGTTCGGGCCGGAGGGCGGCGCGGTGCCCTCGGTGCAGGAGTGGGCCCGGTGGGCGGACAGCATCCCGCACACCATCGTCACCGGCATCGGAACACGCGTGCAGAGGAGTGTGGCATGACGACGAACGTCCTGGTCATCGGCGGCGGACAGAACGCCGAGCATGAGGTGTCGCTGGCCTCCGCGGCCGCCGTCGCCGCAGCCCTCCGGATGGGGGACCACGAGGTCACGACCGCGACCATCGACCGCGACGGCATCTGGCGTGTCGACGGTCGCCCGAACGGGGCATCGGCCGCCGAGTCGCTGGCGCTCGCCCTGCCGCTGCTCACGCGCACCGACGTGGTCTTCCCGGCCGTGCACGGCACGCTCGGGGAGGACGGCGCGCTCGCGGCGCTGTGCGCGCTCGCCGGGGTGCGCGTGGTGGGCTCGGGGCTGCGCGCCGGGGCCATCGGCATGGACAAGTGGACGACCAAGCTCGTCGCGGACGCGGTCGGTCTCGGCACCGCCCGGGGGCGTCTGGTCGCCGCGGACGACATCGGGGATGTGGAGTTCGACGGCGCGGTGGTGGTGAAGCCGGTCTCGGCCGGATCGAGCCACGGGGTGAGTCTCGTGAGCGAGGAGGGCGAGCTGCTCGCGGCGCTGCGGGAGGCGGCGCGCTTCGACCGCCGCATCCTGGTCGAGGAGGTCGTGCGGGGGCGGGAGATCGACGTGGCGGTGCTGCGCGAGAAGGGCGGCATCCGATGGGCGGCCCCGCCGCTGGAGATCCACGCGACCGGCCTCTTCGACACGGCCACGAAGTACGACGGCAGTGCACGGTTCACGGTCCCGGCCGAGCTCGATGCGGCGGAGGTCTCGTCCCTCAAACGAGCCGCGATCGCCGTGTTCGACGCCCTCGGCTGCGACGGGGTCGCACGGATGGACTTCTTCCTCACGGACCGCGGTCCGGTGCTGAACGAGGTCAACACGATGCCGGGGCTGACGGCCGCGTCGCAGGTGCCGCGGATGTTCGCGGCTGCGGGCGTGACGTACGTCGACCTCGTGTCGCGGCTCGTGCGCGCGGCGTCGTGACCGGCGCGGAATCGTCGCGCGTCGGGTGGCCCGACGTCGCGAAGGGCATCTGCATCATCCTCGTGGTGCTGTGGCATGTGGTCACGAAGGTCGCGATCCACATCCCGGGTGCAGGGCCGGTGACCGACGCCTGGGCGATGCTGAACGCCCAGCTGCTGCCGCTGCGGATCCCGCTGTTCTTCCTGGTGTCCGGGATGTTCGCGGCGCGGGCGGTGCTCGGCCGGGACGCGACTTCCTGGCGGCGGCGGGCGGGACGGCTCGCGCTGCTGTACATCGTGTGGGTGCTGATCCAGACGTTCGTCCTGGCGATGACGCCGGACTTCGACACCGCCAGGGCGACCGACGGGTGGGAGCTGCTCGCGCAGCTCACGATCAGTCCGACGAACCTCTGGTATCTGCTCGCGCTCGCGGCGTACCTCGCGATCGCGCGGCTCACCCGGGGGCTCCCGACCGTGGCGGTGCTGGCGGTCGCGTTCGTCATCGCGGCGGTCGCCGGGGCCGGGGTGATCCCGGATCTCGGCAATCTGTGGCAGCTGGTGCAGAACCTGTTCTTCTTCCTCGTCGGGCTCCGACTGCGTGCCGTGATCGAGCGGTTCACGAGGAGCGTGGGCATCGGCGGGGCACTCGCGCTCGCGGCCGTCTACGTCGGGGCGCTCGCGGCCGTGGCGGCGCTCGGCATCCGCCTCCTGCCGGGGGTGTGGCCGGCGCTGGCGCTCGTCGCCGTGGCGTTCGGGGTGGCGCTGAGCGTGCTCCTCGACCGGCACGCGGGGGTCGTCGCGCGACCCCTGCGCTGGATCGGCCGGCGGACCCTGCCGATCTACGTGCTGCACATGATGCCGCTGGCGTTCGTCGGCGCGGGGCTGGAGGCCGTCGGGTGGCGGCCGACGCCGGTCCTGGAGGGCATCGGCCCCGTGGTGCTGACCGCGGTCGTCATCGCGACCTGCCTGGCCGTGCACGCGCTGCTGGTGCGCTGCGGCCTCGGGGCCCTGTTCGACCCGCTGCGGGTCACGGACCGTCTGGGGCGGGGCCGTCGCCGCACGGCCGAGCCTCGCGCGTGAAGGCCTCGACAATCGGCCCGACGCGGCGGATGCTGGAACCATGGCGGCCTTCACAGCGGACAACGCATTCAGCGGATTCAGCGTCGACGACATCGACGCGGCGAAAGAGTTCTACGGCACGACCCTCGGGCTCGACGTCGGAGTCAACGCGATGGGGTTCCTCGACCTGCGGCTGCCCAGCGGCGGATCGATCCTCGTGTACCCGAAGCCGAACCACACGCCCGCGAGCTTCACCATCCTGAACTTCCCGGTGGCGGATGTCGACGCCGCGGTGGACGAGCTCATCGAGCGCGGTGTGCAGACCAAGATCTACAGCGACGACGAGTTCCCCTCCGATGCGCGCGGCATCGTCCGCGGCAACGGCCGGGGCCCGGACATCGCCTGGTTCCGCGACCCCGCGGGGAACGTGCTCGCGGTGATGCAGGCCTGACGCGGGGCGTGAGTTCCGTCGATGAAGGGGTACGCGCTCGCGTCTACGACCCAGCCGGTCGCAGTCAGCCGTTACGAACTGACAGAGGACGCGCAAAAAGCGCTTCCCGATGAAGACGTGATCACCCGGGCCTTCGCCGACGGGTTGTCCCGCAGCGCCTAGGATCCGAGCGGAGTCGGAGCGCTACAGCCGGTCCACGCCCGTCACGGTGACGACGGCCTGGCCGGCCTCGTCGGAGGCGGCGAGGTCGATCGTCGCGGAGATGCCCCAGTCGTGGTCTCCGGCGGGATCGTCGAAGATCTGCCGGGCGGTCCACGCGGTGGTGCCCTCGGTGAGGATCAGCAGTTTCGAGCTGCGGGCGTCCGCACCGGTGAGGATGTCGTCGTGCTCCGCGAAGTATCCGTCGAGCGCGTCCGACCAGGCATCCGCCCCGAAGCCCGGATCGAGCTCGGCGAGAGCGGCGACGTCTTCCCGCGCGGCGAGCTGCACGCGACGGAACAGCTCGTTGCGCACGAGGATGCGGAAGGCGCGGATGTTGCTCGTGAGCCGCTTGGGGGCGGGGGGCACGATCGGCTCGTCGGGGGCGTGCGGGTCGAAGCGGCCGTTGTCGGTTCCCGCGACCAGCTCCTCCCACTCGTCGAGCAGGCTGGAGTCGACCTGACGGACGAGTTCGCCGAGCCACTCGATGAGGTCGCGCAGATCCTCGTCCTTGAGCTCCTCGGGGATGGTCTGCGACGCGGCCCGATAGGCGTCCGAGAGATAGCGCAGCACCACGCCCTCGGAGCGGGCGATCTTGTAGTACGCGACGTATTCCCCGAACGACATGGCCCGCTCGTACATGTCGCGGACGACGGACTTCGGATGCAGCTCGAAGTCGCGGATCCACGGCTGCGCGGCGCTGAACGTCTCGAACGCGGCGCTCAGCAGCTCGTCGAGGGGCTTCGGGTAGGTGATCTGCTCGAGCAGCTCCATCCGCTCGTCGTACTCGATGCCCTCCGACTTCATCGCGGCGACCGCTTCGCCGCGGGCGAGGAACTCCTGCTGGCTGAGCACGGCGCGCGGGTCGTCGAGGGTCGACTCCACGATGGAGATCATGTCCAGGGCGTACGAGCCGGTGCCGGCGGCCGGATCCGGGTCGAGCAGCTCGAACGCGGCGAGGGCGAACGGCGACAGCGGCTGGTTGAGGGCGAAGTTCGGCTGCAGGTCGACCGTGAGGCGGATATCGCCCTCGGGCGTCTTCTCGACGATTCCCGATTCGCGGAGCGTGCGGTAGATGCCGATGGCGCGCAGAGCCAGTTCACGCTGTCGCTTCCGCGGTTCGTGATTGTCATATACCAGCGAGCGCATATTGGCGAAGACGTCGCCGCCGCGGGCGATCACGTTGAGCATCATGGCGCTCGTGATCTGCATGTGCGAGGTCAGGGTCTCCGGCACCGCATCGATGAGCTTGCGGAACGACGGCTCGCCCCACGACACGAACCCGTCCGGTGCCTTCTTGCGCACGATCTTGCGCTTCTTCTTCGGGTCGTCGCCGGCCTTCTTGACCGCCGCGACGTTCTCGCTCTCGTGCTCCGGAGCCTGCGCGACGACCGTGCCCGCGGTGTCGTAGCCGGCGCGGCCGGCGCGACCGGCGATCTGATGGAACTCGCGGGCGTTCAGCTGCCGCATGCGGGTGCCGTCGAACTTGGTGAGCGCGGTCAGGAGCACGGTGCGGATCGGCACGTTGATGCCGACGCCGAGGGTGTCGGTGCCGCAGATGACGCGCAGGAGTCCGCGCTGGGCGAGCTGTTCGACCAGACGACGGTACTTCGGCAGCATCCCGGCGTGGTGCACGCCGATCCCCGCGCGCAGGAAGCGCGAGAGCGTCTTGCCGAACGCGGTGGTGAACCGGAACTCGGCGATCAGTGCCGCGATCTCGTCGCGCTGCTCGCGAGTGGCGACCTTGGTGCTGGAGAGCGCCTGTGCCCTCTCCATCGCGGCGGCCTGCGAGAAGTGCACGACGTAGATCGGCGCCTGGCCGGTGTTCAGGAGGTCGTCGATCGTCTCGTGGATCGGCGTCGTCTCGTAGAAGAAGTGCAGGGGGACGGGACGCTCGACGCCGGTGACGGTCGCCGTCTCGCGGCTCGTGCGGCGGGTGAGGTCGGCGGCCAGCTCGGTGACGTCACCCAGGGTCGCCGACATCAGGATGAACTGCGCCTGCGGCAGCTCCAGCAGCGGCACCTGCCACGCCCATCCGCGGTCGGGGTCCGCGTAGAAATGGAACTCGTCCATCACGACCTGGCCCACGTCGGCGTCGGTGCCCTGCCGCAGCGAGAGGTTCGCGAGGATCTCGGCGGTGCAGCAGATGATCGGGGCGTCGGCGTTCACCGAGGAGTCTCCGGTGACCATGCCGACGTTCTCGGCGCCGAACACGTCGACCAGTGCGAAGAACTTCTCGCTGACGAGAGCCTTGATCGGAGCGGTGTAACAGCTGCGACGTCCGGCGACGAGGGCGCTGAAGTGCGCGCCGATCGCGACGAGCGACTTCCCGGTGCCGGTGGGCGTCGAGAGGATCAGGTTGTTGCCGGAGACGATCTCGATGACCGCCTCGTCCTGCGCGGGGTACAGGCTGATGCCGGTGGACTCCGCCCATTCGACGAACGCGAGGTAGACGGCATCCGGATCCGCGGCGTCCGGAACGAGGGCGGGGTCGAGCCGCGGAGTGGAAGTCATGATCCCTCGATCATCCCATCCGGGGGCGGCGCCGACCTGCGCCCCCGTTCAGGCGGTCGCAGCGCGCAGGGCGATGCGGATCATGTCGCCGAAGGTCTGCTCGCGCTCCTGGGCCGTGGTCTCCTCGCCCGTCACGATGTGGTCGCTGACCGTGCAGATCGCGAGGGCGCGTCGACCGTAGTACGCCGCGAGCGTGTAGAGCCCGGCCGCCTCCATCTCGACGCCGAGGATGCCGTGCTGCACGAACGGCTCCGTGAGCTCGGGGCGGGTGCTGTAGAACTGGTCGCTCGAGAACAGCTGCCCCACATGCACGGCAGACTCCAGGGGCTCGGCCTCGCTCGCCTCGACCGCGGCGCGCAGCAGCGAGAAGTCCGCCACGGGCGCGTAGTCGAGTCCGTGGAAGCGCACCCGGTTGATCCCGGAGTCGGTGCTCGCGCCGTTCGCGATGATGATGTCGCGGATCTTGACCCGCTCGGTCAGGGCTCCGCACGAGCCCACCCGGACGATCGTCTGCACGTCGTAGGAGTCGAACAGCTCGTTCGCGTAGATCGCCATCGACGGCTGGCCCATGCCCGAGCCCTGCACCGAGACGCGGTGCCCTTCCCAGGTGCCGGTGAAGCCCAGCATGCCGCGCGTCTCGGAGTACAGCTCCGCCTCGTCGAGGAAGGTCTCGGCGATCCACTTCGCCCGCAGCGGGTCGCCGGGGAACAGGACGATGGGGGCGATCTGGCCGGGCTCTGCGGCGATGTGCGTGCTCATGGCCTCAGCGTAGCCAGCCCGGTCATGCGCCGCCCGAGGGGCTCACCCGGGAGCCCCGGTGAGCCCCAAGGCGGTGATGAGCTCGTACGCGGCGGAGCGCGCCTGCACGATCACGGTGCCGATCTGCACCCCGGTGGCCGACACCGACAGGAGCAGCTGACCGTAGGGGGCGAGGATGAAGCTGAGCAGTGACGTCTGGCTCTCGGCGATCGACACCGAGACGACGGCGGACAGGCTCGGCGCCCCGCCGCCGGAGATGATCTCTGCCTCGGCTCTGGCGACCCCGAACAGTGAGCCGTTCATCGCCGCCAGACGGTCGCCGGTCTCGCGCGCGACGCCGACCGAGGCGATCTGGAGCCCGTCCGCGGTCGACAGCACGGCCGCGGTCATCTCGGGGAACCGCTCCTCGAGATGGCGCAGCCGCGTCGCCGCGGCCTGCCCGACCACACCCGACCAGACCGTCCAGTCGGCTGCGAGGTCGGGATGCATGAGCGCCGGGTCGGTTCCGGGCGTGGAGTCCTTCGAGAGACCCGATGCATCGGGTCGGATGTGTGCTGTCACGACTCTTCCTCCGGAAGGTCAAGGGCCACGCAGGCGACGCGCATCACGCAGGCGCGGTCGCGGGCGTCGGCGGTGAGAACGCGGGTGGAGGGGATGCCGTACCGATCCAGCAGGCAGGCGAGAGATCGCCGCACAGCGTCGAGGTCGTCCTCGGCGCAGTGGCTGACGGCGATCACGAGACGGTGGCCGTCTTCCGCGAACCGCGGGATCCAGTCGCCGGCGTCGGCGACGAGGTTCCCGCGGTCGGCGCGCAGCCAGAGCAGGATGCGCGTGTCGGACGAGGACAGGGTTCGCCGCGCGTGCGCGAAGCGGTCCTGCCCCGGCACACCGATGAGCGCCACCGAGATCTCGGGCGTGGGCTTCCACGCGCCGTAGTCGAGTCCGACCGTGGTGGTCGTCTTCTCTCCGTCGCCGTACTCCGCGGAGCCGGCCGAGATCGGGACGTCGGTGTCGACCGGCGGGACGTCGCTCAGCGCGCGGACCGCAGTGGTCTTCCCCGCATCGACAGGCCCCGCGAAGACGAGCCGGTAGCGGTTCGGCAGGTTCACGCGTCGCCAGCGCGCACGCCGCATCGCGCTCTCCGGCGAGGCGGCGTGCGCCCACGAGCGGCCCCCGAGGCCAGCACTCGTGAGGGCCTCGTCCGTCAAGCGTTCAAGGCCGCCACATGGCGGTTCACGGCGGACCGGAGAAGAGCGAGGTTCGTCGCCTGACGGTCGGCCGCCAGGTAGAGGAACATCTCGTCGGTCACCATCTTGAGCAGGTGCAGCTGCGTGTCGAGCGTGAGCAGCATGTCCTCGAGGCTCGCCTCGAGACCGAGCGCCTCGATCGTCCGCTTCTTGTTCTTCACGATCTCGCTGTTGTAGGCGCTCGCGACGTCGAGGTCGAAGTTCGGTCGCGTCGAGCTCGATGCGAGCGGCAGCCCGGATTCGAGATCGACGACGGACGCGCCGATGAACCCGTTGATATCGTGCGCGATGTCGGCGATGAGAGCGTTCAGTTCGTCTTGCGTGGCCATGGTGGTGTCCCCCAGTTCGAGTGCGGATGCCAGAGACCGCCCCTTGCGGTCACCCCCGGTGCATCGGCAACACATAAAGTGTATAACGTTACCGACTCAGGACGCGAGGTCTGCCTCGACACGCTCGACGCACGCGCGTCGGCGGTCGCTCGGGGCGACCGCCGACGGGGTGGGCGGGTGGGGATGCTCAGTGCAGGCTGAGGTACTCCTCGAGGGTCTCGGGGCTGGCGGAGAGCAGCGGTTCGCGCACCGCTTCGCCCGGGAACTCACTGGCCTCGAAGAACCAGCGCCGCGAGGCCGGCATCCCCCACAGCTGTGCGCGCTGCGGGTCGCTGACGTCCCAGCGGATCGGAGGAGTCTCCAGATCGATGAACTGGTAGTGCGTCGTGAAGAGCTCGATCCGATGCTGGTCGGGGTCGCGCACATACAGGAAGAGGGCATTGCTCAGTCCGTGCCGTCCAGGTCCGCGGTCGATCTCGCGGCCGAGCCCGACGGCCCCGCAGACGTCCGCGGCATGCAGCAGGGCGGAGGCGTCCGGCACGGTGTAGGCGAAGTGGTGCAGGCGGGGACCGCGGCCGTTGGTGAAGACGAGGTCGTGGGTGTTGCCCTTCACCTCGAGCCACGTCCCCCAGAGCTCGTCGGTGCCGTCCGCGGCCGTGTACTCGGCCATCCGCATGCCGAGGCCCGCCCAGAAGTCGGTGGCCGCCTGCACGTCGTACGTGACGACCTGGAAGTGGTCGAGGCGCTGGGGGAAGGCGGAGCGGAACTCGTCGAAGCGCTGCATCTTGCGCTCGACGACGTCCATGGAGCTGGTGAGCTCGATGTGGGTGCCGACCGTGTCCCGGAAGCGCAGCGTGGGCCCCTGGTGCGGCACCTCGACCCGCTCGTGATCGACTCCGGTGGCGGCGAAATGCTTCTCGGCGGCCAGGATGTCCGCGTCGGAGCGCACGCGGAGCCCGACGTGGAGGGCCTTGGCCTCATCGGCCCGCACGAGGACGAGGCTGTGATGCGCCGCCTCCTCGAGACCGCGCAGATAGATCGCGTCATCGGTCTCCTCGGTCACCACGAGTCCGATGACGTCGCGGTAGAAGTCACGGCTGGCCTCGAGGTCGGTCACGGCGAGGGAGACGTGGCTCGCCCTGGTGAGGATGAAGGGCGGGGTGTCACTCGTGGTGGGGAGCATAGATCCTCCTTGATCGGATGCGGTGCGTGCGGACTCAGCGAGACGTCGCGGCGATGAAGGCCGCGCCGTAGTCGTTGCCGTTGGGCAGACGCAGGGTGGTGTGGACGTGGAAGCGCGCGGGCAGGCGGTTGCTCAGCCAGACCCCTGCATGGTGGTCGAGCTCGGCGAGGATCACCGGGCTCTGGACGCGGAAGTAGAACGGCTCGGTGCCATCCGTGGCTCCGTACCAGCCGAACCAGGTCTCGTCGCGGTGGGTCTCGACCTCGACGAGGGCGAGGGCACGCTGGTCGGCAGGGAGCAGGAGATGGAAGTCCTCGACGATCGCCAGGAGCAATTCCCACTGGGCATCCGTCAGGTCGGAGCCGCGGATGCCCTCGGGCGGCACCACACGGTTGTCCCGGAACGCGCCCGCGACGTGCCGCTCGTCGGCGGGATGGCGTCGTCCGTCCGGCATCTCCGGGTCGAGCACCGATCGGTAGACGATCGCCTGGGCGCGTTGGGCGTCCGTGAACGACGACGCGAGCGCCAGTGCCGTCTGCTCCCGTGCGTCGAAGAGGGGAGGGCGCTCGTCATCGGTGAGGGCCGGCTCGGCGCCCAGGAACACGGGCGCGACGACCTGACGGGAGCCGATGAACACCGAGTGCACGGCGACGTGGTGGCCGAACAGCTGCCACCCCCAGGGCCCCTCGCCCGGGTCGCCGTAGAGGGCGAACCAGTAGCTGCGCTCGTTCATGATCGTGGGCAGGTCGACGAGGCCGCCGAGATAGCCGTTGAGATCCATGGCCTCGCGCACCCGGGCGAAGCCCTCCGGGCTCAGCGACGCCTCGATCACGTCGAGGACCGCCGCCACCACGGCATCCGTCTGGTCCTCGAGTCGCAGTCCCGTGCGGAAGAACACGAACTCCGGGTTGCTCCAGCTGCGCCACTCCGGGGCATCGATCGGGTGGCTCAGCGTCGCGCGCCGGTCAGGGGTCAGCGCCGTCAGCAGGGCGGAGGCCGCATCGGCCGCCGCCCCGCCGGTCGCCTCCCCGTCGCCGAGACGCCAGACGTCGCGCACGGTTCCATCGGACGTGATGCCGACGAACGGCTCGTCGTAGAGAGCCTTCCAGTGGTCCAGCAGATCGCGCAGGAACGGAGCGCTCCGGCGGTCGGCGGTGAACTCCTCGTAGTCCATGCCGCGCACGTCGGCGAGAGTCGGATCGTCCAGCGGGATCAGGTGTTCGCGGAACGAGGAGGCCTCGAGCACGACGGCCTCCTCCCGCCCGGCGACGCGGTCGCTGGAGAAGAAGTCGTCGATGTCGTTGTGCTGCGCGTGCGAGGACATGGGATCAGATCGGGAGGTTGAACAGCCGCTTGGCGTTGCCCGACAGGATGAGCTCGCGGTCGGCGTCGCTGATGTCCAGCTGGTTCTGCACGAAGTCCACGCCCTGGCCCATCCAGCTGTAGAAGACGGGGAACGACGACCCGAACAGGTAGTGGTCGGCGCCGTTGATCTTCAGCGCCGCCTCGACCTGGTCCTTGCCCCAGGAGTGCGGGTGCGTCATGTCGAAGAAGATGTTCTCGTCGAGATACTGCTTGATCTTCTCGCCGCCCGTCGGATCGAGACGCTGCATGGCCTCGGTCTTGTTGCTCGCATGCGGGGTGAGCAGCGCGGTGTTCGCGAACCAGTTGCCGCCCATCATCGTGTGGATGAAGCGGAGTCCCGGCATCCGGTCGAACATGCCGCTGAAGAGCTCGCGGCCGACGGCGATGCCCTGATCGATGATCCGTCCGTACTCGCGGCGCAGGTTCGTGTAGTCGATGACCGACTTGTACTCGACCGGCAGCGGGGTGTGGTGCACGATGACGGGGATGTCGAGCTTCTCGATGACCTTGAGGTAGGGCTCGAAGACCTCGTCGTCGAGGTACAACTGCCCGTAGTGGCAGGCGAGCTGCACACCGACCGCGCCGAGCTCCTTCACCGCGCGCTCCAGCTCGTAGATGTTCTCCCTGCCTCCCCACGGCGGCACGCACGCGGTCGCGAAGAGTCGCCCGCCGGATCGGGCGACGATGTCGGCGGCGTTGTCGTTCACGGCCTTGCAGGTGTCCAGGCCCAGCCACTCCTGCCAGACCGGCACGCGCATGATGCCGTAGTCGACTCCGGCCTCGTCCATGGCGGCCAGCTTGGCCTCTGCGGAGTAGTCGCCCTCGACGTAGTTGAGGTTCTGGTAGCCGGCGGGCTTCTCCAGGATGAGCTGCTTCTTGCCGCTGTCCATCGTGATGACCCGGGCGATCTCGCCGAAGCCGCGCGGGGCGGAGTCCAGGAACCCGTTCAGGATCCTCTCGTTCGTGAAGAGATCCTCGGGGAGGTGATGGATGTTGATGTCGACGACGGTCATTGTCGGCTCCTGCTTTCCTGGGCGTGCGTGAGGCGTCCTCACCCGCGGGTGGTCATCACTCACGATAGGCAGTTCCGCCCCTCCTCCGATCCCCCCGATCCTGCACAGTTATGTTGCACGCCATGGCATATGCCGGTGAATGCACTCGTGGTTATGGTGAACGAGTTCCGGGTCGCCGACTCCCGATCGGCCGGCCCCGCAGACAGCCAAGGAGGCAAAGGTGCCATACAAGAGCGCAGTACTGAAGACGGCCGCGGTGTTCGCGGCCGCCGGTCTGTTGCTGACGGGTTGCTCGGCAGTGACGCCGGACGACGCCGACAGCTCCGCAGCCCCGGCGACGGACGCCACTCTCCGAGTGAACTTCGGACAGTTCCCGGAGAGCTGGGCGCCGGGCCAGGAGATGGAGGGCGGAGTGCTCCGCATCCCCTACGAGACCCTGCTCGCACCCGGCGAGGACGGTCAGCCGACGGAGTCCCTCGCGACCGATTACGAGCTGACCGACGAGTCGCTCACCCTGACGCTGCGCGAGGGCGTGACCTTCCACGACGGCACCCCCTTCGACGCGGAGGCCGTCAAAGCCAACGTGGAGTACGTCAAGTCCGGAGCCACGGCCTACGCCGGCTCATTCCAGACGGTCGCCTCGGTCGACGTCGTCGATGACCGCACCGTACGGCTCAACCTCTCCAGCCCGAACCCCTCGCTGCCGACGACTCTGACCACGCGCGCACTCCCGATCGCCAGCCCTGCGGCCATCGCCGACGGATCGATCGCGCAGACCCCGGTCGGCACCTCGCCCTGGGCCTACGACGATGCGAAGTCGATCGTCGGCACGAAGATGACGTTCAGCGCCTTCGACGACTACTGGGGAGACAAGCCGGGGTTCGCGAACGTCGAGCTCTTCGCGATCGATGAGCCGGAGTCCTCCGCGGCTGCGCTCCTCGCCGGAGATCTGGACGTGACCGACACCGAGGTCACCACGCTCCCGCGTTTCGAGGGCAGTGACATCGAATCGCTGCAGTACCCCGCGATCCGCAACAACCTGTTCTTCTTCGATCGCGGCCCCGGCGGTGTGTTCGAAGACGTCTCCCTGCGCCAGGCGGTCTGCTATGCGATCGACATCGACCAGATGATCAAGGTCGAGGGCGAGGGAGAAGCGGCGACGCAGCACTTCGCCGAGGGCGAGGTCGGCTACAACCCCGACATCACCGGATACCCGACCGACCTCGACCGCGCGCAGGAGCTCTACGCGGAGGCAGGAAGCCCCACGGTCGACGTGGAGATGGCCGCCGCTCCGTACAACAACACGCAGATCGAGGTCTACATGACCCAGGCCGCGGAGATCGGCGACTTCTACGTGACGGTCACCACGCTGCCGCCGCCGCAGTACAACGGCGAGTGGAACAGCGGGAAGTACCCGCTGGGACTGTCGAGCAATGACGAGCTGACCCCCTTCGAGTGGTACAGCGCCTGGTTCGCTGCGGATGCCCCGGGCAATCCGTCCGGCATCGAGAGCGACGAGCTCAAGGCCGCAGCGGCTGCCGCGCAGGCCGCGGGCGACTCCGAGGAGGCGGGCGACCTGTGGGCGGAGGTGACGAAGATCATCGCCGACGAGGCACTGACCTGCGCTCACCTTCGCGGGGTCGAGACCCTCGCCTGGAACAGCGCCACCGTGGCCGGTGTGGATGCCCCCACCGAGCCGTGGGAGCCGAAGTCGGTCAACTACCGGGATCTGACCCCGGTCTCCTGACGTCGAGATGTCCGTGAAGAAGTCGATCCACCCGCCGGGGCGAGCAGAGAGGGGAACCCGCTGATGCTCAAGCTCATCCTCTCCCGCCTCGTCCTGGCGGTGCCCCAGCTGATCCTGCTGTCGCTGTTCGTGTTCCTGCTGACCTACCTGGTTCCCGGGAGCCCGGCCGCCGCGGTGCTCGGCGCCGCCGCGAACCCGGAGAGCATCGCGCGACTCGAGGCCCAGCTGGGGTTGGATCGGCCCTTCTTCGAGCGCCTCGCCGACTACTACGCCGGCCTGCTGCACGGAGACTTCGGCACCTCGTTCAGCTCCGGCCGTCCCGTGTCGGAGCTGTTCGCGGAGCGGATCCCGGCGACGATGTCGCTGATGGTCGGCGGTCTGCTCGTCGCGGTCGTGCTCGGCCTCGCTCTCGGACTGATCGGCGGCACCAAGCCCGGGTCGATCAGGGATCGGATCGCGACGGCGATCACCAGCTTCACGATGTCGGTGCCCGAGTTCTGGGTCGGCATCGTCCTGATGCTCGTGTTCGCCGTGCAGCTGCGACTCGTCCCGGTGATCGCCTACGTGCCGATCGGCGCCGACCCCGCCGCGTGGGCCCGGGGGCTGATCCTCCCCTCGATCGCCCTCGGCATCGCCGGTGCCGCCCTGATCGCGCGGCAGACACGCACGGCGATGGCGGAGACCCTCTCGGCGCGCTACGTGAACACTCTCGTCGCGGCCGGCGTATCGCGGCCGCGGATGGTCTTCCACTACGGCTTCAAGAACGCTCTGGTCCCGATCCTCGCCTCCACCGGGATCACGGTGAGCATCATGCTCGGTGCGAGCTTCGCGATCGAGAAGGTGTTCGCCTTCCCCGGTATCGGCTCGCTCATCATCCGCAGCGTCACGGCCAAGGACTTCGCCGTCATCCAGGGCGGAGTGCTCCTCGTGGCCACGATGGTGATCGTCGTCAACCTCCTTCTCGACATCAGCTACGGGCTGATCGACCCGAAATCGCGACCGCAATGAGTGACACCCGCACCTCCACCATCCAGGCCTCGCCTCGACCGAAGAAGCATGCGACCACCGTCGGACGCGTGCTGGGCAGGCTGCGTCGTCAGCCGGGCACGATCGTCGCCGCGGCCTTCATCCTGCTGCTCGTCGTCGTGGCCGTCGCCGCGCCGCTCCTCGCTCCGTTCGACCCGAACCAGGCGCACTTCGACCACGTCCTGCAGGCGCCGGACTCGCAGTTCCTGCTCGGCACGGACGACCTCGGGCAGGACCAGCTGAGCCGCCTCATCTACGGGGCGCGCATCGTGCTCCTCGTCGCCCTCGGCGCCGTGCTCATCGCGATCGCGATCGGGGTCCCCCTCGGGCTGGTGTTCGGCTTCAACGGCGGCTGGTGGGACCGCATCGGCATGCGCTTCGTCGACATGGGGCAGTCGCTGCCCGGCATGCTCATCGGCATCACGGTCATCACCATCCTGGGGCGGAACATGTTCATCCTCATGCTGGCGATCGGCATCATCTTCTCGATGGCCTTCGCCCGCATGACCCGTGCGACGGTGCTCTCCGAACGGAAGAAGCTCTACGTCGAGGCGGCAGAGGTCACCGGGCTCCGTCGGGGGCAGATCATCTTCGGTCAGGTGCTGCCGAACCTCGTGGGCGGCATCATCACCCAGGCAGCGGTGTTCCTCGGATCGGCGATCATGATCGAATCGGCGATGAGCTTCCTCGGCATCGGCCTCGACCGGACGACTCCCACCTGGGGTGCGATGCTCAGCTTCGCCGTCGAGAAGCAGAACGTGGCGCCCTACCTCACGTGGGCGCCCGGCATCGCGATCGTGCTCACCGTGCTCGCCTTCAGCGTGTTCGGCGATGGGCTCAACGATGCACTCATCGGCGAGCGTCGCCGGCTGCCGCGGCTCGGCCTCCGCAGCGGCCCCGCGGCCGAGGAGACGCCCGTGCAGACCGCCCGACGCGCCTCGGGGGGTGAGGCATCCGTCCCGGCCTCCGCTCCGGCACCGGACCCGGCTCCCGACGCGATCCTGCACACCCGCGGCGTGACCGTGTCCCTCGCCCGACCCGACGGTGAGCAGGTGGAGATCGTCAAGCGCGTCTGCCTCGACGTGGCGAAGGGGGAGATCGTCGGACTCCTGGGCGAATCGGGTTCCGGCAAGTCGACGTTCGCCCGTGCCGTGCTGGGCATGCTCCCCGCCGGTACCTGGCTGTCGGGCGGGTCGATCCGTATCGCGGGGGCCGAGATCGCGGGCCGCCCCGAGCGCGAGCTCCGGGGCATCCGCGGGTCCGTGGTCGGCGCGGTGTTCCAGGATCCGGCGACCGCGCTCTCGCCCGTGCACACGGTCGGCGCGCAGCTCGTCGAACCCCTCCGCATCCACCAGGGGATGAACCGGGCGCAGGCGCGGGCGCGGGCCGTCGAGCTGCTGGAGCGGGTGGGTGTGCAGCGTGCCGCCTCCCGCCTCGACGACTACCCGCACCAGTTCTCGGGAGGCATGGCGCAGCGCGTCGCCATCGCGATGGCGCTCGCCGCCGACCCGGAGCTCCTGATCGCGGATGAGGCGACCAGCGCGCTCGACGTGACCACGCAGAGCCAGGTGCTCGACCTCATCCTCGACCTGCGGGCGGAGTACGGGATGGGAGTGCTGATGATCACGCACAGCCTCGGCGTGGTCGCCGAGACCTGCGACCGGGCGGCGGTCATGTACCGCGGACGGATCGTGGAGGATGCCCCGGTCGGACAGCTGTTCGACGCTCCGGGTCACCGGTACACGCAGGCCCTCCTGGCCGCGAACCCCATGAAGGCGGCCGGCTCCGCACGGCTCTCGGTCATCGACGGGTCGCTCCGGGCGGAGATCGACGCCGACATCGACGACCTCGATCGACAGGATGCCGTCGCTGCGGGAGGTGTGCGATGAACGCGCTGCTCGAGGTGCGCGACCTCTCGGTCGGGTACGAGGTCGCGGGCGGGATCCTCGGCCGGCGCCGCATCGTCCCCGCGGTGGAAGGCGTCAGCTTCGACATCCGGCCCGGTGAGACGCTCGCCTTCGTCGGAGAGTCGGGCTCGGGCAAGAGCACCACGGGGCGGGCGATCCTGCGGCTGGTGCCCACGCTGTCCGGGAGCATCCGGTTCGATGGGCAGGATCTCGCCGAGTGGGGCACGCGCACTCCGCTGTCGTACCGGCGACAGGTCCAGGCCGTGTTCCAGGACCCGAGCGCCTCCCTGAACCCGCGCCAGCTGGTGTCGCAGGCGCTGGACATCGCGCTCGCCCGGCACGGCATGGGGGATCGGATGGCCCGTCGGCGGCGGATGTCGGAAGCCATCGAGATGGTGGGTCTCACGACCGCGCACCTCGACCGCTTCCCCAGCGAGCTCTCCGGAGGACAGCAGCAGCGGGCCGCGATCGCGCGCGCCCTCGTGCTCGAGCCGCGTCTGGTGGTGTGCGACGAGGCGGTGAGCGCGCTCGACCTCTCCACCCAGGGGCAGATCATCAACCTGCTGGCCGACCTGCAGCAGCAGACCGGCGTGAGCTACCTCTTCATCGCGCACGACCTCGCCCTGGTCCGCCACATCGCCCACCGGGTCGGCGTGATGAGCAGCGGACGTCTCGTGGAGCTCGCCGACACCGATCGGCTGTTCGACGCCCCGCAGGACCCCTATACGCGCCGTCTGCTCGAAGCGACTCCCGCGTCCCACCCCGCAGGGCGCGAGGAGCGGCGAGCCGTGCGCCTCGCCGATCGCGCGCTCGCCGCCGAGGGGGCGTCACGATGACCCGCCGTGCCCTCGATACACTCGTGACGACGCGGGCGACCCCCGAACCCGCGGACGCTGCGCGGGAGGATCACCGTGGACCGACTGGTCGTGATGAGGACCTTCGCCGCCGTCGCGCGCGCAGCCACCTTCAGCGGAGCCGCGGTGGATCTCGGCATCTCGCCCTCGATGGTGTCCCGTCACGTGGCCGACCTCGAAGAGCAGGTCGGTGTGCGGCTGGTGAATCGCACCCCGCGGTCGGTCTCGCTGACGGCCGCCGGGCTGAAGTACGCGGAGTTCGCGGAGCGCATCCTGCAGGAGATCGACGACACCGACGCGCAGATGAACGACACGCAGGACTCCGCCGAGGGCCATCTCTCGGTGATCAGTCCGAAGTGGATCGGCCTGATGGATCTGGGCACGGCGGTCGGGGCGTTCGTCGAAGCGCACCCGAAGATGCGGGTGCGGCTGGAGCTGGGCGGGATCTCGGATCGGCTGTACGACTTCCTGGACCGCGGCTTCGACGTGGCCTTCCATGCCCGCGATCCCCGCGACTCGCGGGTGCGGGTACGACGGATCTCGGAGCTCCCGTTCGTGCTCGCCGCGTCGGCGGCGTATCTGGAGCAGCATGGGACGCCGCGCACGGTCGCCGACCTGGCGGACCACGAGCTGATCAGTCACACCAGCGATCCGGCGTGGCGGCTCGGCGAGGGGAGCGACCTCCTGCACTACAAGGTGCAGGACCCCGTCGTCTCGACGAACGCCTACCTGATCATCGAGCAGCTGATCGAGTCCGGTCGCGGCATCGGGATCATCCCGCGGCGCTCGGCCCGACGAGCGCTCGAGACCGGCGTCGTCGTCGAGGTGCTCCCGGAGTTCCCGGTGCAGTCACGGTCGCTGTACGCGGTGCACGGTCCCGGAGGGCAGACGCCGGAGCGGGTGAAGGTCTTCCTCGACTTCATGAGCGACTGGTTCCGCCGCACGCGCGTCGACTGAGCCCCTCCCCGTGGCGATGCGCGATCGCCCACGACTCTCGACCCGTCGCCCGCGTCGGCGATGACGTCGTCCCCAGGATGCCGGTGGCGCCGGCATCCTCTTCCGGCCTGCCCTGCGCCCGGTCGACCCCCGCTCTCCTCACCGAGCTGCTCGGTGAGCAGGAACCCCAGAGATAAGAGGAATCATGTCCGACATCGCGATCATCGGCGCGGGCCCCGGCGGGCTCGTCACCGCGCTTCGCCTGCATCAGCAGGGCATCCGCCCCACCGTCTACGAGTCCGTCCCCGAGCTCAAGCCGCTCGGCGTCGGCGTCGACATCAAGACGGTCGGCACGAAGGAGCTCGACGAGCTGGGGCTGCTCGAGCAGTTCCGGGCCATCTCCGTCGACGCCGAGGACTCGATCTTCTACAACCACTTCGGCCAGGAGATCTACGCCGAGAAGTGCGGCGTGCACATGGGGTACCTCCACGAGCAGCGCTTCGTGCACCGCGGCATCCTGCAGATGCTCCTGTTCCGCACGGTGATCGAGCGGCTCGGCGAGGATGCCGTCGTGCTCGGCGCGCGGGTCGTGCGGTACTCGCAGGATGCCGAGGGCGTCACGCTCGACGTCGAGCACCGCGACGGACGCGCGGAGCAGGTGCGTCATGCGGCGGTCATCGCGGCCGACGGGATCAAGTCGGCCGTGCGCCGGCAGATGCACCCGAACCTCGCGGAACCCGAGTTCTCCGGCATCACGATGTGGCGGGGCACCACCCTGCGAGAGCCGTTCCGCGGCGGTCACACGATCCTGCACCTGGGCGACCCCCGCATCTCCACCATGGTCGTGTATCCGATCGCCGAGAACTTCGAGGGCAGCGGACTCGACCTCATCAACTGGGTCGTCGAGACCAACGGCGAGGAGACCATCGAGGACTGGAACCAGGTGGCGGACCCCGAGCAGATCATCCCCGCCTTCGACACCCTGACCCTGCCGTTCCTCGACGTCCAGCAGCTGATCCGCGATGCCCGGGAGGTGTACCTGTTCCCGCTGATCCGGCACTTCCCGCTCGACAGCTGGGTGGACGGACGGGTCGTGCTGCTCGGAGACGCGGCGCACGCCATGTATCCGCGCGGGGGCAACGGGATCACGCAGGCGATGCTCGACGCCAGGGTGCTGACCGAGAAGCTCGCCGCGCACACGGATCCGGCGGAGGCGTTCGCGGCCTATGACGGCGTCCGCCGGGAGGTCGTCAACCGCATCGCCGACAACATGCGCGGGGAGGGATACGAGGTGATCCGTCGCATGGTCGCCGAGCGCACGGACGGCAAGCCGTTCGACGACATCGAGGACGTCCTCCCGCTTGCCGAGGCGGATGGGATCTTCAGCCGGTATCACGCGCTGGTCGGAGCGCCGCGGCCCGGACACGAGGTCGGAGAGGCGACCGGATTCCGCACCTGGCTCGTCTCGGGTGAGGAGGTCCCGTCGTGAGCACGACCGAGGAAGTGGACCTCGGCGTCCGCGCGGAGATCCTCGCCGTCGAGGCACGTCGCCAGCAGGCGCTGATCGAGGGCGATCTGGAGACCCTGGACGAGCTCTTCGACGAGGAGCTCGTGCACATCCATGCCCCGGGGCTGACCCACACCAAGGCACAGCTGCTCGAACACGTCGGCACCCGCCGGGCCTACCTCGACATGTCGCGGGGCGAGCTCTCCATCCGGACGGTCGGCGACGTCGTCATCATGACCGGACCGATCACGAACCGGCTGCGGAACCCGGACGGCTCGGAGCGCACCCTCAGCGGCGTCGCGACCCAGGTGCTCCGGCGTGGTGCCGACGGCGCCTGGCGCTTCGTGAGCTTCCAGATGACGCCGATGGGCGAGCAGGTCTGGGGTGCGCTGCCCAGTGAAGTCGCGCCCGACGGGGAGGAGCAGGCATGAGGCTCGCCCGTTTCCGCATCGGCGACTCCCAGCCGCGGTTCGGCAGGGTCGACGGCGACGCGATCGTCGACCTCACCGAGGAATTCGGGCCCTCGCTGCGGGCCGTGCTTCCGACGCTCCGGGAACGCGGAGCCGAGATCCGCGCCGCCCACGGACCACGGCATCCGCTGACCGACGTCACACTGCTGGCGCCGATCGACGACCCGCAGAAGTATCTCGGCATCGGCATGAACTACGCGCAGCATGCGGAGGAGGCGCGCGCCGCCGGCATCCCGATCCCGACCAGCCAGCTCTGGTTCAACAAGCAGGTGTCGTGCCTGAACGACCCTTTCGGCGACATCGTGAAGCCCGCCGTGTCGGACGAGCTCGACTACGAGATCGAACTCGGCGTGGTGATCGGCGTCAGAGCGAAGGACGTCGCGGTGGAGGATGCCCGCTCGGTCATCGCCGGATACGTCGTCGCGAACGACGTGTCGGTGCGGGACTGGCTGCAGAAGCTGTCGCCGACCTTCACGCTCGGGAAGTCCTTCGACACGCACGGACCGATCGGCCCCTGGCTGACCACGGATGACGAGATCGAGGACCCGCTCGCGCTGCGGATGACCCTCAGCGTCAACGGAGAGGTGCGTCAGGACGCGGACACGAGCGACATGATCCACGACATCTACGCCCAGATCGCCTACCTCAGCCAGGTGATGACGCTGATGCCCGGCGACATTCTCGCCACCGGCACACCGTCCGGGATCGGCGCACCCACGCGGAACTTCCTGAAGGCGGGCGACGTGGTCCGCGCCGAGATCGAGGGGTTGGGCGTGATCGAGAACACGGTCGTGGCGTGAACGGGCGTCGGTCCGTCGACGTGCCCGGCTACACGCACGCCAATCCGGTGCCGGCCGCCAGCCGGATCGGTTCCCTCCTCGTCTCCGGCGCTTTGACGGGCCGCGATGCGGAGACCGGGGAGATGCCGCGGTCGCTCGACACGCAGTGCGTCAACGCGTTCTCACATCTCCGGGCGCTGATGGATGCGGCGGGTGGATCGACCGACGACGTCATCAAGGTCACGGTGCTGCTCGGCGAGTATCGCGACCGTGGGGCGTTGAACCGCGAGTGGCTCGCGATGTTCCCCGACGCCGCATCCCGCCCCGCCCGACAGGTGCTGCACGCGTCGCTCGACGGCGACGCGGTCATCCACCTCGACGTGATGGCCGTGCTTCCCGACTGAGGCGGCTCAGCCCTCGCGCCGCCGCACGATCTCACCGATCCAGAGCGGGGCGAAGGGCGAGGTGCATCCGGGCGCCGTCGGATAGTCGGCGAGTACCTGCAGCCGTTCGCCGATCTCCAGCGCCCTCGTGCGGTACTCGGGATGATAGATGCCGATGTTGGCGAGGGTCTCGTTCATGGCCCACTGCAGGCGCGACGGTGCATCCTTCATGTCCCGCTCGATCAGATCGAGCAGGTGTCGCAGATCCAGACCCTCGGGATCTTTCATCACCCGCACCGTCGTGAGCGACCAGGCGGCCGCCGCCACGGTCGGGTCGGCGTCGTCGAACCAGCGCAGCCGCAGCTCTTCGGCGAGCG
Organism: Microbacterium oxydans; assembly: GCF_026559675.1. NCBI lineage: Bacteria > Bacillati > Actinomycetota > Actinomycetes > Micrococcales > Microbacteriaceae > Microbacterium > Microbacterium oxydans. Next base: position 390,188 of record NZ_CP092891.1, read on the forward strand.
GGGTCTTCTTGGCGACGTAGTTGACGAACCAGTCGTTCACCTTCGGCGGGCGCGTCTCGCGCAGCATGGCGTCGAGCTCGTCGGCGGTGAAGTCCCGCGGACGGCAGATCAGCAGCGCGAGCAGTCGCGCGGAGGTCTCGCCGGTCGCCCACAGCTCCTGTGCGAGGGGCTGGTCGGTCTTGATCCGCTTGGCGAGCGCACGCATCCGGCTGAGGTTGATGCCGTGGTCGTCGCCGCGCTTCTCGTTGGCGGCGCGCATCTTCGGGTCTTCGAGCGCCGCGAGCTCGCCCAGCGCCTCCGGGACGGTCATGTCGGACATGCCTCCAGCGTAGGCCGGAAGGACGGCCATCACTCCTCGTCGAGCAGTTCGCCGCGGATGCGACGGAGGTCCTCCATGAGCGACCCGATCAGGATCCAGTGCTGCGACGAGGGCGGGCGGATGACGAGCGGCGCCGTGAGGGCGGGGATCGCCGAGGTCAGGGTGTCGGGTTCCGGCGATGCGGCCGCCTCCTGCACGGCCAGCCGCACATCGTGACCGGCTCGGCGCAGCTGCTCGGCGATCGCGGTGACCGCCGGTTCCTCCCCGAGGGTGTCGTCGTAGTGGTCGAAGTAGGCGCGGGTCATGCCGATCGTCTGCGTCACGATGGGGGAGAGCCGTTCGAGCAGCTCCCGCATCTCGCGCAGATCCTCACGATGGGTCGAGCGCCGCGGGTTCAGGGTCAGCGACTCCTCCCCGGCGGCGATGGCGGCGTCCGCGGCGTCCTTCATGGGACGCAGCAGCCGCACCTCGAGCATCAGCTCCTGCAGCGCGGCCGGCGTCTGCGGTTCGGGGAGCGCGGCGGCGAGTCGTTCGAGGCTCGCCGCGAGCTCGCGCCCGAGCAGGCCCACATCCCGCCGGGCCGGCTCGACCAGCACCGGCGGCACGATGAGCGCGTTCACGACGATGCCGATCACGACGCCGATCAGCGTCTCGACGATGCGCGCGAACGCGTACTCGGGGCTGGAGGAACCCAGGGCCAGCACGAGCATCGCGGAGATCGCGACCTGGTTGCCGGTCCCGGGCGAGGCCCGGAAGATCCAGGCGACGAGCATCGCGACCACGATCGCCAGCAGCACGATCCAGCTCGGGGAGCCCAGCAGCAGCCCCAGGGCGACGGCGATCACGACGCCGGCGATCACCCCGATGCTGCGCTCGAGAGCCTTCGACAGCGACTGGTTGACGCTGGGCTGCACGACGAGGAGCGCGGCGATCGCGGCGAAGACGGGCAGCTGGGCGGGGAACACCCATCCGGCGATCAGCCACGCGGCGATCGTCGCCGCGGCCGACTTCACGACCTGCAGCAGCGGGGAGCGCTTGGTGGCGCGGATCGCGGCGGGGATGCGCATGGGGTCAACGCTAGTCGTGCGGATGGCGTCGCCGCGGACCGGTGTCCGTGCGCCGGACGGCCCCGAGCGCGCCAGGGGGTTCCCGCGCGTCCGGGGTGCGTGCTTGCATGAGCACATGGAGCGGGACGCGATGCTGCGCGACGAGACGAGGGCGGTCTGGGCGACCGTGATCTGCCTCGTGGTCGGCACGGTCGCCGGTGTGCTCCTCCTGGGCGGTGACCCGCGACCGCTCACCGGCGACGGCTCGCTCGCGATGCCGGCGGCGGTGGTCGCGGGAGTGATCGCGGCCGGCGCCTTCCTCACGAGCACGCTCCTGCATCGCCGCGGCGAGACGGCGCCGATGCCGCGCTGGCAGGCGGTGGTGTCCGACCTCTCGGCGTTCGCGCTGACCGTCGCCTTCGGTGCCGTCACGGTGATGGGCGTCCTCCTCGCCTCCGAGATCCTCGCCGTGGGGCTCCAGGGGCTGCGGCTCGCGGCGATCGGGGGCGGGCTGCTCACCGGGGTCGCCTCTGCCGTCGGCGGGCGGTTCGCGTTCGGCGCCGGCATCGGGCTGCGCACGGCCGACCTCGCCGCGCTCCTGTTCGGATTCCTCGTGATCGGCACGCTGTTCGCCATGGTCACCGCGGCCGACCCGCGCTGGTGGGAGGCCAACTTCTCGCAGCTCGGCTCCGGATGGGCCTTCAACGGCACGCTCGTCGTGGCCGGGCTGCTCGTGGCGACGGTCGGCTCCTACATCGGCCGGGACCTGCACCGGATGCGCGGCGACTCCGCTCTCGGACGCATCGCCGTCGTCGTCGCGCTGTGGGCGGCCACGGGCCTCGCGCTCGCGGCCGTCGGCCTGCTGCCGCTGCATCGCGTGCCGCTCCCGCACGACATCGCGGCGTTCGCGACCCTCGTGCTGTTCGTCGCCGCTGCGGGAGCGACCGTGGCGGCGATCCCGGGTGCTCCGCGGGCGCTGCTGATCACCTCGGTCGGCGTCGGCCTGCTCGTGGTCGTGGCCGTCGTGCTGTGGCTGCCGTTCGGCCTCTACCGGGCGACGGCGCTGGAGGCGATCATCGTCGGACTCGGGCTGCTGTGGATGGCCACCCTGGTCCGCGTGCTCGCGATCCTCGCGCCGGAGCAGTCCCGCCCGTCGGCTCGTCGGACCCTGCGGCGCTCCTCGCGGCATCCCTAGTCGCCTCGGCCGGAAAGATAGGGCATCCGTCCGATGTCGTCCGGGGGCCTCAGAGCGGACTGTAGGGATACAGCGAACCGTCGAGGAGAACCCCATGTTCGAGCACCCGTACTTCACCCAGCAGATCGCCGCCCACGAGCAGCAGCAGATCGAGCGCGCCGCCGAGCGGCGCCGCTTCCTCGCCGAGCACGCCGATCGGATCGTGCCGCGTTCCGAGGGAGCGGTGCGGCGGATGCTGCGCCGGGTCCTCCGCGGATCGGGTCGGACGCGCGGCGCGGCGTCCGGCCGCGAGAGCTCCGGATGCGAGCCGATCGCGGCTCCCGCACGGTGAGCGACGCCCGCGCGGGGACCGCCCCGAATGTCGGTCGGGAGTGGGACGATGAATCCATGCCCCCATCCGCTCCGAGCGCCGCGATGGTCGGTCGCGAGGCCGAGCTCGTCGAGGTGCGCCGACTGTTCGCCGGGGTCCGCGACGGCGTCCCCGCGGCGCTGCTCGTCGAGGGCGAGGCCGGTATCGGCAAGTCGCGCCTGGTGCGGGAGTTCGCCGCCGAGATCGCGCAGACCGCCGACGTGCACACGGGCTGGTGCCTCGACCTCGGGGCTTCGCGCACGCCGTACGGTCCGCTCACCGGCATCCTCCGCTCGATCGTCACGCACATGGGCGTCGATCGGGTGCGCGAGTCGGTCGGGGTCGGGGCCGAGGCGCTCGGCATGCTGCTCCCCGAACTCGTCGACGCCCCGACCGATCGCGAGCGCACGAGCCCCGAGCGTCTCCGCGATGCCATCGCGTCCCTGATCGAGGCGGCCGCCGAACGCGCCCCGCAGGTGCTCGTGGTCGAAGACCTGCACTGGGCCGACGAGTCGACCCTCGCGATCCTCTCCTTCCTCCTCCGTGCCCTCGGGCGCGGCCGCGTGCTGCTCCTCATCACCTGCCGCACCGACGACGTGCGCCGCGGCGATGCCGTGAGCCGCTTCATCGGCGAGGCCACGCGGGCCCGCCTGCTCGAGCGCCTCACACTCGCCCGCCTCGACGAAGACGCCGTGCGCGAGCTGGCCGAGCAGATCACCGGGCATCCGCTCTCGGAGACGGCCCTCGACCGTATGCAGGTGCGGGCCGAAGGCGTCCCCTTCTTCGTCGAGGAGATCGCGGGCTGCGCGAACGGGCCGCTCCCCGGCGGGCTCCGCGACCTGCTGCTGGCCCGCTTCGACCGGCTCGGCGACGACGCGCAGCACGTCGTGCAGGTCGTCTCCGGTGCGGAGCGCCCGCTGTCGCATCCGCTGATCACGCGCCTCACCGACCTGCCGGAGCAGCGCCTCGACGAGGCGATCCGCGAGGCGACCCGCAGCGGCATCCTCGTCGTGGTCGACGACGACTACCGCTTCCGGCACGCGCTCCTGCGCGAAGCCGTGCACGACGATCTGCTCCCCGGCGAACGGGCGCGCCTGCATCGCTCCTACGCCGAGACGCTCGAGGCGCAGTGCGCCGGACCGGACAGCGGCGATGCCGCCGCACTCGCCTACCACTGGCAGCTCGCGCAAGACGATCGGAAGGCCCTCATCGCCGCCGCCGATGCGATGCGCCATGCGAAGGCCAGATACGCGTTCGCCAGCGCGGCGCGCTTCGGGGAGCTGGTGCTGGAGCTGTGGCCGCAGGTGCCCGATGCCGCGGAGGCGGCGGGCGTCGAGCGCCTCGATCTGCTCCTCGTGCTCGGCTCGATCCTGCGCAACGCGGGCGACGGTGAGCGTGCGCTCGCCGTGGCGAATGTCGCGCTCGCCGAGGTCGACCCGGAGACCGTCGATCCGCGACTGCACGCCCGGCTCCTGCGCAACAAGGCGCTGTACCTCGTCAACCTCGGGCGGCTGGGGGCGATACCGCTGCTGCAGCAGGCCCTGGCCATCGCCGAGGAGCGTGTCGGCGACGAGGTGTTCCGCGCCGAGCTGCTGAACCAGCTCGCGAGCCGCCGCATGATCGCGGGAGACCGGGAGGAGGCGATCCGCCTCGCCGACGAGGCCGAACGCGGTGCCGCGGGGGCGTCGTCCACGGATCAGCTCTCCATCGCCGCGAACGTCCGCGGCGGCTCTCTGGCGCACCTCGGCCGGGTCGAGGAGGGCGTGCGCGAGTACGAGCGGGCGCGCGAGCTCGCGACCGGGTCGAACGCCGAGATGCGCTACCGCGTGAACTACTCCGACCTGCTCACGCTGCTCGGCCGCTACCGCGAGGCCGTCGAGGTCGCCGAGGAAGGGCTGCGTCGGGCTCGCGAGCTGCGCGTCGAACGCACCTCGGGGTCGATCATGGCGCAGAACATGGTCGTGCCCCTCCTCGAACTCGGCGAGATCGCCCGGGTCGAGGAGATGCTGTCGCGCGATTTCGTGCAGGGGACGCTCCGGGTGTTCCGGATGTACATGAGCATGACCCGCGTGCGCGTGCTGGCCTGGCGCGGCCGCTCGGCGGAGGCGGCGGATCTGCTGCGCGACTGGCTGCCCGCGTTCCAGGAGACCGGCGTCTCCGAACGGCAGATCTGGTACGACCGGGTGATGATGACGGTCGCGGTGGCCGAGAGCGAGGGCGACCTCCGCGGCGCGCTCGACACGATCCTCGAGATGCTGCAGGACGGGCAGCCGGCCCTGCTCCATCAGCGTCGACTGCTGCTGGAGGGCGGGGCGATCATCGCCGAGCTGCGTGCCGACGGGGCCGAGGTGGCGACGGACTCCGACGCGCTGCGCGCCGCCTGGCGCGCGCAGCCCGCGCAGCTGCAGGACGATGCGTGGTCGACGATCATCGACGCCCTGCTCGACCCGCGCCCCGAGGCGATCGACCGGGCGATGCGCTGCGCGGACGGCGACGACGTGCCGGTGACCTTCCGGGTCGTCCTGCGCCTCGAGCGGGCGCGGCTGCTGGTGCAACAGGGAGATCGCGCCGCGGCGTCGGCCCTGCTCGCCGAGGCGGCCGACGCGGCCGAGGTCCTCGGCAACGCACAGCTGCAGAGCGCGGTCGCGCGGTTCGCCACGGACGCCGGTCTCGGAGCCCGCTCTTCGGGCGGAGACCCCTCCGGCACCGACCCGCTCACGGCGCGGGAGCGCCAGGTGCTCGAACTCATCGCCGAGGGGCTGAGCAACCGTCAGATCGGGGAGCGGCTGTTCATCAGCGTGAAGACCGTGAGCGTCCACGTGTCGGCCGTCCTGCGGAAACTCGGGGTGAGCACGCGCACCGAGGCGGCGGTTCTGCAGAAGAATCCGACGTTCAGTGCTGGCCGTCAGCCTGCCGTGGTACCGTGACAGAGCGCGCGTGTCGGATGTTCCGATTCGGCGTAGGCCGTGTAAACGGCTAAGTCAACAGAAAGTAGAAACACATGGCCACTGGCACTGTGAAATGGTTCAACGCGGAAAAGGGCTTCGGCTTCATCGCTCCCGATGACGGCTCGGACGACCTCTTCGCCCACTACTCGGCTATCGCCGGCTCCGGTTTCAAGGAGCTCCGCGAGAACCAGAAGGTCGAATTCGACGCTGAGCGTGGCCCCAAGGGCATGCAGGCGGCGAACATCCGCGCTCTCTGAGCGCGCGCTGACTTCCTGAAGCCGGTCGGATCCTCACGGATCCGGCCGGTTTTTTCGTGCGGTCGCATGGCCGTCGAACGCCGCGAGGGGCTCCGTCCAGGTGCTGTGGGCGGCGATCCGACCGGTGCGAAGGCAGGAGATCGGGAGTGAGGTTGCCCTAACCTCCGTGTTAGATTAGGCCAGGCTTACCAAAGGCTGGGCGCTCTTCTCGCCCGAACCCCCTCCCCCCGAACGAAGGGAACGCCTGTGCGCACCTCTCGAATCCTCGCCATCGGCGCGGCCGCCGCGCTCGCCGTCGGCCTCTCCGCCTGCGCGTCCTCCGCCCCGGAGTCGACAGCGACCACCGGCGGCAACCCCGCGTCCGACGATGCCTTCCCCGTCACCGTCGAGCACATCTACGGCGAGACCACCATCACCGAGAAGCCCGAGCGGATCGCGACCGTCGCCTGGGCGAACCACGAGGTGCCGCTGGCCCTCGGCATCGTCCCGGTCGGCATGAGCAAGGCCGCCTGGGGAGACGACGACGGCAACGGCGTGCTGCCCTGGGTCGAGGACAAGCTCGACGAGCTGGGCGCCGAGACCCCGGTGCTGTTCGACGAGACCGACGGCATCGACTACGAGGCCGTCGCCGACACCCAGCCGGACGTGATCCTCGCCGCGTACTCCGGCCTCTCCCAGGAGGAGTACGACACGCTCTCCAAGATCGCGCCGGTCGTGGCGTTCCCCGAGGTCAAGTGGGGGACCTCGCTGGACGACATGATCGAGATGGACTCCCGGGCCCTCGGCCTCGAGAAGGAGGGCGAGGCGCTGATCGATCAGCTGCACGCCGACGCCGAGAAGGCGCTCGAGGCCCACAGCGTGCTGAAGGACAAGAAGGTCCTGTTCTCGTACATCGATCCGACCGACCTGAGCCAGGTCGGCTACTACACGGCGATCGACACCCGCCCGGGCTACCTGCACGACCTCGGCCTGCCGTTCCCCTCGATCGTCGAGGAGAACAAGGACAGTGACGAGTTCTACCTGACGGTCAGCTCGGAAGAGGCGCAGAAGTTCGACGACGTCGACCTGTTCATCACCTACGGCGACGAGTCGATCATCCCGCTGCTGCAGGCCGACCCGCTGCTGTCGAAGATCCCGGCCATCGCCGAGGGCCGCATCGCGGTCCTCCCGGATGCCACGCCGATCGCGGCCTCCGCGAACCCGTCGCCGCTGTCGGTCCCGTGGGGTCTCGACGACTACTTCGCGATCCTGGCTGCACCGCTCGAGAAGTGATCCCCCGTCCGCAGCAGCGGAGTGGATGACGCAGTGACCTCAGCAACCGCCATCGCACCGGGAGCCGCCGACCTGCGGCGCCCGGTGCTGGTGCGCACCCTCTGGCTCGTCGTCGGCGTGGTGGTGCTGCTCGTCCTCAGCGTGCTCTCCGTCTCGTTCGGCGTGCGCGCGGTCTCGTTCGACGACATCGTCGCGGCCCTCGGCGGTCACACCGACACGATCGCCCAGGCCGCCATCGTCAAGCGCATCCCCCGCACGGTGCTCGCGCTCCTGGTCGGCGCCGCGCTCGCGCTCTCCGGGGCGACGATGCAGGCGGTGACGCGCAATCCGATCGCCGACCCCGGCATCCTCGGCGTCTCCAACGGCGCCTCGCTCGCCGTCGTCTGCGGCATCGCGTTCTTCGGCCTCACCGACCCGTACGGGCAGATGGCGTTCGCGATCGCCGGCGCCGGGCTCGCCGCGGTCTTCGTGTACACGGTCGGCTCGCTCGGACGCGGAGGCGCGACGCCCCTCAAGCTCGCGCTCGCCGGCGCGGCCACCTCGTCCGCCTTCGCCTCGCTCATCAGCGCGGTGATGCTGCCCCGCGTCGATCTCATGCAGACGTTCCAGTCCTGGCAGATCGGCGGCGTGGGCGGCGCGGAGTGGCCGCGCATCGCGCTCACGGCTCCGTTCCTCGCGCTCGGCGCGCTGATCTGCTTCCTCTGCGCCCGCGGCATGAACTCCCTGGCCCTCGGCGACGACATGGCGAAGGGGCTCGGCGAGCACGTGCTCCGCACCCGCATGGTGTCCGCGCTGGGCGCGGTGATCCTCGCCGGCGCCGCGACGGCCATCGCCGGGCCCATCGGCTTCGTCGGCCTGATCATCCCGCACGTGTGCCGGATGCTCGTCGGCACCGATCACCGCTGGCTGCTGCCGTTCTCGGCCCTCGCCGGGGCCGCGCTGCTGACCGCGAGCGACATCGTCGGCCGCGTGATCGCCCCGTCGTCGGAGGAGATCCAGGTCGGCATCATCACCGCGATCATCGGCGCCCCGTTCTTCATCTGGATCGTCCGTCGGCAGAAGGTGCGTGAGCTGTGAGGACGACCGAGCACACCCTCGATCGGGTCGACGAGCCGGCCTCCGCGCGGCTCGCCCGGATCGTGTCCGGCCGCCGATCCCGCCATCGTCGTCACGCGATCGCCACGATCGTCCTCGGTGTCCTCGTGCTCGCGCTCTTCGCCGTGGCGCTCATGGTGGGCAACACCTTCTACACGCCCGACGAGGTGATCCGCGTGATCCTGGGCCAGACCGTGCCCGGCGCCTCCTTCACGGTGGGCGACCTGCGGCTGCCGCGGGCGATCCTGGCGGTCCTCACCGGCATCGGCTTCGGGATGGCGGGTGTCTGCTTCCAGACGATGCTGCGCAACCCGCTCGCCTCGCCCGACATCATCGGCATCTCGAACGGCGCCGGGGCGGCGGCGGTCTTCGGCATCGTGGTGCTGTCCGTCAACGGCCCGGTCGTGTCGGTGCTCGCGCTCGGCGGCGCGATCCTCACCGCCTTCACGATCTACCTGCTCTCGATCAAGGGCGGCTTCGCCGGCACGCGACTGATCCTGATCGGCATCGGCGTCGCGGCGATGCTGCAGAGCGTCGTCTCCTACCTGCTCTCGCGCGCTCCGAACTGGGACATCCAGACCGCCATGCAGTGGCTGACCGGAAGCCTCAACAACGCGTCCTGGGAGCGGGTGCTGCCGATGGCGATCGCCGCGGCGATCATCGTGCCGCTGATGCTGTCGCAGGGTCGTGCGCTCGGGACGCTCCAGCTGGGAGACGACTCCGCGGCCGGCCTCGGCGTGCGCGTGAACACCACGCGCCTGCTGCTCATCCTCGGCGCGGTCGCGCTGCTCGCGTTCGCGACCGCGGCGACCGGACCGATCGCGTTCGTCGCATTCATGGCCGGGCCCATCGCCGCGCGCATCACCGGCCCCGGTGCCAACCTGCTCCTGCCGTCGGCATTCGTCGGCGCCGTGCTGGTGCTCGGTGGCGATCTGATCGGCCAGTTCGCGTTCGGCACCCGCTACCCCGTCGGCGTCATCACCGGCGTGGTCGGCGCGCCCTATCTGATCTACCTCCTCATCCGCACCAACCGTTCCGGGGGTTCGCTATGACCGTCTCGCACAGCCTGTCCGCTGACGGGGTGACGCTCGCGTACGGGGACCGCACCATCATCGACGGTCTCGACCTGCAGATCGCGCCGGGCCGGATCACGACCATCGTCGGAGCGAACGGATGCGGGAAGTCGACGCTGCTGCGCTCACTGGCCCGCCTGCTCTCGCCGACCGAGGGACAGATCGTCCTCGACGGCAAGTCCGTGCACGCGCGTCCCACCAAGGAGGTCGCGCGCATCCTCGGCCTGCTGCCGCAGTCGCCGGTCGCGCCCGAGGGCATCGCGGTCGCCGACCTGGTCGGGCGCGGCCGCCATCCCCATCAGAAGATGCTCGCGCGCTGGAGCACGCACGACTACGAGGTGGTGGCCGACGCCCTCGACGCGACCGGCATCTCCGACCTCGCCGACCGCAGTGTCGACGAGCTCTCGGGCGGTCAGCGGCAGCGCGTGTGGATCGCGATGGCCCTGGCGCAGGAGACCGACATCCTGCTGCTGGACGAGCCCACCACGTTCCTCGACGTCGCGCACCAGGTCGAGGTGCTCGACCTGCTCACCGACCTGAGCGTCTCGCGCGGCACCACCATCGTCATGGTGCTGCACGACCTGAACCTGGCCGCGCGCTACGCCGACGAGCTGGTCGCCATGAAGGACGGCAGGGTGCACGCGACGGGCGCACCGCAGGATGTCGTCACCGCCGAACTCGTCCACGAGGTCTTCGGCCTCGCCAATCAGATCACCATCGACCCGGTCTCCGGGAAGCCGATGGTCACACCCATCGGGAGGCACCATGTCCGCTGAGACGACCACGACCGAGCGTCCGACCTACATCCTCACCCGCGCCGAGGTCCGCGCCGTCGTGCGCATCTCGCCGTCGTTCGTGCGGGTGACCTTCGGCGGCGACGAGCTGTTCGAGTTCGGAACTCCCGGCGAGGTGTTCGACAGCCGCATCAAGCTCGTCTTCCCCCCGGCCTCCGGCGTGCTGCCGGAGCTCGACCGGGCCTCCGACAACTGGTGGCAGGCGTTCCTGGCGGTGCCGGAGGAGGAGCGCGGCTCCATGCGCACCTACTCCGTGCGCGAGCTGCGCGTCGACCCGGAGACCGGGACCGAGGTGGACGTCGACTTCGTGCTGCACCTGGAGCCCGGACTGACCGGTCCCGCATCGCTGTGGGCGAGCCAGGCGGCGGTCGGCCAGGAGCTCTACCTGGTCGGGCCGCGGCGAGGGGTCGAGGCCGATGCGCACGGCGGGGCCGAGTACGTGCCGGGAACCGCGTCGTCGGTGGTGCTCGCGGGCGACGAGACGGCCGCTCCGGCGATCGCCCGGATCCTGGAGGACGCTCCTCGCGACCTGCGCGGTGTCGCGTTCATCGAGGTGCCGTCTCCGGCCGACATCCTGCGCATCGACGTGCCCTCGGGCGTCGAGGTGCACTGGCTGCCCCGCGACGCCGGCGAGCCGCACGGGCGGCGACTGATCCCGGCCGTGCTCGCCCACCTCGGGGATGCCGACGCCGCGGACGAGATCCGCGTGAAGGACATCGACGGCGAGGACCTCGTGTGGGAGACGCCGGAATACTCGGGGCTCGGTGAGGACATCGCGGCGGCCGAGGCCCCGGCCGAACGCTACTTCTGGATCGCGGGGGAGAGCGGCGTGGTCACCACGCTGCGCCGGCATCTCGTCAAGGACCTGGGCATCGACCGCGGGCAGGTCGCCTTCATGGGCTACTGGCGCCGCGGTGTCGCCATGCGCGGCTGAGGGGGAGCGGAGGGTCGGTCTGCGGGCGGATCCTGCCAGCCCCGCGGGTCCGAGTCGAGCCCGCGCAGCGCGTCGAGCAGCTCATCGTCGACCGTCACCTCGAGGAGCTCCCTGGTGGCCCGCAGGTCGTCCACCGTGCGCATGCCGATGATCGTGCGGTCGATGCGAGGATCCTCGGTGGAGAACGCGAGGGCTGCGGCGATGAGCGGGACGCCGGCTGCGGTGCAGAGCGCGGCCGTCTGCTCCGCCGTCCGGCGCACGCTCGGTGCTGCGGGACCATAGGCGTAGCGCTCGGTGGGCGGCGGCCAGGCGGTGAGGAAGCCGCCTCCGTAGGGGGAGGCGTTCGTGACGTGCACGCCGAGCGCGTGCGCGTGGTCGAGCAGACGGTCGGCGCTGCGGTCGGCCAGCGTGTAGCGGTTGTGGGTGATGAGCGCCTCGAAGAGACCGGTGTCGAGATAGCGCCGCATGAGGTCGGGGGGCCCGCCCGCGACGCCGAGGGTTCCGATGATCCCCGCTTCGCGAGCCGCGACCAGCGCGGCGACCGGACCGTCGGCGGCGAAGGCCTGCTCCCAGCTGATGTTCTCGGGGTCGTGCAGGTAGACCACCGGCAGACGGTCGAACCCGAGGCGGGTCCGGCTCTCGTCGAGGGAACGGCGCACGCGGGCGCCGGAGAAGTCCCCGGTCGTCATGTCGCGGTCCGCCTTGGTCTGGATCGTGAAGCCGTCGGGGACGATGCCGTACTCCCGGATCGCCATGCCGATCCGCTCTTCGCTGGCTCCGAAGCCGTAGTTGTTCGCGGTGTCGAGCACGCGCACGGTCGGGTCCTCGAAGAGCTCGTGCACGAGGTCGATCGACTCGGCGAGGGGAACGTCGTCTCCGACGCTCGCCGGGTTCCACTGCACCCAGCTGCCGGAGCCGGCCGCGATCTTCGACGTCGTCACCGCGATCGTCTCCCTTCGTGTGCGTCACGTGATTCCGGATGCTGGTACATTCTCGGAATGCGGTTTCCCGCGGACTGATCGTAGCCCGCCGCCGCCGCATCCGACAAGGAGAATCGATGATCCTTCCCCCGAGCCAGGCGGAGAGCGCGCGCCCGCCCGCGCAGTTCGTGATGCGACGCGGTCTCGTGACCCAGCTGTTCGCTCCCGAGCAGTTCGCGGCTCTCGGCGCCCTGCTGGACTTCGGTGATCGCCCGGTGACGCAGACCCTGGACGATCCGCGCCTCGACACGGTCCACACGCTCATCACCGGATGGGGCTGCCCGCGGATCGGGCCGGAGGAGCTGGACCGCATGCCGGCCCTCCGTGCGATCCACCACGCGGCGGGAACGGTCAAGGAGCATCTCGACCCCGAGGTCTGGCATCGCGGGATCCGCGTGACGTCCGCGGCCGCGGCGAACGCCGTGCCCGTCGCGGAGTACACGCTCGCCATGATCCTTCTCGAGGGCAAGGGCGTCGCGGCGGCCGCGACCGCCCACCGCCGGGATCCCGCACGCGACCTCTCGCCCCTGTTCGAGGGCATCGGCAACCATCGGCGCCGCATCGGCATCCTGGGCGCATCGAAGATCGGGCGGCGGGTGATCGCGCTGCTGCGCGGCTTCGACCTCGATGTCGCGGTGAGCGATCCGTATCTGCGTGAGGACGATCCGATCCGCGAGGACGCCCGGGTGGTCGACCTCGACGAGCTCTTCGCGAGCAGTGACATCGTGAGCGTCCACGCGCCGCTGCTCCCCGACACCGTCGGTCTCGTGAGTCGCCGACTGCTCGGGCTGATGCCCGACGGAGCGACCCTGATCAACACCGCGCGGGGTCCGATCGTGGACCATGCGGCCCTCGTCGACGAGGTCCGGGCCGGGCGGCTGCGGGCCGTGCTCGACGTCACGGATCCGGAGCCGCTCCCCGCGGGGCATGTGCTCCTCGAGTCGCCGTCGGTGATCGTCACCCCGCACATCGCGGGCGCGCTGGGCAACGAGCTCCGCCGTCTGGGGGAGTCCGTCGTCGGCGAGGTGCAGAGGGTCTCCCGCGGTGAGGACGCGGCGCACGCCGTGTCGCTCGGCGAGCTCGCGGCGATGGCGTGAGCAGCGGCTTGACAGCCATGCGACGTATCCTTATTCTCTAGGGAAAGCGCATTCCGACATCGCTTTCCCTCCGTCTACCCGAAGACATTCCCCCCATCAAAGGAGATGCACCATGAGAAGGACCCTGTTGGCCGCCGGGGCGATCGTCGCCTCTGCCGCGCTGCTCGCCGGTTGCGGCGCCGGAACCGGAACCGAGAACGAGAGCAGCGGGCCCGTCACGCTGCAGATGTGGTCGTGGGACCCGTCGATGCCCGAGATCGCGAAGGTCTGGAACGAGTCGCACCCCGACATCCAGGTCGAGGTCACCGACCCCGCGGGCGGCAACGAACTCGTCAGCCGCATCCTCACCGCGCACAAGTCCGGTGACGCCGCCGACATCGTGAAGGTCGAGTACCAGGCGCTGCCGGCACTCGTCGCGAACGGGGTCGCCGCCGACATCACCGAGTACACGAAGGACGCGGCGGACAGCTTCACGCCCGCGGCCTTCGACCAGGTGTCGTTCGACGGCAAGGTCTTCGGCCTGCCCCAGGACTTCGCGCCGCTGGTGTTCTTCTACCGGCACGACATCTTCGAGCAGTACGGCCTCACGCCGCCTACCACGTGGGACGAGTACGCCGACGTCGCCCGCAAGCTGCACGAGGCCGACCCGAGCAAGTACCTCGGCACGTTCAGCTCGGCGGACCCGGGCTGGTTCACCGGTCTCACCCAGCAGGCCGGAGCGAACTGGTGGTCCGCCGAGGGCGACACCTGGAAGGTCGCGATCGACGACGCCGACTCGGTGAAGGTCGCCGACTACTGGCAAGGCCTGATCGACGAGGGCGTCATCAAGGGCGAGCCGTTCTGGTCGCCGCAGTGGAACAAGGAGATGGACGACGGCACGTACGCCGGATGGATCTCCGGTGCCTGGGCCCCCGCCCAGTTCGGCGGCATCGCCCCCAACACCAAGGGCAAGTGGACGATGACCGCGCTTCCGGACTGGAACGCGGGCGACGCCACCACGGGAATCTGGGGCGGGTCGGCGACGGCCGTCACCACCGACTCGAAGCACCCGAAGGAGGCGGCCGCGTTCATCGACTGGTTCAACACCAGCGACGAGGCGCTCGCTCTCCAGGTCGAGAAGATCAACATCTTCCCGGCGGCCATCAACGGGCAGAAGCTCGACGCCCTGCAGACGCCTCCCGCGTACATGCCGAACCAGCCCGACTACTACTCGACGGTCGCGAAGATCTCCGAGGGTGCGCGCACGTTCGACCTCTGGGGTCCGAACGCGACGGTCACGTTCGGCGCGTACAACGACGGCTTCGCCGCGGCCATCGAATCCGGCTCGTCCTTCTCCGACGTGTTGAAGAACATGCAGGAGACCACGGTCGCCGACATGAAGAAGCTCGGCTTCACCGTCGAGAAATAGCATTCCCGGTGGGTGGGGCGCAGTCGCCCCACCCACCGTCCCGAGAGAAGGACAGACGTGACCACCACCACCGCCCCGCGGCGATCGAGCCGGCGGACCGAGGAAGAACCGCGCGGCCGACGTCGACAGAGGACGAACGCCGGCTTCGCACTCGCGCTGCTGACGCCCGCTCTGATCCTGCTCGCCCTCTTCACCCTCGCCCCGGCGATCTACGCGCTCATCCTCAGCCTGATGCAGCGCCGGATCTCCGGTGGACTGCTGGGCGGGGACTCGACGCTCGAGTTCGTCGGGATCGAGAACTACGTCGCCGCCTTCCTCGACTCCGAGCTTTGGGCGGGCCTCGGGCGCATGCTGATCGTCGCGGGCATCGGCGTGCCGGGCACCATCATCCTCGCCGCGCTCTTCGCGCTCTGCCTGGATGCGGACCGCACCCGCCTCATCGGCGTCTGGCGGATCCTCATCTTCCTGCCCTACGCGGTCCCCGGTGTGATCGCCTCCCTGCTCTGGGGCTTCCTCTACCTTCCGGCCACCAGTCCGATCGGCGGCGAGGTCATCGACTTCTTCGGGGGGACGGAGATCTTCTTCTCCGTCGCGAACATCGCCGTCTGGGGAGTGGTCGGCTTCAACATGGTGATCATGTACACGGCCCTGCGCGGGCTGCCGCAGGAGATGTACGAGGCCGCGAAGCTCGACGGTGCCGGCGAGCTCCAGATCGCGCTGCGCATCAAGCTGCCGCTGATCCGGCCGGCGATCGTGATGTGCTCGCTCTTCTCCGTGCTCGGCGCCCTGCAGCTGTTCAACGAGCCGACGACCCTGCGCCCGCTCGCGAACGCGATCTCGTCGACCTGGGTGCCGCTGATGAAGGTCTACACCGACGCCTTCGTCAACGACGACATCCACCGCGCCGCGGCCACCTCGCTGCTGCTCGTGGTGCTCACGGTCGGGGCATCCGTCCTCGTGAACCGTGTCGGAATCCTGATCGGAAAGAAGCGATGACCGCCGTCGTGTCCAGCCCTCGGCGTCGGAGCCGCACCAACCTCTTCTCCACGATCGTCCTGTTCGTCGGCGCGCTGTACTGCGTGCTGCCGGTGCTGTGGATCGTGATCGCGGCGACCAAGAGCAGCACGGAGCTGTTCTCCACGCCCACCGCGCTCCCGTCGTTCACCGGCGGCCTGTTCGAGAACATCGCCGAGCTGCTCGCCTACCGCGACGGCATCTTCGGGCGCTGGATGCTCAACTCCGCGCTCTACGCGGGCGGCGGCGGCATCGCCTCGACTCTCATCGCCGCAGCCGCGGGGTACGCCCTCGCCAAGTACCGGTTCCGGGGGAGCACGTCGATCTTCCGGATCATCGTCGCGGCCGTGCTGCTGCCCCAGATCATGCTCGCGATCCCGCAGTACCTGCTGCTGGCGCAGTTCGGCATGACCAACAACTACTTCTCGGTGATCCTGCCGCTGCTGGTGAGTCCGTACGCGATCTACCTGTGCAAGATCTACGCCGAGGCGTCGGTGCCGAACGAGATCATGGAGGCCGCGCGCATCGACGGGGCCACGGAATGGCGCATCTTCCTGTCGACGGGTCTGCGGCTGATGTCACCCGCCCTGGTGACCGTGTTCCTGCTGCAGTTCATCGCGATCTGGAACAACTTCCTGCTGCCGTTCATCATGCTGACGGACGACTCGAAGTTCCCGCTCACTCTCGGGCTCTACGCGATGCTCCGCGCCGGCGCCTCCCAGGCCGCGCTCTACTCGCTCGTGATCACGGGTGCGGCGATCGCGATCATCCCGGTCGTCGCCCTGTTCCTGTCGCTGCAGCGGTTCTGGCGTCTCGACCTCATGTCGGGCGGTGTCAAGGCATGACCCGCCGGCGCCGCACGTCGCCCTCGGACTCAGCGGGGCGGTGTGCTCGCGCGCACCACCGGGTGGGTGGGGATGACGCGTCGGCGCAGGTCCTCGGGCGCGGCCGTGGCGCGGTGGATCGCCTCGGCGGCCACCTCGTCGAGCGGCACGTGCACGCTCGTGAGGGGCGGCACGACATCGCGCAGCGTCGTGATGTCGTCGAACCCGGCGACGCCGATCCGCCCCGGGGTCTCGATGCCGCGCTCGCGGAGGCCGTTCAGTGCGCCCAGGGCGAGGACGTCGGTCACGGCGAACACGAGATCCGCCGACGCGAGGACGTCGTCGTCGAGCGTCGCCAGGAGTTCCCGCGCGCCGTCCCAGTGGAACCCGGGCCGCAGCACGCGCGACGGCGGGATCGCGATGCCGGCCTCCGCGAAGCCGGCCGTGAAGCCGTCGATCCGCTCCTGCATGGAACGCAGCGGCAGGTCGCTCCCCAGGAGCAGCGGCGAGCGGTAGCCACGCGCCACCATCTCGACCGCGAGGCGACGAGCGCCCTCGAAGTTGTCGAAGTACACGGTCTCGAACGGCATGTCGGTGCGGCTGATCAGCACCACGCGCCCGCCGGTCTCCTGGTAGCGCAGCAGCTCGGCCTCGACGGCCGGATCGGAACGCGAGTCGGTGTAGCCGGTGCCGGCGAGGATGATCGCGCGCGGCTGCTCGCCGCGGAGCTCGCGGACCAGCTCGAGCTCGCGCTCGGTGCGGCGCGAGCTGACGGCGAGGGAGACGCGCAGGTCGATCTCCTCCGCCGCGTTCATGATCGCCGCGGTCATCGCCGAGAAGTAGGCGTCCGCGATGCCGCCCGTGATGAGGGCGATCCGGTGCGATGCGCCCCGCGCCACGGCCTGCGCCGCGATGTTCGGCGCGTAGCCGAGCTGACGCGCCGCGCCGAGCACGCGTTCGCGGTATCCATCGTCGACGCGCCGAGCCGAGCCGTTCACGACGCGCGACGCGGTCGACTGGGAGACGCCGGCCAGGCGTGCGACGTCCGAGAGGGTGGGCGGTCGTCCGCCACGCGCATCGAGAGTCATCGTGAAGAAGACTATCGCGAACCATGCAGGAATGCGCTTTCTGCTTCTATCAGGCTTACCATTGGTAACAATCAAGACATGTGGGACAGCGCATTCCCACCCAGAGGATCTGAGGTGCTTCCATGACGTCAACGGAATCCGGATACCCGGAGATCGAGCTTCTGGTGGACGGACGGCGCATCGGCGCCGCCGACCGTGAGACGGCCGCCGTGGAGAACCCGGCGACCAGGAAGGTGATCGGGCGGGTGCCGCTCGCGACGGCGGAGGACATCGCCGATGCGCTCGCCGGCGCCGGTCGTGCCGCCGAAGCGTGGCGGGACACCTCGCCGCACCACCGCGCCGCGATCCTCATGCGTGCGGCACAGCTGCTGCGCGACCGACGCGAGCCGATCGCCCGTGCCATGACGCTCGAGAACGGCAAGCCCTACGGCGACTCGCTCGGCGAGGTCGACTACACCGCCGACATCATCGACTCCCTGGCCACCGAGGCGCCCCGCGCCTACGGGGTCGTCCTCCCCACCGCCGGAGACGAGGGGCGCACCCTGGTCGTCACCGAGCCGGTGGGTCCGGTCGCCGCCTTCACGCCGTGGAACTATCCCCTCACGGTGCCGGGGCGCAAGGTCGCCGCCGCCCTCGCCGCCGGCTGCACGGTCGTCATCAAGCCCGCGGAGGAGACCCCCGCCAGCGCCGTCGCCCTCGCGGACGCCCTCGTCGACGCCGGTCTGCCCGACGGCGTGCTGAGCATGCTGTTCGGCGACCCGGCGCAGATCTCCGAGACGCTGATCGCCTCGCCCGTCATCCGCAAGGTCTCGTTCACGGGGTCGATCGGCGTGGGCAAGCACCTCGCCCGCCTGGCCGGAGACGCGGCGAAGCCCGTGATGCTCGAGCTCGGCGGACACGCACCGGTCCTGGTCTTCGACGACGTCGACGTGGAGGAGGTCGCGCGGCAGGCCCTCGGCGCCAAGCTCCACAACACGGGGCAGTCGTGCGGGTCTCCCGTGCGCTTCTACGTGCACGAGTCGGTCCACGCGCAGTTCGTCGCCCGCTTCGGCGAGCTTCTCGCGGCCGCACGCACCGGTGACGGCTTCGACGAGGCGACGGAGATGGGCCCGCTCGCGAACTCGCGCCGCTACGACGCGATGGCCCCGTTCGTCGAGGACGCGGTCGAGCGCGGGGCGACGGTCGTCGCCGGCGGTTCGGGAGACGACAGCGTCGGCTACTACTGGCCCGCCACGCTCCTCGCCGACGTCCCGGACGACGCCCTCGTGATGCACGATGAGCCGTTCGGACCGATCGCGGCCACGAGCGTGTTCACCGACGAGGACGAGGTGATCGCCCGGGCGAATGCCCTCCCGTACGGCCTCGCCGCCTACGTGTTCACGAAGGATGCCGACCGGGCGCTGCGTCTGCCGCGTCGCCTGGACGTCGGGATGGTGAGCGTCAACAAGTTCGGCGTCGGTGCCCGGGACACGTTCTTCGGCGGACGCAAGGAGAGCGGCTTCGGCTCGGAGGGCGGCCCCGAAGCCGTGCACGAGTACCTGGTCAAGAAGCTGATCTCGCAGGGATAGATCATGGTCGATGCGCTCATCCTCACGGGGACCGGACGGTACGCCGATCCGTGGCACCCGTATCCGGAGACCAGTCCGCTGCTGGCCGAGCTCGTGCGCGCCGCCGGCTTCTCCCCGCGGATCGAGACCGATGTCGACGGAGCCCTGCGTCGACTCGACGACGGCGTGCGGCTGCTCGTCGTCAACGCGGGCGACCCCGAGGGCCCGGATGCCGGCGATCCGACCGATGCGCAGGCGCCGGGGGTCGAGCGGGAGGAACCGGTCGCGTCCCTCGCGGAGGGGGATGCCGCCCTCGCGGCCGGGCTCGAACGCGGCATCGGCATCCTCGCGGTGCACTCGGCGGCGGCGAGCCTGCGCGACTACCCGAGCTACGAGCGCGCCCTCGGCGGACGATGGGTGCGCGGTCGGTCGTGGCATCCGGACTTCGGCGCGGCGCAGGTGCGGCTGGATCCGGAGCACCCGCTCGCCACCGGGCTGCATGACTTCGCCGTCGACGACGAGCGCTACACCGACCTCCGGCTGGATGCCGAGATCGACCGGCTGGCGTGGCACGAGCACGACGGCGTGCGGCATCCGCTCGTATGGACGCGCGAGCTCGGCCCGTCGAGGGTGGCCTACGACGCGCTCGGGCACGACTCGCGCTCGTATGCGTCGGCGGGTCATCGCGAGCTGCTCGCCCGCACCCTGCGGTGGCTGCGCGAGGTCTGACCCGACGCCGAAACGGAGACGATCCGCCCGCTCGTCGGCGTGTCATCGAGTGACATGCCGACGGCGAGGCGGATCGTCTCCGTTTCAGCCGGAGCGTCGAGCGGGACTACTTCGCCAGGAAGTCCTTCAGCGCGGCGTTGACCTCGTCGGCGTGGGTCCAGAGGAGGCCGTGCGGCGCGCCCTCGACCTCGACGTAGTCGGCCGCGGGCACGGCCTGGTGGAACCGGCGGGCGGTCGCGTCGATCGGGAGGATGTTGTCCTTCGTGCCGTGCAGGATCAGGGTGGGCTTCGCCGCGGCGGCCACGGCCTCGACGTCGGCGCGGAAGTCCTCGATCCAGGACGACACGACGGCGTAGGCGGCGACGGGGGCGCTGCCGATGGCGACGTTCCAGCTGCCGGTCACGGCCTCCTCGCTGATGCGCGATCCGAGGTTCTCGTCGAGGTTGTAGAAGTTCTTGTAGAAGTCGGTGAACCAGGCGAAGCGGTCGCCCTTCGCCGCGGCCTCGATCCCGTCGAAGACCTCCTGCGGCACGCCCTCGGGGTTGTCGTCGCGCTGCACCAGGAAGGGCTCGAGCGAGGCGAGGAAGGCCAGCTTGGCGACGCGCTCGTGTCCGTAGCGGCTGACGTAGCGGGCGAGCTCCCCGGTGCCCATCGAGAAGCCGACGAGCACGACGTCACGCACGTCGAGGGTCTCGAGCACCGTGTTCAGGTCGGCGGCGAAGGTGTCGTAGTCGTACCCGGCGTTCACCTTCGAGGACTGCCCGAAGCCGCGACGGTCGTAGGTGATGACGCGGTAGCCCTGGTCGAGCAGCTCGCGCGTCTGGCGCTCCCAGCTGTGGCCGTCGAGCGGGTAGCCGTGGATCAGGACGACGGGCTGGCCGGCTCCCTGGTCTTCGTAGTAGAGCTCGATCGGGGTGCTGTTCTCGTTGCCGACGGTGATGTAGCCCATGATCCTGATCCTTTCGGTCCCGGTGAGAACGATCGTTCTCGCTCGATATGACCAACATAGAGAACGTACGTTCTCGTGTCAAGTAAACTTCTGGGTATGACCGAAGACGAGGCTCGCGAGCGCATCCTCACCGCCGCGGAGGAGCTCTACTACCGCAAGGGGTATGCGGCTGTCGGGATGGACGAGCTGCGCCAGTCCGCCGGCGTGTCGCTGCGCCGCCTGTACTCGCTCTTCCCCGCGAAGACCGACATCGTCGCCGCCGTGCTCGCGCGCAAGCACGCCGAGTGGGAGGCGGGGCTCTCCGCCGCGGTGGCCGATGCCGGTGACGACCCCCGCGCCCGCCTCCTCGCGGTCTACGGCTACCTCGAGAACTGGTTCTGCGCGGACGACTTCCGGGGGTGCGCGTTCATCAACGCCTTCGGGGAGCTCGGCGGGACGAATCCGGATGTCGCCGAGATCGTCCGCGCGCACAAGGCGTCCTTCCAGGAGTACATGGCCGC
This sequence comes from Microbacterium oxydans, assembly GCF_026559675.1. NCBI lineage: Bacteria > Bacillati > Actinomycetota > Actinomycetes > Micrococcales > Microbacteriaceae > Microbacterium > Microbacterium oxydans. The sequence goes on from NZ_CP092891.1 coordinate 411,606, forward strand.
GCTCGTCGCCGAGACCGGTGCGCCCGATGCGCTCGCGGCGCAGCTGTCGATCCTCGCGGAGGGGGCGCAGAGCACGGCCGCGATCTCCGCGGATCCCGCCGTGGCCGTCCAGGCGCGCGGGGCCGCCGAGGTCCTCGTCGACGCGGCGTTCGCCCGGGTCTGAGCGGGATCCGCAGTCCGCGGATTGGCTAACCTGGTTAGCGAAAGCGTTTCGCGGTGTCAACCCCGGTGCGGTTCGGCCCCTGCGCCCGTAGCCTTCGGGACATGGAATCACGGACGAGGGGCATCGCCCGGCAGAGCCTGATCATCGCGGCGGCGTCGTTCATGCTGATCGCGGCGTCCGTCGGCGCCGGGGCGTTCGGCGGGGCGTCGGTCGACGATCTCCAGGACGGTGCGCTCTCCGCGCAGGGCTCCTACCTCGCTCCCGCCGGTCCCGCATTCTCGATCTGGTCGCTGATCTACCTCGGCCTGATCGCCTACACGGTGTGGCAGGCGTTCCCGGCGCAGCGACAGGACCCGCGGCAGCAGGCCGTGGGCGGATGGATCGCCGTGTCGATGGTGCTGAACGGCCTCTGGCTCGTGACAGCCCGGTATCTCTCCCTCTGGCTGACGGTGGTCGTGATCGCGCTGCTGCTGGCGGTTCTCGCGCGGGTCATCGTGGTGCTGGGGCGCTTCCCGGCGCGCAGCATCGCCGACCGCGTGCTGACCGACGGAGCGAACGGCCTGCACTTCGGCTGGGTCACGATCGCGACCGTCGCCAACACGGCCGCCTGGCTGACGCAGATCGCTCCCGACGGCTGGGCGCAGCAGGCGGACGTCTGGGCCGTTGCCGTGCTCGTCGTGGTCCTGGTGATCGGCGCCGCCGCGGCGTGGGTGACCGGCCGCCTCGCCCCTGCCCTTGCGACGGCCTGGGGTCTGGTGTGGCTCGCGATCGGTCGCCTCACCGGGCAGCCGGAGAGCACCCCCACCGCGGTCGCCGCGATCGTCGTGGCCGTGGCGCTGGTGGCCGTGGCGGTCATCGCGTCGGTGCGCCGGCGGGCTCGCGTACGGCGCTGACACCTCGCATCGGAAGGCGCGGGGGACGGCGCCAGCGGGTGCCGTCCGGGGCATCCGGCCCCTCAGAGCACGAGGCGGTAGCCCATCCCGGTCTCGGTGAGCAGATGCGCGGGAGCGCCCGGCTCCTGCTCGAGCTTCTTGCGCAGCTGTGACATGTACAGCCGCAGGTAGCCCGAGTCGGACACCTGCTCGCTGCCCCAGATCTCCTTGAGCAGGTCCTGCCGGGTGACCAGGGCGCCGGGGTGCCGCGACAGGTGCTCCAGCATCCGCCACTCCGTCGGGGTCAGATGCACGCGCGTGCCGCCACGGGTCACGGTCTTCGTGGCGAGGTCCACCACCACGTCGCCGAACGTCACGGCCGACTCCCCGTTCGCCGGCACGGATCGACGCGAGAGCGCCCGCAGCCGGGCGAGCAGCTCGTCGACCTGGAAGGGCTTCGTCACGAAGTCGTCGGCCCCCGCGTCCAGGGCCTCGACCTTGTCGGCGGAGCCCGTGCGGCCGGACACCACGATGATCGGCACGTTCGTCCATCCGCGCAGCGCCTGGATCACCTCGATGCCGTCGAGCCGCGGCATCCCGAGGTCGAGCATGATGAGGTCGGGATGCGTCTGCGCGGCCGCGGCGATCGCGGCGGCACCGTCGGCGGCCACCACGACCTCGTACCCGTGGGCGGCGAGGGTGATCCGCAGCGCCCGCACCATCTGCGGGTCGTCGTCGGCGATGAGGAGCTTCACTCCGTCCCCTCCGTGTCGGTGAGCCCTGCGCCGAGCGGCAGGGAGATGACCATGGTGAGTCCGCCGCCAGGGGTGTCCTCGGGTGTCAGGGTACCGCCCATGCCCTCGGTGAAACCGCGCGACAGGGCGAGTCCGAGACCGAGTCCCGTCGTGTTGTCGGTGTCGCCGAAGCGCTGGAACGGCTGGAAGATGCGGTCCCGTCGCTCGGGGGAGACGCCCTCCCCGCGGTCGATCACCCGGATCTCCGCGTGGTCGCCGAGCGCGCTCGTGGAGATGATCACCCGGCTGCCGTCCGGGGCATGGCGATGCGCGTTGGCGAGCACGTTGACCAGCACGCGCTGCAGCAGCACGGGGTCGGCGAACACGGGCGGCAGATCGGGGTCGAGGGCGAGTTCGACGTCGGCCGGTCCGAGTCCGAGCTCGTCGACCGCGGCGAGAACGGTGCCGGCCGCGTCCATCCGCGAGGCCGAGACGGCGAGCACTCCCGCCTGCACGCGGCTGACGTCGAGCAGGTCGGTGACCAGCGTCGACAGGGTCGCGAGGCTCTCGTCGGCCGTGGCGAGCAGCTCCTCGCGATCGGAGGCCGAGAGTTCGTGGGCGCCGCGCAGCCCGCCGATCGCCGCGACGGCCGAGGCCAGCGGGCGCCGGAGGTCGTGACTCACGGCCGAGAGCAGGGCGCTGCGCACCTGGTCGGTCTCGGCGAGGGCCTCGGCCTCGCTGGCGGTCGCCCGCAGGTCGGTGTGCTCGATCGCGGCGGACAGCTGCGCGACGATCGCGTCGAGCAGTCGCCGCTCGGGTCCGGCGAGCGCCTCGCCGTTGAGCTCGAGCACCGCGCGGGGGCCGCCGCCGGGGCCGATGCCGACCGGGATCGTGGTGGCGCGGCCGTCCGCCACCGGCTCCCCGTCGCTCGCGAGCACCTCGCCGTCGGGCGCGAGCAGTCGCACACCACTGAGTCCGAACGCCTCCCGGGTGCGGCTCACCAGGGCCAGCACCGCGTTGTCGCCGCGCAGCACGTTGCCCGCGACGGCGGCGAGCAGCTCGGCCTCCGCGGCGGCGCGCTGGGCGATGCGGGCGCGCCGGGCCGCCTGGTCGACGATGAGGCTCACCAGGATCGCGATCACGACGTACAGCGTGAGGGCGAGCACGTGCAGCGGGTGGGCGATCGTGATGGTGAACAGCGGGGCGACGAACAGGAAGTCGAGCGTGATCCCCGACAGCACCGCGGCGAACACCGCCGGGCGGATGCCGCCGATGAGGGCGACCACGACGACGAGGAGCTGGTAGGCGAGCACCTCGGCCGTGATCGACTCCGGACTGCGGAACGTGAACATCACCCAGGACAGCAGCGGTCCGAAGACGAGCGCGACCGCGAAGCCGAGCACCTGACGTCGCCACCCGAGCGCGCCGCCTGTCATCCGCGGCAGGGCCAGCCGTCCACCCGCGGCGGCGTGCGTCACGATGTGCACGTCGATGTCGCCGGAGCGGCGGATCACCTCCGAGCCGATGCCGGGCCCGGTGAGCGCGGCGGTGAGCCGACCGCGCCGGCTGACGCCGATCACGAGCTGGGTGGCGTCGGCTCCCTGCGCGAACTCGACCAGGGTGGCGGGGATGTCATCGCCCACGACCTGGTGGTAGGTGCCGCCGAGCGATTCCACGAGGGCGCGCTGCGCGGCGAGTGCTCCGGGTGTCTCGTCGCGCAGTCCGTCCTGCGCCGTGACGTGCACGGCGAGCAGCTCTCCGCCGGCGGAGCGAGCGGCGATCCTCGCACCTCGCCGCAGCAGGGTCTCGCCCTCCGGCCCGCCGGTGAGCGCGACGACGACCCGCTCCCTGGCCTGCCACGTGCCCTCGATGCCCTGCTCGGCGCGGTAGGTGCGCAGGGCGCTGTCGACCTCGTCGGCGAGCCAGAGCAGAGCGAGCTCGCGCAGGGCGGTCAGGTTGCCGAGCCGGAAGTAGTTCGACAGCGCGGCGTCGATCCGCTCGGCCGGATACACGAGCCCGGCGGAGAGCCGATCGCGCAGGGACTGCGGAGCGAGGTCGACCACCTCGACCTCGTCCGCGGCCCGCACCACGGCATCCGGGATCGTCTCCTGCTGCGCGATGCCCGTGATCTTCTCGACCACGGCGTTGAGCGATTCGATGTGCTGCACGTTCACCGTGGTGATCACGTCGATGCCGGCATCGAGCAGGTCGTCGACGTCCTGCCAGCGCTTCCGGTGTCGCGAGCCGGGACTGTTGGTGTGTGCGAGCTCGTCGACGAGCGCGATCTCCGGGGCGCGGGCGAGCACGGCATCGAGGTCGAGCTCGGTGAGGGCGACGCCACGGTGGTCGTCGATGCGACGGGGGACCTCGGGCAGCCCGACGGTCTGCGCCAGGGTGGCCGCGCGCTCATGCGTCTCGACGATCGCGATGACGACGTCGTGGCCCTCCTCCCGCAGCCGACGTCCTTCGGCGAGCATCTCGAACGTCTTGCCCACGCCGGGAGCCGCGCCCAGCAGGACGCGAAGGCGTCCGCGGCGCGGCTGCTCGGGTGTCGAGCGATGCGTCCGATCTGCGCTCACGCGCCCTCCCCGTCATCCAGAGCGAGGTTGAGTTCGGCGACGTTGATGCGCTCTTCGCCGAGGAATCCCAGATCCCGCCCTTGAATCCTAGACTCCACGAGGCCGCGCACCTTCTGTTCCGAGAGGCCGCGCGCCTCGGCCACGCGCGGCACCTGGAGCAGGGCGTAGGCGACGCTGATGTGCGGGTCGAGGCCCGAGCCGGAGGCGGTGACCGCATCGGCGGGGACCTCGGACGGATCGACGCCCTCGCGCTCCGCGATCGCGGCCTTGCGCTCGCTGATGGCGGCGACGAGGTCGGGGTTCTCGGGGCCGAGGTTGCTGCCGCTGGAGCCGGCGCCGTCGTAGCCGTCACCGGCTGCGGAGGGCCGTGACTGGAAGTACTCGGGCAGGGCATCGCCGTCGGCATCCGTGAAGGACTGGCCGATCAGCGCGCTGCCCCGGTCGCCGGGCAGGGGCGAGCCGTTCGCCTGTCCGGGGAGCGCGAGCTGACCGATCCCGGTGACGAGGAGCGTGTACCCGACGCCGAGCACGAGGGTGAGGACGAGCATCGCGCGGATGGCGACCCCGGTGGTGCGGAGGGTGATGCGAGAGGAGGACATGTGATGCCTTTCAGAGCTGACCGGTCGTTGAGCGAGCGAAGCGAGACGAAACGCAGAGACGAAACGCAGGCCCGGTCAGAAGCCCGGGATGAGGCTGACGACGAGGTCGATGAGCTTGATGCCGATGAACGGTGCGATCACACCGCCGAGGCCGTAGATGAGCAGGTTGCGCTGCAGGATCTGGGCGGCGCTCGCCGGGCGGTACTTCACACCGCGCAGGGCGAGTGGGATGAGGAAGACGATCACGATCGCGTTGAAGATGATCGCGCTGGTGACGGCGGATGCCGGGGAGTGCAGCTGCATGATGTTCAGCGCCGCGAGGCCGGGGAAGACCCCCATGAACATCGCCGGGATGATGGCGAAGTACTTCGCGATGTCGTTCGCGAGCGAGAACGTGGTGAGTGCTCCGCGCGTGATCAGCAGTTGCTTGCCGATGCGGACGATGTCGATCAGCTTGGTCGGATCCGAGTCGAGGTCGACCATGTTGCCGGCCTCCTTCGCGGCCGAGGTGCCGGTGTTCATCGCCACGCCGACGTCGGCCTGGGCGAGGGCCGGAGCATCGTTGGTGCCGTCGCCCGTCATCGCGACCAGGCGTCCGCCCTCCTGCTCGCGGCGGATGAGGGCCAGCTTGTCCTCCGGCGTCGCCTCGGCCAGGAAGTCGTCGACGCCGGCCTCCGCGGCGATGGCCTTCGCGGTCAGCGGGTTGTCGCCGGTGATCATGACCGTGCGGATGCCCATGCTGCGCAGCTCGTCGAAGCGCTCGCGCAGGCCGTCCTTCACGATGTCCTTGAGGTGCACGACGCCGAGGACGCGTCCGTCGACGGGGCGTCTCGTCTCGCTGCGCTCGCTCGACGACCGGGCCTCGGCCGACCGGGCACCGTCCGACAGCGCATCGTCCGACCGGGCATCGTCCGACCGGGCATCGGTCGTTGAGCGAGGAGCGGAGCGACGAGACGAAACGTCCGCACCGCGAACGGCGACGACGAGGGGAGTGCCGCCGCTGGAGGCGACGGAGTCCGTGCGGGCCGTCAGCTCCGCATCCTCCGCGTCGAGCCCGAGCCAGGCCCGCACCGCGGAGCCGGCGCCCTTGCGGATCTGCGTGCCGTCCGCCAGGTCGAGTCCGCTCATGCGGGTCTGCGCCGTGAACGGGACGACCACCGCATCCTCCGGGGCGATGACCCGGATGCCGTGCGCGGCGGCGAGCTCGACGATCGAGGCGCCCTCGGGGGTCGGATCCGCGAGCGATGACAGCGCCGCGACGCGCAGCAGCTCGTCGGCGTCGATGTCGGGGAGGGGCAGCACCTCGTGCGCGCGGCGGTTGCCGTAGGTGATGGTGCCGGTCTTGTCGAGCAGCAGCGTGGTGACGTCGCCGGCGGCCTCGACCGCGCGTCCGGACATCGCGAGCACGTTGCGCTGCACGAGCCGGTCCATGCCGGCGATGCCGATGGCCGACAGCAGGGCGCCGATGGTGGTCGGGATGAGGCAGACGAGCAGGGCGATCAGCACCGGGATGCTGACGGGCGATGCGGCGTACGACGCGATCGGGTTCAGCGCGAGCACGACGACCAGGAAGATGATCGAGAGGCTGGCGAGCAGGATGTTCAGGGCGATCTCGTTGGGCGTGCGCTGACGGCTGGCGCCCTCGACGAGCGCGATCATCCGGTCGACGAAGGTCTCGCCGGGCTTCGAGGTGATGCGCACGACGATCCGGTCGGACAGCACGCGGGTGCCGCCGGTCACGGCACTGCGATCGCCGCCGGATTCGCGGATCACCGGAGCGCTCTCGCCCGTGATGGCCGACTCGTCGACGGTCGCGATGCCCGAGACGATGTCGCCGTCGCCGGGGATCAGCTCGCCGGCGGTGACGATCACGACGTCGTCGCGCTGCAGCTCGGCCGAGGAGACCTGGGTGGTCGCGGCGTGCTCGGCGGCGGCATCCGCTCCCTGGTCGTAGGCGACCACCCGCCGGGCCATGGTGCTGGTGCGGGTCTTGCGCAGGCTTGCGGCCTGGGCTTTGCCGCGGCCCTCGGCCACCGACTCGGCGACGTTCGCGAACAGGACCGTGAGCCACAGCCACGCGGCGATGCCCCACGTGAACGGTGCAGGGACCGGCGTCCCGCCGGAGTCGGCGGGGCCGCCCAGGAACGGCTCGGCGATCGCGAGCACGGTGGTGAACGCGGCGCCGACCCAGACGAGGAGCATGACGGGGTTGCGGACCAGTGCCGCCGGGTTCAGCTTGCGCAGGGCCCCGGGGAGCGCCTGCACGAGCTGTGCCCAGCCGAAGGAGCGGGGGTGCTGCGCGGGCGGCTCGGTCGTCGAGTGATCGGCGGGAGTCGAGGCGTCGGTGATGAGGGTCATGGTCAGACGAGTCCTTCAGCGAGGGGGCCCAGTGCGAGCACGGGGAAGTAGGTGAGCGCCGTCACGACGACCGTCACGGTGAGGAGGAGGCCGACGAACTGCGGCCGGTGGGTGGGCAGTGTGCCGGTGGTGGCCGGGACGCGCTCCTGCGCCGCGAACGAGCCGGCCAGTGCCAGCACGAGCACGATGGGGAGGAAGCGTCCGAGGAGCATGGCGACGCCGAGCGCGGTGTTGAACCACGGGGTGTTCGCGGTGAGTCCGGCGAACGCCGAGCCGTTGTTGTTCGCGGCCGAGGTGAACGCGTAGAGCACCTCGCTCATGCCGTGCACGCCCGGGTTCAGGATGCTGGTGGACTCCACGTCCTCCCGGATGCCGGGGATCGCGAAGCTCAGGGCGGTGCCGCCGAGGACCAGAGTCGGGACGACGAGGATGTACAGGCTCGCGAGCTTGATCTCCCGCGGCCCGATCCGCTTGCCGAGGTACTCGGGTGTGCGTCCGACGAGCAGCCCGCCCACGAAGACGGCGATGATCGCGAGCACGAGCATCCCGTAGAGACCCGAGCCGACCCCGCCGGGGGCGACCTCGCCGAGCATCATGTTCAGCATCGGCATCATGCCGCCGAGTGACGTATAGGAGTCGTGCATCGAGTTGACCGCGCCGGTGGAGGTGAGCGTGCTGGCGCTGCCGAACAGCGTCGAGCTGAGGATGCCGAAGCGCACCTCCTTGCCCTCCATCGCCGCGCCGGCGAGCTCGGGGGCGGTGCCGCGGCCGGCCAGCTCGAGGGCCGAGAGCGCGAACGTCGAGATGAGGAAGAGCGTGCCCATGACGGCCGCGATCGCGTAGCCCTGTCGGTGGTCGCCGATCATGCGGCCGAACGTGCGGGGGAGCGCGAACGGGATGACGAGGATCAGCAGCACCTGCACGAGGTTCGTGAAGCCGATCGGGTTCTCGAAGGGATGCGCGGAGTTGGCGTTGAAGAAGCCGCCGCCGTTGGTGCCGAGCAGCTTGATCGCCTCCTGTGAGGCGACCGGTCCGCCCGGGATCGTCTGCGTGCCGCCCGACACCGTGGTGACATCGGTGAAGCCCGCGAAGTTCTGGATCACGCCGCCGGCCAGGAGGGCCACCGCGCCGATCAGGGCGAGCGGGAGCAGCAGACGCCCGAGACCGCGGATGAGGTCGACCCAGAAGTTCCCGATCGTCGACGAGCCGCGGCGGGCGAGTCCGCGGATCAGCGCGATCGCGATCGTGAGACCGACGGCCGCCGACACGAAGTTCTGCACCGTGAGCCCGGCGAGCTGCACGGTGTAGCCCATGGTCTGCTCCGGCGAGTAGGACTGCCAGTTGGTGTTGGCCACGAACGAGGCTGCGGTGTTGAACGCCAGCCCCTCCGGCACGGCAGGGAGCCCGAGCGACTGGGGCAGGAACGCCTGGAGTCGCTGCAGTCCGTAGACGAGCAGGACGCCGACGACCGAGAAGGCGAGCACGCTGCGGGCGTAGGCGCGCCAGGTCTGCTCGGAGGACGGGTCGACGCCGATGAGTCGGTAGACGCCGCGCTCGACCCGGAGGTCGCGCGCCGAGGTGTACACGTGGGCGATGTAGTCGCCCAGGGGGCGGTAGAGGAGTACGAGCACGACCACGACGGCCGTGATCTGCAGGATGCCGAACCAGACGGACGCGTCCATCAGAACCTCTCCGGTGCGACGAGCGCGACCACGAGGTAGACGACGGCGGCGACGGCGAGGACGGCGGCCAGGATCTCGAAGACGATCATGCGCGATCCACCCCCTTCGCGACCAGGGACACGAGGGCGAACAGCGCGAGAGTCAGCGCGATGTAGATGATGTCGAGCACGGAGTCGATACAACTCCCGCACAGCGCTCGCGGCTGCCATCCTCACGCTTCCCCTACGCCTCCGGAGCGGATGCATGCGGGTTGCTCACAGCGGCCGTGCTCCCGTGGCCGCCGAGCGCACCCGCCGCCACCGCGCACAGACATATCGCGAATCGTCACTCCGTCCTCGCATGAGGACATAGAGTGTTCGTGCGGAGACCGGAGGTGCATCGATGACTGCTGTCGACCTGTTCTACGACGATCTCGACGCGTGCGCTGCCGACCTCACGGAAGCGGCGACGCAGCTCCAGCTCGACGCGTCCCGTCTCCGCGGCGATGATCCGGGCGTCGGGGCTCCCCTCGGCCGGTATCAGCTGAAGGCGGAGCTGAACCGCAGGATGGATCAGCCTACCGGGACGTCCCGGTCAGGCTCCCGCCCGATTACCTCCGGGTGCTGACCGAGAATCACACCCTCATCGCGACGGATGATCCGGACAACAGGGGCGCGCTGCAAGACATGCGAAGGCTGGTCCAAGAGTGACGTGGTTGGCGAGGATGGCGACTGTCGGCACCTTGGCTCTCGTGCTGGCACTGGCTGGATGCGCGCAGCCGCAGACGCAGCATCCTGAGAAGGCAGAGAGCAGCATGACCTGGGAAGAGGCGAAGGCGGCCGCGAAAGCCAAGACCTTGGAGATCGTGGCGCTCATTCCGAGCGAGGACGTCGTCAGCGTGGATCAGCATGAGACCGGATCATTGTTCAGCTGCGATGAGACTCGACATGCCTGGACCGGAATCACCTATGTGACGCTGGTCTCCGGCGCCGACATCGAGGCCATCACAAAACAGGTGGAGAAGCAGCTGGCGGATCTGCTTCGTGACCGAGGTGATTTCGAGGTGACGAATCGGCGGGACATCTTCGACGATTACGCCGTCACCGCGCAGTCGACGACTACGGCCGAGGCCTACCTCCTCGGTGCGAGTGAGCCCGGGGCGATTGCGATCGATGCGTGGTCGGTGTGCTTCACGCTTCCGGAGGGTACGTACCCCGGCGGGAGCTTCTGATCCGTGCCTGCCGTCGGCATGACCGCGGCCGCGCTCGAGGCCGACCGAGCGGGTCTATGCTCGCGAGGTGAGTGCGCGACGGGTGCGGATCAGCGCGGGGATGGTGGTCGTCCTCGCGCTCGCGGCGCTGGCCGTCGTGACGGTCGCCACGGGCCTGCTGCCGCGGGCGGATGCGGGAGCTCTCGGGCTGCGGATAGCGCCGGTCCTGGGGTTCGTCGTGGCGATCACGATCGTCGCCGAACTCGCCCGCGACGCCGCGGTGTTCGATGTCGTCTCGCAGCGGCTCGCCCGGTGGGGTCGAGGCCGCGTGCTCGCGCTGTGGGCGCTCGTCGTGGCGCTCGCCGTGGTGAGCACCGTGTTCCTGTCCCTCGACACGACGGCTGTGATCGTCACCCCGGTCGTCGTGGTCCTCGCGCAGAGCATCGGCGTCTCACCCCTGCCGTTCGCCTTGGCGACCGTCTGGCTCGCCAACACGGCATCCCTCGCGCTCCCGGTGTCGAACCTCACCAACCTGCTCGCCGCCCCCGCGATCGGCGACGGACCCGGAGCCTTCATCGCGCTGAGCTGGGCACCGACGCTCGTCGGCATCCTCGTCCCCGTCGCGATCCTGACGATCCTGCACCGGCGCACGGTGTTCGGCACCTACGAGACGCCGGTGCCGCGGCGGCCCGCCGATCCGACGCTGTTCTGGAGCGCCACCGGCATCCTCCTCGTGCTCATGCCGTTGCTCGCCCTCACGCACGATGTGTGGATCCCGGCCACGGCGGCCGCCCTCGCGCTGATCATCCTGTTCGCGGTGCGGCGACGGCGGGCCCTGCGCCTCTCACTCGTCCCGTGGCAGGCGCTCGCGCTCGCCGCGTCGCTGTTCGTGCTGGTCGAGGCCGCGCATGCGCAGGGTCTCCTCGACTTCCTGACCTCGCCCACCGCGAACGGCGACTCTCCCGGCGACCTCTTCCGGCTGGCCGCGCTCGGGGCCGTGAGTGCCAACGCGATCAACAACCTCCCGGCATACCTCGTGCTCGAGCCGGCCGCGGGCGATCCCGTCGCGCTCATGGCCCTGCTGATCGGCGTGAACGTCGGCCCGCTCATCACCCCGTGGGCCTCGCTCGCGACGCTGCTCTGGCACCACCGGATCGTGGCCCTCGGGGTCACGATCCGGTGGAGTCGCTTCATGCTCTGGGGAGTGGTGGCCGCCGTCCCGACCGTGCTCGCCGCCGTGCTCGTCCTGATGCTCGTCTCGGGCTAGCGCTCGGAGCACGGGCAGCCGGTCAGTCGGTCGCGAGCGAATCCAGGAAGGCGCGCGTCTGGGCTGCCAGCTCGGGCGACTGCGTGTGGTGGAGGTAGTGACCGCCGTCGATCCTGACGACCTCGCCGCGGTCGACGCTCGCGGCCTGGACCTCGTGCAGCTCCAGCCATCCGGGAACCTCGGCATCCTCGTCCGCCACGAACAGCAGCACGGGAAGGTCGGCCGGGAACGTCAGTCCGCTGACCGCGGCGAAGTTGGCGGGGGCGTTGTCCATCTCGTCCAGCAGGGTCGGGGCGGCCGCGTTCCTCGCGCTGAGCACCTGCATCTGCTCCTTCGTCTCGTCGTCGTAGGGCAGCCCCTCGTAGGGGTCGCCGGCGATCCCGCTCAGCACGCGGGTCAGGCCGAGAGTCGAGAGGGTACTGATGACCGAGGTCGGGATCGGCTCGTCCCATCCGGGCTGGTCGGGCACGCTGCTGTCGATGCCCACGAAGGCCGAGACCTCGTCGGCGTAGGCGGCCGTGTAGGCGAGGGCGTAGATGCCCGAGATCGAGTGCCCCATCAGCACGTACCGGTCGACGCCGAGCTCCTGGAGCGCCGCGTGCACCTCGCGGGTGATGTTGTCGGCGGTGCGCGCGACGTCGGTCTGGTCGCTGAGTCCGGTGCCGAACGGCTCCACCGCGACGACCCGGTACGTGTCCTGCAGCTCCGCGATCAGCGGCTGGAAGTCGAGAGCCGGCGCTGCCGTGCCGAGGCCGGGGAGGAGCACGATGGTCTCGTCGCCGTCACCCGCCACCACGACGTTCATGGACTTCCCGTCGACGGTCACCGATTCGCCGTAGGGGGTGAAGACGGAGGCCTCGACCTTCGTGGCGATCACGTTGCCGATCGCGGTCGCCGCTATGGCGAGGACAGGGACCGCCACGATGGCTCCGACGGTGATGAGGGCGACTTTCCAAGGCTTGCGCATGGTGCTCTTTCTGGATCACGGATCCGGGTTCCCGCATCCGTGATCCAGTCCACTTCACTCCTGCGTTCGCGGGAAGTGTCGCCCCGTCATCGTCTGCGGTGACTTGTGTCATGGACGCGGTCGGCCGACCGGACTGACAGGATGGCGGCATGGGTGTTCTCTACGACTACTTCTCCGCGCCGAACGACGAGGAGGCCGCGAAGGTCCTCACGGTCGAAGGAGGTCCCGGTGCGCCGGACTCCGGGTACGACGCCGTGGCTCTCAAGGGCATCGACCCCGTCGTGCAGCTCGGCACGCTCGAGTCGCTGCTGACCGCGACCCCGTATGACGATGTGATCGACGACCCGCGCAGCGGCAGCATGCTCGCGGCGGGCGAGGACTACGAGCAGTTCGTGGTCACGCTCACCGGCTCCCTGGTGGCCGCGCTCGCGGCGGCCGACGACGAGGGTCTCGCGCAGGTGGCGGCGCCCTGGTCGGAGACCGACGAGTTCGGCGGGCACGTGTCTCCGGAGGAGCTGACGCCGGTACTGAGAGACCTGGCCGCGCTCGCACGCCGCGCCGAGTCGTCGGGCGCGCTCGTCTACTGCTGGGTCTGCGTGTAGCTGCCCGTCATTCCGGTCCTCGCACGCGTCGCATCTCCGCCGCGAGCGCTCCATTGGTCTCCGTGAACCGCGTGGCGATGTTCTCGCGCACCTCCGGCGTCTTGTTCTGGCTGAGCTTGGCGCGCGCATCGAAACGGGTGACGCGCATCTGCAGACCGACCGTGCCCTTCGCCGCGCGGCGGGTACCCTCCTCGTCCTCCGACAGGCTGCGGCCGTGCGGCTGCCGGCTCTCGAAGTGGTCGGTCAGCCGGGCGAGCATGGCGTAGTTCTCCTCCTCGCTGAGGATCTCGGGGACGCCGTACAGGTGTGCGGTCACGTGGTTCCACGTCGGAACCAGGTCGCCGGGCGCGTACAGGCTCGATGACACGTAGTCGTGCGGCCCCTGGATGATCACGAGCACCTCGTGCCGGCCGAGCTCGTGGAGCTGCTCGTCCGGTCGCCCGAAGTGACTGGCGATCACGATGTCGTCCTCGTCCTCGAGCAGCAGGGCGGGGTAGTGCGAGGCGACGAGTCCGCCGCTCGCGGGGGACACGAACGTCGCCCAGGGATTTCCGCGGATGAGGCGCTTGACCTCTTCCGGGTCGGTCATCAGGTAGCGGGGTGTGTGGCGCATCAGGACTCCTTCTCCTCGGTGGACGATCGGTTCGTTCGGCGGCGGTCGATCAGACGGGTGCGCACGGCGAGTGCGGCGCAGGCGATCACGGCGAGTCCGCCGACAGCGGTGGCCCAGCCGATCGGCTCGTGCAGCAGCAGGGCGGCCCAGGCGATGCTCATCACGGGCTGGACGAGCTGGATCTGACTCACCTGCGCCATCGGTCCGATCGCGAGCCCGCGGTACCAGGCGAAGAAGCCGAGGAACATGCTCACCGCGGCGAGGTAGGCGAACGCGAGCCACTGCACCGGCGTCGCGGTGGGTGGCTGCTGCACGGCCGACGCCACGGTCAGCACGGTCATCAGGGGAGCGGCGACGATCAGCGCCCACGACACCGTCTGCCAGGATCCGAGTTCGCGCGCGAGCAGGCCGCCCTCCGCGTAGCCGATCGCCGCGGCGGCGACGGCACCGAACAGCAGCAGGTCGGCACCGGTGAGCGATCCGAGTCCGCCGTTCTGCAGCGCGGCGAACACGACGGCGGCGACCGCTCCGAGGATCGCGAAGACCCAGAACGAGCGGGCCGGGCGTTCCCGGGTGCGGAGCACCACGGCAACCGCGGTGGCGGCGGGAAGCAGCCCGATCACGACCGCGCCGTGACTGGCCGGTGTCGCGGTCATGGCGAACGAGGTCAGCAGCGGGAAGCCGATCACGACCCCGCCGGCGACGACGGCGAGACGCCCCCACTGCGCCTTCGTGGGTGGGCTCTGACGGGTCGCGGCCAGGGCGATGCCCGCGAGGAGGGCTGCGACGACCGCGCGCCCCGACCCGATGAACAGCGGTGAGAGCCCGCCGATCGCGATGCGCGTGAACGGGAGGGTGAAGGAGAAGGCGGCGACGCCGAGGAGCCCCCACCAGAGTCCCGCACGGGTTGATAGCACTGGTCGCGTCGAGTCGATAACGCTACTCTGTTCTTTCATGAGTCAGGATAGCAGTGATCGGATCGTCGCCGGGGTCCGTGCGTGGATCGCCACCGCATCCCCGGGCGCGCGGGTCCCGTCGAATCGCGCGCTCATGGCGGAGTACGGGGCGAGCCCGGTGACCGTGCAGAAGGCGATGCAGCACCTCGTCCGGCTCGGGCTGGTCGAGTCGCGGCCCGGCGCGGGGACGTTCGTCCGTGCCGTCCCCACCGCTCGCGCGGTCGACTACGGCTGGCAGACCGCCGCGCTCGGCACCGCGCCCGCCGGACTCGCCGGCCTGTCGTCGACACAGCGCACCGTCGCACCCGACGCGATCGGGCTGCACTCGGGCTATCCCGCGGTCGACCTGTTGCCGGAGCGTCTCGTGCGCCAGGCGCTCGTGCGCGCCGCACGCACCGATGCGGCGCTGACCCGCTCTCCGGCCGCCGGGCTGCCCGAACTCCAGGCGTGGTTCGCGGGTGAGCTCGCAGCCGCTGCTCCCGCAGGCGTCACCCCGGCCTCGGCGCGGGATGCCCTGATCATCTCCGGGAGTCAGAGCGGGCTGAGCTCGATCTTCCGCGCGGTCGTGGGTGTCGGCCAGCCGCTGCTGATCGAGTCGCCGACGTACTGGGGCGCGATGCTCGCGGCCGCACAGGCCGGGGTGGTCCTGGTGCCGATCCCGTCGGGCCCGCATGGACCGGACCCGGACGATGTCGAGCGCGCGTTCGTCCAGACCGGGGCTCGGGCCTTCTACGCGCAGCCGACGTTCGCCAATCCGACGGGCGCGCAGTGGCCGATCGCGACGGGCCAGGCCGTGCTCGAGACCGTGCGTCGTCACGGCGCCTTCCTGATCGAGGACGACTGGGCGCACGACCTCGGGATCGACGCCGACCCGCGTCCGATCGCCGCCTCCGACGACGACGGTCACGTCGTCTACCTGCGCTCCCTCACCAAGAGCGCCTCGCCCGCCCTGCGCGTCGCGGCCGTGATCGCCCGAGGCCCGGCCCGAGACAGGATCCTCGCCGACCGCGCGGCCGAGTCCATGTACGTGAGCGGGCTGCTGCAGGCCGCTGCGCTCGACGTGGTCACCCAGCCCGCTTGGCGCACGCACCTGCGCGGGTTCCGTGAGCATCTGCGGGTGCGTCGCGACCTGCTGATCTCGAGCCTCGCCGCGCATGCTCCCGCGGCACACGTGGAGGGTGTCCCGGTGGGCGGCCTGAATCTGTGGGTGCGGCTGCCCGAGGGGACGGACGTCGTGCAGGTCGTCCGTGCGTGCGAGGTGCGCGGACTGATCATCGCGCCGGGGTCCGAGTGGTTCCCGGCGGAGCCCTCCGGCTCCTATGTGCGTCTCAACTACGCGAACGCCGACCCCGGTCGGTTCGCGGAGGCGGCCGGCATCCTCGGTGCCGTGCTCGACGGCGTCTGACGGCGCTCCGCCACGTCAGGCGAAGGCGGTTCCGAGGAGCAGGAGTATCGCCGTCGCCCCGACGATGTAGATGAGGAACATGATCGTGGAAGCGATGGTGACGCCGGCGAAGAACCGGTAGAGACGATCCTTGCGGTCGATGCCGTCGAACGACCTCACCCATGCCGTGAAGACGATGACGAACACGGTGATGACGCCGAGGGCGATGCCGAACCCGGTGCTGAATCCCCAGATCTGCGGGAAGAGGAAGGGGAGAACTCCGGTGCGTGTGGTGGCGCCGATCGTGGCCAACACCAGCCCGACCACGTTGACGGCCGTGAGGGGCCACAGCCACCGGTGCTTCGGGCGCGCGCGCTCCGTTGCACCGTGCGCGTCGTGCGGAGCAGGAGAGGGCTGCGAGCTCATCGGTCCAGCGTACGGGCCCGACCTGCCGGATCCGACTACTCCTGCGGCGGGCCGGCCGGCCGGTGAGCCCGCCGACCGTTCACGACCACGGGCCGTCCGGCACGCTCCTGGCCGGGCAGCGGGCGGGAGCGACGGCCGTAGATGAGCTCGGACGAGTCGAGCAGCCACGGCACGAGCGTGATCGACACCCCGTGCACGAGCATGAGCTGGTTGGCGAGGCGGCGGGCGCGACGGTTGTGCAGGAACGACTCCCACCAGTGGCCGACGATGTACTGCGGCAGATAGACCGTCACGACCGAGGAGCCGTGCTTCTGCCGATACTGCTTGATGAACTGCGTCACGGGCTGCGCGAACGAGCGGTACGGCGACTCGACGATCACGAGCGGGATCGGCACGAGGTGGTCCGCCCACTCGCGCTGCACCTTCGCGGCGTCGTCGGCCGAGACGGCCACGTGCACGGCGAGTGTCTTGTCGTGCTTCGCGGCGATGGCGTAGTCGATGGCCTTCATCACGGGCTTCTGCAGGTGGTTCACCAGCACGATCGCCACGTCGCCGGACGCACCGAACTTGGTGGTGTCGTCGATCGCGATCTCGTGCTCGACGTCCCGGTAGTACCGCTTCACCCCCAGCATCAGGAACGCGAGGATCGGGATCGCGAAGAAGACCAGATAGGCGCCGTGCGTGAACTTGGTGATCGTCACGATCACGAGGACGAGCACGGTCATCACGGCACCGGCCGAGTTGATGATGAGCCCGATCTTGGCCGAGCGGCGATCGGCTGCCGAGGCGCCGTCGATCCCCGAGCCCGCCGTGTCCTCCGCCGGTCCTCGCAGCACGCGCCGCCAGTGCCGCACCATGCCGATCTGCCCGAGCGAGAACGACACGAAGACACCGATGATGTACAGCTGGATCAGGGTGGTGAGACGGGCCTGGAAGACGATGAGCACCGCGATCGCGGCGATGCCGAGGAGGATCATGCCGTTCGAGAACACGAGGCGGTCGCCGCGGGTGTTGAGCGACTTCGGGGCGTAGCCGTCGCGGGCGAGTACGGCGCCCAGCAGGGGGAAGCCGTTGAACGCGGTGTTCGCGGCGAGCAGCAGCACGCACGCGGTCGCAGCCTGCACGATGAAGAACGCGATGCTCCCCCCGCCGAACGTCGCCGCGGCGATCTGCGCCATGAGGCTCGGCTGCGGGGTGGTGCAGTCGAACCCGATCAGGTCGCAGGGGTTCTCGGCGTAGTGCACGCCGGTGATCAGCGCGAGGGCGGTGAGTCCGGCGAACAGGCAGATCGCGATCGACCCCATCAGCACCAGTGTCGACTGGGCGTTGCGCACCTTGGGTGCGCGGAAGGCGGGCACGCCGTTCGAAACGGCCTCGACGCCGGTGAGGGCCGAGCATCCGCTCGAGAACGCGCGCAGGATCAGCAGGATCACGGCCGCCTGGCCGAGGCTCTCGGCCTGCACCGTGAAGTCGTGGCTCGAGGCGACGGGCGCATCGCCGAGGAAGGTGCGGATGAGGCCGGTCACGATCATGATGCCGACCGACCCGATGAACACGTAGGTGGGGATCGCGAAGACCAGGGAGGCCTCACGCACCCCGCGGAGGTTCACGACGATGATGAGGATCACGAAGCCGACCGCGAGTTCGACGCGGAAGGGGTCGAGGCCGGGGACCGCCGAGATGATGTTGTCGACACCGGAGGCGACCGACACGGCCACGGTCAGCACGTAGTCGACCAGGAGCGCGGCGGCGACGATCACACCCGGGATCTCGCCGAGGTTCTTCGACGCGACCTCGTAGTCCCCACCGCCCGACGGGTACGCCTTGATGAGCTGCCGGTAGCTGAGCACGACCACGATCAGCAGCACCACGACCGCGATGGCGACGAGCGGCGTGAACGACAGGAACGTGAGTCCGCCGATCAGCAGGATCATCACGAGTTCCTGCGGGGCGTAGGCCACGGAGCTCAGCGCATCCGACGCGAAGATCGGCAGAGCCATCCGCTTCGGGAGCAGCTGGTCGTCGACCTGCTGGCTCGTCAGCGGTTCTCCGATGAGGATGCGCTTGGCGAGCGGCGGAGCGTCCGCGCCCTCCCTGTTTTCGTCTGACACGTCCGGCGACACTACGCCTCCTGATGGCATCCTCATGCGATCCTCACGGAATCCCTACGCGTGGATGCGCCGTCCTCACGAAATCCTTACGGGCAAAGCTACACTGGCACGCTGTGGAAGATCAGGTGCTGCTCGGGTTCATCGCCATCGCGATCGGAGTGGCTTTCGGCATCCTCCTCTTCGTGCCGTTCGTGGCGATCAGCTACCGCCGGCGTGGGCGCCTCGGCCTCGGACGAACGCTGCTCTGGCTGGCGGCGCTGATCTACTTCTGGGCGATCTGGACGTACACCCTGCTTCCCCTGCCCGACCCCGACACGATCCGCTGCGTCGGGGCGATCACCGATCCGATGTCCGTGGTGCGCGACGTGCGGACGGCGCTCGCGGCCCCGGGGAATCCGCTGCGGCATCCGGCACTGCTCCAGCTGGTGTTCAACGTGCTGCTGTTCCTGCCGCTCGGGTTCTTCATCCGGGTGCTGGCCGGCCGCGGCATCCTGGTCGCGTTCGCCGCCGGGTTCGGTCTGTCGCTGCTGGTGGAGACGACGCAGCTGACCGGCGTGTGGGGGATCTATCCCTGCGCGTACCGCTTCTTCGACGTGGGCGACCTCATGACGAACACGCTCGGCGCGGTCATCGGCTGCATCCTCGCGCTGGTCGTCCCGCGGTCGCTGCGCGGTGCCCAGGCGAGTCCCGACGCCGACCGTCCGCGGCCGGTCACCCGCGGACGCCGGGCGCTCGCCATGCTGTGCGACGCGCTCGCCTACGGATTCCTCAGCGTGGGAGTCGGCGTCACGGTCCAGGTCTGGCTGGAGTACGTGGTCGACGACCGTGCGGCCGTGCTCGACGGCGGTCTCGCATCCGCGGCGGGAACCATCGTCCCCTCGGGCGTCTTGCTGCTGCTGATCCTGATCGGCGGACGCTCGGTCGGCGACATCGCGGTGCAGCTCCGGTACGCCGGGTCGCGTCTGCCCGCACCGTTCGCGCGCCTCCTCCGCTGGGCGGGCGGCATCGGCGGTGTCGGCGCCCTCGCGCTGCTCGGGGGATGGTTCGACGTCGCCTCGTCGGTCCTGATCCTCGTCGCGATCGTGCTGCTGTTCACCACCCGCTACGGGCGCGGGCTCCCCGGCATCCTCTCCGGCCAGCACCTCTCCGATGCCCGGGCGAATGCGGCTGCGGTCACGCCTCGTGCGGGCGGGGCAGGTACCACTCCGTGAACTCCGTCGCGCGACCGTCGGGTGCGAGCCGGATGATCCAGAGGTTGAGGTAGTCCCGCTCGGCCGGATACTCGGTGCGACCCTGGACCACCACGAAGCCGTCGACCTCGTGGAGGATCTCCCACGCGAACGTCCAGGTGCCCGGTTCGTCGAGGTCGTCGAGCCAGCCGGCGACGATCGCCTCTCGCCCGACGCGCGGCTCGGAGTCGGGACTCGTGAGGTAGCGGGCGTCGTGGCTGAACAGCGCCCCGATCCGCTCCGGGTCGTTCGACTGCCACGCCTCGATGTACGCCCTGGTCCAGTTCTCGCCTGCTGTCGTCATGTGCTCCGTTCTAGAGCGCCTCGGCGGCGGCGTCAACCCGTTCGTGAACCGTAGGGACAGGGGGGATCCACAGCGGTTTCCGATCACGAACCCGTAACGTCGAGGGCATGACGACCGTTCACGTCACCGAGGACACGATCAACCAGGCCCGCGAGCTGCGCGACGAGCTGCAGCGGTTCCTGCGCGAGTACGAGTTCGGGATGCGGGAGGTCGAGACGAAGATCTCGATCCTGCGCGACGAGTTCACGCACGACCACGCCTACAACCCGATCGAGCACGTGAAGAGCCGGCTCAAGTCGCCGGACAGCATCGTCGAGAAGATCGCCCGCAAGGGCATCGAGGAGCCCGACTTCGATCGCATCCGCACCGAGATCACCGACATCGCGGGCGTCCGGGTCACCTGCAGCTTCGTCGCCGACGTGTACCGCCTGTTCGACCTGCTCACCGCGCAGGACGACATCACGGTGCGCACGGTCAAGGACTACATCGCGCACCCGAAGGCCAACGGCTACAAGAGCCTGCACGCGATCATCGAGGTGCCCGTGTTCCTCTCCACCGGTGCCCTGTCGGTGCCGGTCGAGGTGCAGTTCCGCACGATAGCGATGGACTTCTGGGCGAGCCTCGAGCACAAGATCTACTACAAGTTCTCGAACCAGGTGCCCTCGCACCTCGTCGACAGCCTGTCCGATGCCGCGGATGCCGCCGCCGAGCTCGACAGCCGCATGGAACGCCTGCACCGCGAGGCGCACGGCATCCCGCTGCGCCAGCTCGCGCCGCCTCCTCCTCCCGCGCCGCCGGCGATCCCGGACGCCCCCACCGATCCGCGGGTCGTCGGGGTCTAGACGGCGCGAGACCGCGCGAGACTCCGCCTCCCCCTCCACCCCTGCCGAGACATCGGAGCAGCGGGCGCGGCAGCGGGGGTGTCGACCGTAGCCGGGTGTCTCAGAGTCAGCGCGCGAAGATCGGCCCGAGCCCCTCAGCCTTCGGCGTCCGTCGTCGAACCGAGCTCGGAGGGGTGGGTGAGCCGCCACCACTCGGACGGCGGGTCGATGCTCCCCTCGATCACGACCGGAGCGGTGACCGTGTTCGGGCCGGCGGTCCAGCTGACGCTCCCCACCACCGTTCCATCCCGATACGTCGGCGGGGTCTCGATGTCCATCGACACGACGATCGGCGTGTCCGACCACGTGAAGATCGTCGCGGTCTCTCCGATGACGAGCCGGGCGGAGGACCCCCACGGGGTCGAGATCGTGCCGACCTCCTCCCCGGACTTCGCGACGGGCACCTCATGGAAGCCGGCACGGACGCTGTCCAAGGTGGCGATCACGCCGTCGTTCACGGACTCGCGGGAAGATCCTCCGAGGACGACACCGGTCACCGCCAGTGGAGCGGAGGCACCCACGTCGAGCGTGGCGGTGTACAGCAGGCTGTACGTGCCCTCGCCCAGGGTGCCGGTCTTCAACCCCGTGATCCCGGCGGTGCCGAGGAGACCATTGGTGTTGTAGAGCTGGCCGGCGCCGGGAAGTGAGATCGACGGGATCGAGACGATCCGAGCGATCGCCGGATGCGCGGCGGCGAGCTTCCCGATCGCCAGGAGATCGGCAGCGGTGCTCGTGTTGCGAGGGCTGATGCCGGTCGGCTCGGTGATCGTGGTGCCGCTCAGCCCGTGGGCGGAGAGCCAGGTGCGCGTCGCGCCGAGGAACGCGTTCTGAGATCCGAAGATCCGGGACGACAGCGCTTCGGCGTAGTTGCTCGCGGAGGGGATCAGCATGGCGGCCAGCGCATCGTGCAGCGACATCGAGGTGCCCGTGGGCATGGGGGCGATGGTCGCACCCTGCACGTAGTACCGGTCGTAGAGGTCGTGATCGGACTTCGTGAACGTGATCGTGGGTCCGGGGTCGTCGGCGGAGGCGAGCGGGACGGCGTCGAGGATGACCAGCGCGGTGATGAGCTTGGTGATGCTCGCGATGGGGAGGGGGTCGCCGGTGCCGCTCGTCGACCAGACTCCGCTCGCCTCCTCGCCGAGGTACGTGTCCGCGCCGGAGATGCTGATCGCGGAGGCGGCCACGGGGACGTCGGCGAGGGACGCGGCACCGACGGCCGGGGCCTGCGGCACCCGCGTGGACACGGCCGGGGGATTCACCGGAGCGGTGAGAGCCCACCCGACATATGCCCCGCACGCGGCCAGGACCAAGAAGACGCAGGCGGCGGCGATGAGGAGTCCCCGACGCCGGCGTGTCCGGCGCACCTCCGGGTCGATTCGCTCACGCCGGGAGGGGAACTCCTGCTCGCGCGTCATCAGCTCCGCGAAGTCGGACAGCCCGTCCGTCGATTGATCCGGCGCCTTCAAGGAGAAGGCCTCTCACCGATCGCGCCTGGCGTGAGCAACGAAGTACCTCCGATGAAGGTTCACCGCTGCCTCGTGGCAGGGACCGCCCGGGGGACGATGCCTCATCATCTCTAACAGCCGACGCGTGCGGTATCGGCCATTCGGGGGACACGCTCGCGAGCGCCGTCCGACCTCTAGCCGAGGAACTCCCGCGCCGCGGCCGAGAGCGCGGTGACGCCGACCTCGATGGTCGGGTGGATCTCCGGCGCGAAGAACGGCGAGTGGTTGGTCGGGATCTCCTGCTCCAGGCGACCCGCCGCCGCGGCCTCGGCGAAACGGGTCGGGTCGACGCCGCCCCAGAACCAGAACACCAGGGGAGCGCCGGCGTCACGGGCGAACCACGACACGTCCTCACTCCCGGTGAACATGCCGGGGTCGATGACGGATGCTTCGCCGAGGGCCCGCTGCAGCGCCGCGGTCACCCGGGTCGTGGCGTCCTCATCGTTGATGGTGGCGGGGAGGGTGTGGTCGGTGCGGATCTCGGGCTCGCGCTCCGCGCCGGACGCCGTCGCCTCGGCGCGCACGATGCGCTCGACGCTCGCGAGCACCTTCTCGCGCGCCTCCTCGTTCGGGTAGCGCAGGCTCAGCTCGAGCTTCGCCTCCGCGGGGATGATGTTGTTCTTGAGCCCCGCGTGGATCGAGCCGACCGTGACGACGGCCACGCCCTGCGGGTCGATCTCGCGCGAGGCGATGGTCTGCAGGCGCATCACGGTCGCCGCGGCCATGACGACCGGGTCGATCGTGGCGTGCGGGCGGGAGCCGTGACCGCCGCGTCCGTGCAGGGTGACGGTGAGCCCGTCGGAGGCCGCCATCTGCGTGCCGCTGCGCACCCCGATGATGCCGGCGGGCAGGGGGGTGACGTGCTGGCCGAGCACCACGTCGGGCTTCGGGTAGCGGTCGAGGATGCCGTCGTCGAGCATCGCGCGCGCACCGGCGCCGTACTCCTCCGCGGGCTGGATCAGCACGACCAGGGTGCCCGACCATTGGGAGCGCTCGGCGACGAGCTTCTCCACCGCGCCGATCATCGCCGTGACGTGCATGTCGTGGCCGCAGGCGTGCATGACGGGGACGGTCGTGCCCGCGGGGTCGACGCCCTTCGCGGTGCTCGCGTACGACAGACCCGTCTGCTCCTCGACGGGGAGCGCGTCCATGTCGGCGCGCACCCAGACGACGGGCCCGTCGCCGGACTCCGTCGAAGGGTTGCGCAGCACACCGACCACGCCGGTCACCCCGACGCCCTCTTCGACCTCGAGGCCGAGGTCGCGCAGATGCTGGGCGGCGATGCCCGCGGTGCGCGTCTCCTGGAACGAGAGCTCGGGGTGCTGATGCAGGTCGATGTAGAGCGCTTCGAGGTCGATCGTCATGGCCCGAGCCTAGCCCGGCGCCCTCTCGTTGCCGAGGCCTCTCCGCCCGCGGATCAGGCCGGATGCACGTAGGTCGACAGCGTCGGCCCGGGGCGCAGCACCGCGTTCACGATCGCCTGGATCGCGAACTCGCTCGCCCCGCCGAGCTCGATGGTGTCGGGGTGCAGGAGCCATTGCATCTGCAACCCGTCCATCACGGCGAGGATCGCGGCGGCGGCGTCGGCGATCGTGTCCGGATCGGACACGCCCTCCTGCACGCAGAGCTCGTGGAACGCGGCCGAGACCTCGCGACGCAGCGTCGTGTAGCGGTCCTCGAAGAAGCCCCTGGCGGGGTGGTCGTCCGTCACCGACTCGGCGGACAGCACGGTGTACGCCTGGACGATGCCCGGACGCTTCTCGTTCGCGAACGCCGTGCGCACGAGGTGCAGGAACAGCTCGGGGCCGTCGGGGATGTGCTTCTTGGCGAGACCGGCGACGTCGGACTGGTCGCGGTACGCGAGCACCTCGAGGAGCAGCTTCTGCTTGGAGCCGAAGTGGTGGAGGACCCCGGCGTGGGTGATGCCCACCTGCTCCGCGACATCCGCCAGCGTGCCGTTGGTGGATCCCTTGTTGCCGAAGATCTCGACGGCCGCCTTGAGGATCTGCTCCCGCTTGGCGAGGGTCGCCGGGCGCACGCGTACGGTCTGGTCGCTGTCTGCCACCGCGGCCTCCTCTCCATGTCGGTCTGTGGTTGCGATCTAACTTACTACTCGGTAACCTCACGAGAGCTTACTTTCTCGACAGTAAGCAAATCACGACGGCCGGCGGGCTCCCGTCCACCGGCGACACAGCACAATGACCCGTGCCCTAGGAGAAGCAATGAAGCTCAGAAAGTCTCTGATCGCCGCGACTGCGATCACCGCCCTCGGTATCTCGGCACTGGCCGGATGCTCCGCCGGAGGAGGGAACGACGACGGCGCCGGCAACGGCGCCGGCACCGCCTCCCTCACGATCGCGAAGCCCGACGGCGCCATCACCACGGAGTCCAACAACCCGTACGTCGGCGACTCCTCCGCCTCGAAGTACGGCTACGGCAAGGTGATCTTCGAGACCCTCGGACTCGTGAACCAGACCGGCGACCGCGGCGTCACCCCGTGGCTCGCCGAGAGCATCGAGTGGAACGACGACTACACCGTCCTCACCGTCGTGCCGCGCAAGGACGTCACGTGGAGCGACGGCAAGCCCTTCACCGCCGACGACATCGTCTACTCGTACGAGCTCGTCTCGACCCCCGCGCTCGACACCGCGGGCCTCCAGTTCGAGGGCGCCGAGATCGACGGCGACGCGGTCGTGCTGACCTTCGCCGAGTCGAAGTACGTCAACCAGGCCCGCGTGCTGCACGTCCCGATCGTCCCCAAGCACATCTGGGAGAACCTCGACGACCCGGCCACCGACCCCGTCAAGGGCGACGACCTGGTCGGCACCGGCCCCTACGTCCTGTCGAACTGGTCGACCGAGTCGGTCACGCTCGAGGCCCGCGACGACTACTGGGGCGGCGACCTCGCCGTGCCCGAGCTGCACTACGTCTCCTACGGTGACAACACCGCGCTGACCACGGCCCTCGCCAACGGCGACGCGGACTGGGCGCAGGCGTTCATCCCGCAGATCGAGGAGCAGTTCCTCTCGGCCGACCCCGAGCACAACAAGTTCTGGGCTGCCCCGACCACCGGCTCCGCGACGCTGTTCATGAACCTGCAGCAGAAGCCGTTCGACGACCCGGCCTTCCGTCAGGCGCTCGCCTGGGTGATCGACCGCGACGCCTACGTCGACATCGCCCGCGAAGGCGCCAGCGAGGCGGTCTGGTCGGTGACCGGTCTGTCCTCCATCCTCGAGGACGAGATCCAGCCCGAGTTCAAGGGCGAGGACTACTCGGTCGATGCCGAGAAGGCCCGCGACCTGCTCGAGACCGCCGGCTACACCTGGAAGGACGACGCGCTGATCGACCCCGACGGCGCGCCCGTCTCCTTCACCCTGTCCGTCCCCTCCGGATGGAGCGACTGGAACACCGCGCAGGAGCTGATCGCGGAGGACGTGACCGAGGCCATCGGTGCCGAGGTCAAGATCGACATGCCGGACTGGGGCGGCTGGGCCGACCCCCGCGACAACGGCACCTTCTCGGCGATCATCCACTGGCTCGAGGACAGCGGCACGGCCTACGGCCTCTACACCTCGACCATGGACCCGCGCTGGATCTCGCCCGAGGGCAAGGCCGGCTTCAACTTCGGTCGCTTCGACGACCCGGAGGCGACGGAGGCCCTGAACTCGTACGCGAACGCCTCCTCGGACGACGAGCGCACCGCAGCACTCGACACGCTGCAGACGATCTTCTCGGAGGAGGTTCCGGCGATCCCGCTCGGCGCGCACCCGCTGCTGGGCGAGTTCAACACGCGCAACTACGTCGGATGGCCCTCGGACAAGGACCCGTACGCCTCTGCTGACCCGACTCAGCAGAACATCGTGCAGATCCTGACGAAGCTGAAGCCCGCCGAGTAAGCAGGTTTCGTCCCCGCGGGGCGTTTCGTCTCGTCGCTTCGCTCCTCGCTCAACGACCGGGTTCCGTTTCCGGTCGTTGAGCGAGCGCAGCGAGACGAGACGCCCCGCGGATCCTTCCGGTCGTTGAGCGAGCGCAGCGAGACGAAACGCCCCACACGAAAGACATCCCCATGCCAGACCCCCTGCTCAGCGTGCGCGACTTCTCGGTCGTGTACGACGTCGATCCGCCCGTCGAGGCGGTGAAGAACGTGACCCTCGAACTGCAGCGCGGTGAGATCCTCGGTCTCGCCGGTGAGAGCGGCTGCGGCAAGACGACGCTCGCCTACGGCGTGCAGCGTCTGCTGCGCGCACCCGCCGTCATCACGAACGGCAGTGTGACCTTCCACGACGTCACCGGCGTCGACATCGACATCAACGCGCTCGACGTGGATGCGATGCAGCGCTTCCGCTGGGACAAGGTGTCGATGGTGTTCCAGGGGGCGATGAACGCCCTGAACCCGGTCGCGACGATCGGCTCGCAGCTGGAGGACGTCTTCGAGATCCACCGTCCCGACATGAACCGCAGGCAGCGGCGTGCCGAGGCCGAGGAGCTGCTCGAGATCGTCAAGGTCGGACGCCAGCGCGTGCGCTCCTTCCCGCACGAGCTCTCCGGCGGCATGCGGCAGCGCGTCATGATCGCGATGGCCCTGGCGCTGCGCCCGCAGCTCATGGTGATGGACGAGCCGACCACGGCGCTCGACGTGCTGGTGCAGCGCGAGATCCTCAAGCAGATCTCGCAGCTGCGGCACGAGTTCGGCTTCTCGGTGATCTTCATCACCCACGACCTCCCTCTCCTCCTGGAGATCAGCGACCGGATCGCGATCATGCGCGAGGGCGAGATCATCGAGCTCGCCAGCGCCGAGCACATCTGGACGCAGCCCGAGCACGAGTACACGAAGACGCTGCTGTCCTCGTTCCCCCGCCTGACCGGGGAGAGAGGAGTGCTGGTGCGATGACCACCCTCGAATTCCGCAACGTCACGAAGGCGTACAACGTCCGCGGGGCCGGCCAGATCAAGGCCCTCGACGACGTGAGCTTCACCCTGACCTCGGGTCAGACGATCGGCCTGGTCGGGCAGTCCGGCAGCGGCAAGTCCACGATCGCGAAGATCCTCACCCAGCTCGAGACCCCGACCAGCGGCGAGGTGCTGCTCGACGGCAAGCCCATCCCGCGTCGCGGCAAGGGCCTGCGCACGTACCGTCAGCAGCTGCGCATGGTGTTCCAGGATCCGTTCGCCTCGCTCAACCCGTACCACTCGATCCGCTACCACGTGGAGCGACCGATCCGTCTCGACAACGTGGTGCCCAAGAAGGAGACCGAGGATGAGGTGCGGCGGCTCCTCGAGCGCGTGCGCCTGGATGCGGATGCCGTGATCGACCGTCGCCCGCACGAGCTGTCCGGTGGGCAGCGGCAGCGTGTCGCGATCGCGCGCGCCCTGGCCTCGCGCCCCTCGCTCCTCGTCGCCGACGAGCCGGTCTCGATGCTCGACGTCTCGATCCGCCTCGGCGTTCTGAACCTGCTCGCCGACCTGCAGCGCGAGGAGGGGCTCGGCGTGCTCTACATCACCCACGACCTCGCCACCGCCCGCCACTTCAGCGACGAGATCATGGTCCTCAACCAGGGCCGCGTCGTGGAGTACGGCGCCGCCGACGACGTCATCCTCAACCCGCAGGACCCGTACACACGAGAGCTGCGAGCCGCTTCCCCCGACCCGGACAAGCACTTCGCGTCGGCGACTCCGACGGGAGGTGCCCTGTGAGCACCGCATTCCCCCAGCTCGACGACAACGACCTCGTCGCCCGCGACGCGCTCGAGGTCGGCACCACCGCGACCACCGCCGAACGCGGGCGCCGGAAGTTCCCGTGGCGCTTCTTCGCCGGCCGCGCGGGCTTCTACCTGTTCACGCTGTGGGCGGCCATCACGATCAACTTCTTCCTGCCGCGCCTCATGAAGGGCGACGCGGTCAGCTCGTATCTCGCGCGCAACCGCAACGTCAGCCCCGAGGCGGCCGATGCCCTGCGCATCCTGCTCGGCATCGACACCGACAAGTCGCTCTGGCAGCAGTACATCGAGTACTGGGGGATGCTGCTGCGCGGCGACCTCGGCATCTCGACGCTGCACGGCCTGCGCCCGGTCGCCGAGGTGCTCGCCTCGGCGCTGCCCTGGACGCTCGGACTCGTCGGCATCGCGACCATCATCTCGTTCGCGATCGGCACGGTCGCCGGCGCCATCGTCGGCTGGAAGCGCGGCAGCAAGCTCGACGCGATCATCCCCGTGACGACCTTCTTCAACACGATCCCGTACTTCTGGCTCGGCCTCATCGCGATCGCGATCTTCTCGTCGACCCTGAAGTGGTTCCCCTCCTCGCACGCCTACGACAAGGGGCAGTCCCCGGAGTGGAGCTTCGACTTCATCGGCCAGGTGATCATGCACGGCACCCTGCCGGCGCTGACCATCGTGGTCGCCTCGCTCGGCGGCTGGGTCCTCGGGATGCGCAACATGATGCTCACCGTCCTCGACGACGACTACATCACGGTCGCGCAGGCCAAGGGCATGCCCAACAAGCGGGTGCTGTGGGGCTACGCCGCCCGCAACGCGGTGCTGCCGCAGATCCAGAGCTTCGCGCTGTCGATCGGCTTCATCGTCGGCGGCACGATCGTGATGGAGATGGTGTTCAGCTACCCGGGCGTCGGAAAGCTCCTGCTCGACGCGACCAACGCCAAGGACTTCGCCCTGATGCAGGGCGTGTTCCTGGTGATCACTCTGTCCGTGCTGGTGGCCAACATCCTCGCCGATGTGGTCTACGCCTACCTCGATCCGCGCACGCGCCAGATGGAGTCCTGACATGACTGTTCCCACCACCGCAGCGAGCACCGCTCCCGACGGATCGGCCGTCGTCTCCGGCATGCCCGAGACCGCGACCCTGCGCACGCCGCCGGCCGGCGAGCCGCCGCGCAAGACCTTCTGGTCGCAGCTCGGCCAGGCGTTCGCGATGTTCCGCAACCCCAAGTCGGTCGCGGGCCTCATCATCCTCGGCGTGTTCGTGCTCATCGCGATCCTCGCACCGTGGATCGCCCCGTACGGACCGACCCAGAAGGACCGCACGGCGCTCCGGCAGCCGCCCTCCTGGGAGCACTGGCTGGGCACGACGCACATGGGCGAAGACGTCCTGAGCCAGATCATCTTCGGCACCCGCGGCGTGATCGTGGTCGGCTTCCTCGCCGCCTTCATCGCCACGATCATCGCGATCACGATCGGCGTGATCGCCGGCTACGTACGCGGCTGGAAGAGCGAGTCGCTGTCGGCGCTGACGAACGTGTTCCTGGTGATCCCCGGCATCCCGCTGATCATCATCATCGCCTCGCAGTTCGAGAACCCGCCGCTCATCGTGATCGCGGCGGTGCTCGGGATCACCGGCTGGGCGTGGGGTGCGCGTGTGCTGCGCGCCCAGACCATGTCGCTGCGCAACCGCGACTTCATCCAGGCCGCGCGCGCCAACGGCGAGCCGCTGCGTCGCATCATCACCGTCGAGATGCTGCCGAACCTCATGGCGCTCATCGCGTCGAGCTTCGTCGGCACCGTGACCGCCGCCATCCTCGGACTCACCACGCTGGCGTTCATCGGCGTGATCCCGGTGAGCAACCTGAACTGGGGCACCATCCTGTTCTGGGCGCAGCAGAACGGCGCGTTCCCGCGTCTGTGGTGGTGGTACGTCCCCGCTGGCCTCTGCATCGCGATCATCGGCGTCGCCCTCTCGCTCATCAACTTCGGCATCGACGAGTACGTCAACCCGCGCCTGCGCTCGGCCGGGGAGCGGGCCAGGGCGATGAAGAAGAAGGGGCTGAACGTGAACGACGCCGTCACGGTCGTCCGCAGCGTGCCGCTGCCGAAGAAGACCCCCGATCCCGTAGCCTCGACGGCTTCCGACTCCTCGACGACCTCGACCCAGAACACGAAGTGATGACCTCTCAGACCCTGACCACGGTTCTTCCCTACCAGGACCCCGCCCTCTCGATCCCCGAGCGCGTGGCCGACCTCCTCGGACGCATGACCCTCGAGGAGAAGGTCGGGCAGATGCTCCAGCTCGACGCCCGCGACGACCTCGATGACCACATCGGACGTCGTCACGCGGGGTCGATCCTGCACACCTCGCCGGAGCGCATCATCCGCGCCAACGAGCTCACCGCCCAGACCCGCCTGCGCATCCCGCTGCTGGTCGGGGAGGACTGCATCCATGGTCACTCGTTCTGGCCGGGTGCGACGATCTACCCGACCCAGCTGGGCATGGCCGCGTCGTGGGATGCGGATCTGCTCGAGCGCGTGGCCCGCGCGACGGCGGAGGAAGTCGCCATCACCGGCATCCACTGGACCTTCTCGCCGGTGCTGTGCATCGCCCGCGACCTGCGCTGGGGCCGCATCAGCGAGACGTTCGGCGAAGACCCGTTCCTGATCGGCGAGCTCGCGTCCGCGATGGTGCGCGGCTACCAGGGCGAAGGGCTGGAAGACCCCACGGCCATCCTCGCGACGGCGAAGCACTTCGCCGGCTACTCCGAGACGCAGGGCGGACGCGACGCCAGCGAGGCCGACATCTCGCGCCGCAAGCTGCGCTCGTGGTTCCTGCCGCCGTTCGAGCGCGTCGCCCGCGAGGGATGCCGCACCTTCATGCTCGGCTACCAGACCACCGACGGTGTGCCGATCACGACGAACGACTGGCTGCTCAGCGATGTGCTGCGCGGCGAGTGGGGCTACACCGGCACGCTCATCACCGACTGGGACAACGTCGGCCGGATGGTGTGGGAGCAGCGGATCCAGCCCGACATCACGCACGCCGCCGCGGCGGCCGTGCGAGCCGGCAACGACATGATCATGACGACGCCGTCGTTCTACGAGGGCGCCCTGGATGCCGTCGCCAAGGGCATGCTCGCGGAGGACGCCTTCGACGAGGCCGCCGCCCGCATCCTGACGCTGAAGTTCGAGCTCGGACTCTTCGAGAACCCACGCCTGCCGGGAGCGGAGCTGGATGCCGTCGTCGGCAGTGCCGCGCACGCGGAGCTGAACCTGGAGACGGCCCGCCGCTCGATCGTGCTGCTCGAGAACGACGGTGTGCTGCCGCTCGACCCCGCTGCGGCGCTGAAGGTGGCCGTGGTGGGACCGCTCGCCGACGACGCGCAGACGCAGCTCGGCGACTGGGCGGGTGGATCCGGGCAGGCCGGGTGGCTCGACGGTCAGCCGCGCGAGATGATCACGACCGTGCTCGACGGCCTGCAGGGCATCGACGGCTGGAGCGTCACGCACGCTCGCGGCGCCGACATCCTCACGCTGGAGGAAGACCCGCAGGGTCCGTTCTTCCCGGACAAGCAGCCGCGTCCGCCCGTCGTGAAGCCGTGCGCCCCGGACGCCGAGCTGATCGCCGAGGCCGTGGCCGCAGCTTCCGACTCCGACGTCGTGGTGGCCGTCGTCGGCGACCGGATCGAGCTCGTCGGCGAAGGGCGCTCGACCGCGACGCTCGAGCTCATCGGCGGGCAGAACGCTCTGATCGATGCGCTCATCGCGACCGGCAAGCCCGTCGTCGTGGTGCTGCTCGCCTCCAAGCCGCTCGTGCTCCCGGCATCCGCCTCGCAGGCCGCCGCCGTGATCTGGGCGGCGAACCCGGGCATGCAGGGTGGGCGCGCGATCGCCGAGATCGTCGCCGGTGCGGTCGAGCCCTCCGGTCGCCTGCCCATCTCGTTCGCGCGCCACGTGGGCCAGCAGCCGACCTACTACAACCAGATCCGCGGACAGCACGGCGACCGGTACGCCGACCTCACGCAGTCGCCCGCCTGGGCGTTCGGCGAGGGGCTGTCGTACACGACGATCGAGTACTCCGACCTGGAGCTGGAGTCCCTCGAGCTCGGCCGCGACGACACGATCGTCGGACACGTGACGGTCGCGAACACCGGCACACGCCCGGCCCGCGAGACCGTGCAGGTGTACGTGCGGGACTCCGTGACGAGCGTGAGCTGGACGGACAAGGAGCTCAAGGCCTATCGCCAGGTGGACCTCGCCCCGGGGGAGTCCGCCCGTGTGCGCGTGGAGCTCCCGGTCGCGGACTGCACCATCGTCGACGGGGCGGGCGACCGCATCATCGAGGCGGGCGACTTCGAGTTGCTGGTCGGCCCGAGCTCGCGCGACGAGGTGCTGCTCTCCGCCGACTTCTCCGTCGCCTGACCCGCATCCGGTTCCGCACCGAGACCCACGTCGGTCGCCGATACCCCGCCGCCCATGTGCGGCGCGGGCCCCTGGGTGACGTGGGTCTCGGCGTCGACGGACGGGGTCAGTCCTGCAGGCGCTGGGGGCCGGAGCCCTGGGTGCCGAGCGCGTCGTCGGGGTTGAGCAGGCCGCACGCCTTCATCGACAGGCAGCCGCAGCCGATGCATCCGGTGAGCTCGCGTTCGAGCCGCTCGATCCCTTCGCGCCGCTTCTCCAGCTCCCGCTTCCATCGGCGCGAGGCCCGCTGCCAGTCGGCATGGCTCGGGGTCTCGGTCAGCGGCACGTCCGCGAAGGCGGTCTGCACGTCGGACAGCGGGATGCCGAGGCGCTTGGCGACCGTGATGAGCGAGACCCGCCGCAGCATGTGCCGCGCATAGCGGCGCTGATTGCCGGGCGTGCGGGTGGAGGCGATGAGCCCGAGCGTCTCGTAGAAGTGCAGGGCGGAGGCGGCGACACCGGTGCGCCGGGTCATCTCGCCGATCGTCAGAGCTTCGTCGGGTGCGTGCGGACTCATCCGGCTGCCTTTCCCTCGATTTGACTTCAAGTGTACTTGAGGTTTTACGGTGGACGAGTGGCTCAGGAATGGGCCGATCGACCGAACGAGGACAGCGTGACCCGAACGAAGACCCCGCGATGACCTATGTGATCGCCCTGCCGTGCGTCGATGTGAAGGACAAGGCCTGCATCGACGAGTGCCCCGTCGACTGCATCTACGAGGGTGAACGGTCGTTGTACATCCACCCGGACGAGTGCGTCGACTGCGGCGCCTGCGAGCCGGTGTGCCCGGTCGAGGCCATCTTCTACGAGGACGACCTGCCCGACGAGTGGCAGGACTACTACAAGGCGAACGTCGAGTTCTTCGACGAGCTCGGATCCCCGGGAGGCGCAGCCAAGACGGGGATGCTCACGTTCGACCACCCGATCATCGCGGCGCTCGCACCGCAGGGGGAGCACGCATGACCGTCCACGAACCGCGCATCGCCATCGTCGGGGCGGGACCCGCCGGCATCTACGCCGCCGACATCCTCCTCGGGCTCGCGCCGACCGCATCGATCGACCTGTTCGAGAAGCTGCCGGCGCCCTACGGGCTCGTGCGCTACGGCGTCGCTCCCGACCATCCGCGCATCCGCAAGATCACGGATGCGCTGCACGACGTGCTCGTGAATCCGCGCATCCGGCTGCGCTGCAACGTCGAGATCGGCGTCGACATCACGATCGACGAGCTCCGTGCGGCGTATGACGGCGTGATCGTCGCGACCGGTGCCGACCTCGACGTCAGCCTCGACATCCCCGGCATCGACCTGCCCGGCTCCTTCGGCGCGGCCGACTTCGTCGCCTGGTACGACGGGCATCCCGATGTGTCGCGCACCTGGCCGCTCGCGGCCGAGTCGGTCGCCGTGCTCGGGGCGGGGAACGTCGCGCTCGACGTCACGAGGATCCTCGCCAAGCACGCCTCGCAGCTGACCCACACCGACACCCCGGACGCGGTGCTCGACCAGCTCGCCGCCAGCCCGCTGCGCGACGTGCACCTGTTCGCACGCCGGGGACCCGCCGATGTGCGCTTCTCCGCGCTGGAGCTGCGGGAGCTCGCCGAGCAGGACGACGTCGACGTGATCGTCGACCCGGACGAACTCGCCCTGGACGAGCACGCCGAGCGGATGATCGCGCAGTTCTCGCAGCGCCGCATCATCGTGCGCACCCTGACCGAGTGGGCGGCCCTCGATCCCGCGAGCCGCACGGCCTCACGCCGCATCCACCTCCACCTGCGGCAGCGCCCGGTGCGCCTGCTGGGCACGGACCGGGTGACCGGCATCGAGATGGAGCGCACGGCCTCCGACGAGCTGGGCCGCATGGTCGGCACCGGCGAGCTGCTGCGCTACGACGTCGGAGCGGTCTACCGGGCTGTCGGATACCGTTCCACCCCGGTTCCGGGGATGCCGTTCGACGCCGATCTCGGCGTCGTCCCGCACGCGGAGGGCCGGGTCCTCGATGCTGCGGGCGCACCCATCCCGCGGCTGTACGCGACGGGCTGGATCAAGCGCGGACCGGTCGGCCTGATCGGCTCGACGAAGTCGGATGCGGCGCAGACCGTCCGCCACCTCGTCGACGACCTCGAGGCCGTCGAGGGCGCGGGGAGCGATGCCGATCCGTCCGCACGCCTCGCGCACGAGATCGACCTCGACGGCTGGCTGCGCATCGACGCGGCCGAGCGCGGGGCGGGAGCCGCGCGCGGGCGCGAGCGCACCAAGATCGTCGAGCGCGGAGAGATGCTCGAACACGCGAAGCAGGAGCAGATGACGGAGGCCGGCCGATGACCGCGACACCAGTACCCACCACTGTCGGCGAGGGGCTCAAGGACGCGTTCCGCACGCACCCCGCCGGCGTCGCCATCATCACGGCATCGACACCCGACGGTCCGGTCGGACTCACCGCGTCGAGCGTCGCGTCGGTGGCCGTCGACCCCGCCGCGATCGTGTTCTCGGTCACGAGGGCGACCGGTTCCGCCGGCGCGATCCTCGGGGCGGCCACGTTCGTCGTGCACCTCATCGACGACGAGCACTCCGCCCTCGCGCAGAGCTTCGCGGTCAGCGGCTCGGAGCGCTTCACGCCCGATCAGGGCTGGTCGACGCTGCCGACCGGCGAGCCGCATCTCCCGGAGGCCCGGGTCGCGCTGCGCTGCCGCACCCTCCAGACGGTGCCGGTCGGCTCGTCGACCGTGGTGATCGCCGAGGTGCTCGAG
This sequence comes from Microbacterium oxydans, assembly GCF_026559675.1. Classification (NCBI taxonomy): domain Bacteria; kingdom Bacillati; phylum Actinomycetota; class Actinomycetes; order Micrococcales; family Microbacteriaceae; genus Microbacterium; species Microbacterium oxydans. The sequence continues at coordinate 446,954 of NZ_CP092891.1, forward strand.
GTGCTGCCCGGTGAGCCGGGCCGTCCGCTCGTCTACCTCGACCGTCGCTTCCACGCCCTTCCGCACGACACCCACCACTGAAAGGAAGACGTCATGTCCACTCTCTACACGCTCCCCGAGCTCCCCTACGACTACTCGGCGCTGGAGCCGCACATCTCCGGCAAGATCATGGAGCTGCACCACTCCAAGCACCACCAGGCCTACGTGACGGGCGCGAACACGGCCCTCGAGCAGCTCGCGACGGCCCGCAGCGCCGGTGACCTCGCGAACGTCAACAAGCTCGAGAAGGACCTCGCGTTCAACCTCGGCGGCCACATCAACCACTCGGTGTTCTGGCAGAACCTCTCGCCCGAGGGTGGCGGGGCTCCCGAGGGCGAGCTCGAGGCCGCGCTCGTCGACGCGTTCGGTTCGATCGACGCCTTCCGCGCGCACTTCACCGCCACGGCGTTGGGCGTGCAGGGATCGGGCTGGGCCGTCCTCGCCTGGGACAGCGTGGGCGCCCGCCCCGTGATCTTCCAGCTGTTCGACCAGCAGGGCAACGCGCCCCTGGGCGTCACCCCGCTGCTGCAGCTCGATGTCTGGGAGCACGCGTACTACCTCGACTACCTCAACGTGCGCGCCGACTACGTCAAGGCGTTCTGGAACCTCGTGAACTGGCCCGACGTGCAGCGCCGCTTCGAGGCCGCCCGCACCGCGACCCAGGGCCTCATCGTCGCGAGCTGACGCTCCGGGCGATCGCCCGTCTCCGCGCTACAGGAGGCGGGCGGTCGTCCCTCGTACGTTCAGCTCGTAGGGCAGGGCCGAGGGGATGTGCACGGCATCCGGGGCGGTGAGCTTCGCCAGCACCGCATCCGCCGCGCGTTCCCCCTGCCCGAGCGGGAACTGGTCGACAGTGGTGAGGCGGAAGAACTCGCCGAGCTCGTGGCCGTCGATGCCCACGATCGACAGCTCCTCCGGCACGCTGAAGCCGAGGTCGCGTGCGGCGAGGAGAGCCCCGATCGCCATCTCGTCCGACGCGGCGAACACCGCGGTCGGCCGGGGGCCCGGTCGTCCGAGCAGCTGCTTGGCTGCCCGATAGCCGCCCTCGACCGTGAAGTCCGCCGGCTCCAGGAAGGCGTGATTGAGCGGGATGCCGGCCTTCGCCAGAGCCCTCTCGAAGCCCAGGCGGCGGTTGGTCGGGATGTGGAAGTCGATGTCGAACTCGGGGTTGGCGCCGATGTGCGCGATGTCGGTGTGACCGAGGCTGATCAGGTGCTCGGTCGCCAGCTGCGCCACCGCCACGTCGTCGACCGTGAGGGTGTCGAGCTTCGGGTTCGGGCCGCCGATCGCGATCACGGGGAGCCCGAGGTCGAGCAGGTGCTGCGTCTCGTCCTCGTCGAGCTCGATCGACACGGCGATCACGGCGTCCACTCGCTGTCGGCGCAGGAAGGTGTCGAACACATGCCGGCGCACGTCCTTGTCGGCGGTGATGTTGTAGAGCGTGATGTCGTAGCCCGCCCGCATGAGCGCGGCCGAGACACCGGACAGCACCGTGCTGAAGAACCACCGGTCGAGGAACGGGACGACGACCCCGATGTTGCGGGTGCGTCCGGACGCGAGGCTCGATGCGCGCGAGGAGACCACGTAGCCGAGGGACTGGGCCGCGGCCTGCACCCGCTCCCTCGCGGACTCGGATACGTGGCCACGGCCGCTGAGCGCGCGCGAGACGGTCGCGGTGGAGACCCCGGCGAGCCGGGCGACCTCATCGATGCTGGCCATGTGTTCCTCTGAGAAGTCGTTCCGGTCGCGGTTCCCGTCGTCTCACGATGGGCGAGGGACGGGATCCGCGACCGGAACGCGGTGTTCGGCGGGTCAGACCGTGGTGTACCAGACGGCGGTGTCGACCGGGATCGACGAGCCGTCGAACGGCTGGCTCTTCAGCATCACGCTCGCGTCGGCAGGCAGCTCGATCGGCTCGGTGCCGAGGTTCGCGACCACGTGCACGTCGCCGCGGCGGAAGGCCACTGCGTCGGCTCCGGCATCCTCCCAGATGAGCGAGCCCAGGCCGAAGCCGTGCTCACGACGGGCGGCGAGCAGGCGCTTGTACAGCGCGAGCGTCGAGCCCGGGTCGACCTCCTCGACGTCGCGGGCGTAGGTCGCCCACTCCGCCGGCTGGGGCAGCCACGACAGACCGGTCTCGTTGAAGCCGAAGGCCGGAGCCTCCGCCTCCCAGGGGAGCGGCACGCGGCATCCGTCGCGCCCGTAGCGCTCGCCGTTCGTGCGGAACCAGGTCGGGTCCTGACGGAACTCGTCCGGGATCTCCATGGCCTCCGGAAGCCCGAGCTCCTCGCCCTGGTACAGGTACGACGAGCCGGGGAGGGCCAGCATCAGCGTGGTCGCGGCGCGGGCGCGGGCCAGGCCGATCGCCGTGTCGGGCTTGTCCGGGGTGTTCGGGCCGATGCCCTCGCCCTGCGGGTTGTCGGCCGTGAGGGCCAGGCGCGAGGCGTGGCGCACCACGTCGTGGTTCGACAGCACCCACGTGCTCGGGGCGCCGACCGCGCCGAAGTCGTCGAGGGACTCGCGGATCACGTCGCCGAGTGCCTTCGCGTTCCACGGCGTGAGCAGGTACGGGAAGTTGAAGGTCTGGTGCATCTCGTCCGGACGCACCCAGAGGGCGGTCTGCTTCAGCGTCGGCATCCAGGCCTCGCCGCACAGGGCGCGGTCGCCGTCGTACTCCGCGAGGACCTTGTGCCAGTCACGGTAGATGTCGTGCACGCCGTCCTGACCCCAGTACGGCACGTTCTGCTCGCCGCCGCCCATCGAGTCGGCGTCGGCCGGGGGCGTGTAGTCGGGCAGGCCGTCGGCCTTGATCATGCCGTGGGCGACGTCGACGCGGAAGCCGTCGACACCGCGGTCGAGCCAGAAGCGCAGGATGGAGCGGAACTCCTCGCGCACCTCCTCGTTGGTCCAGTCGAAGTCGGGCTGCGTGGCGTCGAAGATGTGCAGGTACCACTGTCCGGGAGTGCCGTCGGCCTCGGTGATGCGCTCCCACATGCCGCCGCCGAACACGGACTGCCAGTTGTTCGGCGGGAGCTCGCCGTTCTCGCCCTTGCCGTCGCGGAAGATGTAGCGCGCACGCTCGGGGCTGCCCGGCGCCGCCTTGAGGGCCTCCTGGAACCAGACGTGCTGGTCGGACGAGTGGTTCGGGACCAGGTCGACGACCACGCGGATGTCGCGGGCGTGCGCGGCCGCCAGCATGTCGTCGAAGTCGGCCAGCGTGCCGAACAGCGGGTCGACGTCACGGTAGTCCGCGACGTCGTAGCCGGCGTCGCGCTGCGGGCTGGTCATGAACGGGCTCAGCCAGATCGCGTCGACGCCGAGCTCCTGGAGGGAGTCGAGTCGACTGGTGATCCCCGGCAGGTCGCCGATGCCGTCGCCCGAGGCGTCGGCGAAGGAGCGGGGGTAGATCTGGTAGATGACGGCGCTGCGCCACCACTCGGAACCGGGGGCTGCGATCTGCTCAAGCTGTGCCATGCGAACAGGCTACTGCAAACGCTTACATTCTTGCCAGAGCGGCAATCGAATCGGTTCGACACGGAGGCCCGGGAGTATGGTGAGGCATCCGATGAGTGGAGGCTGTCATGGTTCCCGAGATCAACTACTGGGCGGTGCTGCTGGCGACCGCGTCGAGCATGATCGTCGGCTCGGTCTGGTACGCGCCCAAGGTGTTCGGCACGCGGTGGTCGAAGCTCGCGAACGTCGACATGGACCGCCCGGCGGCGACGGCGATGTGGCCCATCATCACCACGGTCATCGTCAGCTTCATCACGGCCTGGGTCCTGGCCGGGGCCTCGTCGATCGCCTGGCACTTCTACGGCGGATCATACTTCTGGGGCGCGATCGTCACGGCCGTCACGCTCTGGGCCGGATTCACGGCAGCGCGCTTCATCACGCACGACGCGTTCGAGGGGCGCTCCACCCGCCTGACCACGCTGAACATCGCGCACGAGCTGGTCACGGTGGTGGTCATGGCCCTGATCATCGGGGTGTGGCCGCCGGCCCTGGGCTAGGTCGTCGTCGGACGCTGCATCGTCGTCGCCGAACGCAGCATCGTCCTCGCCGAACGGGGCATCGTCCTCGCCGAACGCGGCATCGTCCTCGCCGAACGGCAGGGCGATCCTAGACTTTCGCCGCTTCCCCGGGGTGTGCGCACGCGCCAGGCTTCTTCTGTGACCTCTTGGTCGCCCGCGGACCGCCTCGCCGGACCGCGGTTCCGTCCGAGGAGCCCTGATGCCCGCTTCGTCGCGCCGACCCGTGCCGTGGATGGTGGCCGCTGCGCTCGTCGCCGCCGCCGTGCTCGCCGGTGCGGCTCCCGCCGCGCTGGGCGTCGGCGCCGCGGCGGATGATCCGGCCGAGGCGGACTCCCTCGACCCGACGCGGTCCGTCGCCCTGGCCTACGAGTTCCTGGATGCGCGGGTCGACGAGTTCTGCGACGGCGCCGGGCACTGCCTTCCGCGCAGCTACGAGGGCGGGTTCTTCACGACCCCGAGCTGGGACTTCACGCCCTCCTTCGTCTATGACGACGCGCTGGTGGTCATCGCGTACACGGCCCGCGGTCTCCCGGACGACATCCGGCGCGCGCGGGCGATCGGCGACACGCTGCTCTTCGTGCAGGACAACGATCCGATCGGCGACGGCCGCACCCGCGCGTCCTACGAACCGCACGGCATCCGTCAGGGTCGGGTCGAGATCACCGGGCCGGGCACGTTCACGGGCAACCAGGCCTGGGTCGGGTTGGCCCTCGCGCGGCTCGCTCATGCGACCGGCGACTCCCGCTACCTCGACGGTGCGCTGCGCGTCGGGCAGTGGATCCAGGACAACACGGCCGACACCGTCCGGGCCCCGTACGGCTACACCGGCGGCCAGATCGAGGACGGCACCTCGCTGACCTGGAAGTCGACCGAGCACAACAGCGACGTGTCCGGGTTCTTCACGCAGTTGGCACAGCTCACCGACGATCCGGTGTGGGCGGAGCGGGCGGCCGTCGCCGCTGGATTCGTCGCGGCGATGCAGAGTGCCGACGGTCACGTGAACACGGGCACGGGCCTCGACGGGGCGACGATCAACACCCGCCCCATCCCGCTGGACGCGCAGACGTGGAGTTCCCTCGCCACCGGTGACCCGCGCTACGGGGCGGCCCTGGACTGGACCCTCGGGAACCTGATCGCGACCGATGGTCCCTACACGGGACCGTCGATCAGCGAGGTCGACGTGTCGAAGGCCTGGTTCGAGGGCAGCGGGCACCTGGCTCTCGCCCTCCGGCTGCGCGACGGGGCGGGGGATGCCGACCGGGCCGGGTCGCTGCTCAGCAGCATCCGTCTGGCGCAGCGCGATGCCGTGAACGGTGACGGCAAGGGCATCGTCGCGACCTCGAACGACGGCCTCGACTCCGGCTTCGGAGACCTCTACTACGCGAGTCTGCACACCGGCGCCACGGCCTGGTACCTGCTCGCGGCGGCGGGGGACAACCCCTTCGACCTCCCGGCCGACTGACGCCGCGGGTTACGCGGCGACGCGGGCGACCGCGGCGATGGCGCTCGTGAAGAAGTCGAGTCCGTCGACACCGCTGCGCATGGCGGACGCGGTGTCGGGGCCGAAGCCCGGCTCGGTGGCGTGCTCGGGGTGCGGCATCAGGCCGACCACGTTGCCCGCCTCGTTCGTGAGACCCGCGATGTCGCGGAGGGAGCCGTTCGGGTTCACGCCCGCGTACCGGAAGGCCACGAGGCCCTCGCCCTCGATGCGGTCGAGGGTCTGCTCGTCGGCGATGTAGCCGCCGTCGGCGTTCTTGAGCGGGATGACGATCTCCTGGCCGGTGCGGAAGGCGTTGGTCCAGGCGGTGTCGGAGTTCTCGACCGTGAGCTTCTGGTCGCGACGCACGAAGTGCTGGTGGTTGTTGCGGATCAGTCCGCCGGGGAGCAGGTGCGCCTCGACCAGCATCTGGAAGCCGTTGCAGATGCCGAGCACGGGCATGCCCTTGGCCGCAGCATCCTTGACCTCGTTCATGATCGGCGAGAGCGCGGCGATCGCGCCGGCGCGCAGGTAGTCGCCGTAGCTGAAGCCACCGGGGAGGACGAGTGCGTCGACGCCCTCGAGGTCGTGCGAGCCGTGCCACAGGGCGACGGGCTCGGCGCCGGCGATGCGGACGGCGCGCTGCGCGTCGCGGTCGTCGAGCGAGCCGGGGAAGGTGATGACGCCGATGCGAGCGGTCACTCCGCGACCTCGATGCCGACGACATCCTCGATCACGGAGTTGGAGAGCACCTCGTCGGCGATGCGCTGGGCCTCGGCGAGAACCTCGTCGGTGACCTCGCCCTCGACGGTGAGCTCGAAGCGCTTGCCGATGCGGACGTCGGTGAAGCCCTCGACACCGAGACGGGCGAAGGCGCCGGAGACGGCCTTCCCCTGCGGGTCGAGCAGTTCGGGCTTGGGCATGACGTCGACGACGATGGTGGGCATGACGGCTCCAAGAGTCGCGGGCGGACGGGCGCCACCAGTCTACTGCCCCCGGCCCCGCGCTCCTCCCCGGCGTCCCGGTGCCGGCCCCGGCCGCCGAGTGCACGGCCTGCTGCCGAGCGCACGGCCGGTACGCGCGCGGATGCCGTGCACTCGTCGAGTACCCGTGCACTCGACGGAGGTGAGGAAGGGAGGGGGAGAGGGGGTGAGGGGGGTCAGGCGGAGTGGAAGACGGTGTGGAGGTCGCCGACGGCCTCGCGGCCGCCCAGGCCGTCGATCTCGAAGAGCACCGAGATGCCGATGACGTGGCTGCCGAGGCGCTCGACGAGTTCCCGTCCGGCGGCGAGCGTCCCGCCGGTGGCGAGCACGTCGTCGATCAGCAGCACGCGGGAGCCGGCGGGCAGGTCGTCGTGCATCTCGATCGTGGCGGTGCCGTACTCCAGGGCGTAGTCGACGGATGCCGCGGGGCGCGGCAGCTTGCCGGCCTTGCGGATCGGGATGAGCCCCACTCCTGCGGCGATGGCGGCGGCGCTGGCGAGGATGAAACCGCGGGCCTCGATGCCGGCGATCACGTCGAACTGGCCGGCGAAGGGCTCGATGATGGCCTCGGTCGTCACCCGCAGTGCCTCGGCATCGGCGAGGAGCGGCGTGATGTCGCGGAAGATGATGCCCGGCGCCGGGTAGTCCGGCACGTTGCGGATCAGGGCTTCGGCGCGGACGAGGGCAGGGGAGAGCGTGGCTTCGGGCACTGCCCAAGGGTACCTCCCGCCAGCATGGCTTGACACCGTGGGAGCGCTCCCATAGAGTGACTGCTCAGTTCGTGGGAGCGCTCCCACGACGTCCCGACGCATCACACACCGCACGACCACCACAAAGGAGTGAACTGTGAACACACGTGCCCGCCACCGGATCCTCGTGACCGCCGCCCTGGCATCCGTCTCCGCCCTCGCCCTGGCCGGCTGCTCCGGCAGCACCGACGATTCCGCAGGAGGAAGCGCCGACGAGGACGTCACGCTGACCGTCACCACGTTCGGCACCTTCGGCTACGACGACCTCTACAAGGAGTACGAGAAGGCGCATCCGAACGTGAAGATCGAGGCGACCAACATCGACACGGGTGGCAACGCCCGCACCGATGCGTTCACCAAGATCGCCGCCGGATCCGGCCTCAGCGACGTCGTCGCGATCGAGGAGGGCTGGCTCGGGGCCATCATGGACGTCTCCGACACCTTCGTCGACCTCCGCGACTACGGCATCGAAGACCGCAAGGACGACTGGGTCGACTGGAAGTACGGCCAGGCGACCGATGCCGAGGGCCGCGTGATCGGCTACGGCACCGACATCGGCCCGAGCGGCATCTGCTACAACGGCGCCGCGTTCGAGGCCGCCGGACTCCCGAGCGACCGCGAGTCGGTGGCCGAGCTTCTCAACGGCGACTGGGAGAACTACTTCCAGGTCGGCGCCGACTACACCGCGAAGACCGGCAAGGCCTGGTACGACCACTCCGGCTTCGTCTGGAACGCCATGGTCAACCAGCTCGACGAGGGGTACTACACCGCCGACGGGAAGCTGAATGTCGAGGACAACGCCGAGCTCAAGGAGCGCTTCGAGCTGCTGGGCGCAGCGACCGAGGGCGGCCAGTCCGCCGCCCAGACGGCCTGGGACTGGAACGGCGGCAAGTCGTTCGTCGACGGCACCTTCGCGACCTTCGTGTGCCCGGGCTGGATGCTCGGCGTCGTGCAGGGGCAGGTCGAGGCCGGCGGCGGCGACGCTTCCACCGGCTGGGACTTCGCCGACGTGTTCCCCGGCGGCGCGGCCAACTGGGGCGGCGCGTTCCTGTCGATCCCGGAGTCCTCGCAGCACAAGAAGGCGGCTGCTGAGCTCGCCGACTGGCTGACGCAGCCCGAGCAGCAGGTGAAGCAGTCCGCCGCGGCGGGCAACTTCCCGTCGACGATCAAGGCGCAGGAGACGCTCGCCGCCGACGCGACGCCGAACCCGTTCTTCAACGACGCCCCGACCGGTGCGATCCTCGCCGAGCGCGCCAAGGGCGTCGTGGCGCAGTTCAAGGGCGCCGACGACTCGGTCATCCAGGAGAACGTCTTCGGGCCGGCTCTCAGCAGCCTCGACCGCGGTGAGACCGACACGCAGGGCTCCTGGGATCAGGCGATCAAGCTCCTGAACGAGCTCGTCGACTGACCCCCTGCGGGCGTCTCGTCCCGCTCGGCTCCACCGCGCTCGCCCGGCGACCGGTACTCACACCGGTCGCCGGGCGGGCGCAGCGAGACGAAACGCGCACCTGCACTTCCAAAGGACACCCCATGACACTCACCGCCCCGTCCGCGGAACGCCGCGAGACGGCATCCGCGCAGAAGGATGCTCCTCCGAAGCGCTCCTGGCGCCACCGGGTCTCCCGGTTCGACCAGAACGCCTCGCCGTACTTCTACATCTCGCCGTTCTTCCTGCTGTTCGGGCTGGTCGGCCTGTTCCCGCTGCTCTACACCGTCTGGGTGGCGGTGCACGAGTGGGACCTGCTCAAGGGCGAGGGCGAGTTCGTCGGGGTCGGCAACTTCGTGGAGATCCTCGGCGACTCCATGTTCTGGAACTCGATCGGCAACACCCTGAGCATCTTCCTGCTCTCCGCGATCCCGCAGCTGGCCGTGGCCCTCGTGATCGCCTACCTCCTCGACCGCGGGCTGCGCGCACCCACCTTCTGGCGGATGAGCGTGCTGATCCCGTTCGTGGTCACCCCGGTCGCGGTCGCCATCATCTTCTCGAGCATCTTCAACGAGGCCGACGGCCTGGCCAACAACCTGCTCAACCTCATCGGCATCGCCGACCAGGAGTGGAAGCACAACACCGCACTGTCGCACATCGCGATCGCCGTCATGGTGAACTTCCGCTGGACGGGCTACAACGCCCTTATCCTGCTGGCCGCGATGCAAGCCGTGCCACGCGACCTCTACGAATCGGCCGCGCTCGACGGGGCCGGCGCCGCACGCCGCTTCTTCTCGATCACCATCCCCACGATCCGCCCGACGCTGATCTTCGTGATCATCACCGCGACGATCGGCGGCCTGCAGATCTTCGCCGAGCCGCGCCTGTTCGACGTGTCGACCGCGGGCGGCATCGGCGGCAGCGACCGACAGTTCCAGACGACGGTGCTGTTCCTCTGGGAGCTCGCCTTCTTCCGACGGAACCTCGGGGAAGCATCCGCCGTCGCCATCCTGCTCTTCCTGCTGATCGTCGGAATCGGCGTGATCAACTTCCTGATCTCCCGGCGCATCTCCACCGGAGACGCCCCCAAGAACCGCGCGGCCCGTCGCCGCGCGCGCACCGACGCCGCGGCCGCGACGAGCGCCGCCGCCGCCGGAACGACGATCGCCACCACGACCGAGGAGAACGCGCGATGACCGCCACGCAGGCGCTGAGCGTCCCCGAGAAGATCCGTCGTCGCCGCGATGCAGCCGGCGGAACCGCCGGCATCGGCAGCCGCCCCGGCTTCCTCACCTACGGGCTGCTCGCCGCCTTCATCATCGGCAGCGTGTATCCGCTGTGGTGGTCGGTCGTGGTCGCCAGCGGCACGAACGCCACCCGCGGCGAGACGCTGCCGCTGATCCCCGGCGGCAACTTCCTCGCCAACGCGGCCAAGGTGTTCGACGCGATCCCCTTCTGGCTCGCCCTCGGCAACTCGTTCCTGATCTCGGGCATCATCACCCTCTCGGTCGTCACGTTCTCGACGCTCGCGGGCTACGCGTTCGCGAAGCTCCGCTTCAAGGGCCGCGACGGGCTGATGATCTTCGTGATCGCGACCATGGCGATCCCGACGCAGCTGGGCATCATCCCGCTGTTCATGCTGATGCGCGAGCTCGGCTGGACCGGTTCGATCGGGGCGGTCATCGTGCCGACGCTCGTCACCGCGTTCGGCGTCTTCTTCATGCGGCAGTATCTGGTGGACGTCATCCCGGACGAGCTGATCGAGGCCGCCCGCATGGACGGCGCCAATCAGTTCCGCACGTTCCTGACCGTCGGACTCCCCGCGGCGCGGCCGGCCATGGCGATCCTCGGACTCTTCACCTTCATGACGGCGTGGACCGACTACCTGTGGCCGCTGATCGTGCTCTCCCCGCAGAACCCGACCCTGCAGACGGCGCTCAGCCAGCTGCAGTCGGGGTACTACATCGACTACTCGATCGTGCTCGCCGGTGCGGTGCTCGCGACCCTTCCGCTGCTCGTGCTCTTCGTGGTCGCGGGTCGCCAGCTGGTCAGTGGCATCATGGCGGGCGCGGTGAAAGGATGACCCCTATGACCCGCTCCTTCGCCGAGAACTTCCTCTTCGGAGCCGCGACCGCGGCGTACCAGATCGAGGGGGCGGCCTTCGAGGACGGGCGCACCGCATCCATCTGGGACGCGTTCGCCCGCGTGCCCGGCGCGGTGATCAACGGCGACAACGGCGACGTGGCGTGCGATCACTATCACCGTCACGCCGAGGACGTCGCGCTGATGACCGAGCTCGGGCTGCAGACGTACCGCTTCTCGACCTCGTGGTCGCGCGTGCGTCCCGACGGCGGAGCCGTGAACCCCGCCGGGGTCGACTTCTACGAGCGCCTGGTCGACGAGCTGCTCGCCGCCGACATCCTGCCCTGGCTGACGCTGTACCACTGGGACATGCCGCAGGCGCTGCAGGAAGTCGGGGGCTGGACGAACCGCGACACGGTGGACCGCTTCCTGGAGTACGCGGGCACCATGCACGACGCCCTGGGCGACCGGGTGAACGTGTGGACCACGCTGAACGAGCCGTGGTGCTCGTCGTTCCTCTCCTACACGGCCGGGGAGCATGCGCCCGGTCACACCAGCATCGCGGAGGGGCTGCTCGCCTCGCACCACCTGCTGCTCGCGCACGGGAAGACGGTGCAGGAGCTGCGCGGGCGTGACGCCTCGCTCAACCTCGGCATCACCCTGAACCACACCGTCGCCGACCCGGCCGACCCGCAGAACGCGGCCGACGTCGACGCCGCCCGTCGGGTGGACGGACAGTTCAACCGCTGGTTCCTCGACCCGATCTACCGCGGCAGCTACCCCGCCGACATCGTGGAGGACATCCGCGCGGTCGATGCGGACGCGGTGGCGCAGTTCGAGGCCGCGGTCCGCGACGGCGATCTCGACACGATCGCGCAGCGCATCGACACGCAGGGCGTGAACTACTACCACGGCGACTTCGTCTCGGGCACGGCACCGGCCGAGCCCCCCGTCTCCGGCGGACCCGCGACTCAGCGTCAGGGTCGCAGCCCGTACCCGTCGAGCGACGGCATCCATTCGGTCGAGCGCGGTCTGCCCCGCACCGCGCAGAACTGGGAGGTGCAGCCCGAGGGTCTCACCCGGGTGCTGCAGCGGGTCTGGACCGAGTACGCCGAGCCGGCGGGCACCGTCCTCTCCATGACCGAGAACGGTGCCGCGTATGACGACGTGGTGGTGGTCGAAGACGGCGAGACCCGCGTGCACGACGCCGACCGCACCGAGTTCCTCCGACGGCACCTGGGTGCGGTGCTCGACGCCGCGGAGTCGGGGGTGGACGTCCGCGGCTACTTCTACTGGTCGATGTTCGACAACTACGAGTGGGCCTGGGGCTACGACAAGCGCTTCGGCATCGTCCGCGTCGACTACGACACCCAGGAGCGCACGCTGAAGGACTCGGGTCGGGAGTACGCCCGCATCATCGCCGCCCGCGAGCTCTGATCGGGCACTCGCAGGTCGGGGTTAGTCTGGCCGGATGACGCGTGTGTGGCTCACCCCGTGGGAGTGGGCATGCTGCGGGGATCCGTTCGAGATCGGCGATCGGGTCGACTTCGGCATCCGGTCGCGTGATCCGGAGGTCCTGGTCGACGAGCTGGGGGCGGAGCTGACCGGCACCGTCGATGCGCTGGAGTCGCACCACGAAGAGGAGTACGCGGATCGGGTGCGCGGCAGGGTCGTGGCCGTGCACGAGATCACGCACGAGGTGGTCGAGCGCAGGTTCGAGGACTTCGTCGATCCGTTCGCCCGGGCCCGGCCGTCCGACGACCGGCGGCGTCCGGACGGGGTGCCTGCGGGAGCACGGGTCCCGCGACAGGGAGTCCGCATCGAACGGGTACCCGATTCGACCCGACGGGCATCCGTCCGGGGAGTGCCGCTCCCGGTCGTCGAGGACCACGGACCATCCGTGCCGTCCGACGGTGTCGAGGAGCGGCACCGTCGACGGACCGGATGGCTCGTCGACGTCGAGGAGACCCCACCCGGCACCGGAATCGCGTGACAGGTCGCAGGGAAGGCAGGATGCGATCATTTGCGCGACTCGGAGCGAGACGGTCGGTGCTGACCGCCGCGACCGGTGAGAATAGGGCGATGGAAGAGTGCGAACGATGATGTCGCCCCGAGCGACCATCGAAGAGGTGGCGTCCGCTGCGGGCGTCTCCCGATCGACGGTGTCGCGGGTCGTGAACGGATCGACGGCCGTGAGCCCGGAGGCGCTCGCCGCCGTCCGCACCGCGATCGACGAGCTGAACTACGTGCCCAACCGGGCGGCCCGATCGCTGGCCTCACGGCAGACGCACGCCATCGCCCTCATCATCCCCGAGGACACCACGCGCTTCTTCGGCGATCCGTTCTTCGCGGCCATCGTCGCCGGCATCACGGGCGCGCTCGGCGGCTCGGACTACCTCCTCAACCTGCTCATCGCCAGCGACGACCCCGGCGACAAGATGACCAGCTTCGTGCGCAACGGCGGCGTCGACGGCGCGCTGATCGTGTCGCACCACACCAGCGACGCGTTCATCGACCGCATCGCGGATGCCGTGCCCGTCGTCTACGGCGGACGTCCGGTGCGCCGGCGCGAAGGGGACTACGTGGTCGACGTCGACAACGTCGCGGGAGCGAAGACCGCGACACGTCGGCTGGTCGACATCGGTCGGACGCGCATCGCGACGATCTCCGGGCCCCTGACCATGGTCGCCTCGGACGACCGCGTGCAGGGGTTCCGGGCTGCGCTGGCGGATGCCGGCCTCACCCCGTACGCGGAGGAGGAGGGCGACTACAGCGAGGCGAGCGGAGCGGACGCCGCACGACGGCTCCTCGACGGCGGGCGTCCGGATGCGATCTTCGTGGCCAGCGACCTGATGGCGCGCGGTGCCCTGACGGCGCTGCGCGCGGCGGGCGTCCGGGTGCCGGAGGACATCGCCCTGGTCGGCTTCGACGACTCCTCCGTGGCCCTGACCACCGACCCGCCGCTGACCACGATGCGGCAGCCGATGTACGCGCAGGGCGAGGCGATGGCCGGTGTCCTGCTCGCGCGTCTGGCGGGCGAGGACCCTGCGCGCACGACCATCCTTCCGACCGAGCTCGTGGTGCGCGCCTCCGCGTGAGCGATACCTCCGCGTGAGCGGGGGAGGAACACGGATGCGGCCCTGGCGCCCCCTCCGGGCCAGGGACGCACCCGTGCGTCTGGATCGCACGGCGACCGAGTCCGATGGACCCGGGCTGTGCGCGGCTGAGCGGGTCAGCCGAAGATCGATGCGAGCAGATCACCGCCGAACAGGGAGAATGCGGTGAGCCCCGCCGACAGCAGCAGCACTGCGGCCGTCCCGGCGACGGCGAAGACCGAGATCCCGCGACCGCCGAGGCGCTGGCCGCGCAGTCCCACGGCCACGCCCGCTCGTCCGGCGAGCTCGCCGGTGGCGTCGTCGCGGTACAGCTCCGTGCGCGCGGCGAAGCGGCGGTGGAACTCTTCGGCGAGCGTGAGGGCTGCCGCCATGGTGTCCGCACGGTCGAAACGGGTGCCGGACGGCAGGTACACGTAGAGGCGGTCGGAGACGAGTTCGATCTCCGCCCCGGAGCCGAGGTCGAGCACGCGGGCCATCAGGTCGGGCGTGAAGATGTAGAGCGCGTCCTGCTGATAACCCTCGGGGACGAGGAGTCGGAAGGTTTTCGCGAAGTCCCCCTCCAGTTCCAGCCGTGCGGCTCCGCGACCGAGGCCGAGCGTGGGGATGATGCTGTGCTTCCGGTTCGCGAGGACGATGTGCGGAACGGCCGACGGCAGCGGCAGCTCGATGAAGGCGAAGGGGCGCTGGATGGTGGCGCGCTGCTCCCCGCGCGACACCGAGTGGTGCACGCCGAGCTCGAACGGCATCCGCTCGTCGTCGCAGGCGACGACCGCCCGCTCGCGCCCGCGCACGACCCGGGCGAACGCGGCTCCGGGGCGACGGGTCTGCTCGAGCGTGTCGGCGTACGCCCATCCGTTCTGCCAGGCGAAGGCCGCGACCTTGACCCGTCTGCTCAACCCGACCGCCCACCAGACGAAACCCACGGCGGCGAGCAGTGTGTATCCGATCACGAACACCCCGAGGATCGGTGCGACCGTCAGGATGTCGCCGCGTCCGAGGAACCACAGTCCGGCCAGCATCGCCGCCGCGAACAGCAGGACCGCCACCAGGACCACGAGGAACCGGCGATGCGGCGGCATCCCGCAGATGCGCTCGTAGGTGAGGATGTCGCGCAGTCCCGCGCTGCGCCGCAGCGGTTCCAGGTCGACGGTTACAGGCTCCACGGCAGCGATGCCCACGGGCCGTTGCGCTTCTCGGTCGCCGCGGCCTTGAAGTCGGACCACCCGTCGCCGAACTTCTCGAAGGACTTCTCGTCGACGTTCCCGTCGGACCAGTGCATGACCCGACCCACGATGTAGCTCAGCCCGAAGTCGGCCCACGAGGTGAAGGCCGGGCGGGCTTCGACGTTGATGCGATGGATGATCTCGCGTGCCTCGGCGACGTCGGCGTGTCCGAGCGCGACGCCCCAGGTCGTCATGGCCACGGCCTGCCCGAGCGCATAGCCGTCGAGTGTGCGCACGAAGAGGCCGGGGGTGACGATGTCCTTGCCGACGCGCTTGCGCACCTCCGACTCGGAGTACTCGATCGAGGTGACGAAGGTGCGCGCGTCGCGCTTGTCGCCGCCCTCCTGCACGATCGCGGCGAGCCACTCCTTCGCCTTCGGGGCGCGCCCGAGGCGGTCGGCGAGGTCGGCGCGCACGGCGAGGTAGAGCACCCACACCTCGCGACGACGGCGAACGGTCGTCAGGCGCTCGATGTTGTCGAGCCACTCCTGCCGGGTGTGCACGCCCCACTGGTCGACGAGCACCTTCTTCTCGCGGTCGCCGAGGATCGAGGCGGTCGGGTCGTTCCAGTGGCCGGAGGGGAGGTTCACGATCTGCAGGAAGCCGAGGGCGATCTCATCGGCGTCCACGCCGGTCGTGGCGTGCTCCGGAGAGGCTTTGACCTTCGCGGCCGGGAGGATCCAGATCACGAGGAAGAACAGCACCACGGCACCGACGATCGCCCACGCCCACCACTGGCTGATGAGCCACTCGAGGATCGAGGTGATGCTGTTGAAGTCGACGCTCGCGAAAGAGTGCATGGGTGCTCCAGGGAGGGGGTGAATCCGTGTCCGTTCATAGATTGAACGACTATTCAGTGAGTAATCTATACGGCAGGGGGGCGATTCGAAAAGCACGCGGGGTGAACTCAGGAGGTGGATGCCGCATGGCTCGCTCCGACGAGCAGAACCGTCTCGCCCGTGAACGCGCGCGAGAGAATCTCCTGCAGGCGGCGATCGCGACCTTCGCCGAGCGCGGGGTCGCCGGAGCCAGCATCGCCGAGATCACGAAGCGCGCCGGGGTCGCCCAGGGGCTCGTGAACTACCACTTCGGCGGCAAGGACCAGCTCGTCGCCGCCGTCATCGATCGCTGGTTCGAGACCGTGCTGGGCTTCGCCCGCGTGGAGGGGACCCCGGACGAGATGCTCGCGGCCGTGATCGACGGGGCCCTCACGGCGACCGCCTACGCGATCCCGCTGCAGCGGGCCGTGCTGGCCATGCAGCAGCAGCCCGCCACGCATCGACTGTTCGCCGAGTCCGAAGCGCGGCACGAAGCAGGAGCGACCGCCGCGGAGGATGCCGTGCGCGACCTGTTCCGCGCGCGGGGCGCCGACGATCCCGCCCTCGAAGAGGTCATGCTCCGCAGCACGCTCGAGGGCGTCTTCGTGAAGTTCGCCGTGTTCGGCGACACATACCCGCTCGAGGAGGCGCGGCGCTGGATGCACCGCCGCTACGGGCTGCCCGAACCCGCGTCCCCGATCGCCCCGCCGGCTCCGCTCCGCGAGGGAGAGCCGCGCCCGCGGGCGACGGCCGCGCTGAACCAGGAGCAGTAGTCCCCGGCGTCGGCTCCGTCAGGCGTGGCCCATGCGCGCGAACGCGCCCAGCACGCTGCGCTCGGATGCCGTGAGGTAGTGCTCGAGCTCCTCGGCGGCCGCCTCCGGCCCCCGTTCGAGCAGGGCGGTGAGCACCGCCCGGTTCCGGCGGACGAAGGGCTCGTGCAGCGATCGCGGCTCGTCGATCTCGAGGAACACCAGCCGCAGCTCGGCCGCGACGTCGCGGTAGGTGCGGGCGAGGCGTGCGCTGTCGGCGAGAGCGACGATCGCATCGTGGAAGGCCATGTTCGCGCTGCCGATCCGTCGCCAGTCCTCGTGCGGCAGCTGCTCCTCCGCCTCGGCGAGGGCATCGCGCATCAGCTGCACGGCAGGGTGCTCGGGTTCCGACTGGCGCAGTGCCGCGCACTCGATCACGCGGCGTGCGCGGTAGATGTCGATCACGTCGGCGATGTTCGGCGAGGCGACCGAGACTCCGCGGTGCGGGATGTGCTCGACGAGACCCTGCTCGGCGAGCACGCGGAAGGCTTCGCGGAGGGTGTTGCGCGACACGTCGAACTGCTCGGCGAGTGCCGACTCCGACAGGCGCGACCCGGGCGCGAAGTCGCCGTCGATGATGCGCTGACGGAGCACATCGGCGAGCGGGCCCTGCTGGTTCATGCCTTCATCGTAGGGCGCGGCATGCGTGGATCGTCGGCAGTCGGGCCGCAGGAATCACACGAAGGCAACGTCGCTGTAGCACGACGGAAACATGATTGTTGAACAATCAAGCGCAATCCGTTCTACACTGGGCGTCTATCGACACCCACCAACGACGATGGGAATCCCCCGCATGTCAGAGCAGACCACCGCCTCCCTCTCCCCGGAAGACGAAGCCCGCCTCGCGAGCGTCAAGAAGCGCGCCGGGCGCAGTGCCGTCATCGGTGCGATCTTCCTCATGGCCACCAGCGCCATCGGCCCCGGCTTCATCACCCAGACCGCGACCTTCACCGCGACGATGGGGGCGGCCTTCGCGTTCGCGATCCTCATCTCGATCCTCGTCGACATCGCGGTGCAGCTGAACATCTGGCGCATGATCACGTCGTCCGGCAAGCGTGCCGGTGAACTCGCCAACAGCGCCATCCCCTTCTCGGGGCACCTGATCGCCGTGCTCGTCGTCATCGGCGGCCTGGCCTTCAACATCGGCAACATCGCCGGTGGCGGTCTGGGCCTCAACGCCCTGCTCGGCATCGACGCGAAGCTGGGCGGCATCGTCACCGCGGTCCTCGCGATCATCATCTTCCTGGTGAAGAAGGCCGGCCCCGTGATGGACATCGTGCTCGTCGTGCTCGGCATCGGCATGATCGTGATGACCGTGGTGGTTGCCGTCATCGCGCAGCCGCCGATCGGCGAAGCCCTGCGGCAGACCTTCGTGCCCGACGAGCTGAACTTCGCCACCATCACCACGATCGTCGGCGGAACGGTCGGCGGATACATCACCTACTCCGGCGCCCACCGCTACCTCGATTCCGGCCACGTCGGTCCGGAGCACGCCGGTCCCGTGATGCGCGCGGCCACCAACGGCATCCTCGTCACCGGCGTCATGCGCTACGTGCTGTTCCTCGCGATCCTCGGCGTCGTGGCCTCGGGCGTCACGCTCGACCTGTCGGGTCAGGGTGCGAACCCGGCCGGTCAGGCGTTCGGCGCCGTGCTCGGCGACGCCGGACTCCGCATCTTCGGCGCGATCTTCTGGGCCGCCGCGATCAGCTCGGTCATCGGTGCGGCGTACACCTCGGCCACGTTCCTCTCCACCTTCACCAAGAAGCTCAAGGGCGGATGGCCGCTGCAGCTCGCGACCGTCGCCTTCATCGTCGTGTCGCTGATCGTGTACCTGTCGATCGGCACGGCTCCGGCCGCGATCCTCGTCTTCGTGGGCGGCTTCAACGGCCTGATCCTGCCGATCGGCCTCACGGTGTTCATGTACATCGGCTGGTTCCGCCGCGACCTGCTCGGCTCGAAGAAGTACCCGATGTGGCTGCTCGTCGCCGGTACGCTCGTGACGCTGCTCACCTGGTACATGGGGATCGTCTCGGTCGGTCCCATCTTCGCCTTCCTCGGAATCGGAGCGTGATCGCATGACATCGATCGACCTGAACTCGGACCTCGGCGAGAACGTCGCCGACCGGATCGTCAGCGACGACGAGAGCATGCTCCGCCTCGTCACCAGTGCGAACGTGTCGTGCGGCTTCCACGCCGGCAGCCCGGAGGGCATCCGCGAGACCCTCGCGGCCGCCGTCCAGGGCGGTGTCGTGATCGGCGCGCACCCCGGCTACCGCGACTACGAGAACTTCGGACGCACGAAGGTCGACATCGACTCGGCCACGCTGCAGGCGCACGTCGAGTACCAGCTCGGTGCGCTGATGGGCCTCGCGTCCGCGGTCGGCGGACGGGTCGCGTACGTCAAGCCGCACGGGGCGCTGTACAACACGATCGCGCGGGATGAGCGGCAGTCGAAGGACGTGGTGGCGGCGATCCGCGCGATCGACCCGAGCCTGGTGCTGCTGGGACTGTCCGGCGGTGTCGTGCTCGACGTCGCCGAGCGTGCCGGTCTCACGGTCGCCGCGGAGGCCTTCGCCGACCGGGCGTACCAGCCCGACGGACAGCTCGTGTCGCGCACCGAGGAGGGGGCCGTGCTGCACGACCCGGCAGCGGTGGCCGAGCGCATGGTGCGCCTCGCCTCCGACGGTGTGATCCGTGCCATCGACGGCACCGACGTGCCCGTGGTCGCGCAGTCGATCTGCGTCCACGGCGACAGCCCGGGGTCGGTGGCCATGGCCGCGGAGACCAAGCGGATGCTGCAGGACGCGGGCATCACGATCGCTCCGTTCGCGGGCTCCCGATGACGGATGCGTGCTGACTGATGCGCATCCTCACGGCATCCGATCGCGCGCTTCTCGTCGAGGCGGCCGACCTCGACGAAGCCATGCGCCTCAACCTCGCGTGGGAGGGCGTGCCCGGCATCGTCGAGCGCATCCCGGGTGCCCGCACCGTGCTGGTGCGCTTCGATCCGCTCCGCGTCTCGGCCGTTGATCTCGCCGCCGTGCTGGCCTCGACCGAGATCGACGCCGCACACCTGCCCGGCAGCGGTGAGGTCACCGTGCCCGTGCGGTACGACGGCGAAGACCTCGACGGGGCGGCATCCCTGCTCGACGTCTCGGCGGAGGAGCTGGTGAATCGGCACCTCGCCGCGGACTGGCGGGTCGCGTTCTCCGGGTTCGCCCCGGGCTTCGGGTACGTCGTGAGCAGCGACCCCCTCTTCGATGTGCCGCGCCGCTCATCGCCGCGCACCCGCGTGCCCGCCGGATCGGTCGCGCTCGCCGGGCAGTTCACCGGGGTGTACCCGCGCGAGAGCCCCGGCGGGTGGCAGCTCATCGGGAGGACGGATGCGGTGATGTGGGACATCGATCGCGATCCGCCCGCGCTGCTGTCTCCGGGGACCGCGGTGCGGTTCGAGCGCGTGCGCGAGGCGGCTCGGCTCGATGTGGGAGGGGCCGATGGGGGAGGCCTCGTCCGAAACAGAGACGATCCGTCGCACGCCCGGCCCGTCGAGGAGCAACCCGCCGCAGCCGGCACGGATGGTCTGGGTTTCGGCACGGATGCCGCCGTCGAGGTCGTCCGTCCGTCGCTGCAGCTGCTGGTGCAGGATGCCGGGCGGCCGGGCTACGCGGCGCTCGGGGTCTCCGCGTCCGGAGTGGCCGACCGTCGGGCGATGCGTGATGCGAACCGCGCGGTCGGCAACGCGGCCACTGCCGCGGTGCTGGAGAGCGTCGGGGGAGCCGTGCTCCGGTTCCGGGGCGCTGGAGTAGCCGCGGTCACGGGCGCATCCGGCTCGCTCGCCCTGACCGAGGTCGACGGCAGCGTCCGTCCCGTCCCGCACGGCGAGCCCTTCGCGACGGTCGACGGCGACGAGCTGACACTGGGCCACCCGGAGCGGGGACTGCGATACGTCGTCGCCGTGCGCGGGGGGCTGGACGCGGTGCCCGCGCTGGGCAGCCGTGCGGCGGACACCCTCGCCGGACTCGGCCCCGAGAAGCTCGTGGCGGGTGCCGTCCTCCCGATCGGCGGGGTGGCGGTGGGTCCTGTCGAGCCGGATGCCGTGCCGCGTGAGCTGCCGGCCCCGGGAGATGTCGTCGACCTCGAGATCACCCTCGGTCCGCGTGACGACTGGTTCACGGCGGCCGCGTTCGACACCCTGACCGCTCAGGAGTGGACGGTCACGCCGCGGTCCGATCGCGTCGGCATCCGTCTGCAGGGCGATGTCCCGCTGGAACGCGCCCTCGGGGGCGAACTGCCGAGCGAGGGTGCGGTCACCGGGGCGATCCAGGTGCCGCCGGACGGGCAGCCGGTCCTGTTCCTGCCCGACCATCCGCTCACCGGGGGATACCCCATCATCGGTGCGCTCACGGATCGCAGCCTCGACCTCGCAGGTCAGCTGGCGCCGGGTGTGCGTCTTCGTCTCATCGTCAAGGAGTCCTCATGACCACCGTGCTGATCGCGAATCGCGGGGAGATCGCGGTGCGCGTCATCCGCGCCTGCACCGAAGCCGGGTACACGTCGGTCGCGGTCTACGCGGACCAGGATGCGGATGCCCTGCACGTGCGTCTGGCCGACGAAGCCGTGGGGCTCGGGGGATCGACCGCGGCGGAGACGTACCTCTCCGTCGAGGCGCTGCTGGATGCCGCGCGCCGGTCGGGCGCGGATGCGGTGCACCCCGGCTACGGTTTCCTGTCGGAGAGCGCCGCCTTCGCGCGGGCCGTGGAGGGGGCGGGACTGGTCTGGATCGGTCCGACGCCCGAGAGCATCGACGCCCTCGGCGACAAGATGACCGCACGCCGGATCGCCCAGCGCGTGGGCGCACCGCTCGCCGCCGGCACCGATGAGCCGTTGGCCGGGCCGGAGGAGGCGGTGGCGTTCGCGGAGCAGCATGGACTGCCGATCGCGATCAAGGCGGCTTTCGGCGGTGGCGGACGCGGGCTCAAGGTCGTGCGCGAGCTGTCCGACGTGGCCGAGGCCTTCGACGCGGCCACCCGGGAGGCGATCGCCGCCTTCGGTCGGGGCGAGTGCTTCGTGGAGCGCTTCCTGGAGAGCCCGCGGCACATCGAGGTGCAGGTGCTCGGCGACGGTCGTGGCGGTGTCGTGGTGGTCGGCGACCGCGACTGCTCGATGCAGCGGCGCAATCAGAAGCTCATCGAGGAGGCTCCGGCGCCGGGGCTCTCCGCCGAGCAGCGGGCGCGGTTCCACGAGGCGGCGCGGTCGATCTGCGCCGAGGTGGACTACCGCGGAGCCGGAACGGTCGAGTTCCTCCTCGCGGCCGACGGCACCATCTCCTTCCTCGAGGTGAACACGCGGCTCCAGGTGGAGCACCCCGTCACGGAGGAGGTCACCGGGACCGACCTGGTGCGCGAGCAGTTCCGGATCGCGTTCGGCGAGGGGCCGTCGATCGCCGAGACGCCGACGCCGGTGGGGCACGCCTTCGAGTTCCGGATCAATGCCGAGGACCCCGGTCGCGGCTTCCTGCCCAGCCCCGGACGCGTCGAGCGGTTGCGGATCCCCGGCGGCCCGGGCGTGCGGTGGGACAGCGGCATCGACGAGGGGGACGTCGTGCAGCCGGCCTTCGACTCGATGATCGCCAAGCTGATCGTGCATGCCGATTCCCGGGATGCGGCTCTCGTCCGCGCTCGCCGGGCGCTGCGGGAGCTCGCGGTCGAGGGGCCGGCGACGGTCATCCCGTTCGATCTGCTCGCGCTCGACGACGAGGCGTTCGCGACGGAGACCTTCGCGGTGCACACGCAGTGGATCGAGAGCGCGCTGCTGCCGAAGCTCGAATCGCAGTCGCGGCCGGCGGCGGTGCCGGATGCCGCGCTGCAGCGCTTCCCCGTGGAGATCGACGGACGTCGCGTCGTGCTCGGCCTGCCGGCCGGTCTGCTGGCGGGACTCGGACGGCCGGTGGATGCTGCGCCGACCTCGCCCGCGTCCGATCCGACCGCGCTGCGCTCGCCGGTGCCGGGCACGCTCGTGCGCTGGCTGGTCGACGACGGCGCCGAGGTCGCGGAGGGAGACCCCGTCGCGGTCCTCGATGCGATGAAGATGGAGACCACCGTGACGGCGCATCGCCCCGGCGCCCTGTCGCAGCGGGCCGAGCTCTCCGCGATGGTCGCGGCCGACGGGGTGCTCGCGGTCATCGACTGAGCGCTGCGGTGCGGACCGCACCGCGGGAGACGGAGAGACCCCGGACGCCTCGAGTGAGGCATCCGGGGTGTTCGTCGTCGTGCGGCGCGACTTACTCGGGGTCGCCGCCGAGCGGGCCGACCGCCTCGAGCGGCCGCGGGTCGTCGGCGCCCGTCTTGCGGGCGCGGGCGATGAGGTTGCCCAGGTGGTAGATCAGCAGGGCCGCGACCGTGCCGAGCACGATGCCGCCGAAGGCGAAGTCGCCGAGCTGCATGGAGAAGCCGGCGATGCCGATCACGAGCGAGACGGCGGCCGTGTACTGGTTGACCGGACGCGAGAAGTCGACGCGGCTGTCGACCCAGATCTTGATGCCGATGATGCCGATGAGGCCGTACAGCGCGGTGGTGGCGCCACCGAGGACGCCGGCGGGGATCGAGTTGAACACCTCGCCGACCTTCGGGGAGAACGCCAGGAGGATCGCGAACAGGCCGGCGACCCAGTAGACGGCGGTCGAGTAGACGCGGGTGGCGGCCATGACGCCGATGTTCTCGCCGTACGTCGTGGTTCCCGATCCGCCGAAGCCACCGGCGATGGTCGTCGCGACGCCGTCCGCGATCAGGGCGCGGCCGGTGTGCTTGTTGATCGAGGGGTCCTCGGTCATGGTCGCGACGCCTCGCACGTGGCCGACGTTCTCGGCGATAAGCACGAGCACGACGGGGAGGAACATCGCGATGGTCGACCAGGTGCCCGGTTCGATGAAGTCCGGGAGCTGGAAGTGCGGCAGGCCGATCCACGGCGCCTCGGAGATCAGCTCGGCCGGGGTCTTGCCGCCGCGCAGCGCGTTGGGGACATCGAACGACCCGGTGAAGGCGGCGTAGATGAAGCCGACCGCGACGCCGAGGAAGATCGAGATGCGTCCCAGGAAGCCCCGGAACAGCACGGCGAACAGGATGATCGCGACCAGCGTGATGGTGGCGGTGACGGGGTCGAGGGAGAAGTTGCTCCATGCCGTCGGCGCGAGGTTGAAGCCGATGAGGGCGACGATCGCGCCGGCGACCACCGGGGGCATCAGGGCGTCGACCCAGCGGAGTCCGGCGAACTGCACGACGAGGCCCACGACCACCAGGAGGAGGCCGACCGCGACGACGCCGGCGAGTGCCGATCCGGTGCCGCCCGCCGCGACCGCGGCCGTGATCGGGGCGATGAAGGCGAACGACGAGCCGAGGTAGCTGGGCAGCTGGTTCTTCGTGATGAGCAGGAAGATCAGCGTGCCCAGGCCGCTGAAGAGCAGCGTGGTCGAGACGGGGAAGCCCGTCAGGGTCGGCACGAGGAACGTGGCACCGAACATCGCGACGACGTGCTGTGCACCGATCGCGATCGTGGCGGGCCAGCTCAGTCGCTCTTCGGGGGTGACGACGGCGCCGGGCTCGACCGTGCGGCCGTTTCCGTGCAGCTTCCACAGGGCCATGCGGGCTCCTCAGGGTTCGGGGGGGGATGGCGGGAGTGCTGGAGCAACACTACCGATTCCTGAATGTTCCCTGAGCGCCTGATCGGCGCGAGAGGAGGTGTCAGGCGCCGAGGCGGTCGATCAGCTCGCGGTAGCGGTCGGCGGTGCGCGCGACGATGTCGTCGGGAAGCAGTGGCGGCTCGCCCTGCTTGTCCCAGTTCGCGGCCATCCAGTCGCGCACGATCTGCTTGTCGAAGCTCGCCATCCGCTCGCTCGGGGTGGTGCCGGTGCGCCAGGCCTCGGCGTCCCAGTAGCGGGAGGAGTCGCTCGTGAGCACTTCGTCGGCCAGGCGCAGGGTGCCCTCGGCGTCCGTCCCGAACTCGAACTTGGTGTCGGCGAGGATCAGGCCCTTCTCCTCGGCGATCGCTGCCGCACGCGCATAGATCGCGAGCGAGGTGTCGCGCAGCTCGGCCGCACGATCGGCACCGACCAGCTCGACGGCACGCTCGAACGTGATGTTCTCGTCGTGCTCGCCCATCGGCGCCTTGTAGGCGGGGGTGAACAGCGGTTCCGGGAGGCGGTCGCCGTTCTGGAGGCCCTCGGGGAGCGGGATGCCGCATACCGTGCCGCTCTCCTGGTACTCGACCCAGCCGGAGCCCGTGATGTAGCCGCGCACGACGCACTCGATCGGCAGCATCTCCAGGGACTGCGCCAGCATGGCGCGGTCGGCGACCGCATCCGGCAGCTCGCCCTCGGCGATGTGGTTGGGGAAGTCGGAGAGCTGCGCGAACCACCAGCGGCTCAGGCGCGTGAGCAGGGCCCCCTTGTCGGTGATGCCGGGGGAGAGCACGAAGTCGAAGGCGCTCACGCGGTCGGATGCCACGACGAGGATGCGCGTGTCCACCGGATCCTCCGAGGCGTACAGGTCGCGGACCTTGCCCGAGTAGATGTGTCGCCAGCCGGGGATGCTCAGTGCCGTGCCTTCAGAAGGTGTGCTCACCCGCCCATTATCCCGGTTCCCTCGGCCCCAGATGTCTACGGCCGTGGGTCGCGCCACCGGTGTCGGGGCGGGTGTCTAGCGTGGAGGCGTGACTGCTGACATCTTCACCGACCGGCTCCGGCTTTCGCGGGCGACCCCGTCCGACCTCGACGCGGTCTTCGCTATCCAGAACGATCCGCGGGTGTGGACGCACTTCCCGAGTCTTCGACACACCGACCCTGCGACGACTCTCGACATGATGGAGCGCTGGGAGCGCAGCTGGGAGCAGGCGGGGATCGGATCCTGGGTCGCGCGTCTGCGTGACACGGGCGAGATCATCGGCAACGGCGGATGCACGCTGCTGCGCGGGGAAGTGTGGAACGTCGGATACCGGATCGCGGCCGACCATCACGGACACGGGTATGCGACCGAGCTGGCGCGCGCCGGAATCGAGCAGGCGCGGATCGTCGCCCCCGATCGACCGGTCATCGCGTACCTCGTGGAGCACAACCGGGCCTCGGCGCACGTCGCGGAGAAGCTGGGCCTCGAACTCGTGCATCGGGCGCCGGACGTCGGCAACCCCGATCCCGCGGTGATGAGGCTCGTGTACGCGGATCGACCGCTCACCACGACGCAGCTCGCGGCCGCTCTCGGTTGACGCCTGAGCGACCGCTCGGGGTCGGTCTTGTCGCTGTCCGCCGTCAGGCGTATAGTCCACATGGACTATTTGAGGTGGGACATGAAGAAAGACGCCGTCGACCGGCTCACTCCGATGGGGGTGATGGTGCTCGCGCTGCTGCGCGAGGGGGACATGCACCCCTATGAGATGGTCCGTCTCATGCGCGCCCGACACGACGATCGGCTGCTCACGATCACCAACGGCACGCTCTACCACACGGTCTCCCGGCTGCATCGGGCGGGACTGATCGACGAGCTCGGCATCGACCGCGAGGGCAACCGTCCGGAGCGGACGACCTACGCCCTGACCGAAGCCGGCCGGGATGCGGTCGTGACCTGGGTGCAGCGCGAGCTGCCTCGCATCGATCGCCCCGCCGACTTCCGCATCGCGCTCGCCGAGGCGCACAACCTCGAGCGCGAGGAGGCCATCGACCTCCTGCGCGCGAGGCGCGGTGCCCTCGTCGATGACCACGCACGACATCGGGACGGCCTGCTCGGAGCCAGGAAGAAGGGCGTCCCCGAGCAGGTGCTCGTCGAGATCGAACGCCAAGAGGCCCTGTTGGAGGCCGAGCTGCTCTGGCTCGACTCCCTGCTCGACCGCCTCGGCACCGAATCCCTGCCGTGGGGTCCCACGGCATTCCAGAACTCAGATCGCTACCGCGCTCAGCGAAAGGCCGCACAGCAATGACAGATTCCACCCGCGACGGAGACCGCCCGCCGGTGTCCGCGCCCGCCACGTCCGGTCCGTCGACCGGCACCTACTCCGTCGGCCACAAGCCGAAGAGCCCCTGGCCCGCTCTCTGGGCACTCGTCATCGGCTTCTTCATGATCCTCGTCGACACCACGATCGTCTCGGTCGCGAACCCGGCCATCAAGGCCGCGCTCGACCCGAACACGAACAACCTCGACAACGTCGTGTGGGTCACGAGCGCCTATCTGCTCGCCTACGCCGTGCCGCTGCTGATCACCGGACGCCTCGGTGACCGTTTCGGCCCGAAGAACATCTACCTCATCGGTCTCGCCATCTTCACGCTCGCCTCGCTCTGGTGCGGACTGTCGGAATCGCTCGAAGGCCTGATCGTCGCGCGAGCCGTGCAGGGTCTCGGCGCCGCATTCATGACCCCGCAGACCATGGCCGTGATCACCCGCACCTTCCCGCCCGAGCGCCGTGGCGCCGCGATGGGGCTCTGGGGTGCGACCGCCGGTGTCGCGACCCTCGTCGGTCCGCTCGTCGGCGGACTGCTCGTCGACGGCTTCGGCTGGAAGTGGATCTTCTTCGTGAACATCCCGGTCGGCATCGTCGCCTTCGTGCTCGCGTGGCGCCTGGTCCCCCGGCTCGCCACGCACCCGCACCGGTTCGACATCGTGGGCGTGGTGCTGAGCGCCGTGGCCCTGTTCCTCATCGTGTTCGGGCTCCAGGAGGGCGAGAAGTACGACTGGGGTGTGATCTGGGGCCCCATCTCCGTGTGGAGCCTGATCATCGTCGGACTCGTGGTCCTCGGGCTGTTCATCCTGCAGCAGGCGAAGACGCGCAGCGAGCCGCTGGTGCCGCTCGAGCTGTTCCGCGACCGCAACTTCTCGGGAGCGAACGTGGCGATCGCCGCGGTCGGCTTCACCGTGACGAGCATGTCGCTGCCGATGATGTTCTTCCTGCAGACCGCGCGTGGCCTCACACCCACCGAGGCGGCGCTGCTGCTGATCCCGATGGCGGTGCTCTCGGGCGTGCTCGCTCCGGCCGCCGGGAAGCTGCTCGACCGGGTGGACCCCCGCATCATCCTCATCCCGGGTCTGCTCTGCGTGGCCGGCGCGCTCGTCTGGTACTCGGCGCTGATCAACATGGACACCCCGATCTGGATGTTCCTGCTGCCGTCCGCGCTGATGGGCATCGGCAACGCCGGCATGTGGGGGCCGCTCGCCACCACCGCCACGCGCAAGCTCCCGCCGCGTCAGGCAGGCGCCGGCGCCGGCATCTACAACACCACTCGCACCATCGGCTCCGTCATCGGCTCGGCATCCATCGCCGCGTTCATGCAGTCGCGCCTCGAGGCGAACCTGCCCGGGCTCGCGGATGCACCGGCGGGGATCTCGACCGGTGGATCGCTGCCGCCGCAGGTTGCCGACGGCTTCGCTGCCGGCATGGCGCAGTCGATCCTGCTGCCCGCGTGCGTCATGGTGATCGCGCTCATCGCGTCGCTGTTCCTCGGGCGTTACGACAAGACGGAGGCGCCGGCGGCCCCGGTGGCCGCGACCACGGAGTAGCAGCGACTCATCCTCCACGACGGGTCCGGGAGGTGCGCATTCCGCACCTCCCGGACCCGTCGGCTTTCCCGCGCCGAGGTGGGCGCATCGGCTGGCCAGCGTCGCCCCGTGCCGACGGTCATGCGGATTCGTGGATACCGCTTCTTCTTCTACAGCGACGAAGGATCGGAGCCCCCGGCATGTGCACGTCGAACGCGCGCATTTGCCTCTGAGCATGGGTCGTGTTCTCATCGAGCGATGACGATCGCACTCGCTCGACCGACCATCGACCACTTCGACTCCTGGGCCGGCGCCGTGGCCGAGTTCGAGGGCGGACACATCGACGGCGGCGGCTACGAGCAGGGATTCGTCCCCGACCGTGCGGCGGGCGAGGCCTTCGTCGAGAAGGCGGAGCTGTACGCGACGCCGGGCGCGGTGCTGCCGGACGGGCACGTCGCCTGCGACCACTACTGGATCACGGAGGGTGACCAGGTCGTCGGCTTCCTCTCGTTCCGCCGCGAGCTCAACGACTACCTGCGCCGCTTCGGCGGCCACATCGGCTATTCCGTGATCCCGTCGCGGCGCCGGGAGGGCATCGTGCGCGAGGCGCTCCGCCTCATGCTGCGCTCCGCGCGGGCCGAGGGCTATGAGCGCGTCATGCTCACCTGCGACGACGACAACCTCGGATCGATCCGCACGATCGAGGGCGCCGGCGGTGAGCTGGAAGACGTGATCGATGCCCCGGAGGCAGGGCAGCCGCGCGTCCGCCAGTACTGGATCGAGCTCTCGCCGGCCTGACGCCCCGCCCTCGACGCGGGGGCCTCCGATCGCCCGCGTGCACCCCCTTCCTGCGGCCGCTGAGCCCGGCCCCGGGCGTGGGGGCGCGCGGCGTGGCGACTAGGGTGGATGCTCGGCGATCGTCCGGTCGCTGCTGTCGACCCGAGGAGCACACGTCGTGATCCGATATCCATCCGCCGCGGCGGGCCGCCTGCGCCGATCGGTGCGCACCGCCGGCGCCGCCGCGCTCGTCGCCTTCGTCGCCGTCGGCGCACTGCTTGCCGGAGCCGCTCCCGCGTCCGCCGCGAACGACGATGAGAAGTACGTCATCGGCACCGACACCACGTTCGCGCCGTTCGAGTTCACCGACGCGAAGGGCGACCTCGTCGGCATCGACATGGATCTGCTCCGTGCGATCGCGAAGGACCAGGGGTTCGAGGTCGAGATCCGCCAGCTCGGATTCGACGCCGCCGTGCAGGCGCTGCAGTCGAACCAGGTCGACGCGGTCATGGCGGGCATGTCCATCACCGAGGAGCGCGAGAAGACCTTCGACTTCAGCGAGCCCTACTTCACCAGCGGCATCCAGCTGGGCGTGCTCGAGTCGAGCGACATCCAGTCTCTCGACGACCTCGACGGCAAGGCCGTCGCCGTCAAGACCGGCACGCAGGGCCAGACCTTCGCCGACGAGAACAAGGACGAGTACGGCTTCAAGGTCACTCCGTACCAGGACACGACCGATATGGTCGACGCCGTGAAGGCCGGCCAGGCGGTCGGCTACTTCGAGGACTTCCCGGTGCTGGCCTACGGCATCCAGCAGGGCTCCGGCTTCCGCCTCATCGGCGAGCCCGAGCTGGGCGGCGAGTACGGCTTCGCGGTCAACAAGGGGAAGAACCCCGAGCTGATCGAGATGTTCAACGCGGGACTCGAGAACCTGAAGGCCTCGGGCGAGTACGACAAGATCGTCGACACCTATCTCTCCGGCGGCGAGAAGTCCGCACAGCCGACCGACATCTTCTCGGTCGCGGTGCAGTACTGGCCGGCGCTCATGGAGGGGCTGTGGCTCACGATCCTCGCGACGATCGTCGCGATCGTGGCCGCGTTCATCCTGGGTCTCGTCTTCGGGTTCGGTCGGGTGTCGAAGTTCGCCCCGTTCCGCTGGATCGCCACCGCGTACGTCTACGTCTTCCGCGGCACCCCGATCCTCATCCAGGCGTTCTTCGTGTTCTTCGCGATCCCGCAGCTGTTCCCCGGCCTGACGTTCAACCCGTTCGTCGCCGGTGCCATCACGCTCTCGCTCAACACGGGCGCGTACATGACCGAGATCATCCGCGGAGGCATCCAGGCGGTCGATCCCGGTCAGGCCGAGGCCTCGCGCTCGCTGGGTCTCGGGCACTGGAAGACGATGCAGAAGGTCGTGCTCCCGCAGGCGTTCCGCATCATGATCCCGTCGTTCGTGAACCAGGGCATCATCACCCTCAAGGACACGTCGCTGATCAGCGTCATCGGCCTCGCGGAGCTGACGTTCGTCTCGCGCCAGATCATCGCCTCGACGTACCTGTCCGCGCAGGTGCTGACGATCGTCGCCATCATCTACTTCGTCGTGATCACGCTGCTGACGCTGCTCGCGAACCGCCTGGAGAGGACGTTCAACGCATGAGCAAGATCGTGGTGCAGGACCTGCACAAGTCGTTCGGCGACAACGAGGTGCTCAAGGGCATCAACCTGGCCGTGGAGGACGGCGAGGTCGTCGCGGTCATCGGTCCCTCGGGGTCGGGCAAGTCGACCCTGCTGCGCTGCCTCAACAAGCTCGAGGAGCCGACGTCGGGGCACGTCATCATCGACGGCGTCGACCTCACCGACAAGAGCGTCAAGCTCGACGAGGTGCGTCAGCGCATCGGCATGGTGTTCCAGCACTTCAACCTGTTCCCGCACATGACCGTGCTCGAGAACATCACCCTCGCTCCGGTCGAGCTCGGCAAGCTGTCGAAGGCCGAGGCCCGCGAGCGAGCGCTGGCGCTGCTGGAGCGCGTCGGTCTCTCGGAGAAGGCGGATGCGAAGCCGGCATCCCTCTCCGGTGGTCAGAAGCAGCGCGTGGCGATCGCCCGTGCGCTCGCGATGGACCCCGAGATCATGCTGTTCGACGAGGCGACCAGTGCGCTCGACCCCGAGATGGTCGGCGAGGTGCTGCAGGTCATCCGTGACCTGGCCTCGGGCGGTATGACGATGGTGCTGGTGACGCACGAGATGGGCTTCGCCCGCGAGGTCTCCGGTCGCACGGTGTTCATGGACGGCGGCGTCGTGGTCGAGGAGGCCCCGCCCGCCGAGCTCTTCGGCAACCCCAAGAACGAGCGCCTGAAGGACTTCCTCTCCAAGGTGCTCTGAGGTCGCGCTTCGCGCTGCTTGCCTCCGCGTCGACTTCCCGTGTACTCGCCGAGTGCACGGGAAGTTTGCGTTGAGAGGCCGTGCATTCGACAGCTTCCGGTGCACTCGGCGCCGGCGCGGCTACTCGCGGACGGGGGCGGGGGTGGGGGCGGGGTGGCGACGGATGGTCGCGCTGACCAGGGCCGCAACGGCGCACAGACCGGCGGCGGCGAACCACGCGAACGTGTACTGGCCGGTGTGGTCGCGGACGATCCCGGCCAGGACCGAGGCGATGCCGGCGCCGATCTGGTGCGCGGCGAACACCCAGCCGAACACGAGCGGACCCTTGTCGCCGAAGACCTCGCGGCACAGCGCGATCGTCGGCGGCACGGTCGCGACCCAGTCGAGCCCGTAGATCACGATGAAGACGATGATGCTCGGCTGCACCTCGGCCGAGAGCAGGCTCGGCAGGAACAGCAGACTCACCCCGCGCAGCGCGTAGTAGGCGGCGAGCAGGATGCGCGGGTTCACGCGGTCGGTCAGCCATCCCGAGAACACGGTCCCGACGATGTCGAAGATGCCGACGACGGCGAGGAGCCCGGCGGCGGTCGTGGTCGCCATCCCGTGGTCGTGCGCGCTCGGAATGAAATGCGTGCCGATGAGTCCGTTGGTGGTCGCCCCGCAGATCGCGAATCCGATCGCCAGCGCCCAGAAGGTCTTGGTGCGCGCGGCCTCGCGCAGTGTGGTCAGCGCGAGCTTCGCGGCACCCCAGGCGGTGCCCCTCGGAACGGGGGCCGCGGCCACGACGGGAGCGGTCTCGCCGTAGCGGGCGACGCCGAGGTCGCTCGGCCGGTTGCGCAGGAAGATCCAGACGAGTGGCGCGACAGCGAGCGCGCCGCCCGCGATGATGAGCGAGGCTCCGCGCCATCCGATGTCTTCCGCGGCGGCCGCGATCACCGGGAGGAAGATCAGCTGGCCGGTCGCACTGCCCGCGGTGAGCACGCCCGAGACCAGACCGCGCCGGGTGGCGAACCAGGTGTCGGTGATGGTCGCGGCGAACACCAGCGCCATCGATCCGGTGCCGAGTCCGATCAGGACTCCCCAGGTCAGGATGAGCTGGCCGGGAGTCGCCACGAACACGCTCAGCGCCGCGCCCGCCCCGATCACGAAGAGCGCGACCACCGTGACCGCGCGGATGCCGAAGCGCTGCATGAGGGCGGCGGCGAACGGGGCGATGAGGCCGTAGAGCAGGAGGTTGATCGAGACTGCGAGCGAGAGCTCTGCCGTGCTCCAGCCGAACTCCTGCTCGAGCGGGACCATGAGCACGCCGGGTGCTGCGCGGAAACCCGCGGCGCCGATGAGCGCGATGAGGGCCACGAGGGCCACGGTCCAGGCGGGGTGGAAGCGGCGCTGCCGCGTGGCCACGGGTTCCTCGAGCGGTCCGTCGAGCGATTCGGCGGTCATGCCGCGCCCCCGGTGAGAAGGGCGAAGGGCTCCCCGCCCATGCTGCGTCGCGCCCAGCGGGTGCTGTCGGCGTCGAGCGGTGCCGCGCAGGTCGCGCACCAGTCGACCGAGCCCGAGACCTTGCCGCACCGGCCGCAGCTCACCGTCAGCCCCCAGGGCCCATCGGGGTCGGTGAGGCGGGCGAACTGCGCGTAGGCGTGCAGGATCGGGAGAGTCTGGCGTCCGGCATCCGTCAGTCGGTATCCGCTGCGCGTATCGTCGGGGTCTTCTCGGGCGATGAGGTCGGCCTCTCCCATCGCGGTCAGGCGCCGGGACAGCACCGAGTCGGCCGCGCCGGTGGCATCGCGCAGCTGATCGAAGTGCGAGCGACCGGAGAAGAGCTCACGCAGGATGAGCAGCACCCACGGGTCGGCGAGCACGTCGGCGGTGCGGGCGATCGGGCAGGTCGCAGAGGACCAGTCGGAGCGAAGCGGCATCCGCCAACTTTCTTGAAGAAAGTCGCCCGTGTCAATCGCGGATCCGCACGTTGGCAGGATTCCTGTCCGCATTCGGCCGAATTCGCGCGTTCGTGTTCTTGCCCCGGGCGCCGCTGTCGAGTGCACGTGATGTCGCCGGGTGCACGGGGTATCCGCGTCGAGAAGCCGTGCACTCGTCGAGAAGCTGTGCTTCCGGCGCGGCGCTCCCCGCGAGCGATGCTGCCGCGAGCGTGCAGCCGCACCGCGTCGTGTCCCCGGGCCCCGCTGTCGAGTGCACGTGATGTCGCCGGGTGCACGGGGTATCCGCGACGACGAGCCGTGCACTCGTCGAGGAGTCGTGCTCCCGGCGCGGTGTCGCGCGTGGGCTCGGCGAGAAGCCGTGGGCTCGGCGAGGACGCGCGGCGGCGCGGCCGGGGGCGGCGGGGCTACTCGGCGACGCGGGCGGCGATGTCGGTGCGGTAGTGGGAGCCGTCGAGGCGGATGCGGCCGATCGCCTCATACGCACGGTCGCGGGCGGTGCGGAAGTCGGAGGCGACGGCGACCACGTTCAGCACCCGACCGCCCGTGGCGATGAGCGATCCGCCGGGAGCATCGGGACTCGCGGTCGCGGCGTGCACGAGGCGGACGCCCTCGACGGCGGCGGCATCCGCGAGGCCCTCGATCGGGCGACCGGTCTGCGGCGCCTCGGGGTAGCCCTCGCTGGCCAGGACGACCGTGATGGCCACGTCGTCGCTGAACACGGGCTCAGGCTGGTCCTCGAGCGTGCCGGATGCCGCGGCGAACAGCAGCTCGGACAGCGGGGTGACCAGTCGCGGCAGCACGATCTGCGTCTCGGGGTCTCCGAAGCGTGCGTTGAACTCGATCACGCGCACGCCGGCCGGGGTGAGGATCAGGCCGGCGTAGAGGAGTCCGATGAACGGGGTGCCCTCGGCGTCGAGCTGGCGCACCACGGGAAGGGCCACGTCACGGGTGACCTCTTCGACGAAGGCCTGCTCGCTGCCGAACTGCTCGGCCAGCCACGGCAGCGGCGAGTACGCGCCCATGCCACCCGTGTTGGGTCCGGCGTCGCCGTCGAGCGCGCGCTTGAAGTCCTGTGCGGGGCTGAGCGCGCGCACGGTGTCGCCGTCGCTCAGGAAGAACAGTGAGACCTCGGGGCCGGAGAGGAACTCCTCGATCAGCACGGCGCCGACCGGCAGGTACTGCTCGGCGTGGGCGAGAGCCTCGGAGCGGTCGGACGTGACGATGACGCCCTTGCCTGCCGCGAGGCCGTCGGCCTTGACCACGTACGGGGCGCCGAGGTCGTCGAATGCGGCCTCGACCTCAGCGGTGCTCGCGGCGCGGACGGCGCGACCGGTCGGCACGCCGGCGGCGTCCATGACCCGCTTCGCGAACGACTTCGAGCCCTCCAGCTGTGCCGCCGCCTTGCCCGGTCCGAACACCGGGATGCCGCGGACGCGGAGCGCGTCGGCGACGCCGGCGACGAGCGGGGCCTCGGGCCCGATGACGACCAGGTCGATCGCGTGCTCGTGGGCGAACGTCGTCACGGCGCCGCCGTCGAGCGGGTCGACCGAGACGGGGGTCGCATCCTGTGCGATGCCGGCGTTGCCGGGAGCGACGAAGATCTCGTGCTCCGTCTGCTCGGCCCGCAGGGCGAGGATGATCGCGTGCTCACGGGCACCGGAACCGAGGACGAGAATCTTCACCCGTCCAGACTACCGAGGACCGCGGCTCGGGTTTCGGCGGGATGACATGCGGGCACACGCGGGTGTCAGAGGGTGACCGGGCGCTCCACGGTCGCATCCCACGGCACGGTCCACCCGGCGGCGTCGAAGAGGGCGTCGAGGACCATCGCGGTGAAGCCCCAGACGATGGTGCCGTCGACGTCGAACGCCGGCCCGCGGAAGGTGTGGCCCATCCGGGTGATCGTCGAGGTGAACCGGGTGTCCGGGTCGAGCAGCTGCGCGACGGGTACGCGGAAGACCTCGACCGTCTCGGCGTGGTCGACCGCGACCACCCGCGAGGGCGACCGCCACCAGGCGAGCACCGGGGTGACCAGGTGGTTGCTCGCGGCCAGGGGGATCACGGGCAGTGTGGCCAGCACCTCGACGCCGCTCGGGTTGAGACCCGTCTCCTCCTCGGCTTCGCGCAGGGCCGTGTCGACGACGTCGACGTCCTCCGGCTCGACCCGGCCTCCGGGGAACGACACCTGTCCCGGATGTGAGGAGAGTGTGGGAGCGCGTCGCTGCAGCAGCACGTCGAGGTCGCGCGCGACGGCGGCGTCCGCCGTCGGGGCGGGGGTGTGATCCAGCACCCCGAACAGGATGAGCACGGCGGCATCGTGGGCGTTCTGCGGATCCGCGAGGGGAGGGATCCGGACGCCCCAGGAGTGGTCGGCCACGGCGGCGAGCAGATCGGCGCGGGCGCCCTGGGGATGCATGCTCATGGGTCTGAGCATAGGACTCGTCCGGGGTGGACGGGCCGGAGGCCGGACCCGTCCCGGAGGTAGGCTCACGGCATGAGGAGATGGCGAGGCCTGGTGCTCGGCGCGGTGCTGCTGACGGTGCTGAGCGGATGCAGCGCGACGCCCGAGGTCGACCCCGACGCCGTGCAGGAGTGGATGGCGACGCAGGATTCCACCGCGGTTCCCGGTTCTCTCGCGGGGATGACGGGACTCGCCTCCGCCCTCTCGGACTCCGTCGGCGGGGGTGGCGTCACCGTGTCGTTCGCCGAGCCACACCCCGTCTCGACCGTGCTGTTCGCGTGCTTCGGCCCGGAGACGATGAGCGCCGACGTCACGCTGGCTCGCGTCGATGCCGACGATGCGACGACGACCCAGACGATCCGCACCGATGACCTGATCTGCGACGGCGAGCCGCAGGGGATCGAGATGACGAGCGACGCGGCGACCACGGTCACCACGAAAGGTCTGAGCACGGATGCGGTGGGTGCCTGGTCGGCTGTCGTCATGGGTGAGGGCTGAGCTGTGGCCAGGAAGATCGACATCGTCGACGGGCGGTCGGCCCTCGACGCCGTGCGCGCGGCGAACGGCGCGGGGGACAAGCCCGCGCGCACCGATCTCGCCACCGCGGTGCGCTACCTGCTGCAGCTCCTCGACGAGAAGGCCCCGGGCAACAGCGTCGAGGTGCGGGTGCCGCCGTTCGGTGCCGTACAGGTGATCCAGGGGCCGCGGCATACCCGCGGCACTCCGCCGAACGTCGTCGAGATGGACGCCGCGACCTGGATCGCCGTCGCCACCGGGGTCGAGCCGTGGGCGGAGGCGGCCGCGTCGGGACGTATCCACGCGTCCGGTACCCGCGCCGACCTCGCCGACGTCCTGCCCCTGCGTCCGTAACACCGCCCGCCGGAGGTCCGCCGCCGGGCGTCCGTCGTCAGACGCGGTCGTGGAGGGTGACGTGGTAGCCGTCGGGGTCGGCGAACGTGAAGGTCCGGCCGAAGGGTCCGTCGATCGGGTCTGTGATGATCGGGTGCCCGTCCGCGAGCAGGGCATCGTGAATGTTCTGCGGATCCGTGGCGTGCAGCCAGATGGCGGCACCGATCCCGGGCTGGGTGACCGAGGTGAGATCGGTGCCGGTGACGGGCATGATGCGCTCCTTCGTTGTGTGTCAGTTTTCTGACAGGCTGTCGAACTCGGAACTCGCACGCGGGGCGTTCGTCACTCGGCAGTCGATGAACGTGCTGCTCCAGACGCTGGAGCGGGACGGGTTCGTGACCAGGCCGGCGGAGGCGCCGGTCGGGAAGGCCCTTCCCGCGCGCCTCACCCCCCGCGGACGGCAGAGCCTGGCGACCGCCAGTGCGGCCGTGCGCGCTGTCGAGGTCCGGATGCTCTCGGGCATTACCGAGAGCGAGCAGGCGGGCGCGCTGCGGAGCCTGAGGAGCATGATCCACTCCCTGCGGGACGGCGGCCGCGAGGGCTAGCCCGGATCGCGGCCGCGTCAGCGCCGAGCGACCACCAGCGGCACCCCGGTCGTCGGGTGCGGGAACACGTCGACGGCCTGCCCGTAGACCTGCTCGATCCGCTCGGCCGTGAGCACCTCCGCCGCCGTGCCCGTCGCCGACACCCGGCCGTCGGCGAGCAGCGTGACCCGGTCGGCGTGCGCGAGCGCGGCGTTGAGGTCGTGTAGCACGATCGCCACCGCGATCCCGGCATCCGCACGACCGCGGATCAGTCGCATGACGTCTTCGTGATGCTTGAGGTCGAGCGCCGCAGTGGGTTCGTCGAGGAGCAGGATGCCGGTGCTCTGGGCGATCACCCGGGCGAGGGCGACGCGTGCGCGCTCGCCGCCGGAGAGGGACGGGACCGCGCGAGCTCCGAGTGCGGTGACCTCGGTCTGCGCCATCGCGGACGCCACCAGGTCGTCGTCCTCCTCGGCGGCGGGGGTCCGGGCCCACGGCGTGCGCCCCATGCGCACGACCTGCTCGGCGCTGAAGGGGAACGTGACGGTGTTCTCCTGCAG
Source organism: Microbacterium oxydans (assembly GCF_026559675.1). Classification (NCBI taxonomy): domain Bacteria; kingdom Bacillati; phylum Actinomycetota; class Actinomycetes; order Micrococcales; family Microbacteriaceae; genus Microbacterium; species Microbacterium oxydans. The sequence continues at coordinate 484,770 of NZ_CP092891.1, forward strand.
GAGCACGGCGCGCTGCTGGGCGAGGGTGCGCGGCTTGACCCGGTCGATCGATCCGCCGTCGATCTCGACGGCTCCCGCCTGTGCGGTCACGTCGCCGGCGAGCACGCCGAACAGGGTGGACTTGCCGGCGCCGTTGGGGCCGACGAGCGCGTGGATCTCTCCGGCGTGGATCTCGATGGACGCGTCGTCGAGGATCGTCCGTCCTTCGCCGACGCGCACGGTGAGCCCCGCCCCGCGGAGCCGGACGCTCATGCCCATCCTCCCGAGCGGCGACGTGTGCGCACGAGCAGCCAGAGGAAGAAGGGCCCACCCACGAGAGAGGTGATCATGCCGATCGGCAGGTCGGCGAGCGGGACGGCCGTGCGCGCCACGAGGTCGGCGACGGCGATGAGCAGCGCGCCGCCCAGGGCCGAGGCGATCACGAGCGGCAGATGCGCCGGGCCGATCATCATGCGCATGAGGTGCGGCACGACGAGCCCCGCGAATCCGATGATCCCGGCGAAGGCGACGGCCGCGCACACCAGGAGGGCGACCGTCACGATGACGACGATCCGCAGCAGCTCGACGTTGACGCCCAGGTGTCGGGCGGTGCGCTCGCCGAGGGCGAAGAGATCGAGACCGGGAGCCACGATCAGCGCGACGACGACGCCGATGAGGACCAGTGGCGCGACGAGCTGGATGTTCGACCACAGGGCGCCGTTCAGCGAGCCCAACTGCCAGAACACGATCTGCTCGCGGGTCGACGTGGTGCCGAGGAACGTGAAGAAGGCCATGCCGGCGCCGGCGATCGCATTGATCGCGATGCCCGTGAGCAGCAGGGTCACGACCTCGGTGCGTCCGCCGGATCGGCTGATGAAGTACACCGAGAACACCGCGACGAGTCCGCCGAGGAAGGCGAAGGCGGGCGTGGTCCACATCCCGAAGGTCGCGAGTCCGAACGTGATGCTCGCCGCGGCCCCGAGAGCGGCACCCGAGGAGACGCCGACGACACCGGCATCCGCCAGCGGGTTGCCGAAGATCGCCTGCATGAGGACGCCCGAGACGGCCAGGGCGGCGCCGACGAGCAGCCCGAGCGCGATGCGCGGCATCCGCAGGTTGAAGATCACGCCGTAGTCGGTGGCGGCCGTCGGCGCCCATGCGGTGTCGACGCCGATGCCGCGCAGCAGCACGCCGACGAGCGCCGTGGGGGAGAGGTCGTACTGCCCGCTCGTGATGGAGATGACGCAGGTGACCATCAGGGCGATGACCAGGCCGACCGTCACGAGCGCGAACCGCAGCCCCCGGTGCCTCGTCGGTGTCGGGGTGACGACCTCGCCGGTCACTTCGCCGGCTCGGGGGCGTACAGGGCGCGGGCGAGAGCGCCGATGACGTCGGCCGTGCGGGGGCCGAAGCTCAGGATCTCGGCGTCGGCCATGTCGATCACACGACGGTTCGCCCCGGCCGGGGTCTCGGCGACGGCCGGGATCCGTTCGATGAGCCCGTCGATGCCGCCGACCGACTCGAGTCCGTCGGTCATCATCACGAGCACGTCCGGCCGCGCGGCGACGAGGGCCTCCGCGGTCATCGGCTTCATGCCCTCCCAGCCGATCTCGGCCGCGACGTCCACGCCGCCGACCGCGTCGATGAGCGAGTCCGCCCCCGAGTCCTCGCCGAAGATGTAGTACACGTTGGCGCTGCCTCGCACGTAGAGGAAGAGCATCCGTGCCCGGTCGGCCTCATCCGCGGGCACGACCTCGGCGATCTCCGCGAGCGTCTCGTCGACCGAGGCGTCGAGACGCTCGATGAGCGCCTCCCCGCGGCTGGGCACGCCGAGCGCGGTCGCGATCTCGGTCACCAGCTCGTCCGTGGTGTCGAGCCGGCGGTCGCCGGAGATCACGACGACCGCGATGCCGGCGTCGCGGAGCTGCTGCCGCACCTCCTTCGGGCCGATGGTCGTGTCCGTCAGGACCACGGTCGGGGCGAGCTCGAGGATGGCCTCGGCGTTGAGCGTGTGGCCGGTCTTCGTGACGACGGGCAGATCCTCGGTCCCGGCGAACACGGTGGAGGAGTCGCGGCCGACGACCTGGTCGCCCAGGCCGAGCGCGAAGACCGTCGAGGCGATCGTGCCGGAGATGTCGATGGGGAGGATGCGGTCGACATCGGTGATCTCGATCTCGCGGCCCTCGCTGTCGGTCACGTCCACCGGCAGCTGCGGAGCGGTGTCGTCGTCGACGGGCACGATCGCGTGGCTCGACAGGCAGGCGGTGGAGGGGCCCTGGTATCCGCGCACGTCGTCGATGAGGTCCAACGACGCGAGCGGCGTGGTGGCCTGCGGGCAGGTGTCCTCCGCCGCGGCGGGAGGTGCGGCGGTGGCTCCCGGCTCTGCGCAGGCGGTGAGGCCGACGGCGAGAGCGGCGACGAAGACGAGGGCGAGAACGCGACGCATTAGGCAAGGCTATCCTAAAACTTGACGTGCGCCGATCCGCACCTCTACGCTCTGGATTGGTGGCTTGCTTAGCTAAGCCTAACCAAAACCCTACCTTCGCCCGACTGCATTGCGGCACCGCCGGCACGCGTGCTCTTCAGCGTGCCCGGAGCCGTGGAGAATCGTGAACGCCACAGCCACAGCATCCACAGGGGGCGCACGCATACGCGTGCTGCTCGCCGCCTTCGTCTCCTTCCTCCTCATCGCCGCCGGTGCGGTGATCGTCCCGCCCGCGCACGCCGCGGGCGCCTCGATCGCGACCACCGTCGCCTCCGCCGGGGCATCCGGCGTGAGCGTGCAGGTGCAGGCGAACGGGCTGCCCGATGTCGAGGGCGCGTACGCGGCTCTCATCGTGAAGGGCACCGAGTCCGGACTCAGCGGCAACGGCGGCTACGCGGCATTCGTGATGCCGACGGTCGCCGGAGGGGCGAGCACGTTCACCCTCGACGCGCAGGCCGGCTCGCTGGACAGGACGAAGGCGTACGAGGTTCTGGTCTGGCAGAAGCACTCGAACCCGAGCGAGACCACGATCTACGGCCGCGGCGACGTCGCCGTGTCGGCCGGTCAGTGGGATGCCGTGTTCGGACCGCTCCCGACCGAACCGGGCGAGACGGACCCCGGCACCGACCCCGGCGAGACCGACCCCGGCACGGACCCGGGCGAGACCGATCCCGGAACCGACCCGGGTGAGACCGATCCCGGAACCGACCCGGGCGAGACCGACCCCGGCACGGACCCGGGTGAGACCACCCCGACCACCCCGTCGATCACGGTGTTCCTGGCCGACGGCACCACGCCCGCGGCTGGCTCCGCTCTCAAGGCCGGCGACAAGGTCGTCGTGAAGGGCTCGGGTTACGACCCGGCGGCGAACCTCGGAACCGAGGGTCGCGGCGTGCCGATCCCGAAGCATCTGCCGCAGGGCACGTATGTCGTGTTCGGCAACTTCGCCTCGTCGTGGCAGCCGTCCACCGGTGCCGCATCGGCGACCCGCTCCGTCGGATCGCAGGTGTGGGCGCTCTCCGAGGGCGTGCTGAACCAGGTTCCCGCGCAGTACCAGGGCGCGATCCGCTCGCAGTGGGTCGACATCGCCGCGGACGGCACCTTCCAGGCGACCCTCACCCTGAAGGATGCCGCAGCGGCCCCGGGCGCGTACGGCGTCTACACCTACGCGGCCGGCGGCGTGGTCAACGCCGCCCAGGAGCGCAGTGTCGCCCTGAACTACACCGAGACCGCCCTCGCCTCCGCGGCCGTGAAGTCCGCGACCGCGAAGGACGGGCTCACCGTCACCGCATCCGGTTCGAAGCTGGGCGCCATCACGGGCGCGTACGTCGCGGTGATCGAGAAGGGCACCGAGGCGGACGTGACCGGCAGCGGCGGGTTCCTCGCGATGCAGTACGTGCGACCGATCTCCGGGGGCGTGTTCAGCGTCGACCTGACGGCTGCGGCCGACAAGCTCGACCGCACGAAGGCCTACGAGGTCATCGTGTGGAAGCAGCACACGAACCCCGACGCGAGCACCATCTACGCCCGTTCGACGATCACCATCACCGACGCGCAGTGGGAGACCCTGCAACCCGCGCCGCTCACCCCGTCGATCGAGGTGTTCCTGGCCGACGGCACGACCCCGGCCGGAGCGACGGCTCTCAAGGCCGGCGACAAGGTCGTCGTGAAGGGCTCGGGCTACGACCCCACGGCGAATGTCGGCGGACGCGGGGTTCCGATCCCGAAGGACCTCCCGCAGGGCACGTATGTCGTCTTCGGCAACTTCGCCTCGGCGTGGCAGCCGTCCACCGGTGCCGCGTCGTCGACCCGGTCGGTGGCGGCACAGGTGTGGGCGCTCTCCGAGGGCGTGCTGAACCAGGTCCCCGCGCAGTATCAGGGTGCGATCCGCTCGCAGTGGGTCGACATCGCCGCGGACGGCACCTTCCAGGCGACCCTCACCCTGAAGGACGCGGCCGCGGCCCCGGGTGCCTACGGCGTCTACACCTACGCGGCCGGCGGTGTGGTCAACGCCGCCCAGGAGCGCAGCGTCGCCCTGAACTACGGCAACGCCGCGGGCCTCACGGCCACGGTGAAGGCGGCGACGGCGAAGGACGGTCTGACCGTCACGGCGGAGGCGTCGAAGCTCGGCGCGATCACCGGTGCGTACGCCGCCCTGATCGAGAAGGGCACCGAGGCGGACGTGACCGCCGGCGGCGGCTTCCTCGCGATGCAGTACGTGCAGAAGATCACCGACGGCGCGTTCAGCGTCGACCTGACGGCTGCGGCCGACAAGCTCGACCGCACGAAGTCGTACGAGGTGATCGTGTGGAAGCAGCACACGATGCCCGCCGCGGACACCATCTACGCGCGCTCGACCGTGCCGGTCAGCGAAGAGCAGTGGAACGCGATCCTCCCGGAGGGTCCGGCGCTCGGGGCGACCGTGAAGACGGCGACGGCGAAGGACGGTCTGACCGTCACGGCGGCGGCCTCGAAGCTCGGTGACATCCCCGGCGCGTACGTCGCGCTGATCGAGAAGGGCACCGAGGGGGAGGTGACCGCCGGTGCCGGGTTCCTCGCGATGCAGTACGTGCAGAAGGTCACCTTCGGCGCCTTCGCGGTCGACCTCACGACGGCGGCGAAGAACCTCGACCGCACGAAGTCGTACGAGGTGATCGTGTGGAAGCAGCACACGACGCCGGATGCCGACACCATCTACGCCCGTGGCGACGTGACGATCACGGACGCCCAATGGCGCGCGCTGTTCGGCGAGAAGCCCACGGACCCGAAGCCGCCGACGAAGCCGACGACCCCGCCGGCGAGCGTTCCCGGTGGCTCCCTCCGCTGGGCGATCTCCTCCTCGTTCGTGAACTACGTCACGGGCGGCATCGCGCAGGGATCGATCGCGGTCTCCGACGGGGCGACCCGATCGGGCGGACAGTTCCAGTTCGGACAGACGGTCGGCGGCGACTACGACCGGGCGACCGGCCTGGGCAGCGTCGTGTACCGCGGGTCGGTGCGGTTCACCGGACACCACGGTGTGCTCGACGTCACGGTCTCGAACCCGCAGATCCGCATCACCTCGACGGGCGCCGCGACCCTGTACGTGACGAGCGGCGGCGCCCAGGTGCCGTTCGCGACGCTCGACCTCTCGCGGTCCGCGCGCATCACGGCCAACGGCGCGGTGACGTACACCGCCGCTCCCGCGTCGCTGACGGCCGCCGGACGCGACAGGGTCCTGGCGGGCTACTCGACCGATCTCAACCCGGTCACGTTCACGATCGGCTCCGTCGCGGCGGCTCCGGCCGGGACGACGGGCACAGTGGCTGCGGCCGTCGTGAAGCCCAAGACGACCCTGCCGGCCACCCCGCCGGCATCCGAGGGCATCGACATCGACGCGGACAACCTCGCGGCGCTCGAGTCCGGGCAGTCGGCGACCATCTCCGCCCCGGGCTTCCAGGCCGGCGAAGAGGGCATCAAGGTCGTCGTGTACTCGACGCCCGTGCTGCTCGGAACCGTGACCGCCGACTCCGCGGGTGTCGCGACCTGGTCGGGAACGCTCCCCGCGGGCCTCGAGGACGGCGCGCACACGCTGACCCTGCAGGGATCGGTCGACCGCGGTCTGACGTTCACGCTGAACCGCGCGCAGACTCTGATCGGGGCCTGCACGGTGGAGGGCGCCACGCTCAAGTGGGGCTACAAGGAGTCGTTCCGCACCTATATCGAGGGCATCGCGAAGGGCGGCTGGACGCTGACCGACGTGGCCTACGAGTACCCGGACTACGTGTGGGAGAACGGCACCGGATCGTTCGACGACAAGGCCCTCACCGGCCTCGTCTCCTTCGGCGGGAGCATCACGTTCACGGGCCATGACGGCGCGCTGAACACGACCCTCGCGAATGCCGGCGTCGAGCTCGCCGGCGACAAGGGCTACCTCGTGTTCGACGTGACCGGCACCACGCAGGGCGGCGAGAGCATCGACCAGAAGGGCGTCCGCCTCGCGGAGTTCGCCCTCGGAGACGCCGCGGTCGTCGACGGGAAGCTCACGCTCGACGCGATCCCGGCCACGCTGACCGACGCGGGAGCGGCCGCGTTCGGCACCTACGCCGCCGGCGAGGCACTCGACCCGGTCACGGCGGTCATCCCGGTGAACGCCGACTGCGGCGTCGCCGAGGAGAAGCCGGATGCCGAGCCGGAGGTCGCCGCGGCGGTCACCGCCGAGACCGAGCCGGCGGAGTCCGAGGGTGCGCCGGTGTGGCCGTGGATCGTGGGCGGGCTGGTGGTCGTGGCGCTCGCGGCGACCGGCGGCGTGCTGATCGCGCGTCGCAACCGGAAGGACGAGACGGCCGAGACGACGACCGAGGTCTGAGTCGAGGCACATGACGAACGGCCCTTCCCGCGGCGGACGCGGGAAGGGCCGTTCCTCGTCCGCTGTCCGGACCCCGGTGCACGGCACCGCCCGGCGGTGGGACAATGGAGGCATGGCCCCCACCGATTCCCACCAGACCGTCGAAGCTACCGTGCGCCGTGTGCCGCGGTACGGCGTGCTCATGGGCATCGGCGTCGTGGTCGGCGTCATCGCGGCCGGCATCCTCACCTGGATCGGCAGCTACGAGGAGTCCCAGGCGCTCGACGTCGTCTACCCTCCCGGACAGGTCTTCGGCTTCCTGCTGCTGTGGACCGTGCCGATCGGCCTCGCCCTCGGCGGCGTCGTCGGGCTCATCCTCGAGCGGATCGCGCGCCGGCACGACCGCATCGTGCGGGTCGACCGCGAGACCGTCGTCGACGACGAGGACTGACCGCTACGCCAGCTCGGCGATCACCGGACGGATCGCGGCGTCGAACGCCACGACATCGCGGCGGAGGCCGTCGGTCACCGCGACCGTGAGCGCCCCGATCCACCAGATGCCGCGCTGCGAGAACGGCAGCACCTGCACGTTCAGCTCGAACGAATGCGCGCGGCGGCCGACCTCCCGCTCGAACTCGGCGATCGCGCTGGCGTAGGCGCGATACGCGTCGCCGCCGGTGTGACTCTTCATCGAGCTCACGTAGCGGTCGTGCGCGGCGTGGGCGTAGAGCAGGGCGGATGTCGCCTGCGGGGCGATGGCCGCGGCGAGCTCTTCCGCCCCAGTCGCCGGCAGGGCCACGAGCGTGTCGAACCCGTCGATGAGCTCCAGCGGGACGTCGGAGGGATGCGCCCGCGGCTCGACCGTCATGTCCCAGTACTCGCGCCACTGCGCCTCGACCGCGGGGGAGGCGTCCGTCGCATCCGGCGCTCGCACGGCCAGCTCCCGCAGCGAGGGGAGATCCTCCGGAGCGCGGATCCCGAGACGCTGCCGCAGCGCGAGCGCGACGAGCACCGGAACGCTCGCGTCTTCGCGGATGAGCCACTGGGGCTTGTCGGCCATGGCCCCATCGTAGGCGGCTCGGGGCCCCGGATCCGAGGACCGTCTTCGCGGAGAGTCGGGGCGACTCTGGGCGGTAGGCTGGAGGCGTGGCTGCCTCCCCCACCAATCCCTATTCCGAAGCCGGCGTCGACACCGCTGCAGGTGATCTCGCCGTCGAGCTGATGAAGTCTTCCGTGCGCGCGACGCACGGACCCGAAGTGCTCGGAGGTGTCGGCGGCTTCGCCGGCCTCTTCGACGCCAGCGCGCTGCGCGACTTCCGTCGTCCGCTGCTCGCGACCAGCACCGACGGCGTCGGCACCAAGGTCGCGATCGCGCAGGCGATCGACAAGCACGACACGATCGGCCAGGATCTGGTCGGCATGGTCGTCGACGACATCGTCGTGGTGGGCGCGAAGCCGCTCTTCATGACCGACTACATCGCCTGCGGCAAGGTCGTCCCCGAGCGCATCGCCGACATCGTCCGCGGCATCGCCCAGGCGTGTTCGGCCACCGGCACCGCGCTGGTCGGGGGCGAGACCGCGGAGCACCCGGGTCTGCTCGGCCCGCGCGACTACGACGTGGCCGGCGCCGCGACCGGTGTGGTCGAGGCTGACGCCATCCTCGGTGCAGAGCTCGTGCAGGACGGTGACGCGGTGATCGCGGTCTCCTCCAGCGGGCTGCACTCCAACGGCTACTCCCTCGTGCGTCACATCGTGACCCGCGCCGGCATCGGGTACGGCGACAACGCCGCCGACTTCGGCACGACCTGGGGCGAGGCCCTCCTCGAGCCGACGCGCCTCTACACGCTTCCGCTGCTGCGGCTGATCGACCAGCTCGGCGGCGGTGTGCACTCGCTCAGCCACGTCACCGGCGGAGGCATCGCGGCGAACCTCGCCCGCGTGCTCCCGCAGGGCAGCTGGGTCGACGTCGACCGCAGCACCTGGTCGCCCAGCCCGGTCTTCCGCGTGCTCAGCGACATCGCCGGTTCCACGCTGGAGTCCGCCGAGGGCACCTGGAACCTCGGCATCGGCTTCCTCGCCGTGGTCGCCGCGGAGAAGAAGGATGCCGCGATCGCGGCACTGAACGCCGAGGGCATGCCCTCGTGGCAGGTCGGGACCGTCGGCTTCGGGCCGCGTCCGGCCGGCGAATTCGAGCAGGGCGCCAAGGGCGTCGACGGTGGAGCGGTGCGCCTGGTCGGCGCCTACGCGGACGGAGCGAAGTAAGAGCCCATGTGCGGCATCGTCGGAATGGTGGGCTCTGCCCCGGTCAATCAGGACATCTACGACGCACTCCTGCTGCTGCAGCATCGCGGCCAGGATGCGACGGGCATCGCCACCGCTGAGGCGAACGGCGTCATGCACAACGCCAAGGCGCAGGGCATGGTGCGCGAGGCGTTCCGGACTCGCGACATGCGGGCGCTGCTCGGCAACGTGGGCCTCGGTCACGTGCGGTACGCCACGAAGGGCACCGCTTCGAACGAGGAGGAGATGCAGCCGTTCTACGTGAACGCGCCCTACGGCATCATCCTCATCCACAACGGCAACCTCACCAACACGCGTGAGCTCACGGCCGACATGGCCAAGCGCGACCGTCGCCACCTCAACTCCTCGAGCGACACCGAGCTGCTGCTCAACGTGCTCGCCGGCGAGCTGCAGAACACGACCTCGACCGTCGACCTCGACCCCGAGCGGGTCTTCGAGGCCGTGGCCCGCACGCATGAGCGCATCGAGGGCGCCTACGCCGTGATCGCGGTCATCGCCGGCTACGGACTGCTCGCCTTCCGCGACCCGTTCGGCATCCGCCCGCTGATCCTCGGTCGTCGCCCGTCCACGGTGCCCGGTGCCGAGGGTCGCGACGAGTGGGTCGTCGCGAGCGAGTCGCTCGTGCTCGAGAACGGCGACTACGAGGTCGTGCGCGAGGTCGAGCCCGGCGAGGCCATCTTCATCACCAACGACGGAGAGCTGCACTCCAAGCAGTGCGCCACGGCGGCGACGCTCGCGCCCTGCGCGTTCGAGTACGTCTACCTCGCCCGCCCCGACTCGGTCATGAACGGCATCTCGGTGTACGAGTCGCGCCTGCGCATGGGCGACCGTCTCGCCGACACGATCGCCAAGCACGTGCCGATGGACAAGATCGACGTGGTCATGCCGATCCCGGACTCGTCGCGCCCCGCCGCGATGGAGGTCGCCCGCAAGCTCGGCATCGAGTACCGCGAGGGCTTCTACAAGAACCGCTACGTCGGCCGCACCTTCATCATGCCGGGGCAGGCCGTGCGCAAGAAGAGCGTTCGTCAGAAGCTCAACGCCATGTCGACCGAGTTCCAGGGCAAGAACGTGCTCCTGATCGACGACTCGATCGTGCGCGGCACGACCTCCAAGGAGATCATCCAGATGGCGCGGGATGCCGGCGCCGCCTCGGTGGCCTTCGCCTCCGCGGCCCCGCCCGTGCGGCACCCGCACGTCTACGGCATCAACATGCCGTCGCGCCACGAGCTGATCGCCCACGGCCGGACGATCCCCGAGATCGCCGAGGAGCTCGGCTGCGACCACCTGGTCTACCAGGAGGTCGAAGACCTCAAGGCCGCGATCATCGAGGGATCGGTGCTCACCGATCTCGACATGAGCTGCTTCGACGGCCGGTACGTGACCGGCACCGTCTCGGATGAGTACCTCGCCTGGGTGGAGGGGTCGCAGACCTCATGACGATGCCGAGCGCACGACCGCTGTGGCACGGTCGGGCTCTCGCACTCGTGGGGATCGTCCTGGTGGCGTTCTCGCTGCGGTCGGCGGTCGCCTCCCTGTCGCCGGTCATCGACCACGTCGCCGAGGACTTCCCGGTATCGCCGGTCGTGGTCGGTCTGATCGGTGCCGCACCGCCCATCTGCTTCGCGCTGTTCGGCCTGCTCACCCCGCTGTTCGAGCGCCGCTTCGGGCTGGAGCGGATGGCGGTCGCCGCGATCACATTGATGGCCCTCGGCCTGCTGCTGCGCGGCTTCGCGGTGGATTCGACCAGTCTGCTGGCCGCGACCGTGGTCGTGTTCGCGGGCGTCGGATCGGGCAACGTGCTGCTCCCGCCGCTCGTGAAGAAGTACTTCCCCGATCGGCTCGGGGTCATGATGACCATCTACTCGACGACGATGGCGGTCTCGACCTTCCTCCCGCCGCTCGTCGCCGTGCCGGTGGCCGACTCGCTCGGCTGGCGCGTGTCGCTCGGGATGTGGGGCATCGTCGCGGGCATCGCGCTGGTCCCGTGGGTGGCGATGCTGCTGAAGAACGGCTCGCGAGCGGGCGAGCCGATGAAGACCGAGCTCCTCGTCCCCGATCCGACCGACGGCGTCAACGACATGCAGGACGCGGTGGCCGTCGCGACCGGCCCCATCTCGACCACGCCGGCGAACCGCCGGTACTTCGCCCGGCTGTGGCGGCTGCCCCTCGCCTGGGCGCTCGCCGTCGTCTTCGGGGCATCGTCGACGATGGCCTACGTCTCCTTCGCCTGGATGCCGACCATGCTCGTCGACATCGGCGGCGTGACCCCGGCGACGGCGGGCTTCCTGCTCTCGCTGTTCGCGCTGATCGGTCTGCCGTGCTCGCTGCTCGTGCCGATCCTCGTCGTGCGCTTCCAGGCGACCCGTCCGCTCTTCTTCGTGGCGGTCGGTGGCGGACTGGTCGGTCTCGCCGGGCTGCTGCTCGCGCCGACCGTCGCGCTGCCCCTGTGGGTGAGCATCTTCGGTCTCACGGCCATCATGTTCCCGCTGAGCCTCGTGCTGCTCAGCATCCGGGCCCGCACACCCGAGAGCGCCGTCGCGCTGAGCGGATTCGTGCAGAGCATCGGCTATGCCATCGCCGCGACCTTCCCCCTGCTGATCGGACTCCTGCACGAGACGACCGCGGGATGGCAGGTGCCGCTCCTCGTCATCGCGGGTGTGCTGATCGTCGCGATCCCCGCCGGCATCGTCGCTGGTCGGCGCCGCACGGTCGAGGACGAGTGGGAGCACCGGCACGGTCGCTGGTGAGTCCGCGAGGCGAGCCCGCGATCGCATGACCCCGCCGGTGCCCCGTCGTCTCAGTCGGCCATGCGCTCCCCGGCAGGGGAGAGCACCCACCAGATGCCGCCGACACCCTGCCCGTTGACGTCGCCGGCCGCGGCGTCGCCCGCGAAGTAGTAGAGCGGCCAGCCGTTGAGGGTCACCTGCTGGGAGCCGTCCGCCGTGGTGATGGTGCCGACCTCGCCGGTCACGCCCTGCACCGCGGGCGCGTCGCCCTCGGTGGTCAGCGGCGGCCAGTTGGTGAGGCACTCGCCGGTGCAGGAGCTCTCGCCCGAGCCCTGCGTGTCGGTGTCGAACATGTAGAGCGTCTTGCCGTCGGCGTCGACGACGATCTCGCCGAGCGTCGAGTCGGCGACCATCAGCGTGGTGGCGCCGGATGCCGCGCTCTCACTGGGCGCGCTCGACTCGGACGACTGTCCGTAGGCCCCGCCCGAGCCGCCGGAGCCTCCGCCGGGCGATGAGCATCCGGCGACGGCGAACGTCAGGAGCAGGGCGGCGACCGCCGCGGTCTTCGAGACTCTCGAGAGCATGGTGAAACCTCCTGTGCAGGACCGCGGGTGCGGTCAGGGGGTACACGAGAGGCGGCGGTGAAAGGTTCAGGGCGCGTCGACGGATGACCGCATGAGCACCTCGCCGGAGTCGACCGAGCGGATCTCGACCGTGGAGATGTCCGACGCCGGGAGCTCGGTACCGGCGCTCAGGCGCGCGGTGGTGCCCGGATGCGCCCGCCACGTCGACAGCACGCTCTCGGTGCCGTCCTGCGCCACCACGACCAGCGCGTACGCCCAGCCGTCCGCCGGGGCATGACCTCCGGCGCCGTATGTGCACGTCATGTCGATCCGGGTGCCCCAGGCGACGTCGGTGAGGCCGACGGTGGCGGTGAGCGGGGCGTCGATCAGCTGTTCCAGGGCGACCGTCGTCGTCGGCGGACGGAGCTGGGCCGACACGAGCGGCACGGCCACGGCGGCGACGACGATCGCCGCGGCGGCCGCGGTACCGGCGACCCACGCCCGACGGCGGCGACGGGCGCGCTCGGCGGCGAGGGAGAGCACGTGCGCGCGGTGCTCGGGTGCCGGAGCCTCGGCATCCGTCGCCCGCAGCAGCGATTCCGCCCGCTCGGGTGCCACCCGGGAGAGGAGGCCCGGCATCGGCGCCACCTCCGCGATGGCGGCACGGCACTCGGCGCACTGCGAGAGGTGCGCTTCGAACTCGGCGCGGTCGGCGGCGCTGAGGGCTCCGAGGACGTACGCGGCATCCCACTCGGCGTATCGCGTGTGGTCGGCGTTCATCGCGTCACTCCCTTCTCCTGCAGTCCGAGTCGCAGCGCGCGGAGGCCGTAGTGCAGCCTCGACTTCACGGTCCCCTCGGGGACCGTCAGCTCCTCGGAGATCTCGGCGACCGTGAGGCCCCGGTAGTACGCGCGGATGACGACGTCTCGGTGGGCTTCGGAGAGCGCCGCGAGCGCCTCCTCGATCAGGATCGCGTCGAAGATCGCGTCGGTGGCGTCGCGCACGGCGGACTCCGGCGGCTCGTCCATCGCGACCTCCCGGCGATGGTGGGCGCTGCGCGCCTCGTCGACGACCAGATGCCGGGCGACCGTGTACATCCAGGAACGCGTGGACTCCGGATCGTCGGCGAGGATGCGCGGGGTCCGCCAGGCACGCAGCAGGGTCTCCTGGACGACGTCATCCGCTCCCGCCCGATCTCCGGTGAGGTGCACGACGTAGCGCCAGATCGGCGCCGCATGCGCGTCGTAGAGCGCGCCGAGACGTGCCGCGTCATCCCTCGGCATCCGCCACCTCCTTCGGTTCCTCTCCGGAGACACGAGACAGGCGGGCAGAAGGTTCATCTGAACCCTCGACGCGTCGATCCCGTGTCCTGAGTATGGACCTCTTCGAGATCGCCGGGCTCCCCCTGCATCCGCTCATCGTGCACGCGGTGGTCATCCTCGTGCCGCTCACGGCGCTGGCGTTGATCCTGGGCGCGTTCCTCCCCGCTGCGCGGAAGAGGCTCGGCATCGTGACGCCGCTCGCCGCCCTCGTGGTGCTCGTGCTCGTGCCCATCACCATGCTCGCGGGTGAGGCGCTGGCGGAGCGGGTCGGTCCGGTGCCGGCGGTGCTCCATCACGCCGACCTCGGTCGACTGCTGTGGCCGTGGACGCTCGCGATGTTCCTGGTCGCGGCGGTGCAGTGGTGCTGGTACCGATTCGGCGCGGGGCCGCGCCGGGCGGCGCGGTGGATCGTCGCCGTGCTCGCGGTCGTGAGCGGCGTGGGCAGCACGGTGATGGTCGTGCTGATCGGCGAGGCCGGTGCCCGGGCGGTCTGGGGCGGATGAGGGCTAGCGCGCCGAGCGCGGCGGTGCGGTGGACGAGCGCACGACGAGCTGCGGATCGGTCGACGGCACCTCCCCGACGGCCTCCTGTCCCTCGATCTGGGCGATGAGACGGAGCGCGGCCGCACGACCCATGGCCTCGAACGGCTGCCGGACGGTCGTGAGCGCGGGGGAGGCGTAGGCGGCGAGAGCGATGTCGTCGACGCTCACCACGGAGACGTCCTCGGGAACACTGCGCCCGGCCTCGTGCAGCGCGCGGATCAGTCCGAACGCCATCTCGTCGCTGCTGACGAACACGGCCGTCGCCTCGGGGATCGCCGCGATGGTCCGACCGGCGCGGTAGCCGGACTCGGGGGTCCAGTCGGCGGGGATCACCGGCGGGGGGACGATGCCCCGGTCGCGGAGCGTCTGCTCCCACGCCTCGCTGCGCTGCTGCGTCTCGGTCCAGTACTCGTCGCCCGAGACGTGCCACACGGTCGGGTGCCCGAGGTCGAGGAGGTGCTCGACGGCGAGACGGGCGATCGCGCGCTGATCCACGGCGAGCGGCGCGTCCTCGTCGAGGGAGGTGCGCTCGCTGCGGGTCGCGGGCGTGCGCTCGGTGCGCGCGCGCATCGCCGGGCTCTCGAGCTCGACCGGGACGCCGAGGATGATGCCCTCCGCCCCCTGACGTTCGAGTCGGTCGAAGGCCTCCAGGAAGGCCTCGACGGACGCGTGGTCGGCGACCGCGGCCGTCGACACGGTGTAGCCGTTCGCAGCGGCAGCCTGCTGGATGCCGACGCCGAGGGCCGCCGACGAGTACCGGTCGGTGGAGACGACGATCACGCCCAGCACCCGGGTGCGCCCGGAGGCGAGCGACGCGGCGGCGGCGTGCACGCGGTAGCCGAGCTCCTCCACGGCCGCGAGGACGCGCCGGGCGGTGTCGGGGCGCACGTTGTCCTGCCCGGACATGACGCGGGAGACGGTCTGCGTGGAGACACCGGCTAGCTGGGCGACGTCGACCTGGCTGGGGGCGCGGTCGTCTCTCGGGCGGCGAGGTGACATGTGGTCAATGGTAGCGATCAATCGGCGGAAAACCAGGAGGCGGCGAGAAGTGTGATGCGATAATGTGAACGCAAACACTCGTGCTTGGAGCGCTATGCCTGACCTTCTCGCCTCGGCTCTCGACGGCTCTTCCGTCGCTACCGGAGCCCCGGCCGCCGCGTCGTCGATCGGCGCGCCCACCCTGATCTGGCGCGACGGGGAGATCCTTCGCGACGGCGTCTCCCACCGCATCCTCGCGGGGTCGATCCACTACTTCCGGGTGCATCCCGACCAGTGGGAGGATCGCCTCCGTCGACTCGCCGCGATGGGCGCGAACACGGTCGACACATATGTCGCGTGGAACTTCCACGAGCGCGTCGAGGGCGACGTGCGCTTCGACGGATGGCGCGACATCGAGCGCTTCGTCCGTCTCGCCGGCGACATCGGTCTGGACGTGTTCCTCCGACCCAGCCCCTACATCTGCGCCGAGTGGTCCAACGGCGGCCTCCCGTCCTGGCTCTCCGGCCGGGTCGCGGCGCTGCGCACCAGCGACCCCGACTTCCTCGCGGCGGTCGACGCCTGGTACGACGAGCTGATCCCCCGACTCGTCCCGCTGCAGGCCTCCCACGGCGGACCGATCGTCGCGATCCAGATCGAGAACGAGTACGGCTCCTTCGGCAGTGACGCCGCCTACCTCGCGCACCTGAGGGAGGGTCTCCGTCGCCGCGGGATGGTCGAGATGCTCACGACCGCCGACGGCATCACCGGCGACATGATCGAGCACGGCAGCGTTCCCGGCGCGATGGCCACCTTCACCTTCGGGACCGGGGTCGCGAGGGCGGTGGAGCTGCGCCGCGAGGGTGACGCGCTGATGTGCAGCGAGCTCTGGGGCGGCTGGTTCGACCACTGGGGTGAGCGCCACCACGTGCGCTCCGCCGCGAGCACCGGGGGCACGATCGCGGAACTGCTGGCGGCGGGCGGATCGGTGAGCCTCTACATGGCCCACGGAGGGACGAACTTCGGTCTCTGGAACGGCGCGAACCACGACCAGGTGCTGCAGCCGACGGTCACCAGCTACGACTCGGATGCACCGATCGGCGAGGACGGAACGCTCAACGAGAAGTTCCACGCGCTCCGCGCCCTGTTCGCGCCCTTCCATGCCGCCGAGCTTCCGGCTGTTCCCGCTGCTCCGCGGCGGCAGGGTGCGGCGACCGCGCCACTCGAGCCTCGGGCCGCTCTGCTGGAGCTGGTCGCGACGCTTCCCGTGACCGGCGACGTCTCGCCGAGGCCGCGCACGTTCGAGGCGCTCGGCGCCGAAGACGGCCTGGTCGCCTATGAGGCGGACGTGTCGTTCCCCGCCGACGCGATGCTCACGATCGACGGACTGCACGACCGCGCCGTCGTGTTCCTCGACCGACAGAAGCTCGGGGTCCTGGAGCGGGACCGCGACACGTCGCTGGCGCTGCCGGTCGACGGTGGAGCGGGTCGACTCACGATCGTCGTCGAGAGCCTCGGGCGCATCAACTACGGCCCGTACACCGGCGAGGGCAAGGGCATCATGCGCGGCGTGATGATCGGACGTCGACTCGTCAACGGATGGACGCATCGCCTCGTGCCGCAGGATGCTCCCGTGCCGGTTCCGGGTGGGTCCGCGGATGCCTCCGACGGCGTCGCCGTCGCCTCCTTCGGAATCGCGGAACCGCTCGACGCCTGGCTCGCCTTCCCCGGCGGGTCGAAGGGGATGGTCTGGCTGAACGGCTTCCTCCTTGGCCGGTACTGGAAGGTCGGTCCGCAGGAGACGCTCTACGCGCCGGCGCCGCTCTGGAGGGTCGGCCGCAACGAGATCGTGGTCCTCGACACCGACTGCCTCGGGTCGACCGTCGAGATCCGCGAGGAGCCGTCCTTCGGCGACACCGAGGAGTTCATCGGCTCCTGATCCGGAGCGTACAGAGAGCCGTCCCGCACGTGTGTGCGGGACGGCTCTCGTCGTCTCTTCGTGGGTGACTTTCGGCCAATGTTTGCGCTCGCGCGCCGATAGTGCTTGATATATCGTCTCCGCTCCTCATATTGTGATAGCGCAAACATCGCCGGAGATCGTCGATGATCACCTGCGACGCATCGGGGCGTCAGTGCTCCCGGGCGTCGCTCCGACCGAGAGGCAAGACGTGTCGAAACCCTCCCGACCGCCCCGCGCTGCCGTCGCCCTCAGCTCCGTGCTGGCGACGGCGCTCGCATTCGGCGGCATGCTCGCCCAGGCGCCATCCGCCCAGGCCGCGGATCTCATTCCGGTGCCCAAGACCGACTACCGCCTGCACGCGGTGTCGAGCGAGTCGGACCCCTATCCGGCTCCTCCGTCTCTCGACGGCACGGCCCTCGGGGCGTTCGACGGCGACTTCGCGACCCAGTGGACGTCGCGGTACGCGGCCAGCGCCCCGTTCCCGCACTGGATCGTCGTGGATCTGCAGCGGTCGCTTTCGGTGAAGGCCCTCGACTACTCGGTGAAGAGAGGGCAGGGAGTCGCCGCCAAGACCGTCGAGGTGTATGTGACGGACGACGCCGATGTCGCGCGGACCTCTCCCGCTGACGGCGGGTGGGGTGCGGCCGCGGGAGCGGCGACGTTGCACGCGCCGACCGCGAACGACGAGAAGCAGCGCATCACGCTCGACACCGCGAAGGACGGTCGCTACGTGGCCCTGCTCGTGATCGACGCGCAGGGGACCACCGGCGGCGGGGCCGGCGAGATCGAGGTCCTCTCCGACGAGCAGCTGCCTCCCATCGTCACCGAGCCCGAGGTTCCCGACACCGACGAGACCGTCGAGATCGCCGACGGCGGGACGACCGCCGTCGTCTCGACGGAGTTCCCCCGCATCGCGGCGTATCGCCTCGGGAGCGAGAGCATCGGCGGTCAGCGCACCTCGGCGAAGACCTGGTCGGTGAACGGGGCCACCTACGCGTCGGAGACCACGTCGACGGCTTCGGCCACCGGCGTGGACTACGTGTCGAAGCTGACCGGGATCGACGTCACCGTGCGCAGCAGCATCCGGGTCGCGAAAGACGGAACCATCGGGTTCGAGGTCACGGCCGTCGACGGAACCGCGACCGTGACCACGCTCGGTCTCCCGGACAACGCCTTCCTCTCCGCGAGCGCCGCGGATGCCGGGTCGGCACTCGACCGGACGGTGATCAGCCCCGACAGCACGAAGAACGCCGACGAGCACATCGCCGTGAACGCGTCGACGGCGACCGGACAGAAGGGGGCGGCCTTCGCCTTCCTCGGCAACGGCGCGCTCGTCGGCAGCGTGATCACCAACGCGACGACCCAGGCATCCGGGGGCACCGCCTCCTGGAACACGCGCCTGACCACGCGGGTGACCGAGGCGGCGGGACGCACGGCGGAGATCGGTTCCAGCGCGTGGCTGATCCATCCGACCACCGCCGTGGACAGCCGGGTGACCACGTACGCCCTGCCGAAGGTCACGGTTCTCCTCGCCGCCGATCGGAACGGCGACGACTCGGTCGACTGGCAGGACGCGGCGATCCGGTACCGCGAAGTCGACACCCCGCGTCTCGGCGCCGATCGGGTGGCCGAGCGCGTGGTCAGCCGTATCCCCTTCAACTTCGCCTCCAGCGCCACGAACTACTTCGACCTGGTGCTCGACAACACCAAGCGGATCGCGAACCAGACCGACGGTCTCGGACAGTGGGTGCTCAACAAGGGCTACGGCAGCGAGGGCCACGACTCGGCGAACACCGACTACGGCGGGAACTACAACGAGCGCGCCGGCGGCCTCTCCGACCTCAACAACCTCGTCGACGAGGGCGCGAAGCTCAACGCCGACATGAGCGTGCACGTCAACGCCACGGAGATGTACCCGCAGGCGAACGCGTTCGACTCCGCGATCATCGACGGTGCCGCCCCCTACAAGCCGGGGTGGAACTGGCTCGACCAGTCGTACTACATCAACCAGCAGGCCGACCTCGGCACCGGGCGGGTGCTCGATCGCTTCCAGCAGCTGCGCGACGAGGTGCCCGGCCTCAGCGGCGTCTACATCGACGTGTACTACTCCAACGGCTGGGTCGCCGAGGAGCTCGCGGACGAGCTGAACGGCATGGACCTCGAGGTCGCGACCGAGTGGGGTGACAAGTTCGTCGACAGCACGGTCTGGTCGCACTGGCCGAACGACCTGGCGTACGGCGGGAAGGAAAACAAGGGCATCAACTCCACCATGGTGCGCTTCATCCAGAACGGGCAGGCCGACGTCTGGAACGACGACGCCCTGCTCGGACAGCAGCGGCTGATCGACGCCGAGGGCTGGGTCGGCAACCGCAACTGGGACGGCTTCGTCGACAACATCTGGAAGCAGAGCCTGCCCACCAAGTTCCTCCAGCACTTCGACCTGCTCACGTACCGGGCAGGCGCCGAGGCGACGCTGACGGATGACGTGGCGGTGCGCATGGACGGGAGCACCAGAGTCGTCACGATGGACGGGGCGACGGTGCTGCGCGGCGACTCGTACCTGCTGCCGTGGCAGTCGCTGGACTCGAATGAGGACTCCGGCTCGCCGGTCGACGCCGACAAGATGTACTTCTACTCCGCAACGGGAGGCGAGAAGACGTTCGGTCTCACCGACGCCTTCCGCGGCAACACCGCCTTCGACGTCTTCGAGCTCGGTGACCAGGGGCGCGTCAAGGTCGGCACGGCCGACGCGACCGGCGGCGAGCTCACACTCAGCGGTGACAAGGGCACGGCCTACGTCGTGGTGCCGCAGGGCGGCGCCCAGCGCGCAGCCGTCGAGTACCACGACGCCGGCCTCGACGACCCGGGGTTCAACTCCGGTTCGCTCGATGTGTGGAACCCCCGGGGCGATGTGACGATCGAGCGCACCGACCTCGGCAGCGCGAAGAACGAGTCGCGCGGCGACAACATCGCCGTGTTCGGTGCAGCCGCGTCGTCGATCTCCCAGCGGGTGACCGGGCTGGAGCCGGGCGAGCGATACGCCTTCTCCGCACAGGTGCAGATCGATCCGACCGCGACCCGCGACGTGAGCGTCTCGGTCGATACCGGCTCAGGTGCCGCCACCCGCACGTGGAACCTCTCCCCGACGTACAACTACATGCGCGCCGATTCCAAGGCGGGCCAGTACTACCAGCGCGGTTCGACCTCGTTCCTGGCTCCGGCATCCGGCGAGGTCACGGTGTCGATCGGTGCGGTCGCGGGGGAGTCGAAGGTCCGCATCGACAACGCCCGTGTCGCGGCCGACACCACGTCGCCGTTGGCGGCCGGCACGGTGTACTCGAACGACTTCGAGGGCGACGAGGCGGGCTGGGGGCCGTTCGTGAAGGGCGACGCCAACGGCATCGACGACCCGCGCACGAGCATCTCCCGTCGTCACGACCCGTACGCGAGCAGTGACTGGCGCAACACCGCCAAGCCGTTCGATGCGGGGCCGCTGGCCGGGCTCGCGGTGGACACGACGCTGACCGGCGACCACTCGCTCATGTCGCACTCCGAGAACAACGGGGTCGTCTACCGCACCGATCCGACGCTCGTCCCGCTGCAGGCCGGGCACTCCTACCGCATCGGCTTCGACTACCAGGTCGGCGCGAGCGGGGCGTACCGCTGGTTCACCGGGACGGATGCCGTTGCGGGTGGCAAGGTCACCTCGACCACGCTCAGCCGCACCGGGATCACGCAGGCGCTGGAGACGGCCGAGTTCTCGCAGGACGTGATCGTCGGATGCGGCGACTACACCTGGGTCGGCCTCGAGCGGGTCGGCGGACCGGACGTGGACTTCGTGTTGGACGACTTCACCGTCACCGACCTCGGCCCCACGACCGGCGGCACGCCCTGCGCGACCGTCTCCGGCGAAGCAGGCGTCCTGAGCCCGGGTGCGCAGACCGCGTTCACGACCACCTTCACCAACAGCGAGTCCCTCGCCGTCGAGAACATCGGCGTGCAGCTCGAGGTGCCGGAGGGCTATGTGGTCGAGGTCGCCGACGGCTCGTCGAACCTGTTCGCGGAGGTCGCGGCCGGTGACAGCGTGAAGACCACCTGGCTGGTCACCGCGCCCGCGGCGGCCGCCGGCTCGACCGTCGGGATCGGGATCGCCGCGACGTACCTCGCGGACTGCGATGTGCGCACGGTCACCACGACGCAGGAGGTGTCGGTGTCGAAGCGAGCCCGCATCCCCAACGCGCAGATCTCCGCAGCGGCGAGCTCCGAGGAGACGTCGGGCGAAGACGGCGCGGCCGCGAACATGCTCGACGGCAACGCCGGCACGTTCTGGCACAGCCGGTGGAGTTCGGCCGCCACGTCGTATCCGCACGTGCTGACATTCGACCTCGGTGCTGCCGAGCAGGTCGACGGCATCTCGTACCTGCGCCGCGGCGCCAACCAGAACGGACCGATCAAGGGGTACGAGGTCGCGGTGTCGACCGACGGACAGGCGTACACACCCGTCGCCTCGGGTGAGTGGAAGAACGTCGCCGAGTGGCAGGACGTGGACTTCGCGGAGACCACGGCTCGCTACATCCGGGTCACCGCCACGTCGTCGATCTCGGGCACGCAGTTCGCCGCCGTCGCCGAGATGGCCGTGTACGGCTCGTCGGCCGCGCAGGGCGGGCATGCCGCCGAGAAGCGTCCGGCCGATGACCTGAGCGCATGCAACCCGGAGATCGACCCGAAGCTCGGGCTCGATGCCGACTCGGTGCGCGCCGGGGAGACGGTGGGCATGGCGCTCACCGGCTTCGCGCCGCGATCGACCGTCTCGGTGTGGCTCGACGACGTCAAGCTGACGGATGCCGCGGTCGACGCGAAGGGTGCCTTGACCACACGTCTGCTGATCCCGGCGAATGCCTCGGTGGGGAAGCATCGCGTGATCGTGCAGGACGCGTCGAACGCCGAACTCGCCAGCGCGCCGTTGAAGGTCAAGAAGGCGAAGCCGGGGAAGAAGGCGACCGTCACGGCATCCATCGGCTCGGTCGTCGCCGGGTCGAGCGTGACCGTGCAGCTGAGCGGATTCGAGCGTGACGCGCTGGTGCAGCTGTGGCTGCACTCCGAGCCGGTGCGCCTCGGTGAGGTGACCGTCTCGGCCGACGGCGATGCCGTGGCGACCGTCACGATCCCGGCGGCGACGCCGGCGGGTGCGCATGCGCTCGTCGCGACGGACGCCCTGGGCGTCGAGCTGGCGAGGGGTGACCTCGCGGTCACGGCGGCGCCCGGGACCGGGAGCGGGGGAGACCTCGCGACGACCGGCGTCGACGGAGCCGTCTGGGCAGGGGCGGCGCTCGCGGCCCTGGCCGCGATGGGCCTCGGCCTGACCCTGTGGATGCGGAGACGCCGCCACAGCTGACCCGCTGACGCAGAACGGCCCGGAGGATCCTCCTCCGGGCCGTTCCGCGTCCCCCGCCCCCCACCGCGTCCCCCGCGCTGCTGTCGAGAGCACGGGACCTCGCCGAGTGCACGGGCTGTCTCCGTGTGCGTGCCGTGCACTCGTCGACACCCCGTGCACTCGCGGAGCTTCGTGCCCAGAGCTTCGTGCGCCCGGGCTCCGGTGGCGCGGGGTATGCCCGTGAGGCTGCCGGGCGTCTTCACGGTCGTCGAGAGCACGACACCTCGGCGAACGCACGGCGGGTCCCCGTGATTGTCCCGTGCACTCGCGGACACCCCGTGCACTCGCGGACACCCCGCACGCAGACGTCCGCCCTCGGCGGAGTGCCGAGGGCGGACGTGGGGCCGGCGGGGACCGACGGGTGTGGGGTGGGAGGAGGAGCGGGTCAGCCCTTCACGGCGCCGGCGGCGAGGCCGGAGCGCCAGTACTTCTGCAGGGCGAAGAACAGCAGCACGAGCGGGATGACCCCGAGCAGGGCACCGAGCATCACCGCGCCCTTGTCCGGGGCGAAGTAGCTCACCATGCCGTAGAGCCCGAGGGTCACGGGCTTCAGATCCTGACTCGAGATCATCATGAGCGGGAGCAGGAAGTTGTTCCACGTCGCCACGAAGATGAACAGGAAGATGGTCACCATCGCGGGACCCAGCAGGCGCATCACGATCGTGAAGAAGATGCGGGCCTCGCCGGCTCCGTCGATGCGGGCGGCCTCGAGCAGCTCGGTCGGGACGGATGACTGCGCGTAGACCATGCCGAGGAAGACGCCGAACGGCGAGACCGCCGAGGGGATGATGATCGCCCAGACGGTGTTCGTCAGTCCGAGGGCCTGGAACTCGATGTACAGCGGGACGGTCAGCAGTGCCACGGGGAGCAGGAGGCCGGCCATGATGACGCCGACCGCGATGCGCTTGCCGGGGAAGGCGAACTTCGCGATCGCGTAGCCCGCCATCACGGCGAACAGGGTGCCGATGACGCCGGCGCTCACGGAGTACAGCATCGAGTTGCCGACCCACCGCCAGAACAGCCCCTGGGTCCAGTTCATCAGGCTGTCGTAGTTGGTGTCGAGGTTCCAGCCGGCGAACCAGAAGCCGAAGGTCGAGGTGAGATCGGTGTTGTTCTTCGTCGAGGCGACGATGAGCCAGTACACCGGCACCAGGAAGTACAGCGTCGCGACGACGAGCGCGATGATGCCGAACGCACGCGTGACCGGGGTCGGGGCGATCGAAGGCGGCGGAGCATCCGCGTCGGGCGTCCGGCGGGGGCGTCGACGTGTCGATGCCTCGGTGGTGATGAGGCGCGTGGTGGTCATGCGTCGCCCTTCCGGCGCTGCAGCAGCGCATACACGATCGCGAGCACACCCGCGATCAGAGCCATGAGCAGGGAGTAGGCGGATGCCGGGCCGCTGCCGGACGGCGAGATCTCGCCCATCATCGTGTTGTAGGTGAGCATCATGGGCGTGAAGTCCTTGCCCATCCACGAGTTCGCTGCCTGCAGCACCACCGGCTCGTTGAAGAGCTGGATCGTGCCGATGATCGACAGCAGCACCGCGAGGAGAGCGGCGCCCCGCACCAGCGGCACCTTGATCCGCATCGAGATCTGGAAGCCGGATGCTCCGTCGAGGCGCGCCGCTTCGTAGAGGTCGCGCGGAACGGCCTGCAGTGCCGACAGGAAGATGAGCATGTTGTAGCCCGTGTAGGTCCACGTGGTCATGTTCGCCATCGAGAAGAGGATCGTGCCCGGTGCCATGAAGTCGGTGCCCTCGGGGAGGAACGGGAGGAAGGGCGAGACCTCCGGCGTGTAGAGGTAGAGCCACATCATCGCCGCGATGATGCCGGGGACCGCATACGGCAGGAAGAAGGAGAGCCGGAACAGCGTGGGGCGGCGCACGATGAACGAGTCGAGCAGCAGGGCGAGTCCGAGGGCGACGAGGATCATCACGGGGATCTGCAGGGCGGCATAGAGGACGACGCGTCCCATGCCGGTCCAGAAGGCGCCGTTCGTCGCGGCGGTGACGAAGTTCTCGAGCCCGACGAACGTGTCGACGAGTTCTCCGCCGCCGTACAGTCCGTCG
Organism: Microbacterium oxydans; assembly: GCF_026559675.1. Lineage (NCBI taxonomy): Bacteria > Bacillati > Actinomycetota > Actinomycetes > Micrococcales > Microbacteriaceae > Microbacterium > Microbacterium oxydans. The sequence goes on from NZ_CP092891.1 coordinate 509,455, forward strand.
CCGGAGGGGACCTGAGCGAAGAACGACGATCGGATCGACACGATGATCGGCACCAGGAAGACCAGGACGAAGAGCACGGCGAACGGCGTCATGAACAGCCAGCCGGTGAGGCCCTCGCGTCGGGTGCCGAACCGGCGTCTGCGGGTGGGATCCGCGGGGATGCGCGGGGTCGGCGCCGGTGCCGTGCCTCGCGTCTCGGTCACTGTGACCATGGTGTCGCCTCTCGCTGTCAAGACGACGGCGGAGTGCACGATTGCGCGTGCACTCCGCCGTCGATCATCTGATGATGTCCGCTCGTCGACTCACTTCGCGACCGGCAGGCCGAGGTCCTTCAGGGAGGCGACGGCCGTGTCCTGGGCGGTGGTGAAGATGTCGGCGACCTTCGCGGTGCCGGCGACCGCCGCGGCGGCGGTCTCGTTCATCTTCGACAGCGTCGAGAAGCCGGGAGCGTAGGGGAAGTCCGGGTTGAGGTTCTCCGTCGCCGTCCCGAGCTCCGCGAGCACGTCCTGGCCGCCGAACTGGCGGAGCATCTTCTCGGGGGTCTTCACGTCGCCCTTGGCGGCGACGACGAGGCCCTGCGACGCGAGGTCGTCGACCTGGGTGTTGAACCAGTCGTTGAACTCCATGGCTTCGGCGGGGTGCTCGCAGCCCTTCATCACCGAGACGCCCGAGCCGCCGTCGGGGCCGCTCATGGCACCGGCGCCGAAGTCGGCGAGCTGGGCGACGCGCCACTGGCCCTCGGCCGGAGTGCCGTCGAGCGAGTCGAGGAGGAATCCGGCCTCCCATGCCGCGCCGACGTGGCCGATGAGGCTGCCGTCGTTGAGCGCGGCCGTGAAGCCCTCACCCCAGCGCTCGGTCGCGAGGGTCTGCTTGCCGTCGAGGAGGCCCTGCCAGAATGCGGCGACGCGCTCGGAGCCTGCGCCCTCCGCGTCGACCTTCCACTCGTCGCCCGCCGTGCTGAACCAGGTGTCGCCGGCCGCAGCGGACTGAGCGGAGAGCCAGTTCTGCGCCTCGTCGGGCGTGAAGGCCGTCACGTACTTGCCGGCGGCGGCCGCCGCGGCGGAGTCGGCCGTCAGGTCGTCGAGGGTCTTCGGGGCGTCGAGGCCCAGCGCCGTGAACTCGGCCTCGTTGTAGAAGTAGACGAGGGGGCCGGTGTCCTGCGGGAGGCCCACGATCGCGTCGCCCACCTTCATGCCGCTGAACGCTCCGGCCGAGAAGTCGTCCTCGTACTTCTTGGCCTCGTCCGCGACGTCCTGCAGCAGTCCCTTGACGAACAGCTGCGGCACCTCCGAGTAGCCGGTCTGTGCGAGGCAGGGTCCGTTGCCGGCCTTCACGTCGGTCTCGAGCTTGAGGATCATGTCGCTCGACTTGCCGTCGAACTTCGTCGCCTTCACCTGGATGTCGGGGTGATCGGCGTTCCAGCGGTCGACGATCTCGGACGCGGGCGTCATCCCCTCGCCGTCGGGGAGACGGTGCAGGTACTCGATCGTGATGGGTTCGCCGTCGGTTCCGCTGGCACCGCTGCCACCGGAATCGCCGGATGAGCAGGCCGCGAGGCCGAAGGCCGACACCGCTCCCACCGCGACGATCGCGGCGGTGCGGGTGAAGCGAGGGGTGATTGCCATGCTGTTCTCCTCTTTGAGGTCATGTTCTGCGGATCGTCCAGCGGGGTCTGGTGCCGAGGCGCCGTCGATCACATGCACATCAAATCACAGAATGTTTGCGCTCACAACTGGGAAATGAGGTTCAAAACACTTCAATTCAACACCATTGAGGGAGCGCTGACATAGTCTGTTCCCCACGCGTTGACCACGGATCCGTGGCCGTGCCGCGATCGCCCGGAGAGGACCACCCGCCGATGCCGCTCCGTCCGCTCGTCCTGATGAACGACTGGGTCTCCCCGATGCTGCCGGGGGCGCTGATCGATGCCGCGCTCCGCGACGGATACGACGGTGTCGAGCTCTGGTGGCCGTCGGATGAGCCTGCCCGGCGTGAGCTCGGGGCGGCCGTCCGGGAGACGGGTGCGGCCGTCTCCGTGCTCGTCGGGAGTGCCGCGGTCGACCCGACCGGGCACCGCCGGGAGCTCGAGCTGCAGCTGGAGGGAGTCCGGGCCGCGGGCATCGACCCCCTGCACGTCACCCTGCATGCCGGACGGGATCACTGGAGCGGGCGAGAGCTCGACGCGCTCGCGGAATGGGTGGTGGGCGAGCGCGAGCGGACGAGGCTGGACATCCTCGTCGAGACGCATCGCGCGCGGATGCTGCCCACGGCGCATTCCTCGGCGCGACTGCTCGCGCGGCATCCGGGACTCCGTCTGACGCTCGATGCCTCGCACTGGGTCGCCTCCGCCGAGTCGCTGCTGCAGGATCAGACCGAGGCGGTCGCGCTGGCGATCAGCCGCACCGACCACATCCACGCGCGCTTCGGCCATCCGCAGTCTCCGCAGATCGACGAGCCGCGCGATCCTCGGTGGGCGCCGGCGGTCGAGGCGCACCTGGCGTGGTGGGATCGGGTCGTGGAACGGCAGCGGGAGGAGGGGCGACGACCCACATTCCTCGCCGAGTTCGGACCGGCCGACTACGCGACGATCGATCCCCGGACAGGACGGCCCCTCGTCGATCCCGCCGAGCTCAACCGGTGGATCAAAGACCTGATCCGAGAGCGGTACGCCGACCGAGGATGACCACCCGACGCACCCGAACGGCTCTTCTCGACCTCCGTCCGGGCACGACGAAACACCCGCACGTCGTGCGGGTGTGACGAACCGATCAGGCGGTCAGGCCTTTTCTAGTTCGTCCTCGTCTTCGTCGGCATAGTCATCGGCCCACTTGTCGACGTATGCGTCTTCGTCGGTCGGGTGACCTAGCTCGCGCTCGAGAGCGGAGTAGTTCACCGACGGACTGTACGCCTTGAGTTCGCGGGCGATCTTGGTGTGTTTCGCCTTCTGACGGCCACGGCCCATGCGCGAGACCCCCTCACGAGTTAAGCTGCGGGCGGTGAGGCCCGAGGCATTTCACGACACCGGCCTGAAGCCGGTAAGAGTAGCATTCAGAATAGCACGCGGGTAAGACCCTCTGGCTGAGGCCAGGCTGGTGAAGGGAACGATCTTCATGACCGACAGCACCTCCACTCCGTCCGATGAAGCCGCACAGAACGCGGCGCTGCAGAAAGCCGTCATCGTCGGCATGCAGTTGGACCAGGATCGACACGTGATCGACGAGGCCGTGCGCTACGCGCGACTGCTCGGCGCGCCGCTCGTGGTCGCCCACGTCGACGTCACGCGATTCGTGACCTACGAGGATCCGGACGGCTACGTGCACTCCGCTCCGATCGACATCAACTTCGATGCCGGCGCGGCGGAGTTCGAGGCCGTCGAAGCGGCGGCCGCAAAGCTGCTCGAGGGGACCGACGTCACGTGGACCGCTCGCCAGCTCGTCGGCGACCCCGCTCTGGCGATCAAGCAGCTCGCCACCAAGCTCGACGCGCAGCTGATCGTCGTCGGCACGCGCAAGCGCGGTATCGGCGAATCGATCAGGGAGTTCTTCACCGGCTCGGTGGCGGCGCGGTTGGCGCACCGTCAGCATCGCTCGGTCCTCGTGGTCCCGCTCGGCGAGTCGGTGCCGGACGAGCAGAAGGAGATCTGGCCGGAGTAGCGGCAACCGCTCTCAGGCACGAGAAGAGGCCCCGTCGGCTGTTCGCCGACGGGGCCTCTTCTCGTGCGCTCACCGCATCTGGATGATGATGCCGTGTCTCCGCGCGGCGGGTGCGGGGAGCGGAGTGGCCGGTCCCTCACCCCTGTCCTGTGCCGCCGATGGGCTGACGTGCGCGGAACCGGATGGGGCTTCGCCCTCCCGCCGCGGGGGTACCGCGGCGGGAGTCGGGGTGGTCATGACGCGGCGTTGCTCAGGGCGACCGTCACTCCGCGTGCCGCGGTGTCGAGCGCCGTCTCGAGTTCGGTGACCACGAAGGGCGACAGCGTGCCGCCCTTCGCGAGGTGGGTGCGCAGGTCGGTGCGCACCCGGGCACGGAATGCGTTGATGACGGCATCCGCTCGGTGCATCTCCTCGCGGCTGACGAGGCGCGAGTCGTCGGTCGCCGAGCGCGGCCGGTTCTTCGCCGCCGTGCGCTCGCCCTTCTCGGCCGCGGCGAGATCGGCTCGCAGGCTCTTCATCGCGTCCTGGACGCTCTGTCGGACCTCGCTCGCGATCAGTCGCACGGAATCCGTGAGCCCCGCCTCGATGCCGGCGAGGTCGCCCTCACGCGATGCGAGTTCGGCGCGTCCGGCCTCGGTGATCGCGTAGATCGTGGTGCGGCCGTCGACGGTCTTGCTGACCAGGCCCTCCTCCTCGAGCTTCGCGAGCCGCGGGTAGATGGTGCCGGCGCTCGGGGTGTAGGTGCCGCCCGTGCGATCGGTCAGGGACTGGATGATCCCGTAGCCGTGCTGCGGCGCCTCGGCGAGCAGGGACAGCAGGTAGAGGCGGAGGTCGCCGTGGGAGAAGACTGCCGGGCTCATGCTTCCCACTCCGCGTCTTCGGTGATCGATGCCGGCGTGCGGCGGAGAACCGTGACTCCACCCGAGACGGAGTTGGCGCGCAGGTCGACGAACCGACCCGCGAGCTCGCCGGTCGTGCCGGTGTAGTTGCTGGGACCCGACGTGCTGCGCTCGACACCGTCGATGAGCAGACGTCCGCTCAGCGACCGGATGACGTAGTTCGCCGCGAGGGACTCGTCGAGGCGCACCGTGGTGCCGCCCGAGACCGAGTTGATGTTGATCGTGTTCACGTCGCCCGCGGCGTCCACCAGGGTGGAGCCCGAGACGATGTCGACGGTCGCTCGGCGCACCGCGCCCGTGACGGCCACGTCGCCCGAGACGCTGTTCGCGCTGATCGAGCCGGTGAGGCCGCGCACCTGCACGTCGCCCGAGACGGAGTTGACCGTGAGGTCGCCGATCAGCGTGTCGACGATGATGTCGCCGGACACGGTGTTGAGACGGGCGTCGTTGCGGAGGCCCGAGACCAGCGCGCCGGCGCTGACGACGCCGAGGTTCAGAGCGATCGAGCGGGGGACCGCGACGCTCACCTCGGCACGGGGGCCGCCGGAGCCGAAGTTGCGGAACACCTCGAGGAAGTTGTCCCAGCCCAGCTGCGGGTGGTCGATCTCGACCTCGCCGTCGTGGGACTCGATGCGGAGGTCCTTGGTGGTGACGCCGTGCACCTCGATGCGGATGCCCGGTTCGTCGTGGGCGATGATGTCCACCTGTCCGCCGACCAGGCCCACCTTGAGGCGGCTGACGGACTCGATGTCGATGACGCGTTCCTCGCCCGGGGCGATGAGCCACTTCTCGGTCATGTGTGCTTCTCCTGTGTCGATGGTCACGATATATCGTGTGTCGCAAGCATAACACGATATATCTCGATGTTGTCAAGAGGTGCGGCCGCGATACGAGAAGAGGCGCCCCGGCGGTACGCGGGACGCCTCTTCTCGTATCTCGGACTCCGATTCAGATCGGGACCACCGGCGAATACTCCACAGCCACGGTGACCGTGTTGTTCCCGGTGTCCGGGTCGGGCGAACCCGCCGGTGCCACGAGCGTGACCGTGTAGGGCTGTGCGTCCGTGACCCACACGCCGTTGTTGATCGTGGCGAACGTGATGAGGAGGGGTTCCGTCGTGCCGTTCGCGGGGATCCCGAGCGGGAGGGTGAACGTCGCCGTCGCCACGTTTCCGTCGATGGTCACCGGGGTGCGGGGAGCGTTGATTCCGTCCATGGTCGCGCTCGGGTCGCCGAGCAGGCGGGAGTCGAACGTCACGATCAGGGTCGCCCCCGCGGGTGTGCGCTCGGTGCCGATGGTGGTCACGTCGAATCCCGGCGGGATCGTCAGGACGTAGGCCTCCGTCGCGCCGGGGTCATTGGCGCCGATGGTGGTCCCGCCGTTCCGGGCGGTGAGCAGCAGGTCGCCCGTCGTGCTGGCGGCCGCGAGTGGCGTGGCGGCGGCGACCGCGACGACCGGCAGGGACCACGCGGTCGCCTTCAGCACGGTGCGGCGGCTCGGCCCGTTCGAGGATGGGCGGACTGTGTCGGACATGGTTTCGCTCCTCCGGTGCGGGTGCCCCGATTCCCCCCGGGGCGTGTGCGTGTGCGTCCAGGCTAGACGAGCGATGACGGATGCGCAGGAAAATCCGCGCGCTTGACCTTGACGCAACGTCAACTTCTAGAGTCGACAACACGACAACACGACAGCACGACAACAGAGAGGAGGACGCGGTGGCGAATCGTGACTGGTCCATCCAGGAGATCGCGCGCCTCGCCGGGACGACGAGCCGGACGCTGCGTCACTACGACGACATCGGACTGCTGCCGCCCTCGCGCATCGCGCACAACGGCTACCGCCACTACGACGAGGCCGCACTCGTACGGCTGCAGCGGATCCTCCTCCTGCGGGAGCTCGGACTCGGACTGCCGCAGATCGCGGAGGTCCTCGACCGGGAGCGCGGTGAGGCATCCGCCCTCGAGACCCACCTCGCGCTGCTGCGCGAGGAGCAGACCAGGCTGGCGCGGCAGATCGCGTCGGTCGAATCGACCATCACCGCATTGAGAGGAGGTGAGAACCTCATGGCAGAGAACATGTTCGACGGCTTCGACCACACCCGGTACAGGGAGGAGGTCGAGGACCGTTGGGGCAAGAAGGCCTACGCCGACAGCGACCGTTGGTGGCGGGGGATGACGGATGCGGAGCGCGCCGACTGGCAGCAGCGCGTGTCCGACCTCGGACGCGACTGGATCGCTGCGGCGGAGAGCGGCATCGACCCGGCATCCGCCGAGGCTCAGGATGTCGCGCGACGCCACGTCGAGTGGCTGACCGGCATCCCGGGCACACCGGCGGCCGTCCCCGGTGGCGACGTCAAGGCGTACGTGATCGGGCTCGGTGAGATGTACGTCGCGGATCCGCGTTTCGGCGCGAACTACGCGACGTCGTCCGGCGGCACCCACGGCGCGGAGTTCGTCCGCGACGCGCTCCGCGTGTATGCGGAGGGGAACCTGTAGTCGCCGGGGCGTTTCGTTTCGTCGCTGCGCTCCTCGCTCGACGACCGGGGGTGGGGCGTTTCGTCTCGTCGCTGCGCTCCTCGCTCGACGACCGGGGGTGGGGCGTTTCGTCTCGTCGCTGCGCTCCTCGCTCGACGACCGGGCAGGTCTCGGTCGTTGAGCGAGCGGAGCGAGACGAAACGCGCCTCCGGTCGCACGCGCGGGCGTAGTGTCGTGCCATGGCCCACCGTCGGGAGCGCAGGAACGCCGCGCCGCTGTTCGCCGCCGCGGCCACGGCCTACGCCGTGAACTGTGGGCTCGGCACCGCCGTCGCCGCGCGCCTGATCGACACCAGCCGCTTCCGGTGGTTGCATCACGCGCTGTACATCGCGACGTGTGCGACCACCGCCGCGGCTGTCATCGGGGGCTGGACGCGCGGCGCAGGAACTTCCGGTCGCCGTGCCGCGCTCGGCCTGCTGCCGGCCGCCGCGCCCCTCGCCGCGATCCCGTACCTCGGCAGCCACGGCCGCCGGCATCCGCTCACGGCGCTCGCCGCCGCCCCCTTCATCGTCGCGGGGGCCATCCTCGCGCGCCGTCCCGCCGACCGGAAGTGACCGCATGGAACTGCTCGATGCCATCCGCCGCCGCAAGACCACGAACGGGCCGTTCCTGCCCGACCCGGTGTCGGAGGATCACCAGCGCATCCTCCTCGAGGCCGCGGGCCGCGCACCCTCGCAGCTGAACAGTCAGCCCTGGCGGTTCGTCGTGATCGAGAGTCGCGACACCATCGAGACGATCGCGCGCATCTCCGGCGAGAGCATGACCGAGGCGATGTCGAACGGCACGTTCTTCGAGCGGTACAAGCCCTACTTCCGTTTCAGTCAGGCCGAGATGGACGAGAAGCGCAGCGGGATGCTGTTCGACAAGCTGCCCGCAGCCCTCCGGCCGTTCACGAGCCAGGTGTTCACCAAGCGCGGCCAGACGCTGATGAACACGTTCGGGGTGCCGAAGACTCTCGGTGCCGAGAACCGGAAGCTCGTCGCCGGGTCACCGCTGCTGCTCGGCGTCATGCTCGACCGCAGCGAGTATCGACCCGGGCAGCTCTCGTCGTTCTACTCGGTGTTCAGCATGGGTGCGGCGATGGAGAACGTCTGGCTGACGACCGTCGAGCTCGGCATGGGCATCCAGTTCATCTCGTTCCCGATGGAGGTGCCGGGGCGCTGGGACGAGATCGTGCAGCTCCTGCGGGTGCCGGACGACCTCGAGCTCATGGCCGTGTACCGCCTGGGCTACCTGCCGCCCGAGCAGCGCCGCCCGGCGATCGACTGGTCGAGCAGTCAGCGCCGTCTCGCCTCGCAGTACGTCTTCCGCGAGACCGGCGACACCCCGCAGCAGGGGTGGGACGCCCCGCTCGGCGGCTAGTCCGGGCGCCCGTCGCGGGGCAGGGGGCGGAGATCGCGCAGTGCCGGGCCCTCCAGGCGCGTGCCGTCGGGGGCGAAGCGCGACGCGTGCAGCGGGCAGTCCCACGTGCACTCGGCGTCGTTCCAGTCGAGCACGCCGCCGAGGTGCGTGCACACCGCGCTGACCGCACGGGTGACACCGTCGACGGTGGAGACGCCGACCGGGCGGCCGGCACGGTTGGCCACCACGCCGGCGCCCTCCTCGGGGCGGGGGACCGGGACCGCCCGGGACTCCGCCTCGGTCCACCCCGAAGCGAGCGCCGCGGCGACCTTGCCCCCTTCCACGGCGCCGCGGCCGAGGTCGGCGGGCACGGTCAGGCGCGTGCCGATCGTCGTCATCCATCTGGGGCGTTCACGTCGCGGCGTGCTGAGGATCTCGGCGGTCAGGCGCAGGGCGGCCGCCGGGGCGTTGGAGAGCCCCCACTTGGCGTAGCCGGTGGCGAAGCGGATGCGGCCGAGACCGCGCGGCATCGCCCCGACGAACGGGATGAGGTTGTGCGACTCGTAGTCCTGCGCCGACCAGCGGTGCGTCTCCTCGGCGTCGGGGAACCAGCGTCTGGTCCAGGAGACGAGGTCGTCGACCGCGGCCGCCTCGCTCTCCGAGCGTCCGACCGGATGGCCGTTGCCCCCGACGATGAGCTGCGCGGTGCGGCCGGGGCCATCCGCCTCTGACACCGGACGGATCGACCTCGTCGGGCCGTCGACGGAGAGGAAGGTGCCTTCGATCGCGTCGCCGGGCACCCGGAACGAGACGCAGTACGAGCGCTGCCCGTGGGTCTTCGTGAAGTAGAGGCCGCGGTCGGTGATCGGCGTTCCGGTGGCCAGCACGATGTGCGGGGCGAACAGCGGGCCGTCCGCGGTCTCCACACGCGCCTCGGGGAGCGCGTGCACCCCCGTGACGCGGATGCCGGTGTGCAGCGTTCCGCCCGACGTCAGCAGCTCGCCGGCCAGGGCCCGCGTGACGCGCACCGGGTCGATCGCGACCTGGTCGTCGAGCACCACCGCGCCGGCGTTCGGGAACGGAGACTCCTCGACCTCTCGCGATGAGAGGATGCGCGTCGGCAGCCCCGCCTCCCGTGCCGCGTCGTGCTGCGCCCGCACGGTGTCGAGTCCGTCGGCGGTCTGCGCGTAGGAGTGGTCGGCATGCCGCGTGTAGGGCACGCCCGCCGTGTCGGCGAACCCCGTCAGCCAGTCCATGCCCTCGCGGTTCGCGTCGACGTACGCCCGCACGAGCGAGGCGGGGTGGTGTCGGCGGATCACGGCGAGACGCTGCCCCTGCAGGAGCGACAGCTTGCCGGTGTTGCCGCCCGTCGCGAGCTCGGCGACCGCCCCCGCATCGATCACCGCGACGTCGAGGCCCGCGCGGGTGAGCATGACCGCCGTGCTCAGGCCGGTGATGCCGGCCCCGACGACGATGACGTCATGCCGGGCACCGGGCTCGAAGGGCGCGCCGACCGGCTCGTCCTGGGGGATCTTCCACAGGGGTCTCATGACGGCAGTCAACGCCCCGCTCGATCGCGCGCCCACCGCCTTGACATTCGCGTGCCGCGCTGGCACGGACGGATACAGTGGCAGGCGTGAAGCTGCGCCGCGTCCTCCTCGTCGCCCTCGGCGGCACGATCGGCACGGCGGCACGGCTCGGACTGGGGCTCCTGCTGCCCGACGCGGGCGGCATCCCGGTCGCGGTGCTCGTCGCGAACGTCGTCGGCGCTCTGCTGATCGGCATCCTCGCCGCGCGTCTGCCCGCATCGACCGACCTCCGACTGCTGCTCGGCACCGGCGTGCTCGGAGGTTTCACCACCTACAGCGCCTTCATGACCGGGACCGTCGCGCTCTGGACGGACGCCCCGCTGCTCGCCGTCGCCTATGCGGTGGGCAGCCTGGTGCTCGGTCTCGCCGCCGCGGCGCTGGGTCTTCGTCTCGGTCGGCCGCGCGCCGGAGCGGCCGCGTGAACCCGCTCCTGTTCCTCGGCGCGGCGCTCGCCGGGGGAGTGGGCGCCGTCCTGCGGTACCTCGTGGACCTCGGAGTGGCGCGCCTGGCCGGACGCCGCTTCCCCTGGGGCATCCTGCTCGTGAACCTCACCGGCTCGTTCGCCCTCGGCGTCGTCACCACCGCGCTGCCGGATGAGGCGTTCCTCCTGGGCGCGGGACTCCTCGGCGGGTACACGACGTTCAGCACCGCCATGCTCGACACGGTCGCCCTGTGGCGTGACGGCGAGCGTCCCGCGGCAGCGTTCAACGCGATCGGGATGCTGCTGCTCGGGCTGCTGGCGGCGGTCCTCGGGCTCGCGCTGGGCGCCGCGCTCTGAGCCGCTCCCAGCGTCCTCACAATCCGGAAATGTACAAACGTACATGTACAGATGTCCCGGGGGTGCTCGATGGTGGATGGATCGCGTCGACGACGTGACCCTGAGGCGCGCCGTCGGGAGATCGTGACCGCCGCCGCCGAGCTCATCGTCGAAGTGGGCGCCGAGGCCGTCACTCACCGCATGGTCGCCGCTCGCGCGGGAGTCCCTCTCGGCGCGACCACCCAGTACTTCGACACGCTCGACGACCTCCGCACCGCGGCTTTCCGAGCGCTCGCGGAGGAGGTCGACACGCGCCTCGACGGCGTCCGTCAGACCATCACCGAACGCGGTGACACCCCCGACGTGATCGCCGCCCTCGTGTTCGAGAGCCTGCACGACGCGCATGCGGTCCAGGCCGACCGCGCCGTGGTCACCGCCGCCGTGCACGACCCGCGTCTGCGCGAGCTCGCCCGCCACCTGTCGGATCGTCTCGTCGAACTGCTCGAGCCGACCTATGGCGAAGAACGGGCCCGAGCGGCGATGATCTTCATCGACGGCGTCATGTGGAACGTGCACATCCGCGACGACCGTCTTGCACAGTCCTTCATCGAGTCCGCACTGGCGCGGATCCTCGGAGACTCCGTCTCCACTCCCTCCGCAGCGACAGCCACACCCTGACACCGAGGAAACCGCCTTGTCGAAACTCGCCATCCTGAGCCTGAAGAACCGTGCGCTCATCGCCCTGATCACCATCGTCGCGGCGGTGTTCGGCGGGCTCGCGCTCACGAACCTCAAGCAGGAGCTCATCCCCTCGCTCGAGCTGCCCGCCCTCGTCGTCATGACGACCTACCCCGGCGCGTCGCCCGAGGTGGTCGAGAACGACGTGTCGACACCCGTCGAGGCGGCGATCCAGGGCGTGCCCGGGCTCGAGTCGACCACCGCGACCAGCACCACCAACGCCTCGATCGTGCAGGCGATGTTCGCCTACGGCACCAACCTCGCCACCGCCGAGCAGAAGATCCAGCAGGCGATCAACCGCATCTCCTCGCAGCTGCCCGAGGATGTGAGTCCGCAGGTGCTCTCGGTGTCGATCGACGACTTCCCGGTGATCCAGGTCGCGGTGACCGGATTCGAGGACGCCGACAACGCGCAGGCCGAGCTGGAGTCCGTCGCGATCCCCGAGCTCGAAGACGTCGACGGCGTCAACGCCGCAGAGATCGTCGGCGGCGTGGGCCAGCGCATCAGCATCACGCCCGACACCGCGAAGCTCGCGGCGGCAGGGCAGAGCTCGCAGGCGATCAGCACGGCCCTGCAGCAGAACGGCACCCTGTTCCCCGGTGGCGACATCACCGCGGACGGCCAGACGCTCACGGTGCAGACCGGTGCGAAGATCACCTCGGTCAAGGAGATCGCGGCGCTCCCGCTGGTCGGAACCGACGTCACCATCGGCGACGTCGCCACGGTCGTGCAGGAGTCCGATCCCGTCACGTCGATCTCCCGGGTCGACGGCAAGGACGCGCTCTCGATCTCGATCACGAAACTCCCCGCCGCGAACACGGTCGAGGTGTCGAACGGCGTCATCGCCGCGCTCGACGAGATCGGCAAGGCATTCCCCGACGCCGAGTTCACGGTGATCTTCGACCAGGCGCCGTTCATCGTGCAGTCGATCGAGACGCTCGCGACCGAGGGCCTGCTCGGCCTGGTGTTCGCGGTGATCATCATCCTGATCTTCCTGATGTCGATCCGATCGACCCTCGTCACGGCGATCTCGATCCCGACCAGCGTGCTCATCACGTTCATCGGGTTGCAGGCGTTCGGATACTCCCTCAACGTGCTCACACTCGGCGCGCTCACGATCGCGATCGGTCGAGTCGTCGACGACTCGATCGTCGTGATCGAGAACATCAAACGCCACTACGTCGGCGATGCCGACAAGGGTGATGCGATCCGCCTCGCGGTGCGCGAGGTCGCCATGGCCATCACGGCATCCACGATCACGACGGTCGCGGTGTTCCTGCCGATCGTCTTCGTCGGCGACATGGTCGGTGAACTGTTCCGGCCGTTCGCCATGACCGTGACCATCGCGATGGTCGCCTCGCTCCTGGTCGCCCTCACCATCGTCCCGGTGCTCGCCTACTGGTTCCTCAAGCCGGGCAAGGAGCTCGTCGACGAGCACGGCAACGTCATCGACCCGGAGCACCCGGATGCGCCGCCGACGCAGCTGCAGCGCGTCTACCGGCCCATCCTCGGATGGACGCTGAAGCACTCCGGCCTCACCGTGATCCTCGCCGTCGTCGTGCTCGGCGCCACGCTGGCCGCTGCCCCGCTCATGAAGATCAACTTCCTCAGCGACTCCGGTCAGAACACCATGACCGTCACGCAGGACCTCGGTCCCACCGCGAGCCTCCAGGCGAAGTCGGATGCCGCGGTCTCCGTGGAGGACGCGCTGCTGGACATCGACGGCATCGAGCACGTGCAGGCCTCGATCGGATCGAGCGGCTCCGCGCTGCGCGATGCGTTCTCGGGCGGTGCCGGCATCACCTACTCCGTTCTCACGGACGGCGACGCCGACCAGGAGAAGCTCCGTGCCGACGTGCAGGACGCGATCGACGGCCTCGGCGACGACGTGGGCGAGGTGTCGGTCGCGGCCTCCGCGGGCTTCGGCTCCAGCGACATCGAGATCACGGTCACGGCCTCGAACGCCGACGACCTGCAGACCGCGACGAGCAGCCTCGTCAAGGAGCTGGACGGTCGTGCGGGCGTCGGTCAGGTCACGGACAATCTCGCCGCCGCGCTGCCGTACATCGCCGTCGTGGTCGACCGTGAGGCGGCCGCGCAGCGCGGTCTGTCCGAGGTCGCGGTCGGCTCGATCGTCTCGAACACCATGCGCCCGCAGCAGGCCGGGTCCGTCGAGATCGACGACACCGCGCTGACCGTCTACATCGTGTCGCCGAACCCGCCGACCACGGTCGACGCGCTGAAGCAGCTCGCGATCCCGACGCCGACCGGCATCGTGCAGCTGCAGGACATCGCGACCGTCGAGCAGCAGAACGGCCCGACCTCGATCACCACCGAGCAGGGTCGCCGCACCTCGACGATCACGGTGCCCCCGGCATCCGACAACCTCGCCACCGCCACGCAGTCGGTAAACGAGGCGCTCGCCGCGGTGGATCTGCCCGACGGCGCCTCGGCCGAGGTCGGCGGCGTCGCGTCGCAGCAGGCGGACTCGTTCTCCCAGCTCGGCCTCGCGATGCTCGCGGCGATCCTGATCGTCTACGTGGTGATGGTGGCGACGTTCAAGTCGCTGCGCCAGCCGCTGCTGCTGCTCGTGTCGGTGCCGTTCGCGGCGACCGGGGCGATCCTCCTGCAGATCGTCACGGGTGTGCCGCTGGGCGTCGCCTCGCTGATCGGTGTGCTGATGCTCATCGGCATCGTGGTGACGAACGCGATCGTGCTCGTCGACCTCGTGAACCAGTACCGGGAGAAGGGTCTGTCGACCATCGACGCGGTGAAGGCCGGTGGGGAGAAGCGTCTGCGACCGATCCTCATGACCGCGCTGGCGACGATCTTCGCGCTGACCCCGATGGCGCTCGGCATCACCGGGCACGGCGGGTTCATCTCGCAGCCGCTCGCGATCGTCGTGATCGGCGGTCTGATCTCCTCGACCGTGCTGACGCTCATCGTGCTGCCGACGCTCTACAACCTCGTCGAGGGCGCCAAGGAGCGGCGACGTGCCCGCAAGGCGGGTGGCCCGGACGCCGAGGGGGCTGCGAAGCCGGATGCGCCGGTCGGACCGGACGCCTCCGGCGCTGCCGTCGCCTCCGCTCAGCCCGTGCTGGTGGACGCGTCGGGCCTGCCGCACGCCCCGCAGCTGACGCGGCGCGAGATGCGCGAGCGCGGGGAGTAGCCGCACAGGCGGACAGCTCCTGCGCTCGGTCGTCGAGCGAGCGGAGCGAGACGAAACGTGGTGCCCGTGTTCGCGGGGGCGGCACGTTTCGTCTCGTCGCTGCGCTCCTCGCTCAACGACCGGGGATGAACGTGATGCCCCAGTGCAGGGTCCAGGTCTCGTCGGGGCCGAGGCGGCGGACGCCGAGGCCGCTGTTGAAGGCATCGGCGGGTGCGGTCATCGGCTCGATCGCGACCGCGAGGGGCTGACCGGGATACGCGGGCGTGGTGTACACCTGCACGTAGTCGAAGCCCTCGCCCTGCCACAGGGTCACGCGCCGACCGTCGGGCGCGGTGAGCGAGTGGCGCACGCGGCCGTCGGTGTCGCGGGCGAGGTCCGTGAAGCCGGTGTCGAGGGTCACGTCTCCGAGGCGGACCCCGTCGCGCAGCGCCGCCTCGACCGGGCGGGTGCCGGTCGGCAGCATCCGCTCGTCGGTGACGAACGCCGTCTCGGCGGGAACCCGCAGCACGAGGTCGTGCGGATCGACGTCGCCGATCGTCACGAACGGGTGGGTGCCGAGGGCGACGGGGGCCGGAGTGGTCGAGCGGTTGGTGAGCTCGTGCGTCACCTCGATGCCGTCAGCGGTGAGCGCGTAGGTCACGCTCGTCTCGATCAGGTACGGGTAGCCGGTCTGCGGCACGATCGTCGCCCGCAGCACCGCCTCCGTGTCGGTGTGCGACACCTCGTACGCCGTGAACCGCAGCAGGCCGTGGCTGGCGTTGTTCAGCTTCGGCTCGGTGATCGCGAGCGCGCGCGGGGTGCCGTCGTCGTCCCAGCGCCCGTCCCGCACCCGGTTCGGCCATGGCGCGAGGATCACGCCGGAGCAGGCCGGCGTCGGCTGGTCGACGGGATAGGGCGGCACGAGGTCGACACCGCCGATGCGCAGCGACCGCAGGGATGCGCCGACCTGGGCGATCTGCGCGGTGGCATCGCCGAGCTGGAGGTGGATCTGGGCGCCGGTGGGGGAAGCGGTACTCACCTCGTCATCGTACGGCCACCCCTGCGTCGGCACTCTCTCAGGTGTCTCGGGTAGTATCGGACGGTCGGCTTCGGACACCCGCGCATTGGCGTGGACGTTTTCTGTGTATGAAGTGTGAGTCCAGGGGCCGATGGTGAGCGTCGCTCGACGCTAATCAACCATCACATGAATGGCCCCGGCCGCTGACAGTCCGGAACCCCGCTGGTCGAGTCCGACCACGCGCAGGGTGCTCGCGCGTGCGCGCGGCGCTGTTCTCGTGCGAGAACACAGGAAGAAAACGCAATGCCGAAGAACAAGAAGCCCCGCGGCGGACGCCCCTCCGCGAATTTCGAGCCGCGCTACGGCGCGAAGAAGACCTCCTTCCACGACCGTCACAACGGTGCTCCGGCCCGTGACGGCGCGCGCGACGAGCGCGGTGGACGCGCGGATGCCGGCGACCGCCGCACCGCGTCCGCCGGCGGCTACGACCGTCGTCCCGGCAGCCGCAGCGCCGGCCACCGCGGCTACCGCCCGGCCGAGGCCGAGTCCGGTGCGCCCAAGCAGCGCTGGGGTGCGTCGGAGCGCGCCGGCCGCGACGAGGCCCGGGGCATCCGCAACCGCGCGGAGTCCGGACGTCGCGAGGCCCCGCACCACCGCAACGACGAGCGCTCCGAGCGTCCCCGGTACAACGACCGGCCCAGCGGCGGCGGCCGCTTCGACGACCGTGCCCGTCGGGATGACCGTGGCGGACAGCGCCCGACCGGTCCCGGCACCTACCGCGACGAGCGCGGCGGCGACCGCCCCCGGTACAACAACGATCGCGGTGCCGGCACCCAGCGCCAGGGCTTCCGCGACAACGACCACCGCGACGGTGGACGTCCGGTTCGTGACGATCGGCGTGGTGCCGAGCGTCCCCGGTACAACAGCGACCGTGGCGCCGAGCGCCCTCGGTACAACAGCGACCGTGGCGGCGAGCGTCCCCGGTTCGACCGCGACGAGCGTCCGCGTCGTGACGACCGCGGCGGCGACCGCACCCGGTCGAACGATCGCGGGACCGAGCGCCCCGAGCGCTCCTACGACGCCGACCGCGCACGCCGGGCTTTCGACCGCGACCGCACGCAGCGTTCGTATGAGGGCGGCCGTGACGAGCGTTCGCGTCCGTCGACCGGTGGCGCGTACCGCACCGAGCGTCCGCGCCCGCTGACCTCCGACACCCGCGGGCGTCCGGCGCGCAACGAGCGCCCGAGCCGGAACGACTGGAACGCCACCAGCCGTCCTGAGTCGACCGGTGCGAAGTTCACCCCGGGCGACGATGTCGTGCACGAGCGCCTCGAGGCGAAGTCCGTCGCGGCTGTCGAGGTCGACGGTGTGACCTTCGGCGACCTGGGCCTCGGCTCGAACATCGTCGAGACCCTCGTCGGCATGGGCGCGGCCACGCCGTTCCCGATCCAGGCCGCCAGCATCCCCGCCGTCCTCGCCGGACGTGACGTCCTCGCCCGCGGCCGCACCGGCTCGGGCAAGACCATCGCCTTCGGCGCTCCGCTCGTCGAGCGCGTGCTGCAGTCGCAGGCCGGCAAGCGCCGTGAGTTCGGGCGGTCGCCGCGCGCGATCATCCTCGCTCCGACGCGTGAGCTCGCGCTGCAGATCGACCGCACGATCCAGCCGATCGCCCGCAGCGTCGGCCTGTTCACCACGCAGATCTACGGTGGTGTGCCGCAGGGCCGCCAGGTGGGCGCGCTCAAGAAGGGCGTCGACATCGTGATCGGTACGCCCGGTCGCGTCGAGGACCTCATCAACCAGGGCAAGCTCGACCTCTCCGACTGCCGCATCGCGGTGCTCGACGAGGCCGACCACATGTGCGAGCTCGGGTTCGTCGAGCCGGTGCAGCGCATCCTGCGTCACACCGCCGACGGCAGCCAGAAGCTGCTGTTCTCGGCCACGCTCGACCGTGAGGTCGCGGCTCTCGTCGACGAGTTCCTCGTCGACCCGGCCGTCTACGAGGTCGCCGGTGAGGACCAGGAGTCCAGCACGATCGAGCACCGCGTGCTCGTGATCGAGCACCGTGACAAGGCCGACATCCTCACGTCGCTCGTCGACCGTGCCGGCAAGACGCTGGTCTTCGCCCGCACCCGTGCCTACGCCGACATGCTGGCCGAGCAGTTCGACGACGCGGGCATTCCCGCCGTCTCGCTGCACGGTGACCTGAACCAGGCCAAGCGCACGCGCAACCTGGAGCGTCTGACCTCTGGTCGCGTGAACGTGCTCGTCGCCACGGATGTCGCCGCCCGCGGCATCCACGTCGACGACATCGACCTGGTCGTCCAGGCCGACGCTCCCGACGAGTACAAGACGTACCTGCACCGTTCGGGCCGTACCGGCCGCGCCGGTCGCTCGGGTCGTGTCGTCACGCTGATCACGCGTCAGCGTCAGCGTCGCATGACCGAGCTGCTCGACCGCGCCGAGATCGACGCGCCGTTCGAGAACGCGCGCCTCGACGACGACATCATCGAGGAGATCGCCGGTCGCGTGCCGACCGCCGCCGACCTCACGGCCTGATCCTCTCCGACGCAAAAGGCCCCGTCCCGCATCCGCGGGGCGGGGCCTTTGCGTCCCCGCCTCCCGCCGCCCCACCTTTCCGGCCTCCTCCGTCCCCTCCGGCGTCGCCGAGTGCACGGGATGCTCGCGAGTGCACGGGTTATGCGCGCGAAGGAGTCGTGCGTTCGGCGAGAACCCGTGCACTCGACGGGTCGGGAGGGGGAGGGGGACGCGAGCGCGACTGGGGGTCAGGCCAGTGCGTGTGTGTGCACGGCGGAGGTGAGGTTCGTGCCGTTGAGGTCGAGGTAGATCACGCTCTCGGTCACGGTGAGGGTCATGGTGTTGCGGCGTTCGATCAGGGCCGCCGCGGAGTCGATGAACCCGGGGTCGAAGCTGTACACGCGGATGTCCTCGCGGCGATGGATGCGCTTGTCCGTCCACGGCGCCATCACCTTGGCGGGGTCGCGGTGGGTGTACACGACCGTGCGCTCGGCGAGCCTGCTGCCGTAGTGGAGCCGCTCGGCGTCGGGCGCTCCGATCTCGACCCACGCGGTGATCAGTCCGGTGAGGTCGCGCACGAGCACCGCCGGCTCCTCGGTCGACGAGATGCTGCCGCCGAATGCGATGCCCTCGGCGAACTCGAGCCCGTACGCCAGCACGCGGGTGAGCATATAGGCGTCGGTCTCGGACGGATGCCGGGCGACGCGCAGCGAGTAGTCCTCGTAGACGCCGCGATCGGTGTCAGCGAGCTGCACCTCGAAAGTGTGGATGGTGGAACCGATCGCCATGCTCCCGAGCCTACGCGGCCGGGGGAGTCGGTCCGACCGGAGGCTGCCTCGCGGGTTCAGAACAGCATCGGCTGCGTCGCGGGCGTGGCGGTCGCCGTCACGGGCGACGGGGTGAACGCCGGTCGGTCGCGCCGCGGGTAGTCGTCTTCGTGGCGGCCGTCGAGTCCGTGCATGCGGATGAGTGGGCGCGCGCGCTTCGCCAGCCACTGCCGGTACGCCTTCGGCGCTTCCGCGGAGACGCCGGGGTAGAGCCCGCGGTACGAGGAGACGAGGTCGGGCCGGTGCGCTTCGAGCCACTGGAAGAACCACGGTTTGACGCCGGCGCGGAGGTGCAGCGCTCCGTAGATGACGCTGCGGGCCCCGGCCTCCTTGATGCGCAGGAGGGCGCTGTCGATCGCTTCGAGCGAGTCGGTCATGTGCGGCATGATCGGCATGAGGAAGACCGTGACCCGGAATCCCGCATCGGACAGTGCGCGCACGGTGTCGAGGCGGGCCTGCGTCGTCGGGGCTCCCGGTTCGATGGTCTTCTGCAGGTCGTCGTCGTACATCGCGATCGACATCTGCACGTCGACGGGGACCCGCTGCGCGGCCTTCACGAGCAGCGGGATGTCGCGGCGGATCAGCGTGCCCTTGGTGAGGATCGACATCGGCGTGCCGGACGCGGCGAGTGTCTGGATGATGCCGGGCATGAGCTTGTACCGACCCTCGGCCCGCTGGTACGGGTCGGTGTTGGTGCCGAGCGCGACGGTCTCGTGCTGCCAGCTCCCCTTCCGCAGCTCCCTCTCCAGCACCTCGACCACGTTCACCTTGACGACGATCTGCGAGTCGAAGTCGGCGCCTCCGTCGAGGTCGAGGTACTCGTGCGTCCCACGGGCGAAGCAGTACACGCACGCATGGCTGCATCCGCGATAGGGGTTGATCGTCCAGGCGAACGGCAT
Organism: Microbacterium oxydans; assembly: GCF_026559675.1. NCBI lineage: Bacteria > Bacillati > Actinomycetota > Actinomycetes > Micrococcales > Microbacteriaceae > Microbacterium > Microbacterium oxydans. The sequence continues at coordinate 529,390 of NZ_CP092891.1, forward strand.
CCGCGAGGCGCCGGGCACGTGGTTCAGGGCCGACCGCGACAGCACCTCGTGGAAGGTCATGCCGGCGAACTCGGGCGTGGTGACCGAGCGCAGCACGCTCGACCGGTCTTCGAGTCCGGGCAGCGCGGCGGCATCCGTCTCGCCGAGTTTCTGTCCTTGCCACCGCATGCATCCATTCGAACAGAAGGACGAGCTTAACGCAAGCGACTGTGCGACCTATCTTCGAATGAGAAGATGGACCAATGCCCTTCACGCCGCACGCTCAGCATGCGGCTCCGCGGTCCCCGATCCGCGGGCCCGCACTGCCGATCGGCGTCGCCGTGACCGCGCTCGGGATGCTGCTCTCGATCGCATCCGTCCCGGCGACGTCGCCGGATGTCCCCGCCATGCCGGAGCCGGTCGCGGTCATGCAGGTGCCGACCGTGCAGGTGGGGGCCACGACCGCTGCCGACCCGTGCGCGGAGCCGACCGTGCAGCAGTCCCTCGCGAGCGGCGACGACGCGGCGACGATCGCGGGCTTCGGGGGCGGCGCGCGCTTCCGCGAGGCCGTGGTCGCCGGCAATGCGCCGTGCATCTCGCTGCGGGATCCGGCGCGTCTCTGGGTCGTCGTGAACAAGTCCCTGCCCCTCCGGCCGCCGGAGTTCGAGCCGTCCGATCTCGACTCGGTGCCGCTGCAGATGACGACCCCGTCCGGCCGGGTGCGGGTCGACGTGGCGGCGGCGGTGGGGGCGATGGCCGACGCGGCGGCGGATGCGGGTGTCGGGCGCATCGGTGCGAACAACGGCTACCGGTCCTACGGCCTGCAGGTGACGACGTACGACTCCCATGTGAGATCGCAGGGCCAGGAGGATGCGGATGCCGGGTCGGCGCGCCCCGGTCACAGCGAGCACCAGACCGGTCTCGCTCTCGACGTGGTCGCGTGCGGCGCGGGCTGCGGCGGGCTCGACGGGTTCGGCGGGACGTCGCAGAGCGACTGGGTCGCGGCGCACGCATGGGAGTACGGGTTCATCGTGCGGTACGAGCAGGTCGGCACCCCGGTCACCGGCTACGCGCCGGAGCCGTGGCATCTCCGCTACGTCGGCGTCGACCTCGCCGCGGCATATCACGACGGCGGGTTCCACACCCTCGAGGAGTTCTTCGGTCTGCCGGCGGCACCCGACTACGCCCACTGACAGCGGTCGGTCGTCGTGTCCGTCAGTCGGCGGGTCGTCTCTCGGCGGCTCGTTCCGCGGTGGGTCGTTCCGCGGTGGCGGCGCGCTGCGGGACGGGCGACATGACCACGAGGAAGAACGCGGCGATCGGCCCTAAGGTCAGCGTCAGCACGAACCAGGCCAGAGCCGAGCGATTGCGCGTGCGGGCATATCCGCCCGCGAGGAGGGCGACGGTCGTCCACATCGCCGAGATGTACGGCCACACTTCCTGCATACGCGGAGCCTACCTGCGGCCGGTCGCGCACGCATCGGAGGAAACGTGGAAACGGCTGTTCTGCGGCATCCGACAACCGCGGTACCCAGTGTCAAGACTTATGGGATGCATTCTCACAACGTCCTGTCCGGGCCGCGTTCTGCGCCGTAGAATCACCGGAGCAACGATGCACGACACGTTCAGGAGGACGGCATGGAACGCGACATCTACGACGAGGACCACGAGGCATTCCGGGACCTGGTCAAGGACTTCGTCAAGCGCCACGTGACGAACGAGGCGATCGAGAGGTGGGACGCCGACGGAGAGGTCGACCGCGCCACGATGCTCGCCGCGGGCGAGGCGGGGATCATCGGACTCTCGGTCCCCGAGGAGTTCGGCGGCGCCGGGATGCTCCAGGACTACCGCTTCCGCGCGATCGTGAACGAAGAGGTCATCGCAGCCGGTGCCGGGTCGCTCGCGGGTGCCTTCGGCATCCAGGACGATCTCGCCGTGCCGTACCTCGTGCACATGGGCACGCAGGAGCAGAAGGAGAAGTGGCTGCCCCGCATGGCCACCGGCGAGGTGGTCGGCGCTCTCGCGATGACCGAGCCCGGGGCCGGCAGCGACCTGCGCGGCATCAAGACCACCGCCAAGAAGACCGACGGCGGCTACATCGTCAATGGCGCCAAGACGTTCATCTCATCGGGCAAGACCGCCGACCTGGTCGTCACCTTCGTCAAGACCGGTGAGGGCAACCGACCCGACGCGTTCAGCCTGGTGCTGATCGAGAACGGCATGGAGGGCTTCGATCACGGCAAGAAGCTCAACAAGATGGGCTTCCACGGGCACGACACCGCCGAGCTCTCGTTCAGCGACGTCTTCGTGCCCGAGGAGAACCTCATCGGCGGCAAGGAGGGCATGGGCTTCATCCAGCTCATGATGAACCTGCCGCTCGAGCGCCTGTCGATCGGCGTCGCCGGCGCCGCGGCTGCACAGGCCGCCCTCGACTGGACCGTGTCGTACACCAAGGACCGCGAGGCGTTCGGCGAGCGGATCATCGACTTCCAGAACACCCGCTTCAAGATCGCCGACATGGCCACCACGGTCGACGCGCTCTGGGCGTACATCGATCGCGCGCTGCTCGCCTATTCGCAGGGCAAGCTGTCGGCCGAGGAAGCCGCGAAGGTCAAGTTCTGGGCGACGGAGCGCGAGTGGGAGGTGCTCGACACCGGTGTGCAGCTGCACGGCGGCTACGGGTACATCACCGAGTACCCGATCGCCCGCGCCTTCCTCGACGCCCGCGTGCACCGCATCTACGGCGGCACGAACGAGATCATGCGCGAGATCGTCGGACGGCAGATCGCCGGCAAGCGCTGACCTCTCGTCGCGCGAAGAGGCCCCGGATGCCGCATCCGGGGCCTCTTCGCGTTTCCGGGCGAATCGTGTCGGGGCATGGACAGGGGTGCTGCCGCCGGGTTGAATCGGGGCATGACGCACTCGCTGGAGCGGATCCTGGATGACCACGTCGCTCGGGGCACCGCGCCGGGGATCGTCGGTGTGCTCGGCGCCCCGGGCGGGCGGGTCGAGATCGTCACGGCCGGTGACCTGCGGGCGGACGCGATCGTGCGCATCCAGTCGATGACGAAGCCGATCCTCGCGGTCGCCGCACTGCGCCTCGTGCGGGACGGGCGCCTCGGTCTGGACGATGCGATCGAGCGATGGCTGCCCGAGCTCGCGGACCGTCGGGTGCTGCGCTCGCCGGATGCCGCGCTCGATGACGTCGAGGTGGCGAAGACGCCGATCACGCTGCGGCATCTGCTCACCAACACCTCGGGGTACGACGTACAGGTGGCACCGTCGCCGCTCGCGGAGGCGATGATCGCGAACCGGACGGCTGCGGGACAGGAGCCGGTGGCGATGGGAGCCCAGGAGTGGCTGGCCGCGCTCGCCGCGTTGCCGCTCGCCTTCGAACCCGGCACCGGATGGCGGTACCACCACTCCTTCGGCATCCTCGGCATCCTGCTCTCGCGGGTGGTCGACGGTTCGCTGGAGGAGCATCTCCAGCGGGACCTCTTCAGGCCTCTCGGCATGGTCGACACCGGATACACGGTGCCGGTGGCGAAGGCGCATCGCCTCCCTGCGGCGTATCGCCACGAGGAGGGGGCGCTGGTCGAGGTGGAGCCTGCGGCGGGAGGATTCTCGGTCGCCCCGGCGCCGTTCGATCTCAGCCACTCGGAGCTCGTGTCGACCGCTGCCGACTATGCGGCCTTCGCCGGGATGCTCGCCGCGGGCGGTCGGCATGACGGGCAGGTGTTCCTCGAGCCGGAGCTGCTCGAGCTGATGCGCACCGACCAAGTCCCGTCGAGCGCGAAGACCGAGGACAGTTTCTTCCCGGGGTTCTGGGAGGGCACGGGCTGGGGCTTCGGCGTCGCGATGGAGACCGAGGGCGAGAGCGCCGGGCGCTACGGGTGGTCCGGCGGGCAGGGGACGGACTTCTGGATCGATCGGGATGGCTCGTTCGGGATCGTGCTGAGTCAGGTGGAGATGGGGCCCGAGGTCATGGGGCTGTTCGCGGATACGCGGTGAGGTGGGCGCTGGGGTGCCTCTCGGTGGGCGAAGCGCTCTTCGTGGATAAGTGCGAATGTTGTGTGTTTGTGCAGGAGGAGTGACGTGTTGATTTCGTGCAGAATTCCGGGATGGAATCGCGCAAAGCTTCGAAGGTAACGTGTTACTCCGGTTAGAATGAAGCATGTCCACTTTGACCGGGTTGAACGAGGCGATGAGTCGCCTCGCGACCGCGTGGTCGGGTGCGGAAGATGCCGCCGATCTGTCTCGTGCGCAGTTGATCGCGGTCACGGATGCGATCGGGGTGGTGCAGCGCCGTCTCGGTGCCGTGCAGGTCGCGGTCGCCGGGCGGATCGCAGAGGAGTCCCGTCCTGCGTTGGGGGCGGAGAGTCTCGCGAAGCAGCAGGGGTTTCGCAGCCCGGCGAAGCTGATCGCCGCGACCACCGGGGTGTCGACAGGTGATGCGTCGCGATTGGTGCGCGTGGGAGAGGCCACCGCGCCCCGGGCGGATCTGCTCGGCGTGGTCTTGCCGGCGAAGTATCCCGCGGTGCGCGAGGCGTTGGACTCGGGGAGGTTGAGCGCCCAGGCGGCGGCGGTGATCATCGCACTGTTGGAGCGATGCCGGGTGGCCGCGGGAGCGGAGCGCATCGCCGAGGGGGAGCGGATGCTGGTCGAGAAGGCGGCGGGGTTGGCGCTCGATGACGTGCGCAAGCTCGTGGTCCGGGCGGAGGCCTGGCTGGACCCGGACGGGGTCGAATCGCGTGAGGAGGAGCGGCGGGGGAAGCGTGCTTTGTCACTGTTCGAGCGGGATGGGATGGTGCATCTGAATGCGGTGCTCGATGTCGAGTCCGCGGCGCCGGTGGTGACCGCGATCCGGGGGTTCGTGACGGCGGCGTTCGCGGCGCGGAAAGACGGTCCTGACGCGGATGCTCCGGATGCGGATCGGCGGACGGTGCCGATGATCCAGGCCGATGCGCTGGCTGTGTTCTGTGCGCACGTGCTGGGGTGTGAGCGGCGGGTTCCGGTCGCGGGGGCGACAGTCGTGGTGCGGGTGCGGGTGGAAGATCTGGAGGCCGGTACCGGGTCGGCGACGATCGACGGGGTCGATCAGCCGGTCAGCGTCGGGGCGGTGCGGCGGATGGCGGCCGGGGGTGGGGTCATCCCGTGTGTCCTCGGCGGGGACAGTGAGGTTCTCGATTGGGGCCGGGAGAAGCGGTTGTTCACTCGGGCGCAGCGGTTGGCGTTGGTGGAGCGTGACGGGGGGTGCGCGATGTGCGGGTTGCCGCCGGAGATGACGAAGGCGCATCACCTCCGGTGGTGGAGACGCGACCGTGGTCCGACAGATCTGTCCAACGGGGTGCTGCTGTGCGAGACGTGCCATCATCGCATCCACGACAACGGGTGGGAGATCCGCATCGACGCCGGGGCGCCCGGTGGTCCCGGTGGTCGCGGTGGTGCCGGTGGTCGCGGTGGTCGCGGTGGTTCCCGTGGTCCCGCGCGGGTGTGGTTCCTCCCTCCGTCGTGCGTCGACCCCGCTCGCACCCCGCGACTCGGCGGCCGCGCGCGCTTCGACATCGCCGCCTGACGGTGTGCTCTGACGGTGTGATCTGGTGGCGTGGTGCGAGCGCGTGATCTGACAATGCGGCCTGACAACGCGGCCTGGCGGTGTGGTCTGAGGGCGCGGCGTGGCGGCGTGGTCTGGTGGCGTGGTCTGGTGGCGTGGGCTGACGGCGCGGCCGTGGTCGGCCGCAGAGCGCAGAGCGCGCAACACAGAGCACAGAACACAGAACACAGAACACAGAACACAGAGCACAGAGCACAGAGCACAGAGCACAGAGCACAGAGCACAGAGCACAGAGCGCCGAGCGCCGAGCGCGGAGCGAGGGGCCTCTGCTCAGACGTCAGATCGCGGAGATCGGGGATCGGTCGCAGAACTCGGAGCTCTCGCTCATTGACGCCGACGGGTTCGGGGCCGTGGCGCGCGTCCGCCGACACCGGCCTTCCGGAGGCGATCGGCGATGAGGATGCCGAGGGCCGTGGCACCGACACAGCTCGCCATGGTGATGACGAAGAACAACACCTGCACGGGGAGGGTGAACTCGCCGAGGTTGAACGACGCCCAGGCGAGCGCGGGATATACGACGCCGGCGACCACAGCGCCGAGGTAATGCATCCAAGTGCCCCAGTAGCGCCAGAGAACGAACAGGAATGCCAGCTCGGTGAAGGCCGCCCACCACAGATTCGTCGCCACGCTCCGGAACCCGTACCCCGAGAACGGCACGATCACCAGCCCGGCGAGCAGCCCGACCAGCAAGCCGACCAGCGGTCGCCTCAGCAGACGCAGGGCGATGACCGAAGGCAACAGCCAGAGTCCCGCCAGCGCGACGCTCACGAAAGGCAACCCGGGGAACAGGATCGTCGACACCCAGTTCGCCGGCGCGAGGAGCAACCCGCCCGCTACACCGAGCGCCGCGCACGTCAGCAGGATCGCCGTCGGGAACCGGAACCGTCGCCCAGCCGTCGAAGCCGGCACGGCGGCGTCGGAGCGAGGGACGTCGGAGCGAAGGACGTCAGGGCGAGGGGCGTCGGAGCGAGCGGTGTCGGAGCGGGGGACGTCGCCCTCCGCATCCGTGCCGCTCATGCCAGCGGCTCCGCAGCGGCCTCGCGGGCGGCCTTCGAGGCGGGCGAGGCGGCGCCGATCTTCCAGTATCCGCAGAAGCTCACGTCGTTCTTGTCCACACCGCGCTCACCGACGAGGTGCTTGCGGACTCCGGAGGCGAGCGCCTGCTCGCCCGCCGCGTAGGCGTGGAACGGCGCATCGGGCAGAGCCGTACGAGCCAGCGTCTCCAGGGCGAGGGTCCCGGGGGCGGAAGCATGGGGCCGCACGATCCACACGACCTCGATGCCAGACGGATGCGGGAACTCGAGCGCATCCTCCTCACTCGGCACCTCGATGATCGCCGTGCCGACCGCACTCGCCGGCAGAGACGCGCAGATCGAGGCGATCGCCGGCAGAGCCGTCTCATCACCCACGAGCACGACACGGTCGATACCGCGCTGCGGGTTGAAGGTGAGTCCCTCATCGATGATCAGCACGTGCTCGCCCGGACGGCAGGTCTCGGCCCAGCGCGACGCCGGGCCGGCCGTGCCGTCGGCGGCAGAGCCGTGCAGCACGAAGTCCACATCGATCTCTGCGCCCGCATCCGCCGTGGCCGGACGGTGAGCCCGCACGCTGTAGTTGCGCATCACCGGGCGCTCGCCGTCGGGGATGCGCAGGAACTTCAGGTAACCGAACATCTTGTTGGCCTTCGCCGGCACCCGATCGAGCCCGGCGTCACCGCCGATCGGCAGGAACAGTCTGAACCACTGGTCGAAGCCCATCGGCCGGAACTTCTCGATCTCGCCGCCGCCCAGCGTCACGCGGATCCAGTGGGCGGACAATCGCTCTGTCCGCAGCACCGTGAGCTGGATGAGCTCCGTCGTCTCGGGCTTGACCATCTTGCTGAATGCCATCGGGCGCCTTTCAGGGAAGCTGCCAGGGGAAGAACACGACGAAGATGGCGGCCGAGGCCAGCAACGTCGCCACGGTGAAGACGGTGTCCCGCGTGCGGAACGGGACCAGGTGTCGCTCGGTGCGCGTCGCGTGCGCGCCGAAAGCCCGGGAGTCCATCGCCAGCGCGACGCGTTCGGCATGACGGATGGCGCCCGCGAGCAGCGGCACGATGTAGCCCCAGCCGCGAGCGATGCGTGCGAACGGTCCGCGGCCGCCGTGGTACCCGCGCACCCGATGGGCCGCCCGGATGACCGCGAGCTCGTGACCGAACCGCGGGACGAAGCGGAACGCCGCCAGCGCGGTGTAGCCGATGCGGTACGGCACCCGCAGCTGCTGCACGGTCGCCCGCACGAGGTCGGGGCCGCTCGTCGTGAGTCCGCCGATGAGCGCCAGGGCGACGATCGAGCCGAGTCGCAGAGCGGTCGCGAACCCGATCAGGAGCGCGCCGCCGTAGAGCGTCCAGCCGCCGATCCGCACGACCGGAGCGGTGTCGGCGACGAGTCCGGCATCCACCCACAGTGAGAAGCCGACGCCGATCAGCACCATGCCGGCCGGGAGGGCGAGCAGCAGCAGGGCGAGCAGCCTGCCGGTGAGGCGGGTGCCGACCAGGATCAGGGCGTAGGCGAGCGCGAGGAAGGCGGCCGGCGTCGCGAGATCCCGCACGAACACGAGCAGCACCATCGCCGGGGCGAAGCCCGCCACCTTCGCGAGCGGGTTCAGGGCGTAGAGGAACTGTCGACGAGAGGTCGCCGTCATCCGGGCGTAGGGATCGAAGGCGACGGTGCTCACGGCGACACCCCGAGACCGGCGGAGGCGAGCACCCGCTGCAGTGCCGGCATGCGGAGCCCCGCATCGGCGAACAGCTGCGCATCCTGGAACAGCTCGGCGGTCGGGCCGACCGCTCGCACGCGGCCGTCCGCGAGGATCACGACGTGGGAGGTGTGCTCCGCGACGAGCTGCAGGTCGTGCGTCACGATCACGATCGTCGTGCCCTCGGAGCGCAGGCCGGCGAGCAGGTCGAGGAGCTCGGCGGCCCGCGCCCTGTCCTGCCCGAACGTGGGCTCGTCCAGCGCCAGCACGCGCGGGCGGGTGATCAGCGCCGTGCCCACGGACAGCCGCCGCTTCTCGCCACCGGACAGCAGGAACGGGTGCACGTCCTTCTTGTGCTCGAGTCCGAACCGCGCCAGCATCTCGTCGACGCGCGTCGCGATCTCGTCCTCGGGCACGCGCCGCAGCCGGAGCCCGTGCGCCAGCTCGTCGAAGACCGTGTGTGCGATGAACTGATGCTCCGGGTTCTGGAACACGAAGCCGATGCGGGCAGCGAGGTCGCGTGGAGAGGCGGTCCCGGGGTCGATGCCGTCCACGACGACCTGGCCCCGCGGCGGCGGCACCACGCCCGCAAGCGCCTGGATCAGCGTCGTCTTGCCCGCACCGTTCGCGCCGACAATGGCGGTGAGGCTGCCGGGCTCGAGGTCGAGATCGATCCCGTGCAGGATCTCGGTGCGCCGCCGTCGGACGGTCAGCCCGCGTGCCAGGATGATCGGCTCGGGGCGTTTCGTCTCGTCGCTGCGCTCCTCGCTCAACGACCGGGCGTCCCCGCTCGCCCCCACCCCGGTCGTCGAGCGCGCAGAGTGGAACGTGGCGTCGGAGCGCAGGGAGTGAGGCGAGACGTCGGAGGGCACGGAGTGAGACGAGACGTCCGCACGGGCGAGCGCACCCGCGAGCTCATCCGGCGTCAGCGGCAGCACGTCGAACGCATGACCCTGCTCGCGCAGCCGCAGCGCGGCGAGCGTCGCCCCGGGCAGCCAGACTCCCATCCCGAGCAGCTCGTCCGCATGGTCGCGGATGACCTCGGCGGCGGGCCCGTCGAAGGCGACCCGGCCCTCGCGGTCGAGCACGATGGTGCGCGTCACGAAGGCCATGGCTGCATCGAGGTTGTGCTCGACCAGGAGGATGGCGCGGTCCCCGGCGTGCACGACATCTGCGAGGGCCGCGTAGACGTCGTCGATGCCCTGCGGGTCGAGGTTGGCGGTCGGCTCGTCGAGCACGATCAGCGGCGAACCCATGGCGAGGGCGCACCCGATCGCGAGGCGCTGTCGTCCGCCGCCGGAGAGGTGGTCCGGGTTGTCGTCGCGACGCTCCCAGAGGCCGACCCGGCGCAGCGCCTCCTCGACCCTGCTCTGCACCACGTCGAGGGGGAGCAGCAGGTTCTCGGGGCCGAACGCCACCTCGTCGTACACCGTTCCCGTGACGATCTGCGCATCCGGGTCCTGGAACACCATCGCGACATGGGTGCTCAGCGTCGCCGTCTGCGCGCTCGCCGTGTCGATGCCCCCGGCCTCGACCGTGCCGTCCATGCTCGCCGACAGCGCGTGCGGGATCAGCCCGTTGAGGGCGAGGGTGAGCGTCGACTTGCCGGAGCCGGACGGACCGAGCAGCAGCACGACCTCGCCGGCGTGGATGTCGAACGTGACATCGCGGGGCGAGGGGTGCGCGGCATCGGCGTGGGTGAGGGAGAGCTCACGCACGCGGATCAGGGGCGCAGATGGGCGCACGGCGGAGTCCCGGGTCGGCGGATCGTACCCGTCTAACTTAGCTGAGCCTTACCTGAATCGCCATCGAGCCGTCATCGACCAACCGTCAGCCAACCGTCGCCCGGCAATCGACCCGCCGGTGACGCGCACGAGCGTCAGCGTCGAGCGACTCCGGCCTTGCGCAGAGCCGTGCCGATGGCGAGGCCGACCGCCGTCCAGGCGATGGGGCCGAGCACCGAGATCGCGAGGTAGAGGATCTGCGCCCACAGCGGCATGACGGAGAGATGCGCAGCGAAGAACACGATCACCGCGACGAAGACGCCGATCACCGCGGCGGAGATGAAGAAGCGCCACGGCCCCCAGGCGCGGTAGCGGGTGAGTGCCGCGACGCCCTCCTGGATGAGGCCGAACAGCAGCGCCGTGCCGATGAACCGCAGCGCCCAGGCCGGGTTGAAGGCACTCGCGATCAGCGCGGCGAAGACGTGCGTGATCAGCGCGACGAGCGGGAGGCGCAGCACCTCCTGCGCGATGATGCCGGGCAGGACGTGCGAGCCGAGCAGGAGCCCGTAGAGGAACAGCAGCGGACTCGCCAGCAGCACGGGAGTCAGCCATCCGGCGATACCGGCGAGGATGCCGGTCGCGACTCCGATCGCCGCGCAGACGAGCAGTACTCGGGTCGACAGGACGGAGGTACGGGCCACCTCTCCAGCTTACTGTCGACCTATCGGGAGGCAGACCGTGGATAACCCTGGCCGATCGGCGAAGCGGTACTGACCGATCGACCAGATCTCGGACCGATCGGCGAGGGCAGGACTATGTTGGCCGCGGTGTGGCAACGAGGTCGCACCGTGATCATCGGGAGCACGACATGGGTCGAACACCCCTCCGGATGGCAGCAGCCACCACCCTGGCCACGCTGTTCATCGCATCGACGGCCACCACCGGTTACGCGGCGACGGAGGAGGTGACGCATCCCGTCCCCGTCGCAGGCACCCCCGGGCACTACATCGTGGTCATGAAGGCCGACCCCCTCGCCAGCTACGAGGGCGACGTGAAGGGGCTGAAGGCGACGAAGCCGGCCGAGGGTGAGCAGCTCGAGACGCAGTCGCAGGAGTCGCAGCGGTACGTGGAGCACCTCCAGACAGAGCAGACCGACCTCGCCGGACAGATCGGCGTCACGCCGGACACCACCTACCAGGTCGTGCTGAACGGCTTCAGCGCCGACCTCACCGGCGCCCAGGTCGACACACTGCGTGCGTCCAAGGACGTCCTCGGCGTCTATCCCGACGAGATCCGCCACCCCGATGCGCAGACCTCGACCTCCTATCTCGGACTCGGAGACGACCGCAAGGGTCGCGGCGGCGTCTGGCAGCAGACCGGTGGAGTCGACAAGGCCGGAGAGGGTGTCGTGGTCGGTGTGATCGACACCGGCATCGCCCCCGAGCACCCGTCGTTCGAGGGCAAGAAGCTCAAGAAGCAGAAGAAGCAGCACAGCCGGCACAAGGGCGGCCAGCCCTACACCGACGGCACTTACGTCTACTTCGACAAGTCCGACGGCGGCCAGTTCCGCTCCACGATGGTCGAGGGCCAGGACTGGGACAAGCGCGCCTACTCGTCCAAGCTGATCGGCGGCCAGTACTTCTCCGCGGGAGCCGCGGCCGCGGGCTTCGACTTCCAGTACGACTACCTCTCGCCGCGTGACGGCGACGGCCACGGCTCGCACACCGCGAGCACGGCTGCCGGCAACTTCAAGGTCAAGGCGGCCGTCGAGGGCGTCGACTTCGGAACGATCTCCGGCGTCGCACCGGCGTCCAAGGTCGCCGCGTACAAGGCCTGCTACGTCGGACCCGACGTGACCATCACGGAGGACGACATCTGCGCGCTGAGCGACCTCGTCGCCGCGATCGACCAGGCCGTCGCCGACGGCGTCGACGTGATCAACTACTCGATCGGCGGGGGCGCGGCGAGCACCGTGATGTCGCCGGAGGACCTGGCGTTCTTCAACGCCGCGGCCGCGGGCGTCTTCGTCGCTACCAGCGCCGGCAACGACGGTCCCGACCCGGTCACGGCCGACCACGCGTCGCCCTGGTACACGACCGTCGCGGCATCCACCATCCCGACCTGGGAAGGCACGGTGCAGTTCCCCGGCTTCGCGCAGGCCGGAGCCTCGGTGAGCGTGCCGTTCGGCAAGAAGGTCACCGGGCCGTCGATCGCGGCGGCGGATGCTGCGGCGGCGGGTGCCGCCGACGCGCAGCTCTGCCTGCCGGGGACACTCGACCCGGCGAAGGTCGCGGGACACATCGTGGTCTGCGATCGCGGCAACAACGCGCGTGCTGAGAAGTCGCAGGTCGTGAAGGACGCCGGCGGCAAGGGCATGGTCCTGGTGAACGTGCCGGGCGGGGCCGACTCGCTCGACAACGACTTCCACGCCGTCCCGACGGTGCACCTGGCCGCCGCGCACCGTGCGGCCGTGCTCGCCTACGTGCAGGGCGGCGTCGACCGTCCGATCACGCTCGTCGGTGCGAACACCACGGGCGTCACCACTCCCACGCCGCAGATCGCGGGCTTCTCGAGTCGCGGACCGATGCTGGCCGACGGCAGCGATGTGCTGAAGCCGGATGTCGCGGCGCCCGGCGTCGCGATCCTCGCGGCGACGAACAACGCCCCGGGGGAGAAGCCGACCTTCGGCATCCTCTCCGGCACGTCGATGGCCTCCCCGCACGTCGCGGGTCTGGGCGCGCTGTACCTCGGCGAGCACCCGAAGGCGACGCCCGCGGAGATCCGATCGGCGATGATGACCACCGCGTACGACACGGTGCTCCCGGACGGGTCGAAGAACACGGATCCGTTCGAGCAGGGCGCGGGGCAGGTCGATCCGAAGCGGTACCTGAACCCGGGCCTCCTCTACCTCAACGGGGTGAAGGACTGGGCGGCGTTCCTCGACGGGAAGGGCCTGTCGGACTTCCCGGGCATCGACCCCATCGACGGCAGCGACCTGAACCAGGCGTCGATCTCGATCGGCTCGCTGGCCAGCGCGCAGACGGTCACCCGTGCGGTCACCTCGACCGAGAAGGGGGTCTTCACCGCGAAGGCCGCCGTGCCCGGCGTGAACGTGAAGGTCACGCCGTCGCAGTTGACGTTCGACAAGCCGGGGCAGACGAAGACCTTCACGGTCACGTTCGACAACTCCAGCGCACCCGTCGAGCAGTGGGCCACCGGTTCGCTGACCTGGAAGAGCAAGAAGAACACGGTGCGCTCCCCGATCGCGGTGTTCCCGGTGACGGCGGATGCCCCGGCCGAGGTGTCGGGCAGCGGCGTCGACGGCAGCATCCCGGTGCAGATCACCCCCGGTCTCGACGGCGATCTGGCGCTCGACCTCTCGGGTCTCACGCCGTTCGAGCTGCTCACCGACCCGGACAACCCCGTCGCGGGGCACTCGGGCGACGAGAACTCGGGCGACGCGAACAAGGACGTGGCGTGGATCGTCGACGTACCCGAGGGCACCACGCTCTCGCGGTTCGACCTCGACTCGTCGGATGACGAGGGCAGCGACCTCGACCTCACGGTGTACCGCGTCGTGGGCCCGGACGACCTGCAGTACTACCAGCGGTGGCAGTCGGCGACCGGTTCGGCGGATGAGCAGGTCACGATCCCCGCGCCGACCCCCGGGACGTACCTCGTGGTGGCGAACGTGTACTCGACGACGGGACCGATGACGTGGGACATGACCCACGCCGACGTGCAGCCCGATGGAGCGGGCGCGTTCACCGCGACGCCGAACCCGATCGCCGCGGTCCGCGGCGTGAAGACGAGCTACGAGCTCAGCTGGTCCGGACTCACCGCCGGCACCCGCTATCTCGGGCTCGTGCAGTACGGCGACTCGGCGGTCCGCACCGTGGTGACGGTCGACGTCCCCGCGGCGAAGGCTCCGGCGACGAAGGCCCCGGCGACGAAGGCCCCGGCGACGAAGGCACCCGAGACGAAGGCGCCGGAGACCCCGGCACCCGAGACGAAGGCGCCGGAGACGAAGGCCCCGGAGACGAAGGCCCCGGAGACGGGCGCTCCGGAGACGCCGGCGCCGGGCGGGGAGAAGCGGGAGTAGGCCGGACCGTTTCGTCTCGCTTCGCTCGCTCAACGACCGGGTCCTCCCTCCCGGTCGTTGAGTGCGTCGGGGTGTCCTCCCTCCCGGTCGTTGAGCGGGTCGGGGTCCTCCCTCCCGGGCGTTTAGCGACGGAGCGCAGCGAGGGAGACGAGACCTCCGTTCATCGCGCGATCGGCGCCGCTCGTCGCAGCATCCGCTCCGACGTCGTCGTCCGGGGCACGGTTTTCCTAGCGTGGGGGAACGCAATGTCGCGTATCCCGAGGAGAACCGCCATGACTTCACCTTCGTCGCGCCGCCGCGACGGCGCCGGACTCGTCGACGACGAACCCGTCATCGTCACCGACCCGAAACTCCCCCCTGTCGCCCTCACCGATGACCACCACGTGAAGGCGAACCGCTGGACCTGGCCGAAGATCCTGATCTGGTCGGCGATCGCCCTGCTGGGTGCCGTCGCCTGGACCATGCTCGCCATCGTCCGCGGCGAGACCGTGAACGCGATCTGGTTCGTGTTCGCCGCCGTCTGCACGTACCTGATCGGCTACCGCTTCTATTCGAAGGTGATCGAGAAGTACATCACCCGCCCCGACGACCGCCGGGCGACCCCCGCCGAGGTGAAGCAGGACGGCAAGGACTACGTCCCCACCGACAGGCGCGTGCTCTACGGCCACCACTTCGCCGCCATCGCCGGTGCCGGTCCGCTCGTCGGCCCCGTGCTCGCGGCGCAGATGGGCTACCTCCCCGGCACGATCTGGATCATCGTGGGCGTCGTGCTCGCCGGTGCCGTGCAGGACTACACGGTGCTCTTCTTCTCCATGCGCCGCGGAGGCCGCACGATCGGCCAGATGGCCCGGCAGGAACTCGGCAAGATCGGTGGCACCGCCGCGATCATCGCCTCGCTGCTGATCATGCTGATCATCGTCGCGATCCTCGCCCTCGTCGTCGTCAACGCGCTCGGCGAAAGCCCCTGGGGCGTGTTCTCGGTTGCGATGACCATCCCGATCGCCCTCTTCATGGGCGTGTACCTGCGCTACCTGCGCCCCGGCAAGGTCACCGAGGTCTCGATCATCGGCTTCGTGCTGCTGATGGCGGCGATCATCGCCGGCGGCTGGGTCGCCGGCACCGACTGGGGCCAGGCGATCTTCCACCTCGACCGCACCACGATCGCGTGGGGCATCATCATCTACGGCTTCATCGCCGCGGTGCTCCCGGTCTGGCTGCTGCTCGCCCCGCGCGACTACCTGTCGACCTTCATGAAGATCGGCGTGATCGTGATGCTCGCCGGCGCCATCGTCCTGGTGCGCCCCGAGATCACCGTTCCCGCGGTCAGCATCTTCGGCGAGAACGGCATGGGACCGGTGTTCGCCGGTCCGCTCTTCCCCTTCCTGTTCGTCACCATCGCGTGCGGGGCGCTGTCCGGGTTCCATGCTCTGATCGCCTCCGGCACGACCCCGAAGCTCATCGAGAAGGAGCGCCAGACGCGCTTCATCGGCTACGGCGGCATGCTCATGGAGTCGTTCGTCGCGATCATGGCGCTGGTCGCCGCGATCTCGATCGACCAGGGCATCTACTTCGCGATGAACGCCCCGACGGCGGCGACGGGAGGCACGGTCGAAGGGGCCGTCGCCTTCGTGAACTCGCTGGGGCTGACGGGGGTGAACCTCACGCCCGAGATGCTCACCGGCACGGCCACGCTGGTCGGTGAGGAGTCGATCGTGTCCCGCACGGGCGGGGCTCCGACCCTCGCGCTCGGCCTCGCGCACATCATGCAGCAGGCGCTCGGCGGCCAGGCGCTCATGGCGTTCTGGTACCACTTCGCGATCATGTTCGAGGCGCTGTTCATCCTCACCGCGGTGGATGCCGGCACGCGTGTCGCCCGCTTCATGCTGCAGGACTCGATCGGTGCCTGGTTCCCGAAATTCCGCGACGTCTCGTGGCGTCCCGGCGTCTGGATCTGCACCGCGATCATGGTGGCCGGCTGGGGAGCGATCCTCATCCTCGGCGTCACCGACCCGCTCGGCGGCATCAACACCTTCTTCCCGCTGTTCGGCATCGCCAACCAGCTGCTCGCCGCGATCGCGCTCGCCGTGGTGCTGGCGATCGTCGCCAAGCGCGGCCGGAGCTACGTCAAGTGGCTGTGGATCATCGCGCTGCCGCTCGCGTTCACCGCGGTCGTCACGATCACGGCGTCGCTGTACAAGATCGCCTCCCCGGTTCCGGCCATCGGCTACTGGGCGAACCACTTCCGCTACGTCGCCGCCCGCGACAGCGGAGACACCTCGCTCGGCGAACCGGAGGTGCTCGACGCGGTCATCCGCAACACGGCCGTGCAGGGCACGCTGTCGATCATCTTCGTCACCCTCGCGATCATCGTGATGGTGATGGCCGTGATCGTCACGATCAAGGCCATCCGCAACGGCGGTGGGGAGAACACCGAGGACACGCCCGTCGCCTCGCGCCGGTTCGCTCCGGCCGGGTTCCTGCCGAGCGCCGAGGAGCGCGAGCTCGAGAAGCAGTGGGAGCCGATCCTCGCCGACGACCGCAAGGCGTCGACCCACTGAGATGGCCGACACCATGAGTCGGACGGATGCCGCGACCACCCTCCTGCGGACGCTCCTGAGCGCCGCGGGGCGGGCGGGTCGCGGCATCCGCTGGTACATCACGAATCTGATGGGCGACAGCGCCTATGCGACGTACGTCGCCCATCAGCGTCGCCAGCATCCGGAGGAGGAGCCGTTGACCGAGCGGCAGTTCTGGCGGCAGCGGATGGACGATCAGGATCGCAACCCCGGTGCCCGCTGCTGCTGAGAGCGGGTGGGGCAGTGCCTAGGCTGAGGCCATGACCGACGTCGTTCTCGCCGCAGGGCTGGGCGTGCTCGGCGGGATCGTCCTCACGGTGCTCCTGCTGCTCGCACGCCGACTCGCCCGCGGAGCCGCCGACCTCGGCAGCGAGGCGGAGCAGGGAGCACTCACGGCGCTGCACCAGGCGAGCCTCGCGGCTCCTCACCTGCGCGCGGGGCTCGCCGGGCCGGACGTGGTCAAGGCCGCCCGACACCTGCGGGTGCTGCTCGGCAGTGCGGCCGTCGCGATCGTGAGCGCCGACGACACGGTGGCGTTCGACGGCCCCTCCGACGGGCTGGAGGCCTCCGCGCTCCGCATCGCCACGCAGGTCAGGGCATCGGGGAGACGGCAGGTGTTCCCGGCGCCGGGAAGGGACCACGAGCTGGGAGCCGTCGGGGCTCCGATCCTCGCCGACGGCCGGGAGGTCGGTGTGGTGGTCGCGTTCGCGGCCCCGGTGCGCGCCGCCCTCGTGCGCGCGGCCGAGGAGGTGGCCGACTGGTGCGCCGCCCAGGTCGAGCTCGGCGGGCTCGATGCATCGCGGACCCAGCTGGCCGAGGCCGAGCTGCGGTCGCTGCGGGCGCAGATCTCACCGCACTTCATCTACAACGCCCTCACGGCGATCGCCTCGTTCATCCTCACCGACCCCGCCCGCGCTCGGGAGCTGGTGCTCGAGTTCGCCGACTTCACGCGGTACTCGTTCCGTCGCCAGGGCGAGTTCACGACGCTCGCCGACGAGCTGGGCAGCATCCACTCCTATCTCGAGCTGGAGCGCGCCCGTTTCGGCGACCGGCTGCGCGTCACGCTGCAGATCGCCCCGGAGACCCTGGCGACCGTCATCCCCTTCCTCTCTGTGCAGCCGCTGGTGGAGAACGCGGTCCGCCACGGGCTCGAGCCGGGCGAGGGCGGCGGCGAGATCCGCATCGCCTCGCGCGACGACGGCACCCACACCGAGATCACCGTCGAGGACGACGGCGTCGGCATGGACCCCGACGGTCTGCGGGCCACGCTCACGGCCGGCGACGACGGCGTGCACGTCGGCCTCCGCAACGTCGACACCCGGCTCCGTCAGCTCTACGGCGCCGACGGCGGACTGGTCGTCGAGACGAACACCGGCGCGGGTACCCTGGTGCGCATGCGGGTCCCGAAATCCCAGCCGCAGCACGATCCGGACAACGACTGACGATCATGACGAACAGCGCGCCCCTGATCGACGTCCTCGTCGCGGATGACGAGCGTCCCGCCCTGGATGAGCTCGTGCACCTGCTGCGCACCGACGCCCGCATCGGCGAGATCCTCACCGCATCGTCGGGTGCCGATGCGCTGCGGCTGCTGTCGGAGCGGGCGGTGCGGATCGCGTTCCTCGACATCCACATGCCGGGACTCACCGGGACCGAGCTCGCGAGGGCGCTGCTGACCCTCGCCGATCCGCCGGCCGTCGTGTTCGTGACGGCCGATGACGCCAAGGCGGTCGAGGCGTTCGAGTTGCGCGCCGTGGACTACCTGCTCAAGCCCGTGCGGACGGAGCGGCTGCGGCAGGCCGTCGACCGGGTGGTCGAGCTCGGCGACACCGCGGCCTCCGGCGACGACGAGATGCTGCCGGTCACGGTCGGATCCACCGTGCGGTTCGTGCGTCGCAGCGACGTGCGGTGGGTCCAGGCGCAGGGGGACTACTCGCGGCTGCACACCGGCGACGGCACGGGGCACCTGGTCCGCATCCCGATCTCCGAGCTCGAGGCGCGATGGGCGGATGCCGGATTCCTGCGCATCCATCGCTCCTGGCTCGTGCGCATCGCGGCGGTGACCGAGGCCCGGCTCTCCGGCCCCGAGCCCGCCGTCTCGATCGGCGGCGCCCCGCTCCCGGTCAGTCGTCGCCTGGTCCCGGCCGTGCGCGACGCGCTGCTGCGCGGCGAGGGCGCGGGATGACCGAGATCCCGAAGCGCGTGCGCGTG
The DNA here is from genome assembly GCF_026559675.1 of Microbacterium oxydans. Classification (NCBI taxonomy): domain Bacteria; kingdom Bacillati; phylum Actinomycetota; class Actinomycetes; order Micrococcales; family Microbacteriaceae; genus Microbacterium; species Microbacterium oxydans. The sequence goes on from NZ_CP092891.1 coordinate 548,335, forward strand.
ACGGCCGACCTCCCCGATCGGCGGCCGGCGACCTTCACGCGCGGCATCGCGCTACCTGGAGCCCCCGTGGACGAGGCGGACGCCGTCTACGCGCGGGCGCTCATGCGCAGCCAGCTCCGGCTCGCACTGGGGACGGTCGCGGGGTTCGTGGTCGTGGTCATCGCGCTGACACTGGCCATCGCGCTCATCCCGGAGATCGGCCGGGTGCTGGTGTGGGGGCTGCCGCTGTCGTGGCTGCTGCAGGCGTACGCGTTCTATCCGATCATCGTGGTGTTCGCGGTGCTCTACGTGCGCACGGCCGCGCGCAACGAGCGGCGGTACCGGGCGCTCCGGGATCGCGAATGAACGCGGTGCTCGACCTGATCGGGGTCGCGCTCGTCGTCGTCGCGACGCTCCTGATCGGCGTCTACGGGCTGCGCATCTCGCGTACCACGGGAGACTTCTTCGTCGCCTCGCGCACCGTGCGGCCGGTGTGGAACGCCTCCGCGATCAGCGGCGAGTACCTCTCGGCGGGGACCTTCCTCGGCCTGTCCGGGCTCGTGCTGCTCGACGGCGCCCGCGGATTCTGGTTCCCGATCGGCTATGCCGCCGGCTATCTGCTGGTCCTGGCGTTCGTGGCGGCACCGCTCCGCCGCAGCGGCGCATACACGATCCCCGACTTCATCGAGGCCCGGCTGGAGTCGACGTCTGCCCGGCGCGTGACCAGCCTCGCGGTACTGGTGATCGGCTGGCTGTACATCGTGCCGCAGCTGCACGGCGCCGGGATCACCCTGCTCGTCGTCGCGGGGCTCCCCGAATGGGTGGGGGCCGTGACCGTCGCGGTGCTGGTGGCCGCCGCCGTCGCCGCCGGCGGCATGCGCGCCATCACCTACGTGCAGGCGTTCCAGTACTGGCTCAAGCTCACGGCGCTCCTGGTGCCGGTGGTGTTCATCGCGTTCGCGCTCAGCGGGGGACCGCACGACTTCGACCCCGCGCTGGTGTTCCCCGCCGAGGCCGGACCCTCGGGGTTCGACGCGTACGAGACGGCATCCCTGCTGCTCGCGCTGCTGCTGGGCACCATGGGACTCCCACACGTCCTCGTGCGGTTCTACACGAGCCCGACCGGGGTGTCGGCTCGGCGCACCACCGTGATCGTGATCGGCATGGTCAGCGCGTTCTACGCCGTGTCGAGCACCATGGGCCTGCTGGCCCGCATCGCCGCCCCCGACCTCGCCGTCCCCGGCATCGCCGACACGGTGGTCCTGCTGCTGCCCTCGCGGGTCTTCCCCGGGGTGTTCGGCGAGCTGCTGACCGCGCTGATCGTCGCCGGGGCCTTCGCCGCGTTCCTCGCGACCTCGGCCGGACTCGTGGTGTCGCTCGCCGGAGTGATCAGCCAGGACGTGTTCTCCGGCTCGGTGCGGTCGTTCCGTCTGTCGGCCGTGCTCTGCGCGCTGGTGCCCCTCGCGGTGGCGCTGCTCACGGCACCGGCCGGTCTCGGGTCGAGTGTCGGCGTGGTGTTCGTGGTGGCGGCGTCGACGCTGTCGCCGGTCGTGCTGCTCGGGGTGTGGTGGCGCGGACTCACCGCCCGCGGGGCCGTCGCCGGGATGCTGTCGGGCGGGATCGCGGCGGGACTCGCGCTGCTGGTGCATGCGGCGGTCGGGGGCGTCGGGGTCGCGGCGCCCTATCTCGCGCAGCCCGCCGCGTGGACCATCCCCCTCGCCACGGCGGTCACGGTCGTCGTGTCGATCCTCGACCCGCGGGGGCCGTCGCCGCGTACGGAGCGCTTCCTGGCCCGGGTGCACACGCCCGAGCGCGGCTGAGTCGTCTCGCCCCCGTCCCCGGCATCCCCGTTCTCGTCGCACTTTCTGTCGCTCTGAGCGCGCCTCAGCGACAGAAAGTGCGACGGGAGCAGACGCGGGTCAGGGGGTCAGGGCTGGGGGGAGCGCAGCGACCACGCCGGCCACCAGCCGTCGGGGAGACGCCCGAGGACGTCCGCGGCGTCGTCCAGCCCCGTCGCCGGGAGCGACCGGTCGGGTTCTCCGCCACCCGACCGCCTGCCACCACCCGGAATGCGCAGCTCGGTGTGCAGCCAGCGCCGCTGTCCGACGGGGAAGACCTCCCTCAGCCCTCCCGCGGCGATCGCGAGCAGGGTCTCCTCGAGGTGGTCGGCCACGGACTCCGCGGTCTCGTCGCACGCGTCGCAGGTGCAGCTGGGAGCGATGTCCCGGAACAGCGCTCCGGCCTCGATGCCGATGGAGTCGGGCGTCGCCGTGAGAGTGATGCTCGCTCCGGTCGCGGGGCGCAGGCGCCAGACGCGCGCGCCCGTTTCGTCGGACCGTCGGTCGACGTCGACGTCGTACCAGGTCTCGAGATGGTCGACCAGGGCAGCGACGACGGACATCACCGGGGCGAAGCGCTCCGGATGCGACACCCGCGAGTAGGCGTCATCCGGAGGCGAGCCGCCGGACCAGCGGGACCCGTACTCGATCACCCGGCCGGCCTCGTCGACGAACTCGGGGACCGCGAGCGCCGGGCGCGTGAACGGCACTGGGGCGACGACGAAGTCGATCTCGACCTCCTCGCGCGCGAGGGCGTCGAGCTCTTCGGCGTCGCGGTCCGCCTGCGGCCAGGACGCGAGCGTCTCATCGAACGAGTCTCGCCGCTCCGGATGCTCCACGATCGTCCGCAGCAGACCGGCGACCGGGATCGACATCATCGAGGTGCCCACTTCCGGTTCACTCGCCATGTGCCACCGCGCCGCCGGATGCGCCAGAGCGATCGCATTCCCCAGGAACCGTGCCGCGGCCTCCTTCGTCTCGGCAGCATCGAGGAGTTCGGGGTGCGCAGCGACGAAGTCCCACAGTGCGCCGAGGTCGGCGGCGAGGGCGGCGGGGTCCGCGCCGGTCTCGCGCACGAAGGCCTCGAAAGGTTCGAAGCCCTCCACGAACCGCGCGGGCGGGACCGGCTCGGGACTCGGCCAGATCATCATGGCGGATGCCCTGGCATCCGGCATCGGCGCGAGCGCGCCGGGGAAGAGGCCTGACGTCGACATCGGGTTCAGAGCTTTCGGCTGCGGGGCATGAGCCGCACGTCGGGGAGCGGAGGGGCGGGGATGCGCACGTCATGCCCGGCCACGATGCCGAAGCGGTCGGACGCCGACTCCCATTCCTCGCGCGCGGCCACGATCTCGTCATGCGTGCGACCGGCGAAGTTCCACCACATCACGATGTCGTCCTCGAAGGGCTCGCCGCCGAGCAGGAACAGCAGTGCGCCCGCGTCGCTCGACACCTCGACCGCATCGCGGGAATCGCCGAGATAGAGCAGCCCGTTGCGATCGAGCGGATGCTGCGCCACCACGGCATCGCCTTCGACGAGCATCAGCGCGTGCTCCCAGTCGGCGCGCAGCGGCAACCGCACGCGCGAACCGGGCGCGAGCGCGATCTCGGCGCCGACGATCGGGGTGTGCACCGTGGCGGGTGAGCGCACGCCCGCGAACTCTCCGAGCACGATCGTGGCCTCGGCATCCGTCCCCTCGTCGGCCGGAAGGGGGAGGGTCGGCAGATCGGTGTGCCGCTCGAACCCGGGAGCACCGTGGCGGGCGGAATCCGGGAGCACGACCCAGAACTGCAGCGCGTCGAGGGGGATCGGCTCCTCGCCGATCGAATACTCCGAGTGCGAGATCCCGTCGCCCGCGGTCATCAGATTCAGCTGCCCGCGGCGCAGATCGGCGTCGCTGCCGAGCGAGTCGCGGTGGCGGATCTCCCCGACCAGCGGCCAGGTCACGGTCTGGAGCCCGATGTGCGGATGCGGTTCCACCCGCATCTTCGTGTCGGCCGGCCCGAACCGGTCGAGGAAGCACCAGGCGCCGATGGTCGGCAGGTTGCGGTGCGGGAGAGCGCGCAGCACGTTCATGCCGCGCACCCCGCCGAGGGGCACCTCGCGCGGCTCCAGGATGAGGCGGTGCGGCCCGATCATTCCGCGCGGCCCGTCGGGTCTTCGCCGGCGGAACCTCCGTGGCTCGGGGCCGGCTTCGGCCAGCGGATCTCGGCGCCGGGGATCTCGTGCGTCTCGAGGTACGTGGCGATGTACGGGCACAGCGGGACGATCGCCTCACCGCGGCCGACGGCATCCGTCAGCGCGGCGGACGCCAGCTTCCCGGCGAGCCCCTGTCCCTGGAACGCCGGGTCGATCTCGGTGTGGAGGAAGCGGATGGATCCGGGGCGGAGGTCGAAGGCTGCGAAGCCCGCGAGCACGTCTCCCGAGCGGATCTCGTAGCGCGAGTCTTCGTCGTCGCGGGTCACGGTGATTTCGGGCATCGGCTGCTCCTTCGGACGGGATGCCTCCAACCTACGCCCGCGTGCGGACGGCGGGGCGCTACGGAACCGGCAGTGCGATGTGGCTCACCTGATGTGCGATCGCCGCCCCGATGAGCACGAGCGCGATTCCGCCGGCGGGGAGCCACCAAGTGCTCCGTCCGCGGCGGAGGCGGATGAGCCCGAGCACGAAGACGGCGAGGAGCACCACGGCGTCGAACACGAGGAATGCCTGCACCGTGTTCCACTGCAACGTGTAGTCTCACTGATCCGGACCGCATCCGGCGACGCTGAGCGACGTGAGGAAGATGTCTGCGGCGAAGAAGAGCGCCACGAGGATGTGGATCACCAGCAGCACGACCGCGCCGCCTGTATCCGTCGCCCTCGTCCGTTCGCCGCTCACGCCGCCCACTCTAGGCGGGCGGCGTGAGCGGTCGGGAGGTCCGGTCAGCCGGCGGTCTCCCGCACGGCGGTCCCGTGCACGTCTTCCCGACTCTTCTTGGGGAAGAGGAAGGTCAGGGCGAGGAAGGCGATCAGCCGCGGTCCCACGACTCCGACCGAGCTGGGGCACCGTGTCGAGATCTCGACCGCCGCCATGACCCTCGTCCTCAACCGGCTCGAGGATCGCGGGCACGTGCGTCGGGACCGGCGCGTCGAAGCGCGGCGCGCGGTGTGGTCGCGGGACGCTCTGGGTTTTCGCCGGAAGAGCCACTCGCCTGTGGATGAGACGCCGCCCGCGTCGGCGGGGGTCGTTACGCTGGAGGGATGCCGCAGACTCCCCGTGACCCGTACGCGGATCTGCCGTACGCCGACGAGCCCTACGACGACGGCTGGGAGTCCTCCGCTCCGCCGGAGCCCATGGACTGGGAGCCGCAGGGCGCCGGCTACGAGCCGCCGCTCGACTGGGGGCAGGGGCCGGTCACGCCGGTGACCTCGCCGTCCGCCGCCGCGGCACCGGCACCGACCACCCGCCGGGCGACGCCGAGCCGCTATCCGACCGCGCGCGAGGCGCTGCACACGGTCTTCGGCTACGAGGAGTTCCGCGGCGACCAGGCCGACATCGTGGAGCAGGTCATCGCGGGCGGAGACGCGGTCGTGCTGATGCCGACCGGTGGCGGAAAGAGCATCACGTACCAGGTGCCGGCGCTCGTGCGCGAGGGCACCGGGCTGGTGATCAGTCCGCTCATCGCGCTCATGCACGACCAGGTCGACGCGCTGCGGGCGAACGGCGTCAACGCCGCGTACCTCAACTCCACGCAGGCGATCGACGAGCGCCGCGAGGTCGAGCGCGCCTACCTCGCCGATGAGCTCGACCTCATCTACGTCGCCCCCGAGCGGCTCTCCAACGCCCAGACCACCGCCCTGCTGCAGCGCGGCACCCTCAGCGTGATCGCGATCGACGAGGCGCACTGCGTGTCGCAGTGGGGTCACGACTTCCGGCCCGACTACCTGGCCCTCGGCGACCTGGGCGAGCGGTTCCCCGGCGTTCCGCGCATGGCACTCACCGCTACCGCGACCGCGGCGACGCACAAGGAGATCACCGAGCGGCTGCGGCTCGACGGCTCCCAGGGGCGTGCGGAGGCGAAGCACTTCGTCGCGAGCTTCGACCGCCCGAACATCCAGTACCGCATCGTGCCCAAGGTCGATCCGCGCAAGCAGCTGGTGGCGTTCATCAAGTCGCAGACTCCGGCGAGCGACGACGGCGCGCAGCCGGCGGGGATCGTCTACGCACTCAGCCGCAAGTCGGTCGAGCAGACGGCGACCTATCTCGCTGCCCAGAGTCTCGACGCGCTGCCGTACCACGCGGGCCTGCCCGCCGAGGTGCGTGCGGCCAATCAGGCCCGCTTCCTCCGGGAAGACGGCGTGGTCATGGTCGCCACCATCGCGTTCGGCATGGGCATCGACAAGCCCGACGTGCGCTTCGTCGCGCACATCGACCTGCCGAAGTCGGTCGAGGGGTACTACCAGGAGACCGGGCGTGCGGGTCGCGACGGCGAGCCGTCCGTGGCCTGGATGGCGTACGGGCTCGGCGACGTCGTGCAGCAGCGCCGCCTGATCGACCAGAGCCCCGGCGATCGCACGTTCAAGATGCGGATGGGCCAGCACCTCGACGCCATGCTCGCGCTGTGCGAGACGGTCGAGTGCCGCCGTCAGAACCTGCTCGGCTACTTCGGGCAGGACTCGCAGCCGTGCGGCAACTGCGACACGTGCCTCGACGACACCGAGACGTTCGACGGCCTCGTCCCGGCGCAGAAGCTCCTCTCGACGATCGTGCGACTCAAGCGCGAGCGCAATCAGGCGTTCGGCGCCGGGCACCTGATCGACATCCTCCGCGGCGCGTCGACGGAGCGCATCCGGCAGCAGGGGCACGACAAGCTCGCGACCTACGGCATCGGCAGCGACCTCTCCGACCAGGACTGGCGCAGCGTCGTGCGGCAGCTCCTCGCCCGCGGCATCCTGGTCGCGCAGGGCGACTACGGCACGCTCGCGCCGGGGGAGCAGGCGGCCGGAGTGCTGCGCGGCGAGACCGCCGTGCCGCTGCGCAAGGACACGATCGGGCGTCCGACCTCGTCGTCCCGTGCCCGCAAGGCCAGCGCGGCCGATGCCCTGGATGCCGGAGACCGCGGCCTGTTCGAGGCGTTGCGTGCCTGGCGGGCGGAGACGGCCCGCGAGCAGGGCGTCCCCGCGTACATCGTGTTCGGGGATGCGACGCTGCGCGCCCTCGCGGAGCATCGCCCGGCGTCCCTCGCCGACCTCGAGGGCATCACCGGCATCGGCGAGAAGAAGCGCCAGGCGTACGGCGAGGGCGTGCTGGCGGTCATCGCCGCGTCCTGACCCGACGCCGCGTCCTGACCCGACGCCGCGACCCGACCCGACCCGACGCAGCGGCCCGCCTGACCCGACGCCGCGTCCTGACCCGCCGCGAGCCGTTCGGCCAGGCGCGAGCGGCCTGACCCGATGCGGCCGCTGCCGGTCAGCGCGCGGGCAGCACGTCGTCGAGGTGCGCACGCAGGTGGGCGGCGACGTCGACGGCGGAGCGGTCGTACAGCCACTGGTACTGCAGGCCGTCCCACAGGGCGATCAGCCAGACGGCTTCGTGCGCGGGGTCGCGGTGCTCCGGGAGATCCCCGTCCACCTGGGCGAGGCGGAACAGCTCGGTGAAGTACTCCAGGGCGTTCGCGAATCGTGACGCGAAGTAGTCATGCGCCGGATGCACGGCGGGTACCGCCTCGCAGGAGAGCACGGCGTACACCTCGATCAGTCCCGGTTCGTCGCGGGCGCTGAGCTCGGCTCCGTCGGGGATCCCGCGGAGCAGCTCTCCGGCGGAGGCGGCACCGCTGAATCCCTGATTCGCGTCGATGGCGCTGTCGCGCTCGGTGAGGACGGCGCTGAGCAGCACCTCCTTCGACGGATAGTGGTGCAGCAGCGTCGACTTCGACACCCCGACCGCCGCGGCGATGTCCTTGAGGCTGGTGTCGCCGTAGCCGTCGCGGGCGAAGAGACGCATCGCGTCGGCGAGGATCCGGGCGCGACGACGTCGTCCGACCGCGTAACCGGGGTCGGTCTCGGGAGCGACGGTGGTGCGCAGCGCGGGGAGGGGGCCCGCGGGTTCGGAGCCGTCGGCATCGGAGCCGTCATCCGGATCCCGCCACGCGAGCGGCAGCGCCCACAGGTTCTCGCGTTCCTCGAGCATCTCCACCACATCGACCTGGTCCGGCAGATACTGCGAGAGCAGCTGCAGGCCGTCCCAGCCCGCGGTGTGCCGCACGGTCTCGCCGGCGACATCGCGGTCCGCGGCGATCACCCCGTGGTGCTTCGCGTCCTCCAGGACGTCGCCGCTCAGCGCGCGCAGTCGGCAGTACCGCTCGCGCATCCGCTCGTGTGCGGGGTGGTCGGGGGCCGAGGCCTCCCCCGTGAGCGCGGCGAACAGCTCGAGGTAGCCGGGAGTGCGCGCGTTGCGCTCGGCGAGGGCGGCGAACACCAGCTCCCCGGGTTCGGATGCCGCCGCGATGCCGCTGAACACGGCTTCGTTCTCGGCTTCGAGTCCGGCGACCACCTCGGCGAGCAGGTCGTCCTTGGAGGCGAAGTGCCCGAGGAGGCCGGGGTGGCTGACGGATGCGGCGGCCGCGATGTCGCGCAGCGACGTGGAGCGGTACCCGTTGGTGACGAAGAGGTCGTGCGCGGCGGACAGGATGCGCTGTCGGGTGGCGGCGGCACGGGCGTGCCGCGAGCCGATCATCGTCGTCATCGCATCCTCCTCCCGCATCCTATCCTCGCTCATTACCAAGCGGTCGACTTTCACTTACCAAACGGTCGAGTTTGATGTATCGTCATCCCAGAACCGCGTCGCCCGAAGACGTGCGGTGAATCGAAAGGACTGTCATGACAGAGCTGTCATCCGCCGCCACTGCGGCCGCGGTCGGCACCACCGGGTTCAAGGCCCCCGGCACCACGCCCCCGAAGACCCCGCGCGGCTACACGCCCGGCCTCGCTGCCGTGAACTTCGGCGTCTACCTCGCCCTGCTCACGCCGGTCATGGTGTCGATGGCCTTCAAGATCCAGCACATCGATCCCGTGAACACCGAGGGCAGCCTCGGTCTGGTCATGAGCATCGGTGCGGCGTTCGCCCTCATCGCGAACCCGCTCGTGGGTCGGCTCTCCGACCGCACCACGTCCCCGTGGGGCATGCGGCGTCCGTGGATCCTCGGCGGCGCCATCGTGGGACTCGGCGGATTCGCCATCATCGGCGTCGCCACCTCCGTCTGGATGGTGCTGCTCGCCTGGTGCCTCGTGCAGGCGTCGATGAACGCGGTGCTCGCCGCCGCCAACGCCACCCTGCCCGACCAGGTGCCGGTGTCCAGTCGCGGCAAGGTCTCCGGCATCATCGGCATCACCACGCCCATCGGCATCCTCGCCGGCAGCTTCATCGTCAACTTCCTCCCCGGTGACTTCGAGCGCTTCCTCGTTCCGGCCGTGATCGCCCTGATCCTGGTGATCGTGTTCGTGCTGACCCTCAAGGACCGCCGCCTCACGGAGAAGCCCGCCGACCGGTTCACGGTCGGCACGTTCTTCGGCTCCTTCGTCTTCAACCCGCGCAAGCACCCGGACTTCGGCTGGACCTGGCTGACCAAGTTCTTCGTGATGTTCGGCTACGCCGGCATCGCCACGTATCTCCCGCTGTACCTCATCACCAAGTTCGGCCTCGACGAGCAGGGCGCCGTCGGCACGATCCTCCTGGCCAACCTCGCCTCGATGGCGGCCATGGCGATCTCCTCGCCGCTCGGCGGGTTCCTGTCCGACCGGATCGGCAAGCGTCGTCCCTTCGTCGCGATCGCCGGCGTGGTCATGGTGGTCGGCCTGGTGATCCTCGCGATCGCCCCCGATGTGACGACTGTGATCATCGCGCAGGCGATCATCGGCCTCGGCGCCGGATCCTTCCTCTCGGTCGACCTCGCGCTCGCCACCGAGGTGCTGCCCAACCCGGCGGACACCGCCAAGGACCTCGGGGTGCTGAACATCGCCAACGCCCTGCCGCAGTCGATCGCCCCCGCCATCGCCCCGGCCATCATCGCCATCGGCGCGGCCACGCCGCTCGGCGGCTACACCACCTGGTACCTGTTCGGCGCGCTCGTCGCGCTGGCCGGTGCCGTGCTCGTCTATCGCATCAAGGGAGTCAAGTGACCATGCCCGAGACCACCACCGCACGCCCCTGGCTGGACGCCGACCTGCCCGTCGACGAGCGGGTCCAGCTGCTCCTCGACGCGATGTCCGTCGAGGAGAAGGCCGGGCTCTTCTTCCACACGATGATCGCGATCGGCGACCTCGACGAGGCCGACCCCACGTTCGCCTCGCCCTCCGCGCGCGAGTTCCTCGAGAGCAAGCGGATGACGCACTTCAACCTGCTCGGCGCGGCGCCGACCGGTCGGGAGATCGCGGCCTGGCACAACGCGCTGCAGCGGCTCGCGGCATCCACCGGCCTCGGCATCCCCGTGACGCTCTCGACCGATCCACGGCACTCGTTCAGCGAGAACCCCGGTGCCTCCATCCTGGCCGGCCCCTTCTCGCAGTGGCCGGAGACGCTCGGTCTCGCCGCGACGCGCGACGAGGAGCTCGTCGAGCGCTTCGCCGACATCGCGCGGCAGGAGTACACGGCGGTCGGACTGCGCGTCGCGCTGCACCCGCAGGTCGACCTCGCGACCGAGCCGCGGTGGGCGCGGCAGACGGCGACCTTCGGTGAGGACGCGGAGCTCTCCGGCAGGCTCGGAGCGGCGTACATCCGCGGCTTCCAGGGAGAGTCGTTCGGGCCGGGGTCGGTGTCGACCATGACCAAGCACTTCCCCGGCGGCGGACCCCAGAAGGACGGCGAGGACCCGCACTTCCCGTACGGTCGCGAGCAGGTCTACCCGGGCGGCGAGTTCGAGCTGCACCTGAAGCCGTTCGAGGACGCGCTCGCCGCCGGCACCCGGCAGATGATGCCCTACTACGGCATGCCCGTCGGCACCGAGTACGAGGAGGTCGGCTTCGGCTTCAACAAGTCGGTCATCACCGGGCTGCTGCGCGAGCGCTACGGCTTCGACGGCCTGGTCTGCACCGACTGGGGCCTGATCAGCGACTCGGAGATCTTCGGGCAGCCGTTCCCGGCCCGCGCATGGGGCGTCGAGGACCTCACCCCGCGCGAGCGGATGAAGAAGGTGCTGGACGCCGGAGCGGACCAGTTCGGCGGCGAGGCCAACCCCGAGCTGCTGCTCGAGCTGATCGCCGACGGCGAGATCAGCGAGGAGCGCCTCGACGTCTCCGCCCGACGCATCCTGCGCGAGAAGTTCGAGCTCGGACTGTTCGAGAACCCGTTCGTGGACGAGGATGCGGCGGACGAGATCGTCGGCCGCGCCGACTTCCGCGCAGCGGGGGAGGACGCCCAGCGCGCCTCGATCACCGTGCTCGCGAACGACGGCGTGCTGCCGTTCGCGCGGGGAGTGAAGCTCTACGTCGAGGGCATCGATGCGGCGGTCGCGGCGTCGTTCGGTCAGATCGTCGAGACGCCCGGTGAGGCCGACCTCGCGGTCATCCGCCTCCAGGCGCCGTTCGAGGAGCGCGCGACGATGTTCGAGAACTTCTTCCACGCGGGGTCGCTCGACTTCTCCGACGAGGTCGTGGCGCACGTGCGCGAGGTCGCCGCCGCGGTGCCGACCGTGGTCGATGTGCTCGCGGATCGTCCGCCGATCCTCACGTCGATCGCGGAGGCCGCGGCCGCGGTGACCGTGAACTGGGGAGCGTCGGGAGCTGCGCTCCTCGATGTGCTCAGCGGCGCCGTGCCGGCGAGGGGCACGCTGCCCTTCGACCTGCCTCGTTCGATGGCTGCCGTCGAGGCCTCCCGCCCCGACGTGCCGTTCGACACCGCCGACCCGCTCTTCCGCTTCGGGCACGGGCTGTCGCTCTGAGTCGCGGCTGAGCCGGTGGGGGCGTTTCGCGGCGAGGCGGAACGCCCTCACCTGTCGCGAGGCGACAATGCCCCACCTGTCGCGAGGCGACAATGCCCCCGCCTGTCGCGAGGCGACAATGCCCGAGGGGGACGTGCCGCCGATCCGTTGGAGGAAGCGCACAGCGGAGTTCGTGCGTGTTTGTCGCAGACCTACCATGGAGCTATCCCTACTTCCTGGAGGAATGCCATGGTCGACGCCGCCGTCCGTCCTTCGACGACATCCGCTGAATCGCACGAGGTCGCGGCTCCGCCGCAGATCGACGTCGCGCGCGTGAACGAGGCCCTGATGGGCACGTGGGGCGACGTCCGTCGCCAGGCGCGCGAGATGATCAAGGACTCCGCGTTCTGGCGCAAGGACGAGCTGGGCAAGGACGAGCACCGCGAGCGCGTGCTCAGCCAGCTGCACCTCCTCGTCGAGAACAAGGCCGTGCACCGCGCGTTCCCCAAGTCGCTCGGCGGCGAGGAGAACAACGGCGCGAACATCGCCGGCTTCGAAGAGCTCGTGGTCGCCGACCCCAGCCTGCAGATCAAGTCCGGTGTGCAGTGGGGGCTGTTCGGCTCGGCGATCCTGCAGCTCGGCACGAAGGAGCACCACGAGAAGTGGCTGCCCGGGGTGATGGATCTCTCCATCCCCGGTGCCTTCGCGATGACCGAGATCGGACACGGCTCGGACGTGGCGGCCGTCGGCACGACCGCGACGTACGACCCGGAGACCGAGGAGTTCGTCATCAACACCCCGTTCCGGGGAGCGACGAAGGAGTACCTCGGCAACGCGGCCCTGCACGGCGTCGCGGCGACCGTCTTCGCGCAGCTGATCACGAACGGCGTCAACCACGGCGTGCACTGCTTCTATGTGCCGCTGCGCGGTGAGGACGGCGTCGACCTTCCCGGCATCGGCCGCGAGGACGACGGGCTCAAGGGCGGACTCAACGGCATCGACAACGGACGCCTCTCGTTCGACCACGTGCGCGTTCCCCGCACCAACCTGCTCAACCGCTACGGCGACGTCGCCGCGGACGGCACCTACTCCAGCGCGATCGACAGCCCCGGCCGTCGCTTCTTCACGATGCTCGGCACCCTGGTCCAGGGGCGCGTGTCCCTCGACGGTGCGGCATCGTGGGCTTCCGCGCTCGGCCTCCACATCGCGATCACCTACGCCACGCAGCGTCGTCAGTTCGACGGAGCGGACGGGCAGGAGGTCGTGCTCATGGACTACGGCAAGCACCAGCGCCGTCTGCTCCCGCGCCTCGCGACCACCTACGCCCACATCTTCGCGCACGACGAGTTCCTGCAGAAGTTCGACGGCGTCTTCTCCGGTCGCACCGACACCCCGGCCGACCGTGAGGACCTCGAGACCCTCGCGGCCGCGCTGAAGCCGCTGTCCACCTGGCACGCGCTCGACACGCTGCAGGAGGCCCGCGAGGCCACCGGCGGCGCAGGGTTCATGTTCGAGAACCGTCTCGTCGGCCTCCGGCAGGACCTCGACATCTACGTCACGTTCGAGGGCGACAACAACGTGCTGCTGCAGCTCGTCGGCAAGCGTCTGCTGACCGACTACGCCAAGCAGTTCCAGGGCAAGGACGCGGCGGCGCTCGCCAAGTTCGCCGTCGGGATGACCGCGGGCAAGGTATTCCACGGTGCCGGACTCCGACAGCTCGGTCAGGCCGTCTCCGACTTCGGTCAGGTGGCGCGATCGGTCGAGCGCGGGCTCCGGGAGGAGCAGCAGCACGACCTGCTGGCCGGCCGTGTGCAGCAGATGGTGGCCGACATCGCCGGCCGTCTGCGTCCGGGAGCGAAGGACAAGGCGCTCGGCGCTCGACTGTTCAACGAGAACCAGGCCGAGCTGATCGAAGCCGCGCGTGCGCACGGAGAGCTGCTGCAGTGGGAGGCGTTCACCGACGCCGTGCACCAGATCGACGACGCCGACACCAAGAAGGTGCTCACGTGGCTGCGCGACCTGTTCGGTCTGCAGCTCATCGAGAAGCACCTGGCCTGGCACCTGATCCACGGACGCCTGTCGACCCAGCGCGCCGCGGCCGTGTCGAGCTACATCGACCGCCTGTGCGCGCGGCTGCGCCCGTATGCCCTCGACCTGGTGGACGCGTTCGGGTACGAGCCCGAGCACGTTCGCGCACCCATCGCGAGCGGCCTGGAGAAGCAGCGCCAGGACGAGGCCCGCGCGTACTACGCCGACCTCGCCGCGACGGGGAAGGCCCCGATCCAGGAGAAGGCGCTGAAGCAGAAGCGCTGACCGCTCGTCTCACCGCTCAGGAATCCCGCTCCCGCGTCGTCGGGGGCGGGATCTCTGCGTGTGCGGCCTGCTCCGAGGTGGAGCGCCCTGATCAGGACGAGGTCCACCCGTGGAGGTCGACGCCGCGCTCGGCAGCCAGCGCCTGCAGCTTCTCCGCCGCATCGGTCTCGACGCAGAGGCAGGCCCGCAGCCCGGACTCCTCCTCCTCCCGGAGCAGGTAGTGGCTGGTGGTGTCGGTCAGCTGCTCGCCGTCGGCATCGCGGAACAGCCACCGCACCCGCACCAGCACCAGCCGCTCGGACAGGGTGTTCGCGTCGAGAAGCTCGTGGCCGACGGATGCCAGCCCGAGCTCGCGGTACAGCGGATAGGACTGCTTCAGCCCGACGATCATCGCCTCACGGGACTCGAGCACGCCCGACACGTGGTCGTCGGCGATCATGCCCGGCGTCGACCACAGGTCCGCCGCCGCCTCGGCGTCGAATGCGGTGAGCGAGGCGGCGTAGCGCGCGAGGTACTCGTCGATCCGTTCGGTGGGGATGCTCATGGTCCGAGCGTACGGATCGAGGTGCTGCCCGGCAGGGGGCTTGACGGATCGGGGGAGCGTCCCTCAGGACCCGGAGGCCGGGGGAGACGACGGTGGTGTGGGAAGGGGCGCGGGCGGTGGTGCGGGCGGTGCGGCCGTGGGCGGATACGGCAGGACCGGCGGGGCGGGCGGGAACGGTGCTGTGCCCGGCTCCGGCGAACCCGCTCCCGGGTGCGGCTGCGGCTGCGAAAACGGATACGGCTGCGGTGCGGCCGCGGACGGGGCCGGATATGCCGACGGAGGCATATGCCCCGCGCCCACCGCGGGAGACGACGCCTGCCTCCGCACGCGCACCAGCACGAACGTGAAGGTGACGTAGATCAGGGCCGTGGCGGTTCCCGCACCGAGGAGCACGAGTGTCAGCAGTGTGTGGGTGCCTTGCATCGGGAGGGCGGAGAAGAGCCGGAGGAACACGGTCGGCACGAAGACGAGGACGCTCGCCACGAGTGCCGCCAGGGCCGGGAGCAGCAGCGCGAAGGCGGACCACCGCGTCGCCAGGATCCCCGCGACGATGAGCAGCGTTCCGAGCAGGACGCCGACCGCGGCTTCGGGGATGAGGCCTCCTCCGTCCTGCTGGTAGGCGATGAGCCGTCCGTGCCCGAGGCCCCAGGACGCCAGCAGCGCCCCGGTCAGGAGCAGCACGGGCGCGGCGATGGCCCCCACGATGACGGGTCCGGGTCCCGGGCGCGCGGGGCGGCGGCGCACGATCGCGAGGACGACGCCCATCGTGCCGAGCACCGGGAGCAGGAACAGCGGCAACCCGTAGGCCAGACCCTCGACCCACTCGCGGGGGAGGACGCCCGGGCCGAGCCGGAACGTCTCGAGCACGAGCGGCGGGAACAGCGCGCACGCGAGCGGGAACAGGGCGAGCACCCCGACGGCGATGAGTCCCGCGGAGCTCCAGATGCCCGTCAGTACGACGAGGAGGAGGAGCAGGACGCCGACGACCTGGAGCACGATCGGCATCGCGAACCGGAAGGTGTCGACCTCCGCCATCGCGTACTGCGCGTAGGTGAACACCCAGGTGCTGCCGCCTGTGGCGATCAGCCCCACGGCGAACGGGGTGACGACGACGGCGATGAGGATGGTGATCAGTCGCGCGGGCAGGATGGATCGACGCATGGTGACTTCCCCCTCCGGAGTCATGCGCCTCACCCTACCGGCGCCCCTCGCGACGGAAGAGGCGGAAGTGGTGCGTAGGGTGGACCGAGCCCCCGGAAGAAGGAGTCCCCGTGACCCGCGTCAACGCCTACGCCGCACCGAGCGAAGCGGCCCCGCTGGAGAAGACCGTCATCGAGCGGCGCGCGCTCGGTCCGCACGACGTGCTGATCGACATCGCCTTCGCCGGCATCTGCCACTCCGACATCCACACCGTGCGCGGCGACTGGGGCCCGCAGCAGTACCCGCTCGCTCCGGGCCACGAGATCACCGGGACGGTCGCCGCGGTCGGCGAGGCCGTGACCCGGCACGCGGTCGGCGACCGGGTCGGCGTCGGCTGCCTGGTGAACTCGTGCGGCGAGTGCCGCAACTGCCGCCGCGATCAAGAGCAGTTCTGCACCGGAGGTCGCGTCCTCACCTACGGCGACACGGACCGTGACGGCACCGTCACGCAGGGCGGCTACTCCGAGCAGGTCGTCGTCACCGAGGGGTTCGTGCTGCGCATCCCCGACGGCCTCGCGCTCGACGCCGCTGCGCCGCTGCTGTGCGCCGGCATCACTACCTACTCGCCGCTGCGGCACTGGAACGTCGGGCCGGGGTCGCGCGTCGCCGTGGTCGGGCTCGGCGGACTGGGGCACATGGGCGTGCAGATCGCGCACGCGCTGGGCGCCGAGGTGACCGTGCTCTCGCAGACGCTGAGCAAGAAGGACGACGGGCTGCGGCTCGGCGCCGACGACTACCGCGCGACGAGCGATCCGGCGACCTTCCGCGAGCTGCGCAGCTCGTTCGACGTGATCCTCAACACCGTGAGCGCGGTGATCGATCTGCGCGCGTACCTCGGGCTGCTCGACATCGACGGCACGATGGTCTGCGTCGGCGCCCCGGCGGAACCACTCTCCGTCGGCGTGATGTCGCTGATCGGAGGACGCCGGTCGCTCGCCGGGTCGAACATCGGCGGCATCCGCGAGACGCAGGAGATGCTCGACTTCTGCGCCGAGCACGGCATCGCCGCCGAGATCGAGGTGATCCCGGCGTCCGACATCAACGCCGCCTACGAGCGCGTGCTCGCCTCCGACGTGCGGTACCGCTTCGTGATCGACGCGGCCACCCTCGCCGACTGACGCCACCCTCGCCGGCCGACGTCGGTGGCGGCGGATACGTTGGGGAGATGATCTCTCTCCTCACGGGCCCGGACGCCCGCGACCGCTGCGCCTGGGTGGGCGACGACGACGAGTACCGTCGCTATCACGACGAGGAGTGGGGCACCGCGCTGCGCGGCGACCGCGCGCTGTTCGAGAAGATGGCGCTGGAGGGCTTTCAGGCGGGACTCTCCTGGATCACCATCCTGCGCAAGCGCCCGCGGTTCCGGGAGGTGTTCGCGGGCTTCGAGCCCGAGATCGTCTCCGAGTTCGGCGAGGACGACGTCGAGCGGCTGATGGCGGATGCGGGCATCATCCGCAACCGCGCCAAGATCGAGGCGACCATCGGCAACGCCCGCATCGTGCGGGGCATGGCCGACGGCGAGCTCGATGAGCTGATGTGGTCGTTCGCCCCACCGGCATCCGCCACTCGGCCGGCCTCCTTCGACGAGGTCCCGGCGGTCACGGCGGAGTCGACGGCGCTGAGCAAGGAACTGCGCCGTCGCGGGTTCCGGTTCGTGGGGCCGACCACCATGTACGCCCTGATGCAGTCCGCCGGGATGGTCGACGATCACATCGCCGGGTGCTGGCGCGCCTGATCGGAGCGGATGGGGAGTTGTCCCCATCGAGTGGTATTCCGCGACGCGGTTAGGATGAACGGGTGCTCCGTGGGCCCGTCGGGTCCGCGTATGAGTAATCGGAGAGTGTCACCCTGGGGGGGAACCGGGAATGAAGGCGTTGTCATGGATGCGCGAGCGACCCAAGGCACTGGCATCGGCTGCCGGTGTCACGGTCGGCGTCATCGCCATCACCACCATGGCCTTCACCTATGAGGGGTTCCCGACCACCAAGGTCGACCTGAACGACGGCGGCGTCTGGATCACGAAGACGTCGAGCCTGCTCGTCGGGCACTTCAACAACGAATCCACCATCCTCGACGGCGGTCTGCGCACCACGAGCGAGAACTACGACATCCTCCAGGAAGCCTCCAACGTCCTCGTCGTCGATCAGAGCGCATCGACCGTGACGGCGATCGACCCCGCGCGGGTGTCGCTCGGAGACTCCACGATCATCCCCGCGACCGCGAAGGTGGCGCTGGGCGCCAGCACGGCCGCGATCCTCGACGAGAAGTCCGGCGACCTCTGGGTCGTGCCGGTGAAGGGCATCGCCTCCTTCGAGATCGAGGCGGCCGAGCCGATCGCCGAGCTGGGGAAGGACGCCGACGTCACGGTGGCCGACGACGGCACGGTGTTCGCCCTCTCCGGAGAGCGTGGCGAGGTCGTGACCGTGCCGGTCGACAACGAGGGGACGCCCGGCGATTCCTCGAGCGCCAGCGTCGGCGAGCTCGACCTGTCGAAGCGTCCGACGATCACCGCCGTGGGCCGCACGCCCGTCGTGCTGGACGCCGCCGCGGGCGTCGTCACGACTCCCGGCGGCTTCCGCACCGAGGTCGGCGGCGCGGCGGATGCCGTGCTGCAGCAGGCCTCCGCCGCCACCGACGCGGTCGCCCTCGCCACGCCCTCGGCGCTGGTCCGGGTGCCCCTCGACGGCAGTGAGCCGGAGGAGACCTCCGCCGGGAGCGCGGGCACCGCAGCCGCACCGGTCTGGCTGCGCGGCTGCACCTACGGCGCGTGGGCGGGGTCGGCGACCTTCATCCGCGAGTGCCCCGGCGACTCCAACGACGTGAATGCCCCGATCGACGGCGCCGAGGATTCCACGAGCCTCACCTTCCGCGTCAACCGCGACGTGATCATCCTCAATGACGCCGTCGGCGGTGCTGCCTGGATGGCCAACGAGAGCCTGCAGCGCGTCGACAACTGGAACGACCTCACGCCGCCCGAGGGCGAGACCGAGAATGAGGAGGACTCGACCGAGGAGACGGTCGAGACCACCCTGCCGGAGCGCAGCGAGGAGAACACCCCGCCGATCGCGGAGGACGACGCCTACGGTGTGCGCCCCGGTGCGACGACCCTGCTCCCCGTGCTCGACAACGACAACGACCCCGACGGCGATGTGCTCGTCGCGGCGCTCGCCGAGGCGCAGCCGTCGATCGGCACGGTGCAGCAGATCAACAACGGCGGAGCGCTGCAGATCGCGGTCGACGAGAAGGCCACCGGCACCGCCAGCTTCACCTACGAGGTCGACGACGGACGCAAGGGCAAGGACACCGCGGTCGTCACGCTCACCGTGCACGACTGGAACGAGAACGCGGCTCCCACTCCGAAGCGGAAGACGTCCCTCGCGGTCGAGACCGGCGGCACGATCTCGTACAACATCCTCCCGGACTGGATCGATCCGGACGGCGACGACATCTACCTCAAGGAGGTGATCGCAGCCCCCGGCGACGAGGTCGACTTCAGCAGGGACGGCCAGATCACCTACAAGGCGACGGCCAGCCTGCAGGGCCGCAAGGACGTGCAGGTCACCGTCGCGGACGCGTTCGGGAAGCTCGCGACCTCGACGATCGCTCTCGACGTGCGCCCGCAGGGGTCGACGAACCCGAAGACCAACGCCGATCACGTGATCACGAAGGCCGGTGAGCAGGTCACGGTCGCCCCGACCGCGAACGACACGAGCACCTCCCGCGAACCGCTGCGTCTGAGTCGCGTGCTGGACACCCCGGGTGCGACGATCGTCCCGAACACGCCCAACAAGACCTTCACCTTCATGGCGGAGAAGCCGGGCGTCTACTACGTGCAGTACCAGGTCACGACCGGCCCGAAGAACGGCGAGGGCCTCGTCCGCGTCGACGTGATGCCCGAGTCGGAGACCGATCTGCCGCCGGTCGCTGTGCGCGACGTCGCTCTGCTGCCCACCGGCGGCGACGTGCTCCTCGGCGTGCTCAACAACGACACCGACCCCGCCGGCGGCATCCTCGTGGTGCAGTCGGTGTCCGTCGAGCCGAACAGCGGCATCTCGGTCTCGGTGCTCAACCACGAGACGCTGCGGATCACGGATCAGGGAGCGCTCGAGGAACAGGTGCGTCTCAAGTACCGCATCTCGAACGGCTCCAAGTCGGCCGAGGGCGAGGTCGTGGTGATCCCGATCCCGGCACCGGACGAGATCCTCCAGCCGGTCGCGAACCCCGACACCGCGACCGTCCGCGCCGGCGACGTCGTGACGATCCCGGTGCTCGACAACGACACCCACCCGAGCGATGACGTCATGCACGTCGAGCCCGAGCTCATCGAGCCCTTCGTCGATCCGGAGGACGGCGAGGCGTTCGTCTCTCAGGACACGGTCCGTTTCAAGGCCGGTCCGGAGGCGAAGACGGTCTACCTCACGTACGAGGTCTCCGACTCCCGTCAGCAGAAGGCGGCGGGTTACGTGACGATCCAGATCCTGCCCGTCGACGAGGAGAACAACGCCGCTCCCCGTCCCCAGGATCTCGTTGCCCGCGCCCTCGCCGGCAGCGAGGTGAACATCGCGGTGCCGCTCGACGGCATCGACACCGACGGCGACTCGGTCGAGCTCGTCGGCCTCGAGTCGAGCCCGAGCAAGGGCCGCGTCACGACGGGGCCGAACTACTTCACCTACGAGGCCGCGGACGGCGCGAGCGGCGTCGACGTGTTCAAGTACCGCGTGCGCGACCGTCTCGGCAAGGAGGGCGTCGCCACCATCCGCGTCGGCATCGCCCCCGCCGAGCAGATCAACCAGGCGCCTTACGCCGTGAAGGACGCCGTGGTCGTGCGACCGGGGCGCGAGATCGCGGTTCCGGTCCTCGCGAACGACTCGGATCCCGAGGGCGACAAGATCATGCTGGTCGAGGACGGCCTCGAGGTGCCGGAGGGCCTGGAGGCGCGCGTCTCCGGCGACCGGGTGATCGTGACCGCGCCGGATCGTCCGACCGAGACCTCGCTGCAGTACACCGTGGCCGATGCGCGCGGGGCCACCGCGACCGCGACCTTGCAGATCACCGTCGACGAGGACGTCCCGCTGCAGGCCCCGATCGCGCGCGACGACCGGCTGCTGCCCGCCGACCTCAAGGACGGCGGTCTGACCGCCGACCTCGACATCCTGGCCAACGACGAGGACCCCGACGGGACCAAGGACCGTCTCGACGTCGAGGTCGGCGCCGGCGGCACACGGCTCGAGAACGGAAAG
Source organism: Microbacterium oxydans (assembly GCF_026559675.1). Lineage (NCBI taxonomy): Bacteria > Bacillati > Actinomycetota > Actinomycetes > Micrococcales > Microbacteriaceae > Microbacterium > Microbacterium oxydans. The sequence continues at coordinate 569,342 of NZ_CP092891.1, forward strand.
GTGCGCGTCACCGTCACCGACGAGCTGCAGCTGATCCGATACACCCTCACCGACCGTGACGACCTGCAGGCCTCGGCGTTCATCTTCGTCCCCTCGCGGTCCGATCTGCGCCCGACGCTCACGTCGACGAAGCCGCTCGAGGTGGTCAGCGGCGAGACCGAGACCCTCCCGCTCTCGGAGTACGTCACGGTCGCCGGCGGCGGCGACGTGGTCATCACCGAGAAGGCCAAGATCAGCGCGAACCATGCTGACGGGTCCGATCTGCTCAAGGACGCGAAGACGCTCGTCTACACCTCGGCCGCGGGATTCTTCGGGCCGGATGCGCTCACGTTCGAGGTCACCGACGGCGACGGGCCGGATGATCCGGAAGGCCGCAAGGCCACCCTGAGCATCCCGATCAACGTCCTTCCGCCGGAGAACCAGCAGCCGACGTTCGTGCAGGGGCAGGTCAACGTCGCCCCGGGCGAGCCGGCGACCTCGCTCGATCTGGCGGCGCTCACCGATGACCCCGACCCCGAGGACGAGGGCAAGCACGAGTACCGGCTCGTCGGCGGCGAGGAGAAGGGCGTCTCGGCGCGGATCGAGGACGGCGACAAGCTCGTCGTCGAGGCGGCCTCGAACGCCAAGAAGGGCACGGCGGTCACGCTGAAGCTGCGGATCTCGGACGGCACCACCGAGCCGGTCGAGGGCACCGTCGCGGTGATGATCACGGCGTCGACGCGCCCGATGCCGGCGGCGAACACCGACACCGTCTCGCAGGCGGATGCCGGGAAGACCATCGTCGTGCCGGCTCTCGCGAACGACTTCAACCCGTTCCCGGAGACGCCTCTGAAGATCGTGTCCGCCGTGGCCGAGTCGGGTGGCGGCGAGGTCGGGTTCAGCGAGGACGAGGTCACCATCACGCCGAACAAGGCGTTCGTGGGGACACTCGTCGTCCGCTACCGGATCCAGGATGCGACGGAGGACGTCGATCGCGAGGTCAACGGCCAGATCGTCGTGACTGTGCAGGATGCTCCGGAGGCGCCGGGCGTCCCGGTGGTCGCCAGCGTGCAGGACCGCACCGTCGTGGTGTCGTTCTCGGCGCCGTCGAACAACGGTGCGGAGATCACGAAGTACACCGTGCGGTCGGTCGGCGGCAACCCGTACTCCAAGGAGTGCCAGTCCACGACCTGCACGCTCGACGGCCTCACCAACAACGTCGAGTACACGTTCCAGGTGACCGCGACCAACCGCGTCGGCGAATCGAAGCCGTCCGGTCTGTCGGCTCCCGCGCGTCCGGACGCACGCCCGGACACCCCGAACCCGCCGACGCTCGAATTCGGCGACAAGTCCCTGAAGGTGGGCTGGGCCACTCCGTCCACCCCCGGCTCTCCGGTCGATCGGTACACGCTCGAGATCTCGCCTGCGCCGCCCTCCGGCATCACGCAGAAGGAGGTCACGGGCAACTCCATCACGTGGGAGGGGCTCGAGAACGGCTCCGACTACCAGGTCCGGGTGCAGGCGCACAACAGGGCGCCCGACCCCTCCAGCTGGAGTGGCTGGTCGGCTTCCGAGATCCCGGCGGGGCCCCCGCTCGCTCCCGCGGCTCCCATCACGGCCGAGCTCTCGCCGGTGGGCAACCAGGCACAGATGCAGGTGAGTTGGACAGCGCCGGACAAGAACGGCGACGCGATCCGCGGGTACCGACTCGAGGTGCTGCGCGGCGGCCAGGTCGTACGCACCATCACTCCCGGTCCCGAGGCCACGAGCCAGGCGGTGGTCGTCGAGACGTCGGAGACCGCGTACACCTACCGCATCCAGGCATACAACAAGGCCGGGTGGGGCGACATGAGCGCCCCGTCCGCACCACGGCGCGGTGTGATCGCACCCGGAGCGCCGACCAGTCTGCGGGTGACCGAGGGCGACCAGAGGCTCACGATCTCGTACAACCCGGGTTCGACCGGCGGCGCGACCTCCAACGAGATCAGCTACCAGTACCGGCTGAACGGCTCCACCTGGAACGGCGTCCCCGGGAACAGGGTCATCGGCGGACTCACGAACGGCGTCGGCTACACGGTCGAGGTGCGTGCCGTCGCCAACGTGTCCGGCTCGACGTACGCCGGCGCGGTCTCGAACTCCGCGAGTGGCACCCCCTACGGGAAGCCGCACGCGCCCACCGGAAGCGCGGCCCAGCTGCCGACGCAGGTGCAGCTGAGCTGGAACGCGAGCGGCTCGGCGAACGGACGCTCGATCCAGGTCGTGCAGATCAGCATCGACGGCGGCGGCTGGCAGGGAGTCGGTCTGACCGGCTCGGTCAACGTCGGCAACGGCTACAACGAGCCGCACAACATCCGCGTGCGGGCGATGGACAGCACGCAGACCTGGTCCGACGTGAGTCCGACGTACAGCGCGAACTCGGGTCCGCCGCCGCAGCCACGCGCCTGGGTGACCCGCGGCACCTCCGGCAACTGGCCGGGGCAGTGCACCGACGGCACCTGCGCGAAGTTCGTGATCAACACGTCCGACTTCCCGGCGGGCAAGTATCAGGTCTGGTGCAACAGCAACGCGCCGCACGGTGGGGCGCATTTCGCCGGTGGCTCCAGCTGGAACATCCCGGCCAACGGCTCCATCGAGATCGGCTGCTTCCACGGGTCCGGAGGCCGCGGTTACGAGGTGTGGGTCACCATCGGCGGCACCGATTACGAACACAGCGGCTGGTAGTGGCGCTCCATCCCCTCCGAGAGGAAGCAGTATCCCCATGACAATGACTCCCGAGCAGGCGGCCTGGTTCCAGGGCACCTTCCAGCGACTGGTGGAGAACGTCGACAAGGCCGTGCAGGGCAAGAAGGAGATCGTCGGGCTGGTCCTGGCCTCGATGCTCGCCGAGGGGCACGTGCTCCTCGAGGATGCTCCGGGCACCGGCAAGACGAGCCTCGCCAAGGCGCTCGCGGCGACCGTGCAGGGCACGAGCGCGCGCATCCAGTTCACGCCCGACCTGCTGCCGTCCGACGTCACGGGTGTGACGATCTACGACCAGCAGTCGCACCGTTTCGAGTTCCACAAGGGCCCGATCTTCGCGTCGATCGTGCTGGCCGACGAGATCAACCGCGCCTCGCCGAAGACGCAGTCGGCGCTGCTCGAGGTCATGGAGGAGTCGCGCGTCACGGTCGACGGCGTCACGCACGAGGCCGGACGCCCCTTCCTGGTGATCGCGACGCAGAACCCGATCGAGCAGGCGGGAACGTACAAGCTCCCCGAGGCCCAGCTCGACCGCTTCCTGATCAAGACCTCGATCGGCTACCCCGACCTCGCGGTCACGGAGAGCATCCTGGCCGGGGCCTCCGACCGCAACCCGTCCGCCGGTCTCTCCGCCATCATCACGACGAGCGCCGTCGCCGACATGGCCGACCTGGCCGCCACCGTGCACGTCGAGCCGGCCGTGCTCCGCTACGTGGCGGAGCTGGCCGAGGCGACCCGTGAGGACGGCGCGATCCGTCTGGGCGTCTCGGTGCGTGGAGCGATCGCCATGATCCGGATCGCCAAGGTGTGGGCCGCGGCGCAGGGCCGTCACTTCGTGCTCCCCGACGACATCAAGGCCCTAGCGCGGCCGGTGTGGCAGCATCGTCTGCTGCTCGACGCCGAGGCCGAGTTCGCCGGCACGAGCAGCGACGTCGTGATCGCCCGCGTGCTGGACGGCGTCGCAGCTCCCCAGGCGCGAGCGGCGGCCTGATGACGACGGAGGCCCTTCAGGCGACGCCGCCGCAGACGGAGCGCGACGCCGGATGGCGTGACATCGCGGCCGTCCTCGGTGCGCGCGCACTGACGCGCCTCCGGAAGATCTCCTCCGCGATCCGGCCCCTGGCCTGGGTGCTCATGGCGATCTCGGTGGGCTTCTGGGTGCTCGGGCAGATCGCCGGGTGGTCGGAGTTCACGGTCGCCGCGGTGGTGATCGCGATCGCCGTCGCTCTGTGCGCGCTGTTCCTGATCGGTCGCACCGCCTACGACGTCTCGCTCGACCTCGCCCGCACCCGCGTGGTGGTGGGGGAGCGCGCTGTCGGCGCTCTCACCCTCGCGAACCGCGGCACCAGGGCGATCCTGCCCTCGCGCGTGGTGCTCCCCGTCGGCTCCGGCCGCGGAGAGTTCGGGATCCAGCGGCTCGCGCCGGGGGACGAGGCGGAGGAGCTCTTCGCCATCCCCACCCAGAAGCGCGCCGTGGTGAAGGTCGGACCGGTGAGCGTCGTCCGCGGCGACCCGCTCGGTCTCTTCGAACGGGCGCACCGCCGTGACGAGCCGGTCGACCTCTTCGTGCACCCGCGCACGGTGCTGTTCGACGGCCAGTCCCTCGGCTACCTCCGCGACCTCGAAGGGCTCCCGGCCGCCGACCTCTCCCGCGACGACGTGTCCTTCCACGCTCTGCTGGAGTATCAGCCGGGCGACGACCTGCGCCACGTGCACTGGCGCTCGACCGCCCGCACCGGCACCATGATGGTCCGCCAGTACGAGGAGACCCGCCGCTCGCACTTCGTGATCGGGCTGTCGCGCTCCCTCTCCGATTACGCCACCGCCGACGACTTCGAGTTGGGCATCTCGGCTGCCGGCTCGATCGGTCTCCGGGCGATCCGCGACTCGCAGCGCGTCGACGTGCGGGTGCAGGGCCGCGAGCTGCCCGCCGGCACCGGCAAGCAGCTGCTCGACTCCCTCGCGGCCGTCGAGAACAGCAAACCGAGGGAGGGCGGCATCGCCGAGCTCGCCGGGATCGTCGCCGCCACGATGCCGCTGGCGAGCGTGGTCGTGCTCGTGTGCGGATCACGGGTGCGCTCGGACGATCTGCGCCTCGCATGCTCCCGCCTGCCGTTCGGCGCGAAGGTGCTCGCCGTCGTGGCCGACACCTCGGCCTCCGCGCCGACCCTGCGCCGCATCGGCGATGCCGACGTCGTCACGATCGGCGCGCTCGAACAGATTCCGCTCGCCCTGCAGAAGGTGCTCGCATGACCGCGCCCTCCACCACCGCGTCCGTAGCCCTGCCGCTGCGGCGCTGGATCCTCGATCTCGGAGCCAGCGCGCTGCTCGTGCTCACCGCGCTCATCGGCTTCTGGCCGACCTTCGCCGGCCCCTCCTTCCTCCCGGCCGTGATCGGCGGGATCGTGATCGGCCTCGCGATCGCGACCGTCGCGGTCTGGCGGCGCTGGGGAGTCCTGATCATCGCCGGCCTCACGGTCGCGGCCTACTTCGTCTTCGGCGGCGCGCTCGCCCTGCCGCAGACCTCGATCCTCGGATTCATCCCCTCGCTGGAGACGCTGCAGAAGCTCGCACTGGGAACGGTGACGGCGTGGAAGCAGATGCTCACCACGGTTGCGCCGGTCGCGGCGGCCGACGGACACCTCCTGGTCCCGTTCCTCCTCGCCCTCGTGGCCTCGACGGTTACGGCCTCCCTCGCCCTGCGCCTGCCGCACGTCGCCTGGGCGCTGCTGCCCGCGGGCGTGCTGCTGATGCTCGTCATCGCGCTCGGCACGCCGGAGCCCGCCTTCCCGCTCGTGCAGGGCCTCGTGTTCGCGGTGGTCAGCATGACCTGGCTCGCCCTCCGGCAGCTGTGGGCACCGCAGAACATGGCGGTCTCGGTGAGCGAGGTCGATCCCTCCCGCGCGGCGCACATGCGCACGCGGCGGCTGCTGGCCGGTGCCGCCGTGCTGGCGATCGCCGCCGGGGCGGGGGTGGCGACCAGCGCGGTCGCGACACCGGCGCAGCCGCGGCACGTGTTCCGCGACGTCATCATCCCGCCGTTCGACATCCGCGACTACCCGAGTCCGCTCCAGGCCTTCCGCAAGAACGTGCGCGATGAGGCCAACGAGACGCTCTTCACCGTGCAGGGCCTGCCCAAGGGAGCGCGCATCCGCACGGCCGTGATGGACCAGTTCGACGGCATGGTCTACAACGTCACCGACGGCGGCCCCACGTCATCGAGCGCGTTCGCTCCGCTGCGCTCGAACATGGCGCCGGAGACCGAGGGCATCCCCGTCACGCTCAAGATCCAGATCGACGACTACCGCGGCGTCTGGATGCCTACGGCCGGCGAGCTGTCGGAGATCCGCTTCGGGGGAGACCGTGCCGAGGACCTGCGTCGCGGGACGTACGTGAACACGTCCACCGGGACGGCCGTGGCCACGCCGAAGCTGACCGCGGGCGACGAGTACGCGGTCGATGCGGTCATGCCGAACGTGCCAGACGACGAGCAGCTCGCGGACGTGCCCTTCGGCCGGGTGTCGATGCCGAAGCCGAGCAACGTGCCGGAGGAGCTCACCTCGTTGGCCGCGGAGACCGTGGCCGGCACCGAGACGCCGATCGAGCAGGTGCGGGCCCTGGAGACGTTCCTCTCCGAGGGCGGCTTCTTCAGCCACGGGCTGGAGGGCGAGGTGCTCTCGCGTGCCGGACACACCGCCGAGCGCATCTCGACGCTCGTCGGAGCGGACCAGATGATCGGCGACGACGAGCAGTACGCGGTGGCCATGGCGCTGCTCGCCGGGCAGATCGACATCCCCGCCCGCGTCGTCCTGGGGTACTACCCCGACGAGGAGCAGGCCGGTGAGGCCGTGTTCACCGCGACCGGTGACAACGTGCACGCCTGGGTCGAGGTCAACTTCGAGGGGATCGGATGGGTCACCTTCAACCCGACCCCGCCCGAGGACCAGGTTCCCAACGACCAGAACACGAAGCCGCGCGTCGACCCGAAGCCGCAGGTGCTGCAGCCGCCGCCCCCGCCGCAGGAGCCCGTCGACCTGCCGCCGACGCTCCCCGACGACCGCGAGTCCGAGGACGAGAGCCTCAACCTCGCCGGCATCATCGGCGCGATCCTCCTGATCGGCGGCATCTCGCTCGCCGTGATCGCCGTGCTCGCGTCCCCGTTCATCGTGATCGGCGCGTGGAAGGCGTCGAGGCGCCGCTCCCGTCGGGCCGCCGCCCGCACCTCCGACCGCATCAGCGGCGGCTGGGACGAGCTGACCGACCGGGCGATCGACTACGGCGCCCCGCTCGCGCCCGGCGGCACCCGGACCGAGGAGGCCGCGGTCGTCGCCTCCTCGCTCACGGTCCCGCAGGTGACCGCTCTCGCCGAGCGCGCCGACGCCGAGGTGTTCGGACCGGCGGAGCCGACGGCGCAGGACGTCGACGTCTTCTGGCGCGAGGTCGATGAGATCGTCGGCGGCCTCGGGAAGGAGGCCGGCTTCTGGAAGCGCACCAAGGCGCGACTGAGCATGCGGTCCCTTCTGGGCGGCACGGCCATCTCGAGCGGGCTCCAGAACCTGAGAGACGCGGCGACCGCGCGCGTTCGCCGTGAACCTGGCACCATCAAGAGCAGCCCCGGCACGACGCCCCCGTCCTCCGAGAGTGAGACCCCATGACGCAGCCCGCGCTCGATCAGATCGCGCCGTTCTCCCGTCGCGCGGTCGCCTACGTCATCGACGCCCTCATCGCCGGGGGACTGAGCTTCCTCCTCATCGGCGGTCTGGTCGTCGCCGCCACGCTCTCCGGCGGGCTCGAGGCGTCCATCGCCACCCTGCTCATCGGCGGCCCGATCGTGGGCCTCGTGCTCCTGGCCTGGTTCGTCGTCTACACGGTCATGCAGGCGGGCGCGGGCTCGATCGGCATGCGGGCGCAGGGGCTCCGCCTGGCCTCCGCGGCCGACGGCGCCCCGCTCGGTTTCGGCCGCACGCTGCTGCGCAACATCATCTTCGGCCTCGCCGGAGCCATCGTGGTCGGCTACTTCAGCCCGCTGTTCGACGGCTCCGGCCGCTTCCAGGGCTGGCACGACAAGGTCGCCGGGTCGCTGATGCTCGACGCGCGGGTGACGGCACCCACCGGGGCATCCGCGGCCGCCCCCGCCGTTCCGATCCCCGGCATCGCCGCGCCCCCGGCCGCTCCCGCGGTGCCCGGAATCCCGCAGCCGGTGGCGGCTCCGGCGGCACCCCCGGCTCCGGTGGCACCCCCGGCTCCGGCAGCCCCGGTGACGCAGCGGGCTCCCGCGTCGGCGCCCATCCCGCCGCGACCGGCAGCACCCGCCGCGCCCGTCGCCGACCAGGGGTCGCTGATCGCGTTCGTCCCCGGCATCACCCAGGACTCTCCGGCGCGGACCGCCCCGGCCCCGGCGACGGACCCCGAGCTCGACGAGACCATCCAGCAGCATCCCGCGGCTCCGGTCGCGTCGGCTCCCGTCCCGCCCGCTCCGGTCGCCGCTGCGCCCGCCGCTCCGCCTGCGCCGCCGACTCCGCCCACCGTCGTCGCGCCGCCCGCCCCGCCTGCGCCGGCTGCGCCCCCGGTCCGGGCGGAACCTGAGCGACTGGTGCCCGCCGCCGACGAGGACGACCTCGAGGACACGCGGATCAGCGTGCCGGGGCACCGTCTGGTCTTTACCTGGGACGACGGCACCCGGGTCTCGGTCTCGCGGCGGACGCTGTTCGGCCGCAACCCCGCACCCGAAGAGGGCGCGATCCTCGTCCCGGTGCGCGACGAGACCCTCTCGCTCTCCAAGACGCACTTCGAGGCGGCCGCCGAGACCTCGGGCGGATGGGTGCTCGACCGGCACTCCACGAACGGCATGACCATCGTCCGCGACGGGCAGCGGATCGCGTGCCCCGCCGGACAGCGCGTCCCGGTGCGTCTGGGAGACGCCATCGAGATCGGCGACCGCATCGTCACGATCGGCGGCTACGCATGAGGCCCGGGCTGGTCGTCGCGACCGGGTCGGCCACGCACCCGGGACTGCGTCGAGCCCTGAACGAGGACGCGCACCTCGCGTCGGCACCCGTGTTCCTGGTCGCCGACGGCATGGGCGGGCACGAGGCGGGGGAGCGCGCGAGTGCCGCCGTGATCGCGGAGTTCGCGGGATACATCGGGCGTCCGGCACTCGGTCTCGACGACGTCCGCCACGCGCTGTCCGTCTCGCGCGACCGGGTCGAGGAGCTGTCGACCTCGGGCAACGGGCGTGCCGGGACGACGCTGAGCGGCGTCGTCATCGCCTCCGTGGACGGCATGGGCTACTGGCTCGCCGTGAACATCGGGGATTCTCGGACCTATCGTCTCGCGGACGGCGAGCTGGAGCAGATCAGCGTCGACCACTCCGTGGTTCAGGAGCTGATCGAGTCCGGCGAGCTCACGCCGGAGGACGCCCTGGGCGACCGCCGCCGCAACATCATCACCCGGGCCATCGGCGCGAGCAGCACGGGCGACGCCGACTACTGGATGTTCCCCGCCGAGCTCGGCGACCGGATCCTGGTGTGCTCGGACGGACTGACGTCGGAGGTGGGCGACGCCCGCATCCGCGAGATCCTCACCTCCGAGCCCGACCCCCAGGTGGCCGCCGACGTCCTCACCGACGACGCGGTCAGCGCGGGCGGGCGGGACAACATCACCGTCATCGTCGTGGATGCCGTCTCCGTCGCGTCGCGGCCGGGCACGCTGATGTCCACCGACGACCGGGACATCGACCTGGACACGCGTCCACGGGAAGCCGCAGCAGGAGGGGTTCGCTGATGCAGACCATCTACCGACCGGGACACTGGTACCTGATCGTCATCCCCGGCGCACTCGTCGCCCTGCCGCCCGACGTCCCCGGCGATGTGGTCGCACGGCTGTGGGAGCGGCTGCCGGAGGAGAAGACCCTCGCGACGGTCGTCGACGTCCTCACCGCGCACGTCGTCGGCGGCTCCTTCACCTCGCTGCCCTCGTTCGTCGCCGCGGTCGCCGAGGGCGCGGACGTGCGCATCGCCCTGCGCGGCGGCGTCACCGCGCAGGTGACCACCGCGACCGAATCCTTCGAGCTCTCCGGCGCCGAGGTCACGACCTGGAACGAGCGCTTCCTCGGCGGTGCGACGGCGTTCGAGATCACCGTCGAGACCACGGACGAGGCGGACGGCCTCCCCGTGCAGGGCGGCATCGTGCGGGCATCCGCCGCGAGTGCCGAGCTCGAGCCGAGCGACGCCGAGCCGCTCACCGCCGCACTCGGCCCGGCGCCCGTCGTGGGCTCGGCCGTTCCGGAGGCGCCCGCCGTTCCGGAGGCGCCCGCTGCCCCGGAGGCGCCCGCTGCCCCGGAGCCCGTCGCGCTGCCGGAGCCCGTGACCGAGCCGGAGCCGGAGCCCGAGCCCGAGCTGCTCCCGGTCATCGAAGACGCGTCGCTGTCTCCGACGGAGGTCACGCTCGCTCCGCCGGTCGACGACGACTTCGATCAGCTCTGGGGCGCCACCGTGCACTCCGCGGGCGCGGCCGCCGCGCCTCCGGTGGTGGCACCGGTCGCGGCGACAGGCGACCATGACGGGGCCACCGTCTCGGCCGCCGAGCTCCGCGCGCTGCGCCAGCAGCCGCCGGTCTCGAACGACGCGCCGACGGAGGTGCTCGACGTCGCCCCGGCACCGGCTGCGGCATCCGGCGGTCGCATCCGACTCTCCACGGGGCAGGTCGCTCCTCTCGATCGCACCGTGATCATCGGGCGCCGTCCGCGGTCGACGCGGGCCAGCGGCGCGAACCTCCCGCACCTGATCGCGGTCGACAGCCCTCAGCAGGACATCTCGCGCAGCCACCTCGAGGTCAGGCCGGAGGGCGACACGGTCGTGGTCGTCGACCTGCACACCACGAACGGGTCCACGCTGCTCCGTCCCGGCGCCGATCCGGTCCGACTGCACCCCGGAGAGACGACGCTCGTGCTCTCCGGCGATGTGGTCGATCTCGGCGACGGTGTGACCGTCGCGTTCGAGGATCTCCCGTGAGTCGTCGCCCGTCACCGCCGCCGGAGCTCCCCGGCTTCACGTATGTGGAGCCCCTGGGCACCGGCGGATTCGCCGACGTCTTCCTGTACGAGCAGGAGATGCCGCGTCGTCGTGTCGCGGTGAAGGTGCTGCTCGCCGACCGCATCTCCAGCGGGGCCGCGCAGGAGTTCGCCGACGAGGCGAACGTGATGGCGATGCTGTCGACGCATCCCGCGATCGTCACGATCTACCAGGCGGGTGTCGCCGGCGACGGCCGCCCCTACCTGGTGATGGAGTACTGCCCGCGGCCCAACCTCCAGCTCCGCGCGCGGAAGGATGCGTTCTCGGTCGCCGAGGCGCTGCGCGTCGGCGTGCAGGTCGCCGGAGCGGTCGAGACGGCGCACCGTGCGGGCGTGCTGCACCGCGACATCAAGCCCGCCAACATCCTCGTCACCGAGTACAACCGACCGGCGCTCACCGACTTCGGCATCGCGTCGACGACGGGGGCGACCGGCGAGGCGTCCGGCATGTCCATCCCGTGGTCGCCACCGGAGTCCTTCGCCGAGCCGCCGCAGAGCGGGCCGCGCACCGACGTGTGGGCACTCGGGGCGACGCTGTACACGCTGCTCGCCGGACGGTCGCCTTTCGAGCGCCCCGGGGAGCGGAACTCGAGCGCCGACCTCATCGAGCGCATCGAGCGCGCCGCGCTCCCGTCGCTGGGCAGGCCGGACTCGCCGGAGAGCCTCCAGCGACTCCTCGAGCGCTCGATGGCGAAGAACCCGGACGACCGCTTCCCGAGCGCCGTGGCGTTCGCGCGGGCGCTGCAGAAGGTGCAGATCGAGCTGTCCCATTCGGTGACGCCGATCGACATCGTCGACGATCACCCTCCGGCGGAGGACCTCGACGACGACGGCGACGGCCTCACCCGGGTGCGGGAGATCGTCAGCATCGATCCCGACATCGCCGCGTTCACCCGGCCGTCGGCGACGACGCAGCGCAAGGAACCGGCCGGGCCGCTGTCGGAGATGCCGCGTTTCGAGAGGCCGGTCGCCGAGGAGGCGGTCGAGCAGACGCAGCTGCGCATGCCGACGGCTGCCGCTCCGATCGCGACCCCGGATGTCGACGACCGCACGATCGTCCGGGTGCCCAAGGTGGTCGCCCCGGAGGCGGCATCGCCGTCCCTCGCTCCGGCACCGCTGCCGCAGGCCGCACCGAGCGCGCCCGCGGCCCCCGTCGAGCCCGCCACGCCCCGCCGTCGCAAGGGTCTGTGGATCACGCTCGCCGCAGCCGGTGTCGTGCTCGTGGTCGGCGGCATCGTCGGGATGAACCTCCTCGTGGCCGGGATCACGCCCGAGCCGGAGGACACGGCCGAGGCGGTCGACCCGCAGGATGTGCGCTCGGATGTCGTGCCGAAGGTCACCGAGATCGCCGGCACGCGGGACGGCGATCGGGTCGTGTTCACCTGGACGAATCCCGATCCGCTGGAGGGCGACTCGTACATCTGGTCGCAGGTCGCGGTGTCCGGCGAGGTCGATCCGCAGCAGACACCGGATCCCACCGCGACGATCACGGGGGCGGGGTCGGGAACGGTCTGCGTCGACGTGATGCTGCGCCGCGACGACGGCCGCGCGTCCGAGACGGTGCGGGGGTGTGTGGAATGAGCGGCGCAGCGGGCGTGACCGTCGAGTTCGCGGGCGAGTACTTCCCCATCGCGCGGGGCGGCCGATTCATCGTGGGGCGCGAGGGCGACCTGGAGCTCGACGACAACCTGTTCCTGCACCGTCACTTCCTGGAGATCACCGACGCCGACGGGCTGTGGTGGCTGTCCAACGTCGGCACGCGGCTCACGGCGACCGTGACCGACTCCGCTGGCGGTGTGCAGGCCTGGCTGGCGCCGGGGGCCCGGCTGCCGCTGGTGTTCGAGAAGACGACGGTCGTGTTCAGCGCGGGGCCCACGACGTACGAGCTCACGCTGCATGCGGCCGAGCCGGCGTTCCGGGCGACCCGGCGCGAGCACGACGACGGCGGCGCCTCGACGATCGGAGACGTGCCGCTGACGCTCAGCCAGAAGCTGCTCATCCTCGCGCTCGCGGAGCCGCAGCTGCGCCGGGACGGCACCGGCATGAGCGAGATCCCGACCTCGGCGAAGGCCGCGGAACGGCTCGGATGGACGGTCACCCGGTTCAACCGCAAGCTCGACAACGTGTGCGACAAGTTCGACCGGATCGGCGTGCCCGGGATGCGCGGCGGACAGCGCAGCTTCGCCACCAACCGGCGGGCGCGTCTGGTCGAGCACGTGATCGCCTCCCGCCTGGTCGGCAAGAGCGACCTGCCCCTGCTGGACACCCCGCACGCCGTCGATGACGCCGAAGGGGACCAGGAGTGATCTGGGAGATCGACGACGGTGTCGCGGAGATCGAGGGTCTCGACGCGCACGGGCGCCCGGACCCCGCCTATGCGGAAGCGCTCGGGCTGCGTGCCGCGGGCCGCGGAGCCCGCGCGCTGGCGGCCCTGCTGGAGTGGGTCCTCGCCGTCCTGATCGCCCTGCCCGCCCTGATCGCGCTGACCCCGGTGCTCGCGCAGGCCCTGTCCGGGAAGCTCGACGCGGCGGAGTTCTTCGCGCGCGGCGACCTCGTGTGGCTCATCGTGGCGGCGGCCGTCTCGCAGGGCCTGATGACCGCCTACATCGTCGTCCAGCTCGTGCTGCACGGACGCAAGGGCATCACACTCGGCAAGGCCGTCTTCGGCATCCGCTCCATCAACGTCCGCACCCTCGAGCGCCCCAGCTTCTGGCGCGGTGCGGTGGTGCGCTACCTGGTCGCCATGGCCTCGTTCCTCGTGCCGCTGATCGGCCCGGTGCTCGTGGTCATGCTCTCCCCGCTCTTCGACGTCGAACGACGCGGCCGCGGATGGCTCGATCTCGCGGCCGCGACCTGGTTCGTCGACGTGCGCCAGGGACTCAACCCCTACGACTCGAAGCGGATGCGCATCGCCCGCAAGCGTGTGAAGACGCCGGAGCACGAGGAGAAGGCGCCGCTGCCGTCGCTCGCGACGCCGGTCGACCGGGATGCCCCGGCGGAATACGTCCCCAGCGCGCGGCTCTCCGGCGGGGTGATCGGCGCGCATCGCTCCGCGTCCGCCCCGACGGCGGACCAGCCGGAGGCCCCGGCACCCGGCGCGATGGTGTCTGCGGTGCCGCCCTCGCTGGCCACCGGCGCTCCGGCTCCGGCATTCGTCCCGCCGGTCCCGGTGGCAGCCCCGGTTGCCCCGGCGGCCCAGCCGACACCGGCACCGACGCCCGCGCCTGCCGCCCCGGCGTCCGCGCCTGCGGATCCGGTGCCCGCCCCGCAGGCCGCTCCCGCTCCCGCGCCCGCCGCATCCGCATCCGCACCCGTCGCCCCGGTCGCCGTTCCTGCACCCGCACCCGTCGCCCCGGCATCCGCGGTGGTTCAGGCCGCCGCCCCCGCGGCCCCGCCCGCGGGCGTGCGGGCGATCATCGTGCTCGACTCGGGAGAGCGCATCGAGGTGCGCGGGACGACGCTGTTCGGACGCTCCCCGGCCGCCGCGGCCGGAGAGAGCGCGGCCCAGCTGGTGCCGGTGTTCGACGAGACGCGTTCGATCTCCAAGACGCACCTCGCCGTGATGCCGGCGCGACGCGGCGTCTTCGTCGTCGACCGCGCGTCGACGAACGGCAGCTCCGTCGTCCGCGGCGGGGCCGAGACCGTGCTGACGGCCGGGCAGCCGGCCGAGCTGCAGACGGGGGACACGGTGCGCTTCGGCGATCGCTCCCTCGTGGTGGAGTGGGTATGACCCTGAGCAGTGAGATGCGCCCTCGGCGCGGTGAGGACGAGCGATGAGAGTCAAGCTGACCCTGCGTCGACCCGCAGCACCCCTGACCGACGTGGTCGTGATGGCGGACTCGACCGCGACCATCGCCGATGTCGCGCGGCAGATCGCCACGACCGATCCCGCGCGCAGCATCGCCGCGGGGCCGTCGGACGTGCTCACGCTCTCGGTGGCCCCGCCCACCAGCGAGCAGCTCACGATGCTCAACCCCGACCTGCTCGTCGGGGATGCCCCGATCGGCTCCGGCTTCCTCGCCGAGGTCATCAACGTCGGACCGAACCATGCCTCCGTGGGTGGTGCCGGTGCGCGGCCGGCCGCCGTCCTCACGGTCGTCGCCGGACCGGCGGCCGGTCAGGAGTTCCCCCTGCCGATCGGCCACTTCCTGATCGGTCGGGATGGGGCGAACGACATCACGATCGCGGATCCGCTGGTGTCGAAGAGGCATGCGCGGATCGAGGTCGCGGCGACGTTCGTCGAGCTCGTCGACCTGAACTCCGCGAACGGCATCCTCGTCGACGGCGGCCTCGTGCAGCGTCTCCGGGTCATCCCCGGGCAGACCTTCGCGCTCGGCGACTGCGAGTTCGTCGTGCACATGGTGAGCGACTTCGACGGTTCGGCCTCCGGCGATCCGGTGCTCGAGCGCGGCGGGGCGCTGCTGTTCAACCGCAGCCCCCGTGTCGAGGAGCGGTTCGCGGGGGAAGACCTCGACGAGCCGCGCTACCCGCGCGATCAGGTGCAGCGGCTCTTCCCGTGGCCGATGCTGGTGGCCCCGATCCTGCTCGGACTCTCGATCTACGCGATGAGCGGGAACCCCCGATCGCTGCTCATCGTCTTCATGTCGCCGCTGATGATGCTCGGCAACTTCATCTCCCAGAAGACTAACCTCGGTCAGCGCCTGCGCAAGGAGGAGGAGTCGTTCGAGGAGCAGTTCGAGCGGCTCGAGGAGAAGCTGTACCACGCGCACCCCCGCGAGCGAGAGGTCCGTCACAACGAGGTCCCCGCCGTCGCGGTCGTGTTCGACGAGGCGATGCGGCTCGGTCCGCTGCTGTGGACGCGCCGCCCCGAGCACTGGAACTTCCTCTCGCTGCGGCTCGGCGTGTGCGAAGACGAGTCGCGCACCCGGATCAAGCGCACCGAGACCCCGGAGGCGCTGGTCGAGTACGTGGAGCGCGTCGACCGCCTCGAAGAGCGCTACAAGATGATCCCCGACGTGCCGATCCTGGAATCGCTGCAGAGCGTGGGGTCGATCGGCGTCGCCGGGCCGACGTCGCTCGCGAGCGACGCCCTGCGCGGCATCGCGGTGCAGCTCTTCGGCATGCACTCGCCGAACGAGCTGGTCACGGTCGCGCTCACGGAGCCGGGATGGGCGAACGAGCTCGACTGGCTGAAGTGGCTTCCGCACACGTCCAGCGAGCGCAGCCCGTTCAAGGACGTGTCGCTCGCCGACTCCGCGTCCACGGGTGCCGCCCTGCTCAGCGGTCTCGAGGAGATCGTGCTGCGGCGCTCGCGCGAGGCGAAGTCGCAGCGACCTCCCTATGGCGAGGACTGGGACCCGATGCTGTACGGGACCGACGTCAAGCGCGCCGCCGAGGACGCCACGTTCCCCGGGCAGACCGCGATCCTCGTGATCGTCACCAACGACGCACCGGTGGACCGGGCGCGGCTGACGCAGATCCTCGAGCGCGGTGCCGACGTGGGCGTCTACGGGCTGTTCGTCGCTCCGGTCGTCGCGGCGCTCCCCGCAGCCTGCCGCACGTTCGTCGATGTCAGCGCCGGCCTCGACCGGGCGACCGTCGGCACGGTCCGCAGCGGTGTGGGCTACCGTGACGTGCAGGTCGAGGGCGTGTCCCATTCGTACATGACGATGTTCGCGAAGCGCCTGGCCCCGGTGGTGGATTCCAGCACCGTGATCGAGGACTCGTCCGACATCCCGAACTCCGTGATGTTCCTCTCCCTCGTCGGCACCGACCTCGCCGAGGACCCCCACGCGGTGATCGACCGCTGGCGGCAGAACAACACCATCATCGACCGCTCCGGCGCGCCCCAGTCGCGGCTGAAGAAGGCGGGCAACCTGCGCGCCATCATCGGACAGTCGCAGACCGATGCGATGACGCTCGACCTGCGCACGCAAGGCCCCCACGCTCTCGTCGGCGGCACCACCGGAGCCGGCAAGAGCGAGTTCCTGCAGGCGTGGGTGCTCGGCATGGCCGCCGCGCACAGCCCCGACCGGGTCACGTTCCTGTTCGTCGACTACAAGGGCGGCTCCGCCTTCGCGGACTGCGTCGACCTGCCGCACACCGTGGGGCTCGTGACCGACCTGAGCCCGCACCTCGTGCGCCGTGCCCTGACCAGCCTGCGGGCCGAACTGCACCACCGCGAGCACCTCTTCAACCGCAAGAAGGCGAAGGACCTCCTCGAGCTCGAGAAGCGCCGCGACCCGGAGACGCCGCCCGCGCTCGTGCTCGTGATCGACGAGTTCGCGGCGCTCGCCGGAGAGGTCCCCGAGTTCGTGGACGGCGTGGTCGACATCGCGCAGCGCGGTCGCTCCCTCGGCATCCACCTGATCATGGCGACGCAGCGCCCCGCCGGCGTCATCAAGGACAACCTGCGTGCGAACACCAATCTGCGCGTCGCCCTGCGCATGGCGGACGAGTCGGATTCCAAGGACGTCGTGGACGACCCCGTGGCCGCCTCCTTCCCGCCGTCGCTCCCCGGTCGTGGCATCGCCAAGACCGGACCCGGTCGCCTCGTGCCGTTCCAGTCCGCCTACGCGGGCGGCTGGACCACGGAGGAGGCGCAGGCCGCCGAGGTCAAGGTCGCCGAGCTGCGGTTCGGCTCGATCCAGACCTGGGAGTCCGAGCAGGCTCCGGAGTCGGACTCGCACGACGAGGATCTCGGCCCCAACGACCAGAAGCGCATCGTGGCGACGCTCGTGAACGCGTCGCGACTGGCCCGTATCCCGGCGCCTCGACGTCCGTGGCTCGACGACCTGGAGGGCGCGGTCGACCTGCGCGACCTCCCCGTCCTCGGCGACGGACAGGTGCTGCTCGGCAAGATGGACGTCCCGGAGCGCCAGCTCCAGGAGCCGGCCTACTTCGTGCCGGACAAGGACGGCTCGCTCCTCGTCTACGGGACGAGCGGATCAGGCAAGTCGACGGTGCTGCGGACGCTCGCGATCGCCGCCGGATTCGATCCGACGCGCTCGAACGTCGAGGTCTACGGTCTCGACTTCGGCTCCGGCTCGCTCAAGAGCCTGGAGGTGCTGCCGCACGTCGGATCGATCATCTCCGGTGACGACGCGGAGCGCGTCCAGCGCATCCTGCGCTCGCTCGCCAGGGTCCTCGACGACCGGGGCAAGCGGTTCAGCGCGGCCAACGCGTCGAGCCTCACGGAGTACCGCGAGATCACCGGCAAGGACGAGCCGCGCATCCTCTTCCTGATCGACGGATTCCCGCAGTTCCGCGGCGAGTGGGAGTCGACGACGGCGCGGATGCCGTTCTACCAGACCTTCATGCGCATCCTCGGCGAGGGCCGCCCGCTCGGCGTGCACGTGATCGCGAGTGCTGATCGCTCGGGCTCCGTGCCCACGGCGGTCAGTGCCAACGTCTCGCGTCGCGTGGTCCTGCGCCTCGCCGACGAGGCGGGCTACGCGATGCTCAACGCCGCCAAGGATGTGCTCGACGAGCGCTCGGCCCCCGGGCGCGCGATCGTCGACGGCCTGGAGACGCAGATCGCCACGCTCGGCGGCACGCCGAACGTGGCCGAGCAGACCAAGCTCCTGGAGCGTCTCGCGGCGGAGCTCCGTGCCGGAGGTGCGCGGGAGGTCGCCGAGATCGGCGCCCTGCCGACGCGGCTCGCGGTGCGCGACCTCCCGGACCGTATCGGGGAGTTCCCGGTGCTGGGCGTCGCGGAGGACACCCTGGCCCCACGCGAGTTCGATCCGGTCGGGACCTTCGTCGTCGCGGGTCCGCCGCTCTCCGGAAAGACCACCGCCCTCAAGGGGATCATCACGTCGGTGCGCCGGCTCGACCCCGAGGTCCGGCTGTTCCACTTCGGCGGCCGGCGCGCGCAGCTCAAGGGCTACGTCGACTGGACCCGGAGCGCGGTCACGCCGGAGGACGCCAAGGAGCTCGCGAAGGAGCTTGCCGAGATCATCGCCGACGAGTCCCTGTCGATGCGGGTGCTCGTCGTCGTCGAGGATGTGCCGCAGTTCGCCGACAGTCCCGCGGAGCGCGAGATGAAGGCGCTGTTCCAGGCGATCAACCGCAGCGATCATCTGCTGGTGGGGGATGCCGACGTCACGCAGGTGACGAGCGGTTTCGGGTTCATCGGCGACTTCAAGGCCGGACGGAAGGGCATCATCCTGAAGCCCGACGCCTTCGATGGCGACGCGATCTTCAAGGTGCCGTTCCCCAAGGTCAAGCGCACCGACTTCCCCGAGGGGCGAGGGATCTTCGTCCAGGCGGGTCGTCAGGTCACCGTGCAGCTGCCGCTCGTCGAGGGCGACACCTGGGCGCCCGTTCGCTGAGCACCGGCGCCCGGGCACCGCGCCGGAGGGAAGGATGAGCGATGACCTCTGACGCGGTCGGCGATCTCGAACGTCGCATCCTGGACGCGAACGCTCCGCTTGCCGCCCTGCATGACGCGTCGGTGTCCGCGGGGCAGGTCCGCATGCGGGAGCTGGCGGAGCGGATCGCCTTCCCCGCCTGGCCGGGGGCCACGTCGGCTTCCGCGCTGAAGCGCGCGGCCCAGGAGGCGGAGATCACCGCCGTCCTCGAGGAGTATGCGACGTCGGCGCGCAGCCTGATCCGTCCCGCCGATCAGGAACGCTGGCAGGCTCTGGTCGCGGAGAGGCAGCGGAGGAGCGGTGAGGGTGTTCTCGCCGACCTCCTCGGGCGCAGCGTCGTGGGCGCGTCCCTGCTGCGGGAGGAGCTGGGCTTTCGCGGCTCCCAGCGCCGAGGCGTCCCGTGCGTGTGCGGCTACGCCGTGGACGGCATCCTCCCCGCCCGACTGTGTGATGAATGCGAGGAGCTGCTGCTGCGACGGTGGGTGGCGGAGGAGCGGCGGCTGCTGCGGGGCATGCCCGCCTACGCCGAGGAGGTCGCGCAGGTGATCGGGAAGGTCGCCCAGCGGCAGACCAGAATCTTCCAGACCCGCGGTGACGACCTCGACTCCGAAGCCCTCGGCGCGCGCAAGTCCGGCGGCCGGCAGATCGCTCGCCTGGCGCGGAGGCATCGCGAAGACCTCGCAGGGCTCGACCTGCGGCGGTGGTCGAGCTTCATCGAGCCGCTCTCGCACGCCTCGACCACATACGTGCGGCTCACGCTCGGGAAGGTGCACAAGCGCGGTCTCGGTGCCGCGGCGCTGACCGAGCTCGCCGTGCGGTCGAACGACGAGGGCATGAAGGCGTACCTCCGGACCGTGGAGAAGGAGAAGCGCCGCAGGTGGCGAGTGTGATCGCCGCACCCGTCATCGGTCGACGCTCGATGGGGAGTTGTCCCCATCGACGGTGTGGGGTGGGGTTCCGTAGTGTGGGGTGTATTCGGGCCGGAGGGGTCCGGTTCTCTCGATTTCCGGAGGTGTGGACGATGGCCGATTTCGGTGCGTCTTATGCAGAGATGGAGCAGGTGGCGTCGTCGCTGTCGCAGGCTCGTG
Source organism: Microbacterium oxydans (assembly GCF_026559675.1). Taxonomy (NCBI): domain Bacteria; kingdom Bacillati; phylum Actinomycetota; class Actinomycetes; order Micrococcales; family Microbacteriaceae; genus Microbacterium; species Microbacterium oxydans. Next base: position 589,552 of record NZ_CP092891.1, read on the forward strand.
ATGACATTCAGGGTCAGCTGGACACGCTGAAGGGTCAGGTGGACACCCTGCTGGGTGAGGACTTCAAGACGCAGCACGCGTCGGGGAAGTTCGGTGAGGGCTACACGGAGCTGACGACGGGTCTGAAGACCGCGGTCGACGGCATCAACGACATGTCCGAGTCGCTGCTCGGCATGATGCGCGCGATCCAGGACCTGGACCAGCAGCTCGCCGGCAGCTGACCACGCAGTATCGGGAGGGGTCGACGGTTCGCCGTCGGCCCCTTTTCCCTTCGCGGTGTCCCTGCCTGCAGGCGGACATCGATGGGCAGTTCTCCCCATCGGCACGAGGTCCGATGCCGGATAGGGTCGAAACGCATACCGGGGGGTGGACATGGCAGACGTCGAGATCGACAAGCAGGCGCTCGAAGGCGCGATCGTGCAGATCGGTTCGGCGATCGGCGAATACGTCACCTACGCGAACGACATCGCCGCTCGCGATACGGGGGTCGGCAATCCGGTCGGACGCACGGGGCTGCGGGTGATGCTCGAGAACGCGCTGGGCCAGGCGATGCTCGAGGCGCGCGCGCAGCACCTCGCGAGCATCGGGATCTCCGACCGCCTGATGCGCATCAACGAGTCGTTCGAGGACCTCGACGTGTCGCTGAGCAGCGGATGGGACATCGACTATGTCGCTGACTTCGCCTAACCGCGGATGGGCGCTCGAGAAGATCGAGTACGACAGCGGACAGCTCGAAGGCATACACGCCGATCTCGGCACGCTCGGCGATGCCGGGGGCAACGCGCAGATCGTCCTGCGAAACATCGACGGCGGGCTGGAGGGGCGCGGCCAGAGCATCACCCTCGTGCAGAGCGAATCCGGCACGCTCGCGAACCGGATGAATCCGACCATCGCGACCCTCGGTCGCATCGCCGACGTCGTCCGGGCCTACGGCGAGGCCGTCGCGGTGCATGCCAAGGCCGCGAACGACCTGATCGACGACATCGAGGCCGCGCACACGGCGAACCAGGCCGCGATCGCCGACCTCGACGCCGCGGAGTCGTCGCAGCGACAGTGCACCCCCGACGACGATGCCCGCACGCGGGCGACCGCGGAGCAGGACGTCACCGACGCGGAGAGTTCCCTCGCGGCGACCCGCAGCGCCCTCCAGGACCTCTGGGAGAGCTGGGAAGCCGCGTATGCGCTCTGGGACGACGCGTATGGCGCCGCCGTGGCCGGGCTCGTCCGATCGGACGGCACCACGCTCAGCGACGCGACCCTGTCGGCGATCGATGCGCTCGCGAACGCCGACACCCCGGCCGAGGTGACGGAGATCTGGGACAGCCTCACGGACGCACAGCGGGATGCGCTCCGCCGGACGTACCCGGAGTTCATCGGGAACCTCGAGGGCGTTCCGTACCTCGACCGCATGCTCGCCAACAAGGCGGCATACGACAAGATCGTCGAGGCCGGCCCTTACGGCGAGCCGCTCGACACGCAGTTCGCCACACTCGGCCTCGAATTGACGGACTTCGACGGTCAGCTGCTGATGTTCAACCCCTTCGAGCAGCCGCAGGCCACCGCGGCGGTCATGTACGGCGTGAGCATCTCGGACGAGAACGGGGATCCGATCGATCCGATGGAAGGGATCACGAACGTCAACGTCCTCGTCGGAGGGATGTTCTCGAGCCTGGAGGATCTCGAGGCCTGGGGGGAAAGCGCACGCAACCTGAACAGGTACGCCGACGATTACGGAACGGATGCCGGGGTGCGCTCGGCGACCATCGCCTGGTACGGGTACGACTCGCCGAACCTCCTCACCGAGCACACGATGGGCAGCGCGACGGAGGGGGCCGCGACGCTCAGCGCGACGCTCAGGGGTCTCGACAACGAAGTGTCGTCGAGCGTCACGACCTCGGTCATCGGTCACTCGTACGGCAGCACGACCGCTTTCCTCGCGGTGGGTGGATCATCCGACAACCTCGGCGTCGACAACCTGATCGCGGTGGGTTCGGCGGGCGTGCCGGACGGGTACCACCAGAGTTGGACCGGCGACGATGCCATGGACTACTCCGGTACACAGATCTACGCATCGCGGGCACCGGGTGACCTGGTGGCGCGCTATGGCGAACACAGCTCGTTCGGGCACGGGACCAACCCCGAGGAGCTGCCGGGAGCGATCAGCTTCGAGAGCGACGGCGGAACGGTGCCGAAGCTCGATGGCGGAACCGAGAACGGACTCGGAACTCCCGGCCACGCGTCCCATGATGGCGGTAACACCATCTGGGGCTGGTGGGAGCAGGACAACGGCTACCTCGCGAGAGACTCGGAGTCGTTCCGTAACATTGCCAATATCGTGGCCAACGGCGAACCGTTGTGATGCGCAGGGCGACGTTGAGGCAGGCGGAGGAACAGGGATGAAGAAGCGCTGGCAGACCATTGCGGCGACAGCGGTGTTGGCGCTCGCCCTCACCGGATGCGCGAACGAAGGAGACGGCATGGCTACGCCCACAGGCGATGAGCTGGTGGCTCAGGCCGAGCAGCACTACCTCGACTACCGAGGCGTGACGAACGACATCCAGGCCCTGATCTTCGATGGGCCCTGGCCGGTGGAGGTCGGGTCCTTCGGAATGCAGCCGTCGGGGGCCGGCTGCCCGGACGGCTCGTACAAGTTCGACCTCGCGAGATCGACGCAGGTGGATCCCGCCCAGCATGCGGCCCTGAGCGAGTCGGTGCGGGAGCACCTCATCGAAGAGGGCTACGACGTCGAGGGACAGGACCTCGGGTCGGGTGAGGCGAAGTCGACGGACGTGATCGTGCGGAAGCAGGGTGACTTCTCGTTGCTGATGGTGACGTTCATCGCGAACGGGTCCGTGTCGGTCACGGCGACGACCAAGTGCTGGCCGGGCGACCGCATCGAGCTCAGCGACCTGATGTTCGGGGGAGCCACGCTCTCCGAGGGGTACCTGCCGCGCGAGGAGTCGCCGAGCGATCCGCTGTTCTTCGGTGTGACGCCGGGTGAGCCGGCCTTCGGCCCGACGCCGAAGCCCACCGCGACGCCGTAGCGAGAGTCCGGCGGAGCCGCAGCCGGTGGTGCCCGATCCGCCGAAGGCTCCCTACGGGGGTGGAGTTCCCGCCTCGCCTCTCAGCGTGCCGCCGCGTCGGCGAGGTGCCGGGCGTTGTGGTTGAGCACCTTCACGATGATGCCGTGGCGCCGCAGCTCGGCGACGGTGCGCGCACCCTCGTCGGAGTCGCGGCCGAGGGCGTTGATGTTCGCGACGACCAGGACGTCTCCGTGCTTCAGGGTGGAGATGAGGCGGGCGAGACGGTCGTTCCAGCTCTCCAGGATGTCGGGCGCCGGGTGGCGGAAGCCCTCGATCGGCACGCCGAACCGGGTGAGGTCATCTCGCTGCTCGACGACCGACGGCATGCCCTCGCGGGAGACGACGAGTCCGACCAGGCGGGAGTCGTCCGGGCGCGCGGTCCAGAAGTTGCGGTTCTGCTGCAGCTCGGTGAAGCACTTCGGGCACGCTGCGGCGTCGTGCGGCAGGTGCAGGGGGCTCGTGAGAGCCTCCTCGACGGTAGCCGTCACCTTCGTGGGATCAATCGTCTCGCTCATCGCGCACCTCCGCCTCCATTCTGCCCTGCCGGAGGCCCGAGCGGGGACCCTTCAGAGCATCCCGAGCGACCGGACCGCCTCACGCTCCTCGACGAGCTCGGCCACCGAGGCGTCGACGCGGGCTCGCGCCCAGTCGCTCAGCTCCAGCCCTTCGACGATCTGCCACTCGCCGTCGATCGAGCGCACCGGGAACGACGAGATCAGGCCCTCGGGCACGCCGTACTCGCCGTGGGAGACGACGCCGGCCGAGGTCCAGTCGTCCGTGCCCTGCACCCAGTCACGCACGTGGTCGATCGTCGCGCTCGCGGCCGACGCCACGGACGAGGATCCGCGCACCTCGATGATCTCGGCCCCGCGCTTCGCGACCCGCGGGATGAAGGTGCCCTCGAGCCAGGCCGGCACGTCGCCGACGATCTGCGCGAGCGCCTCGCCGACCGGCTCCCCGCCGACGGTCGCGTGCGAGATGTCGGGGAACTGCGTGGCCGAGTGATTGCCCCAGATGGGAACCCGGCGGACGGTGTGCACCGGGGCGCCGAGGGCCTGCGCGAGCTGTGCTCGGGCCCGGTTCTCGTCGAGGCGGGTCAGGGCCGTGAACCGCTCGGCGGGCACGCCGTCGGCGGAGGCCGCGGCGATCAGCGCGTTCGTGTTGGCGGGGTTGCCGACCACGGTGACGCGCACGCCGGACGCGGCGTTCGCCGCGATCGCCGCGCCCTGGGGGCCGAAGATCCCGGCGTTGGCGGCGAGCAGATCTGCGCGCTCCATGCCCGGTCCGCGCGGGCGGGCGCCGACGAGCAGAGCCAGGTCCGTGCCGTCGAAGCCCACGGCCGCGTCATCCGTCACCTCCACGTGCTCGAGCAGGCCGAACGCGCCGTCCTGCAGCTCGAGGGCCGCACCCTCCGCGGCCCCGAGCCCCTGCGGGATCTCCAGCAGCCGGAGCCGCACCTTCTCCTCCGGGCCGAGCAGGTCGCCCGCGGCGATCCGGAACAGCAGTGCGTAGCCGATCTGTCCGCCGGCGCCGGTGATGGTGATCGTGGTCGTCATGCCCCCGAGCCTACGTCCGTTCGGCAGGCCCTCGCTCGGAGTAATCTCGACCCATGACCTTCAATCCCGATGCCGACATCTCGGGCAACACCACGCGTCGACGCGGACGCAACGCGGCTGTGGCGGGCGGCGTCGGCGTCGGCGTGCTCGGCATCATCGCGCTCATCGCCGGACCGCTGCTGGGCATCGACCTGACCGGCTTCCTCGGCGGTGGTGCGCCGAACGTGGGCAACGAGCCGGCCGGCGGATCGGCCATCGAGAACTGCGAGACCGGGGCGCAGGCGAATGCCGACGTCGACTGCCGCATGGCGGGCGCGCAGGTCGCGCTCGACGCCTTCTGGGCCGACAACGTCGACGGCTATCGCAAGCCCGGCTTCATCGTGGTCGACGGCTCGACGAGCACCGCCTGTGGGACGGCATCCAACGCCGTCGGCCCCTTCTACTGCCCCGGCGATGAGACGGTCTACATCGACCCGACGTTCTTCCAGCTCATGCAGCAGCAGTTCGGGGCATCCGCCGGCAACCTCGCGCAGCTGTACATCGTCGGTCACGAGTGGGGCCACCACATCCAATGGATCACCGGTGTCATGGACGATTATCCGAACAACGGGACGGGTCCTGGCAGCAACGGCGTGCGCACCGAGCTGCAGGCCGATTGCTACGCCGGTGCCTGGATCGGACGGATCTCGGAGGAGAAGGACAAGAACGGCGTCCCCTACCTGCAGCCGACCACCGAGGCGCAGCGCATCGATGCTCTGAATGCGGCATTCGTGGTCGGAGACGACCACATCCAGGAGCAGTCCGGATTCTCGAACCCGGAGAGCTGGACGCACGGCTCCAGCGAACAACGTCAGCGCTGGTTCGCCGAGGGATACCAGGGCGGACTGGACGTCTGCGAGCAGACGCTGACTCTCCGCGCCGACCAGCTGGATCCGTGATCCGGTCGGGCACCCGCTACCGTTGACGAAGAAGTCACGCGCGAGGGGCTGGGGGCCGATGACGAAGAATCTGGATGCACTGTATCCGCCGATCGAACCGTACGAGACGGGCGAGCTGCTCGTCGGTGACGGTCACCGCGTCTACTGGGAGGTCAGCGGCAACCCGGACGGCAAGCCGGTGGTGTTCCTGCACGGCGGTCCCGGCAGCGGCACCTCGCCGTGGCAGCGGCAGTTCTTCGACCCCGACATCTACCGGATCGTGCTGCTCGACCAGCGCGGCTGCGGGAAGAGCACGCCGCACGCGGGCGAGCCGGACGCCGACCTCCGCCACATCACGACGGCGCACCTGATCGCCGACATCGAACTGCTGCGCAGGAACCTCGGCATCGAGAAGTGGCAGGTGTTCGGCGGGTCCTGGGGGAGCGCCCTCGCCCTCGCCTACGCGCAGGCGCATCCGGATGCCGTGACCGAGCTCGTCCTGCGCGGCATCTTCACGCTGCGTCGTGCGGAGCTCGAGTGGTTCTACGAGGGCGGCGCCGCCGCGCTGTTCCCAGACCTCTGGGAGAGCTTCCTCGCGCCGATCCCCGTGCTCGAGCGCTCGCGCATGATCGAGGCCTACCACCGTCGCCTGTTCGACCCCGACCCCGAAGTGCACCTCCCCGCGGCGATCGCCTGGTCGACGTGGGAGGCGGCGACGGTCACGCTGACGCCGAACGCCGCGCAGATCGCCGCGATGTCCGACCCGCGCTCCGCCACCGCGTTCGCCCGCATCGAGAACCACTTCTTCGTCCATCGCGGGTGGTGGGAGGAAGGGCAGCTGATCGCGGGGGTGGACGCCATCCGTCACATCCCCACCGTCATCGTGCAGGGCCGCCACGACGTGTGCACCCCGATGATGACCGCGTGGGACCTGCATCGGGCCTGGCCCGAAGCCGAGTTCGTCGTGGTCGACGACGCGGGCCACGCGGCCACGGAGCCGGGCACGCAGAAGGCGCTCCGCGCCGCGACCGACCGCTTCGCCCGCTGAGGGCGTTTCGTCTCGGTCGCTGCGCTCCTCGCTCGATGACCGGGGCGTTCGTTGAGCGAGCGGAGCGAGACGAAACGCCTCGACCCGGGCCTCAGGCCTGCAGCGCCTTCGTCAGCGTCTTGAGGAGACCCACGACGTTGCCGTCCACCCGATAGCGGGTCAGCCCCTCGCTCACGGCGGCGCCCGTGCGCGCGGACACGAACCACGGCGGCTTCGGCAGGATCGTCACTCGTCCGCCGCCGTTCGCGATCGGGAGCGACCGCGGGAAGGGACGGAACGGGCCGCGGAGCACGGAGCGCTCGACGCCGTCCAGCAGCAGGGCGTTGTGCACCACGCCGATGCCGCTGCCCACATCCTCGATCGTGCTGCCGGGGAACGCGCCCCACGTGAGGGTCGGGGTGATGAACCCGAAGGCCGTCCACCCGTTGATCGCGATGGACCCGTAGTGCAGGTCTGCGATCGCCCGCTCGAACCCCGTGCCGAGCGCCTTCTCGGTCGCGGGGTCGATCAGCAGATTCGCGCCGAGCGTGCCCTGGAGCCGCTCGTTCGCGTGGGCCACCGCGGCGTCCAGGAACTCCTGTCCGGTTCCCGGAACGGTGACGACGCCCAGCACCGGTGCGAAGTACTCGGTGGTCTCCAGGGCGGTCGAGTCGTCGTCGGCATCGATCTCGACGAGCACGCGGTCGCCCAGCACCAGCGCATCGGGGTAGGCCTCGGTCGCGAGGTCCATCCGCGCGGGGGAGCCCGGGTACCAGATCGGTCGCTCCAGGGCGTTCGCGTACGCGCGTCGCAGGGCGGCACGGAACGCGTCGGCCTGGTCCCAGTCGGACGACATGATGACGACCTGGCCCGCGATGCAGTTGTGCCCGCAGTTCTGCAGGCGCATCGTGGCGATGTGCTCCGCCTGGTAGGTGAGGTCGGCGTCGGTCCACGCGCCGGGCACCACGATGATGGGGGAGACGCCGCCGAGCTCGGCTGTGATCGGCTTCTTCAGCTGCGGGCGGTTCTCCCGACGACGGCGCTTCGTCGCGGCCGCGCCCGTGCCCTTCGACGGACCCCAGACGATGGTGTCGAACGTCGCCGCCGAGCCGGTGATGTGCACGTGCACGAGCCCCGGGTGCCCGGTGAGGTAGGCGCCGGCGGCGGGTCCGCCGCGCACGATGCGCAGGAATCCGGGCTCGATGAGCGGGGCGAGCGCGCGCTTGTACACCGGCACCAGGGGGTCCTGCGTGGGGTTCACCTTGAGCAGCGCGGTGCGGTTGTGGGCGAGCAGCTCGTAGAGCACGTCGAGCACCGGGATCGAGGTGACGTTGCCCGCGCCGAGCACGAGACCGACGCCGCCCGAGGAGGCGGGGGTGCGCTGCGCGAGCCCGGCGGAGGCGCGTGCGGCGTTGGGGGTGATACCCGGTTCGAGCCACACCTCGCCCGTGAAGCCGGACAGCAGGAACTTGTCGATCCCGGTCAGGGGGAAGGCGTGCACCCGTGTCCGCCCGCCCGGGGCGCGGTCGATCGTGATGCCGTCGAGCGGGTTGGTGCCGTTCGCGAGGCGGGTGAGCGTCTCGATGTACGCGTCGAGGGCGCCGAGCACGCTGTACGGTCCGCTCAGCCATTCCTCGCCGCGCAGCGGATGCTTCGCGTCGAGGCCCTTCGATGCCGCAGCGGTGTGGGCCCAGTCCTCCGCGGTCGCTGCCACGCTCGTGCGCACCGCGCGCAGCAGGGTCACCCGCTGGGCGACGGTGAGCGCCGCCCACGTGCGCGCTCCGACCTGAAGGTCGTCGACCGCGGCGTCGAGACGTTCGCGTTCGCCTTCGCCGAGTTCGGACGCCACCTCCTTCGGCACGCTCTTCGAGGTCGTGGCGGGGGTGGCGGCTGTGCTCGCAGAAGTCATCGACGTCTCCTTCGGACGGGATCCCAGCTTAGGCGTCGGAGGTGACGACGGCGTCGATGTCCTCGCGGCGCAGACGGTAGTGACGGAGGGTGAGCAGGCTGGCCGCCATCAGCACCGCGGGCAGCACGCTGAAGCTGAGCACGATGCCCGCGATCGCGGCTTCCGGCTGGACGACCGACGCTCCCGCGACGGTCGAGACATAGCCGGTCGCCGCGAGCGTGAGGGACACCGCCGTCGCTCCGAGCGCGAAGCCGACGGTCTCGCCCGCGGTCCAGATGCCGGTGAACGTGCCCGCCTGACCGGGTCCGCTGGTGCGCTCGTCGTGCGAGATGACGTCGGGCAGCATCGCCATGGGCAGGGACTGGAGTCCGGCGTACGCGATGCCGGCCACGGCGACCGAGGCGTAGATCCAGGCTCCGGGACTCCAGACGGCGAACACGAGGGAGGCTGCGGCCGCGGTGAAGAGCACGCTGGCCATCGCGAACGCCCGCTCCTTGCCGACGCGTCGGGCGATGACCGTCCACCCCGGGGTCGCGAGCAGCGCGGGGCCGACGAGGGCGACGAACACGAAGGTCACCGCATCCTCGGAGCGCAGCACCCAGGTCGCCACGTACTGCGCGCCGGCGAGCATCGTCCCCGTCGCGAGGGCCTGCAGCACGAAGGTGCCCAGCAGGGCGCGGAACGGCTGGCTGCGCCCCAGCGCCCGGAAGCCGGACATGTACTGGTCGCGCCAGGTGGACGAGGGTGTCGCCACCGGGAGGGCGGACGCGGTGCGCCGGGAGGCGACATCCGCCGTCCGGGAGGCGATGAGCATCCCGATCCCGATCACCAGACCGGAGGCGATCCCCATCAGGAGGTAGCCCATGACGGGGTCGTCGCCGGCGTTGCGCAGCGCCGGTCCGCCGGCGCCGAAGAGGAGGATCGCCGCCGTGAGGACGACGACGCGCCATCCCAGCAGACGCGTCCGCTCGTCGTAGCTGCCGGTCAGCTCGGCCGGCAGCGCGACGTACGGCACCTGGAACAGGCTGAACGCGGTGGCGGTCGCGAGGAAGGCGAGCAGCACGCTGATCGCCCCCGCGACCGGTCCCCACGAGGGAGGCACGGCGAAGGTGAGCGCGAAGAACAGCGGCAACGCGAGCGCGCCGGTGACCATGAACCCTCGGCGGGAGCCGGTGCGGGCCAGCTGACGGTCCGAGGCGGCGCCGATCAGGGGATCGATGAGCACGTCCCAGATCTTCGCGGCGGTGACGATGAGTCCGGCGGCGAGGGCCGCGACACCGAGGTTGTCGGTGAGGAAGTACGTCAGCACCAACCCGGGCAGGGTGGCGTAGCCGCCGGTGCCGAGCGAGCCGATCGCATACAGCACGATCGTGCGCGGGGACAGGCGGGCGGGTGCTCGTTCGGGCCGAGCCTCAGTGCTCATCGCGCCAGTGTATCGGCGCGATGACCCGGGATCAGATCAGCGAGAGCTCGCGCAGCTTCGACTCGACGTCGGCGTTCGACGGCTCGACGTGGTGCGAGGCATCCGGGTAGACGACGACCGGGATGTTCGTGCGACCCGAGATCTCCTTCGCGACGTCCGCCGCGGTGGGCTCGGCGACCAGATCGACGTAGGTGTACTCGACGCCGAGCTCATCGAGCTGCTTCTTGGTGCGGATGCAGTCGCGGCACCAGTCGGCGCCGAACATCGTGATGGTGTCGGAAGCGGGAGCAGTCATGCATCCAGCCTAAGGCCGTCCGGATGGGCTGGCGCTGAGAGCGGTCCGGCCGGTCAGCGCCCGGTGCGGCAGTGCCTCGGTAGGGGGGCGTCGGTCGCCGCCGACTCTTGATAAGTAAGGTTACCCTTACCTATACTGAGTGCCATGAGCAGCGCATGCGAGCACCTGGAGGATCCCGACTGGGACAGCATCGAAGGTGCCGTGCTCATCGCGGGCGATGCGGCCGACGCCGGCTTCATCGCGAGCATCGCCGCGCGACTCCCGTGGGACGCGCAGGGCGTCGTGATCCTGGAGGCCGCGGCGCGCATCCAGTTCCGCCACATCGACGTCCCGGAGGGGGTGTCGGTGCGCTGGCTGGTGCGCGGTGACGGCATCCGCGCGCACACCCGCGGCGAGCGGCTGGCGAACGCCGTGCACGCCTGGTGCGTCGAGTGGACGTGCACCGAGCCGCCGTCGCAGTGGACCGTCTGGCTCGGACCGCACACTCCGCCGCATGTGGCGCGGATGGCGCGCAGTCTGCTCGGCGTCGCGAACTGACCGACGGTCGCGGGTCAGCGGGTCAGCGGGTCGCGGCGACCGCGGGGACGTTCGCACCCGCGGTGATCGCCTCGAGCGCGCGACGCAGCGACGAGCTCGACGTGTGCGCCGTGTACGGGAAGTACACGACCTCGACGCCGACCTCGGCGAACTCGCGCTCCAGGCGCAGGCCCTTGTCGGTGCCGCGCCAGTCATCGCCCTTGAAGAAGTGCGTGAACTGGACGTCGCGCCACGAGTCCATCTTCGACGGCGTCGTCTCGACGTAGACGTCGTCGACGAACGAGATGTGCTTCACGATCTCCGCACGCTCCGCCGTCGGGATGACGGGCTCGATGCCCTTCACCTGGCGCAGCATCTCGTCGCTGACGACGCCCGCGATCAGAATGTCGCAGTGCTGCTTGGCGTGACGAAGTAGATTCAGATGCCCGACGTGAAACAGGTCGAAAGCACCAACGGCATAGCCGATACGCGTCCCCATGATCTCCCCAGATCAGTGATTCCCCAGTAAGCGGATCCCCATCCGCTCAGCGACTCCCACAGCCGCAGTTCGGAAGTCTAGCAGGTACGGGTTTCCTTCTGCATAGGAACCCGTGGAACGATGGAGGCCGCGCACGAGGTGCGCGCGGAACAGGGGGCGCAAGTGGGGGCACCGGTCACGGTCATCGTGCCGACGTTCAACGAGCGCGACAACGTCGCGGAGCTCGTCGCTCGCACCACCGCCGCGCTCGCCGGGTGGGACGCGGAGATCCTCTTCGTCGACGACAGCACCGACGACACGGCCGCGGAGGTGGCCCGCGTCGCGGTCGACGCCTCTCTGCCCGTACGCGTCATCCACCGCACCGAGAACACCGGGGGATTGGGCGGTGCCGTGGTCGTCGGGCTCGAGGCCGCGGCGTCCGACCTCTGCATCGTGATGGACGGCGACCTGCAGCATCCGCCCGAACTCCTGCCCGTCCTGCTCGAGCGCCACGCCGCGGGCGACGCCGACGTCGTGGCGGCCTCCCGCTACATCGGCGGGGGCGACACCAGCGGTCTCGGCACGGCCGTGCGCTTCGGCGTCTCACGGGCGGCGACGTGGCTGACCCGGGCGATGTTCCCGATCCGCCTCGCGCGCAGCACCGACCCGATGACCGGCTTCTTCCTCGTGGACCGCGGCCGCCTCGACCTCTCCGCGCTCAAGCCGCAGGGCTTCAAGATCCTCCTCGAGATCCTCGCGCGCAACGACGTGCGCATCGCCGAGGTGCCGATGGAGTTCGCCGAGCGCCGGCACGGCACGTCCAAGGCGAGCCTGCGGCAGGGCGGGACTTTCATCGCGCACCTCGCCCGGCTCCGCTTCGGCAAGATGTCGTTGTTCGCCCTGATCGGGGTGATCGGCGCGGTCGCGAACCTGGGGATCATGTGGGGCCTCACCGTCGCCGGGGTGCCCTACGTGTGGGCGGCCATCATCGGCGCCGAGGTCACCATCATCGGCAACTTCCTGCTGCAGGAGCGCTTCGTGTTCGCCGACATGCGGACCGACGCCCGCGGGCTCGGCATCCGCTTCGCCAGCTCCTTCGCGTTCAACAACGTCGAGGCGGCGCTGCGGATCCCGGTGATGGCCCTGATGGTCGAGACCTGGCACATCTCCAGCGTGCTCGCGACGGCGCTGTCCCTGATCGTGGCGTTCTTCGCCCGGTTCCTGTTCCATTCGCTCGTCGTCTACGCGCCCCAGCGGCGCCGGAAGGGCGAGGCAGCGGTGTCCGAGCCGCCGACCGACACGGCGGCGCAGCGCGTGATCCGCGCGATCGACGTCGAGGCGATGAAGCCGGGCGAGCTCTAGGGCTTCGCGGCGAGATACGCCTCGAGCGCGGCATCCGCGTCGCGAGGGGTCCATCCCGTCGCCTGGATGCGGCTCAGATCCAGCACGCTGTTGAGCGGACGCGGGGCGATCGGACCCGCCTGGTCGGCGAAGTACTCCGCCGTCGTCACGTCGGTCACCGCAGCCGGGTCGTGCCCGGTCAGACGGTAGACGGCGCGGGCGATGTCGGCCCAGGAGTGGGATGCGCCGGCGCCGGTCACGTTGTACACGCCGAAGGGCGCGGCGCTCGAGAGCAGATGCGCGATGGCCGAGGCGAGGTCCTCCGTGAAGGTCAGCCGTCCGATCTGGTCGCCGACCACCCGGGGGGCGATGCCGCGTTCCGCGAGCGAGGCCATGGTGCGCACGAAGTTCCGGCCCTCGCCGATGACCCAGGACGTGCGGACGATGTAGTGGCGCGGCACCGTCGCGACGACGGCGTCTCCCGCGGCCTTGGTCTGCCCGTAGACGCCGAGCGGCTGCACCGGGTCGGCCTCGGTGTACGGGCTCTCCTTGCTGCCGTCGAAGACGTAGTCGCTGGACACGTGCACGAGGGTGATGCCGTTCTCGGTGGCGATGCGGGCGAGCGCCGCGACGCCGTTCACGTTGGCGGCCCACGCGTTCTCGCGCCCCTCGGGGGTCTCCGCGAGGTCGACGGCCGTGTACGCGGCCGCGTTGACGATCGCCCCGTAGTCGCGCCAGCGGCGGGCGGACAGCAGGTCGGCGGCGCCCAGATCGAGGGTCTCCCTCGTCGTGTACTCGATGTGCTCCGCATCGCCGAGCAGCTCTCGCAGCGCGAGTCCGAGCTGTCCCGCGGCGCCCAGCACGAGCACCTTCCGCGGGCCGATCGGCGTCACGTCGGCGAGCCGCGGGTGGGCGAGGTCCTTCGCGGACACCTCGACCTCCGCGAGCGGGATGGGCCAGGCGATGGCCGCGGTCTCGTCCGCGAGGTTCAGGAACGAGTACTCCGCGTCGGGCGACCAGTGGTCGTTGACCAGGTAGGTGTAGGCGGTGTCGGCCTCGAGCGTCTGGTACGAGTTGCCGACGCCGCGCGGCACCAGGATCGCCCGGGACGGATCGATCTCGGTCGTGAAGACCGTGCCGAACGTGTCACCCGCGCGCAGATCGACCCAGGCGCCGAAGATCTTCCCGGTCGCGACCGAGACCCATTTGTCCCAGGGCTCGGCGTGGATGCCGCGCGTGGTGCCGACCGCGTCGTTGAACGAGATGTTGTTCTGCACCGGGCCGAAGTCCGGGAGGCCGGCGGCGACCATCTTCTCGCGCTGCCAGTTCTCCTTGAACCAGCCGCGCGAGTCGCCGTGCACCGGCAGGTCCACGACGAGCAGACCGGGGATCGGCGTCTCGGTGACCGTGAGCGCCTTGCCGAACTCCGTCATCACTGCCCCTTGGCGGCGTAGAAGGACTCGGTGGCGTCCTTGGCCGGCGCCCACCAGGCCTCGTTGTCGCGGTACCACTCGATGGTGGAGGCGAGGCCCGACTCGAAGTCGGAGAACTGCGGCGCCCAGCCCAGCTCGGTGCGCAGCTTCGTGGAGTCGATCGCGTAGCGCAGGTCGTGGCCCGCCCGGTCGGTCACGTGGTCGTAGGCGTCCGCGGGCTGCCCCATCTGCGTGAGGATGAGCTCGACGACCGACTTGTTGTCCTTCTCGCCGTCGGCGCCGATCAGGTACGTCTCACCGATCTCGCCCTTCTCGAGGATGGTCAGCACGGCCGAGGAGTGATCGTCCGCGTGGATCCAGTCGCGCACGTTCTGGCCGGCACCGTAGAGCTTCGGGCGGATGCCGCGCAGCACGTTCGTGATCTGCCGCGGGATGAACTTCTCGACGTGCTGGTACGGACCGTAGTTGTTCGAGCAGTTCGAGAGGGTGGCCTGGACCCCGAAGGACCGCACCCAGGCGCGCACGAGGAGGTCGCTGCCGGCCTTGGTCGACGAGTACGGCGACGACGGGTTGTACGGCGTCTGCTCGGTGAACCGCTGCGGGTCGTCGAGCTCCAGGTCGCCGTAGACCTCGTCGGTCGAGATGTGGTGGAAACGGCGGTCGTGCCGACGCGCGGCCTCCAGCAGTGTGTACGTGCCGATGATGTTCGTGTCGAGGAACGGCCGCGGGTCGTGCAGCGAGTTGTCGTTGTGCGATTCGGCCGCGTAGTGCACCACCGCATCGACCTTCGCGAACAGGACATCGACGAGCTCGGGGTCGGCGATGTCGCCCTCGACGAACTCGACCCGATCCGCGGGGAGCCCGGCGAGCGATGCGCGGTTGCCCGCGTAGGTGAGCTTGTCGAGCACGGTCACGTGCGCGTCGGTGTGCTCCACGACGTGGTGCACGAAGTTCGATCCGATGAAGCCGGCGCCGCCGGTCACGAGCAGACGGGTCATCACTTGCCTCGTTCCAGGAGTGCGAGCAGGTACGAGCCGTACCCCGACTTCACGAGAGCCTCGGCGCGCACGCGCAGCTCGTCGTCGTCGAGGAAGCCCTGCCGCCAGGCGACCTCCTCCGGTACGCCGATCTTCATGCCGGTGCGCCGTTCCATCGTGCGGACGTAGTCGGCGGCATCCGTCATCTGATCGAACGTCCCGGTGTCGAGCCATGCCGTGCCGCGGGGGAGGACCTCGACCTGGAGCTTGCCGCGCTCCAGGTACTCGCGGTTCACGTCGGTGATCTCGTATTCGCCGCGCGCGCTCGGAGCGAGATCGCGGGCGATGTCGATCACGTCGTTGTCGTAGAAGTACAGCCCGGGCACCGCGTAGTTGCTCTGCGGAGCCGTCGGCTTCTCCTCCAGCGACACCGCCTGGCCCTCGTCGTCGAACGCCACGACGCCGTACGCCTCGGGCTCGGCGACCCAGTAGGCGAAGACCGCGCCGCCGTCGATGTCGGCGAAGCGCTTGAGCTGCGTGCCGAGGCCGGGGCCGTAGAGGAGGTTGTCGCCGAGCACCAGCGCGACGCTGTCGTCGCCGATGAAATCCGCCCCGATCGTGAACGCTTGGGCGAGCCCGTCCGGCGACTCCTGCTGCGCGAAGGTGAGCGAGATGCCGAACTGCGAGCCGTCTCCGAGCAGGCGCTCGAAATGGGCGGCGTCGTGCGGGGTCGTGATGATCAGGATCTCCCGGATGCCGGCGAGCATGAGCGTCGACAGCGGGTAGTAGACCATCGGCTTGTCGTACACCGGGATCAGCTGCTTCGAGACTCCCAGCGTGATCGGATGCAGTCGCGTGCCCGAACCGCCCGCCAGAATGATGCCCTTCATGATCCCCCTCGAGATACGTCGCTGTCCGTGGTGGCGTCACAGAAGGGACGGCCATCCCCTGCCGTCCGACGACCCCCACAGTCGTAGGGACGACTCTACCGGGTCGCATCCCGCGGGTGTGAGGGCTGCCGGAAACTCTCTCTTGTCAGGACCGCGCCCGAGGTCCATAGTTGGCTCGTGGAATTCGAGGGTGGTGCCTCGTTGTCTCTCACCTGGGCGCATCGTGCCGAGCAGTCGGCGCACGCCTGGGAGCAGAGTCACGCCAGGGGAGAGGTCCCGAGCATCTGGCCGTACGGACTGGATGCGCTGCGCGAGCATGCCGCGGTCGAGGTGATCGATCTCCCCGCCCCCGGTCGTGTCGCGCGGGCGCGGGCGCGGCTGGCTCTGGGACCACGTCCCGTCGACGGCCTCGCGCTCACCTGGGACGAGAACACCGCCTATCGTCTGCAGACCCTCCACCCGCGCGCGCACTTCGCCACCGGGGTGATCTGGCTGACGGATCTGGCCGGCGCCGGCGCGCCCCCGACCCGCCTGATCTCGATGCTGAGCGGGGCCGACTCCGTCTGGGTGCTCAGCGAGGCGCAGATCGTGCCGCTCCGGCAGGTGGTGGGCGCCCGGGGGGCGCAGGTCTTCGCGGTGCCCTTCGGCATCGACAGCGAGTTCTTCGGCACGCGTCCGTACCCGGATCGCGCGCGTGTGGTGAGCGTCGGCAACGACAGGGACCGCGATCCGGCCACCCTCTACGCCGCGCTCGCCCGGGTGCTCGCCGTGCGTCCGGACACCGAGGTGATCGTGCAGACGACCTCCGATCTCGCGCCGCCCGAGGGCGTGCGGGTGATCCGTCACATGCCGCACGCGGAGCTGCGCGATCTGTACGCGACCGCGAGCGTCGTCGTGACCTCGACCCGGCCGAACCTGCACGCCTCGGGCATGACGGTCGCGCTCGAAGCGCTCGCGACCGGCCGGCCGGTCGTCGTCACAGCGACCCCCGGAATGGATCAGTACGTGAGCGAGGGGCGCACCGGACACCTGGTTCCACCGGGAGAGCCGGGGGAGCTCGCCGCCGCCCTGCTGGGCCTGCTGGCCGATCCGACGCGCGCGGCCGAGCTCGGACGGAACGGCCGCGTCGAGGTGGAACGCCACTTCACGACGCAGATCATGGTCGCGGCCCTGGTCCAGGGCCTGCGGCAGCGGGTGTGAGAGTCGACGCGACCTAGCGCTTCGCGCCGCGCTTGACCCGCACCGCCTCCCGGAACGCGTCGGCGTGAGCCCGACCGGCGTCGGCCCAGTCGCGGCGTGAGAGGTCGGGTGAGCCGGTGAGCATCGTCGCGGCACGCCACGCCTCGACGACCGTCGGCGCGTCGAGGTCTCCGTCGTACATGAGCACCCAGTCCTGGCCGACCTCGCGTCCGAGGGCCTCGTTCGCCTCGTTGCGGGGCACGAGCACGGGGCGGTCCATGGACAGGGCGGCGAGGACGCTGCCCGAGTTGTGCATGAAGCGGTAGGCCAGCACGATGAGGTCGGACGACGTCGCGAGCTGGACGAGTTCCGCATCGCTGAGGAAGTCGAGGTGGAGGTCGACGCCGGGAAGATCCGCGGTCCGCTCCCGGAGGTCGTCGCCGAGCTCGGGGGTGGAGGGTCGCCCGCCGATCCGCAGGCTCAGCGCCGGTTCGGTCGCCACCGCCTCCGCATAGGCGTCGATGAACCCCTCCAGGCCCTTGTACCGGCGGATCCCGCCGAACGAGCCGAGCTGCCCGCGCACGCGCTCGGCGGAGGGGAACTTGGCGTACCAGCCCCGGTAGTCGCCGTGCAGGATCAGGCTGTGCGGCGTTCCGGCAGGGAGCGGAGTCGTCTCGTTGATGACGATCCGGTAGTCGGTGTGACGGTCGATGAAACGCAGCAGCCAGAGCCGCGGCGCGTTGTCGTCGGGGAGCTCGATGTTGTGCACCGTCCGCACCACGGCGATCCGTCGGGACAGGCGGTGCCGGAACACGAGCGCCGTCGTGAGGAGGAACTTCCCCGTGGACTTCCACCAGGTGGAGCCGTGCAGCTTCGCCTCCGGCCAGTGCCAATGGAAGGCGTCGTACCGGCCGAACAGCGCCGTCCCCCAGGAGAAGCGCAGGCGGGTGAGCCCCTCGGTGGCGCCCAGCGCCTCGTCGAGCATCTTGTTGTACGGGTTCGTCGTCGGGCGCGGTGCGCCGAGCGACTGCATCACGCGGATGCCCGAAGCGGGATCGGTCATGGTCGTGTCATCCTCCGATGGGCGACGGTACTCGTCGTAACGACGGCCGAGGGCGGCCGCGATCGTGCCGCGGCCCCGATGGACGAGACGCGTTCCTCTGGCGTGATGGGTGATGTTCGAGGTCAGCGCGCCGAAGGCCCGCCGCAGTCCGCCGACGATGATCCGGGCGATGCCGCCCACCATTGCGCGCACCCGGAGCAGCCCGCGACGGAACCTCCCGTCGGTCAGCTGCAGCTGGATCCGGGTGCCGGCGTTGGCCGAGCTGAACGCGCGCTGCGCCGCCCACGCCCGGCTGAGCCGCGCGGCGACGACGAGGTCTTCCGTCTCGGACTCGTTGCACCACACGATCCGGCCGCCTTGCCGCGCCAGCTGTCGGGAGAAGAGCGTGTCCTCCCCGCCGCCCAGGCCGAGTGACGGATCGAAGCGGAGCCCGAGCCGGCGGATGGCGCGCAGATCGAGCAGCAGGTTCCCCGCCGCAGCGACCTGCAGCACGGTGCCGGTCTGGCGGGGCGGTCGGCGGAAGGTGCCCGAGGCGAGCAGCCAGGGGTCGACGTCGTCGTCGAACACGGAGATGACGCGACCCATCACGGCGTCGGCGCCGTACTCGCGCCAGACCGAGACGAGTGCGGAGAGCCAGGCCTCCCGCGGGATCTCGTCGTCGTCGATGAACGCGACGAGGTCGCGGTCGGCGCACTCGTCCAGGATGCGGTTGCGCGCCGCGGCGATGCCCGGCGTCTGCTCGACCACGTAGCGGACCGGCAGGTCGGTGCCCGTCGCCACCTCTCGCGCCGAGCCCTCCGGGTCGTTGTCGACGACGAGCACGTCGATCTCGATGCCGAGGTCGGCGCACTCCGCGATGCGCGCGGGCAGCGTGCGCAGCAGCGCGTCGAGGAGTTCCGGTCGGCGGTACGTGGGCACGCCGATCGTCACAGCGATCACGTCGCTCGATTCCGGTCCCCTGGTCATCCGCCCCCATCCCCATGGCAGTCGTGCGCCTCGACTCCGACGCCGGCTCATCGTATCGTGAACCCGATGCCGGTCTCCGGAGGCACCTCTCGCGTATAGTCGTTCTCCTGGGAGTCGACGCCGGTCGCGACTCCGGGGAATTCGACCGGCGACCCGAAGCGATCCGTGACCCGGATCCGGGGGGAGGATCGCGTGTCAATCGTGCACGGGCGGTTTGCCGTGGTGGTCGTGAACTACGCCTCCACCGGCCTGCTGCGGCGCAATCTGGTGACCGTCGAGCGTGAAGCGCGGACGATCGATCCGGACGCGATCGTGATCGTGGTCGACAACTGGTCCGGAGCGCAGGAGCGTCGCGCCGTCGGCGACGTCGCGAAGGAGCACGGGTGGCTGCTGGTCGAGCCCGACACGAACTCGGGGTTCGGCGGCGGCGTGAACATCGGCGTGACGCGCGCGCTCGCCGAGGGGGCGACCGACGTCCTCGTCATCAACCCGGATGCGCACATCGACGGCGACTCGCTCCGCCTGCTCGCCGCCGCGACCGCTGACTCGCGCACCACCCTGGCCTCTCCCGTCATCGCCGACTCCGAGGGGCGCACCTGGTTCGCCGGCATCGACCTCCTCCTCGAGGACGGCACGATGCGTGCGCGTCGCAAGCGCGTCGCCGGTGACACGCAGCCGTTCGAGCCCTGGCTGAGCGGGGCCTGCCTGTGGATCACCCGCGAGCTGTGGGAGCTCTCCGGCGGCTTCGACGACGACTACTTCCTGTACTGGGAGGACGTCGACTTCTCCCGGAGGGTCGTGGCGGCCGGGGGTGAGCTCGCGCTCGTCGAGGACGCTCGGGCGGTGCACGACGAGGGCGGCACCCAGCGGGTCGAGCCCGAGGCGTCGCGCGCGAAATCCGAGGGCTACTACTACTACAACATCCGCAACCGGATGCTCTTCGCCGTGCGTCACCTCGACGACGCGGCCGTGCAGCGGTGGCGGCGCTCGATCCCGCGCACCGCCCGCGAGGTGATCCTCCGCGGCGGACGCCGGCAGCTCATCCAGTCGCCTGCCCCGATCCGCGCGTACCTCCGCGGCGTGCGCGAGGCGCGGCGGATCGCCAGGGTTCACGGGACGGACCAGAAGGGCAGGAAATGGTCGTAGACGCATATCACCGTCTCGCGCGGGCGCAAAAGGGGCATGCCCGGGGGGCGCCCGCGTACTCCGTCTACGTGAATCGGCGGATCGGGCGGGTCCTCGCCGCCGTCGCGTACCGGATCGGCCTCACGCCGAATCAGGTCTCGATCATCAGCGCCGTGCACTCCTTCGTGGCGATCGGCCTCATCGCGTTCGGTCCGGTGAACGTGCCGATGGGCATCCTGATCGCGGTGCTGCTCGTGCTCGGCTACGCCTGGGACTCGGCGGACGGGCAGGTCGCCCGACTGCGCGGGGGCGGGAGCGCGCAGGGCGAATGGCTCGATCATTTCATCGACACGCTCAAGATCGCCTCGCTGCACCTGGCGGTGCTGATCGGCCTCTACCGCGTCCTCCCGGAGACGCCGCTGCTCCTGCTGATCCCGATCGTGTTCAGCATCGTGGCCACGACGACGTTCTCGGGCATGCTCCTCAACGACCTGCTCAAGGGCAAGCACGCGGTCGCGTCGACGCACGAGCGCGGCGGTGGCACGCTCCTGCGCTCGCTCGTCCTCCTGCCCACCGACTTCGGCCTGGTGTGCCTGGTCTTCGTGCTGTGGGGCTGGACCCCGGCGTTCCTCGTCGGCTACGGCGCTCTCTGCGCCGCGGCGGTCCTGTTCCTCGCGCTCGCCGCGGTGAAGTGGTTCCGTGAGATCGGAAGGCTGGGTGCCGACGCATGACTGGCGAGAAGATCCTCGTGGTGTGCGCCGCCAACGTCTGCCGCTCGCCGCTCGCCGAGCTCGCGCTGCGGCGGGGTCTCGGGGCGGACTCCACGATCCAGGTCGACAGTGCCGGCATCCGCGCGACCGCCGGGGATCCGATCTGCACCCTCGTCGCGTCCGTCCATGAAGACGAGGAGTGGCGCGCGCAGGCGCAGACGCATCGCGCCAAGCCCGTCACGCTCGAACTCCTCGAGCAGTCGAGCATCGTCCTCGCCGCTTCGCGCGACATCCGCGGCGACCTGGTGCGGCTCGCCCCGCGATCACGGGACTGGATGTTCACGATCAAGGAGGCGGCTCATCTGGGCGCCGGCTTCTCCTCGTCGGCACCGGACCGGGTGGCGGAGTACGTCGCGCATCTCGACCGTGCGCGGTCTCGGGCCGTGCCGCTGGTCGGCTCCGACAGCGCCGGTGATCGATTCCGGCGGCTCCTCGGGATCCGCGACTCCGGCGACCCCGCCAGCATCGCCGACCGGCACGGAAGCCGCGGCCACCGCGACACCATCAGCGAGGTGGAAGCCGCGGTCGCCACGATCCTGGCCCAGCTCGGCGGGCAGCGTCGGCACGCATCCTGAGCGGGGTCTTGTGGATTCCCGCCCTGCGCACTACCATTAGCCGACGCCGCGTTCTGCGTGGTTGAAGGGGAATACCGAGGCCGAGGGGGCCTCGGCGGGGATTCTGGCTTGTGGGGAGCTGCAGTGTTCAACGTTTCATCATGCCGTTCTGGGGACGGCTCTTCGCGCAGACGTGGCGCGATGTTCATCGCGCCTCTGGTCGCGCTCGCACTCCTGACGGCAGGCTGCACCGCAGCCCCTGAGGCCTCGGAGTCTCCTGCGCCCGAGGGCACCAGCACGACCGACTGGACGGCACCCGCCGACCCGGAGGCCGAAGGGCCCACCGAGGCGCCGGCACTGACCGAGGAGAGCGGGAAGCTCGCGGAGCCGATCACCCTCTCCACCGACATGGTCGTCACGATCGACAAGATCGCGACCACGACCATCAAGCCGCAGACGCCCGGCGAGTACGCGGGCTCCGCGGTCGTCGTCACGATCTCGGTGGCCAACGACTCGAAGCGGGCGCAGAGCGTCGACTCGGCCGTGGTCAACCTCGTCACCGATGACGGTGACATCGGCGTCGCCACGACCGCCGGTGGGAACGATCCCCTCTCGGGGGAGCTCGCCGCGGGCTCCGAGGCGACGGGGACCTACGTCTTCATGCTCGACCCGACGAAGGGGCGCTCGGTGAAGATCAGCGTCAACTACGCCGCAGGAGAGCCGGTCGCGACCTTCGCCGGCCAGCTGTCCTGACACACGCTTTTCGCATCTCGCTGTAATCGGCAAAGCAACACACTCACACTTTCGAAGAAGAAAACTGGCGGCTGGGGAGTCACTATGGGGAACACATCGACCTCGAGGCGGGCGCTGAGCGCTCTCGCCTCCGTCGTGACGGCGGCGTTGCTCGTCGCGGGCATGACGACGTTGGGCGCGCAGGCGGCATCGGCGGACGTGCCGTCGACGCCACCGCCGCTGCTGCAGCGTGACGAGAACGTCGTCACGTCGGATCCGATTCCGACGGTGCAGATCGACAACGGCTATGTCTGGTCGCAGACCGTCATCGGCTCGACCGTGTACGCGGTGGGCAAGTTCGACAACGCCCGTGCGCCCCTGGCGGTGCCGGGAACGAGCCTGACGGCCCGCTCCAACGTGCTCGCCTACGACATCAACACCGGACAGCTGCTGTCGTTCGCGCCGCAGGTCAACGGTGTCATCAAGGCCGTCGCGGCCTCGCCCGACGGCAGCCGCATCTACATCGGCGGATCCTTCAACTCGGTCAACGGCCAGACGCGCTGGAACTTCGCGGCTCTCGACGCCGTCACCGGTCAGCTCGTCCCCGGATTCTCTCCGTCGATCGGCGGCAGCGGCGTCTACGCCCTCGCCACCTCCGGATCGAGCGTCTACGTGGGCGGCCTGTTCACCCAGGGCAACGCCACGGCACGGAAGAACCTGGCGGCGTTCAGCGCCACCAACGGCGCACTGCTGAGCTGGGCACCGCAGACCGACCTCCAGGTCGACGCGATGGTCATGGACCCTGCCGGACAGAACGTCATCGCCGCCGGGCGCTTCTCGCAGGTGAACGGTGACCTGACCATGCGCGGCACCGCCGCCCTGGACAAGACGACCGGTGCCCTCGACACCGCCTGGGCACTGCCGCAGACGGTCAAGAACGGGTCGAACACCGGTGCCAACTCGGGCAAGGCGGGCATCTTCGGCCTGGCCGCCGACTCCACGGCCGTCTACGGCACCGGCTGGGTGTACGCCGACGCCGCGACCGGAAACCTCGAGGGGACGTTCGCTGCCGAGGCCGGCACCGGACAGGTCCGCTGGATCGCCGACTGCCTCGGCGACCACTACGGCGTGTACTCGACCGGCAAGGTCGTCTACACGACGAGCCACACGCATGCCTGCGGGACGATGAGCCTGCACCCCGAGCAGAACCCGCGCACGCACCGCTACTCCGAGGCGTACACGGCCGATGCTCGCGGCTCGCTGGGCAACCAGCCCGCGGCCGGTGGCACGTACAAGAACTGGGCGGGCACGCCCGCACCGTCGCCCTACGCCTGGACGCCCGACTGGGCCGTCGGCGTGACGACGGGAATGGGCCAGGCCGGACTCTCCATCACCGGAGCCGGCAACATGATCTCGATCGGCGGCGAGTTCCGCTCCGTGAACAACGGACGCTTCGAGGGACTCGTGCGCTTCTCGACGAACCCTCCCGGCGGAGCCAAGGACGGCCCGCGCCTGTCCGCGGCGAACTGGACCGGCACCGCGCAGTCGTTCATCCCCGGCCGGGTCCGGGTCTCGATCCCGGCGAACTGGGACCGTGACGACCTCACGCTCACGTATGAGCTGCGCCGCACCGGCACGGCCACCCCGGTCGCCACGACGACGGCCAAGGGCACCTGGTGGAACCGCCCGGCGGTCATCCTGGAAGACAAGACGGCACCTCCCGGCTCGCAGCAGGAGTACACGGTCGTCGCGAAGGACGGGAACGGCAACAGCGTCAGCAGTCAGGCCATGACGGCGACGGTGACCGCGGGAGCCGTCTCGAGCTACGTCAACGCCGTCTCGGCCGACGAGCCGCAGCTGTACTACCCGCTGGGTACTGCGGCCCAGGACTGGGCCGGCGCGAACACCCCCGTGTTCGGATCGGGCGTCACGTCGTCGACCTCCGGCGTCGAGAACACCGCCACCGGTGCCTCGACGTTCACCGGAACCACCACGGGGCGTGTCTCCACGACGGACAAGGTCGCGGCTCCCGAGGAGTTCTCGACGGAGCTCTGGTTCAAGACGAACACCACGACCGGCGGCAAGCTGATCGGCTACGGCGCTGCGGCGACCGGAGACTCGACCAGCTATGACCGGCACCTCTACATGACGAACAACGGTCGGCTCGTCTTCGGCACCTACAACGGGAGCACGCAGACGATCCAGAACAACACCGCTCTCAACAACAACGCCTGGCACCACGCTGTGGCGACGCAGAGCGCGGCGGGTATGAAGCTCTACGTCGACGGCGAACTCGTCGCCTCCGACGCGGGCGCGACCACGGCGGAGAACTACGTCGGGTACTGGCGCATCGGCGGGGACAACCTCACCAGCTGGCCCTCGGCGCCGAGCTCCAAGTACTTCAAGGGAGCGCTCGATGAGGTCGCGGTCTACCCGTACGCACTGACGCAGACCCAGGTGCAGACGCACTACGGCATCGGCAAGGGCTTCCAGGCCCCGACGGCGTCGTTCACCGCGACGGCGACCGACCTCGACGTGGCCTTCGACGCGAGCGCCTCCGCTCCGGCGGGTTCCGCCACCATCGCCGGCTACCGCTGGGACTTCGGTGACGACTCGGCCACGGGCACGGGCAAGACGGTCTCGCACACCTACGCGGCGACCGGCACCTACACGGCTCGGCTCACGGTCACGGACAGCAATGGGCTGGCCACGACGGTCGAGAAGCCGGTCGTGGTGCAGGCGGCGAACGTGCTGCCGACCGCCTCGTTCGAGCTGACCGGCACCGGTCTGTCGGTCTCCGCCGACGCCTCGGCGTCCACCGACTCCGACGGCACCATCGCCTCGTACGCGTGGAACTGGGGCGACGGATCGACCTCGACGGGTCAGGTCGCGAACCACGTGTACGCGACGCCGGGCACCCGCACGGTGACCCTGACCGTCACCGACAACCGGGGCGGGACCGCGTCGACCACGCGGCAGGCCGCTGCGACCCATGCGGACCCCGTCGCGGCCTTCACCTCGACCGCGTCCGGTCTGAGCGTGAGCGTCTCGGGCTCCGGCTCGAGCGCATCCGACGGCGCGACGCTGTCCTACTCCTGGAACTGGGGCGACGGCACTCCCGCCGGAACGGGCGTCACCGCCGGCCACACCTACGCGCAGGCCGGAGCACACGACATCACCCTGACCGTGACCGACAGCCTCGGCGGCTCGGCGACCGTCACGAAGTCCGTGACCGTCCAGGCGCAGGTGTTCGCCGCGTCCGATGCTTTCGGTCGCGTCGTGTCGAGTGGCTGGGGCGCGGCTGATGTCGGCGGCACCTGGGCGCCGATGAGCGGCTCGGCCGCCGTCACCTCCGTCGCAGACGGCGTGGGCAAGGTGAACCTGACTCCGGGCGAGACCCGGGAGATGCTCCTGCAGGGAACGTCTCTCCTCGATACCTCGGCGCGCATCAGCTACACGCTGTCCGCCGGTCCGTCGACGGGCGTCGCCTACGAGGGACTGGGCGCACGTCGTTCCGGCTCGAACGGCTACCGCGCACTGGCGTGGCACCGTGCGGACGGGACCACGTGGCTCGTGATCCACCGCAACGGCACGGCGATCGCCAGCACGGCCGTCTCCGGCCTGACCTGGACCGCGGGGAGCACGTTCAACCTCCTGATGGAGACGACCGGCTCCGGCACCACGACGATCCGCGCCAAGCTGTGGGCGGGCGGGGCAGCAGAGCCCGCCACCTGGCAGCTGTCCACCACGGACGCGACGCCGGCCCTGCAGGTCGCGGGGGCACCGACGGTGTTCTCCTACCGTGCCGGCAGTGCGACCGGGACCAACATCGTGAGCTTCGACGACTTCTCCGTGAAGAACCTCGGCGCCGCGGCACCGGATCCCGATCCTCAGCCCGAGCCCGAGCCCACCAACGTCGCACCGACGGCGGCGTTCACGGCCACGGCGACCGCGCTGACGGTCAACGTCGACGGAAGCGCGTCGACCGATTCCGACGGGACCATCGCCTCCTACGCGTGGAACTTCGGCGACGGGACGACGGGCACCGGAGCGACGGCCACGCGCACCTACACGGCGGCGGGCACCTACACCGTGTCGCTGACCGTGAAGGACAACAAGGGTGCGACGCACACCGCGACCAAGCAGGTCACGGTCACGGCGCCTCCGGTCGATCCGGACCCGGACCCGAACCCCGCTCCGCTCGCGGGCGATGAGTTCGACCGCACCGCGGGTCCCGGCTGGGGCAGCGCAGTCACGGGTGGCGCATGGACGATCGCCGGTGGGTCGCAGGCGGCCGCCACCGTCGCCGACGGCCAGGGCAAGCTGGCCCTGATCGCGGGGGACACCCGGCACGCCACGCTCAACACCACCTCGATCGCCGATGCGGTGCTCGAGACGCAGTTCCGTGTCGACCAGGCGCCGGCGGCGGGAGGCGCGTACATCGGCGTCATCGCCCGACAGTCCGCCGCGGGGAAGTACTTCGTCCGCGCCTGGCTGCGTCCTGACGGCACCGTCTGGCTCGTGGCGCACCGCGAGGGAACCGTGCTGCTCACGCAGGCCGTGCCCGGTCTCACCTGGTCGGCGAACACCTCCTACAACCTGAAGGTGTCCGTCACCGGAACGTCCTCGGCGACCCTGTCGGCGAAGTTCTGGGCGACGGGTGGCACCGAGCCGGCGAACTGGCAGCTCAACGCCACGGATGCGACGCCCCTGGGCGCCGGTGCCGTCGGCCTGAGCGGCAACCGGTCGGGGAGCTCGACCGCGGCACTGGGCGTCTCTTTCGATTCGTTCCGCGTCACCGCGCCCCAGTAAGATCCAGACGCATGGCCACTGCTGTTCCGATCGCGCTCCTCGCCGTCGGAGGAATCGCAGCAGTGGCCATCGTCGTGTTCGTCCTCCGGCTGCTGCCGCGGGCCGCATTCGTGGTGTGGGCCTGCGTGCTCTTCTTCATCCCGCTCTGGGTGGGCGTGAACATCGGCTTCTACTGGGCTGCGATCACGCTGCTCACCGCGCTGATGATCCTCGTCAACTGGTCCGTCGTACCGCTTCGGGCCGCCGACGCCTGGGTCGCGGTGTTCATCCTGGTCGTGGTCGGCCTGTACGGCTTCGGCTCCGTCGACCTCCCGTCCCTCGTCGCGGCGCTGCTCGAATGGGTGATCCCGTACATCTGGGGGCGGGTCGTGCTCGCGCGGGTCGCGCCCGAATGGGTGACGTCGACGATCGCGGTCGTCGCCATCGTGGCGGCGACCCTCGCCGTCGTCGAGTTCTTCACCTCGTTCAACCCGTTCGTGCTCATCCCGGGTTCCGGCGTCGTCTACGACACCTGGAGTCCGCTGCAGGAGCGCGGGGGCGTGTTGCGCGTGGAAGGGGCGTTCGGACACTCGATCGCGCTGGGCGCGGCCCTGGCGATGTCGTCCGCGTTCGTCGTCGCCACCAAGTGGAGGCTGCTGCCCAAGATCAGCGGCATCGTGATCATCGCGGTCGCCACGGTGCTCACCTTCAGCCGTGTGGGACTTCTCACGCTCGTCCTCACGCTCGTGCTCTCGACGTTCCTGATCGTGGGCGTCTCCACGCGGTTCCGGGTGACCGTGGCGCTTGCCGGCGTCATCGGCACGGCCATCGTCATCCCGATCATCGACACCGTCTTCGGCGCCGCAGGGGAGGAGGCCGGCGGCAGCGCGGACTATCGCACCGATCTGCTGGTGCTCCTCGAGCAGGTGCAGCTGTTCGGCAACCCGGGCGACTGGCATTCGCTGGTCTCCGGCGACTACTACCTGGGCTACTTCGCCCGCTCCGTCGACAACGCCCTGGTCCTCACCCTGCTCCGCTACGGCTACGTGCCGACGCTGCTGATCATGGCGGCGGTGGTGTGCGCGGCGGTGATGGCGTGGAAGCGCTCGACGCGGAGTCCGGCATCGCTCGCGGTCGTCGGACAGCTCCCGAGCCTCGTCGTCGTCGCGCTGATCACGCAGTACAGCATGTTCCTCTGGTTCTGCGTGGGGCTGGCCATCACGTGGGCGAGGGACTCGGACGCCCTTCGCGGGGCGCCCGGCGCGTCGTCGGAGGTCGGATCCGGGTGGTCGGAGGGCGCGCGGATGCCCCTCGGGACGTCACCGCCGCAACCATCGTCGTGAGGGTGCCGAAACGGTGATTCCTCTAGTATCGAAGTCTCAGGGGGAATGGGGAGTCATGGGCGAGAGCCGGGTCAGTCTGCGCGTCATAGCCAGTTCGCTGCGGAAATTCTGGTGGCTGATCGTGCTGTCGGCGGTCCTCGGCGCGGCGGGCTCCTACGGGTACGCCTCGCTGCAGACGCCGTTGTTCCAGGCGACCACCTCGCTCTACTTCGCCCTCAATCAGGGCACCAGCGCCTCCGACCTCAACCAGGGTTCGGTGTACACGCAGAGCCAGATGCTCTCGTTCGCCCAGCTCGCCACGAGCTCGCGCGTGCTCGAGCCGGTCATCGAAGAGCTCGGCCTCGACACCACGCCGCGTGCGCTCGCCCGCGACATCGAGGTCTCGATCCCGCAGAGCACGGTCACCCTGCGCATCACCGGGATCACCGATGACGCCGAGGCGGCGGCCGAGCTGGCGAATGCGGTCGCGGATCAGCTCATCGTCGTGGTCAAGGATGTGGCTCCGAAGGATCCTCAGGGCGAGTCCACCATCACGGCCCAGGTGATCGACGACGCGGTCGTGCCCGAGTTCCAGTTCACGCCGAGCAAGCCGCGCGACGCGCTCCTCGGCGGCTTCCTCGGCGGCGTCCTGGGGCTCGCGGTGGCGGTGCTGATCGGCGTGCTCGACACGCGTGTGCGCAACGAGGAGGCTCTGACCCAGGCGGGTGGAGACCCCGTGCTCGGTGTCGTCTCGAAGTCGCCGCTGCTCGCGACGCGGGGGATCGCCGTCTCGCAGGAGCCGCTCGGACACACCTCGGAGGAGTTCCGCCGCATCCGCTCGGCGCTCGCCTATGCGAACGTGTCGTCCCGCGTGAAGGTTCTGCTGGTCACATCGGGCATGCCCGCGGAGGGCAAGTCGACGATCTCGGTGAACCTCGCGATGACGCTTGCCGGACTCCGCAACTCCGTCCTCCTGATCGATGCCGACATGCGGCGCCCGCGCGCGCACGAGCATGCGGGTATCGACGGCTCGATCGGACTCACGAGCGTGCTGCTGGACGAGGTGGACTTCGAGGTCGCCAAGCACAGCGTCGCCGACAGCACCCTCGACATCCTGCCCGCCGGGACCGTTCCGCCGAACCCGGCGGAGCTGCTCACCTCCTCGCGCATGGCTCAACTGCTCGACTTCGCCGCCGCCGAGTACGACTACGTGGTGATCGACTCGCCTCCGACGCTGAGCGTCGCCGATGCGAACCTCTTCGCCACGCAGACCGACGGCGTGATCCTCGTCGTGGACGCGACCAAGACGCGTCGCGCCGCGCTGGCGAAGAGCATCAAGTCGCTCGAGTCGGGCGGTGCCCGCATCCTCGGGACGGTGCTCAACCGTGCGCGTCCCGACCGTCATCGCAGCGAGTACTACAGCGACTGAGCCCCCGCGGCGCGCGGCGTGAGCGGCGGACGGAGCGAGTGCTCCATATCGGTATTTGCGTCGTACAGGTTTGTCTTGCCCGGATACCCGGGTTAGTCTTCATGAGTTGCGAGGGGGGCTCGCTCTTTGCCGCCGGGGTTTAAACTGCGGCGAAGGTGCTGGTTGATCGTAGAATCTCCCCAGAAGACGGTGACATCGTGTCCTTTCCGTTCCTCCCCCGCGCGTCATCTCGTATGACCGCTCTTCCGCCGCGGCGTCGCCGCGTCCGAACCACCGCCGGTGCACTCGCCGCGGTCCTCGCCGCGACCGCGGTGTTGACGGCGTTCCCGGCCTCCGCTCTCGCGGACAGCCCGCGCGCCTCGGCGCAACCGACAGGCGGCGCGCAGCCGGCAGCCGCCGTGCGATCGGCCGCCGCGACGTCGACGTCGGTCATCGACGACAAGATGGAGCGCGCCGTCCGCTCGGGATGGGGATCCTCGCCCGTCGGTGCCTGGCGCGTGGTCGAAGGCACCTCGAGCGTCTCGGGCGGCAAAGCCCAGCTCGCGAGCCGCAAGCCCGGGATCACGGCCAGGGCGACGGCAGACGGTGTCAGCGCCGCCGACGTGACCAGCCGGTTCGCCGTCACCGTGCCGACCCTCCCGAAGGGCGGGCCGCTCTACCTGGCCCAGGCCGTGCGCGTGTCGGGCAAGGACTCCTACGGCGTGCGGCTGCGCGTGCATCCGGACGGCTCGGCATACGTGTCGGTCGTCCGCCTCACCGACCTCACCGGCGTCAAGAGTCTCGCCGAACGCCGGCTCCCGCTCACGGTGAAGAACGGCACGACACTGAACGTGGCTCTCAGCGTCACCGGCACGAACCCCGTCGCCCTTTCGGCGAAGGCCTGGGCCGCGGGGGCCGCGGAGCCGGGTGCCTGGCAGGTGTCGTACTCGGACGCGTCCGCCTCGCGGCTCCAGGCCCGTGGCGGCTACGCGTTCGCGCTCTACACCTCTTCGGGAGCGAAGGCGGCTGTTCCGGTGCGGATCGACAACGTGCTCGCCACGACTCCGGTCGTCACGCCCCCGGCACCGAAGCCGACGCCGACGCCCACACCGACGCCCACGCCGGTGCCGACGCCGACTCCCACGCCGACGCCGACGCCGACTCCCACGCCGACGCCGACTCCTGCTCCGGTGCCGACACCCACTCCGACTCCGACGCCGACGCCGACGCCGGCGCCGACGCCCCCGACCGTGCCGGTTCCGCCGACCACCCCCGAAGGCGTGCGCGGCACCCCCGGTGCCGGAGCGCCCGGCTCGCTGTCCTACCCGGCACCGGCGACGGCCGTCTACGCGGCGCCCGGAGGATACGACGGAGCGACCGGAACCCAGAACTCTCCGGTCAAGACCGTCGCGGCCGCGCTGCGACTCGTGCCGAACGGCGGAACGATCGTGCTCCGCGGGGGCACGTATCACGAGGAGATCATCGTCCCGGCGCAGAAGCGCGTCACGATCCAGCCGGCGCCCAACGAGGCGGTCTGGCTCGACGGGACGAAGGTCGTCACGGGCTGGCAGGCATCGGGAAAGACCTGGGTCGTCAGCGGGTGGACCACGGCGCTCGACTCGAGCCCGACGTACACCCAGGGCGCGCCGGACAACACCCAGGCCGAGTGGCGCTTCGTCGACCCCGCCTATCCCATGGCGGCGCATCCTGATCAGGTGTGGATCGCCGGCGCCCCGCTGCGCCAGGTCGGGTCCGCGGCGCAGGTGACGACCGGCACCTTCTTCGTCGACACCGCGGGGAAGCGCCTCGTCATCGGGACGGATCCCACGGGCAAGACGGTCGAGGCGAGCGTGCTCACGCAGGCGCTGTCGATCCGTTCGGCCGGCAGTGAGGTCCGTGGGATCGGCGTCCGCCGCTACGCGACCAGCGTTCCCCAGATGGGAACGGTGATCGCTGCCGCGGCGAACATCTCCCTGACCGACGTCACGATCCGCGACAACTCGACGACGGGCTTCTACTCCTGGGCTCCCGGCACCTCGTTGACCCGGGTCTCGTTGATCGGCAACGGTCTGCTCGGCGGCGGGGCCTCGCAGGCCGACGGCCTCAAGGTCACGAAGATGCTCTCCACCGGCAACAACTCCGAGCGCTTCAACCACTCGCCCGTGTCCGGTGCCTTCAAGGTCACGAGGACGCAGCGGGTGACGGTCACCGACAGCGCGTTCACCGGCAACTACGGACGCGGTCCCTGGTTTGACGAGTCGGTGGTGGACATCGCGTTCACGGGCAACGACGTCATCGGCAACGCCGGCCACGGCCTGCTCGTCGAGCTGTCCGAGCGTGCCGTCGTGGCCGACAACATCATCGCGCGCAACGGTGACTTCGGACTCTTCGTGCTCAATTCCGGAAACGTCAAGATCTGGAACAACACCTTCGTCGGCAACGCGAACCGCAACATCAGCATCGGGCAGGACGCTCGCCGCGCCTCCGACCCGAACGCGGCCGGTCACGACCCGCGGACGCGGTATGCACCGCTGGCGCCGTGGATCGTCCGCAACGTCGTGATGTCGAACAACGTCATGGCGGAGAGCGCCGGCAACTGCCTGGTCTGCGTGCAGGACTACTCGCTGCAGTACACCGGCTCGCAGATGGTGTCGAGCGTCAACGGAAACCTCTATCACCGGACCGCGGCCGGCACCCCGAGATGGTTCTCGGCGTGGTCGAAGGGCGCGGTCTCGAGAGATCCTGCGGTGACCGACACCCTGGCCGCCTTCGCCGCCTCGACCGGGCAGGACCGGCGGTCCCGGTTCGCGGAGGGGACGAGCGTGGTCACCGGTGCGTACGCCCTGCAGCCTGCGTATCGCGCGGTTCAGGCGTCCGTGGCGGTCCCGGTGCCGACGGATGTCGCTTCGGTATCGCGACTCCCCGGTAACAGCGCGACCCTGGGGGCCCTGCCACGGTGACGATGTAGGTATGGGTTCACTTCTCGCTGTCGGCGCCCGCGCGCTGACGATGGTCATCGCGCTGGTCTGTGGCGTTCTCACGACCCGGATGATCATCGGCGGCGCGGGCGTCGACAGCTTCGCCCTCTACACGCTGCTCACCACCATCCCCTCGCTGCTCACCTTCACCGACCTCGGCAGCGGGGCGGTGCTGGTCAATGCGGTGGCGACGAGTGACGATGTGCGCACCGACGAGAAGCTGCGCTACCAGCTGACCTCGGTCGGGCGCGTGCTCCTCATGTTCGCGACGATCGCGATGGCGATCAACACGATCTTCGTGCTCACGGGCGCCTGGGAACTGGTCTTCGGAGAGGCGGGCGGAAGGCCGGGTGCGTCGCTGGCGGCGTTCTACTGCGTGACGATCTTCTGCCTCGGGATCCCGCTCGGGATCTGGGCGCGCATCATGCTCGGGCAGCGCCGGAACCACATCGTGATCCTGCTGCAGGGGCTCATCTCACCGCTCACCCTGGCCGGCGTCTGGCTGATCCTCACGTTCGGCGGCGACGACCTGCACTCCTTCGTGGCCGTGGCGTCGTTCGCGGCCTCGTTCCTGGTGTCCGTGCTGGGCGTGCTCATCACGGCCCGCACCACCTCGCCGTTGATCCCGGCGGCAGCCCGGATGGTCCTGCGTCCTCGTCGCTATCCCGGTGTGCGCGTGATGGATGTCGGCTGGCCGATGCTGGCGCAGATGGTCACCTATCCCATCGCCGTCGGCTCGCAGCGTTACGTGATCGCGCAGCTCGGCGGACCGGCCGACGTGGCCGAGTACGGCGTGGCGGGGCAGGTCTTCTTCGCGCTGAACGGCCTCGTCATGGCGGGCGGGCTCGCGCTCTGGCCGCACTTCGCGCGGATGCGACACGACGGTGGACTCCGCCGCGGACCGTTCCTGCTGTCCGCCCTGTTCGCCGCCGCCATCGCGATCGCGACGGTGATGGTGTGGCTGGTCGGTCCGTGGCTGTTCGGGTTCATCACTCAGGGCGAGCTGACCGTCCGTCCGACCACGATCTTCGCCTTCGGGCTGATGATCATGATGACCGCGGCCGTGTATCCCCTCGGCATGTTCATCATGGACAAGCCGGGCATCCGGTTCCAGGTCATCCCGACGCTCAGCATGGCGGCGGTGGGGATCGTGCTGTCGTTCGTCCTGACACCGGTGCTCGGCATCGCCGGTCCCCTGATCGGAGTCGCCTTCGCGCTCGTCGTGTGCCAGCTGATCCCGTTCTCGATCTACATCGTGCGACATCGCTCGCGCCTCACGGCCGGAAGCCGCGAATCGGTCGCGCAGGCCGGCGACGGCGGCGCGTAGGCGGCGGCCGTCAGCTCAGGACGTGTGCCGTGATGCTCGACCGGTACACAGCCGGAGCGTGGCGGCGAAGCGCCTCGGCACGGCTGTCGGCGACGGTCGAGACCATCTCGTCCCACCGGGTGTCGATGTCGGTGAGCGCGGCCGCGATCGAATCCGGGTCTCCGGGCGTGATGAGCTGCGCGGTCGCGTAGCCGCCGGCCGCCTCGCGCAGCCCGCTGCTGTCGCTCGCGATCACGGGACGCAGTGCGAGGATGCCCTCGACGGCGGTGTTCCCGAACGGCTCGTCGACGCGTGAGGGCACGACGAGCACGTCGGCCTCGGCGAGGAACGGCCAGATGTCCGGATGGAATCCCGCGAAGTCGACCGGGACCCCGGCCTCCGCGGCCTGCTGGCGCAGGTCACGCTCGAACCACTCGTACCCTTCGAAGACGGCGCCGAGGAGGGTGACGTCGACCGGGCGTCCGGCCGCGTGCATCCGAGATGCGGCGTCGATCACGAGGTCGGGGCCCTTGCGCGGCGAGAGGCGTCCGACGTAGAGCACGCGGAGTGCACGCTCGACGCGCGGTCGCGGGGCCAGGGGATGCGGCGGTGACGCGACCCCGTTGTAGACGACGTGCGAGCGGCGGGCGAGAGCGGGGAGCGCGGCGCGGATCGTGTCGAGGCTGAAACGACTGTTCACCAGCGTGCGGTGGGAGGCGAGGTGGGGGGAGTAGAGGATGCCGTTGACGAGGCGGTTGCCCGACGCCTCGGCCTCGTGGACGTGGCTCACCGAGCGCGTGCGCCGCAGCCGCGCGACGAGCGGCCACTGCGGGATGATGATCGTCGAGACGTAGACGACGTCGGGGCGCAGCCGTCCGATCAGTCGCCACGCGGCGCCGAGACCGCGGAAGGTGTCGCGGAAGAGACGCGGAAGCCCGTGCGGTGTCAGCAGGACCTTGCGCAGGACGAGCATCGGGACGATGACGACCTCGGCGCCGGCCGCTACGAGCTCCTGGACGAGGAGTCCGGAGCTCGGCAGAGCGACCACGACGCGGGCGCCCGTCTCGACGAGGCCGATGGCGCTCTCCAGGAGCATCCGGTCGGAGCCGAACAGCTCCGCACCGGGATGCACGAGGAGTACCGTCTGCCGTGACGTGTCGTTGCTCACGGCGCAGCCGATCCGGCAGGTGCGGGAGCCCAGTCGGTTGTCCGGCGCCGAGCGCGCCGGGCGCCCGGATGGATGGTCGAGCGCTCCGCGAGCCGACGGGCCAGAGCTTCGTACTCGTCGGCGACGTCGTCCCAGCGGAAGCGCGTGCGTGCGAGTTCCTGCACAGTCGTCGCGAAGGAGGCGGTCCGCTCCGGATCGGCCTCCGCGGCCATGACGTGCGCGGCGACGTCCTCCGCATCGGAGAAGAACCAGCCGTTGCCGTCGAGCACCTCGCGGTTGAAGGGCACATCGAAGCCGATCACGGCGGTCCCGGCACCCATGGCACGGAGCAGAGAGGGGTTGGTGCCCCCGACCGAGTGGCCGTGCAGGTAGGTCAGCGCGTTCGCGTACAGGGCATCGAGGAGCTCCTGGTCGTAGACCCCGCCGACGAGCCGGATCCGGTCGTCGCTATCGGCCACGCGCTGGATCTCCTGGGTGTACCCGGCGCTGTAGGGTGCGGAGCCGACCACCACGAGCGGCAGCTTCGCGTCGCTGGCGTGATAGCCCTGCACGATCTCGAGCACGTGGTTCTCGGGCTCGAACCGGGCCACCACCACGTGGTACCCGCCGGGCGTGAGGTCCATCTCGGCGACGCCGCGCGCGGGCAGCTCATCGAGAATCGGGGCGCCGTAGCGGATGAGCTCCGTCGGCACGTCGAACTGGTGGCGGTAGTAGTCGGCGATGCCGGGTGCGTCCGCGATCAGCGCGTCGGCGGTGCGGACGCCGAACTGCTCCGCCCAGCGGTAGTACGCCTTGCCGCGCGGTCCCCACTTCGAGCGCCGCCACTCGAGGCCGTCCATGTGCAGCGCGACGGGCGCGCGGCGCATCCGGAGCAGCGGCAGGAACGGCGAGTTGGCGGCGTTGAAGACGAAGGTGGCATCGGGTCGCCGTCGGAACATGAGATGCAGCGCCGACAACCCGGTGTGCGAGAGCGTCTCTACCTGCTTGATCGGCACCGCGGGGAGGTGCACGACCCGCATGCCGAGGTACTCCTTCTCGCGCCGCTCCGAACCGCGGGTGTACACGACGACGTCGTGGCCGCGGTCCGCCAGTCGGCGACCGACCTCCTCGACGGCGGTCTCGAAACCGCCATAGGCCGCGGGCACTCCTCGGGTCCCCACCATCGCGATGGTGAGGCGGTTCGAATTGCTCATCCGATCAGTATGCCCCGCTGGGCTGCACCATGACCTTGGCGGTGCGCCACATGATCTGCAGATCGTTCATGACCGACCAGTTCTCGACGTACCGCAGGTCGAGGCGCACGCTCTCGTCCCACGAGAGGTCGCTGCGACCGGAGACCTGCCACAGACCGGTGATCCCGGGCTTGATGTAGAGGCGACGGAACACGGTGCCGTCGTAGGCGGTGACCTCGGTGGGCAGCGGCGGGCGCGGCCCCACGACGCTCATGTCGCCGATGAGGACGTTCCAGAACTGCGGCAGCTCATCCAGCGAGAGCTTGCGCAGGACCTTGCCCACACGAGTGACGCGCGGGTCGTCCTTCATCTTGAAGAGGAGGCCGGCTCCCTCGTTCTGCGCCTTGAGGGTGGCGAGCTGCTGCTCGGCATCCGTCTTCATCGAGCGGAACTTGACCATCTTGAAGCGGCGTCCGTCGCGGCCGACACGCTCCTGGAAGAAGAAGACCGGACCGGGCGAGTCGAGCTTGATCAGCAGTGCGAGCACGGGTGCCAGCAGGCCGATCGGGATCAGCGCGAGCGTGGCGACCGCGACGTCGAGGGCGCGCTTGAGGAGGTGCTGGCCACCCTCGTAGGTCGGGATCTGCACCTGGATCAGGGGCAGGCCCTCGACGGGCGCGAAGGAGATGCGGGGACCTGCGACATCGGTGAGTCGGCTCGAGAGCACGAGCTCGGCAGCTGTCCCCTCCAGCTGCCAGCTGAGCTGCTTCACGAACTCCGGCTCACCCTCGGGCCGGCTCGCCACGATGATCGTGTCGGCGCCGACCTCGGCGGCGACCGACGACACGGAGTTCACGTTCCCCAGAACCGGGAACCTCGTGTCGTCGATCTCGATGTCGCGTGCATTGCCGTCGAGGAGAGTCGCTCCGACCACCTGGTAGCCGGAAGCGCCGATCGGATGCAGCGTGCGGACGACGTACTCCACGTCGTCCCGATTGCCCACGACGAGCGTCCGAGAGGCGAATCGCCCCTGCGAACGCTGCGTCTGCAACCAGTGGCGCCACAACCACCTGGTCACCAGAAGCGTCAGAACACCGAGCGGCAGCCCCAGCAGCAGCATCAGTTGCATCGACTTCCATGCGAGCAGCACCGCCACGATGGCGATGATCCCGAAGGCGAGCCCCGAGGCGTGGACCACGCCTCGGTACTCGGTGGCACTCGCGCGGAACAGCGCGGCGTCCCGCGTGTGCAGCGCACTGAGCATGAGGTACCACAGCGCGGCGAGGGGGACACCGTCGCGGAGGACCTCGAGCCCGGAGACGCCGGTGGCCAGCTGGATCGTCGCGGTCAGGCCGACGGCGAACAGGATGACAGCTGCATCCGTGATCCGCAGTCGCATCCGATAGCGACGCTCCCACTGACGGCGTCTTTCCAGCGTCGCCGAGGCACGCGGTGTGACCACCGTGCGCGTCACCGACTTGGTGGCTCGCGGAGCGGCGACCGGCACGAAGCCCGTACGAGTGATGCTCAGGGCATCCTCGACGGAAGTCATGCCGAGGCTCCTTGAGCCGTGAATGTACGCAGATATCCCCAGTGCGTCATCAGATTTCCCCAGATTCCCCAGACCATGAACCCCACGTTCACGGCATCCGTCTGCGTCCCGACCCCTCGGGTCCTGCTGAAACTCTCCGTGATTCCCACATCGCGGAGTGCGTTTTTCGCCGTCCCACACGGCGGTCGCTGACAGCAGGCACTGCAGACTTCTCTCACTGTAGCGGAACATGGCCGCCATCGGAAGGTAATTCTGTCGAATGGACGAATCCGCTCTCCTCCTCGCGCCGCGCGAGCGCTATCCTTTCGCGGTGACCGCGAACTCAGACGCTCCGCGCTTCCGGCTCCATCGGATGCTGCCGCGCGATCCCGCCCAGCCGCATCGCACAGCGAGCACCCTCGAGCTGTTCTTCGACCTCGTGTTCGTCGTCGCCGTGAGCATCGCCTCCGCCCAGCTGCATGACGCGCTGCGCGAGGGCGAGTTCCTGCACGGCATCACCTCCTACGCGATGCTGTTCTTCGCGATCTGGTGGGCCTGGATGAACTTCACGTGGTTCGCGACCTCGTTCGACACGGACGACTGGCTCTACCGCGTCACCACGTTCGTGCAGATGGGCGGCGTCCTCGTGTTCGCCGCCGGCATCCCGAGCGCGTTCGACGAGGGCGACTTCACGATCCCCGTCATCGGCTACGTCGTCATGCGCATCGCCATGGTCGCGCAATGGCTGCGGGCGTCCCGGACCGCGGGGCCGCTGCGCTCGGCCACGCTTCGCTACGCATTCGGCATCGCGGCGGTCCAGGTGCTGTGGATCCTGTTCCTCCTGATCCCGACCGGACCGCTGCAGTTCGTCGCCTTCGCGGTGTTCGCGCTGATCGAGATCGCCGTGCCCGTCTTCGCCGAGTACCGCAGGCAGACGCCCTGGCACCCGCACCACATCACGGAGCGCTACGGACTGTTCACCCTCATCGTCCTCGGCGAGAGCCTGTTGGCGTCGGCGAACGCCATCGTGGACGCGCTGGACGAGGTCGAGGCGCTCGGGCCGCTGATCGCGATCGCCGTCCTCACGCTCGTGGTCACCGCCTCGCTGTGGTGGATCTACTTCTGGCCGCCGCATCATCGCGCCATCACGAGCTTCGGCCGCTCCCTCCGCTACGGCTACACCCACTACTTCGTGTTCGCCGCAGCCGCCGCCTTCTCGGCGGGGATCGAGGTCGAGCTCGACGTGCTCACGGGGGAGAGCCACCTCTCCAACATCGCGGCGTCGTTCACCGTCACGGTCCCGATCGCGATCTTCCTGATCGGGATCTGGTGGATCGCCATCCGCGAGAACGCCGATCGGGTGGTGAACACGGTGGTCCCGATCGGTGCGCTCCTGGTGCTCCTCGATCCGGTGCTCCCGGTGCCCGTCACCCTCACGGCGCTGATCCTCGTCGGGATCGTCGTGGTCCTGGTGATCCGGCCTCCGCTGCCGCAGGCGGACATAGACAAGACATAGCGCAGACAGGGAATGCTGATCGGAAGCTTCGCGAGCATGGTGGCCGGACACCAGCCGCCCGCCGAAGGAGCCAGATCATGAGCATTCCCGAACCGACCCAGACGCCCGACGGCCCCACCTACGAGGGGCGACTGCTCGACCGCGCCGACGAGGAGGTCGTCGACCAGGGCGCGGCGTTCGACATCCGCACCCTGATGAGTCGGCGCGGAGTGCTGGGACTGGCCGGCGTCGGTCTCGGTGCCGTGGTGCTGGCCGCCTGCGCGCCCGCGGCGTCCGGTGGGTCGACGGGCACGCCGACGCCGAGCGCGACATCCGGTCCGACGGCCTCGGGGGCGACGGTCGCCGAGATCCCCGACGAGACCGCAGGGCCCTATCCGGGCGACGGATCGAACGGGCCCGATGTGCTGGAGGATTCCGGGATCGTCCGCCAGGACATCCGGTCGTCGATCGACGGCGGCGCGATGGCCGAGGGCGTTCCTCTCTCCTTCGAACTGCAGATCCTCGACCTCGCGAACGGGGGAGTCCCCTTCGCCGGAGTGGCGGTGTACGCCTGGCACTGCACCGCCCAGGGCGAATACTCTCTCTACTCATCCGGCCTGGAGGACGTCACCTATCTCCGCGGCGTGCAGGTGGCGGATGCTCAGGGCCGGGTGTCGTTCACCTCCATCTTCCCCGGGTGCTATTCGGGTCGCTGGCCGCACATCCACTTCGAGGTCTATCCGGACGTCTCGTCGATCACCGACTCGACCACCGCGATCGCGACGTCGCAGCTGGCGCTTCCCGAGGCCGCCTGCACCGCGGTCTACGCGGAGAAGGCCTACGACGGGTCGTCGCAGAACCTCTCCCGGATCACGCTCGCCACCGACAACGTCTTCGGCGACGACGCCGGTGCGCTGCAGGTGGCGACGGTCACCGGAGACGTGTCCGCGGGCTACGCGGCCACCCTGGTCGTGGGCGTGGACACGACGACGGCACCCGTCGCCGGCGCGGCGCCGGGCGGAGGGCAGGGGGGACCGGGCGAGGGCGGGCAACCGCCGGCGGGCTGAGCGGGAAGACGCGGATTCGGGCACTGGGTCTGCGGTCTGCTATGCTGATGACGCAGCGTGTGTGCTTCGCCCCTCTCGGCCGCCACGTCGCCACTGATCAGGGCCATCACGGACCGCGCACATCGATGCGTGCGGAATCCGCCCTCGATCTCACATCTTGCGGAGCGCCGATGCGTGTCCGCCACACAGCAATGAGCATCACCATGAGTACGACCACCTTTCCCCCTTCCGATCCGTTGACCTGGAAGCAGGCCGACACCGACGTTCACGTCGCGACCCGCGGCGGCGAATTCGCCGGCTTCGTCGAGTTCGACGGCACCACGCACCTCGTGCGCGACAACCACGGCACCGAGCTCGGCACGTTCGACGCGCTCGACGACGCCTTCCGCGCTCTCGAAGAGGCGCACGAGCCGGCCCGCCGCGGACCGGCATTCCCGCCGATCCTTCCGCGCGCCTGGCGCCGGATGGCGCGTCGCGCCCGCGCCTGACGGCTCGTCAGCCCGCCTGCTCCTCCGGCCAGGTCTCCGGGATGCCGCCGTCCGGTGTCGCCGGAGTCACACCCTGCCAGGGCGTGATGATCTCCCAGCCGGTCGCGCGCTTGCGCAGGAAGAAGACGAGTTCGTCCTCGTCCTGCATCTCGGCCATAGCATCGGTCGTGTCCCCGCAGCTTCGGGGAAGCGAGGTGACCACGATCTCCGCGTCGCCGTCTCCCTCGAGCCAGTCGTCGACCTCGACGTTCCACGTCGTGGCGGGGATGTCCATGTACGACGTCGTGCCCGCCTGATCGGCGATGTGCCCGCGCGCGACGGCGTCGGCCTCCGAGGCCGCATCCGCCGGCGCGTCGAAGAACACCCAGTCGATGCACGTCTGCGATGTCGTCAGGCTCGTGCACGACAGGAGCGGCACCGTCAGCGCAGCGAGTCCGATCGTCGACGCGGCGGTGCGGGCGAGGAGGCGGTTCATGCAGGGATCATCGCACATCGGGGCGAAGAGGACACGGCGGGAACCGCAGCCGGACCCCCCTTTTCATGCACACGCGCAGCCGCGCGTCAAGGGTCGGCGATGTATTCCCGAAGGCGCATGGGGCCGGGGCTACTGTGAGGTAAGCGTTGGGCAATCGCCTTGGGCTTTCACAGCTCAAGGGCTCCGATCGTCAGGAGAAGATCATCTCCATCACACAGATCGAACCGACCGCGGCAACGCTGGGTCCGATTCGCCAGACGTACTCCGGCAACGCGGACTTCCCTCCCATGGCCAAGGCGTACAAGCAGGTGTCGCAGGTCGTCAAGGAGATGGGTCTGCTCCAGCGTGCCCAGTGGTTCTACGTCTTCGTCGCCGCCGGCATCGCCGTCGCCCTCGGTGGCCTCATCACCGGGTTCATCCTGCTCGGCGACAGCTGGTTCCAGCTGCTCATCGCCGCGGGCCTCGGCATCGTCCTGACCCAGATCGCGTTCCTCGGGCACGAGGCCGCGCACCGTCAGATCCTGACCACCGGGCCGGCGAACTTCAAGCTCGCCCGCATCGTGATCGCCAGCATCGGCATGAGCTACTCGTGGTGGGACTCGAAGCACACCAAGCACCACGGCAACCCGAACCAGGTCGGCAAGGACCCCGACATCGAGGTCGACACGATCTCGTTCCTCGAGGAGGACGCCGCGAAGGCGAAGGGTCTGATCAAGCTGATCACCCGCAAGCAGGGCTGGCTCTTCTTCCCCCTGCTCACGCTCGAAGGACTGAACCTCCACTTCCTCGGCCTGAAGTACCTGCTCACGACGAAGAACGTCAAGGGACGCTGGATCGAGCTCAGCATCATCGCGCTGCGGTTCGCCCTCATCCTCGTGCCCGTGTTCATGATGCTCCCGCTCGGAATGGCCTTCGCCTTCATGGGCGTGCAGTTCGCGGTGTTCGGCGTCTACATGGGAGCCGCGTTCGCCCCGAACCACAAGGGCATGCCGATCATCGAGCCCGGCGCCCGTCTCGACTTCTTCACCAAGCAGGTCCGCACCTCCCGCAACATCAGCGGCGGATGGTGGACGACCTGGCTCATGGGCGGCCTGAACTACCAGGTGGAGCACCACCTCTTCCCGAGCATGCCGCGACCGTACCTGTCCAAGGCGCGCGAGATCGTCCGCGACTACTGCGCGGCGAACGACGTGCCGTACACCGAGACCAGCCTGGGCCGCTCGTACATGATCGTGATCGAGTACCTGAACCGGGTGGGACTCTCCGCCGGCGCCGATCCGTTCGACTGCCCGGCAGTGGCGCAGTTCGGTCGGGCGTAACCCCAGACTTCACCGGGCCCGATCAGCCCGGGAAACACAGAGGCGCGAGCAGGAATCCCTGCTCGCGCCTCTGTCGTCGGTGCGGTCCTACTTGGACTTCTTCTTCGTCTCGACCACGTCGATGGTGATCTTCTCGAGGGGACGGTCGTCGTCCAGCTCGTCGTCGAGAACCTCGTCGCCGAGGAACGTCTCCGCGGGCGCCTCGTCGGCGGGTGCGTCGGCCGGTGCCTCGGCGGTCTCCGACGGTGCGACCGCCGCGAACTCCGTCGGCAGCGAGTCGTCGGAGAAGATGCCGTCGGGGCGGATGAGCTCCTTGACCTCGGCCATGAAGCTCGTGAGCTGCTGCTGCTGCCAGCGCAGCTGCCGAGTACGGTCCTCAGCGTCGTGCAGCACGGCCGTGGTGTGACCGGTGACCGAATCGACGATCTTCTGCGCCTTCGCACGAGCACGCTCGAGGGTCTCGCGAGCACGGACCTGCGCCTCGGCCTCGATGGCCTGCGCCTGGGAGCGAGTCAGGCGCTCGTAGTCCTCTGCGCGCGCCGAGATGCGCTGGGCGTGCTCGAGGGATGCGGCGACCTGCTCGTTGGCGTCGTTGGTGATGCGCTCGGCGTGCGCCACGGCCTGGTTGTGCAGCACGAGGAACTCCTGCTGCGCGTCGTCCTGCCGGCGGGTGAGGGTCTCCTCGAACTCCAGCACGCGCGCGTTCATGTCGCGCACCTCGCGCTCGGCGTCCGCCCGCAGCTGGGTGGTCTCGCGCGTGACGAGGGAGCGCAGCGCGGCCGCGCCCTTCTCGGCCT
Source organism: Microbacterium oxydans (assembly GCF_026559675.1). Lineage (NCBI taxonomy): Bacteria > Bacillati > Actinomycetota > Actinomycetes > Micrococcales > Microbacteriaceae > Microbacterium > Microbacterium oxydans. The sequence goes on from NZ_CP092891.1 coordinate 633,103, forward strand.
CGGTGCGGATCGCGGTCGCCTCCTGGGCGGCCTGGTTGACCTTCTCGGTCGCGTGCGCGGCCTCGCGCTCGATGCGCGCCTCGTGCGCGGTGTACTCGGTGTCCATCTTGAGGCGCACCTGGTCGGCGTCGCGCTGCGCCTGGGCGGTGATCCGCTCGGCGTCGGCGTCGGCCTCGGCGCGCTGTGCGGTGACCTCCTCGCGGGCGGACGTCATCAGGCGATCGGCCTGCACCGCGGCGTTCTGGATGAGGACGTTCGCCTGCTCCTCGGCGACACGCAGGATCGCCTCGAACTGCTGACGCGACGGAGCCTCTTCGCCGTCTGCCTGCGGCGCGTCGACGAGCTCCGAGGTGAGGGTCGCGACCTGCTGCTCGGCGTCGGAGGCCTTGGCGTTCGCGGCGGTCAGCTCGCTCTCGAGCGCTTCGCGGGCCTTGCGCTCCTCTTCCCGCACCGCTTCGACGGCCTCCTCTTCGCGTGCCTGAGCCTCGGCGACATCGGCGGCGGCCTGCTTGAGCTGGTTGCGGAGGGTCGCGAGTGCGGCGTCGACCTCGCCCTTGTCGTAGCCGCGGAAGCCGACGGTGAACGCGCCCGTGCCCGCGCCCTGCTGGTCGCGCGGCGGGGTCTCGATCAGCTGGTCGAAGAAGTCCGGCGAGCGCTCGCCGTCGCGGTCGGCGGATCCGGAGGAATCGCTCATGTGGTTCATGCCTTTCTGGCGTGGCCACACGGCGGAGCTGCGGCTCCATCCCGATGGACGGGATCGTGCGACCGGAGGAGGTCGTCTGGGCTCACGCCACGACCGTGACCCGGCGGAGGGCCGGCCAGGCGAGGCGCGCCTCTCAGCCTAGTTGCGTCGGCGGGATCCTGCGCGTCCGGTTTCGGGGCGTGGGCGGCAGGCGTCCCGTCGCGGGGGATCAGGCGTCGCGCTCCCAGCGGGCGTTGCGGTCGTCGAGGAGCGGGCCCCGCCGATACCCGATCGTCGCGCCGTCGCCGACGGTCACCCCGCGTGCGTCGGCGATCGAGGCCACGCGGGATCGCAGGTCCGTCCAGGGCTGCGCCGTCTGCGGGAAGCCCAGGTACTCGCGGAACGTCTCGACCTGCATCCGCGTGCCCTCCGGATCGGCCACGAGGCGGACGATCGTGTCATCCGGTTCGGCGAAGCGGATGCCGTAGCCGCCGTCCTCGCGGATGGTGCACTCTTCGCGCGCCGTCACCGTCGCCGACGCCAGGATCTCCCGCGCGAGCGCTTCCGGGGCGTGGATGACGAGCGGGGTGCCGAGCACGTCGAGCGTCTCGGCGAGTCGCGCGGCGGCGTACCTGTTCCCCGTGTGCTCGCCGTCCTGGGCGGCGCGGCGCTTCGACCGGCTCCTCAGGAGAGGGCCGCCGATGATCAGCGCGAGGATCAGCAGACCGAGCAGGAGATAGAGGGGAAGGTCCACGGCGAACGCGGCGCCCGTCAGTGCAGCGGGATCAGATGGTCGAGGACGAGCTCGCCGGTCGCGTTGAGCGACTGCATCATCTCGGCGATCAGTCGTGCGTCGATCGGAGGGTTCTCGGCGGCGTCGAAGCCGAACTGCAGGGGGATCGCGGGGTGGATCCACACGGTCGCGCGCTGGTCGATGCCGCTGTCGACGGGACGCCAGGTCATCATGAAGCTCTCCTGGCGGCGGAGCTTGGTGGCGATCACGATCTTCAGGTGTGCGAGCGTCACATCCTCGATCAGGATCGGGTCGGACGTCCCGTCGTACCTGAGTCTTCCCATGCTTGCACGCTACACCCGGCGCGGACCCTGCCTCTTCCGGAGCCGTCGCGCAACCCCCTCTGCATCCGCGGGACGGGTCGATAGCGTCGCAGGAGGATACGGAGGAAGAAGACGAGCGGAGGGCAGGATGCAGACCATGGTGCGCGCGCGGATCGCACTCAACGAAGCAGAGTTCTTCCTGGCTCAGGGCCAGGACGTCGCGGATCTCCGACGGCGGATCGAGGAGGCGATGCACTCCGGCGGGCGGTTCGTGGACTTCGTCGTGGTCGGCAATCGTGCGATCAGCGTCCTCATCGCCTCCGCCACCCAGGTCGTGATCTCGGTCGAGACCGTGGACTTCGACGCCAGGGACACCGGCGATGACGCGATGCCGTACGGCGGGGAGTTCGACCTGCTCTGACGCGGCGCTCCGACGCGGATCCGCCGCGCCCTCGGAGGTGCACGCGGACGCACGTCGCGGCACTGGTACGGTGACGACGGAGGGCACACGCCCCTGGGGCCGCCGAACGAAAGAAAACCTTCGAGATGAAGCGACCGTCCCGCGTGCGCCTCGGCCGCATCGGGATCGCCGCCGTGCTCGCGGTCGCGATCGGCGCACTCGCGCCCCTGCTCTCGTCGAGCACCCCGGCGGTCGCCGCCACGGACGGCCGGATGGTCTATCCGGCTTCCGGCAACATCCAGTCCAAGGTCGGCGACGGCTGTCGCAACAACTACCGCGCACACGACGGCATCGACATCTCGGGCCAGGGTGGAACCCCGATCCTCGCGGCCTACGACGGTGTGATCAAGTCACGGACGGTCAACAGCGGCTACGGGAACTACACCGACGTCGAGCACCCGGGCGGATACGTCACCCGGTATGCCCACATGGCATCGCCCGGGACCTATGCGCCGGGGACCAGGGTCGTCCGCGGCCAGCAGATCGGCGTGGTCGGCAACACGGGCAACTCGCCGGCGTACCACCTGCACTTCGAGGTGCGGCTGAACGGGAGCGTCTACACCGCGGTGAACAACGGCTTCACGTGTCTCTCGAACATCACGCGCGGCGGGACGATCCCCATGCTCTTCCCCGGTCTCGGCTCCGGGCCGGCACCGTCGGTGGGCGCGGCCGACTACACCGGTGACGGCAAGGCGGACCTGCTGGTCGTCGCGGGGAACGGCGACCTCCGGCTCCGCGCCGGGACCGGGGCCGGAGGGTTCCAGCCTCCGACGACGGTCTTCTCGGGCTGGGGCAGCACGCGGCGGCATGTGACCCACACCGACTTCAACGGTGACGGGAAGGCGGATATCCTCGTGGCGCGTGAAGACGGCGCGCTGGAGTTCTACGCCGGGACCGGGGACGGCAAGTTCGCCCGCGCGACGACTCCGGGCGCCGGCTGGTACGGCGTGCTGCATATCGCGTCGGGTGCGGATTACACGGGTGACGGACGGCAGGATGTCCTCGGTGTGTCTCCGAGCGGGGTCCTGACCATCTACCCGGGTAACGGAGCCGGTGGATTCCGCAGTCCGAGCATCAGGGCCGGTGCGGGGTGGCAGGGCTTCCACTTCCTCGTCGGCGGAGACTTCGACAACGACGGACGCGGCGATGTCGTCGCCGTGGCGGATTCGGGCAAGCTCTACTTCTATCGGGGCACCGGCAGCGGCCTCGGACCGCCGCAGCTCGTCGGCGAGGGGTGGCAGGAGATGACCGCTCTCACCGGCGGCGTCGACTACAACGGCGACGGCCGCGCCGACCTGCTCGCACGGACCCCCTCCGGCCAGCTCTACCTGTACCCGGGCAACGGCAACGGCACGTTCGGAACCCGGTCCCTGGTCAGCGCGGACTGGGCCGACCACCTCGCCATCGAGTAGAGTAGCCGTTCCCGAGGCGCGGTCGCGCCGAGGGAGCGCGGTGCGCGGGGCGTATCGTGGGCCCATGGCAGACCCCACGTTCGAGGAGATCGCCGCGGCACTCTCCGCGGGACCCCCGGAAGCGTTCGTCTCCTCCCGCAAGGCCCGTGCCGAGGAATCCGGGAGTCCCGAGCTCGCGTCGCGGATCCTCGCGCTCCGCAAACCGTCGATCGCCGCCTGGGTCCTCAACGTCTTCGCTCAGGAGCGCGCGGCACAGCTGCGGGAGGCGCTGCAGCTGGCGGCAGAGCTGCGCGAAGCGCAGGACGATCTGGACGCGCGAGCCCTGGCGAAGCTGGGACGCGAGCGGCGCGCCTTGACCCGCCGTCTCGCCGAGGGCGCGGCCGAGCTGGCGAGATCCCGAGGGGAGCGCATCACCTCCGCGACGGTCGAGGCCGTCGAGCAGAGCATCTCCGCGGCGTTCTTCGATCAGGACGCCGCCGCCGCGGTCGCCTCCGGCCGACTGGTGCGGGCGCTCGAGGCGGGGGCGACATCGGACGACGTGCGCGATGCCATCGCGGGAGAGCTGCCGGGGCGGGAGCCCGTGCCGCAGCGCCCGCCGGATGAGCTTCAGGCGCGACGGGTCCGCCGAGAAGCCGAACGCCGACTGGCTGCGGCGGAGAAGGAGCAGGCGTCCGCGGAGAAAGAGCTCGGGAAGCGCGATGCGGAGCTGGAGACGCTGCAGGAGCGCACGGAGGAGCTGTGCGAGAGGGTGACCGCCCTCGAGGAGGAGCTCGCCAAGGTGCGGGAGGAGTCATCGCGCGTGCAGCAGGACCTGCCGCGGGCGAGGGAGGCGCGCGCCACGGCGGCGGAGCAGGCGGATGCCGCTGCCGACGCGGTGGCGGAGGCGCGGCGGTCGCTGGAGGAGCTCTAGACGCCGGGTCATAGCCGTCCGCCGACCGCCTCAGGCCTCAGCTCGAGCGATGCCGGAGGCGCCCCGGGAGGAAGGGGAGGATCGGCGCGCGGTACTCGAGGGCGCCGGCATCCTCGGGGCGGAGGGTGATCTCCGCGCTCCCGAAGCGCCAGAGCCGGTTGAACAGGAACACGCCGATGGTCACGGCGCGATCGGCCGGGACCTGCCAGGTGCCCGCACCCCACTGCGTCGGCTGGCCGCGTCCGCCGATCACGAGCGTCGGTCGGATCCCGCCGTAGAGCGCGAGGGGCGGCTTGCGCAGCAGGAGGTCGATGCGTCGGGTCGCGTCGTCAGCGGTCACCGCCCGAGTCTACTTCGGGAGCTTCGGGACCCCATGCCGGTGGTGTACGCCTCCCAGGTGTCGAGGGAACCGGGGGGCCGCGGACGCGAGGGGAGGTCCGCAGCACCCCGGCCGTCACGCTCGGTACGAGACGATCTCCGCGGCCAGCGCGGCCAGGGACTCGCCGGCGAGGGAGGGGTAGAACAGCCCCTCGATGCGGTCGATCGACTCCGGCAGCCGGGCGCCGAACCCGCCTGCTCCCGATGCGGCCCCGCAGAGAGCGCCGACGAACGCGGGGACGCTGTCGGACTCACGGGCGAACAGTGCTGCGAGCGGGAGTGCGGTCTCCGCCCGACCCTGTGCGGCGCGCAGGAGCAGGAACGCCAGGGGGAGTGTCTCCGCCGCCGTGCCGGGCTGGCTGTACAGGCGCGGGCTCAGCGCGGTCAGGATGCGCGGCAGGTCGAGGAAGACGTCGACGGGGCCGAGGTCCGCGGCGGTGCGGAACCCCGCAGCGAGCCAGGAGTCCTCCGGCGCCTCGTGCACCGCGAGGTCGAGAGCGTCGTCGATCGAGCGACCGGCGGCCAGCTCGGCGACCGCGACCGCCATGGCCGCAGCGGCCCACACGCCGTCCCTGCCGTGCGTGATCGATGCCCAGCGGGTCGCCTCGCGGGCCGCGCTCGCCGGGTCGCCCGCGTGCAGGAGCCCGTGGACCACGCCGGACGGGACGGCACTGTCGGAGGCGTCGGCGGGATTGTCGCTCCCGGTGACCGGGGGCACGTCGCCGCGCTGCGCGTTCACGATCGCCGAGCGCTCGGCGATGCCGGACCAGACGTCGTCGGCCAGCGCGTGACGACGCCACTCGGCGAACAGCCCGTCGGGGTCGTCCGGATCCGCGCTCAACGCGGCGCGGGCGGCGAGCACGGCGGCCTCGGTGTCGTCGGTCGGCATGAGCCTCGTGCCGTCCACGGTGATGGCGTCGAAGGGGATGAGCGGCTTCGCGACCTGCGCGCGGTCGAGGTCGGCGGACCCGAGCCACATCCGCGAGCGCACCCAGGGGGAGCGCACCGTGCGGTGGTAGTCGGCGGGGAGGCCGATCGCGTCGCCGACGGCGAGGCCGAGGAGCGCGCCGTGGACGCGGTCGAGACGATCAGGAGACATCGATGAGCCCTTCGTCGGAGCGTCGCGTGCGGTCGGAGGCGAGGGAGGCGTCGTGCAGACGGTCCGCCAGGTCGAGCAGGTCGGTGCCGGCGGTGGCGAGGATGCAGCGGCCGTGCACCTCCAGCACCTGCGTGGTCCACTCGGGCGGGAAGGCGTCGAACCCGCACATCGCGCCGGTCAGTGCTCCGTTGATCGCCGCGATCGTGTCGGAGTCGCGGCCGATGTTCACGGAGGCGATCAGGGCGTCCTGGAAGTCGCCGCGCGCGGCCTCGAACAGCCCCATGGCCAGGGCGACGGCCTCGGGCGCCGCGTCGGCCCAGGGGTAGTGGAAGAGCGAGATCTCCTCGTAGAGCTCCGCCATCGCGCCTTCCGCCGAGGAATGGGTCGCCCCGATCCGCACGGCGCGCTGCACGAGGCGGGCGGTCCAGGAATCGACCGGAAGCGCGGCGATGACGGCGTCGCGCACCTCTTCGTACGAGGTGGTGACGAGGGCGGTGGCGACACCGGCGGCGATCGCCTCCGCCGCATAGATCCCGTCGTAGGCGTGGCTGACGCGCGCGTCGATCCGCGCGAGGCGTCGGGCTTCGAGCGGGTCGCCGCTCGCGAAGATGCCGATCGGGGCGACGCGCATCGCTGCGCCGTCGCTCCAGCGCTCGTAGTTGCGCATGCCGGATGCCGGCGGGTTCACGCCGTGCGCGAGATTCGCGATGGCGACCATCTCGCTGAAGCCGGCGCCGTAGAAGCCGCCGCGCTGCTCGGCGACGGCCTCGCTCCACGCGGCGGCGACCTTCTCGGAGGTGAGCGCGCTGCCGTGCGCGAGGATCGCCGTGGCGGTGAGGACCGCGTACTCCGTGTCGTCGGTACCCGCGGCATCGGGCGCGAGGGACGCCACCCGGCCGAACTCCTCGTGGATCTGCTGGATGGTCATGCCCTCGGTGGGGGCGCCCATCGCATCGCCGATGGCCAGACCGACCAGCGCCCCCCGGGCGCGGTCACGGCTCACGCGAATCCAAATCGTTTTGCGTTCATGGTTGCCACTATAGGCGAACGGACTTCTCCGTTGTTGCCTGGGATTGCAGAAATGTTTTGACATCCTTCGGGGAATGGATCATGCTGATCTCGCGGTAAACGCAAAACGTTATGAGTCTCAAGGAGGTGGCGTCGGTGGCACCAGAGGTAGGCATCGCAGAAGTCGCACGGGCAGCCGGCGTCAGTGTCTCGACCGTCTCCCAGGTCCTCAGCGGCAACCGTCCGGTGAGCGAGGCCACGCGCCGCAAGGTGACGGCGGCCATCGAGAACCTCGACTATCGGCCCCACCCCGGCGCGCGCAGTCTCCGGAGCCGTCGGACCGAGTCGATCGCCCTCCTCGTCCCCGACATCACCAACCCCTTCTACCCCCTCGTCGCGGTCGGGATGCAGGACATCCTGATGCCCGCCGGATATCTGCTCTCGGTGGTGGATGCGGGCAGCCAGACCGGGAGCGGCCACCTGCTGCGCCACGTGCTCGAGCGCCGGTTCGACGGCGTCGCACTGCACGCGGACGGACTGTCCGAGAACGATCGTCGCCGCATCACCGACTCGCAGACGCGTGTGGTGGCCCTCGGCAGCGACATCGAGATCGAAGGCAGCGACTACGTCGAGTCCGACGACGTCGGCGGTTTCGCGACGGTCGTTGCCCACCTCCTCAGCACCGGGCGCCGCGCCATCGGCTTCATCGCCGGTGAGGAAGTGGCCGACCCCACCAAGCTCCGCGTCCGCGGCTTCCGGGAGGCGTTCGCCGCCGCCGGTCTGTCGGTCGCGGAATCCGACATCGTCTTCACCTCGTTCACCCGCGAGGGCGGCCATGCCGGCGTCGAGGCGCTCTATGCGCGGAGGACCGACTGGGACGCGATCGTGTGCGCCAACGACCTCATCGCGATCGGGGCCATGGAGTCGCTGCGCGGGCGCGGCATCCGCATCCCCGACGACGTCGCGGTGAGCGGCTACGACGACATCGAAGCCGCCGCCCTCGTCCACCCCAGCCTCACGACGGTGGAGAACCCCGCCCGCGAGATCGGGCGCACGGCCGCGCGACTGCTCCTCTCCCGTCTCTCCGGCGACAACGCCGACGGCCCGACTCAGCACATCACCCTGGCGACCCGACTCGTCGTGCGCGAGTCGACCGCCTCCGCACCCGAAACCCGCACGAAAGGCATGCAATGACAAAGAAGTTCACGCGCTGGAGCGCCGTCGTGGCGATGACCGCCGCCGGTGCTCTCCTCGCCGGATGCGCATCCTCCGGCACGCCCTCGGACACGGTGACCTACTGGAGCGCCTTCATCTCGAAGGACACCGAGCGCTACTACCAGGAGCACTACGTCGACGCCTTCAACAAGGCCTCCGACGACGCGCAGGTGAAGATGGAGGTCAAGCAGCTGCAGAACCTCGGGTCTCTCACCGACACCGCCGTCTCCGCGGGCCGCGGTGCCGACGTGGTGTACTCGGCCGGACCGTCGAGCGCCCTCGGATTCGCCGCTGCGGACCGCATCGACTCGCTCGACGACTACTCGGCGGAGTACGGGTGGGAGGACATGCTCCAGCCCTGGGCGTATGAGGCGAGCAAGGTCGACGGCGAGCTCACCTCGGTGCCCGTCGAGTACGGCTCCATCGTGCTGTACTACAACCCCGGTGTGTTCGAGGAGCACGGCTGGACCGTGCCGACCACGCGCGCGGAGTTCGAGAAGGTCGCGCAGGAGGCCCAGGACGCGGGCATCATGCCCATCGGCGCGGGCAACAGCGGCTACCAGGCGCAGAGCGAGTGGTACCTCTCGGCGTTCCTCAACATGGCCGTCGGCCCGCAGAAGCTCTACGAGGCGCTGACCGGAGAGGCGAAGTTCACCGACCCCGAGTTCGTCGACGCGATCGCCCTCTTCCAGGACCAGATCGACAAGAAGTGGTGGGGCGGCGGCAAGGACCGCTGGTTCACGAACACCGACACCGACATGCTCACCGGTCTCGCCGATGGCAGCATCGCGATGTACATCACCGGCACCTGGGCGTTCGGCGACGCGGAGTCGTACTTCGGCGAGGCGGCCGGCAACGATCAGGAATGGGACTGGGCACCACTGCCGTCGCTCAGCGATGACGTCGAGCCCGGGGTGTACCCGATGGCGATCGGCACGTCGCTCTCGGTGAACTCGGCCTCGAATAACAAGGACGGCGCCGCGGCGTACATCGACTCGGTGATCAACGATCCGGCGAAGTCCTACGACTACCTCGCCGCGACCGGTCAGAACCCGCCGCCGCTGGTGGACTTCTCCACGATGCCCGCCGAGGTCGACGAGCGCGCCGCACGTCTGTACACGGATGCCCCGGAGAGCGGCAACCTCGGCTACGCGAGCTGGACCTTCTTCCCCGCTGCGACCGACACGTACCTGTGGTCGGAGTTCGACAAGGTGATCCTGGGCGACATGACGCCGAAGGACTACCTCGCCGGCCTGCAGAAGACGTTCGACAAAGAGCTGAGCGCCGGCAAGGTCGTCACGCCGTTCGCTCCGTCCGCCGACTGATGACGACGGCGACGCACACCCCGGGGGCGGCCAGGCGCCGCCCCCGGGTCCGCCGTACCCGAGTGGCGGCGTGGCTCTTCATCTCGCCGCTCGCGATCGTGAGCCTGCTCGTCATCGGCGGGCCGGGCGTCGCCTCCCTCGTCTTCTCCTTCACCGACTGGGACGGCCTCGGCGCCGCCTCCTTCATCGGGATCGACAACTACATCGAGCTGTTCCAGAGTCCCGCCGTGCTCTCGGCGATCTGGCACAACCTGATCTGGACGCTCTTCTTCCTGGTCGTGCCCATCACGATGGCGCTGCTCGGGGCGTTCCTGCTGTCCCGCATCCGTCGCGGTCAGGCGGTCTTCCGGGTCCTGTACTTCATCCCCTACGTGCTGGCGACGATCGTCTCGGCGACCATCTGGCGCCAGATCCTCAGCCCCACGGCGGGCATCGGCCCGGCACTGTCGTCCTTCGGGCTCGACTGGCTGGCCGACGTGAACTTCCTCGGCGATCCGTCACTCGCTCTCGGCGCGGTCGCGTTCGTCAACAACTGGCAGTGGTGGGGCTTCCTGCTCGTGCTGTTCGTGGCGGCGATGCAGGGTGTGAACCCCGCGCTCTACGAGGCGGCACGGCTCGACGGAGCGAACGCGTGGCAGGAGTTCTGGCACATCACGCTGCCGGGCATCCGTCCGACGTTCATGTTCCTGGTGCTCATGACCGTGATCTGGTCGTTCCTGGTCTTCGACTACGTGTACATCCTCACGCAGGGTGGACCGGCCGGTTCCACCGACGTGCTCGCGACGGTGCTGTACCGCACCGCGTTCGCGGAGCAGCGCGCCGGGTACGCCTCCGCGATGGCGATGCTGCTGTCGGTCATCAGCGCGGTCGTGGTCGGCGGATACCTCTTTCTCCGCAAGAAGCTCGATTGGGACGTGTGATCATGACGACAGGCATCGACCTCCCGCGCACCGGGAGCACACGTCGCGAGGCCTCGGCACGGCGCCGGGGCGAGACCGCACGTCGCGACCCCCGGAGGCCGCGGCCGCTGAGCTGGCTCGTGCTCATCGTGCTCGCGGTGTACGCCGCGGGTCCGCTCGTGGTGTTCCTCTTCAATGCGCTGAAGACCCCGGCGGAGATCAGTCGCTCCCCGATCGGCGTTCCGACCGAGTGGCGCTGGGACAACTTCGTGCAGGCGTTCACGGATGCCGACATGGGTCAGGGCCTGCTGAACAGCTTCCTGATCTCGGTCAGCACCGCGGCCGGCGTGTGCGTCATCGCGAGCATGGCCGCGTACTCGATGACGCGCCTCGACCTGCCGGGCAAGGGGGCGTGGATCCTCTACATCCTGGTGTCGACGTCCCTCCCGATCCAGCTGTTCCTGGTGCCGCTGCTGTCGCTGTGGTCGACGCTCGGCCTCTACAACAGCCAGTTCGGGCTCATCGTCATCTACTGGGCGGTGTACTCTCCGTTCGCGACGATGCTCCTGCGTGCGTTCCTCCTCACCATCCCCAAGGAGTACGAGGAGGCGGCACGTCTCGACGGCGCGGGGGAGTGGCGTCTGTTCTCGCGCGTGATGGTGCCGATGATCTGGCCGGGCATCCTCACCGTCGCCCTCGTCTCCGGGCTGCAGGCGTACAACGAGTTCCTGCTCGCGGTGACGTTCATCCAGGACAGCGACAAGCTTCCTGTGGCCCTGTCGCTGTTCTCCTTCCAGCAGTCGCAGTCGCCGAACTGGGCTCTCGTGAGCGCGGCCGGCCTCATCATGGCCATCCCGGTTATCGTGGTGTTCCTGCTGCTGCAGCGGAAGTTCATCGAGGGATACACCCAGGGAGGGCTGGCGAACTGATGGCACGGATCACGGTGGTCGGGAGCGCGAACGTCGACCTCGTGGTCGGTGTGCGCTCCATCCCGTCGCCGGGGGAGACCGTGCTCGGCGGCGGACTCGTGCGGCATCCGGGCGGCAAGGGCGCGAATCAGGCCGTCGCCGCCGCGCTCCAGGGCGCGGAGGTCGATCTCCTGGTGGCGGTCGGCGACGATGACGAAGGCCGCTATCTGACCGACCGGATCGGTGCGGCGGGCGTCGACGTGTCCCGCCTGCAGGTCGTCTCCGACCGACCGACCGGCACGGCACTCATCACCGTGAGCGACGACGGAGAGAACGCGATCGTCGTCTCGCCCGGTGCCAATGCGGAGCTGCAGGTCGCGGAGCTCCGGGGTGACATCGTCAGCGTGAGCTGCGAGATCTCGACCGACGCGGTGCGACAGGCGCTCGAAGCCGGGCGAGCGGCGGGCGCGATGACCGTGCTGAATCCCTCCCCGATGCCCGACGAGCCGACCGCGCTGATGCCCCTGGTCGACCTGGTCGTGCTCAACCATCACGAGGTCGAGCAGCTCGCCGGCGTCTCCGTCGCCGATGTCGACGCCCTCGTCGCGCGGCTGGGAGAGATCGGATGCCGCGCCGCGGTGATCACGCGCGGCTCTCGGGGATCTCTCGTGCTCGAGGACCTCGACGGCCCGGCGCCCCGCGTGAGCGTCGTCGACGCCTTCGCTGTCACCGCCGTCGATACGACCGGGTGCGGCGATGCCTTCACCGGGGCGATGGTCGCCTCTCTGGCCGCAGGTGCGTCGTTGGTCGTGGCGTGCCAGGACGCATCGGCGGTCGCCGCGATCGCCGCGACCCGGCCGGGTGCCCAGAGCTCCTACCCGACGGCGGACGAGGTCGAGAGCTTCCGTGCGCAGTCCGCTGCGCGTCGCTCCGCGTAGGAGGGCCCAGGAAGCGGTCCGGTACCCGAACGGCTCCCACCGGGCAAAGCAAAACCCCCGCCATGTAGAAGCTAGGCGAGGGTTTCTGGGCTGATTGTAATGATCAGCCGTGTGGCTCCGACCGGCATCGATCCGGTGACCTTTCGATTTTCAGTTGTATGCGATGGGGTAGCGGGTGCTCGTTGATCGCCGTTTGCCGCGAGAATCTGCGGAAGTCGTCATGGTTGGTCGCGGCTGGTTGAGGGTGGTTTCAGCGGAGCTACCGGCACAGAACCGGCACGGCTGACTCAGGCGCAGAGGTCGACCAGCCGCGAGCTAACTTCGTCTCGAAGCTCGGTGGACATCGCAAAACCCGCTGACAGTTGGAGCAATCGTGGACGGTCCATGATCCAACCTGCACGTTGCGAGTAGCGAATCCATTGAGGCTGCGGAACCGAGATAACGCTGGGTACACAGAACACGCGTACCGGGTGCACGGCCCACTTAACGTGGGATGCGATCACGTCAAGATTGATATCCGAGAGCTTTTCATCCCAGTTCTTGCCGGTGGCACATTGCACAAGGAAATGTAGGTATCCGCCCCTGTTGTCGACGGATGGAAGCCACGCGACGACGTCCATTCCAAGGTCCTTGTCCTTGGGCAACGGTTCGTTAAACACCTCAAGGTTGGTGAGGCTGGACGCCTTGGCATAGTCCTTGATTCGTTTCCGAAAGGACTTAGGCATTCCCTCCCGCGCGGGATGCCCGACTCGCACCACGCTCTCACCCAGGCGGAGGGCTAACAAGTGGCGAACGAGCTCTTCGAACAGCGTCCGGTCTTCAGCGTCGATCTCGCCGAGAGCCAAGAGGCACAAGTAGGCGTGCAGCATTACGACGTCAGGGTCAGCGTCCTCGTTCGGAACCAGCCGCGTTTCGGTGATGGAGAGCGGCCAGCCGTCGCCGTACAGAGCCTGTCGGGTTCGAAGCTCTTGCCAAGTCTGCTGCTCGAGGAGATCGGGGTTGCCAATGTCCTCACGAGAGATCACCGATTTCAGGTCGCCGCGTTTCAGGTCCCGGCCCTGCAGGAGCGCGACACACTCACACCAATCGGCAACCTCAGATGCGCTCGGAGCAGTTCCTACGGGGAAAGCAGGGCTGATGTTCACTCGGCATCTACCACCGCGCTGAGGCCCTCAACGACCTGAGCAAGACGGGCGACACCCGAGACGATGTCATCATCGGTGCGGTAGATGCTTATCAAGCTGGCCACGTCGCGGAGGGCACGTTCCGCGCTCTGTACGCGCTTGAGCAGGTACGCCTTCTCGCCGTCACTGAACTCGTAGGCGGCTTCAAGGTCACCTGTCTTTCGCAGGTAGGCGGTCGCGGTCTCGCTGGCCAACACCGGCGCAAGTCGATTCGTGATTGCACGCGAGTCAGAGATAACAGGTGCGGTTTCCTCGGATCCGAAGACCCAAGTGACAACTTCTTCGAGCTGGTCTAGATGGTCATCTGGGACCAAAGCATCGACTCGCTCGACTGGGAGCCGGCGCGGAATGTTGAGAAACGTCTTGATCGAGCGCTGTCCGAGGGTGACCTCGAGTAGTGAGAACCGTTCACGGATTGGGCGTTCCGGCAGGTCGAGATCCTTTTTTACTTGCTCGAAAACTACGTAGTCCTGGTAGAGCTTCTTGACTGTCTGCCCCGTGTCTCCTACGAGGTCCTCGATCTCGCTAAGGTCCTTGCCGTCGTCAATCAGCTGGGCGATGAACCGTGCGCGCTGGAAGGGCGCCCACTTCTTGGGCCCGGTGATGTGTCGAAACCCGAGAAAAGGGAACACATCTTCGCGCTTCTCGTATTTCACGCAGGGCACGAGTTCCAGTGCGGAGCGTTGAGCAGGGGTGAGTTCCGGCCAGTCCTTGATCCCAAGACTAGCTCGTGCTTTGGACGACAGCAGGATCTTCAGGGTCGTCAGGCGTCGGTTCCCTTCGACGACCACCCACCCGGACTCATCTGGTACGACCACGAGTGGCTCTTCGGCGAAGTAACCGTTGTCCGCGAAAGATGCGGCGAGCTCGTCAAGCGACTCGGTTTCATACAGCAGCCGCATGAGCTTTTCTTGGGTGGGGGTGCCCGAAGTGACAAGCCGAGGGTTGCGCGTGTCGAGCAGCAACTCAGCCACCGGAAGGTACTCGAGAGATCGTTTGGTCAGCTCATCGAGAGGCTCTGCGATGATCTCGTTGCTGTCGGCCATTGAGACTCCTCGTTCGTTGCGTTCGCCGCCAGACTACTGGGTACCGCTGCCCATAGAAGTTGACATGCGTCCGGATTTCTGTTGAGCTCAGAACCTGAGGGAGGATAGTGCTGTGCTGAGCGTCTTGTCGTTGTTCTCTGGTGCCGGCGGTATGGATGTCGGTCTCTCGAGAGCGGGCTTCAATCACGTTGGGCTCATCGAGCTAGGGCAGCGGCAGCGTGAAACCCTAGATCTGAACGGCGTCGGTCCGCTCCTTGGCGATGGAGACGTGAACGCGCTGGCGAAGGTTCTGGATCCGGGCGAGCTGGGCTTGGCTCCTGGCGAACTGGATCTTCTGGCGGGCGGCCCTCCATGTCAGCCGTTCTCGATGGCGGCACAGTGGGCGGCGAGGGGAAGACAGGGCATGCTTGACCCGCGCGCCGAGACCGTCGTGAGCACTCTTTCGCTAGTCCGCAAGTTTTTGCCACGAGCGGTGCTCTTCGAGAATGTCAAAGGGTTTGTCCAAGGGCCGCGCGCAGCCATTGGCTACCTGGAGAGCGAGTTCGCGAGCATCCGCGATGAAACCGGTGTCCGGTATCAGCTCCACGTCCGTATGATCAATGCTGCTGACTTCGGCGTGCCGCAGAACAGGCAGCGCGCAATTGTCGTGGCGATTCGTGATGAAGCGGAGTTCGTTTGGCCGACGCCGACCCACGATGAACACCCGCTCACTGCATGGGACGCCCTATGGGACGTTGATGTCGCGACGCGTCCATCAAATCGAGGAAAGTGGGCCGACCTTCTGCCGCTGATTCCAGAGGGTAACAACTACCTGTGGCTGACGAGTAGGGGGCAGGGGCCGGAACTGTTCGGATATCGAACCAAGTACTGGAACTTCCTTCTTAAGCTCGCCCGAGATCGGCCATCTTGGACGCTGCCTGCTTCGCCAGGACCGTCAACGGGGCCGTTTCATTGGGAAAATAGACCGCTGGCGATGGAGGAACAGCTTCGGCTTCAGTCCTTCCCCGACGGATGGAGAGTCGCGGGAAACTATCGAGAGCAAACCCTCCAGATTGGCAACGCTACCCCTCCGCTACTTGCCGAAGTTCTCGGGCAGGCCATCAAGCGAACTCTGGTTCGAGCACCGGCCGAAAAGCCCTCGCTGCTTCGCGGGCCCGCCGCTAAAGCGCCGGTACCGCAGAGAGCCGAGACGGTCGTGCCCCTGCGCTATGTCGCCATGGTCGGCTCCAAGGACGCGCATGCTGGCGAAGGCAAGGGTCCAGCAGCGAAGCCCCTCCCATCGGCGAAAGAGGACACCGACGTCGCTATGGCCGTGCTCTAGAACTCAAAGAGCGCAGGGCCTGGATCGTATGCCTGAACAGGCGCCCCGTTCCCTCTGCCGTCAGCGCGATGCCATGACAGATCATCGAACGTGAAGGATGTATCGGCCTCAAAGAGCACACCGACACGAAGTGTTATTTCAGCTGAGCCCTGGACTCGAATTTGAGCCGGGTACGGGGCTGAAGAGATCTCCCAATGAGGCTCAAGCCTTGACCCCTCGGGAAGCAGAGCCGTGAAATCGACGATCTCGCCGATCTCGTACTCAATAAAGGTGGCACCCTCGTCTGTTCGGCGAACAGAGACCCGATCCAACGCCCCGCTCCACTGGACGTCGTCGGTCTCGAAATGGTACGGGGCGCGATCGAACCCGATCGCCTCTGCATCCGGCGCGAGTTGCTCCTGGAAATCTGATTCGAGGAAGTAAGAGCGGAATACATCGTCTCTGGCGTTCAGTAGGGCATCGTTCGTGGAAACGCTTTGCCAGGGCAGATGGTCCAAGAGCCACGGGGCGAGGTCTCGAACAAGTTCAACGGATCCGGCTAGTGAGGCGGCCTCGTCGCGGAGTGACTGCGCGAGGCCTTCCCCTCCGTCGGTGAATGCGCGGTCCGCTGAAATGAGCACTACCTCCTTCCCGTCTCTAGCTAGTTCGAGCGCACTGTGCCAGACCAGCGCGTCGCGATAGCCCCCGCCCTTATGGTCAAATGGCGCAGTTCGAGTTGTCGCACGACTGACCAATTCTTGATGCGAGACTGAAGGCCAGCGCAAGATAGTGAAGCCCAAGCGCTCGTCCCATAGCTCAGTCACGTATGCACGGTAGTCCAATGGTGCTGAACGAGGGATGGCATCGAGAATGCCGAGCCGCTGACACTCGAGGGCTGCCTTGTTGAGCCTCGCTAAAGCGTCTTCGCTTTGGCGTTCATGATTCGCGACTAGCTCCTCAACGACTGGCCCGGGAATCGCAACTGCTTCAATCGTCCTCGATATTGCATGTTCAAGAAGCTGAACGGTGGCGCCTTTGAATAGCCAGTCTCGATACAGCTCGGTGGAGTCCAGCACCAGTGTCTTCACACTCTGAAGTTAGCGTAGCCGGCGCGCGACGCTGATGAGGAGCGCCCGGACCGCAGCGTAGCGAGGACCGGACGCACCGCAGTCAGCGACGCGCGTGCCGGCCGGAGGCCGGCCTTGAATGAGTAAAGAAAGTTCTCACACCCAAGGTCCCGTTCGAACGCTGCAGTCCATGCACCTGATGTCGTGCGCTGACTTGGCGCGGCACTGATGCGCGCTCGGCGACCGGATGCTAGATCGAGCTTTTCTGGAGCTCGCTCGTCTGGAGCGCGCCGACTATCGAGAGAATCCCGAGCCAGTATGCGGCAGATTTTCGCCCTCTGAACAGGACCGTTCTTTGCTTTTCGGTCGAGACCTTGGGGTGCGTGTCCGCCTCCATTGGCGCTGAGCGCCGAAAACCGCGGCAGGTTTGTCGGGGTGCCTTCGCAGTCTTGAGCTGTACCCGCAACTGCGGGAACACAACTCAAATAGGAGGACTCCATGGCAATCCAGACATCCATCCCGGTGAACTTCGAGGCGTACTTCCCACGCGGGGCCTTCATGGTTGGCGAGGTCGAGCCCGTAGTGAAGTGGTCGGACGACGGACAGCGTCAGGGGCAGGATCTCGACAAGACCACCGGTCACCCTCTGTGGCAGGTTCGCGTAATCGACGCCGATCCTGACGCTCGCAAGGGCCAGAACGAGGTCACCGTCAAGCTCGTGAGCATCGCAGAGCCCACTGCACCACCTGAGGCCAACGGCCTTCCCTTCCGCCCGGTCTTCTTCGAGGGACTCTCGGTCACTCCGTACGTGAAGGAGACCGGCGGACGCCCGCGTGTTGCGTACTCACTTCGCGCAGCAGAAATGAAGCCCGCTCCGAAGTCTCGCGGCGGTGAGTGATGGCCTACCAGCGCTCCGTGCTTCGCCAGTACTGGGCAGGGGAGAGGACCCGGCTGTGGCGCATTGGTCGGTGGATGCTCGGAGTCGCCCTGATTCTGGCGCCGTTCGCGTTCTTCCTCCAAACCCCGCGAAACGTGATCGCGCTCCTGATCGTCGCCATGATCGTCATCGTCGTCGTACGGCGGTTGTTGGCTGGTCGCGACATGCATGCAGTCCTGTTGCGTCGATGGCAGAGAGAGGTGTCCTTGCATGTGCAGGCAGCATGGCCGGCTCTCGCGCACACGCTGCGCTTGCAGATCCGAACCCTTGACGGACGGACGATCTTTGCCGGTCTCGGGACTCCTCGTTGGCAAGGAATGACACTGGTTGCCTCTGTCTCTCTTCCGCAGGGGCTCGTGCGTGAGGAACTTGTGTCCGCCAGCGACCGGATTGCGCAGGCCTTCTCCGCGCTCCGAGCCTCCGTGCACGGGCAGCAGATCAGCGCTCTTCAGTTGCACCTCGAGTTCGTCGACGCCCTCGGGCAAACGTTCACAGCGCCTTTGGGCGGCAGCTGGGACGGCGGGTCAGTCGCGGTGGGGATCGCCGATGGTGGGCATGAGTGGCGTCTGCGTGTGGGACCGCACACTCTGGTTGCTGGCTCCTCGGGCAGCGGCAAGGCATCGCTCGTGTGGGGGCTTCTCATGGGTCTGGTCAGGCCGATCCACGAGGGTACGGTCCAAGTCTGGGGAATCGATCGCAAGGGCGGCATGGAGCTCGCCATGGGGCGTGCGCTGCTCACCCGATTCGCTGACGATGCACCCCCTGCTGTTGCCCTGCTCGAGGACGCGGTTGCGACCATGCAAACCCGAGCGCGAGAGCTGGCAGGCCACACCCGTCAGCATGTCGCGAGCGTTGACAGTCCGCTGGTCATCATCCTGATCGACGAACTCGCGGCGCTCACCGCGTATGAGACAGACCGCGATCTTCTGCGTCGAGCCAACGCCGCCTTGGCAACTCTCGCGTCTCAAGGCCGGGCAGTTGGCTTCGTCGTCTTCGCGTGCTTGCAGGATCCCCGAAAGGAGACGCTGCCAGCGCGCGGGTTGTTCACCCAAACGATCGGACTTCGCCTTCGCGACCGCACAGAGACAGCAATGGTCTTGGGCGATGGGGCGGTCGAGGGCGGTGCACGGTGCCACGAGATCTCGCCAGCTACACCGGGTGTCGCCTACGTCGTGCCCGAGGACGGGACGCCACCAGTGCGTGTTCGTGCTGCTCACGTCCCTGACGAGCAGATCCGCGATGCGGCGCTGTCGTATTTCGCGCCTACTCAGATCCCGATCGTCATCCCAGAAGCTCCGCGCGAGCCTAAGCGCGCACCCAGGACGAGGCAGTCGCGTCGTTCTTCAGACATCCAGGAGGAATCATGAATATCCAGCACTCGGCCATCGCGATCCTCGGCCTTGTGGCCGTCGTGGCTGCGACAGGATGCACGTCAGGCACGGCTCCGGGAACGGCGGACAACTCGCGGAAGACCCAGCTGAGCGCTTGGTCTGCGCCCTGCAATCTCGAGATTGAGCGAGAAGAGAACGGTCCTGGTTGGACGGCGGTCTACGACCTGCCCACCCTGGGAGCGCAGACTGACCTCGATCTCTACGGGGGAACCCTTGCCAACGACGCATGCACTGACGCGCAGATCCTTCGGTGGCAGGACGTACGGCGACAGTCTGGCCAGAGCGACGCTATCTGTCGTGTGATTTGGAGTCATGATTCCGACGGTCTGATTCGCGACCTGGGTTGTGCAGTTCCCGTAGTGGTGGTTGAGCGATGAACCTCGGAGTCTCCATTGCTCGGCGTCTCCGGAGTCCAGAGTTCGATCAGTGGCTCCAGGGTGCTTCTCGCACCGGCTACTGCTCGAACCCGGTGAGGCTTTCGGGCGAGTCCACAACGCTGGCGGGGGAGAGCGGCGAGGTTCTCGCTCAGTTCTCCTCGGCTACGCAACCTGACCGGCTCACCTATGTGCGGTGTGGAAATCGGCGTGCTCGTCGATGTGCCTCCTGCAGCCACGAGTACAAGGGGGATACCTGGCACATGATCATGGCCGGTGCCGCAGGTGGGATAAAGGGCGTGCCTGAGACTATCTCGGCGCATCCAATGGTGTTCCTCACCCTCACGGCGCCGTCCTTCGGGGCTGTGCACACGCTCGGACGCACACGGAGAAGTGGTGTCTGCATGCATGGCAAGGCGCGAGCTTGTGAGTGTGACCACGCGGCCGATGACCCCGTGTTGGGGGAGCCCGTCTGCACAGACTGTTACGACTATGCGGGTCATATCGCGTGGCAGTTTCATGCGCCCGAACTCTGGCGGCGCTTCACAATCATGCTGCGTCGTCGGCTTGCGCGTGAGCTGGGGATGACGAACCGTGCGGCTTCCGAGATCGTGCGCTTGCAATTCGCGAAGGTCGCGGAGTTCCAGCGACGTGGTGCGGTCCACTTCCATGCGATCGTGCGGCTGGATGGTGTAGACGACATCGACCCTTTCCCGGCGCCGCCGCTCCACGCGACGGAGTCCGTCCTTGAAAGGGCAATACGCAGCGCAGCTTGCGATGTCGTGCTCCCAGCGTCTCGGCTGCCCGGTGAGGTGGACGAGCGGGAGCTCCGTTGGGGCACGCAGATGGACGTGCAGGCAATCGTGCAGCGCGAAGGCCTCGATGGGAGCTTGTCTGACCGTGCGGTTGCTGCCTACATCGCGAAGTACGCGACGAAAGCAACTGAAGACATCGGAGGTGCAGGACGGCGTGTGCACCTTGATCGACTCAAAGCGGTGGCATCCGAGATCGCCGAAGGTGCGGAGTCGGACAGTGCATACCTGCTCCTCGGAAAGTGGGCGCACATGCTCGGGTTTCGTGGGCACTTCTCCACAAAGTCTCGCCGCTACTCCGTGACCCTGGGATCGCTTCGTGGTGCACGACGGCGGTGGCGGCTGGAGCGGCTGATCGAGCGCGTCAACGTTGACGAACACGTGCGTTCAGAGGACGTGCTCGTTATCGGTTCTTGGAGCTTTGCGGGCATGGGGTGGCTCACTGATGGAGACCGAGCCCTCGCTCTCGAGGCGTCCCGTGCGGCGCGTGACTGGCATGACAGCCGACGAGAACGGCCCATTCAACGAGAAGGGAACGATTATGCGTGAAGAGCTGGAACTGGAAGACAGGCAGATTGACACGGACACACGCACGGACGAGTACTTGACCCGTCGTGAGGTTGCAGCCCGATGCCGAGTGCCCCTGTCGACTTTCGACTCGTTGCGTCGTCAAGCGCGTGTGCCTTTCCCTGATGCTCGCATGGGCAAGCACATGCTCTGGAAGGCCTCGACGATCGATGTGTTCCTCGCAGGGGGTGGCACCGGTGTCTTCTGACGGCCGGTTGGATCCGAAGACGGGACGCCAGCTGCCCGATGGTATCCGCTATCGCGCTGATCGCAACAAGTACCAAGTGCGTGTGTGGGCTGTCGGTATCGGCGGTGAGGTGCGAGAACGTAGCTTTCTCGTCGGATCTCTCGCGGAAGCGAAACGCCTGCGCGCGGAGGTGCAATCGAGCGTTCGCCCCGACGGAGCCATGACCCTTGACGCCTGGCACGCCCGATATTGGCCGACCATCGACGCCGGTGTACGCCCTGCGACAGCACGTGCCTATGACGTTGCCTGGCGTAAGCGCGTGAAGCCGTGGCTCGGGCATCGAAAGATCGAAACGATCACAGTCGGTGATATCGAGCAAGCGGTCAACGGCTGGGATGGCTCCGCTTCGACGCGAAATGACGCGTTGTCCATGCTTAGCAGGCTGCTGGATGGTGCGGCACGTGCGCATGTCATCGCAGCCAACTCGGCTCGGCTTGTGCGTCGGCCTCGCGACGAGCGTGCTCAAAGTGTGCGATCGCGAGCACTCTCAGTGTCCGAGGTTCGGATCATGCTCGATGCTGTGGAAGCTGGACCGTATCGCGCCTATCTCGCAGTCCTCGTGTACACAGGAATGCGAGCGGGAGAAGCCGGCGCTCTTCGCGTCGAGGATATCGAGGTCCCCGGACGAGTAATCCATGTACGCCGCAACTTCTCGATGGGGCGCTCGGGGACGAGGATCGAGCAAAGTCCGAAGAGTCACAAGGAGCGGACCGTACCCCTGCCTCAGGCGCTCCTCCCGTACGTGGAAGAAGCCATCAACGGCAAGCGCCGAAGCGACCTGGCGTTCTCGGGACCACGAGGCGGAGCGCTCAACCCATCGAACGTGCGTCGAGCCGTGGATTGGGATGCCCTGCGGCGGAAGCTCGATCGCCCGGAGCTACGTATTCACGATCTCCGCCACACCTTGGCGACCCTCCTGTTTGACGCAGGAGCCGCAGCCAACGATGTACAGGCAATTCTCGGGCACTCATCGCTGCAGGTCACCGAACGCTACAGCCGGGCGCGGGCCGACGTGGCACTGCGAGCGAACGCAGCACTCGACTCACTTACATGGACGGAGGAATCATGACCATTGTGTGGCAGAGATTCAAGGAAGGGACGTTGCTCGCGCTGCGCGCGGATCGCCTTCCGCGCACCGTATGGGGATCGAACTTGCGAGCGTTTCTCCCGCGATCCAGATGGCAGGACCTCAGTCGCCGTACCGCCGAGCGGGCTGGCCAGGAGTGCGAGGTGTGTGGGCGCGGCGCAGAGGGCGGATCTGGCCTCGACTGCAACGAGATGTGGGAATTCATCGATTCGAATGGTGCGCACGTGCAGCGTCTCATTGGAGTGATCGCCATGTGCGAGGGGTGTCACCTCACCCAGCACTCGGGGCGTGCGGATAACAACGGACGGTTCGAGGACGTGATGATGGTTCTCATGCACGTGAATCGCTGGACCCTCCGACGTGCGATGCAGGACTTCGACGCTTCGGTTGCAGAGTTCAAGGAGAGATCGCAATTCGTATGGGACTTGGACTTGGGCGTACTCACCGGATGGATCGAGCTCCCCGGTGAGACGGGGTTGTTGGTCCCTGCGGATCGTCGTGGTCTGCTGGGCAACTCCTACACCAAGACTCGTGCCGAAATCCGCCCCGTGTTCAACGGTGATGTCCCGGCCAGCGCTTGGGAGTGGGACGAGCGACTTTCACTGATGCAGAAGGACGCGAGATGAGCGGTGCCGAAGCGTACTCCGGAACCAGTGCTTGGAGGCTTTTCCGTGTGCTCGCAGGGGACAAGCTCCTCTGGCTCTGCGTTGTGGACTCTGAGCTGCGGACGTACGTCTACATCCCCGATTCTGGGTGCTTCCACCCCAACAACGGCGTCTACGTCGACTTCGTGTGGGACAACGAACTTAACTACGTGCCCATCAGCGTCGAAGATGCGCTCGTCCTGATCGCGGCACGTGTCGGAGCTTTGCCCACTGAACTGACGGCAAGCCAGCGCAAGCGCTATCTGACCGTCGGATCGCTCGGTGTCGAGGAAGCTTTTGCCCACGTCGAGCGGCACGGCGGGAGAGGGTGACTCCAAGCCGGACTCTTGACGGCGCACGATACTCTTGGAGTGCGGACCCGCCCAGTGAACACTGGTCAACGGGTCCAGCTTCTTTTCGGGCGGATGCCGCGAGTATCTCTGAACCTCCAAATGCTGGCGGGATCGCGCCCTACGGGGAGAAGTCACCCATCAAGGTTGGACTGCGTCAGCCAAATACCCGCGCTGGGATGGCTTGACGAAACGCTCCGATCTGGGCGTTTGACACGCGAGCCGTGACTCGTGGCTTACCTTAGGGGCATGCGGGCAAGCGCTTCAGACGGGGGTATCCATTGCGAGTAGGCGGCAGTCCGTTCTCTGACGCGGCAACAGGAAACCTAGTCAAGACACGAAACGACGAGGGTGTTCTTCATGTCGTGACGCGCGAGAGTTCGACGAAGGAGTTCAAGGAGAACTTCACTTGGGGATCTATCGGTCTGTATGCGCGCACGATGGCGGCCTTCGCCAACGCGCGAGGGGGCTACATCTTCTTCGGGATCACAGACAATCCGCGCACTGTAGTCGGGCTGTCGGGCAAGGGAAGATCGAGCTTCGACAACCTCGATCAAGCCAAGCTCACCGCGGCGCTCAATGAGCTCTTCTCCCCAGAAATCCACTGGTCTCTCGGATTGATCGATTTGCCAGACGGTCCATCCATCGGCGTCATCTATACCTTCGAGTCGGAAGATAAGCCGCTTCTCGCGAGGAAGAGCTACCAGCAACAGAACGCGAAGATCTCCGAAGGTGACATCTTCTACAGGTACAACTCTCGTTCCCAGAAGATTCGGTTCCCGGAGCTGAAACGAGTGCTGGAGGAGGCGAAGGCACGAGATCAAAGGGCCATGATGAGCCACTTCGAAGCTCTCGTCAGGGCGGGAGCAAGCAACGCCGCAGTGTTGGACTTCTCCGAGAACACACTGCAGGGGCCCACCGGGCAAAAGGTCCTCATCGATGAGAAGCTGCTCGATCAAATTTCCTTCATCAAGGAGGGGCAGTTCGTTGAAGTTGGTGGGGCGCCAACGCTGAAACTAGTTGGCGAGCTGCAACCGGCCACAGCAATCACGATAGGCACGGAACGCGTGGTCCGTACGGCTCTCTCTAGCGACGATGTGCTCTACGACTTCCTTGGCCGGCTGAACGTGGGAAGCCCGGAACAGTACATCCGTCAGACAGCGACAGGACCCACCGGCTTCCTTCCGGTCCAGTTCTATCGTGCGCTCGCGGGTATGTCCCACGAAGAGCTTCTTGAGTACGTCGAGGGAATAGCAACGCGATCCCCGGCAAAACGCAAACTCATTGACCGGCTAACCAGCGGCGACGACATGAGATTCGACCCGCCGGCGACGGGGTCGCAGTACGCTTCGACCGTGCAGCGCAGGGGATACTACGAGCAGCTCTTGTCAGGTCAGATCGATGAGATATCGTTGGCGACTCCTCGCGATACACAGCGGTTTCTGGAAGCAATCAAGAGCCTCGACGATGATCAGATCCGTTCTGATGTCGAGAAGCTGTTGAAGCTCATGACTGCTAGCTTCGATTCCTACTACGCCACCGAAGCCAATGTCGCCGATGCGCTTCGCCGCGCAGCCTGTCGAGTGGACAGCGCAATGTTCGGGGCCGCGTAGGTCGATGCTGCGTCCTTGGTCGGACATGATCAAGTCTGGCAACGCGCTGTAGGCGCAGCCCTCGTAGCGGCGGCGGTCCCGCAAGACGATGTGACATGGTTCAGGTGCGTTGGAGAGTACGAAGTAGCGGAGCAACCTCTCGTTCCTTCCTTGGAACGAGATCCTCGTTAAGGCAGCCCACCGCGAGCGCTTCTGGCGCGCTACCGGCACAAAACCGGCACAAGCTCCATGTCGAGGGCGTTTTGTCTCGCTGTGCTCGCTCAACGTCCGGGAATTCCACGCGCTTAACGACCGGGCCGGATAGCCCAAGGAGCGGTTCAGAAACCGCTTCTCACCAGGGCAAAGCAAAACCCCCGCCATGTAGAAGCTAGGCGAGGGTTTCTGGGCTGATTGTAATGATCAGCCTTGTGGCTCCGACCGGCATCGATCCGGTGACCTTTCGATTTTCAGTCGAACGCTCTACCAACTGAGCTACAGAGCCGCGCGACTGGCGAACCTGTCGCGTCCTAGACGAAGAGCCCTCTCCGAAGAAAGAGCTCGTCGCACGGAGCGACCCTGACGGGACTTGAACCCGCGACCTCCGCCGTGACAGGGCGGCACGCTAACCAACTGCGCTACAGGGCCATACTTGTTTTCAATTGTACCGGAAGGTGTGACCCCAACGGGATTCGAACCCGTGCTACCGCCGTGAAAGGGCGGCGTCCTAGGCCGCTAAACGATGGGGCCGAGTCAGTCCCGGGGGACTTCCTTGCCGACGCTCAAGCATAAGGGATGATTCGGGCAAATCGCGAATCGAGGGCGCGGCGCCTACCCCCGGGCGTGTTTCGGGAGGACGATGGAGTGATCACGAGTGTCGCCATGGACCCCCGATCCGCCCTGGTGCGGATGTGAAAGTTGTTGTTAGTGTGGCATTTGTGAAACCGGCGGAAGGGGCCGTGTGAACGACGACCAGAACACTCTGGATGCTGCGGTTGCCGCGGCTTCAGACGATTGCGGCTGCGCGCCCAGCCCGGCGGAAAGCCGTGCCTTCAGCAAGGAAGGCGTCAGCAGGCGCGGTGCTCTCGGCATCGGCGTGCTCAGCGTCGTCGCGCTCAGCGCCTTCGGCATCTCCAACGGCGTCTCCGCCGCCTACGCGGCCTCGTACCCGAGCTGGGACGACGTGCAGCGCGCGAAGCGCAGCGAGGCGGCCAAGTCGGCAGAGGTCTCCCGCATCGAGGGGCTCATCCAGTCGCTGACCCAGAAGGTCGCCGAGACCCAGGCGGCCGCGAAGGCGGCGTCCGAGGAGTTCTACGACGCCCAGCAGAAGTTCTTCGCCGCAGCCACCCAGGCGGACAGCCTCCAGGCGAAGGCCGACGAGCAGTCCGCGAAGGCGGACGAGTCCGCGAAGAAGGCCGGACAGGTCGCCGCACAGCTCTACCGCAACGGCGGTGACGACACCTCGCTCGAGCTGTTCTTCACCGGTTCCGCGAACAACGCCGACGAGCTGCTGGCTCGGCTCGGCACCATGGACAAGCTCTTCGAGTACAACCAGTCGGTGTACGACGACGCTGTCGCCGCTCGGAACTCCGCGCAGTCGCTCAGCGACCAGGCCGTGGTCGCCCGCGACGAGCGCGACCGGCTGCAGAAGATCGCCGAGGAGAAGATGGTCGTCGCGCAGCAGGCTGCCGACGCCGCCCAGGCCGCGCTCGACGAGCAGTCGGCGAACCTCGCCACGATGCAGGCGCAGCTCGCCGCTCTCAAGGATGCGACCGCCAAGACGGTCGAAGGCTACAAGGCCGGCGTCATCCTCGCGGAGAAGCGGCGCAAGGAGCGCGAAGCACGCGAGGCCGCAGCAGCCGCAGCCGGCGGCGGTGGAGGCGGCGGTGGCGGAGGCGGCGGAGGAGGCTCCCAGGGAACGGGTGGCTGGTGCCGTCCTCATGGCGGCGGCAAGAGCTCGGGCTACGGTCCTCGCTCGCAGCAGTGCGGCCCCCAGGGATGCTCGTCCAGCTTCCACTACGGCACCGACTTCGCGAACGGCTGCGGTGCGGCGATCTACGCCGCGCAGTCCGGCACTGTCGACTACGCGGGCTACAACGGCGGCTACGGCAACTACATCCGCATCCAGCACGGCGGCGGCATCGGCACCGGCTACGCGCACATCCGCGACGGCGGCATCCAGGTGCGCTCGGGCCAGTGGGTCCGCTCCGGCCAGATCATCGCCTACGCGGGGAACACCGGTCGCTCGTTCGGCTGCCACCTGCACTTCGAGGTCTACGTGAACGGCAGCGCCGTCAACCCGGTGCAGTTCCTCGGTCGGCACGGCGTCTCCGCCTGAGCCACGAGTTCACGACACACGACACAACGAAAGACCCCCGGGCCGCTCTGCGGAACCGGGGGTCTTGTCTACCGCTCAGCGGGTCAGTGGCCCTGCTCGCCGAAACGGACGATCGCCTCGTCGAGGATGCGCTGCGCCTCGGCGGCGTCGCCCCACTCGTCGACCTTGACCCACTTGTTGGGCTCGAGGTCCTTGTAGTGCTCGAAGAAGTGCGAGATCTCCTTCTTCGTGTACTCGGCGATGTCGTCGATGTCCTGGATGTGAGCCCAGCGCGGGTCCTTCGACAGCACGGCGACCAGCTTGTCGTCGCCGCCGGCCTCGTCGCTCATCTTGAGCACGGCCACGGGACGGACCTCGACGACGACGCCCGGGTAGATGGCGTGGTCGAGGAGCACCAGCACGTCGAGCGGGTCGCCGTCCTCGCCGAGCGTGTTGTCGAAGTAGCCGTAGTCGGCCGGGTAGCCGAACGTCGTGTAGAGCACGCGGTCGAGGTGCACTCGCCCGGTCTCGTGGTCGACCTCGTACTTCACGCGGCTGCCGCGCGGGATCTCGATGACGGCGTCGTGTGCGCCCATGCGTGTGCTCCTCAGGAAAAGTTCGGTTGGATGCCGCGGACTAGCCTACCCGCGGCGCTCCCACACCCGCGGGCAGCGACCGCTCAGGTTCCGCTGTCGACCGTCGGCTCCGGGGTGCTGTCGCGCTTCCGGAGGAGGCGGTTGATCAGGCGGCTCGCCGGGCCGCTCAGCACGAGGAGGAACAGGCCGGCATACCCGTTGGGCGATGCGGCGACCGCGATCGCCAGCGCGCCGGAGAACAGGACGATCGCGGCCAGGTCGCCGATCGCCCCGGCGCGGATCGTGGAGGCCGACACCGTCCCGAGCTCGCGGTGACGTGACAGGTAGAGCCACCCGGCGAGCGTAGTGACCTGGGTCATGATCAACGTGCCGATGTAGACCACGGCCTGGAGCGGGTCGTTGTCCATCTGCCCGATCATCGCGGTGGGGACCGGCAGCCAGACGATGGTCGCCATCCACGCGACATTGATCCACAGCAGCGGCGGGGTGATCCACTCCACGTCGCGATACTGCCGGTGGTGCCCCATCCAGAACGTCGCGATGAGCAGGAAGCTGAGCCCGAAGCTGAGCAGCTGGCCCGAGTGCTCGTCCAGGAACTCGGCCGTGCTCATGCGGCCGGACGCCGCCTCGGAGACGGACTCCATCAGCGGGAGGATCAGCAGCGTCATGGCGATCGCGACGACGGCGTCGACGAACGCCTTGAATCTCTCGGTTCGGAACGGCCTCGAGCGCGGGTCATCGGTCACGGCGTCAGGATAGACCCGCCTGCACGCTCGTCGCACTCTCGAGACAGCGGGGGACGGGACGGTGCCCTAGCGTGGACCCGTGCCGTCTCTCTCCCCCGCCATCGCCGAGATCCGCCTCGCCGTGCGCACCGCGCTCGCCGACCTGCCCGACGGGGCGACCGTGATCGTCGCTCTCTCCGGGGGAGCCGACTCCCTCGCGCTCGCCGCGGCCACGGCGTTCGAAGCGCCGAAGCTCGGTCTCCGGGCGGCGTCGCTGACCGTCGACCACGGTCTGCAGGACGACTCCGCCGAGGTCGCCTCCCGAGCGGCGCGGGCGGCCACCGCGCTCGGCCTCGACGCGCTGATCGTGCGCGTCGACGTGACGGGGGAGGGCGGCCCGGAGGCCGCTGCCCGTGACGCCCGCTACGGGGTGCTGCGCGATGCGGCGGCGGACGTGCGCGCGGCCGCGGTGCTGCTCGGCCACACTCTCGACGACCAGGCCGAGACCGTGCTCCTCGGACTCGCCCGCGGATCGGGGGCCGCCAGCCTGCAGGGCATGGCCCCGGTCCGCGAGGACGGGGACGGACTCCGCTGGATCCGTCCGCTGCTGGGCGTGCGTCGCGAGACCACCCGTGCGTTCTGCGCCGCCTCCGAACTCGAGGTCTGGGACGACCCCCACAACGTCGAGGACCGCTTCGCCCGGGTGCGCGCCCGCGAGCGCGTGCTCCCGGTGCTCGAGGCCGAGCTCGGTCCGGGCATCGCCGAGGCGCTCGCCCGCACGGCCGAGCAGCTGCGGGAGGACGCGGAGGCCTTCGACGAGATGATCCACGAGACGATCGAGGACATCGTCGAGCACGCCGAGGCGGGGATCTCCGTCAGCGTGGCGGCGCTCGCCGCGAACCCGGCCGCGCTGCGCAACCGCATCATCCGCCTCGTCGTCGACAGCGAGTTCGGAGTGAGCCTCACGCGGACGCAGACCATCGAGGTCGCCCGCCTGGTCACCGACTGGAGCGGTCAGGGGCCGATCGACCTGCCCGGCTGCTCGGCCGTGCGCCAGGGCGGGCGCATCGTCTTCACCGCGTCCGCTCGCTGACCGCGTTTCGTCTCGGGCGCCTCCGGCGTCCTCGCTCAACGACCGGGGCCTCCGGCCGTCGAGCGAGCGCAGCGAGACGAAACGCCTTCGCCGGGTGCTGCTCAACCCGGTCGTTGAGCGAGCGCAGCGAGACGAAACGCCTTCGCCGGAACCTCTTACTTCTTGCCGCCGAACAGGCCGCCGAGGATGCCGCCCAGATCGATGCCGCCGCCCGAGCCGCCGCTGTTGCCGCCGCCGAGCAGCCCGCCGATCACGTCGCCGATGCCGCCGCCGGAGCTGCTGTTGCCGTTGCCGCCGCCGAGGATGCCTCCGATGAGGTCGCCGATGCCGCCGGAGCTCTCCGCGCCGGCATCCGCCTTCGCGGTCTTGTCCTTGTTCGCGTTCGCGATCAGGCCCATCACGATGGGAGCCAGGATCGGGAGGAGCTTGCCGAAGTCGATGCCGGGGGTCGCCTTCGACTCGGTGAGTTCCTTCGTGACCTCCGTCTTCTTCGAACCGAGGATGTGCGAGACGATCTTGTCGCCGTCGGCCTGATCGATCTCGTCGACCTTCGACGCGCCGCCGGTGCCGACGTGCTTCTTCAGCGCGGCCTGGATCGCGGCGGAGCCCTCGTCGGACTGAGCGTTCTTCGCGAGTCCGCCGAGGAGGACGGCGCCGCCCTGCTCGACCGCGACCTTCGCCTCGTCCCGCGAGACACCCAGCTTCTCCGCGATGTCGTCGATCGGCACCTGGTTGAGGATGTCGTCAAGAGCCATGGTGAATCCTTCCGTCGGGGGCGTCCGCCCGCATCTCCGCTCACAGTAGTGCGGATGCCGCGGGATGGGGAGATCCCCTGCCGATACTCGAACCTGGACCCGAGCATCGGATCGCGTCGCCTAAAATCGATCCATGCGCGCCGCGGAAATCCAGGACGACCTCACCAGCATCCTCGTGACAGAGGAGGAGATCCTGGCCAAGCTCGATGAGCTCGCGGCCCAGGTCGCCAAGGACTACGAGGGCAAGGACCTCGTCCTCGTCGGCGTGCTCAAGGGCGCCGTGATGGTGATGGCCGACTTCGCGCGGGCGCTGCCGTTCCACGCCCCGATGGACTGGATGGCCGTCTCGAGCTACGGCGCCAGCACCAAGTCGAGCGGTGTCGTGCAGATCCGCAAGGACCTCGACACCGACCTGAACGGCAAGCACGTCCTGATCGTCGAGGACGTCATCGACTCGGGCCTCACCCTGAGCTGGCTGCTGGAGAACTTCGGATCCCGCGGTGCCGAGTCGATCGAGGTGCTCGCCCTGCTGCGCAAGCCCGAGGCGGCGAAGGTCGTCATCGACTGCAAGTACGTGGGCTTCGACATCCCGACCGACTTCGTCGTCGGATACGGCCTCGACTACGACGAGCGCTACCGCAACCTGCGCGACGTGGCCGTGCTCGCGCCGCACGTCTACAGCTGACGCTTCGACGCACGGTACGCCGTGGGTGAACGCACAGCGACCCCCTAGGGCGCGCGCGATACGCTGATCCGATCATGGATGTGAAGAAGCTCACCCGGAATCCGCTGATCTACGTCGCGCTGATCGGCGTGCTTCTCTTCGGCGGATTCCTGCTGATCTCGAATCTGGGTGCGCCCAAGCAGATCACGACCCAGGAGGGCCTCAAGCTCCTCTCCGGCACGACGGTCACCGAGGTCGTGAACACCGACGGCGACCAGCGCGTCGACATGACGCTCTCGAAGCCGTTCAAGGATTCCGAGAACGTGCAGTTCTACTACGTCGACGCCCGCGCCGACGAGGTGGTCACCGCGATCAACGACGCGGCGCCGAAGGACGGCTTCAACGACGCCGTCCCGCGCGCCACCTGGTTCGACGGCTTCCTCTCGCTCCTCCTCCCGCTCGTGCTGCTCGGCCTCCTGTTCTGGTGGCTCCTGTCCTCCATGCAGGGCGGCGGCGGCAAGGTCATGCAGTTCGGCAAGTCCAAGGCCAAGCTCGTCAACAAGGAGACCCCGACCGTCACCTTCGCCGACGTCGCCGGTGCCGACGAGGCGATCGAAGAGCTCCACGAGATCAAGGAGTTCCTGCAGGATCCGGCCAAGTTCCAGGCCATCGGCGCCCGTATCCCGAAGGGCGTGCTCCTGTACGGCCCTCCCGGAACCGGCAAGACGCTCCTCGCCCGCGCCGTCGCCGGCGAAGCGGGAGCCCCGTTCTACTCGATCTCCGGATCGGACTTCGTCGAGATGTTCGTCGGCGTCGGAGCCTCCCGCGTGCGCGACCTCTTCGGTCAGGCCAAGGAGAACGCTCCGGCCATCATCTTCATCGACGAGATCGACGCCGTCGGCCGCCACCGCGGTGCCGGCATGGGCGGCGGAAACGACGAGCGCGAGCAGACCCTCAACCAGATGCTGGTCGAGATGGACGGCTTCGACCCGAACGCGAACGTCATCGTGATCGCGGCGACCAACCGTCCCGACATCCTCGACCCCGCGCTGCTGCGTCCCGGCCGCTTCGACCGCCAGATCGGCGTCGACGCCCCCGACCTCAAGGGCCGCCAGCGGATCCTCGAGGTGCACAGCAAGGGCAAGCCGCTCTCGAAGAACGTCGACCTCGAGGTCGTCGCCCGCAAGACTCCGGGCTTCACCGGAGCCGACCTGGCGAACGTGCTGAACGAGGCCGCCCTCCTCACCGCGCGCTCGAACGCGCAGCTGGTGGACAACCGCGCCCTCGACGAGGCCATCGACCGCGTGATCGCCGGCCCGCAGCGCCGCACCCGTGTGATGCGCGACAAGGAGAAGCTCATCACCGCGTACCACGAGGGCGGACACGCGCTCGCGGCGGCGGCCATGAACTACACCGACCCGGTGACCAAGATCACGATCCTGCCCCGCGGCAAGGCCCTCGGCTACACGATGGTGCTGCCGCTGGACGACAAGTACTCGGTCACCCGCAACGAGCTCCAGGACCAGCTGACCTACGCCATGGGCGGCCGCGTCGCCGAGGAGATCGTGTTCCACGACCCGACCACCGGCGCCTCGAACGACATCGAGAAGGCGACCTCGATCGCCCGCAAGATGGTCATCGAGTACGGCATGACCACGCAGGTCGGCCCGGTCAAGCTCGGCTCCGAGGGCGGCGACATGTTCGTCGCACGCGACATGGGCCGAGGCCGCGAGTACTCCGAGAAGGTCGCCGAGCGGGTGGACGCCGAGGTGCGCGCCCTGATCGAGCAGGCCCACAACGAGGCGTACGAGGTCATCAGCGCGAACCGCGACATCCTCGACAAGCTCGCTCTGGCGCTGCTCGAGGAGGAGACCCTCGACCACAACCAGATCGCCGAGATCTTCACCGAGGTGAAGAAGCTTCCGGAGCGTCCGCTCTGGCTGTCGAGCGAAGCCCGTCCGGTGTCGGAGCGTCCTCCCATCGAGGTGCCGAAGAAGGACGTGTCGCTCGCGGCCTCCGTCGAGGCTCCGGCCGGCGCACCGCGCACGCAGCAGGGATCGGCGGGCGCCGGTCACCCGCGACCCGCGACGGCGTGACGTGACCGTCGACAGGCAGCGCGTCGAGCGGCTGACCAGGGAGCTGCTCGAGGCGATCGGCGAGGACCCGGATCGACCGGGGCTCAAGCAGACGCCGTCGAGGATGGGTGAGCTGTACTCGGAGTTCTTCTCCGGCGTCGGCGAAGACCCCGCGGCCCCGCTCGCGCACACGATCAGTGTCGCGCGCGGTCCGGCACCCGACACTCTGCCCTCTGGTGCGGTGCTCCTCCGCGACATCCGCTTCCGCTCCGTGTGCGAGCATCACCTGCTGCCCTTCGCCGGGCATGCGCACATCGCGTATCTGCCGGGCGAGCAGGTCGTGGGTCTCGGAGCGCTCGTGCGCGTCGTCGAGATCCTCGCCGCGCGTCCGCAGGTGCAGGAGCGTCTCGGCGAGCAGATCGCCGACACGATCGCGGAGCACCTCGACACCCGCGGTGTGCTCGTCGTCCTCGATGCCAGCCACGGGTGCGTGACGATGCGGGGCGGACGGCAGACGGAAGCCTCCACGCTCACGATCGCCGCACGCGGGGAGTACACGGATGCCGTCGCCAGGGCCGAGCTCATCACGCTGATCGGCGCCTCGATGAGCTCCGGCGCCTCGGGATCCGGTTCGGGAACCCCGCGTCGATGACCGGCATCTGGGGCATCGTCAACGTCACCCCCGACTCGTTCAGCGACGGCGGCCGCTACTTCGACGTCGACCGGGCCGTCGCGCACGGTCTGCAGCTGCGCGCGGACGGTGCGACGGTGCTCGACGTGGGCGGAGAGTCGACACGGCCCGGAGCGGAGCGCGTCGGGACCGCGGTCGAGCAGCAGCGCGTGATCCCCGTGATCGAGCAGCTCACCGCCGCGGGAGTGCCGGTCAGCATCGACACCCTCAGCGCCGCCACGGCCGCCGCCGCCGTGCGTGCGGGCGCGAGGATCGTCAACGACGTGTCCGGCGGTCTCGCCGACCCCGAGATGCGGGCGGCCGTCGCCGAATCCGGCGCCGACTTCGCGATCGGGCACTGGCGGGGATTCTCCGCGGACATGTATGCGAACGCCGAGTATCGACGGGTCGCGCGTGAGGTCGCGGGCGAGCTCCAGGAGCGCATGGGCGAGGCCGCGGCGTCGGGGATCGCCCCGTCACGGCTCATCGTCGACCCGGGTGTGGGCTTCGCCAAGGCTGGGGCGCAGAACTGGGATGTGCTGCGCGGGCTCGACGAGATCCTCGCACTCGGACCACGGGTGCTCATCGGCACCTCCCGCAAGCGATTCCTGGCGGAGACACTGCGCCAGGAGACCGGACCGGACGACGAGGTCTCCGAGGCGCGCCGCGACCTCGCCACCGCCGTGACCAGCGCCCTCGCCGCGCGTGCCGGGGTGTGGGCTGTGCGAGTGCACGACGTCGCCGCGACCCGCGACGCGCTCGCGATCGCGCACGCCTGGGCCGGGTGAACTCCGACCCCGCCGACGGCGGGCGTCCCCCGTACGCTAGAGGAATGGATTTCCTCGACGAGATCGTCCTCACCGGGCTGACCGTGTTCGGCCGCCACGGCGTGTACACGCGCGAGCGGGAGGAGGGGCAGGAGTTCACGATCGACCTCCGTCTGCGGTTGTCGCTGGAGCAGGCCGCCGCCTCCGACGAGGTGGGCGACACCGTCCACTACGGAGAGCTGGCGGAGAAGGTGGCCGCCGTCGTGGCGGGCGAGCCGGTGAACCTGATCGAGACGCTCGCCGAGCGGATCGCGGACGTGGCGCTGGCCGACGCGCGGGTGCAGAACGTGAGCGTCACGGTGCACAAGCCGCACGCTCCGATCGCGCTGAGCTTCTCCGACGTGTCGGTCACCGTGCACCGCAGCCGCAGCTCCGATGCCCTGGAGGACATCACCGTATGAGCCGCGACCTCGCGAAAGCGCCCGAGTTCCCGCCTCCCCGCCCCGCACGGCCGGAGAGCGTGGCCGTCGTCGCGCTCGGTGCGAACCTCGGCGACCGCTCGGCGACCATCCGCGGTGCCGCCGAGCGGATCGCCCGCCTCCCGCTGGTCAGCGATGTGCGCCTCTCCCGTCTCTTCGAGACCGTCGCTCTCCGCCTCGACGGGCCGGATCCGGACGCGCCCGGCTATGTGAATGCGGTCGCGCTGGTCACCACGCGGCTCGCGCCCGGGATCCTCCTCGGGATGCTGCACGCCATCGAGGACGAGAACGGCCGGGAACGCCGGGAGCGCTGGGGCGACCGCACCCTCGACCTCGACCTCATCGCGTACGGCGACGTGGTCTCGGACGACCCTCAGCTGCAGCTGCCGCACCCGCGCGCCGGGGAGCGGCTCTTCGTGCTCGACCCCTGGCTGGACCTCGACCCGGACGCCGAGCTGCAGGGTCGCGGAAGAGTGGCCGATCTCGCGGCGGAGCTGCATGCGCGGGGCGAGGGATGAGGCGCACCTCCGCGGGGGTCCTCGTCGTCCTCGCGCTGCTCGCGGGTGGCGGCGGCTTCCTGCTCGATCATCTGCTCACGGCGGCAGGGCGGGTCACGTTCACCCCGTCGCTCCTCCTGCCCGTGCTGCTCCTGCTCATCGCCGCGGCATCGCTCGGCGTCGCGTGGCCGGTGCGGCGCAGCGTACGGTCCGGTGTCCGCATCGATCCCTTCCGTGCGCTCAGGGCGGCGACGCTCGCCCGGGCCTCCAGCCTGCTGGGCGCGATCATGGCGGGTTTCGGCGCCGGACTGCTGACGTTCCTCCTGTCGCGGCCCGTCGTTCCACAGGTAGGGTCGACTGTGGCCATGCTGGCCCTCATCGGCAGCGCGATCGTCCTCGTGATCGCCGCGCTCATCGCCGAACAGTTCTGCACCCTGCCGAAGGATCCTGATGACTCAGAACCCAGAGACCGCGCCCCTGAACCCGGCGGAGGGCACTGACCTCGACGCCCTCGACCAGGGGACGTACACGCAGCTGCGCACGGCCCGGAACGAGGCGCGGCTGGAGCTCGACGGCACGTGGCACCAGATCTCGCCGCGCTATGTCGTCTCGCAGATCCTGCAGAACGTGATCTTCCTCGTGCTCGTCGCGGCCGCCGCCGTGGTGCTGAGCCTCGTGCTCGACCAGCAGTGGGTGTGGATCCCCGCCGGCGTCATCCTGCTCATCACGGTGTTCGCGCTCATCATCCTTCCCCGCCAGGCGAAGGCGATCGGCTACATGCTGCGCGTCGACGACATCGTCTTCCGCAAGGGCATCCTGTGGCAGCGCATGATCGCGGTCCCGTACGGTCGCATGCAGCTGGTGGACATCACGCAGGGCCCGCTCGACCGCGCGTTCGGCATCGCCCAGCTCAAGATGGTCACGGCAGCGGCCACGACCGGAGTGCAGATCCCCGGCCTCACCCAGGAGGCGGCGGAGGCGCTGCGCGACACCCTCATCCACGTCGCCGAGACCCGTCGGACCGGCCTGTGAGCGAGCCGCAGCCCCCTCTCGCGCCGAGCGCGCAGCCCGCGACCGGCGAGCCGCCGACGACGCTCGCGAACGGCGAGTGGCACCGGATGCATCCGCTCACCCCGCTGTTCAAGGGCGGGCTCGCGCTGATCATCATCGCCGGCATCGTGATCGCGAACATGCGCGATCGCCTCATCGCCTGGGCCCTCGACCTCTTCACCCCCGAAGAAGCGCACTACGACAACTACGGCGGAGCGGATCCCGTCGACTGGGTGCTCTCCAACAACCTGATCCTCGTCGCGCTGCTCAGCGTGCTGGGACTCGTGATCGTGCTGGTGCTGATCTTCTGGTTCATCTGGCGTTTCCAGCAGTTCCGGATCACCGGGGACCACGTCGAGGTCCGCAAGGGACTGATCTTCCGCTCGCACCGACGGGCACCGCTCGACCGGGTGCAGGGCGTCAATCTGACCCGGCCGTTCCCGGCGCGCATCATCGGCCTCGCCAAGCTCGAGGTCGTCGGCGCGGGCAACGACGCGAACGTCGAGCTCGAGTATCTCGCGACGCCGCGCGCGGAGTCGGTGCGGGCGGACATCCTGCGACTCGCCTCGGGTGCCCGCGCGGCACGTCACGCGGCCTTGAACCCCCAGGCGGCAGGAACGCCGGCAGCGCCGACATCCGCTCGCGCGCAGCTCGTCGGATCGATGAACGCGGGCGTCAACGGGCTCATCACCGGCGTCGACCTCGCTGACGTGGTGCCGGAGAGCGTCGTCAAGATCCCCACGGGGCGCCTGGTCGGCTCGCAGCTCATCTCCGGCTTCCTGTGGTTCGTGTTCTTCGGCGCGATCTTCGCGATCGCGATGGGCAGCGCGCTGATCGGCATGCTGGCCGACGGCATCTCGGACGGCGGGGTCGTGATCCTCGGGCTCGGCCTCGGCATGGGGGTGCCGATGGTCGTCGCCGTCGTCGGTATCACCTGGGCGCAGATCTCGAAGTCGCTCCGCTACTCCATCGCGCCGACGCCCGACGGTGTGCGCATCACCTACGGTCTGCTCACCACCGTGACGGAGACGCTCCCGCCGGGACGCATCTTCGCGGTCGAGGTGTCGCAGTCGCTGCTGTGGCGCCCGTTCGGGTGGTGGACGATCAAGATCAACCGGATGAGCGGCAAGAGCGCGGCCCAGCAGTCGTCGGGAAGCGGTCAGCAGTTCAACGTGGTGCTGCCCGTCGGCAAGCGGGCCGACGTCGAGCGCGTCCTCGTACTCGTGCTGCCGGACGTGCCCGCGGAGAGCATCCCGCAGCTCTGGGAGCAGGGCGTCGTCGGGCCGACCGACAACGACCCGTATCGCACGATGCCCCGGCGGGCGTGGTGGCGGCGTCCCTTCTCGTGGAAGCGCCACGGCTACTCCGTGGCCGACTTCGGGCTGCTGCTGCGTCGCGGGATCGTGTGGCGCAAGCTCGCGGTCTTCCCGCTCGCACGTCTGCAGGGCGTCTCCCTCAACCAGGGACCGATCGATCGCGCGCAGCGCGTCTCGGGCGCGCAGGTGCACACGGTTCCCGGGCCCATCACCGGGTACCTCTCCGGGCTCGAGCGCGCCGATGCGCTCGCACTGCTCGACGACGTCAGCCGCGCCGCTGCTGAGGCGGCCTCCCGCGACACGAGCCACCGGTGGAGTGAGC
This sequence comes from Microbacterium oxydans, assembly GCF_026559675.1. NCBI lineage: Bacteria > Bacillati > Actinomycetota > Actinomycetes > Micrococcales > Microbacteriaceae > Microbacterium > Microbacterium oxydans. The sequence goes on from NZ_CP092891.1 coordinate 671,313, forward strand.
ATGCGACCCCGGCGCCGGCTGCGCCCCCGGTCGCTCCGCCGCCCTACACCGGACCGCCGCCGGTCTTCCCGAGCCCCGGGCAGACGGCTCCGCCGGCACCTCCGGTGGGGTCTCCCACGCCTCCTGTGATGCCGCCTCCCGTGACGCCGCCTCCCGTGATGCCGCCTCCCGCGGCGCCTCCGGTCGCCCGGACGGCCCCTCCCGCGCCCCCGGCCCCTCCGGCTTCTCTGGCACCTCCGGAGAGTTCTCCGGTCGCACCGCCCGCGGCGCCGGTGCTTCCGGCACCGCCCGCACCGCCGGTGGCTTCTCCGGTGCCGCCGGTGGCACCCCCGGTTCCGCCGGTGCTCCCGCCGCCCGCGCCGCCCGCCCAGACGGGGGAATGATGGTGGCGCGTGACGGGCGTCTCGGCGTCGGCATCATCGGCGCGGGACGCGTCGGTCCGATCGTCGGGGCGGCACTCGGCGGCGCGGGCCACGCGGTGATCGGTATCACGAGCGGGTCCGATGACGAACGGGCGTCCGCCGTGCTGCCCGACGTCCCGGTGCTCGACGCGCTGGAGGTCGTGCGCCGCGCCGAGCTCGTGATCATCGCGGTCCCGACGGAGCAGCTGCCGTCGCTGGTCGCCGGCATCGCCGAGGTGGGCGGCTGGCAGATCGGGCAGCTCGTGCTGCACACCGATCCCGCATACGGCATCGAGGTACTGCGTCCGGCGGCCGAGCGTGGGGCGATCCCCCTCGCCGTGCACCCCGCGATCACCTTCACCGGGACATCGATCGACCTGCGGCAGCTGCAGGCCGGTTTCGCGGCCGTGACCGCCCCCGCCGCCGTCCTGCCGATCGCGCAGGCGCTCGCGGTGGAGATGGGATGCGAGCCGGTGGTGATCGCCGAGGCCGACCGCCCCGCCTACGCGGATGCCATCGCGACGGCCACCGAGTTCTCCCGGTCGATCATCGGCCAGTCGACTGCTCGGCTGCGCGAGATCGGGGTGGAGAACCCCGGCGGGTACCTCTCCGCGCTCGTCCAGTCGACCGTCGAGCGGGCGCTGCGCGAGGCGTCGGACGCTCCGCCGCTGATCTGACCACGGCGCTGCCCGGCGGCGGCTCGACCTCAGCGACCGCCCGAGAAGCCGCCGCCTCCGCCGCCTCCGGAGAACCCGCCGCCGTACGAACCTCCGGCGCTCGAGCTGCTCGACGAGGGGGCCGAGTAGGTCGCCGCGGACTGCGACGAGGCCATGAACGACGCGAGCTGCACGCGAAGGGCGAAGGACGTGGGATCACCGATCCACGAGGCGCCACGCTGCTCGGCGGTGTAGGCCTGCTCGAGCACGTCGCCCCACTCGCTCTCCATGCCGAACAGGATCGCGTAGGGGAGGAGCCGTTCGTACACGTGGATGACGTCGGCGCTGCCATCCTGGCGCCGCTCGGCGCCGCTGTACGACTGCAGCATGCGCAGGCGGTCGGCGTCGGCCACTCGGATGAACTCCTTCACTCCCTGCAGGTACTCGTAGGTGCGTGCCCCCTCGGCGGTGAGCACCGTGTGCTTCGAGAACCCGTAGATGCTCGAGAGCAGCACGAGGAACGCGACGATGGAGGCCACGACGAGTGCGGGGGTCGCGGAGAGGCGCCCGCTGGTCGCGCTCCAGATCGCGAACACGAGGGTGATGACGGCGACGCTGATCGCGCTCCACTGCAGGATCACGGCTCCGCGGCTGCGCACCTTCTCGGTGAGTCCGCGGGCGGCTGCCGCAGTGACGCCGGCCTGCTGCAGGGCGGTCATGCGCGCGGCGAAGACCTCGTCGGCCGCAGGAAGATCGACCACACCCTCGGCGTCGGCTCCCTCGAAGAGCGCTTCCATCGCCTCGGCATCGAGCTCGTCCGGTGCGGTGGTGCCGGCGATACGACGCAGGCGGGGTTCCTCGACCTCCGTCCCTTCCTCGATGCGCAGGGCCCCGCGCACGGCGAGGTGCACGATCTCGGCCGGGACGACGTCCTCGGCTCCGGGGACCACGGCTGCCGCGATCAGCGGAGGCAGCGAATCCGGCACGTCGTACTGCGCGACGACGATCCCGGTGGCCACCCGTCGCCTGCGGGCGAACGCGGATACGGCCACCCAGCTGCCGACCGAGAGACCTGCGGCCCCGACGGCGGCGACGATCGGCGCGACGTCGGCCACCGGATCGGGCGTGCGGGCGAGCGGCTGGGCGACCGTGCCCCGCTCGAACCCGATGGCCACGGTGACGCCGTCGCCGGGCGGTCGCTCCCCGGACTGGACGCCGAAGACCGTGGTCCGGCCGTCGGTCTGAGGGCCGCGCAGCTCGCACTCCGTCTGGGATCCCGATGGTCCGGTGTAGCAGCGCGTCGAGCCCGTGAGCGCCGCGCCCAGCTCCTCGTCGAACGCGATGTCGGCGCGGAACCGCTCGATGGGCTGCGTGCTCTCGAGGGGGAGGAGGTTCCAGTAGAACTCGTCCACCGCGGGAGTCGATGAACCGGCGGGCGGGGAGGTGGCGAGGATCACATCGCGCATCTCGTACTCGATCACGTAGGTGGTGAGCCCGTGCACGTAGTTGTCGTCGTCGCCCGTAAGCACGTACAGCAGCCCGTCCTCCTCGTCGGTCTCGTAGGACACCTCCTTCCCGTCGTCGTCGGTCACGGAGAGGACCCGCGTCTCGGTGCTCGCCCCCTCGTACGAGGTCGCGAGCCCGCGCACGATGCCGTGATTCTGGTCGGTCTCGGGGAAACGGGCCACCAGGGTCTCGGTCACGTGCATCCGGGAGCGGCCCTCGTCGTCGAGGCCGATCTCGTAGAGGGCGTCCCACGAGGCATACGAGAAGTCGTTCGTGTCGTTCATGTCGCTCGATGCCGCGAGCTGCTGCCGTGGAGCGCCGGCGGAAGGGCTCCCGTCGACGGCTGCCGATGCGGCGGCCGGCATGGCCACGGCGACGACGGCGAGGGAGAGGGCGGCGAGCGCGCGGAGGATCCGTGTGGGGGCCATTCTTCGAGGCTACCCAGCCCGCGCCGAAGAGCGGCAAGCCGCCTCGGTAAACTGGGAGGGACTTCCAAGGAGCCCCGCACATGACTGACGCGTCCGCCGCGCCCGAATCGGCCTCGACCGACCCTTCCCTCGAAGAGGACGTCCACGAGCAGAAGGCCGTGCGCCTCGCCAAGCGCGAGCGCCTGATCGAGAAGCGGACGGACGCCGGTGGTGGGGCGTTCCCCGTCTCCGTGCCCGTCACGCACACCATCCCTGCCCTGCGCGCCGAGTACGGCGAGCTCGAGGCCGGCGCCGAGACCGGTGTGGTCGTCGGCGTCGCGGGACGCGTGGTGTTCAGCCGCAACACCGGCAAGCTCTGCTTCGCGACGCTGCAGGCCGGCGACGGCTCGCGCATCCAGGCGATGATCTCCCTCGCGAACGTCGGCGAGGAGTCTCTCGCCGATTGGAAGGAGTATGTCGACCTCGGTGACCACGTCTTCGTGCACGGAGAGGTCATCTCCAGCCGCCGCGGTGAGCTGTCGATCATGGCCGACGGGTGGGAGATCGCCTCGAAGGCGATCCTGCCGCTCCCCAACGCCTACTCCGAGCTCAGCGAGGAGGGCCGCGTCCGCAGCCGCTACCTCGACCTCATCGTCCGCGAGCAGGCCCGCACCACGGTCCGCGCGCGCGCCGCGGTGAACGCGAGCCTGCGTTTGACCTTCACGAGCCACGACTACCTCGAGGTCGAGACGCCCATGCTGCAGGTGCAGCACGGTGGCGCGTCCGCCCGCCCGTTCGTGACGCACTCGAACGCCTTCGACACTGAGCTCTACCTCCGCATCGCGCCCGAGCTGTACCTCAAGCGTGCGGTCGTGGGCGGCATCGAGCGGGTCTACGAGATCAACCGGAACTTCCGCAACGAGGGCGCCGACTCCACGCACAGCCCCGAGTTCGCGATGCTCGAGGCCTACCAGGCGTACGGCGACTACAACCAGATGGCCGCGCTCACGCAGGAGCTCGTGCAGAACGCCGCCATCGCGGTCTCGGGCTCGACGACCGTGACCTGGGCCGACGGCACCGACTACGACCTCGGTGGCGAGTGGGACCGCATCTCGATGTACGAGTCGCTCTCGGCCGCCTCCGGTCGGACCGTCACCCCGCAGGACTCGGTCGAGGACCTCATCGCGTTCGCCGAGGCCAACGATGTCGACCTGCCGCCGCAGGCGACCCACGGCAAGCTCGTCGAGGAGCTGTGGGAGCACTTCGTGAAGGGTGACCTGGTCCGCCCGACGTTCGTGATGGACTTCCCCGTCGACACGTCGCCCCTGGTCCGCGAGCACCGCTCGATCGCGGGTGTCGTGGAGAAGTGGGACCTGTACATCCGCGGGTTCGAGCTGGCGACCGGATACTCCGAGCTCGTCGACCCGGTGATCCAGCGCGAGCGCTTCCTCGAGCAGTCGAAGCTCGCCGCGCGGGGAGACGTCGAGGCGATGCCCGTCGACGAGGAGTTCCTGCGGGCGCTCGAGCACGGTATGCCGCCGTCCGGTGGGATGGGCATGGGGATCGACCGTCTGCTGATGGCGATCACCGGCCTGGGGATCCGCGAGACCATCCTGTTCCCGCTCGTCAAGTAGCGCGCGGGGTCCGGCGCTCATTCCGCCGGGGCCCTGTGGAAGGCCCAGTCCGGCAGCATCGCGCCGCCGATCATCGTCTCCAGCAGGACGGCGAGGGAGTACTGCGGGTCGATCTCGCGCACGAGTCCGAGATAGTGGCCGGCATGCGTGGCGCGCCCCTGCGCCCAGGACAACCACGCCGCCGCGGTCAGCGGTGCCGGTCGCGAGGCGCGCGGCGCCCGTGCCGCCGCCTCGCGGACGACGGCGAGGGCGAGTCGGAGGCGGTCGAGGTCGGGAGCGGGCCCCTGCCCCAGGAACACCCGCCCGACCTCGTCGGGGATCGTCTCGCCGGACGCGGCGAACGTCGTCTGAGCCTCCAGCGCGCGGATGCCACCCGCGAGATCGGTGGCCCACTGCGCGATCGCGACGTCGCGCAGCAGCGGTTGTGCCAGACACCACAGCAGCGTGGCGGTCGCGAAAGGGGGAAGCGCGTCCGGCGCCGCCAGCACGGACTCGAAGAACGCCGGGATGTCTTCGAGCAGCACCAGAGCAGCGATCAGCTGCGGATTCTCCCGCCCGGTCAGGCGTCCGGTGCCGTCCCGGTCGAGCAGCGCGCCGAGTTCGAGGGTCGCTCTGCCCACGCGTTCCTTCTCGGCGAGGTCGACCGGAGGGAGCCCGACCCCTGCGGACTGGTCTCCCGCGACGTCGCCGACAGCCGAAGCCTCCGGCGGCGTGCGGATCTGCGTGAGGGAGTGGAGTTCCGGGGACTCGTCGATGTAGCTCGACCATCCCGAGGGCGTCACGCAGAGCGCATCGACCACGCGGAGCCCGGCATCCTCCGCGCAGCCCAGCAGCTCATCGACCGCCACGGCGTGCGGAAGCACGAGCCCGTCCCTCGTCGCCTCCGCCTCGAGGTCGGTGTAGACCACGGCGGCCACGGCATCGGTCCCCGAGACGCGGGCCACCAGGCCGACCGCCGCATCGGCATAGGCTTCGAGGTCGGTTCCCTCGTGCGGCAGATCGAGGCGCATCGCTCCCTCCGTGCGCGTGCCTCGGAAGGGGAGCAGGGCGATGCTGCGTCGGGGCGTGAAGCCGGCGAGGGAGGGGACGATGCCGAGGAATGCGGCGGAGTCGGTGGCTCGAAGCACTGTTGTCATCCCGAGAGTGTCCCCGCTGGGCGAGGCGGCGCGGGGTGAAAGGGCCGCCTGTGGACGCAGATCCTGAGAGCCGGCGAATGTGCATGAAGAGTGGCGGGCGTACCATGGGGGGATGGACAACTTCTGGCTTGCCGCGGCATGGTCGCTCCTGCCGACCGTCGGAGTGAGCCTCGTGTTCGTCTTCGTGCTCCGTGGCATCCTGCGGTTCGACCGCACCGAGCGCAAGGTCCACGCGCAGATCGAGGCCGAAGAGCGTGCAGCGCGCGGCCTCCCGCCGCGCTCCTGAGTCCGACCCATCCGCTACTGTGAAGCCAAGCGCACCGGTTCCGGTGCGCTCGGATGTGATGGTCACTGCGGTGGCGAGGGGACACGATGACTGCGGAGACCTGGGGATGGTGGATCGCCACCTTCCTGCTGGTGCTCGACATCATCATCCGCGTCACGGCCATCATCGTCATCCCGCGCAACCGCCGTCCCACGGCGGCGATGGCCTGGCTCCTCGCGGTCTTCTTCATCCCGTTCGTCGGCGTCTTCCTCTTCCTGCTGATCGGCAACCCGCGCCTTCCACGGGCACGGCGACGCAAGCAGGACCAGATCAACGAGTACATCGCGGAGACGAGCGAGCACCTGCACTTCGGGACGCTGCGACCGAACGCCCCGGACTGGTTCGGGCCGATCGTGCAGATGAACCAGAAGCTCGGAGCGCTCCCGCTCTCGGGTGACAACGGCGCCCACCTGATCTCCGACTACCAGGAGTCGCTCGACGAGATGGCCGAGGCCATCCGCACGGCGCAGGACTACGTGCACGTCGAGTTCTACATCCTCCAGTCGGACACCTCGACCGACAACTTCTTCCGTGCGCTGGAAGAGGTCTCGGCGCGCGGCGTCGAGGTGCGCGTGCTCCTCGACCACTGGGCGAACCGTGGCAAGCCACGCTACAAGCAGACCATCGCCCGGCTCAACGGGATGGGGGCGGACTGGCACCTGATGCTCCCGGTGCAGCCGCTCAAGGGCAAGATGCAGCGCCCCGATCTGCGCAACCACCGCAAGCTCCTCGTCGTCGACGGCAACATCGCCTTCCTCGGCTCGCAGAACATCACGGACTCGACGTACAACCTGCCGAAGAACATCAAGCGCGGTCTGCACTGGGTCGACCTCATGGTCCGGCTCGACGGTCCGGTGGTGCTCAGCGTGAACGCGATCTTCGTCGCCGACTGGTACAGCGAGACGGACACCGTGCTGGAGGGCATCGACATCGCCCACGCGAACATCGGCTCGGGCGATCTCGACTGCCAGGTCGTGCCGTCGGGACCGGGGTTCGAGGTCGAGAACAACCTGCGCCTCTTCCTCGGTCTGCTCTACGCGGCGAAGAAGAAGATCATGATCGTCAGCCCGTACTTCGTCCCCGACGAGGCCCTGCTGCTCGCTGTCACCGCCGCCGTCGACCGTGGCGTGCAGGTCGAGCTGTTCGTCTCGGAAGAGGGCGACCAGGCGATGGTCTATCACGCCCAGCGCAGCTACTACGAGGTGCTCCTCAAGGCCGGGGTGCGCATCTGGATGTACCGGAAGCCGTACATCCTGCACACCAAGACGCTGACGATCGACGACGGTGTCGCGGTCATCGGGTCGAGCAACATGGATATGCGCTCCTTCGGTCTGAACCTCGAGGTGTCGATGCTGGTGCGCGGCGAGGAGTTCGTCGCCGAGATGCGCGAGGTCGAGGACAAGTACCGCTCGCTCAGCCGGGAACTGACCCTGGAGGAGTGGATGGAGCAGCCGTTGCGGTCGACCGTCCTCGACAACCTCGCCCGCCTCACCTCCGCCCTGCAGTAGCGATCGTCGGCTTTCCCGGCGATCTCCGTGCGGGCTACCCTGTGAGCATGACCTCTGCGATCCGTCCCCTCGCCTCTGTCGTCGGTCTCTTCGCCGCCGCGCTCCTCGTCGCGGGATGCACCGCCGGACCGGGATCGGAGACGCCGACCAGCTCGCCCGCCCCCAGCGCCGACAGTGTCGACGACCAGAACGACATCGAAGCGGCGCTGCTCGACGACGGCCGCATGTTCGCCGTCATCACCCTCGGCTCGTCCACCTGTGTGCCGCAGGTCGACCAGGTCACCGCCGACGGTCAGACCGTGACCGTCACGCTCGTGGACCCCGACGCATCGCAGCCGTGCACGAAGGATCTCGCGCCGCGGGCCAGCATCGGCGCGCTGCCGAAGGGCGTGGACCCGAAGTCCGACATCACCCTGAACGTGACGTACGGCGACCTCACCGATGACGTCGATCTCGACGGCGACCCCGCAGCCACCGGCACGCCGGGAACCACGACCGAGTTCCAGCCCTCGGCCGGCTGGTTCGACGACGGCGGTCTGGTGCTGCTCACCTGGGGCTCCTCGAGCTGTGCCCCTGTGGTCGAGTCCCTCGAGGGTTCCGGCAACGCGGGCACGGCGACGTTCGTCACCGACGAGGGCCAGGTCTGCACGATGGACATGGCGCCGCGCGCGACGCTGCTCACCTTCGGCGACGACGTCGTGGACGACGACGGCCCCTTCACGCTGACCCTCGTCGGCGGCGGTCTCGACGGCACGGTCGAGGTCCGCTGACCCGCGGAGCAGGCGCCGGGATCAGATCATCGTCACCGGGTGACCGGCCGGCAGCGCGAGCAGCAGGGCGCCGGGGTCGGCCCAGCAGGTGATGCGCACGGCCGTACCGAACTCGTCGCCGTCGAGCTCGATCGGGATCGGACCGGGGGCGGCTGCTTCGGCGGCGACGCCGTGGAAGTAGTGCACCGAGGCGTTCTTGCCGCGGCGTTCGAGCACGCGACGCCCTGCGCGGAATCTCCGCAGCACCGAGTTGTCCCACCAGATCTTGCGCCACACCGCGAACCAGCCGAGCACCCCGGTGGGCTGGATGACGGCGATGTCGAGTGCGGCGTCGGTGATCGACGCGTCGGGGATCAGTGCGATGCCGGCGGGCAGCGTGCCGCAGTTCGCGAACAGCAGGCTGTACGCCCGGTGCGAGTGCAGGCGTCCCTCGTCGATCTGGTAGACGGCACGGAACGGCTTCGCCCGCGGAAGCGATCGTGCAGCCCCGTCGACGTAGGCGATCCAGCCGACGGACTTCTTCAGATCGGGGCGCGTGTTCGCGATCATGTCGGCATCGAGCCCCATGCCGGCGAGAACCACGAAAGCGTGCTCCGCCTCCTCGCCGTCCTCTCGCGTCAGACGGGCCCAGCCGATGTCGATCGGGTGGCGGAAGTCGCCGAGGGCCGCCCGGATCATCTCGGCCGGGTCGCCGAGCGGCAGTCCGAGGTTCCGCGCGAGCAGGTTGCCCGTGCCGCTGGGCAGGATCGCGAGCGGGACTCCGGTGTTCGCGATCGCCTCCGACACGGCGCGGACCGTGCCGTCGCCACCCGCGACCAGCACGACGTCGACGCCGCGTGCGAGCGCCTGCGCGGTCGCACCCTGCCCCGCATCCTCGACGGTCGTCGGGTAAAATGCGGGGTGTTCCCATCCGGCTTCACGCGAGAGATCGCGGACCCGGGAGCGCAGATGCTTGCCGTCGACCTTGATCGGGTTGTAGATGAGTGCCGCCTGTCGCTGAACGGGGGCGGGGGTGGTCATGGCGCTACTCTAAACCGGGATTCGCTCGGGTCGCCTCATCCGGATCGGACGCTTCATCATGCGGGGATGAGGAGAACAGCACGATGAACGACGTCCCCGACAGCACCGCACGCGCGGTGCTCTCCGAAATGATCGGTTCGGAGCCCGACCGGCTCCGCCGCCGCAGCATCTCGCTGGGCGTGCCGTTCCGCGATGCGGAGGATGCGGCGCAGACGTCTCTGCTGCGCGCCTGGCGGTCCATCGCCCACCTGGAGACGCCGGAACCCGGGCGCATGTGCTCGTGGCTGGACGCCATCGCCCGGAACGTCGCGATCGACCTCGCCCGCCAGCGGGCCCGCCGACCGGAGGCGGAGCTCGACGACGACACCGCCGGAGAGCAGCCGAGCGTGGAGTCCGCCGTGGAGATCCGCGTCTTCCTCGACAGCGCGCTCACCGCGGTGCACTCGCTGCCGGAGACGCTCCGGGAGGCGCTGCTGCTGAACGTCGTCGAAGGACTCTCCGCGGAGGAGGTGGCGACGCGCCTCGGGATCGAGCCCGCGGCCGCCCGCCAGCGCATCTCCCGCGCGCGCAAGGCGTTGAAGGAATGTCGCCGCACGGACATGGGGGAAGGCTGAGGGAGGTCGGACAGCTGCCCGACCTCCCTGGAGGCGTCGCTCAGACGGTGCCGAACGGGTTGTCGACGACGTAGCGCCAGCCGTGCTCATCGTCGTACACCGCGACATCGGCCGTGGTGCCGGCGAGGGCGATCTCGGACCCGTCGGGACCCGTTCCGGTGATCGTCCAGTCCGCGATCGCGAGGCCGGTGCCCGTGCTCTCGAAGACGTGGCGGACCGTCATCGAGATCGGCAGGTTCAGCCCGAGGAACTGCTCGAGCGCACCCCGCACCGCCTCGACGCCCGTGACGGGAGTGCCCGGCGCGGGGACGAAGACCACGTCCGGGGTGTTCAGGGCCATCAGGCCGTCGAGGTCGCGGGCGTTGAACCGCTCCGCGAAGGCCAGGTTCAGCTGGTCGAGGGAGGTCACAGTGGTGCTCATGGGTTTCCTTTTCTGAAGGTCGACGGAGTGCCGGCCGTTGCAGAGGAAGACGATGCAGCCGCGGAAGTGTGACATCCCTTCTTCGCCTTCTCGTCGATCGGCGTGCCGGGGCGTTCACCGTAGACTTGGTGGATGATCGACCTCGCACTCCTCCGCGACAATCCGGAGATCGTCCGCCGCTCGCAGGCTGCTCGTGGAAACGACCAGAGCACCGTCGACGTCGCACTCGAGGCCGATCGTTCGCGCCGCGCGGCTCTCTCCGCATTCGAGGAGCTGCGCGCCGAGCAGAACGCCTTCGGCAAGCAGGTCGCGAAGGCGCCCAAGGACGAGAAGGCCGCGCTCGTGGCGCAGGCGAAGGACCTCGCCGAGCGCGTGAAGCAGGCGCAGCACGCGGCGAACGAGGCTGCGGAAGCGGCATCCGCCGCGCTCGCCCGCATCGAGAACGTCGTGATCGACGGCGTTCCGGCCGGTGGGGAAGCCGACTTCGTCGAACTGCGCCGCGTCGGAGACGTGCCCGCCTTCGACTTCGAGCCGAAGGATCACCTCGAGCTCGGGGAGCTCCTCGGAGCCATCGACATGGAGCGCGGGGCCAAGGTGTCCGGCGCCCGCTTCTACTTCCTGCGCGGCATCGGGGCGCGTCTCGAGATCGCCCTCATGAACCTCGCCCTCGACAAGGCGCTGCAGAACGGCTTCGTGCCTTTGATCACGCCGACGCTCGTGCGCCCCGAGATCATGCAGGGCACGGGCTTCCTCGGCGAGCACGCCGACGAGGTCTACCACCTCGACAAGGACGACGACCTCTACCTCGTCGGCACCAGCGAGGTCGCGCTCGCCGGGTACCACAAGGACGAGATCGTCGACCTCGCCGACGGCGCCCTCCGTTACGCCGGCTGGTCGACCTGCTACCGCCGTGAGGCCGGGTCGCACGGCAAGGACACCCGCGGCATCATCCGCGTGCACCAGTTCAACAAGCTCGAGATGTTCGTCTACACGACCGCGGAGGAAGCCGAAGCCGAGCACCTGCGCCTCGTCGCGCTGCAGGAGGAGATGCTCACCTCGCTCGGTCTCGCCTACCGCGTGATCGACGTCGCCGCCGGCGACCTGGGGTCGAGCGCCGCCCGCAAGTACGACATCGAGGCCTGGGTCCCCACCCAGGGCGCGTTCCGCGAGCTCACCTCGACCTCGAACTGCACGACCTACCAGGCGCGCCGCCTGGACGTGCGGCATCGCCCGGCCGTCGACCAGGCCGACACCGCCGCATCGGGGACGGCGAAGACGCAGCACGTCGCGACGCTGAACGGCACCCTGGCGACCACGCGCTGGATCGTCGCGCTGCTCGAGACGCACCAGCAGGCGGACGGCTCGGTGCGCGTGCCCGAGGTGCTGCGCCCGTACCTCGGCGGTCTCGAAGTGATCCAGCCCCTCGCCGACGGGCGGGCTGCACGGTGACGGCACCCTGGTTGGTCGGCCTCGACGTCGACGGCACGATCCTCCTGCAGGACGAGACCATGAGCCCCGGCGTGCCCGAGGCCATCGCGCGGGTGCGCGACGCCGGTCACATCGTCACGATCGCGACCGGACGCAGCTGGATGGCGACGCGGCGCTACGTCGAGGAGCTCGGGCTGACCGCGGACTACGTGGTGTGCTCCAACGGTGCCGTGACGATGCGACGCTCGGGCGACGAGTGGGAGCGCTGGAACGTCGAGACCTTCGACCCGACGCCCGTGCTCGGCCTGCTGCGCGACCGACTGCCCGAAGCCCGGTACATGGTCGAGCTCGCTTCGGGGCAGCGACTGTTCACCGAGCAGCTCGACGACTGGACCCTGGACGGCGGTCGACAGGTCGACTTCGACGAGCTCGGCGCCCTGCCCGTCTCGCGCATCGTGGTCGTCTCCCCGGGGCACGACGAAGACGACTTCCACCGTCTGGTGGCGGATGCGGGTCTCAACGAGGTGTCGTACGCGATCGGCTGGACGGCCTGGCTCGACATCGCGCCGCAGGGCGTCGACAAGGGCACCGCCCTGGAGCAGGTGCGCGTCGAGCTCGGTCTCGAAGAGGAGCGCATCCTCGTCGCCGGGGACGGCCGGAACGACATCGGGATGTTCGGCTGGGCACGCTCGCTCGGCGGACGGGCCGTGTCGATGGGTCAGGCTCCCGACGAGGTGAAGGATGCCGCGGGCGAGGTCACCGCCGACGTCGAGGATGGCGGTCTGGCACAGGCGCTGGACACGCTTCCAGCACCTGCCCAGGTCAGCGCAGGAGAATAGAACTCGGCTAGACTCACGCCTTGTCGACAGATGCGTCTGTCGAGGAGGGTTGTCCGAGCGGCCGATGGAGCTGGTCTTGAAAACCAGTGGGCAGAGATGTCTCGTGGGTTCGAATCCCACACCCTCCGCATGCTGAGCACGGTGACCCCGCACCGGTGCTGAATCCGAAAGGGCCCGAGTGAGCGACAACACCCGACGCCGCCGCACCATCGCCCGACACGGTCAGCTGGGCACCCCGAACACGGTCAGCCAGCTGCTGAAGTTCATCGCGATCGGTCTGGCCGTCGTTCTCGTGAGCGGGTTCGGCGTCGGGCTGTACATCTACTACGACCTCACCAGCACCGTGTCCGCGAACGCCGTCGAGCTCGAGGGCCAGCAGGCGGTGCCCCCGGACATCGGGGAGTACAAGGGCGGGTTCAATCTCGTCCTCACCGGTGTGGACACGTGCGAGGAGAAGTACAAGGATCTCTTCGGGGATCGCTGCACCGGGAGCGATTCCGAGGGCACGCTCAACGACGTGAACCTGCTCGTGCACGTGTCCCAGGAGCCGCGTCGGATCACCGTCGTCAGCTTCCCGCGCGACCTCATGATCCCGATCCCGGAGTGCACCGACGACGAGGGCAACAACCACTCGGCGATGAACAAGCAGCCGCTCAACGTCGCGTACACGGACGGCGGTCTGAACTGCGTCGTCAAGACGATCTCAGAGCTCACCGACCAGGAGGTACAGTTCGCGGCCTCCGTCACGTTCGGCGGCGTGATCGAGATCACCAACGCCATCGGCGGCGTCGACGTGTGTCTCGCCTCCCCCATCAAGGACCGCTACACCGGCCTCGACATGAGCGCGGGCACGCACACGATCCGCGGCCTGGAGGCGCTGCAGTTCCTCCGCACCCGTCACGGCGTCGGAGACGGCAGCGACCTCGGCCGCATCGGCAACCAGCAGCAGTACATGTCCAGCCTCGCCCGCAAGATGATCAGCGGAGAGGTGCTCGGCAACGTGCCGGTCATGCTCAAGCTCGCGAACACGGCGCTCAACAACCTCGAGGCGAGCACCTCGCTGGCGAACAACCCGATGACGCTCGTGCAGATCGCCCTCGCGGTGAAGTCGGTGCCGTTCGAGGACATCGTCTTCGTGCAGTACCCGACCGGAACCGACCCCGACGACCGCAACAAGGTGGTCCCGAACTACGACGCCGCCACGGCGCTGTGGGACGCGATCGAGGCCAACGCCCAACTGCAGATCACGCACCAGAACAACGGCAACGACGGTGTGGTCGTCAAGGAGCCGACGACGCCGACGACGGAGGCGACACCGGATCCCACGGCGACGCCGGACAACGTGGTCGCTCTCCCGGACTCGATCAAGGGAAACTCCGCGGCTCAGGAGACCTGCTCCAACGGCAACGGCTGAGCCCTCGCCCCTCGGTGCGCAATCCGTTTGCGCGTTCTTGCAAGAACTTGCGCGTAAGCTGACCCCATGTCGAAGCGACTCGCCGAGGTGGCGCGCAAGGTCGGTGTGAGTGAAGCCACGGTCAGCCGTGTGCTCAACGACAAGCCGGGAGTCTCCGATGCCACGCGGCAGGCGGTGCTGACGGCCCTCGACGTGCTCGGCTACGAGCGGCCGACGAAGCTGCGCGGCGAGCGGGCCCGTCTGGTGGGGCTGGTGCTCCCCGAGCTGCAGAACCCGATCTTCCCCGCCCTCGCCGAGATCGTCGGCGGCGCGCTCACCCAGAACGGCTACACGCCGCTGCTCTGCACGCAGAACGCGGGCGGCGTGACGGAGTCGGACTACGTCGACCTCCTCCTCGCGCAGCAGGTCTCCGGAGTGATCTTCCTCGGTGGGAACTACACGCAGGCGGATGCCGCGCACGAGCACTACGAGCGGCTGCGCCAGGTGAACCTGCCGACCGTGCTCGTGAACGCCCGCGTGCCCGAGCTGCAGTTCGCGACGGTCTCGACCGACGACGCGGCCGCGGCCGAGCAGGCGGTGCTGCACGTGCATCAGCTCGGACATCGGCGCATCGGGCTGCTGCTGGGGCCGGACGATCACGTCCCGTCGCAGCGCAAGCTCGAGTCCGCGCGTCGTCTGCTCGAGCAGCTCGGCGAGCCGCTCCCGGACGAGCTCGTGGTGCGCGGCATGTACTCGCTCGAATCGGGGCAGGCGGGCGCAGCACGCCTCTTCGCCGCCGGAGCCACGGCGATCGTGTGCGCGAGCGACCCGATGGCACTCGGCGCCGTGCGCGCCGCGCGCCGAGCGGGGCTGTCCGTGCCGGGCGACGTGAGCATCGTCGGGTTCGACGACTCGGCGCTGATGAGCTGCACCGAGCCGCCGCTGACCACGGTGCGGCAGCCGATCGAGTCGATGGGTCGTGCCGTGATCGCGCTGCTGCTCGCGCAGATCGCCGGCACCTCCCGGCCGAGCGATGAGCTGCTCTTCGAGCCCGAGTTGGTGCTCCGGGCTTCGACGGGTCCACTGGCCTGACCGGAGGCGCTCCGGCGCCACCACGGGCTCTTCTGCGCGCCCGCAAGTCATCGCAAATTTCCAACAATCTGTTTAGTTCTTGCGTGAAGCACGCGGAAAAGCTACATTCGACTCATCGCCACCGACGACGAGGAGTTCCGTGGACACTGAAGTTCTGCGCAGCGCGGCACCTGCCCGCACCCTGACCATGCCCGTGGGCGAGGGGTGGTGGCGCACGGCCGTCATCTACCAGGTGTACGTGCGCAGCTTCGCGGACGGCAACGGCGACGGCATCGGCGATCTCGCGGGTGTGCGCTCGCGCCTCGGCTACCTCAAGAGCCTCGGGGTCGATGCGCTCTGGTTCACGCCGTGGTACCAGAGCCCGCTCGCCGACGGCGGCTACGACGTGCAGGACTACCGGCGGATCGACCCGCGCTTCGGCACGCTCGAAGAGGCCGAGCAGCTGATCGCGGAGGCGCTCGAGCTCGGCATCCGCACGATCGTCGACATCGTGCCGAACCACATCTCCGACCAGCACGAATGGTTCCAGCAGGCGCTGGCCGCGGGCCCGGGCAGCGCCGAACGCGAGCGCTTCTGGTTCCACCCCGGTCGTGGCGCTGACGGATCCGGGATCCCCACCAACTGGGTCTCCAGCTTCCAGGGCGAGACGTGGACGCGCACGCAGAACCCCGACGGGACACCCGGTGAGTGGTACCTGCACCTGTTCACCCCCGAGCAGCCTGACCTCAACTGGAACCACGCCGACGTGCGCCGCGAGCACGAAGACGTCCTGCGGTTCTGGTTCGACCGCGGCGTCGCGGGCGTCCGCATCGACTCCGCCGCGCTCCCGGTCAAGGACCCGGCGCTGCCCGACCTCCCCGCCGGCAGCGCTCCGACGGTCGGGCACCCGCACATCGACCGCGACGAGCTGCACGACATCTACCGGGACTGGCGCGCGGTCGCCGACGAGTACGACGGCGAACGGGTGCTCGTCGGCGAGGTCTGGCTCGACGACGCCGAGCGCTTCGCCCGCTACCTGCGGCCGGGGGAGATGCACACCGCCTTCAACTTCGGGTTCATGACGCAGCCGTGGAGCGCGCAGGCGATGCGCGACTCCATCACCCGCACGCTCGCCGAGCACGAGCCGGTCGGAGCCCCGGCCACGTGGGTGCTCTCCAACCACGACGTGACCCGTCCGGCGACGCGCTACGGGCAGGCGGACTCCTCGTTCGCCTTCGAGCGCAAGCGCTTCGGCACCGCGACCGACGTCGAACGGGGATCCCGCCGCGCACGGGCCGCGGCCCTGCTCGTGGCCGCCCTCCCCGGAAGCCTCTACATCTACCAGGGCGACGAGCTCGGACTCCCCGAGGTCGAGCTTCCGCTCGACGTGATCGAGGATCCGATGCACTTCCGCTCCGGCGGCGTCGACCCCGGACGGGACGGATGCCGGGTGCCGCTGCCGTGGGCGGGGGAGGCGAGCCCCTACGGCTTCGGCGGGACACCCTGGCTCCCGCAGCCCGGCGACTGGGCGGCGCTCGCGGTCGAGGCGCAGGACGCCGACCCCGGCTCGACGCTGAACCTCTATCGTGCGGCGATCGCCCTGCGCCGACGCATCGACGACCTCGCCGGAAGCGACCTCGAGTGGCTCGAGCTCGGAGCCGACGTCCTCGCGTTCCGGCGCGGCGACGGCACCGTCAGCATCACCAACCTCGGCGCGGTGCCGGTCCCGCTGCCCGCGCACCATGAGGTCCTGCTCGCCAGCACTCTCCTCGACGGCGGCGCACTGCCCCCCGACTCCACAGCCTGGCTCGCCCTCCGAGCCGTTTCCGGGCGCTCCCCGCGAGCGCAGAAGTAGCCCTGCACCACCCGATCAGCACCACATGGAAGGACAGACAATGAAGTCACCAACGAAAGCCCTGGTCGCCGGGGTCGCCGTGCTCGCCACGGTCGGCGCCCTCGCCGGCTGCACGTCGAGCGGCGATGACAGCGCCGACGGCAAGACCGAGCTGCGCGTCGCCACGTTCCCGCCGGGAGCCGACGCGGCGGCCTACGAGGCGTTCGCCGCCCAGGAGAAGCAGTTCGAGAAGGAGAACCCCGACATCGACATCATCGGTGTCGAGTACGAGTGGGAGGGCCCGACCTTCGCGGTGCAGCTCGCCGGCGGCAGCCTGCCCGACGTGTTCACCGTGCCGTTCACCGACTCCAAGACGCTGCTCGAGAACGGGCAGCTGATGGACGTGACCGACGCCATCGAGAAGCTCGGGTACACCGACAAGTTCAACCCGATCATCCTCGACGGGGTCACCGGCTCCGACGGGAAGATCTACGGGTTCCCGCGCCAGGCCTACGCGGCAGCGCTGCACTACAACCGCGACCTGTTCGAGGCGGCGGGGCTCGACCCCGACAACCCGCCGCAGACGTGGGACGAGATCCGCACGGCCGCGAAGGCGATCACGGACGCGACGGGCAAGGCCGGCTACGCGCAGATGGCGATCAACAACACGGGCGGGTGGCAGCTCACCTCGCAGACCGTGGCCCGCGGCGGTCGCACGCAGACCGACAACGGCGACGGCACGGCCGAGTCGACGATCGACAACGACGCCACCAAGGCCGCGCTGCAGTTCCTGCACGACGTGAAGTGGGAGGACAAGTCCTTCGGCTCCAAGGTCGACCTCGACTGGGGCACGATCAACCAGGAGTTCGCGGCCGGCAACATCGGCATGTACACGTCGGGTTCCGACATCTACACCGCACTGGTGCGCGACTTCGGCATGGACTCGTCGATCTACGGCATGACCGTCGTGCCGATGGACGGCGACGACCCCGGCACGCTCGGCGGCGGTGACATCGCGGTGATCAGCCCGACCGTCGACGAGGCCACCAAGGCGGCGGCCGTCACCTGGATCGACTGGTACTACATGCAGAAGCTGATGGACAAGGACGCCGCCGTCCTCGACGCCAAGACCCTGAACGAGTCGGGTCAGGCCGTCGGCACGCCGCTGCTCCCGGTGCTCAGCCGCGAGCTGTACGACGAGTCGCAGGAGTGGATCGCCGACTACATCAACGTCCCGGTCGAGCAGATGGCGCCGTTCAGCGACCGCATCTGGGACCAGACGCCGGTGGGCGAGCCGAAGGTGAAGACCCAGGAGGTCTACGCGCTCCTCGACACCGTGGTGCAGAAGGTGCTCACCGATCAGAACGCCGACATCGACGCTCTGCTCGCCCAGGCGCAGACCGATGCGCAGGCGAAGCTCGACGAGTAACACTTCATGACGATGACGCTCTCCGAGCAGCGGGCGGCGGTGGAGGACTCTCCGCCGCCCGCTGTGCGCCGTTCCCGCCGCCGCTCACCGCTCACGTGGTTCCGCGGCGGCGGGCTCGCGAACCTCCTGTTCGTGCTCCCCATGCTGTTCGTGTTCGTGTTCTTCTCCTGGTCGCCGATCGTGCAGTCGGTGATCATGAGCCTGCAGAAGACCAACCTGATCGTCTCCGAGTGGGTCGGATTCGACAACTACCTCGCCGTGATCGGCGACCCCGAGCTCGGCCGCGCCGTGATCAACACGCTGTGGTTCGCCGTGCTCGCCCTGCTCTTCGGGTTCCCGCTGCCGCTGCTGATGGCCGTGCTGATGAGCGAGGTGCGTCGCGGCAAGGGCATCTACTCCGCGCTCGCGTACCTCCCGGTCGTGATCCCGCCCGTGGTCGCGGTGCTGCTGTGGAAGTTCTTCTACAGTGCCGATCCGTCCGGTGTGTTCAACACGGTGCTCGGATTCGTCGGCATCCCCCCGCAGCCGTGGATCCAGGACGCCGTGCAGGCCATGCCCTCGCTCGTGCTCGAGGCCACCTGGGCGGGTGCGGGAGGATCGATCATCATCTACCTCGCGGCCCTCCTCGGCGTCCCGCCCGAGCTGTACGACGCGGCGGAGGTCGACGGCGCCGGCATCTGGAAGAAGGTCTGGCACGTCACGCTGCCGCAGCTGCGCGGGATCCTCTTCATCATGCTGATCCTGCAGGTCATCGCGACCGCGCAGGTCTTCCTCGAACCGTTCCTGTTCACCGGCGGCGGCCCTGCCGGCGCGACCAAGACCGTGCTGCTGTACATCTACGACAAGGCCTTCCGCAACAGTCTGGGCGGCGACTACGGCGAGGCGACGGCCGTCTCGGTGCTGCTCGCGATCGTCCTCGCCCTGCTCTCCTGGCTGTACTTCAAGCTGACCGACCGTTGGAGCACGACGTGAGCCTCACCACCCGCCTCTCGACCCGTGCCGCGGAGAAGGCGGCAGAGAAAGCCGCCGACAGCGTCGGGGACCGCACGGTCATCTCGGATTCGGAGCGTCGGCGCCCCGGCATCCGCGTCGGGATGTCGGTCACGCACGTCTTCCTCACGGTCGGCCTCGTGGTCGCCGGACTCGGACCGATCCTGTGGCTGGCGAAGTCGGCCGTGACGCCGACGCAGGACACCCTGCAGCAGCCGTTCGCGCTGTGGCCGAACGGGATCGACTGGGAGAACCTGTCGACCGCGTGGAACGACATCCACATCGACCAGTACTTCTTCAACACGGTGATCATCGCGCTCGGCGCCTGGTTCGTCCAGCTGCTCATCGCGACGACCGGGGGCTATGCGCTCTCGGTGCTGAAGCCGCGGTACGCGCCGATCCTGAACGCCCTGGTGCTGGCGACGCTGTTCATCCCCGGCATCGTGCTGCTCGTGCCGCTGTATCTGACGATCGTCCACCCGCCGCTGCTGGGGAACGTGAGCCTGCTCAACAATTACCTCGCGGTCTGGCTGCCGATGGGCGCGAATGCGTTCAACATCCTGCTGGTCAAGCGGTTCTTCGACAGTCTGCCGCGTGAGGTGTTCGAGGCGGCACGGACGGACGGCGCCGGTCCGTTCCGGCTGTTCTGGTCGATCGTGCTCCCGATGTCGAAGCCGATCCTCGGTGTGGTGTCGGTGTTCGCGATCATCGCGGCGTGGAAGGACTACCTCTGGCCGATGCTGGTGCTGCCGGATCCGTCCGTGCAGCCGCTGTCGGTGCGCCTCCCCGCCGTGCAGTCGCAGACCGAGCTCGACGTGTTCCTGGCGGCGCTGGCGATCGCGACGCTCATCCCGATCGCGATGTTCCTGATCTTCCAGTCGGTGTTCCTGCGCTCGGCCGGGCTCGGGGGCGCGGTCAAGGGCTAGGGCGCGACGACGCTCGCGCTCCTCGATGGGACCCATCGCCGCTCACGCGCGGCGGTGGGTCTCGGCGCGACTCAGACCTGCGGGGCGGGTGGCGCCGCAGGGTGCAGGGCGTCGATGAGAGCCGCCATGATGCCGGCCATGTCGACGGTCGGGTCGATCATCCACTGCAGCTGGAGCCCGTCGGAGGCGGCCTGGATCACTCGGGCGAGGGTGTCGGGGTCGAGGGCGGAACGTCGATCCTCGGTGCCGAAGTTCTCGACGATGGATCCGCGGAGGCGTTCGCTGCGGTCCAGGAAGTAGTTGTGGGCCGGATGCTCGGGGTCGGCCGCGTCCACCGAGAGGCGGGAGAAGAGGGCGACGAGTCCCGGGACCTCGGTGTTGTGGCGGATCACGTCGATGAACGCGGTTCTGGCCTCGGTGTCGGTGAGGCCGGCGGGGTCGAGGCCGTCGTGCTCGTCGCGCTTGCGGAGGACCTCGGTGAAGAGTTCCTCCTTCGAGCCGAAGTAGTGCAGCAGTGCGGCCGGGGTCACGCCGACCACCTCGGCGATCTCCTTGAGGGAGGCGTTCTGGTAACCCTTGCGCCCGATCACGTCGAGCGCGCTCTCCAGGATCTCCTCGCGTCGCGCGACACCCTTCGCGTATGAACCTCGTCGAGCCATGCTTCGAGACTAATCCTGAATGACGTTTGAAATCTAATACTGAAGGGCATAAGGTTTTCGCAAGGACATCGGCGTCGCCCGCGAAAGGATCACAATGACCGAGAACTCGGCTTCCGACCTCACCCTCGAGGAGAAGGCGTCGCTCACCAGCGGTGCGGACTTCTGGACCACGAAGGCCATCGACCGTGTGGGCATCCCCTCGGTGATGATGACCGATGGACCGCACGGTCTGCGCAAGCAGTCCGGCAGCTCCGACCACCTCGGCCTCGCCGACAGCGTCCCCGCGACGTGCTTCCCACCCGCCGTCGGCATCGGCTCCTCCTTCGACCCGGAGATCATCGAGCGCGTGGGTGCCGCGATCGGGATGGAGGCCGCGATCGAGAACGTCGCCGTCGTCCTCGGCCCCGGCATCAACATCAAGCGCTCGCCGCTGTGCGGACGCAACTTCGAGTACTTCTCGGAGGACCCGATCGTCTCCGGCATCCTCGGCGCCGCCTCGGTGCGCGGCATCCAGTCGAAGGGTGTCGGCACCTCGCTCAAACACTTCGCCGCGAACAACCAGGAGTTCGACCGCATGCGCGCGAGCTCCGACGTCGACCCCCGCCCGCTGCGCGAGATCTACCTGCGCGGATTCGAGCGCGTCGTGAAGGACGCATCGCCGTGGACGGTCATGTGCTCGTACAACAAGCTCAACGGGGTGTGGACCTCGGAGGACCCGTGGCTGCTCACCAGCGTGCTGCGCGACGACTGGGGCTTCGAGGGCCTCGTCGTCTCCGACTGGGGCGCCGTGAACGACCGCGTCGCCGGCGTCGCCGCAGGACTCGACCTCGAGATGCCCGCATCGGGTGGACGCACGGATGCCCAGCTCGTCGCGGCCGTGCGCGCCGGGACGCTCGAGGAGAGCGTGCTCGACTCGGCGGCTTCCCGGGCCATCGAGCTCGTGCGCAAGGCCGGCGAGCGTCCGGCCGTGGACGGACCGCTCGACGTCGATGCGCACCATGCGCTCGCCCGCGAGGCGGCCGGCCGGTCGATCGTGCTGCTGAAGAACGAGGGTGCGCTGCTGCCGCTCGCCGCCGACCAGAAGATCGCCGTGATCGGCGCGTTCGCGACCGAGCCGCGCTTCCAGGGGGCGGGCTCCTCGCTGATCAACCCCACCCGTGTCGACAAGGCTCTCGACGAGCTGCGCGCCGTCGGCGGCGAGAACGTCGCCTACGCGGCGGGCTTCGCGGTCGACGGTGGAACCATCGCGACCTCCGGTCGCACCGCGAACGACCTGCGGACAGAGGCCGTCGGCGTCGCCGGCGCGGCGGACGTGGCGGTGCTGTTCCTCGGTCTCCCGGCCGCGGAGGAGTCGGAGGGCTTCGACCGCGATCACATCGACCTCCCCGCCGATCAGCTCGCCGTGCTCGACGCGGTGCTCGAGGTGAACCCGCGGGTCGTCGTCGTGCTGTCGAACGGCGGCGTCGTGGCTCTGCCCTTCGCCGACCGCGTGCCCGCGATCATCGAGAGCTGGCTGCTCGGTCAGGCCGGCGGCGGCGCCGTGGCCGACGTTCTCTACGGTGCGGTGAACCCCTCGGGCAAGCTCACGGAGACCGTGCCCGTGCGACTTTCGGACAACCCCTCCTTCGGCAACTTCCCCGGTGAGTTCGGGCACGTCCGCTACGGCGAGGGGCTGCTGGTCGGCTACCGCTGGTACGACGCGAAGGGCCTCGACGTGACGTTCCCGTTCGGGCACGGCCTCTCCTACACGACGTTCGCATACGGCCCCGCGACGGCCGAGGTCGGGGCGGACGGCGACATCGTCGTGCGCGTCGACATCACCAACACCGGCGACCGCGACGGCCGCGAGGTCGTGCAGGTCTACACCGCCCTCGAGTCGTCGATCGTGCAGCGGGCTCCGCGCGAGCTCAAGGCGTTCGCGTCCGTCGCGCTCGCCGCGGGGGAGACCCGCACGGTCGAGCTCGTCGTGCGCCGGGAGGACCTCGCGTACTGGGACATCCGTGTCGACCGCTGGGTCGTCGAGGGTGGCGCCTACACGGTCGACGTGGCGGCATCCAGCCGTGACATCCGCGCGACGGTCTCGGTCGAGCTCAGTGGTGACGAGGTGCACCAGGAGCTGACCATGAACTCCTCGATCGGCGACCTGATCTCGCACCCGATCGCCGGTCCCGTCGTGCAGCAGGCGCTCGGCGGGCTGATGGCCGGGCTCGGCGGCGACGCCGCCGGGGCCTCCATGATGGCGAACGACGAGGCGATGCAGAAGATGATGGCGTCGTTCCCGATCGGACGCCTCGCCGGATTCCCCGGGCTCCCGGTGGACTTCGAGCAGATCGAGCAGCTGGTGGCCGCGGCGAACGCGGGCGGTCCTGCCGCCGGCTGACCCACGTACGGCACCTCGATGTCGGCCCCACGCCCGTCGCCGGGCCCACCGTGATGCACGTCCGTCACGGCGGGCACCGGCGAGGGCCGTGGGCCTCGATGAGCGTCAGGCGCGGGGGTCGAAGCGCGCGGGGGTGTGCGTCACGGCGACGAGGGCGCGCAGCTCCGCCAGCGTCGCCGGCGCCGCGCCGAGCGTGCGCGCCTGGATGAGCACGTTGCCCAGGGCCGTCGCCTCGACGGGACCGGCCAGCACGGGGAGTCCGGTCCGATCGGCGGTGGCCTGGCAGAGCAGTCGGTTGAGGGACCCTCCGCCGACGAGGTGGATGCTGTCGAGTCCACGCCCGGACAGCTCGGCCGCGGAGCGGACGGCACGCGCGAAGGCGTCCGCGATCGACTCGATGATGCTCCGCGCGAATGCGGGCCTCTCGGACGGTGCCGCCTCGCCGAGCAGCGCCGCGATCCGCGCCGGCATGTCGCCGGGGGCGCTGAGCGTCGGGTCGTCGGCGTCGAACACCGGCACCTCGTCCGAGACCGCGGATGCCGCGGCCAGCAGCTCCGGCAGGTCGATGCCCGCGCCGTCCTCGGCCTCCCAGGCCCGCACGGTCTCGCTGAGCAGCCAGAGGCCCGTGACGTTGTGCAGGAACCGGAACCGGCCGTCGACGCCGAGCTCGTGGGTGAAGTTCGCCTCGCGGGCGGCATCCGTCAGCACCGGCTCGGCCAGCTCCACGCCGACCAGGCCCCAGGTGCCGCAGGAGATGTACGCCGAGTGCGGGGTCGAGAGCGGAGCGGCCACGACGGCGGATGCGGTGTCGTGCGAGCCGACCGCGATCACCGGGAGCTCCTTGCCGATGCGTGCGACCAGGTCGGGGCGAAGCGTGCCGATGGTCGTGCCCGGGTCGACGAGTGGCGGCAGGATGCTCGTCGGGGTGCCGAGACGATCGGCCAGGGCCGTGTCCCACTCGCCGTCCGCGACACCGAGCAGGCCGGTGGTCGAGGCGTTCGTGCGCTCGGCCACGGCGGACCCGGTGAGCAGGAACGCGATGAGGTCGGGGATCAGGAGAGCGGTGTCGGCCTCGGCGAGCCGTGCATCGACCCGGTACTGGTACAGGGTGTTGAACGGCAGGAACTGCAGGCCGTTTCGCTGATACAGCTCCGCGAACGGGGCGAGCGCATGCACCTCGGCGACGCCGCGCGTCGTGCGGTCGTCGCGGTAGTGGAACGGCTCCGCGAGGAGCTCGCCGTCCCGCAGCAGACCGTAGTCGACAGCCCAGGAATCGATCCCGATGCTCTCGATGCCCGGCTCGCGCCGCACCGCCTCGGCGAGGCCCTCGACGACGTGCGCGTACAGGGCCTCGAAGTCCCAGTGCAGTCCGTCCTCGCGTTCGACGGGTCCATTGGGGAACCGTGACACCAGCTCGAGGTCGAGCCGGTCGTCGCCGATCCGCCCGATCATGACGCGGCCGCTGGTCGCCCCGAGGTCGACGGCCGCGACCGCGTGGAGGGTCATCGCAGGAAGGCCGCGGCGACGCCCGAGTCCACCGGGATGTGCAGGCCGGTGGTGCGGCTGAGCTCGGGACCGGTCAGCACGTACACGGCGTCGGCGACGTTCTCGGGGACGACCTCGCGCTTCAGGATCGTGCGGTTCGCGTAGAACTGCCCGAGGTCCTCTTCTGCGACGCCGTAGGTCGCGGCGCGATTCGCGCCCCACCCGGAGGCGAAGATGCCGGAGCCGCGCACGACACCGTCGGGGTTGATGCCGTTGACCCGGATGCCGAACTCGCCGAGCTCGACCGCCAGCAGCCGCACCTGGTGGGCCTGGTCGGCCTTGGTCGCGGAGTAGGCGATGTTGTTCGGGCCGGCGAAGACGGAGTTCTTCGACGAGATGTAGATGATGTCGCCGCCGAGCTTCTGGTCGATGAGCACGCGGGCGGCGGCCTTCGACACGAGGAACGAGCCCTTGGCCATGACGTCGTGCTGCAGATCCCAGTCTTTCTCCGTGGTCTCCAGCAGGGGCTTCGACAGGGAGAGCCCGGCGTTGTTGACCACGAGGTCGACACCGCCGAACGCGAGCACCGCCTCGTTCAGGGCGGCCTGGACGGCATCGGCATCCGCGACGTTCGCGGCGACGCCGATCGCGACGTCCGTGTTCCCGAGCTCGGCGGCCGCGGCCTGCGCCTTCTCGAGATCGAGGTCGGCGATCACGACGCAGGCCCCCTCCGCGGCGAGACGCGTGGCGATGGCCTTGCCGATGCCCGAAGCGGCGCCGGTGACGAAGGCGATGCGGCCCTGGTGCGACTTCGGCTTCGGCATCCGCTGCAGCTTCGCCTCCTCCAGCGCCCAGTACTCGATGCGGAACTTCTCGGCATCCGAGATCGGCGCGTAGGTCGACAGGGACTCGGCGCCGCGCATCACGTTGATCGCGTTGACGTAGAACTCGCCGGCGACGCGAGCGGTCTGCTTGTTGGCGCCGTAGGAGAACATGCCCACGCCGGGGACCAGCACGATGAGCGGATCGGCGCCGCGGATCGCGGGGGAGTCGGCCGTCGCGTGGGCGTCGTAGTAGGCCTGGTAGTCGGCGCGGTACTGCTCGTGCAGCTCGTGCAGGCGCGCCGTCTGCTCCTCGACGGAGGCGGTGGCCGGCAGGTCGAGGAGAAGCGGCTTGACCTTGGTGCGCAGGAAGTGGTCGGGGCAGCTGGTGCCGAGGGCGGCGAGGGCCGGAGCCTTCTCCGACGCGAGGAAGTCGAGCACGACGTCGGCGTCGGTGAAGTGACCGACCATCGGCTTGTCCGTGGAGGCGATGCCGCGGACGGTGCCGGCGAGGGCCGCCGCACGCTCCCGACGCTCGGAGGCGGGCAGCGCCTCGAATCCGGAACGGACGCCGCCGAACGGCTCGGTCGTGCCGTGCTCGGCGATGTACGCGGCCGCGGTGTCGATGATCCAGAGGGAGTGCGCCTCGGCGTCCTCGGAGGTGTCGCCCCACGCGGTGATGCCGTGCCCGCCCAGGATGCAGCCGATCGCCTGCGGGTTCTTCCGCTTGATCTCGGCGATGTCGAGTCCGAGCTGGAAGCCGGGACGACGCCAGGGCACCCAGACCACCTTCTCGCCGAAGATCGTCGCCGTGAGCGCTTCGCCATCGGCCGCGGTCGCGATCGCGATGCCGGAGTCGGGGTGCAGGTGATCGACGTGCGCCGCATCGACCAGGCCGTGCATGGCGGTGTCGATCGACGGGGCGGCTCCCCCCTTGCCGTGCAGGCAGTAGTCGAACGCGGCGACCATCTCGTCTTCCCGGTCGAGCCCGGGGTAGACGTCGACGAGCGCGCGCATGCGGTCGAGGCGGAGCACGGCCAGGCCGCTCTCGGTCAGGGTCCCGAGGTCGCCGCCCGAGCCTTTGACCCACATCAGCTCGACGGGCTGACCGGTCACCGGGTCGGTCGCGGTGCCCTTGGCGGAGGTGTTCCCGCCGGCGTAGTTGGTGTTCTTCGGATCGGCGCCCAGGCGGTTGCTCCGCGCGATCAGAGCGGCAGCGGTGGGGTTCGTCATGATTCCTCGGTTCGTTTCAGCGGGGGCGGGAGAGCGTGCGGGGCGGGGGCGCTCAAGCGCCCCAGCCGGCCTGCACGCCGCCCACGCGGTCGGCGGCGATCTGCTGCTGGTATCCGGATGCGGCGTAGGCGGCCATCGGGTCGGCGGCGAGCCCGCGCGACTCGCGCCATTCGGCGAGGGCCGGGCGCACGTCGGTGTAGAAGGCGTCCATGAAGACGGCGTTGGCGGCGAGCACGTCGCCCGACTTCTGCGCCGCGGTGAGGGCGTCGCGATCGACGAGCAGTGCGCGGGCGGTCATCTCCTGCACGTTCAGCACCGAGCGGATCTGACCGGGGATCTTGTCCTCGACGTTGTGGCACTGGTCGAGCATGAACGCCACGTCGGGGTTGTTCAGGCCGCCGCCGCGGATGACCTCGAAGAGGATGCGGAACAGCTGGAACGGGTCGGCGGCGCCCACGATCAGGTCGTCGTCGGCGTAGAAGCGCGAGTTGAAGTCGAACGACCCGAGCTTGCCGAGACGCAGCAGCTGCATCACGATGAACTCGATGTTGGTGCCGGGCGCGTGGTGGCCCGTGTCGAGGCACACCATCGCCTTGTCACCCAGGGCACTCACCTGGGCGTAGGAGGTGCCCCAGTCCGGAACGTCGGTGTGGTAGAAAGCGGGCTCGAAGAACTTGTACTCGAGCACGAGGCGCTGGTCGTCGCCGAGGCGCGCGTAGATCTTCTGCAGCGACTCCTGCAGGCGGTCCTGCCGGCCGCGCAGATCCGCCTGGCCGGGGTAGTTGGAGCCCTCGGCCAGCCAGATCTTCAGGTCGCGGCTGCCGGTCGCGTCCATGACGTCGATGCAGGCGAGGTGGTGGTCGATGGCCTTCTGCCGGATGGCGGCATCCTCGTGCGTGAGGGCGCCGAACTTGTAGTCGTCGTCCTGGAAGGTGTTGGAGTTCACCGTGCCGAGCTCGACTCCGAGGTCTTCGGCGTGCGCGCGCAGGTCGTCGTACGAGTCGACCAGGTCCCACGGGATGTGCAGCGCCACCTTGGGTGCGAGCGCCGTGTACTTGTGGACCTGTGCCGCGTCGGCGATCTTCTCCCACGGGTCGCGCGGGGTGCCGGGGGTGCCGAACACCTTGAACCGGGTGCCGGAGTTGCCGAAGGCCCAGCTGGGCAGCTCGATGCCCTGCTGCTCGAGGATGGCGAGGTTCTCGGAGGAGAGGATGCTCACGATGCACTGCTTTCGTTGTCGATGACGGGAGTGGTGCGCTCGCCGACGGCGGCGAGCTGGTCTTCGAGGTGGAACACCTCGGTGAGAGGTGCGGCCGCCTGGTCGGGGCGCCCGTCGAGGCCGAGGAAGAACCGGCTCATCTCCGCCTCCCAGCGCGCGGCCACGGGGGAGGCGGCGAGGTAGGCCTGGGCGGCGGTGTCGTCATCGGTCTCGTAGTAGCCGAAGAGGGTTCCGCCCGCGCCGAGGAAGAGCGAGTAGTTGCGTCGCCCGGAGGCGGCGATCTCCGCGAGCATCTCGGGACGAACCGGGGAGTGCCGCGCGAGGTACTCGTCGAGCAGCTCGGGACGGACCTGCAGCTGAAAGCCGACGCGCGTCATACGTGGGTCCTTTCGATGTCCGGTCGGCGCTCGAGAGCGCCGACCGGACGGGGCGACTCAGAAGTCGAAGTCGCCGATGTTGTCGGCGTTGAACTCGAACGGGTCGCCGAGCAGGACGACGCCGTCGGCGCCGACCGTGTACGTGCCGAGGTCGCCCGCCTCGAAGGTGTCGCCCTCTTCGCCGGTGATGTCACCCGCGATGAGAGCCTGGGCGGCGAACGCCGCGAGGTAGCCGAGATCAGCCGGGTTCCAGAGAGCGAAAGCCGTGACGGTGCCGTCCTCGACGTACTCGCGCATCTGGTTCGGGGTGCCGAGTCCGGTGAGCGCGACCTTGCCCTTGAAGTCCGACGTCGAGAGGTAGCGCGCGGCCGCAGCGATGCCGACCGTGGTGGGCGAGATGATGCCCTTCAGATCGGGGTGCGTCTGCAGCAGCGCTGCCGTCTTGTCGAAGGACGTCTGGTCGTCGTCGTCGCCGTAGACCGTCTCGACGATCGTGATGTCCGGGTACTCGCTCGCGACGTACTCCTTCATCAGGTCGATCCAGGCGTTCTGGTTGGTGGCGTTCGCGGAAGCCGACAGCACCGCGATCTCGCCGGCGCCGCCGATCTGCTTGGCGATCAGGTCGACCTGCACCTTCGCGATGCCCTCGGAGTCGGCCTGGTTGATGAACAGGTCGCGGCATTCGGGATTCGTGTCGGAGTCGAAGGTGACGACCTTGACGCCGGCGTCGCGGGCCTCGTTGAGGGCGTCGCAGATGGCCTTCGGGTCGTTCGCCGAGACGACGAGCGCACCGACCCCCTGCTGCGTGGCCGTGTTGATGTAGCTGACCTGGGCATCCGGGGTGGCCTCCGCCGGACCGACCTCGGAGAACGTTCCTCCGAACTCCTCGACGGCCTTCTTGCCGCCTTCGCTCGAGGTGTCGAAGTACGGGTTGCCGAGGTTCTTCGGCAGGAAGGTGATCGCGAGGTTGGAGCCGTCGCCACCCGAGTCGCCGCTTCCGCTGTCGCTCGAGGCGGTGCATCCGGTGAGGGCGACCGCCGCCGCCACCGCGAGGGCGGCGAAGGCGGTCACACGCTTGCGTGCAAACGTCATTGTTCGTTCCTTTCGTCGGAGAGTGCCGCGGGTGCGGCGTCCATCGGTGTCATGGAGCTGTGGTTGCGACACCGGAGGGGGTTCTGCCCGGTCGGCGGCGCGTCTTCTGCAGCCAGGCCAGGAAGCTTGCGGCCACCACCGAGATCACGAGGAGCGTCCCGGTGATGATGTTGATGACGTCGGAGGTGACGTTCACGAGGCGCAGCGCGCTGGCGAGCGACCCGATGAGGAGCGCGGCGGCGATGACGCCGTAGATCTTGCCCCGTCCGCCGAAGACCGAGACTCCGCCGAGCACCACGGCTGCGATCACCTGGAGCTCGAGGCCGGTCGCGTTGTCGCCACGGGCACTGCCGTATCGGAGGGTGTAGAAGATGCCGGCGAAGGCGGCGACCACTCCGGAGAGGACGAAGAGAGTGAACTTCGTGCGCTCGACGTTCACGCCCGAGAAGTGCGCCGCATCCTTCGACAGGCCCACCGCATACACGCCGCGGCCGAAGGGTGTGAAGTGCAGCAGCACGACGAACACCACCACGAGGAGCAGGAAGGGGAGAGTGATGACCGGGATCGGCGTTCCCGTGAACTTCGCCTTGGCGAGATCGGTCCAGAACTCGGGGAAGTCGGTGACGGCCGTGGTGCCGAGCAACCCGACCGCGAGCCCGCGGAAGAGGGCCAGGGTGCCGATCGTCACCGCGAGCGAGGGAAGACCCACGACGGTGACCAGGAACCCGTTGAACGCGCCGCCGACAATGCCGACGGCGAGCGCGGCGAGCGCGGCGATCTCGAACGGCATCCCACCCTGCACGAGTGCGCCCGTCACGACGCTCGAGAGCCCGACCATGCTGCCGACGGAGAGATCGATCTCGCCCGTGATCATGATGAGCGTCATCGGGAGCGCGATGAGGAGGATGGGGGCGATGTCGAGCACCAGGTAGGTGAAGGTGATCGGCTGGCCGAAGCCGCGGATGCTGCTCGCCGCGACAGCGGCGACGACGAGGAGGAGCCCGACGATCGCGGCTTCGCGCGTGAGGAGCACGCGCCGCCAGAGCGGCTTCTCGAAGTCGCGGATCACGCGGGTGCTCGCGGTGGTGGTCGCGGTGGTCATGATTCGTCCCTCGCCTCGATGAGCCGCCGTTTCTGCCGGACCGCGAGCACGCGGTCGAGCACGATGGCGCCGATGATGAGCAGGCCGACCACGGCACGCTGCCAGAAGTCGGGGATGCCGAGGATCGGCAGTGCGCGGTTGATGGTCAGCAGGAGCACGGCGCCGATCGCCGCTCCCCAGACCGATCCGATTCCGCCGGTGATCGCGACGCCGCCGATGACCGCGGCCCCGACGGCGTCGAGCTCCCAGCCGGCTCCGGCCTGCGAGTTGATGGTGCCGTAGCGGGCGGCGTAGAACACACCGGCGAGCCCGGCCAGTGCACCCGACAGGATGAAGGCGGTGAGGACGCGCCGGGTGACGCGCAGGCCGTAGAGCTCGGCAGCGGCGGGATCGGAGCCGATCGCGTAGTACTCGCGACCACCTCGCGTGTTCTTCATGTACCAGGCCGCCGCCGCGAGCACGACGAGCGCGACGATCGCCAGGATCGGGATGCCCACGATCTGTCCGGTGCCGAGAGCGAGGAAGTCCTTCGGCATGTCGGAGGCGTTCACGCGGTCGCTGCCGGTCCACAGCACGTTGATCCCGCGATACGCGTACAGGGTGCCGAGGGTGATCACCATCGCCGGGACTTTCGCGAACGCCACGAGGGCGCCGTTCACGAGTCCGAGCAAGGCGCCGAAGACGACCGCGGCGATCACGACGAGGACGATCGGGATGCCGGGGATGTCGATGAACAGTCGACCGGTCAGGTAGGCGGTGAGCCCCATCACGGAGCCGACCGAGAGATCGACGTTCCGGGTGATGAGGACGATCGCCTGCCCGACGGCGACGAGGACCAGGATCGACGGCGTCAGCAGCAGGTCGCGCCAGCCATCCGGGCTGAACAGGAATTTCGGGTTGTTCAGCGTCGCGGCGGTGATCACCAGGACGAGCGCGAGCAGGATCCCGAACTCACGGGCTCTGCCCAGGCCGGAGACCCGCTTCGTGAGTGCGGAGACGGGGATGGCGGTGGTCACGAGGAGAGCTCCGATGCGTGCGTCGCGGCGAACATGACGTTCTCGGAGGTGGCCTCCGAGCGAGTGATCTCGGCGGTGATGCGGCCCTCCCGCATCACGAGCACATGGTCGGCCATGCCGAGGACCTCCGGGAGCTCCGACGAGATCATGAGGATTCCCATGCCCTGACCGGCGAGTTCGGAGAGCAGGCGATGCACCTCCGACTTGGTGCCGACGTCGATTCCCCGCGTCGGCTCATCGATGAGGAGCACCTGCGGCTGCGTGGCGAGCCACTTCGCGAGGACCACCTTCTGCTGGTTCCCGCCCGAGAGCGTGGCGGCGACGGTGTCGAGGGCGTGTGTCTTCACCTCGAGTCGACTCGCCCATTCCCGGGCGGAGCGGTTCTCGACCGCGGTGGTGATCAGTCCGAGCTTCGCGAGGCGCCGGCGGATGGCGAGAGTGATGTTGCCGCCGACTCCCGCCTCGATCACGAGGCCCTGTCTGCGGCGGTCCTCGGGCACGAGCGCGAGTCCCGCGCGCATCGCCTCGACAGGTCGTCGACCGGGGATGCGGCGGCCCTTCATACGCACGACGCCCTGCCGGTACCCGTCGACGCCGAACACGGCGCGCGCGACCTCGCTGCGTCCGGCGCCGACGAGGCCGGCCAGCCCGACGATCTCGCCGGAGCGGACGGTGAAGGAGATGTCATGGAAGATGCCGGGGCTCGTGAGTCCCTCGACCTCGAGCAGCGGCTCGCCGATCGTCGTCTCCTGCTTCGGGAAGAGCTCGGTCACCTCGCGGCCGACCATCTGATGGACGATCTCGTCGACGGTCGTCGTGGCGATCGAACTCGTCGAGATGTAGGCGCCGTCCCGCATCACCGTGACCACGTCGCACAGGTCGAAGACCTCGTCGAAGCGGTGGGAGATGAAGATGAGTCCGCGGCCCTCATCGCGCAGGCTGCGAGCGATCGCGAAGAGACGCTCGACCTCGACACCGGAGAGGGCGGCAGTCGGCTCGTCCATGATCAGCAGACTCGCGTCCAAGGAGACCGCCTTGGCGATCTCGATCACCTGCTGGTCGGCGATCGACAATCCCTCGGCGGGGCGATCGGGGTCGATTCCGACACCCAGCCGCGTGAACAGGCGCTCGACCTCGTGCCGCATGGCCTTGCGGTCGATCCGTCCGAAACGGTTGGTGGGCTGACGGCCCATGAAGATGTTCTCGGTGACGGAGAGGTCGGGGAACAGCGTGGGCTCCTGGTAGATGACGGCGACGCCGGCGGCCTTGGACTGCGCCGTGGAGGTGAAATCCACCTCTTCGCCCCGCAGGCGGAAGTCTCCGGCGTCCCGTTGGTAGAGGCCGGCCACGATCTTGACGAGCGTCGACTTCCCGGCGCCGTTCTCTCCGACGAGGGCGTGGATCGAACCGGCGTCCACGGAGATGGTGGCGGAGCGGAGGGCGACCACTGCACCGAAGGCCTTCGTGACGGCGGAGAGTTCCAGCACCGGGGTCGATGAAGGTGAGGTCATCATTTCTCTCTTCGTTGAGGGACTGAATCGTTTCAAACCCTTTCGGCATCGACAGTATGGCATGTGTTGACGGCTGTCAAGGCGGCATGAGAGTCTGAGGAAACGCGCCTCGCATGATTCGTTTCAGGGGCGGTCGGCGACGGATGGGGGACGCAGTGGCTGCCAGTGTGAAGGAAGTCGCCGAAGACGCCGGAGTCTCCGTCGGCACGGTGTCGAACGTGCTCAACCGCCCGGAGAAGGTCGCCCCGCGGACAGTGGCCAGGGTTCAGGCGTCGATCGCCCGTCTGGGCTTCGTGCGCAACGACGCGGCGCGTCAACTCCGAGCGGGTCGGAGTCGGACGATCGGGCTCGTCGTGCTCGACATCCGCAACCCGTTCTTCGCCGAGATCATCCGCGGTGCCGAGGAGCGCGCCGACGAGCACGGACTCGCCGTGCTGGTGGCCAACAGCGATGAGAAGCAGCAACGGGAGGCGATGCACCTCGACCTGTTCGAGGAGCAGCGCGTGACCGGGGTGCTGGTCACGCCCGTCACCGAGTCGCTGCCCCGCCTCGCACAGATGCAGGAGCGCGGGACGCCGGCCGTACTGGTCGACCGGGAGTCGCAGGACGGCCGGTTCGGCTCCGTCGCCGTCGACGACGTCGAGGGCGGTCGCATCGCGGTCGAGCACCTGCTCGCGATCGGTCGTCGTCGCATCACGTTCGTCGGTGGACCGGTCGCCCTGCGGCAGGTGTCGGATCGCCTCGGGGGTGCGCAGGCGGCCGCCGGCGCAGCGGGCATCGGCGTGGAGTTCCTGTCGACGGGAGCGCTCACCGTGGAGGAGGGACGGCGCGCGGGTGTGCAGATCCTCGCTCGCGAACGGGGCGATCGTCCGGACGCGATCTTCGCGGCGAACGACCTGCTGGCTCTCGGACTGCTGCAGAGTCTCGTGATGACCGGGGATGCGCGCGTGCCGGAGGACATCGCCCTGATCGGATACGACGACATCGACTTCGCCGCAGCGGCCGTCATCCCGCTGAGCTCCGTGCGTCAACCGGCAGCCCTCATCGGGTCGACGGCCGTCGATCTGCTGCTCCGTCGTCAGGGGCAGGATCCGCAGCCGCGCGAGCACGTCCTGTTCCGTCCGGAGCTCGTCACGAGGGCGTCGACGATCGGCAGCTGAGGCGGCTCTTCCGCGGCCGTGGTTCTCAGCGCGGCAGCGGAACGGTCCGCGAGTGCGTACCGTGACCGAGCTCCTCCGGCGGGGCGCCGGGCAGGTCGAGCTCGGCGGTCGCGCCGACGGGGACGACGAGGTCGACGCGCAGGTCGTTCCCCTCGATGCGCCACGCGATCGAGGCCTCCCCGTAGGGAGTGCGCTGCGTCGCCGAGGCGTGCGTGAGCCCGCCACCCGGCCGTGGCGCGAACCGGATACGGCGGTAGCCCGGTTCGGCGGGGGCGAGTCCGGCCACCGTCCGGTGCAGCCAGTCGGCCACCGCCCCCAGCGCGTAGTGGTTGAACGACGTCATGGTCCCCGGGTTGACGGTGCCGTCCGGGAGCATCGCGTCCCACCGCTCCCAGATCGTGGTCGCGCCCTGCACCACCTGGTACAGCCACGACGGACAGTCCTGCTCCAGCAGCAGGTCGTAGGCGGTGTCGGTGTGGCCGGTCACGGAGAGCGCGTCGCTGACGAGCGGCGTGCCGACGAAGCCGGTCGCGATGCGGTTGCCGGCGGCGCGCACGAGCTCGGCGAGGCGTGCGCCGGCCTGTGCGCGCTGTGTCTCGTCCGCGAGCAGATCGAACGTGATGGCCAGGGCGTACGCGGTCTGCGCATCCGATGTCATCGTGCCGTCGGCCCGCACGTAC
Source organism: Microbacterium oxydans (assembly GCF_026559675.1). Taxonomy (NCBI): domain Bacteria; kingdom Bacillati; phylum Actinomycetota; class Actinomycetes; order Micrococcales; family Microbacteriaceae; genus Microbacterium; species Microbacterium oxydans. The sequence continues at coordinate 706,356 of NZ_CP092891.1, forward strand.
GCGCCGCGGAACGCGGCGGCCACCTCGTCGGCGAGGGTGCCGTAGTGCGCGGCTTCGGCGGCGCGGCCGAGCACCTTCGCCATGTCGGCGACCGCGCGGGCCGATCGTGCGAAGTAGGCCGTGGCGACGAGGTAGCGATCGGTGCGCGCGTCGGCGGGGTCCTGAGGGGGAGCGGCGGGATCGAGCCAGTCGCCCAGCTGGAAACCCTCGTTCCACAGGCGATCGGGGCCGGCGAGGGCGTCGATCCGGTCGACCCAGCGCCGTGCGCTCTCGAACTGCGCGGCCAGGACCCCCTCGTCGCCGAAGCGCTGGTACAGGGTCCACGGCAGCAGGGCCGCGACGTCGCCCCACGCGGCGCCGGGGCGGGCCGGGGACCATGTCTTGTGCGACGGGATCACCGGTACGAACCACGGCACCGTGCCGTCGGGCAGCTGGTCCGCCTCGAGGTCGCGGAGCCAACCGGACAGCATCCCCGAGACGTCGAACAGCGTCGAGGCCGTCGGTCCGAACACCTGGATGTCGCCCGTCCAGCCCACGCGCTCATCACGCTGCGGGCAGTCGGTCGGGATGTCGACGAAGTTGCCCCGCATGCCCCACACGACGTTGCGGTGCAGCTGCTCGACCAGCGGGTCGGAACACGTGAACCAGCCGGTGCGCTCGAGGTCGGTGTGCAGCACGCGGGCTGTGAGCGCGCCGGCGGCCGCATCCGCATCGAGGTCGCCCGGCCAGCCGGAGACCTCGGCGTATCGGAAGCCGTGGAACGTGAACCGCGGCTCCCACTCCTCGCCGTCGGGGCGGCCGGCGAGCGTGTAGTTGTCCGTCGAGCGGGCGCTGCGCAGCGGGCGGGTGTAGATCTCGCCCTCCTGCAGCACCTCCGCGGTGCGCAGTGTGACCGTCGATCCGCTCGGTCCGGTGACCCGGATGCGGATGCGTCCGACGAGGTTCTGCCCGAAGTCGAGGATGCGGGCGCCGCTCGGCGAGGTCAGCACCGCGACGGGCGCGACCTCCTCGGTCACCCGCACCGGCGGGGCGGTGGGGGCGACCAGGGTGCGCGGGTCCCGCTCGCGCACGGCGACCGGCAGCCACCCGGTGTCGTCGAACGAGCCGGTCGACCAGTCGGGCACCTCCCGCCGCGCGTCGTGGTCCTCGCCGTCGTAGATCCCGGATCGGAGGATCGGGGAGAGCGCCGCTTTCCAGGTGCCGTCGGTCGCGACCGTGTCGCGGCGTCCGTCGGCGTAGGTGATCTCCAGCTGCCCGAGGAACGACAGGTCGCTGCCGAAGACGTTGCGGAATCCCCCGCGCCAGCCGAGCCGGCCGCGGTACCAGCCGTCGCCGAGCCAGGCGCCGAGAGCGTTCTGGCCCGGGAGGAGCAGGTCGGTCACGTCGTAGGTGTAGAAGCGCAGGCGCTCGCGATAGACCGTCCAGCCGGGGGAGAGCGTGTCGGATCCGACGCGGACGCCGTTGATCTCCGCCTCGTACAGGCCGTGCGCGGTGGCGTAGAGCCGGGCTCGGACGATCTCGCCGTCGACGCGGAAGCCCGTGCGCACCAGGGTGGGGCGGCGATCGTCGCTCTCCGGGTCCTCGTCGAGATCGGCGCCGACGGGGCGCGCCGACCAGTCGTCCGCGTGCAGGAGGCCGGCTTCGAGGGTCGTGGCGGGGCTCGGAGCCGACCACGCCCCGTCGTCGCCCTGCACCGCGATGCGCACGGTGACGCGTTCGCGCGAGTCGAGGGCGCGGCCCGGCCAGGGCACCAGCACCTGCGAGGGAGAGGCGACCTCGACGGTCTCCTCTCCGTCGGCGCGGGTGAGCGTGACGGCGTAGCGCTGCTGGCGCCAGTCGGCGGGAGCGTCGGACAGGGTCCAGCTCAGGCGCGGGCGGGATTCGCCGATGCCGAGCGGTTCGCGGTGGTGCTCGATGCGGGGCGCGGAGACGGTCGTCATGCTCCTCATCCTCGCTGATGGAGATGTCCGGGATCCGTCCGTAGTCGGACTGCCCGGCGATCAGGTCGTGGCGGCCTCGCTGTGCCGCCGGCGCAGGTCGGTGGCGCTCGGTATCCCTCGCGAGAAGAGGAGGGACAGGAGGCTGATGAGGATCAGCCCGAAGAAGGCGATGCGCAGCGACGACAGCTGGGAATCGCGGTAGACCGTCGCGAGGGTGTCGGCATCCGCGTCGCTCAGCCCGGCCTTCTCCGCGATCGCGGCCACGTCGGCGGCGGGGACGATCGTGACGCCGTGCTCGGTGGCCGCGGCCACGGTCGTCTTCGTGCCGTCCGGCAGGTCGCTCGCCGCGACGCCCGATGCGAAGGAGGTCGACAGCGCGCCGATGAGGATCGAGCCGATCAGCGCGGTGCCCAGCGACGAGCCGAGGTTCTGGAACACGCCCTGCAGGCCGCCCACCTCGCTCGTCTCCTTCTCCGTCACGCTCGACATGTTCACGTTCCCGAGCTGCGAGGCGAGCAGCCCGAGCGCGGCGCCGGACAGGAACATCCCGGTGGCGAAGAGTCCGCTGCGCAGGTCGCTCGTGGCCGAGCCGAGCAGGATCAGAGCGCTGACGACGAGGATCAGCTGTCCGATGCGCACGATCGTCCGCGGCGAGGCGCGGCGCGAGAGCCGGGTGCCCACGATCGAGAACAGCACCAGCGCGATCGACAGCGGGAAGATGCGGATGCCGGTCTCCAGCGCGTCGAGGCCGAGCGTCATCTGCAGGTACACCGGCACCATGAAGAACAGTCCGGCGGTCACCGTGTACTGGGCGCCCAGCACCGACAGTCCGCTGCGCAGCGCCGTGATCGAGAACATCCCGACGTGCACGAGCGGTGGGCGCCCGGCGCGTTCCAGATGGCGCTGTCGGGAGAGGAACAGGGCGAGCAGGGCGACACCGACCACGATGAACCAGGCGGCGGGGGAGATGCCGAGCGGGGTGATCGTGACGCCGCCGATGACGGGCGGATTCAGCGGCAGGACCCATCCCCAGATCTTGCTCTGCAGCATCCCGAACACCACGGCCACGAGTCCGACGGAGGAGAGGGCGACGCTGAGGACGTCGATGCGGATGGGCTGTCGCGGCGTGGGGTCGGTGATGATCCGGGCGCACAGCACCACGCCGATCATGATGACCACCTCGGCGACGAACACGTAGCGCCAGTCGAAGTACGTCGTCACGTACCCGCCGATCAGCGGCCCCGCGGCGACGGCGGCGCCGGAGACCGCCCCGATGATCGCGAAGGCCGTGATGCGCTCGCGCCCGCGGTAGTTGTCGGCGACGAGGGCCGCGATCGCGGGGATGACGAGCACCGCCCCGAGGCCCTCGATGACCGACCAGCCGAGGAAGAGGAACTGCACGTTCGGGCTCAGCGCCGTGATCAGCGACCCCGCGGCGTAGATGCAGGAGCCGATCACGAACGCTCGGCGACGACCCCACACGTCGCCCAGCTTCGCGCCCAGGAGCATGAACGCGGCCATCGTGAGGGTGTAGAACGTGATCGCGCCCTGCATGGCGGCCACCGTGGTGTCGAGGTCGGTCACCACGGTCGAGATCGACACGTTCATCACGGTGCCGTCCAGGACCATCACGAACTGGGCGGATCCGAGCACGGCGATGACGCTCCATCTCTTCATGACGGCTCCTTCGAGGCTGCGGATGATGCGGGTCCGGATGATGCGGGCGCGGTGCGTGCGCTCGTGCCGCGCATGATGCGGGCGACGGCGGTGATGAGGAAGAGCTGGCCGGTGATGGCCTCGGCGACCGCGACCGCCTGCGGACCCGCGCCGGTCGGGACGAGGTTGCCGTAGCCGGTGGTGGTGAGCGTCGTGAACGAGAAGAAGAGCTGGTTGGCGAGCGAGTCGTCGTCCGCCCCGTCGAACATCGGCACCGACGACAGGAGGGAGAACAGGTTGAAGACGAAGGTGAAGAAGAGGCCGACCAGCACATAGGCGGTGATGGCGGCCAGCAGGGCCTCGAGGTTGAGTCCGCGGCGCGTGACCTGGTGCGTGATGATCGTGGCCGGGGCGACCAGCAGCGCGATCATCGACGCCGTCGAGAAGACGATGTCGAGCGCGTGGCCGCTCGCCCCCACGAGCGCCGCCACGATGGTGGCGAGTCCGGCCGCCGACAGGATCACCCACGCGATGCGCTGCACCAGCGGTCGCGTCCCGGTGACGTGGAACACCACGGCGACCGTCACCAGGATCACGAGGAACGCCCACGGACTCGGGTTCGTGCCGCGTTGCGCGGCGCACAGCGCATACGACACGACGAGGAGCACGAGGACGATCGCATACCCGGATGCCCCGCCGAGGATGCCGTCGGGGCGTCTGCTGCGCACGCGGGAAGACCTGTCTCGGCGGGGAGCGCTCACCGTCCCGGCTCCTCGGAGGCCATCGACGGCAGGCGTCCGGATGCGAGCGCCTCGCGGAGTGCCGCGTGGTCGCGGTCGTTCTGGTCGGCGTAGGTGTCGGCGAAGGCGCAGACCGCCTCGTCGAAGGCGCGACCGCGGCCGAGGTAGCCGGCGACCTCCAGGCGATCCCCGCTCCTGGCGTGCGCACGGGCGAGAGTCTCGCCGCAGATGCGCGCGTAGAGTGCGGCGCCGCGCGGAGTCATCGCATCCGGGTCGATCCCGCCCTTCCAGTCGTGGAGCTGGCGGACGTAGAAGTCGCGCGTGATGCCGTCGGCGCCGGTCACCCGCTGCCATCCCAGGAAGATGTCGCTGGCCGCCTGCATGAGCCGCTGCCCGCGCACGACGCGTTCCGCCTCTCCCGCGTGCTCTCCGGCGCCGAGGAACCGTTCGAGCACCGACGGCTGGGCCGTCTTGGCCTGCAGCAGCAGCGGGTCGTCGTCGTTGCGTCCGCTGAGGAGGATGACCCAGGCGCGGGTGCCCACGCTGCCGATCCCGCCGATCGTCCTCGCCATGTGCCGGTAGCGGTACTCGGAGATCGGATGCCGGTCGCCGGGCAGGGTCACCCGGTACGCGGCGAGGAGCTCGCGCATGGTGTCCACCTCGTCCGGCACCCCTTCGCCGTCGGGAAGCAGGTCTTCGACCGGGGTCACCAGCGGCGGGTTCGGGATGATGCGCAGCTGGCCGTCGACGACCCGGACGAGTCGCGCGAACGACCGCATCCGATCGCGCTTGCGGGCCTTCTTCAGCGCGGCGTCGAGCCGCAGGACGGTCTCGTCGTCGGCCTGCCGTCGATCCCGCTCCGCCCGGACCCGTCGCCGCGCGCTCTCGGCGTCGAACCGGTCGTACCAGGCGTCGAGGACGGGGGAGTCGGCGGCGCGGCGCATCGCTCTCCGGTACCCGCGGACCGAGGCGCGGACGCAGGCGCGGATCTCCTCGGCCGAGAAGCCGCGATGGCGTCCGGCCACGGCGAAGCTCGTCGCGAGCCGCTTCAGATCCCACTCGAACGGCCCGGGAAAGGTCTCGTCGAAGTCGTTCATGTCGAAGATCATCCGGCGCTCCGGGGTGCCGAACAGCCCGAAGTTCGACAGGTGCGCATCCCCGCACAGCTGCACGGTGATCCCGGTGTGCGGCATCGTGGCGAGGTCGGATGCCATCAGCAGGGCGGCTCCGCGGTAGAAGGCGAAGGGGGATGCCGCCATCCGCTCGTACCGCAGCGGGACGATGTCGAGGTCCCGTGTGGTGGCCTGCCCCTCCAGGAGGGCGATCGGGTCCGGACGGCCCGGGCCGGGATCCCACGGGCCCTGCTGCGAGCGCGGTGCACGGGCACGGGCGTCGCGGCCGTGGCTCCGTCTCGTGACGAATTCGGGCGCCACGGCGTCCGGCGCCCGGAAGTCGTCGCTCGCGTCGGCGTTCTCGCGTCTCACCATGTCGCACCTCGCACCCGTGTGTCGACGGCGCGGGAGCCGGAGGGCCGGAGGAGGTTCCCCGGGCCGGGTGCGGGCGGCGTCGCACCGTCATCGTCGCACTGCCCGACGGCGACGGGGCGACCGTGTCACCCTTTCGGGGCGATGCGCCCGCGTGACGGTGGGTGCGCTCAGGCGGGGGAGGGCGTGCCGCGTTTCGCGCTCGCGCCGCGCATGATCCGTGCGACGGCCGTGATCAGGAACAGCTGGCCGGTGATGCCCTCCGCGATGGCGATCGCCTGCCCGCCCGTTCCGACCGGGACCAGGTTGCCGTACCCCGTCGTGGTGAGGGCCGTGAAGGAGAAGAAGAGCTGGTTGCCGAGGGAGTCGAGGCTCTTCTCGCCGAACATCGGGGTCGGCGAGATCTGCGACATCAGGTTGTAGACGAACGCGAAGAACATCCCGACGAGGATGTACGCCGTGATGGCCGCCAGCAGTGCCTCCAGGTCGAGCCCGCGGCGGGTGACCTGATGGATGATGATCGCACCGGGCGCGACCAGCAACGCGATCATCGATGCGGCGGACAGTGGGATCGCCAGCACCGGGCCGTCGATGCCGAACGCGGTGGCGATGATCGCGGCGGCGCCCGCGACGGACAGCACCACCCACGACACGCGCTGCACCAGGCGCCGTGCCCTGGTCACGTGGAACACGATCGCGACCGTCGCCAGCATCGCGAGGAACGCCCACGGGCTCGGGTCGGTGCTGGGCTGCGTGGCGCACAGCCCGTAGGAGAGGATGAGCAGGGCGAGGACGATCGCGTAGCCGACGCCGCGGTCATCCCAAAAGCGGCGGATCCGGGCGGTGTCGTGATCCGCATTCCTCGTGTCTGGGCGGGGCATGGCTGGTCCTCTTCCGCGCGGTGGACGGCGACGTCCACGATGTGCGGCCAGTATCCCAGCGCCCGTGCGCATCCCCGGTCAGTGCGGGTGCGCGTCGGTCAGAAGGGGGTCGTCCCTCTCGGTTCGTCTCTGCTCTCCCGACCCGTTATGATGGCTAGGTGCATCCGTGCTTTCGGGTCGGATGCCTGGAGACGTCGCATAGTCCGGCCGAGTGCACCACCCTGCTAAGGTGGAGTCCCCTCACGGGGACCAGGGGTTCAAATCCCCTCGTCTCCGCACTTGTTTCAGCTGGTCATAGCTGATTTCCGCGTGGCCCCGAGAAGGCTGTCCCACGCCCCGACCGCTGCGGTGTCGACACACACGAGAAACCTCCGGTCGATGCCGCTGGGGACGGTCGTCGATCCGGAGGTTCTCGCTGCTCGGGCCGGTCATCGAGCTCCGGCGAGCAGCAGCGCGTGCAGGTCATGGCCTCCGCGTGTGGGGATGCGTGGCTCGCTGGACGCGCTGGTCGGTCACAGCTTCTCGGGCCGGGGAGCGGTCCACGTGCCGTCGAGGACCGACGGCCGCGGACGGTAGAGCCGCAGCACGTAGTTCCAGCCCGGCATGATCGGAAGGGCGTTCGCGACGCCGTCGAGCTGCACGCCGAAGCGGATCGTCACTCCGCCGTCCTCGTCCCTGACCGCAGTGAGGCTGTTGATGCTGTTCACGCCGAGGCTGTTCTCCTCGAAGAAGCCGGCGGCGTTGTAGAGCGACACCGACCAGAAGGCGTCGACCGGCACGTCGACGAGCCGGAGCCGGTACTCGTCGACGGGGAGGTCCTCGTCCACGCTGATGTACGTCGCCTCGTACTCGGGGAGGCCGCCCCAGCCGGACGCCGTGCCGAGGAGGTGCCGGATCGGGTCGACCTCGTCCACCGTGCCGAACGCGTGGTCGTACTTGCTGACCCCGCGGGCCAGCGCGAGGAGCGCGTCGCGGGTCTCCGTCTGGGACTGCTCGTCGTACTCGGGAAGCGGATACGGCCCCGAGCCGCCGCCCGTGATGGCCAGGGCGTTCTGCAGCCGGTTCACCTGCGCGACGTCGTCGGGGTTCTGCGGGTCGACGAGGATGCGCACGATGAGCGCCGCGTGATCGGTGCCGACGAAGTCGCGCGTGAGGCGGTGCTCACCCGGCTCGCGCAGGATGATCGGACCGTAGTGGTCCTGGTTGATGACCCAGACCGAGATGTAGCGCTCACCGGTGTCCGGCAGCGTGACGGTCACGCCGTCGCGCACATCGATGATCGCGCTGCTGTAGAGCGTGTCGCGGTTCTGCCGGATGATGGGCTGGTCGTCGAGCGGCTTCAGCTCGTAGGTGTGGTTCCACGCACCCACCCCGGTGCCGGCGGAGAGTCGGGAGAACATCAGGTCTGTCTCCGCCCTGTTGAAGTTCAGGACGTTGACCGGGATCGAGGACATGGGGGTTCCTTTCGAGGGGTGGGGACGAGGCGACGGCGCGGGTGCGTTCAGAGGGAGCCGATGCCCTTGCCGAGCATGAGGACGCCGATGACGGCGAGCAGCACGGTCGTGATCACCGCGTTCTCCCTCGCGAGCCACCGGTGGAAGGCTTCCATCGGCGCGCGCAGCCGATCGGCGGAGAGCGTGAACGCGATGACGGGGATCACGACGCTGGAGACGGCGCAGGCGATGAAGACGGCCGCGGCGACCGCGGTGGACGCGGTGGAGAGGCCCGCGCTGCCGACGATGAAGCCCGCACTGGCGGCGATCAGCAGGTTCTTGGGGCGGGGGAGCGAGAGCAGCAGCCCCAGCCCGAGCGCGCGTCCGAACGTGAACGAGTCGACCGCCGACATCCACTTCGGCAGCGTCGGATCCTCGCCGGGAGCGGGTCGTCCGCGCCACTGCTTCACCGCGAGCAGGAGCAGGAGCGCCGCCAGGACGAACTGCACGACCGCTCGCACCGCGTCCGGGCCGCTGCGGTCGGCGGGAACCGGGAGGACGCCCGCGAGGATCACGAACACGGCGACGGGTACGGCGACCCCGACGCACCAGCCGATGAGGAACCCGGGACCGGTGCGTCCGGCATTCGGGGAGAGCAGCATCAGGATGATCGCGACGATCGTCAACGGACTGATGGCGATCGCGAGCGTCAGGGGAAGCGTCTCCCCGATCACCGAACCCAGCATGCTCTCGTCCCTCTCGACCGACGGCACCCCGGTGACGGCTCCCGTGTCATCGGGAAGCGCCGGCCCCATCCCCGCCATGCTTGCGGATGCAAGACGTCGGGAACGGGCGTCTCATCCTCCAGGGATGAGTTCTCGCCCGTCGGGTCCGGCGGTGTCGTGTCAGGCGGAGGCGTCGACCGAGCGCGCGGTGCCGATCGGCTCGACGTCCGTGCTCTCGTCGGCGATGCCGAAGCGGATCAGGGCGCGCGGGTCGGCGCGGTAGTCGGGCGGAGCGGTGTCCAGCGCGCTCGCCTCGAGCAGGGTGAAGTCGGCCGACGTCCCGATCAGGCGCAGCGTTCCCACCGGGAGGCAGTCGGCGATCAGCTGGAACTCGGAGTCCAGCTGGCGCAGCGTCGCACCGGTGATCGACCAGGCCGTGAACTCGTTGGCGGTCCGCGTGCTGATCCAGTTCTGCTGGGCGATCCCCGTCACGCGCAGCAGGGCGGTGTTCCCCCGCAGGCGTGGCGATTGCCGTAGCTCCAGGAGCACGCCCGCCGTCCCGCCCAGGACGTCGACGACGATCCGGGTGATCTGGGCGCCGATCAGCGCATCCGCATGGAGGAAGGGATTCTCCGCTTCCGGCAGCTCCGGGAGCGCGCGGGGGATACCGATGAGCAGGTCATGCACCTTCACGTCGATCTTTCTCCCCAGCTATCCCCACACAAAACGATATGTGATCCCCGTTCACAAACTCTGAATGCCGAGTGTGAACAGGGAGATCTCGGAACGGATGACCCCTCCGGCCGACCGCATCGGACCAGAATGATCGGGTGTGCTCTGCTGCGGGCCGGACACGATGGCAGGGAAAGGAGGACCCCATGATCGGCACGCTCAACGCCGTGGTGGATCTGGTCGCGGCTACGCCACCGGATGAGGAGATCGACGTCGCCGCGTTCGCTCGCGCGCACGGGACGACGGAGTATCACCTGCGCCGGATGTTCTCGGCCCTCGCGGGGATGCCGCTCTCGGAGTACGTGCGCCGCCGCCGGATGACGCACGCCGGGGCCGAGCTCGCCGCGGGTGCGACCAGCCTGCTCGACGTCGCCGTCCGTCACGGCTACGGCTCGGTCGAGGCGTTCGGTCGCGCGTTCCGTGCGGTGCACGGGATCAGTCCGGCCGACGCGCGCCGAGAAGGGGGTCCTCTCCGCACACAACCCACGCTCCGGTTCCGCCTGAGCGTCGAAGGGAGCACTCCGATGGACGTCACCATCACCCACCTGCCCGCAACGGTCCTCGCCGGTCACGCCGTCGAGGTCCCGCTCCTCCATGAGGGCGTCAACCCGCACATCCAGGCGCACATCGCCGCGATCCCGCCGGAGGAGCATGCGCGCCTCAAGGCTCTCGGGAACGCCGAGCCCTCCGGAATCCTCGCCGTCACGGCGGACATCGAGCCGGATGCGCCGGAGGGGACGCTGCTGACATATCTGCACGGCGTCGCGCTGCAGGTCGCCACCCCGGTTCCGGACGACCTCTACGTCATCCGGCTCGACGACGGCACCTGGGCGGTCTTCGCCGCCCGCGGCCCGTTCCCCCAGACGCTGCAGGACCTGTGGGCGGCGACCGCGACCGAGTGGTTCCCGTCGAATCCCTGGCGGCTCCGCCCGGGCCCGTCGATCGTCCGCTACCTCGAGTTCACGGGCGACTTCGCCTCGTGCGAGCTGTGGCTGCCGATCGAGCAGAGCTGACGGCGGACACGGCACGGGACGGGCACGCCGCCCCTCCCGTGTCCGACCCCCGTGCCACACTGGCCGCACGACCGAGGGAGGCACGTCATGGCGGCGATCGACCCGAAGAAGACGCTCGACGCGTACCGGGCGAGGCGGGGCGAGTTCCGCATCGTCGAGGTGCCGCCGATGACGTACCTGATGGTCGACGGGGCGGGGGATCCGAATACCTCGACGCTCTTCTCGGAAGCCGTGTCGGCCCTGTTCCCCCTCGCGTACACGCTGAAGTTCGCGAGTCGACGTGAGCTCGGGATCGACACCGTGGTGATGCCCCTCGAAGGGCTTTGGCACGCGCCGGACATGGATGCGTTCACCTCCCGTCGCGACAAGCAGGCCTGGTTGTGGACCCTCATGATCATGGTCGGCGACCACATCACCGCGCCGATGTTCGCCGACGCCGTGGAGGTGGTCGCGCACAAGGCGACCACGAAGAAGGAGCCGGTGCCGGCACTGGAAGCCGTGCGTCTGGAGACGCTCGACGAGGGCACCAGCGTGCAGACCCTCCACGTCGGTCCGTTCGACGACGAGGGCCCCGTGCTCGACGATCTCCATCACCGCTTCATCCCCGACCGCGGGTTGCGCATGCGGGGGACGCATCACGAGATCTACCTGAGCTACCTGCGTCGTACCGACCCGGCGAAGCTGCGCACCATCCTCCGGCAGCCGGTGGTGCCGGCCGTCTGACCGGTGGGTGCCGGGAAATCAAGCCCCTCGGCGCAGCCCGGCCTCGACGGATACGCTTCATCGATGAGCACGGTCAAGCACGCCGCCCGGGTCGCCAAGGGGTCCTCCGCCTTCCGACGGATCGCCCGCGCCGGGTTCGTCGTCCTCGGACTGATCCACGTGATCATCGGCTCGATCGCCATCTCGATCGCCGCGGGCGCGTCCGGAGACGCCGACCAGGACGGCGCGATGGAGCAGATCCGACAGAACCCCGTCGGCGGTCTGCTCCTCCTGCTCGTCGCCGTCGGTCTCCTCGCGCTGGCCGTCTGGCAGATCGCGAGCGCCTTCCTCGCCACCGACCCCGCCGAGACCAAGAAGTGGGGACAGCGCATCAAGCTCTTCGGCATCGCCCTCGCCTACCTCGTGGTCGCGGGCATGGCGTTCATCTACGCGCTGGGCGGCAACGCCGACTCCGAGACCGCGTCGAAGACACTGAGCGCCGTGGTCCTGGCCGCTCCCGGGGGCGTGGTGCTGCTCGTCATCATCGGCCTCTCCGTGGTCGGCGTCGGCGTGGGCTTCGTGGTCGGCGGGTTCACACGCGGGTTCGAGAAGCTGCTCGATCTGCCCTCGGGCGTCGCCCGCCGGGGCATCGTCACGCTCGGCATCGTCGGCTACTTCGGCAAGGGCATCGCCGTGGCCGTGACCGGGGTGCTGTTCGTCGTGGCCGCGGTGACACAGGACCCCGAGAAGGGCGCGGGGCTCGACGCCGCTCTGCACAGCCTGCTCGAGCTGCCCCTCGGCGGTCTCGTCCTGGGAGCGGTCGGCGCAGGCTTCGCGGTCTACGGCGTCTTCTGCATCGCGCGAGCCCGGTTCGCCCGCATGTGATCACGGAGTTCGGCGCCGCTCACGCGCTCGCCGGCTTCTCGCTCCACACCAGCAGGAACGCGCCGAGGGCGATCATGAGGCCGCCGCCGGTCGCGCCCATCGCCTCGATCCGTCGCGGTGAACGCCCGAACCAATCGCGGGCGGCACTCGCGAGGAGCACCCACACCGCGTCGCAGGCCACACCGATCGTGACGACGATGGCCCCGAGCACGAAGAGCTGCACGGGGACCGACCCCGCGTGCAGATCGACGAACTGCGGCAGGATCGCCAGGAAGAACGCGATCGACTTGGGGTTCGTCACACCGACGACGAACCCCTCGACGAGCAGCCGGACCCCGGAGCGCTTCGTCGGTGCGGAGACGATCGCGCGGGCCGCATCCTTCCGATGACGGATCGCCTGGATGCCGAGGAAGATCAGGTAGCCGGCGCCGAGAACCTTGACGATCGTGAACAGCACGATCGACTGCGCGATCACCGTGCCCACGCCGAGCGCGACCGCGACGACGAGCACGATCGAACCGACGGCGGTGCCGAGGATGCTGAGGAAGCCACCCAGGCGGCCGAGGGCCATCGCCCGGCCGATCGTGAACAGCACGGTCGGCCCCGGGATCACCACCATGATGAAGGCCGCGATCACGAAGGTCGTGAGGGTCTCAGCGCTGAACATGGTGCGAGCCTAGGGGTGCGCGGGCGTGCGCCGCGAGCACCCCTCGACCCGATGTCAGCCCTGGCCCCAGAAGCGGTCCTCCGCCTCCTGGTCCTCGCTCATCAGCCAGACCTCGACGATGCGGCCCTCGGCCACGCGGAAGACGTCGACGCCGTGCTGGTCGAGGTCGTCGTGCCCGGGGCGCTGCGCACGGAAGCGGACGGTCGCCGAGACCAGGTCGCCGCTCTCGGTCGCCGACTCGGTCTCGAGCGCGAACGTGCCGCCGCTCAGCTCCATGAAGCGGCCGAGGTGCGCAAGGATCGCGTCCGGTCCGACATGGTCGCCCGACACCTGGTTCTCGCCCGGCTGGTGCCAGACGGCATCCGGATGGAAGGTCGCCGCCAGCGCCTCCATGTCTCCTGCGGCCATGGCCGCACCGTACTGTCCTACGACGTCGATCGCCGACATGATGCTCCTCCTGAAGGGTCGGTACTGTGGGCATCCAGCGTCTCGACCGGGACGCGGTTACTTCAACGTCACCGGACGGAGCGGCGCATGTCGAGCGAGTGGACGGTCTTCTCGGCGAAATGCCCCTCCCGTGCATCGCTGGCCCGGATCGCCAACAAGTGGACGGCCATGATCGTCGTGCTCCTGCACGAGCAGCCGCTGCGTTTCGGAGAGCTGCACCAGCGGGTGGACGGGATCACGAAGAAGGTGCTCGTCGACACCCTCCGTGCTCTGGAACGCGACGGCATGCTGGAGCGCGCCGTCGGCACGGACGGTCACTCCCGCTATGTGCTCACTCCGCTCGGGCGCACGCTGCACGAACCGCTCCGGGCGCTGCAGATCTGGGCCGAGTCGCATGTCGACGACGTCCGCGAGGCGCAGGACCGCTACGACGAGGTCGCCGACGACAAGATGCTCGACGGTCGCTGAGCGGGCGGGCCCACCCGTGCTCCACAGGTGGGAAACTGGAACGATGAGCGTTTCTTCCGGTGTCGACGTGATCGCCCCTCTCAGCGAGACCGAGGTGCGGCGGATCCGCGAGGACTTCCCGATCCTGCACACGCAGGTGCAGGGGCATGCGCTCACCTATCTCGACTCCGGCGCGACGTCGCAGCGGCCGACCGCCGTGCTCGACGCGGAGCGCGCCTTCGCGACCACCCTGAACGCCGCGGTGCACCGCGGGGCGCACACCCTGGCGGCGGAGGCGACCGAGCTGTTCGAGGACGCCCGCAGCACCCTGGCCCGCTTCGTGGGGGCGCACGACGACGAGATCGTCTGGACGTCGAACGCGACCGAGGCGATCAACCTCGTCGCGTACTCGCTGTCGAACGCCTCGCTCGGACGCGGGGGAGCGGCGGCCGATCGGCTGCGACTCCGGGAGGGCGACGAGATCGTCACGACCGAGATGGAGCACCACGCGAACCTCATCCCGTGGCAGGAGCTCGCCGCCCGCACGGGCGCGACGCTGAAGGTCATCCCCCTCGACGACGACGGCGCGCTGCGGCTCGACATCGCCGCCGAGATGATCGGCGAGCGGACGAGGCTCGTGGCGTTCACGCACGTCTCCAACGTGCTCGGGGTGATCAACCCCGTCGAGCAGCTGGTCGCGCTCGCCCGCCAGGTCGGCGCACTCACTCTTCTCGACGCGTGCCAGTCGGCCCCGCACCTGCCGCTCGACGTGCGTGCACTGGGCGTCGACTTCGCCGTGCTCTCCGGTCACAAGATGCTCGGACCCACGGGCATCGGCGCGCTCTACGGTCGCCGCGAGATCCTGGCGGCCATGCCGCCGTTCCTCACCGGCGGCTCGATGATCACCACGGTCACCACCACCGAGGCCGAGTACCTGCCGCCGCCGCAGCGGTTCGAGGCCGGCACGCAGCGTGTGTCGCAGGCGATCGCGCTCGCCGCGGCCGTGGACTACCTGAGCGAGGTCGGCATGTCCCGCATCGCCGCGCACGAGGCCGCCTTCGGTCGTCGCCTCGTCGAGGGCCTGAGTGCGATCGACGGGGTGCGGGTGCTCGGCGCCGGCATCGACCTGCCGCGCGTCGGGCTCGCGAGCTTCGACGTGGCCGGCATCCACTCCCACGACGTGGGGCAGTTCCTCGACGACCTCGGCATCGCCGTGCGGGTCGGGCACCACTGCGCGCAGCCGCTGCACCGGCGCCTGGGCGTGACCTCGTCGACCAGGGCGAGCACATACCTGTACACGACGGACGCCGAGGTGGAGGCCGTGATCGACGGCGTCGCCGGGGCGATCGACTTCTTCCGGAGGGGCGCATGAGCGACCTGCAGAACCTGTACCAGGAGCTGATCCTGGACCACTCGCGCACCCCGCACGGATACGGGCTGCGCGAGGAGATCCCCGCGCAGTCGCATCAGCTCAACCCCACCTGCGGAGACGAGATCACCCTGCAGGTGCACCGCGGCGCCGACGGCAGCGTCGAGGCGATCGCGTGGGAGGGGCATGGATGCGCGATCTCCCAGGCCTCGGCCTCGCTGCTCGCCGAGCTCGCCGAGGGGCTGAGCGTCGACGACCTCGAGGTCCGCATCGCGGCGTTCCGCGAGGCGATGCGCTCGCGCGGGAAGATCGAGCCCGACGAGGAGCTTCTCGGCGATGCAGCGGCCCTCGGCGGGGTCTCGAAGTACGTCGCGCGGGTCAAGTGCGCCATGCTCGCCTGGGTCGCCGCGGAAGACGCCCTCACCCGCAGCTGAGTCGTCGACGGCCGCTCGACGCGCGGCGTCTTCACGGGAATAGTCGCGTCCGGCGGACGTTGGGCCGTACATGACAACTCTCGGAATCATCGGTGCAGGACACATCGGCAGCCAGATCGCACGCGTGGCGCTGGCCAACGGGTACGACGTGGTGATCGCCAACTCACGCGGACCGGAGACCCTGGCAGACCTGGTCGCCGACCTCGGGCCGCGCGCGAAGGCCGCGACGGCGGAGGATGCGGCCGCCGCTGCCGACATCGCCGTCGTCACCGTTCCCCTGCGCGCGATCGGCGAACTGCCCGCCGCGCAGCTCGCCGGCAAGATCGTCCTCGACACGAACAACTACTACTTCGAGCGCGACGGGCGCATCGAGGCACTCGACAAGGGCGAGACCACCACGTCGGAACTGGTGCAGCGTGCGCTCCCCGGCGCGAAGATCGCGAAGGCGTTCAACCACATCTACGCCTCCGAGATCACGAGCGACGGCACGCCGGCGGGAACCGCGGATCGTCGAGCCCTGGCCACGGCCGGAGACGACGCCGAGGCCGTCGCGTTCGCCACGCGGTTCTATGACGAGGCCGGCTTCGACACCGTCAACGTCGGGCCGCTCAGCGAGTCGTGGCGGGTGGAGCGGGACCGTCCGGCCTACGTGGTGCGGCAGAACGCGGAGGAGCTCACGGCGAACCTCGCGATCGCGAACCGCCTGCCCTGAGAGGTCATCCGGGACAGGGCGACGGGCGTCTGCGCCTCGTCGCCCTGCTCCGGATCTCCCGAGTGCCCGGGGCCTTGGGATACCAAAAGTTGAGGAACCACCGTCGGAGTGCGAGAATGCCCAGATGGCGGGGGCTATGGGGAGAAGCGGCGAACTCGAGTCGGTGCGGGTCACGCGCATCCTGCGTGACGACATCGTCCTCGGACGTCGTGTGCCGGGGTCGCGTCTCGTCGAGCGTGACATCGCCGCGGAGCTGAACGTGTCGCGGCTCCCCGTGCGCGAAGCCATCCGCACACTCGTCGCGGAGGGCGTCGTCGTCGCCCGCCCTCGCACCTGGGCCGTCGTCCGCGAGTTCACCGATCGTGACATCCAGGACTTCGCCGAAGTGCGGGAGGCCATCGAGACGCTGATCTTCGTCTTCGCGGCCGAGCGGCACGACGCGGACGGCATCGCCCGCATCCGTGCGGCCTACGAGCGCGAGCTCGCCGCAGCGAATGCCGACGACTCGGAGGCCGCCCGGATCGCGGCCGCGGAGTTCCACGAGATCGCCGTCGAGCTCGCTGCGAACGAGATGCTCGGTGAGCTCATCGCGGTGTTCCTCACCCGACTGCGCTGGCTGTTCGGCCAGCATGACGATCTGCTCGCGATGGCGGACGAGCACCGCATCATCCTCGAGGCGATGACCGCGCGGGACACGGTCGCGCTGCGCCGGATCGTCCCCGCGCACCTGGCGAGCGGGCAGGCCGCGGCCCAGCGGCGCCTCGCGAAGGCCGCCGACCTGGTCGTCTGAACCGCGCCGCCGCCGTCCGCACGTATTCGGGGACGACAGCGACGTCTCCGGTTGTATATTGGTGCGATCGGAGTCGGTCCGGAAACGTTGCGCTGTCCTGGGGAGCGAGATGCGGAATCTTGCTGTCGCGGTCGGATGCCTGCTGGTTCTCGGCGGAGTCGCGCTCGTCGTGATCGCCGATCAGGAACGTCAGGCGGCCGTCACCGCCGTCAAAGCGGAGATCGTGCGCGTCGAGCATGCGCTGGCGGAGTCGCGCGGCGACAACCGCGAGCTCGCGGAGAAGCTCACCGCCCTGCGCTCGGAGATCGCCGAGCAGGATGCGGAGATCGCGGACACGACGGGGTTCCTGAAGTGATGCGCCGGGTCATGGCCGTCACCGTCGCCGCGATGATGGTGCTCTCCGCCGGGGTGTACGCGCGCACGGCTGCGCTCGAGCAGGAGCGGACGGCGGCCGTGGCGGAACTCGGTGCGCTGCGCCAGCAGTCGCACCAGACGGCCCAGCGCACCGACTACCTCGCGGGGGCCGTCGAGCGCGCCGAGCAGGACTCCGAGGATCGGGCGTCGGTGCTCGCGGTCCGCCCGGCGTTCGTGACCGAGGTCACCGCACTGGCCAAGGCGCTCGAGGGCGCCCAGGGCATGGTCGACACGTCCGCGCACCGCGCGGCGGCGCTGTCCGCCCAGCAGACCGTCCTCGCCGAGAAGTCGGACCCCGACACGGTGACGGCCGCGACCGCCACCGTCCATGCGCTCACGGAGAAGGTCGGCACCGAGGTCGCCACGTGGCAGGCGGCGCAGAGCTTCGGCCCCGCGGGTCCGGCCTGGACGACGAGCGGACCGGGCGGGTACGCGCGGGTGCGTGCCGCGCTCGACCTGGTCGGCGGCGGGGGAGTCGGACTGTACGAGTCCTCGTCGTGCGCGGGCGGGAACGCTCCGGCGTGCGCCAACAGCAACGGCTACATCAAGTACCGCGCCGACATCGTGAACTGGAGCTCGGGGCGCTTGAACTGGGCGATGGCACACGAGCTCGCGCACATCTATCAGTTCCGCGTGTGGGGCGCCCTCACGTCGTCCGGCGCATACGGTTCGCTGTTCGGCAACGACCCCGAGTTCCTCGCCAACTGCATGGCCGTGGTCCGCGGCTATCCGGGGTCGGTCGGCTGCAACGGCGAGCAGCAGGCCTGGGCGTCCGGCATCTGGGTCGGCGCGGTCCGCTGATCCCCTCCGCCCGGCCCGTCCCTCAGGTGGCCGGTGTGGTGGTGTCGATGGCCTCGCGCAGCGGGCGTCGCATCACGCGCCAGTACGACGACGGGGCGATGCGGGTGAGGACGTCGATGAGCCGGGCCTCGCGTCCGACCATGGTGCGCGCGGCCCGTCGCTCGGTCGCCCGCACGATGCGCGCCGCGGCGTCCGCCGGCTCCGTGTGGTACATCGCGGCCTGCGCGGAGGCTGCCCGCGCGGCGACCGCGGGATCGATCGCGGCCGCGTACCGACCGTGCAGGATGATCCCGGTGCGCACGCCCGCGGGGTAGACGGCGCCCACGCTGACCGAGGTGCCCTCCAGCTCGTGCCGCAGCGCCTCGGAGAACGCCCGCACCGCGTACTTGCTCATCGCGTAGGGGATCCGCCCGGCCGGCGCCGCGAGGGCGTAGACGCTGGCCAGGTGCGTGATGTGCGCGGCCGGTGCGGCGCGGAGGGCGGGCAGCAACGCCTTGGTGATCGAGACGGTGCCCCAGAGGTTCACGTCGGTCAGCCAGCGCATCTCCTCCATCGTGAGCTGATCGAGGTCGCCCAGCATCGAGGATCCCGCGCACGTGATCAGGGCGCTGATCCGCGGGTGCGCCGCCGTGATCTCGTCCGCCGCCGCGAACACCGCCTCGTCGTCGCGGAGGTCGACGACGTGCGTGGTCACGCGGGTGTCGCGGAGTTCCGCGGCCACGGTCGCGAGCGCCGCGCCGTCGTGATCGAGCAGGGCGAGGTGCGCGCCGCGCGCAGCCAGGAGTCGCGCGATGTCGGCACCCATGCCGTTCGCGGCTCCGGTGATCACGGTGGTGCTGCCGGCGAGATCGAGGTGTTTCATGCGTCTCCTGCGGGGCGTGATCCGGGTGCGAACCCGCGGATGTCGGAGGGGTGGGGCAAGCTGATTCCGAACCATTCTGGCCGACACCGGGCCGCAGTGATACCGGTACGCTCAAGGAGAGGAGGTACCGGTGGGACGGACAGCGGATGCCATCGCCGAAGGCGTCGCGATCGCGACCGCTGCCGCGCGCCTCGCCGTGAAGAATCACATCCTCATCGGCACCATCGCCGAAGACGGGGTCTTCGACATGGATCGGTACATCGACGATGCGCGTGAGGCGCTGCGTGCGATGGCCGAGGAGTCGGAAGAGGCCGCCGCCACCGTGACCGCCCTGCGCAAGCGCGCCCGGGGCCGGCATTCCGATCCGGTGGGCACGCACGACTACCGCGACCGCGATGTGCGCAACCTCCGTCGCCGGGCCAAGCAGTCCACCGGTGTGGCCGTGCGCCTGCGCGAGATCATGCAGGACCGGCAGCGTCTGGCCGAGATCGTCGAGGAGGCGAGGGACGCGGCCTGGGCCGACGTGCGCCACAACCTCGATCGCCGACTGCGGGTGGAGGGCATGCGCCCCGATCAGGATCCCGACTACGGACGCATGCGCGAAGCCCGCATGCAGGCGCTGCGACTCGTCGATCTGCAGGCTCTCTCCTCGGAGCAGAGAGCGAAGGTGAAGCGCCGGAAGAAGCAGCAGAAAGCCGAGACGGCGAGCGACTGAGGCCTCGTTTCGCTTTCGCGTCGGGACTGTTGTAGGCTGTTCCACGGCCCGCTGAGCGGGCTGGGCGCCCGTAGCTCAATGGATAGAGCATCTGACTACGGATCAGAAGGTTAGGGGTTCGAGTCCCTTCGGGCGCACACTGTGTTGAGACAGTACAGAGATCCCCGTCGCGAAAGCGGCGGGGATCTCTGCTTTCTCCCGTGTCCCTCTCGTCGTCGTTCCGCGCGGTGTGCAGCCGTGGATCACCCAGGTCCGTCACCCGGCCCCCGTCCGGCGCGTGCCGCCCGCGACATACAATCACGGTGAGATGAAGCGCCGGGCCGAGATCCCGGCGTCGGAGTGAGGGAGGGGCTCGGATGTTCGGTTCGAAGAAGAAGAAGGTCGGCTTCGACGACCTGATGGCGCAGCTCCGGCCCGATCTGACCCGGGAAGCGCTCGGCGTCGGTCCCGACTTCCCCGGCGTCGCCCCCAACCCGCTCCTGAGCAGGGATGCGCGCCGGCGCAATGCGGAGCTGCGCTCCGGAGTGCTCGCGCTCGGCGTGCTCGTCGACTGGCGGGAGGTCAGCAGTGACGGCAGCCCGCGCGTGGTCCTGATGCTCGACGTGGAGACCGCCGACGGCATCTCGTTCCGCGGCATCGCCGACGAAGACCTCACGATCACCGAGCTCACCCGGCTCGCGCCGGGGCGGACGATGCCCGTGCGCTTCCGACCGGCCGTCATGGACCACTACGTCGCCCTCGCCCGGGACGCGGATCCCGCGGATGTGCAACGACTGTCCGATGCGATCGCGGACCGCAAGCGGGCCTGACCCGGGGCGCTCCGGCCGGGACCGGCCTAGATCAGGCTCGTGATCGCGGCATCGCGTCGCGCCACCGCGGCGGCGGTCGACAGGATCGCCTTCCGCATGGCCGACACGGCAACGGCGGGCGTGACATCGGAGCGATGGGCCAGACTCACGGTACGGGTCATCAGCGGGTGGGAGAGGCGCACCGAACGCAGGGCGGGGCGGTCGAGCAGCACCATGGCCGGGACGATCGCGACGCCGAGCCCGCGTTCGACGAAGCGGAGCACGCTGTCCATCTCGGCTCCCTCCAGGACCCGGTTCGGAGTGAGGCCGGCGGCGCGGAACACCGTGTCCGTGGTCGCCCGCAGCTCGTAGCTCTCGTCGAACACGATGAGCGGCAGCGCGGCGAGCTGCTCCAGGTCGATGTGCGGGCGGGTGGACAGCGGAGGCTCGGAGGCGGCGGAGACGACGACCAGCTCCTCCGTGAGCAGCGGAGTGCGGGTCAGGCTGACGCCGGCCGGCGGCAGTCCCTCGGAGGCCGTGATGAGGGCGATGTCGACCGCGCCGACGGCCAGCTGCTCGACCAGGAGGCGGGAGCCGCCCTCAGTCAGGTGCAGGTCGACGTCGGGGTGCGCGGCGTGGAACGAGCTGATCGCCTCGGCGACGAGGCTGATGCACAGGGTGGGCGGAGCGCCGAGGCGCACCCGTCCGCGGCGGAGGCCGGCCAGCTCGCCCATCTCGTCGCGGATGGCATCGGCCTCGGCGAGCATGCGCTGGGCGCGGGGGAGGAGCGTCTCGCCGGCGGCCGTGAGGGCGATGTGGCCGCGTGCGCGGTGGAACAGCTCGGCGCCGAGCTCGCGCTCGAGCGTGGAGATCTGCCGGCTCAGCGACGGCTGGGCCAGGTGCAGGTGCTCGGAGGCGCGGGTGAAGTGTCCGAGACGCGCGACCTCGACGAACCCGCGGAGCTGCTCGAGGTTCATGACCATAGCCTACCCGCATCGTTTCCAGTCGGACTATGCATTGGAGTTATTAGGATCCCCTAACTAGCGTGGATCGCATGTCTACCCCCGAACGTCAGATATCCACCACCGTCCTCGTCATCGGCACCGGCGGCTCCGGGCTGCGGGCGGCGATCGAGATCGCCGAACACGGCGTCGATGTGCTCGCCGTCGGCAAACGCCCCCGACAGGATGCGCACACGTCTCTGGCGGCCGGTGGCATCAACGCGGCGCTCGGCACGATGGATGCGGACGACAGCTGGCAGCAGCACGCGGCCGACACCATCAAGGAGAGCTACCTGCTCGCCAACCCGCACACGGTCGAGATCGTCACGCAGGGCGCCGAGCGCGGCATCCGCGACCTCGAGCGCTGGGGCATGGACTTCGCCCGCGAGGACGACGGGCGCATCTCGCAGCGGTTCTTCGGTGCGCACACGTTCCGCCGCACGGCCTTCGCCGGCGACTACACGGGCCTCGAGATCCAGCGCACGCTCGTGCGCAAGGCCGAGCAGCTCGACGTCCCGATCCTCGACCACGTCTACATCACGCGCCTGCTCGTGCGCGACAACGTGGTGTTCGGCGCCTACGGCTTCGACCAGGCGGACGGCACCCGGTACCTGATCCACGCGGATGCCGTCATCCTCGCCGCCGGAGGGCACAACCGCATCTGGCGGCGCACCTCCTCCCGCCGTGACGAGAACACCGGCGACTCCTTCCGCCTCGCGGTCGACGCCGGCGCCCGGCTGCGCGATCCCGAGCTCGTGCAGTTCCACCCGTCCGGCATCATCGAGCCCGAGAGCGCCGCGGGCACGCTCATCTCGGAGGCCGCCCGCGGCGAGGGTGGCATCCTCCGCAACGCCCTCGGCGAGCGGTTCATGTCGAAGTACGACCCCGAGCGCATGGAGCTGTCGACCCGTGACCGCGTCGCGCTCGCCGCGTACACCGAGATCCAGGAGGGACGCGGCACCGAGAACGGCGGCGTCTGGCTCGACGTCTCGCACCTGCCGCGCGAGACGATCATGACCCGTCTGCCCCGCGTCTACCAGACGATGATGGAGCTGCAGATGCTCGACATCACGACCGATCCGATCGAGATCGCCCCCACCGCGCACTACTCGATGGGCGGCGTCTGGGTGCGCCCGGAGGATCACCAGACAGATGTGGAGGGGCTCTACGCGATCGGCGAGGCCTCGAGCGGGCTCCACGGGGCGAACCGTCTCGGTGGCAACTCTCTCATCGAGCTACTCGTCTACGGGCGGATCGTCGGGCAGGCGGCCATGGAGCATGCCGCCGGTCTCGACGCGCAGCGACGGTCGGCCGAGGCCGTGGCCGCAGCACGCGCCGAGATCGACGACCTGCTGTCCGCCGAGGGGCGCGAGAACGTCCGCGCCCTGCAGCGCGCGATCCGCAACCTCATGACCGAGTACGCCGGCGTGGTCCGCTCGGAGGAGGGGCTGCGCGCCGGACTCGCCGACCTCGACATGATCGAGGGCCGTATGGAGGACATCGGCATCCACCCGGACATCGCCGGTTTCCAGGACCTCGCGCACGCGTTCGACCTCAAGGCCTCGGCGCTCGCCGCCCGCGCCACCCTGGAGGCCGCGCTGGAGCGTCGGGAGACGCGCGGATGCCACAACCGCAGCGACTTCCCCGACAGCGACCCGACGCTGCAGGTGAACCTCGTGTGGTCGCCGACCGAGGGCGTCACCCGCGAGGCGATTCCGGAGATCCCCGCGGAGATCGCCGAGCTCATGCGCGAGGTCGACACCGCGGGCAAGCTCGTCGAGTAGGAGCCCGGGACGCGTCGACAGGCTCAGGGACCCACCGGTCCCTGAGCCTGTCGAGCGGCTGGAGGAGGGCTCAGTCGGCCTGCGGCTCCTCCGCGTCGATCACGCCGATGCCCACGGCCTCGTGGTCGGGCTCGGGCTCGTCGCGCTTCGGGGCCTTGGGCTCCTCGCCGGGGGCCTTCTCGGTGCTCGGCTCCTCCAGCTCCTCGGTGCTGGGCACCTCGCTGGGGTCGGCGTCCTCCGGTGAGTCGGCCTCGGCCGGGGTCTT
Organism: Microbacterium oxydans; assembly: GCF_026559675.1. Classification (NCBI taxonomy): domain Bacteria; kingdom Bacillati; phylum Actinomycetota; class Actinomycetes; order Micrococcales; family Microbacteriaceae; genus Microbacterium; species Microbacterium oxydans. The sequence goes on from NZ_CP092891.1 coordinate 730,043, forward strand.
CACCTCGCCCTGGCTCGTGTCCGACGACGGGGTCGGGGTGGGAGTCTGCGCCTCGGGCGTGAGGTCATCGGTGGCTTCGGGCTCGGGAGTGCTGTCGGTCATGATCGTCCCTTTCGGCGATGTCGTGCGTTCAGGATGTCTCGACGGCGGTCGGGGAGGAAGGGGCTTGACTCGTCGGCGGGTTAACCACGGTGAACCGAGATCGCGGATCCGGCGTAGCCTGGAGGAGTGACAGCGTACGTCTCGGCCTTCGACCTCTTCTCCATCGGTGTGGGACCTTCGAGCTCCCACACGGTCGGACCGATGCGGGCGGCTCTCGACTTCGCCCGACGCCTCACCGCCACCGGCATCCTCCCGCGGGTGGCCCGCGTCGGCAGCACGCTGTACGGCTCACTCGGCGCGACGGGCATCGGTCACGGCACGCCGGATGCCGTCGTCGCCGGCCTCCGCGGCCTCACCCCCGAGACGTGCGATCCCGCCGACGTGCGTGCCGCGTGGACCGACCTCCCGGAGGGCGCGGTGATCCGCCTCGCCGGTACCCACGACGTGCCCTTCGTGAAGGGTGACATCGTGTTCGCCCCGCGCACGCGCCTTCCCGGCCACCCGAACGCCATGACCATCACGGCGTGGGATTCCACGGACGCGGTCCTCGCCGAGGAGACGTACTACTCGGTCGGCGGCGGCTTCATCCGGCGGGACGGCGAGGAGGCGAAGCTCACCACCGCGGGTTTCCCCTATGCCTACGCCGACGCCGCATCGCTGCTCGCCCTCTGCGACGAGCACGGTCTGTCGATCGCCGAGGTCGCCCGCCTCAACGAGACCTCCCTGCGCAGCGAGGAAGAGGTCGCCGCAGGGCTCGACGCGATCTGGGACGCGATGTCGGACTGTGTCGACGCCGGACTGCACGCCGACGGGGTGCTTCCGGGCATCCTCAAGGTCAAGCGCCGCGCGGGGACGATCCGCGCCCAGCTCGAAGAGGCCGAGGCCGGCGGGCATCGCGAGCTCCCCGGCGAGTGGCTCGGTGCCTTCGCGCTGGCGGTCAACGAGGAGAACGCGGCGGGCGGACGGGTCGTCACCGCGCCCACCAACGGCGCAGCCGGCATCCTCCCCGCCGTCGCCATGTACTGGTGGCGGTTCCTCGCCGACTCCGGGCTCGGAGCCGGGAACGCGGTCACGCCGTACGGCGAGCTGGTCGGGAGCGCGCTCCTCGGGTTCGAGTCCGACGCGCACGCCCTGTCCGAGGCGAGCGACCTCGATGAGGAGCAGACGGCCGAGGCGAACCGTCGCCGCGGTATCCGCCGCTTCCTCCTCACGGCGACCGCGCTCGGCTCGCTGTTCAAGGCCAACGCGTCGATCTCCGGAGCCGAGGGCGGATGCCAGGCCGAGGTCGGATCCGCGTGCGCGATGGCGGCCGGCGGACTCACCGCGGTGATGGGCGGCACCAACAGGCAGATCGAGAACGCCGCCGAGATCGCGATGGAGCACCACCTCGGTCTCACCTGCGATCCGATCGGCGGGCTCGTGCAGATCCCGTGCATCGAACGCAACGCCATCGCCGCCTCGACCGCCGTGACCGCCACGCGCCTCGCGCTGCGCGGTGACGGCAGCCACTACGTCTCCCTGGACGCCGTGGTCGAGACGATGCGCCAGACCGGTGCGGACATGTCGACGAAGTACAAGGAGACCAGCGAGGGTGGCCTCGCGGTCAACGTCATCGAGTGCTGAGCGGGCGCTCCGCCTCGACCGTGTCCGTGGATGCCGGTAGCCTCACGGGACACCACCACGGAGGGACACGATGGATCCGTTCTGGGACCCCAGCTCCCGTCGCCGACGCCAGCAGCCGATCGTGGCGGTGCGTCCGAACGACGATGCCCCGACCCCCGGTGCGGAGTGGCCGACCAGCATCCCCGCCGTCGCCCAGGTGCTGCAGGAGGGGATCGATCTCGACCCGGGAGTGACCTTCCTCGTCGGGGAGAACGGCAGCGGCAAGTCCACCCTGGTCGAGGGCATCGCGATCGCGTACGGGCTCTCGCCCGAGGGAGGTTCCCGGCAGGCGCGGCACACCACCCGAGCCACCGAGTCGCCGTTGTCGGAATGGCTTCGGCTGCAACGGGGTGTGGGGGCGAGCCGGTGGGGGTTCTTCCTCCGTGCCGAGACGATGCACTCGTTCTACACCTACCTCGAGGAGAACCCGTCGGCCAACGGAGACGTCCCGTTCCACGAGATGAGCCATGGGGAGTCGTTCCTCGCGCTGCTGGAGAGCCGCTTCGACGAGCCCGGCTTCTACTGCCTCGACGAGCCCGAGGCCGCGCTCTCGTTCAACTCGACTCTCGCCCTCATCGCGGTGCTCCGGCGTATCGCCGACGAGGGGGGACAGGTGCTGTGCGCGACGCACTCGCCGGTGCTGGCGGCCCTTCCGGGTGCGAAGATCCTCGAGGTCGGGGAGTGGGGCGTCCGCCCGGCGGCGTGGGACGACCTGGAGATCGTGAACCACTGGCGCTCGTTCCTCGACCACCCGGGACGCTACCTCCGTCATCTCCTGGACTGACCCTCGGCCCGTGGTGCTCCCGCACGAAGTCGTAGGCTGGCGGGCATGACCGAGCAGAAGGTGCCCCGTCGGCGAGGCCGCCCGCGCGGCGGGTCCGACTCGCGGGCCCGCATCATCGCCGCGGCGGTCGACGACTTCGGGGAGAAGGGCTACGACGGCGCGACGATCCGCTCCATCGCCGCGCGGGCCGGCGTCGATTCCGCTCTCGTGCACCACTACTTCGGCACGAAGGCCGACCTGTTCGCCGAGGCCGTCGGCATCCCGCTGCGCCCGGATGTCGACGTTCCGGGAATCCTGGCCGGTCCGCGCGACGAGATCGGCGAACGGCTGATCCGGTATGTGCTGGAAGCCTTCGAGCAGCCCGAGGTGCGGCGGCGCGGCGTCATGCTGCTCCGCACCGCCATCGGGAGCCGACTCACGACGCCGTTGCTGGCGGGTTTCCTGTCGCGCGAACTCCTCTCGCGTGTAGCGGGGAGCCTCGACACCGACGACGCGGAGCTGCGGGCGTCCCTCGTCGCCTCGCAGATCGCGGGAATGCTGATCGCCCGCTATGTGCTGCGGCTTCCGGCCCTCGCGGCCGCACCGGTCGAGGAGCTCGTGGACCGGGTGGGACCGACCGTGCAGCGGTACCTGTTCGACTGAGGCAATCCCGTTGACGGGATCGACCTCGGAGCGGATAATTCATCGCATGATGAATATCTCGCACGCGGTGGACATCTCGCAGCTGCGCGTGACCCGCGGGCGCACGCAGGTCTTCGACGGCGTCGACCTCGCGATCCCGCGCGGGCAGATCACCGGGCTGCTCGGGCCGTCGGGCTGCGGCAAGACGACCCTGATGCGCTCGATCGTCGGCGTGCAGAAGGTCGCGTCGGGCGAGGTCACCGTGCTCGGAGAGCCGAGCGGGTCCCGTCAGCTGCGGCACCGGGTCGCCTACGGCACGCAGGGCGCCGCGGTGTACGGAGACCTGACCGTGAGACAGAATCTCGCCTACCTGGCCGCGCTCCTCAAGGCGCCCCGCGGCGACGTCGACCGGGTGATCGACGAGGTGGGACTCCGGGCGCAGGCCGGACAGCTGGTGGACTCGCTCAGCGGCGGGCAGTCCACCCGGGTGTCGCTGGCGATGGCGCTGATCGGATCGCCGGAGCTGGTGGTGCTGGATGAGCCGACGGTGGGCCTGGATCCGGTGCTCCGGGTCGAACTGTGGGGCCTGTTCCGGGGGCTCGCGGACCGCGGGGTGACCATGATCGTGTCGAGCCATGTCATGGACGAGGCGCTGCGCTGCGATCGGCTGCTCCTGATGCGTGACGGCCGCATCATCGCCGACACCACTCCGGCGTCGCTGCTCGAGGACACGGGCACCGCCGACCCGGAGGCCGCCTTCCTGGCGCTGATCGAACGCGATCGTGCGGCCGACCGGGAGCGGGGCTCGGACGGTGCGTCGCCTCCCGCGGGTGCGGCCCCGCGATCCCGTCGGGAAGCGCGGCGGCAGCACGAGGAGGCCGGAGAATGAACGGCCGCAGGATCTTCGCCACCGCCGGCCGCGTGCTCGCGCAGCTGCGGCACGACCCCCGCTCGATCGCCCTCATGCTCGTCGCACCGAGCCTGCTCGTCGGGCTGTTCGCCTGGCTGTTCAGCGACCAGGACGGTGTCTTCGACCAGTTCGGCGGGGCGATCCTGGCGCTGTTCCCGTTCATCGTGATGTTCCTGATCACCTCGATCACGACCCTGCGCGAGAGGCGCTCCGGCACGCTCGAGCGTCTGATGACGACACCCCTCGACAAGGCCGACTTCATCCTCGGATATGCACTCGCCTTCGGGGTGATGGCTCTGCTGCAGGCCGTGATCACGGTGTCGTTCGCGGTCGGGGTGTGCGGGCTCGACGTCGACGGTCCGCTGTGGCAGCTGGGACTGGTCGCGATCGTCGACGCGCTCCTCGGCACGGCACTCGGGCTGCTGGCGAGCGCCTTCGCGCAGACCGAGTTCCAGGCGGTGCAGTTCATGCCGCTGCTGGTGTTCCCGCAGATCATCCTCGGCGGGCTGTTCATGCCCCGCGACCAGATGCCCGATGTGCTGCACGCGATCTCTGACTGGCTGCCGCTGAGCTACGCGATCGACACGATCAACGCGGTGACCGCCGGGGACGAGGGGTGGGATGTGTTCGGACCACTGCTGGTCGTGCTCGCCTTCGCGGTCGGCGCTCTGGTGCTCGCTTCGCTGACGCTCCGCCGTCGGACGCGCTGAGGCGGCTGTCCGACCTCAGCCGGCGGTGCGGCGCTTGGTGTGGCGGGTCGGTGTGGCCGCCCACGGGTCCTCGGGCCACGGATGCTTCGGGTAGCGGCCGCGCATCTCGGCGCGCACCTGGGCGTAGGGCCCCGACCAGAACGAGGTGAGGTCGTCGGTGACGGCGAGGGGGCGTCCGGCGGGGGAGAGCAGATGGAAGAGCACGGGGACGCGGCCGTCGACCAGCCGGGGAGTCTCCGACCAGCCGAAGCACTCCTGCAGCTTCACGGCGACGACGGGTCGGGCATCCGGGTCATCGGGCGCCGGGTAGGCGATGCGCACGCGTGACCCGCTGGGCACCTCGAGGCGCTCGGGTGCCAGCTCGTCGAAGCGCACCGCCGCGGGCCAGGGCAGCAGCCGGCGGAGCGCCGACGACAGATCCACTCGCGCCGCCGGGGTGCCGTTGGCCAGCGCGTCGAGCTCGGGGGCGAGCCAGGCATCGAGGGCGGCGAGCAGTCCCGTGTCCGACACATCGGGCCACGGCGATCCCAGCTCACGATGCAGCAGTGTCAGCCGGGACCGCAGCTCGACGGCGGGCCCGGACCAGGCGAACATGCTCAGACCCTCCCGCCGGAGCGCTCGGCGCACCGCCTCCCTTCCCTCTTCGGCCGAGGCCCGCACCGGCGCCGAGGACAGCGGGATCGCCCCCACTCGGCGCTCGCGGCGGGCCTGGACGCGGCCCCCGACGAACTCGGCCTCGACGCGGTCGGTGATCAGGTGGTCGGCCGCCTGTTCCATCTGCGCTTCGGTGAGCATCGCCCCGGATCGGATGATCGCCCCGGAGCCGGCGGCTGCGCGACCGGACCCGCGCGTGACATCGGCGATGGCCAGCCACTCGACCGCTGCGAGCGGTCCGGTCACGCCTGCGCGGGTGCCGGAGGCCAGCAGGAACGTGGCCCCGTCGCCCGTGCGGTCCACGCGGCGGGCGACCCGCTCCGGGAAGGCCAGTGCTATCACGAGGCCGACCCCGTCGAGATCGGAGCGCACGCCCGGCGTGGGCGTGCTCATGCGTTCGAGGCGATCCGCATCGCTGCGCCAGCGACGCGCATCGGGGGTGCGCCCGCCCCGCAGCGTGACGAGGGCCTTCGCCACGTCGGAATCCGCGGTGCGCAGGTCGCCGCCCAGCAGCGCGACGACCTCGGCGGCGAGTCGAGCGCCCACCGTCGGGCTGCCGTCGCGCAGGGCCCGGGCGAGCCGCGGATCGGTCGGGAAGCGGGCCAGGTCGCGACCCTCGGCGGTGGCGCGGCCCTCGTCGTCGATCGCCCCGAGTCCGCGCAGCACCGTGAGGGCGTCGGCCAGGCTCTCGGCGGGCAGAGGGTCGATCAGTCGCAGTCCGACCCCGCCCGGTGCGCCCCAGCAGGCGAGCAGCAGGGCCGCGTCCGCGAGGTCGGTCGAGGCGATCTCCGGAGTCGGGCGTGCGGGGGCGGTGGCGTAGGTGCGTTCGTCGACGCAGCGGACGACGGTGCCTGCGCTCTGGCGGGTGGCGCGGCCGGCGCGCTGGACGCACGACGAGCGGGAGGCGGCGGCCGTCACGAGCCCCGTCATCCCCCGTGCCGCGTCGCGCTGCGGGGCCCTGGCCAGACACGTGTCCACCACCAGTCGCACGCCGGGGACGGTGAGCGACGACTCCGCGAGCGAGGTCGTGACGATGATGCGGGGCGGTTCGTCCGGGCGGCGGCCGCGGATCACGGCGTCCTGTTCGGCGGCGGGCATCCGGCCGTGCAGCTCCCGGACGTCGAAGGCATCGGTCGCGTCGCGGATACGCCGCGTGATCTCCGACACCTCGCGTGCACCCGGCGCGAACACCAGCACGTCGGCGGCCGGGTCGTCGCGGACGAGGTCCAGCGCGGCGGATGCCGTGGTGCGCGCGACGTGGTCGAGGAACGCCCAGGTGACTCCCCGTTCGTCGAGACGCGGGGCAGGACTCGGCGCCCAGCGCTCGGTGAGCGGGAAGGCGGGAACGTCGTGGTCGACGATCGGAGCCGGCTGGTCGTCCGTGCCGATGACGGCCGCGATGCGGGCGGCATCGAGGGTCGCGGACATGGCGATGAGGACGAGGTCGTCGCGCAGTTCGCGGACCTCCGACAGCAGGCCGATCAGGAGGTCGGTCTCGAGCGCGCGCTCGTGCACCTCGTCGATGATCACGGCGTCCACGCCCGCGAGGCCCGGGTCGTCGAGCAGGCGTCGGAGCAGTACACCGGCGGTGACGAACTCGACCCGGGTCTCCCGTCCGACCACGCGCTCGCCGCGGACGGTGAAGCCCACGCGCGAGCCGAGCGGCGATCCGTCGAGCTGGGCGAGCCGGCGCGCGGCTGCCCGGGCGGCCACACGGCGCGGCTGGGTGACGATCACGCGACCGGGGGTGCGGGAGGCGAGCAGCGGTGGCACCAGCGTGGTCTTGCCCGTGCCGGGAGGGGCGCTCACGACCGCTGATGTGCTCCTGTCGAGCGTCGTCGAGAGCTCGTCGATGGCGCCCGCGAACGAGAGACCGGCGCCGATCGTGGCGAGGTCGAAGGCGGCGGGCGTCATGCTCCCAGTCTGCCCGGATCTCCGGGGCCGTGGAGCGCCGGCGGAGCCGCCCCGCACGGAGACAGCGGATGCCGCGACCTGATCGATCGCGGCATCCGCTGTGCAGTGGTGACGGTGCGACTACTCCGCGTCGGCGACGGGCGGAGCAGACGGCGGCGGAGTGGTCGGCTGCGACGCCCGGGGCGAGGCCGGCGCGGGAGCCGCGGCAGAGGCGGACACGCCTTCGCCGATGCCGCGACCGACGGCCTGGCCCTGGATGATGCCGGCGAGGTCGAGCCCCGTGGCCGCGTGGACGCTGTCGAACACGGAGCGCAGAGCCTTGGCGTTGTCTGCCCCCACGACGTTCGAGGCGCCGTCCTCGCCCGAGCTGCCGATGATCGACACGTTGCCGATCGCCGCGTAGCCCTTCGAGAACTCGGCCATGATCGACGGCAGCACCTCGAGCACGCGCTGCGAGAGGAACGCGTCCTGGTTGGAGGCGATGGCCTTGGCCTCGGCCTCGAGGGCGGCGGCGCGGGCGTCACCCTCGGCGCGGATGGCGTCTGCCTCGGCGCTGGCGCGCAGACGGCGGGCCTCGGCCTCGGCTTCGGCCTGTGCGCGTAGGGCGTTCGCTTCACCGCTGGCCTTCGCGATCGCGGCCGCCGCTTCACCGTCGGCACGGGCCTTGTCGGCCTGGGCCTGCTGCTCGGCGATGCGGGTGCGGGCCTCGGCCTGCTTGACCTGCTCGATCGCGGCGGCCTCGGCGGCGCGCTCACGTGTGTAGAGCTCGGCCTGGGCGCGGGTCTCGGCTTCGTACCGCTGGGCGTCGGCGACGCGCTTGACGTCGGCGTCGAGCTGGGCCTGCTTGTTCTCCGCCTGCTGCTGCAGAACGGCCTGCTCGGCCTGGGCGCGGGCGAGAGCCTCGGCCTGCTCGGCCTCGGCGCGGGCCCGACCGATGCCGGAGTCGGAGTTGGCCGTGTTGGTGTCGAGCGCGGTCTGCTCGATCAGGTTGGCTTCCTTGTTGGCGATGTTCTTCTGGTTGATCGCACGGTCGGCGTTGGTCTGCGAGATCTCCGCCGACTGCCGCTTCGCCTGGATCTCGGGGGCGCCGAGCGACTGGATGTAGCCGACCTTGTCGGTGATGCCCTTGATCTGGAACGAGTCGAGGATCAGGCCCTGCTCGGCGAGCTCCTGCGAGACGTCGGCGGCGATCTGGTCGGAGAACTTCTTGCGCTCGCGCATCAGCTCGACGACGGAGAGCGTGGCGACGATGCCACGGAGCGCACCTTCGAGCTGTTCGGTGGTGAACTGCTCGATGGCCTTGTCCTGCGAGGCGAATCGCTCGGCGGCCCGACGGACCAGGATCGGGTCGGAGCCGATCTTGACGATCGCGACGCCGTCGACGTTCAGGGTCACGCTATCGAGCGACTGCGCCTCGGCGTTCAGGGAGACCTGGCGCGAGCGCAGGGAGATGATCTCGTGGCGCTGCGTGATCGGGTTGACGAGCGACTTGCCGTTCACGATGACCGTGACGGGCGACTCCGACATCTCGGACGTGCTCGACCCGTCGGCGGCGATGACGGCGCGCTGCACCTTCTGCTTGCGCCCCGAGATGACGAGGGCCTCGTCGGCTCGAGCGACCTTGATCCAGCTGCGCGCGAACAGCAGCAGGATGAGCAGCAGGACGACGGCGACGACGACCGCGATTCCGACGATGACGAGGATGCCGACGATTCCGGCGATCTCCATGGATGACCTCCCTGGTTCCCCCCGAGGGGGCGGTCTCGGGCACGCCGTGGTGCGCGCCTTCGCCTCCACCCTGCCAGATCGGGGCCCGCTCGCGTCGGGCCGACCGTCATCATCGGCCGATCAGGGGAGAACCGCAGCAAGAGTGCGGGTCGTGCAGAGGGACGGGCTCAGCGCGTGCGGAGCTTCTCCGCGAGGTCGCGCAGCGTGCGGAGCTCGTCGTCGTCGAGGCGCGACATACGCTCGGCGATCGAGCGCCCGTGCACGGTGGCGAGCGAGCGGAAGGCACGCGCGCCTTCCTCCGTCGCCCGGATCAGTGCGCCGCGCCCGTCGTCGGGATCGGCGCACTTCGACACGAGTCCGCGCGTGACCATGCGCTCGACGAGGCGCGAGACGCTCGGCTGGCTGATCAGCATGTTCGAGGTGATGTCGCGCAGCCGGGCGGTCATGTCGGGGGAGCGGGTGACGGTGAGCAGGACGTCGTATTCGGCCTGCGCGAGATGACTGTGCTCGAAGTCGGCGAGCATCTCGGTGAACAGCTCGTGCTGCGCGCGGAACAGGCTCTCCCATGCCTCCAGGGCGAGCTTGCGATCGGTCATCCTCACAGAATAGTGCGAACAGTAAAGGGCCGGTCGGAGAGGCTCCCGACCGGCCCTTGTCCCTTGCACCAAGAGTGTCCTGCAATCACATGCGGTGGATGCCACAGCAAACATTCACCGTGTGATCACTGTATAACGGCGAGATAACGAATGCAACGGTTTGGTCACGGAAACTTCCGGACAGGTGATTCCGGTGAGGTCCTGGTCGGGTCGTCATCATTCCGCATGGAAAGCGCCGGGCACCGCATGGGTTCCGTCTGCAGCAGATCCTCGTGAGCGCAGCCGGAGGAACGTGGAATGCATGTCCGTGATCCACCGCCCCCACTCGCTCCCGTCGCAGGCCACGCCTTCGGATTCGCGTCCTCCACGGTGGGGCTACCTCTCGCGGACCGTGAGCCATTTCGGTACCGTCGCGTGCGTGCTCGCGGTCTACCCGCCCGACTCCACGGAAGCGGAACGGCGTCTCGCCGAAACGCACCGCTGGTTCACACCGCTGTCGCTCGGTGGTGGTGTCGTCGCGTGGGTGATGCTGTGCGCGGGCGGCTTCCCTCCGCTGCTCGCCGCGGTGCTGCTGGTCGCCGTTCTGCTTCCGGTCGGCATCGTTCTTTCGCGGCGCTCGCGGGGCATCCGCCGGCGCACGGTCACGGTGTCGGCGTGCCGGTCCGGTCTCAGCGAAGACACCGTCGCCGAGCGCACGCAGCAACGTCGTCTCGACAACCTGGCCGAAGCACTCGGTGATGCCTCTCTCGCGTGCCGCCAGGGAGTGATCGGGCGCGACCGGTTCGACCGGATCTGGACAGCCACCTACGCGCAGGCCGCTGCCATCGCCGCGGCCTCCGTCCGCTGACGACGCGCGCCCTCGACGCCGGATCTTCCCCGTGCGGCGAAGGCCGGACCGCACCCCGCGTTCGCCTAGTCCGCGAGGGGGCTGCCCAGATACTTGCGGCACGCCCCGCCCGGCTCCTCGGCATCCTCGGCATCGTGCGCGCGCACGTCCCGCAGTGTGACCGCGCCCGCGCAGGGAACGACGACCACGTCTCCCTCGCGAAGGTCGGCCGGCAGGGTGGCGACCGGATGAGGCCATGCCGCGTCGCCCTCCTCGCCGGGGATCAGCTCGATCGTCGTCGCACGAGCTGTCGACGCTCGACCGATGAGGCGGCACTCCTTCCAGGCGGCATCGACGCCCTCGAAGGAGCAGTCCGTGAGCGCGATGCGCTTGCCCTCCTGGCTGTCGACGCGCAGCGTGATCCGGAACAGCAGCACCGTCACGTCGGTCCCGGCGCCCGGCACCGGGAGATCTCCGGTGAGCACGGCGGGCGAGCCGCCGACCTCGAACAGGCGCATCAGGGAGATCCCGCCGACCACGACGTCCGTGGTCGTCGGCGTCGTGTGCACCGGCCACCGCCAGCGGTCGAGGGGAGAGGGGATGCTCTGGCGCAGCGTGGGAAGGATGTCCGTGAGGGTCATGATCCCGTCCTACGCCGCGTCGTCCGCTCCGGTGAAGGAGCCTCATGGAACCCATGCGCCCGCGGGCCGCTCGCTCACGGGTTCGCGACCGGATCCACACGACACCGCCCGGAGAATCACCGCCGTGCCAGGATGGGGCGATGAGCACCCGGGACATCCTCTTCATCGGCGGCAGCGGCGTCATCAGCGCCGCCTCGGTGCAGCGGGCGGTGGAGCAGGGGCATCGGGTGACGGTGCTCAATCGCGGACGGTCCACCGAGCGACCGCTCCCGGCCGAGGTCGAGCTGCTGCAGGCCGACATCCGCGATGCGGCTTCGGTGCAGGACGCCCTGGGAGGCCGGGAGTTCGACGTCGTGGCGCAGTTCACCGCGTTCACACCCGCGCACGTCCAGGCCGACATCGATCGCTTCGCCGGCCGGACCGGACAGTACCTGTTCATCAGCTCGGCGTCCGCCTATCAGAAGCCGCCGCTGCGCTATCCGGTCACCGAGTCGACGCCGCTGCGCAACCCCTTCTCGGGGTACGCGCGGGACAAGATCGCCTGCGAGGACCTCCTGACCGCCACGTACCGCGACCAGGGGTTCCCGATCACGATCGTGCGCCCCTCGCACACGTACGACCGCACCAGCATGCCGACGCTGGCGGGCTGGAACGACGTGGCGCGGATGCGCGCGGGACGGCCGGTCGTGGTCCACGGCGACGGCACGACACCGTGGACGATCACGCACACGACGGACTTCGCGGTGGGCTTCGTCGGACTCTTCGGGCGACGCGACGTGGTGGGCGATACCTTCCACATCACCGGTGACCATGCCCCGACGTGGACCCAGATCTACACCTGGCTGGCGGACGCCGCCGGCGTCGAGGCCGACCTGGTGCCCGTGTCGTCGGAGGCGATCTGCGCCGTCCGTCCGGCGCTCGCGGCAGACCTGTGGGGCGACCGGGCCCACCCGATGGTCTTCGACAACAGCAAGATCCGCCGCCTCGTGCCCGAGTTCGAACCCCGCGTGCCGTTCTGGGCGGGTGCCGAGGAGATCATCGCCCACCACGACGCCACCCCGGCGCGCCGGGTGGTCGACGCCGAGCTCGACGCCGACCTGGACCGCATGATCGCGAGCGTGCGCGGCTAGAGCGTTCCGCGGCTCACGAGCGGATCGGCGCCCCGATCGCGAGGCGCTGATCGGCGAGGGGACAGCTGAAGACGTCGCGCTCGCCGAGCCCGACGCGGTTGATGTACCGGACGACGATCGCGTACGACGCGAACAGTCCCGTCTGCGTGTACGGCACGCCCTGGACCCGGCAGTACTCGGCGATGATCGGCGCCGCGCGACGCAGGTGCGGACGCGGCATCGACGGGAACAGATGGTGCTCGATCTGGTAGTTCAGCCCGCCCATCGCGACATCCAGGATGCGGGTGCCGCGCACGTTGCGGCTCATCATCACCTGGCGACGCAGGAAGTCCAGCGTCAGGTCGCGCGGGACCACCGGCATCCCCTTGTGATTCGGGGCGAACGCGATGCCCATGTAGAACCCGAAGAGCCCCAGCTGCACCGCGAGGAACACGAACGCGATGCCGGGGGACAGCACGAGGAACACGATCACGAGGTACCCGATCATCCGGATGCTGAGGAACGCGATCTCCACCCATCGACGCTCGAGCCTGCCCCGCGTGACGACACGGCGCACGCTCGAGGCGTGCAGCGAGATGCCCTCCAGGAAGAGGATCGGGAAGAACAGCAGTCCCTGGTGCGCGCGCAGCCACTGCACGCCGGGACTGTGATGCCGGGCGGCCGTCTCGGCGGTCACGGCGATGACCGGGAGCTCGATGTCGGGGTCGGCGCCGAGCTTGTTCGGGTTGGCGTGGTGTCGCGTGTGCTTGTGCTGCCACCAGCCGTAACTCATCCCGACGAAGAGGTCGCCGAGGACCAGGCTCGTCCAGTCGTTCCAGCGGCCCGAGACGAAGATCTGCCGGTGCGCCGCGTCATGCCCGAGGAAGGCGATCTGCGTGAAGACGACCGCCAGCACCGCAGCCGTGAAGAGCTGCCACCAGGTGTCTCCGATCCAGAAGAAGACGACCAGGCACGCGGCGAGGACGAGGGGCGCGCCCACGAGCTTCGACCAGTAGTAGCCGTATCGTCGACGCAGGAGTCCGCGGCTGCGGATCTGCTGGGCCAGGTCGGTGAAGCTGCTCGACCCCCGGTTCGCGCGGTCGCGGGTGCGGGTGCGGATGGTCGGACGGATGCCGTCCATGATGACCTCTTCTCCGGCGTCGCCCTTCGGGCGGCGGAGGTTCTGATTGTTGGCGACTATCGCTCAGGGCGTCGCGTTCTGATCTTCAGTTGTGTCTTCTTCCATCGACGGTACGCGCCCAACCTGGGTGGGCATCCAGGAACGAGACGACTCGCGACGGCTCATGATCAGCAGTCCGACCACCGCGATCGCCGCGAAAGCAGCCGGGATCACGAAGACGAGCGGGAGGCCGATGGCCGCCGCTCCCAGACCGCCTGTCAGGCCGCCGAGGGCCGAGCTGATCGCGGTGGAGCTGAGGAAGATCGCCGAGGCCGTCGCGACGGCCGTGGGCAGCAGACGCTGCGCGACGATGATGCCGAGCGCGGCGAAGACGCCCCAGACGGCACCCATCAGGATCTGCCCGGCGAAGAGCCCGGCCGCGTTGCCGGAGAAGGCGAAGAAGAGGTTCGCGCCGACACCGCACGCGGCGGCGAAGGCCATGAGCCGCGTCATGCCGACCCGCCGCCCGACAACCACGGCGAGGGGCATCAGGGCGAGTTCGACCAGGGGCTGGATGCCGATGATCGCGCCGCTGATCTCGGGCGCGAGGTGCAGCTGCTCGTTCATGTACAGCGGGAGGAACGCGTACTTCACGGACTCGCCCGCGTAGACGCAGATGTACAGCGCCGTGAAGGCCAGGAGTGGCATCATCGCGCGCAGGCCGGGCGCGGTCTTCGCGCGCGAGGCGGACCCGGGCGTCGTGGCGGCGTCGGGGAGCGGTGGCGGGGTGGTGCGGAGGGTTCCCAGCGGAAGGATCTGGGCGAGGGTGGCGACCGCGACGAAGATCAGCATCGTGCGGTAGCCGGCGTAGGCCGCGAGGAACGACCCCAGCACGGGACCGATCACCCATCCGGCGGTGAGGGCCATCCGCACCACGGCGACGACACCGTCGTCGGCGGACGTCGGCTCTGCGGTGAGCTCGTCGTGGATCGCCGCGAAGAGCTGCGAGGTCGCCGCGCCCGCGAAGCCGAGGACGATCGCGCTGATGACGAACGGCATCCACAGCTCCGTGGAGTACGCGATGCCGAGCCATCCGAGGAAGCCGGCGACGGCGCAGATCCGGAACAGTCCGAGGCGTCGGCCGGTGCGGTCCGAGCGCGCCCCGACGAGATACCCGGCGACGGGAGCGGTGAGACTGGTGAGGTAGTAGAGGCCGGCGACGGTGAACGACGCCCCGAGCTCGGTGACGAGGAAGGAGGCGATGAGCGGTGCCGCGGCCGACATGCCGAGGCCCGAGAGGAAGAGCGCGAGCGTCGACGCCCGATAGAGCGGATGCGTCAGGACCACACGGACCGTGGACGCCTTCTCCGCGGGCTTCGCCGCGACGCCGCCCTCACTCACCGGAGGCACCCGACGCGATGACCACCTCGACGCCGGCAGCACGGAGCTCGTCGAGCACCTCGGCCGGAGCGGATTCATCGGTCACCACGACATCGACGTCGGTGAGAGCGCACACCACGGACATCGCCGACCGCGCGAACTTCGCTCCCTCGGCCACGAGCACCACGCGTCGACCCGCGCCGATCATCGCGCGCTTGGCCGCCGCGTCGTCGAGGTCGTACGCCGTGACTCCCGCGTCGAGCGCGGCGCCGCAGCAGCTGAGGAACACCGTGTCGAAGCGGAGATCTCGCAGCGACTGCTCGACGAGCGGGCCGACGATCGATCCCTCTTCCGGATGGACCGAGCCGCTCGGCAGGATCACCCTGGCCACGGCGCCCCGGGTCAGGGCCTCCAGCGCCTGGACGCTGAACGGCATCACGGTCAGGCGCCGCGACGCGAGCTGCTGGGCGACCGCCGCACCGGTCGTCCCGCTGTCGACGCACACCGCCTCGCCGTCGACGACCAGCTGCGCCGCCGCTTCGGCGATGCGCTCCTTCGCGTCGGACGCTTCGAGTCGGCGCATCGAGTAGGGGAGCCCCTCGCCGCGCAGCCGCGCACTGACCGCACCGCCTCGCACCCGGCGGAGGACGCCGGCACGCGCGAGGTGGTCGAGGTCCCGCCGCACGGTGACCTCGGATACCGAGAACTCGGATGCCACGTCCGCGACGCTGACGCGGCCGCTCGTGTAGAGGGCTTCGAGGATGGCGTCGTGCCGTGACAGTCCGGTCATCGTTCGAACATACAACAGGTGTGTTTCATTCGGAAGCTCGCAGCCGCATTTCGAAAGTCCTTTTTGCAGACATCGCCGATCGTGAATCCCGGCTTCATGCATCGATGCCCCGATTTTCGGGCGAATGCTCACGATCTAGAAACGCACATGAAAATGTCTGTTCGATCATGTAGCGTGTGCGTTCTACGAATCGACCAAGGAGACATCATGACGACGCACCTGCTCGTGGACTTCGGTGAGGTGATCAGCGAGCCGCAGTCGGCCGCGGCTGTCCAGGGCATGGCGGCGGTCCTCGGGATGCCCACGACGACGTTCCGCGACCGGTACTGGGCGCATCGCGCCCCCTACGACCGCGGGGTCCCCGCCGCGGAGTACTGGGAGGACGTGGCCGGACGGCGGGTCCGCGGAGAGGATCTGCGCACGCTGCGGAGCCTCGACATCGAGAGCTGGACGCATCTCAACTTCGGCACGATCACGGCCCTGCGCGACGCCCGTCGCCGCGGTGCTCAGCTGACGCTGCTGTCGAACGCTCCGTGCGACCTCGCGGCCGAGATCCGCGGTTCGGCCGTCCTGCAGGGACTCTTCCCGCTGATGGTGTTCAGCGCGGAGCTGCGGTTGGCGAAGCCCGACGCCGAGATCTTCGACACGGCCCTCGCCCTCGCCGAGGTCGCACCGGAAGACACCCTGTTCATCGACGATCGGGTCGAGAACCTCGAGGCGGCGTGCGGTCGGCGCATCCGGACCCATCGATTCCGCACCGCCGCCGAGCTGGGGGCGGAACTCGACGGGCTCGCCTTCGGTGCCGTCCCGCAGCGTCGTCCGTGGTGGACGCGCGTCCGGCCGCCGGCATCCGCTCTCCGATCTGCGGGGTGAACGGGTGCGACGCTCGGTGAGAGCGCCGCACCCGGATGGTCATCCCTCGAACGAGCCGGTGGAGGCGCGCAGTTCGTCGACCGACGACGCGTTCATGCGCCGTCCGCGCGTCTCCCCGCCGAGGATCACTGCGATCGCGCCGACGATGCACGCGCCGATCACGAACAGGCTGACGCCCCAGGTCGCTCCACCCGCCGCGGCGACCAGTGTGATCGCGATCAGTGGCGTGGTGCCCGCGGTCACGGCGCCCGCCGTCTCGCGGGCGAACGCGAGCCCGGTGAAGCGGGAGCCGCCCGTGAACAGTTCCGCGAAGTACGCCGCCTGGGGGCCGAACATCGCGCCGACGCCGATCCCCAGGCTGAGCACGATCGCGAGCGTGATCGGGAACGGCGCTCGGCCGCCCTCGATCAACCAGAAGTACGGGAATGCGAACGCGGCCGAGAACACGATGCCGATGAGCATCACCGGGCGACGGCCGATGCGGTCGGACAGGTGTCCGAACACCGGCAGCAGGACCATGGTGACGGCGGTGCCGATCGTGGTCGCGAACGGGCCGATCGAGGAGGAGAGCTGGAGGTTGCCGACGAGGAACGCGGTGATGAACGCGAGATTCAGCGTCGACACGATGTTCTGCGGCACCTGCGCGAAGAACAGCGTGAGCATCGCCTTCTTCTCCTTCGCGAAGACCTCCTTGACGGGCGACGCGGGAGCGGTCTCCTCCTCCTTCATCTCCAGGAACGCCGGGCTCTCGGCCAGGCGGAGACGGATGACGAGCGCGGCGACGACCACCACGGCGCTCAGCAGGAACGGCACCCGCCACCCCCAGCTGAGGAACTGGTCCTCGGGCAGCGTCGTCACGATCGCGAACACCCCGGAGGCGAGCAAGAGGCCGAGGTAGACCCCGGCGGCGGGCCAGGCGCCGTGCAGTCCGCGGCGCCGCGGATCGGCGTGCTCCACCGCGAAGATGGCTGCGCCGCCGAACTCGGCACCGGCGCCGATGCCCTGCACGAGGCGGAGGGTGATCAGCAGGATCGGCGCCCAGATGCCGATGTCGGCATACGACGGGATGAAGCCCATCAGGAAGGTGGCGACCCCCATCACCAGGAGGGTGAGGACGAGGACGAACTTCCGTCCGTGCGTGTCACCGAGCCGTCCGAAGATCAGCCCGCCCAGCGGCCGGATCAGATAGCCGACCGCGAACGTCGCGAACGCCGCCATGGTGGCCACCAGCGGGTCGGAGTTGACGAAGATGATCCGGTTGAACACGAGGGCGGCGGCCGTGCCGTAGAGGTAGAAGTCATACCACTCCAGGGCCGAGCCGACCAGAGCGGCCGTGCCCACCCCGAGCATCGAGCTCCGTTCGCGGGGGCCGGTGCTCACCGGGGGGTTGGCGGTTTCGCGAGACATCATCGTCCTTTCTGTCGTGCGGATGGCTCGCCGGAGCGGCCCCGTCGTGCGGGGTGGCCGGTGAGCCGGGGCGACCGGCGAGCGGAGCTGCCGGTGGTCGGGTGTTAGAGCGCGTAGGCCCGGGCGGCGGTCCCCCCGAAGACGGCGTCGTGCTCCGTGGGGGAGATCCCCGCGAGCGCGGAGTCGAGTGCGCCGACGACGGTGCCGTAGTCCGCGGCCGCGAGCAGGCACACCGGCCAGTCGGAGCCGAACATCGCCCGCTCGGCGCCGAACACCTCGAGCACGTGCGCGATGTAGGGGGCGAGCACGGCGGCGTCCCACCGGTCCCACCGTGCCTCCGTGACCATCCCGGAGAGCTTCACGTCGACGTTCTCGCTTCGGGCGAGCTCGGCGATGAGGGTCGACCAGGGCTCGTGCGCGCCCTCGGAGATGGGGGGCTTGGCGATGTGATCCAGTACGAAGCGCAGCGCGGGAAGCCGCCGGACCGTCTCGATCGCGGCGGGGAGCTCGCGGGAGCGGACGAGGAGGTCGTAGGCGAGCTCGCGTCCTGCCACCTCGGCGAGACCGCGCTGCACGTCATCGCGGAGGAGCCACTGCGGATCCGCCTCGTCATGCACCTGATGCCGGATGCCGACCAGGGTGCCCGGAGACGAATCGATCAGACGATCCAGCGTGTCGCCGACGGCGGGGTCGGTGAGGTCGACCCAGCCGACGACACCGCGGACCCAGGGGGTCGTCGCGGCGGTCGCGAGGAACTGCTCGGTCTCGGCGACCTCCGAGACGGTCTGCACGAGCACGGTCCCGTCGATGTCGGACGTGCTCAGCGCGGGAGCCAGGTCGGCGGGAGTGAACGGGCGGCGCACCGGGTCGAGCGCGGCATCCACCATCCAGGGATAGTCGAAGTCCGCCGGGTCCCAGAAGTGGTGGTGGGCATCGATCCGCAGCGCCATCTCAGCGGCCCTCCGGGGTCGGCACGTCGTCGGGCAGCAGGCCCGTCGAGCGCAGCTCGCGCCACAGATCCCCGGGGATCGGCACCGCCAGAAGGTCGAGGTCCGCCTGGAACTCCTCCGGCGACCGCGCGCCGATCAGCAGGCTGCCGACCTCGGGGTGAGCGAGGGGGAACTGGATCGCCGCCGCGCCGAGCGGCACGTCGTACCGGTCGCACACTTCGGCGATCGCCCGGGCCTTCTCCAGCACGCCGGACGCGGCCGGCGCGTAGTCGAACCGGGCGCCCTCGGAGGGGTCCAGCAGGACACCGCTGTTGAACACCCCGCCGGCGATCACGGAGGTGCCGCGTCGACGGCAGGCGGGAAGCAGCTCCTCCATCGACGACTGGTCGAGCAGCGTGTACCGGCCGGCGAGGAGCACGACGTCGAGGTCGCACGTCTCGACCAGACGGGTCAGCACCGGGGTCTGATTCATCCCCGCGCCGATGCCCTTGACCGCGCCCTCGGCCCGGAGATCGCGCAGTGCGTGATAAGCCGTCGTGCTCGCGACGTCGAAGTGCTCGTCCGGGTCGTGCAGGTTCAGGATGTCGACGTGGTCCACGTCCAGCCGCTCGAGGCTCTCCGCGAGCGAGGTGCGCACGCCCTCGTAGCTGAAGTCCCAGATCGGACCCACATCCGGCACGTCGGTGTAGAACGGCTCGCCGTCGACGTACTGGCTCTCATCGCGGGGCGCATCGGCCCGCAGCAGACGACCGACCTTGGTGGAGATGACCACGTCGGAGCGGTGGGCGCCGAGGCCCTCCGCGAGCCGACGCTCGGCGAGCCCGTGACCGTACAGCGGGGCCGTGTCGAAGTACCGCACTCCCGACCGGTAGGCGCCCGCGACCGTGTCCGCCGCCTGCTCGTCCGAGATCGCCCCGAGGAAGTTGCCGAGGGATGCCGTCCCGAGGCCGACCCGTGGAAGCGTGAGGCCGTGGTCGCCGATGGCGACCGAATCTGTGATCCAGGTCATGATGCAGCTTTCGATCGGGAGAGCGGGACGTCTCTTCGATTCAGTCAGTGCTCCGGCGCGCGGACAATGCCGGACTGCGGATGAGCATCATCCGCAGTCCCGATATCGCCCGCGTCCGCTGCATCCGCCAACCGCATCGACGGCATCCGGGACACGCGATTGACCGCTCGGAGCGCCCCGTGACCGAATGGATGACGGGCCGAGGGGCCCCGGAAGAAGGAGCTTGTCCATGGTTGTCGAACTGCCGAGCGCTCGCGGAGTGCTCTCCACGGAGGTCTCCGATCTCCTCCTCGGAGACGAGGCCAGCGAGATCGTGTCGATCGAGACGTTCGCGCTCGCGGTCCCGCTGCGCACCCCGATCGCGGATGCCACGGCCGCGATGACGCACTGGACGGTCCCGGTCGTGCAGATCACCACGCGCGACGGCCGGGTCGGCACCGGGATCAGCGGCGTGCACACGGCGCCCGAGCTGCTGTGCGACGTGATCAGCGACTACTACGCACCCGCCCTGCTCGGCACCTCGTCGGAGGACATCCTCGGCACCTGGAAGCGGCTGTACTGGCTGCCGACGCACTGGGTGGGCCGCGCGGGTGCCGTGCACATGGCACTGGCGATGGTCGACATCGCGCTGTGGGACCTCGCGGCGCAGCGGGCGGGAGTGCCGCTGTGGCGTCTGCTCGGCGGAACGGCGGAGCCCGTGCAGGCCTACAACACCGACGGCGGCTGGCTGAACCTGAGCGAGACCGAGCTCGTACGCGACCTCTCCTCGCTGATCGACGGCGGCTGGCGGCGCGTGAAGATCAAGGTGGGCAAGGCCGACTGGCGCGAGGACGCCCGCCGCTCCCGCGCGGTCCGCAAGGCCATCGGCGACGACGTGACCCTGATGTGCGACGCCAACCAGCGCTGGGACCTCTCCACCGCGAACCGCCTGCTGCCGGTGTTCGAGGAGGTGCAGATGGACTGGGTCGAGGAGCCGCTGCATGCGGACGACCTCGAAGGGCATGCGGCTCTGCAGGCGAAGACCTCGCTCGACATCGCCTCGGGGGAGAGCATCTACAGCTTCCAGCAGTTCAGCAGCTTCATCGCGCATGACGCCATCCGGGTGGTGCAGGTGGACGTGACGCGGGTCGGCGGAGTGACGGAGTGGATGCAGGTGGCCGCGCACGCCGCGGCACGCGGGCTGCGCGTGGCCCCGCACGCCGGTGACATGATGCAGGTCCACCAGCACCTCGTCGGGACGGTGCTGTCGGATGTGGCTCCGCTGATCGAGTTCATCCCCTGGACGCAGCACGCCTTCGCGGAGCGCAGCGTCATCCGGGAGGGGTACCTGGAGCGTCCGCAGCAGCCGGGCGCCTCCACCGCGATCGCTCCGGACGCGCGGCAGAACTGGCAGCTGCGAGGAGTCGGCGCGCTGCGGCGCCTGTGAGGCGCGAGGCTCACTCGGAACCGAGAAGGGGTCCCGACGCGAATCGCGTCGGGACCCCTTCTCCGTCATCGGCGGGGGTGGTGTCGTCGGCGGGCGGCGGCCCGTGCCGTCAGCGCACCGCCTCGACGTTCTGCGCCGCCCAGTAGGTGCCGTCGGGGAAGGCGTACTCGGCGATGGACTCGTCGTGGATCTGCGCGCTGTAGCCGGGGCGGCCGGGCATCGTGTAGTGCCCGTTCTCGACGATGCACGGGTCCGTGAAGTGCTCGTGCAGGTGGTCGACGAACTCGGTGACCCGGTCGTCGAGCGTGGCCGACACCGCGACGTAGTCGAAGATCGACAGGTGCTGCACGAGCTCGCAGAGCCCGACTCCGCCAGCGTGCGGGCACACCGGGATGCCGAACTTGGCCGCCATCAGGTAGACCGCGACGATCTCGTTCACGCTGCCGAGGCGGGCGGAGTCGAGCTGGCAGAAGTCGATGGCCTCGGCCTGGAACATCTGCTTGAACAGCACCCGGTTCATGCCGTGCTCGCCGGTAGCGACGCCGATCGGTGCGACCGCGCGACGGACGGCCGCGTGCCCGAGGATGTCGTCCGGGTTCGTGGGCTCCTCGATCCACAGCGGCCGGAACTCGGCGAGGCGCTCCATCGAGGCGATCGCCTGCGGGACGTCCCACACCTGGTTCGCGTCGATCATCAGATTCACGTCCCAGCCGATGACCTCGCGGGCGATCGAGAGGCGGCGCACGTCGTCCTCGATGTCGCCGCCGACCTTGAGCTTCACGTGCGTGTAGCCCTCGTCGAGCGCTTCGGTGAGCAGGCGGCGCAGCTTCTCGTCGCTGTAGCCGAGCCAGCCGGCACTCGTCGTGTAGCAGGGGTAGCCGCCGATGCTCTCGAGGTGCGCGATGCGCTCGGCGCGGGTGTCGACGTTCGCGCGGAGGATCTCGAGCGCCTCGTCCTCGGTGAGGGCGTCCGACAGGTAGCTGAGGTCGGCGACCTCCACGAGCTGCTCGGGGGACATCTCGGCGAGCAGACGCCACAGCGGCTTCTCCGCACGACGTGCCGCGAGGTCCCACATGGCGTTCATGACCGCGGCCAGGGCGAGGTGCACGACGCCCTTGTCCGGGCCGAGCCAGCGCAGGTGCGTGTCGGACTTCATCTCGCGGTAGACCTCGCCGAGGTGGGCGACGAGCTCGTCGACGTCGCGTCCGAGGAACGGGAGCGCGCGCTGGCGGGCCGTCTCCGCGACGATGTCGGTTCCGCGACCGATCGTGAACGTGAAGCCGTAGCCGGCGAGGCCCGGCTCGTCGGTCTCGAGCACGACGTAGGCCGCCGAGTAGTCGATGTCCTTGTTCATCGCGTCGGACCCGTCCATCGTGATGGACGTCGGGAAGCGGATGTCGTGGACACGCACGCTGGTCAGGATGGGCACAGAGATCTCTCTTCTTCGTTCGGGGGTGGCTCGACAGCGCTGAGGGCGGCCGATCCTCCCATTGCCCCACACCGCGCCGCGCGCATCAACGGCGTCCTGCGGATGCCCTGCATCCGTCCTCCGGATGCACGCCCGCGCTCAGGCGTCGGCGGGCACGGGCTCGGTGCCCGCGGGCAGGGGAGCGGCCAGCACGGCGTCGATGAACGCCTTCGACGCCCGGCTCAGCGGCCGTTCGGAGTGCCACCACACGCCCACGTCGCGGAAGCGGTTCAGGCCCGAGATCGGACGGACCTCGAGACCGTCGGAGCGCACCATGTCGGTGGCGAGCTGGTTCACGACGCCGATGCCGAGACCGGCGCGGACCATCGACGCCAGGGTCGTCGGCTGCTGCGAGACCATCCCGAGGGGGATCTCGACGAACGCGGCGTGCAGGGCGGCCTCCGCCTCGTACCCGAGGTAGGAGTCGAGGAGCGGGTTCCCGATCGTGATCACGCGGCTGTCGGCGATCTCGGCGAGGTCGATGGTCTCCCGCTCGCAGAGCTCGTGCCCGGTCGGCAGCAGCACCAGGAACGACTCCCGCCAGAGCGGTCGGCTGATGAACGCGTGGTCGGCCGGCTCCGGGCGGAGCGGGCGGAGGGCGACCGTGACACGGCGGTCGCCGAGCGCTGATTCGATCGACTGCACGTCGCCGTCGAGCACGCCGACCTCGAGGTCCGGATGCTCGTCCTTGAGGCCGGCGAGCACCCCGGGGAGAAAGCTCGAACTCGCGCTCGCGAAGCTCGCGACACGGAGCGAGCCGCGCAGCGCGGCGCCGTCCTGACGGCCGTCGACCAGGTCGTCGGCGGCGGTCAGCACCGCCCTCGCCTTGGGAAGCAGGGCGCGGCCCTCCTCGGTGAGCGCGAGCGGGCGCACACGACGTTCGATGAGGACGCGTCCCAGCGCCCGCTCGAGGTTCGCGATGTGCGCGGACACGCGCGGCTGGGACAGGTGGATCGCCTCCGCCGCCTTGGAGAAGCCGCCGGCGTCGACCACCTCGACCCAGGTGCGCAGCCACACGAGTTCGAACTTCGGGGCATTCGAGGAGATCGTCACGCCGGGCCCTCAGCTCGTCAGGGTCTGGTGCAGCATCGAGTGCACGACCGAGGCTGCCGCGCCGCGCGCCCAGTCCTCGAAGGTGTGCGTGCGGGTGATGATCCGGCAGTCGCGCACGGCGCCGAAGGCATGCTGCTCGAACGCGGCGCGCAGGTGCTGCTCGAACAGGTCGTAGTTCGTCACGGACTCGCCGGCGACGAGCACGACGCTCGGACCCACGAGGTTCGCCATGGTCGCGATGGCCAGGCCGATCATGGATCCGGCGGCTTCGAACGCGGCCACGGCGTCGTCGTCGCCGGCGCGGCCGAGCTCCACCGCGTCCTGCATCGAGAGGAACGGCGCGTTCTTCGCCGAGCGGATGCGCGCGAGGATCGCCGCAGACGAGGCCACGGTCTCGACGCATCCTCGGCGACCGCACGTGCAGCGCTCGCCGGTCGTCGCGAGCGGGAGGTGTCCCAGCTCGCCCGAGACGCCGAGAGCGCCCTCGACGACATCGCCGTTGACGTAGAGGCCGCACCCGATGCCCACGCCGATCGTGACGATCGCGAACGAGTGCGAGTCGACGCCGATGCCGAACCACTCCTCGGCGATGGCGAGGGCGCGGACGTCGTTCTCGATCACGATCGGGAAGGGGATCCGCGAGCCCAGCAGGCTGCGCAGCTGCACCTGCGACCAGTTCAGCCGGGGGGAGTCGCGTACGATGCCGTGCTCCTTGTCCACGTCGCCCGAGACGGCGACGCCGACGCCGACGATCCGGTCGGCGGTCGGTCCGAGGGCGTCCACCAGCGCGTCGACGACCTCGGCGATCGCCTCCACGACGTCGTCGACCGCGATGCTCGCGAGGGGGCGGTGGATCGAGTGCAGCACGTTGGCGCGGATCGTGGTCGCCACGGCGAAGATCTCGTCGACCCGGACGGTGACGCCGATCGTGACCTGCGCGTCCTCGATCACGCTGATCGGCTGCACTGGCCGTCCGGGAGTCGACGACGGGGCCGCGTCATGGGTGGAGATGAGTCCGCGGAGGTCGAGCCGGTTCACCGCCTTGGTGACGGCGGCCTGCGAGAGCCCGGTCCGCTGTGCCACGGTCACCCTCGCGACCGGCCCGTGCTTGAGCAGATCGGCGAACACCGTGGTCACGGCGGGGGCTTCGCGGAACTCTCCGGGGACGGTCGAGGTCTGCGGCTCCTCTTCGACCGACGTCGGCGTCTGCGTCATCCGGGCTCCTTCGCTGGTGGTCGTCGCTGGTCCTGCCATAGCTCGCCTCGGCAGCGAGGGCGAGATTAACTTTCGAATGTCAATCATATGTGAATCCGATATCGGCGCAACAGAAGGAGAACGCCAATCCGAGTTACTTGACAAGTTATTCTAATTGCGCTTACAGTCATCCCAGTCCTGCTCTCGTCGGCAGTTCTCGATGGGTCAGAAAGTCGAAGGAGACCTCCATGGCAACGACCGCCGCGCCGCGCAGAAACGCCCCAGGGCGTGCACACGGACTGGCGAGCAGGCGGAATCCGTCGCACCGCAACGACTGGAAGCTCGCCCTCCTCCTGATCGCCCCCGCGGTCCTCGGATTCGCGGTGTTCGCGGTGTACCCGACGCTCCGCGGCATCTACCTCAGCTTCACCGACTTCCAGGTGCTCTCGCCGCCGGAATGGACCGGCCTGGAGAACATCCAGACCCTGCTCGGCGACAAGATGTTCTGGCAGTCGCTCGGCATCACCTTCTACTTCGTCGCCCTGTCCGTCGTGTTCGGCATCCTGGTGTCCCTCGTCACCGCGGTGATCCTGCACCGCCTCACCGGTTCCCCCTTCATCCGCGGGCTCGTCATCCTCCCGTTCCTCATCTCGGGCGTGGTCGCCGCCCTCGTCTGGCAGTGGATGCTGGATCCCCAGCTCGGCATCGTCAACATCGCCCTCGAGGCGCTGACGGGGGAGCGGATCAAGTTCCTCAGTTCGCCCGAGTGGGTCATCCCCTCGGTCGCCGCCATCAGCGTGTGGAAGTCGATGGGCTACAACGCCATCCTCATCGTCGCCGGCCTCTCCACCATCCCGAACGAGGTCTACGAGGCGGGACGCCTGGACGGCGCCTCCGAGATCCAGATGTTCCGTCGCCTGACCATCCCGCTGCTGCGGCCCATCCTCGCGATGGTCATCGTGCTCACCGTCATCAGCGCGTTCCAGGTGTTCGACATCGTCGCGGT
Organism: Microbacterium oxydans; assembly: GCF_026559675.1. Taxonomy (NCBI): domain Bacteria; kingdom Bacillati; phylum Actinomycetota; class Actinomycetes; order Micrococcales; family Microbacteriaceae; genus Microbacterium; species Microbacterium oxydans. The sequence goes on from NZ_CP092891.1 coordinate 755,976, forward strand.
GACCACGAAGGGAGGGCCCGCGAACTCCTCGAACGTGCTGCAGATGTACATCTACGACAAGGCGTTCAACCAGTTCGACTTCGGCTACGCGGCGACCATGTCGCTCTCCCTGTTCGTGATGCTCATCGCGATCACCTTCCTCCAGATGCGGCTGCTCCGAGCCGACGAATCCGACACGAACTGAGTGAACATGACCGTCATCCCGACCGCACCCCTCGCGGCGCCCGAAGGCATCGAGTCCCGCCGGAAGCGCCGTGCTCCCCGCAAGCCCGTCCGTCCCTTCTCCTGGGGCCGCGTGCTCGCCTGGACGTACGTGATCGCCTTCCTCCTGGTCACGGTGTTCCCCTTCTACTGGATCCTGCGCACCTCGCTGTCGAACAACTTCGCGCTCAGCACCGACCCCGGCTCGTTCCTCCCCGTCGGCTTCTCGTTCGACGCGTTCGCCCGCGTGCTCGGGTTCGCCAGCCGGGACGAGGCGCTCGCCGCCGGCGGTTCCGGTGCGTCGATCGACATCCTGCTGTCCGTCCGCAACTCCGTGATCTATGCGGGGCTCATGACCGTCATCGTCGTCACGGCATCGGCGCTCGCGGCCTACGCGTTCGCCCGACTGCAGTGGCGCGGGCGCAACTTCGTGTTCTCGCTCCTGCTGACCGCGCTGATGGTGCCGGGCATCCTCACACTGCTGCCGAACTTCGTGCTCATCAACGATCTCGGGCTGCTGAACACGTTCGCGGGTCTGCTCCTGCCGGGCGCCCTCTTCTCCGCCTTCAACATCTTCTTCCTGCGGCAGTTCATGCTCGGCCTGAGCGCCGAGGTGGAGGAGGCCGCCCTCATCGACGGGGCCGGCCCGTGGAAGACGATGTTCCGGATCACGCTCCCGATGACCTCGGGGCCGCTCGTCACCCTGTCGATCCTGACGTTCATCGGCACCTGGAACGACTACTTCTGGCCCCTGCTCGTCGCGAACGACGCCGAGGTGCGTCCGCTGACCCTCGCGCTCGGGGTGTTCCAGCAGGCGTCGCCGCAGAGCCAGCCCGACTTCTCCGGGCAGATGGCGGCGACCCTGATCGCCGCGCTGCCGATGCTGCTGCTGTTCATGATCTTCGGCAAGCGGATCGTGAACTCCATCGGCTTCAGCGGCATCAAGTGACAGACCTCCCGGTCCCGCCGGGAAGCGCTGCGAGGGGCGCCCGAATCCTCGAGAACCATCCCGCACCATCCATCCAGCACCATCACATCCTCTGAGAGGCAAACATGAAGACCGGAAAGATCACCGCCGCAGTCGTCGGTGTCGCACTCGTCGCAACCATGACCGGTTGCGCGGGCGGCCAAGGGGACGACGGAGGCTCGGCCACCGTCAACTGGTGGACGTGGGACCCGAACCAGGCCGCGGCCTACAGCGAGTGCATCCCCGCGTTCGAGAAGGCTCACCCCGACATCAAGGTCGAGGTCAGCCAGTACAACGTGTCCGACTACTTCACGAAGCTGACCACCGGCTTCGTCGCGAAGAACGCCCCGGACGCGTTCCAGAACAGCGTCACGTTCTTCCAGTCCTACGCGGACCAGGGGCAGATCATGCCGCTCGACGATCTCATCAAGAGCTCCGACTACGACCTCGACACCTTCGCCGTGGGCGTGGACCTGTGGAAGTTCACCGACGGCAAGCAGTACGCCCTTCCGCTGGACTGGGCAGCCACCGCCTACTACTTCAACCAGGACCAGGTGGCCGATGCCGGTCTCACCGAGGACGAGGTCAAGAACATGACCTGGAACCCGGAGGACGGCGGCACCTTCCTCGAGGTCGTCAAGCGGCTCACCGTCGACAAGAACGGCGTCCGCGGTGACGAGGCCGGCTTCGACAAGAACAACGTGGCGGTCTATGGGATCGGCTCCCTCGAGTCCGACGACAACCTCGGTCAGACCACCTGGGGTCCGCTCGCGGGCAGCGCGGGCTTCGAGCTCACCGACAAGCCCAACTGGCCGACGCAGTTCAACTACGGCGACAAGACGTTCATCGCCACGATGGACTTCGTCCGTCAGTTGAGCGAGGACGGCTTCGCGCCCAAGCTCGGTCAGTTCACGACCGGCGGGGCCGACCAGATCGGCTCCGGCCAGGTCGCGATCGTCCCCGGCGGATCGTGGGAGGCGGCGTCCATCACCAAGCTCCCCGGCGTCAAGGTCGGCATCGCTCCGGTGGTCTCGTCCGCCGACGGGAAGCGCTCGATCATCTCGAACATGAACGGCAACAACGTCTGGGCCGGCACGAAGAACAAGGACGCGACCTGGGCCTGGGTGTCGTACATGGGCTCCGAGGAGTGCCAGACCACCGCCGCGACGTTCAACGGCTCGTTCTTCCCGTCGATCGAGGCGTCGATGCAGGCGCTGGTGGAGAAGTCGGCCGCTGACGGGCTCGACCTCTCGGCGTTCGGCGACTACCAGTCGTCCGGTGCCCTGTTCTCCGCACCGGCGTACAACAACGGCGCCGCGATGGAGGCCGACATCCGTCCGCAGTTCGAGGCCTACTTCCTCGGCCAGGAAGGCGACGACCTCTGGCCGCGCCTGCAGGACCAGACGCGCGACATCATCGCCGGCTGAACCGCCCCGGTCGCGGTCGCCCTCACCGGCGGCCGCGACCGGGACGCCACAGACAACACCCCGCACCGCCCCGCACCACACCGCACCACCTCGAAGGAATCATGTCTCTCTCCGCTGCTCGTCCCGATCTGGTGCACCTCCGTGCCGCCGGCGTCAGTCTCGTCATCCAGCTCGCGGAGCCGCTGCCGCGGATCCTGCACTGGGGTGCCGACCTCGGCGACCTGAGCGCGTCCGAGGTCGAGTCCCTGCTGGTGACGTCCGCGCCCAGCGCGACGCACAACTCGACCGATGCGCCGCGTCACTTCACGGTGCTGCCCACCGAGGCCGACGCGTGGTCGGGGACGCCGGGCATCGAGGGGCGCATCGGACCGGGCGGAACGCCGTACCTGCGGTTCACGCTCGACGAGGTCGCCGTCGCCGAGCAGTCGGCGACCTTCCGGCTGACCGACGGCGGTGCGGGCGTCTCGGTCACCATGACCTTCGCGCTCGATGCCTCCAGCGGTGTCCTCGCCGCGTCCGCGGTCGTCGAGCGGGGCGCGCACGCCGACGGCGTGCTGGACCTCCACCAGCTCACCCTGATGCTGCCGCTGCCCGATCGCGCCGTCGAGGTCGTCGACTTCACGGGCAAGTGGGCGCGCGAGCGCAGCCCGCAGCGCACACCCCTCGGCTTCGGCACGCACCTGCGCGAGAGCCGTCGCGGACGGTCCTCCCTCGACTCTCCCTACCTGATGATGGCCGGCACCCCCGGGTTCGGCTTCCGCAGCGGTGAGGTGTGGGGGACGCACGTCGGCTGGAGCGGCAACCAGCGCTACCTGGTCGAGCAGCTGCCGGAGGGCGCCGGTGCGCACCGATCGACACTCGGCGGCGGCGAGCTGCTGCTCCCCGGCGAGATCGCGCTCGCTCCGGGTGAGACCTACGCCTCGCCGACCGTGTACTTCAGCTGGTCGGACCGCGGGATGGACGGCGTCGCCGACAGGTTCCACGACTGGTTCCGCGCCCGTCCGACGCATCCGGCGGATCCGCGTCCCCTCGTGCTGAACACCTGGGAGGCCGTGTACTTCGATCACGACCTCGACGCCCTGCTGCGACTGACCGACGCCGGGGCCGAGGTCGGTGTCGAGCGCGTGGTGCTCGACGACGGCTGGTTCCTCGGCCGCCGCAGCGACCGGACCGGTCTCGGCGACTGGTTCGTCGACGAGGAGGTGTGGCCCCAGGGACTGACCCCGTTCGTGGACCGCGTGCGCAGCCACGGCATGCAGTTCGGGCTCTGGTTCGAGCCGGAGATGGTCAACCTCACCTCCCGACTCGCGATCGAGCATCCGGAATGGGTGCTCGCACCGGCCGAGGCGGGCCCCTCGATCCGGCATCAGCACGTGCTCAACCTCGCCCACCCGGAGGCGTGGCGGTTCATCTTCGACCGCATCGATGCGCTGGTCGCCGAGTATCGGATCGACTACATCAAGTGGGACCACAACCGCGAGCTGCACGAAGCCGCACGGCAGGATGCGAACGGTCGTGCCGGCGTCCACGTACAGACCGAGGCCCTCTACCGGATGCTCGACGCGCTGCGTGCGAAGCACCCGGCCCTCGAGATCGAGTCCTGTGCGAGCGGCGGAGGGAGGGTCGACCTCGGGATCCTGCAGCGCACCGACCGCGTGTGGGCCTCGGATTGCAACGACCCGGAGGAGCGTCAGCGCATCCAGCGGTGGACCGGGCAGCTCGTGCCACCGGAGCTCGTCGGCACGCACGTCGGGGCGACCGAGTCGCACACGACCAAGCGCGTCACCTCGCTCTCGTTCCGCCTGATCACCGCGCTCTTCGGTCATGCGGGCATCGAGCAGAACCTCGCTGACCTGACCGCCGACGAGCGCACGGTGATCCGCGCCTGGGCCGAGCTGTACAAGGAGCAGCGCGGACTGCTGCACTCCGGCCGCGTCGTGCGCGCCGACCTGGCCGATGAGGAGAGCCTGCTGCACGGCGTGGTCGCCCGCGACGGTGCCGAGGCCCTGTTCGCCTGGGTGCGACTGGGCACCTCGGTGCCGATCCAGTCCGGGCGCATCGCGTTCCCCGGACTCGCGTCCGACACGATGTACCGGGTGCGACTGCGTGAGGAGATCGGGGCGAGCGAGCTCCACGAAGCAGAGCCGGAGTGGTTCGCCGCCGCTCGCGAGGGCCGTCTGGTGCTGCGAGGCTCCACCCTCGCCGGCCTGGGGCTGCCGATGCCGACCCTGCAGCCCCAGCAGGCGATGCTCCTGCAGCTGAGCGCCGTCTGACGGCGAGGATGGACGACATGCGTACGATCAGCACCCCTTCCGACTCACTCCGGTTCGACGGCGCCGCCGACCGCTGGTTCGACGCGCTGCCGATCGGCAACGGACGTCTCGGGGGCATGGTGTTCCACGCCCTCGCGCACGACCGGATCCAGCTCTCCGAGTCCACGGCCTGGTCCGGCGGGCCGGCGGAGCACGATGTGAACCCCGGCGCGCGCGCGAACCTGGACCGCATCCGACAGGCGCTGTTCGCCGGCGAGCACGACGAGGCCCACCGCCTCACCGAGGAGCATCTGCTGGGACGCCCCACCTCCTTCGGCACCAACCTGCCGCTGCCCGAGGTACGGGTGGACTTCGACGGCGAGGCCGCGGAGGTCGGGCGGGTGCTCGACATCGGGCAGGCCATCGCGAGCGGGCGGGCCCTTCGGGGCGGTGTGCGCCTGACGAGCGAGACCTTCTCCTCCCGCCCCGACCGGGTCCTCGTGCATCGCCTCGACGCGGATGGGGCGTTCTCGGCGCGGATCTCGGTCTCGGAGACGGCGTTCCCGCTGCGGACGACGGTCGAGGGGGACACCCTGGTCCTCACCGGGCGCGCGGTGGAGACGCTGCACAGCGATGGCGTCCAGGGAGTGCCCCTCAGCATCCGCGTGCGGGTGATCGTCGACGGCGGGAGCATCACCGCCGAAGGGGCAGGGCTCCGGGTCGCCGATGCGACCTCGCTGACGCTGCTCATCGCCGTCGGCACCGGCTGGGACGACGCGGACGAGATCCGCGACGCGGCGCAGAGCATCGCCGGAGCCGTGGCGCTCGGATACGCCGAGCTCCGCGAACGACATGTCGCAGACCACCGCGAGCTCTACGACCGCGTCTCGATCGATCTCGGGGAGACGCCGGAGCCCGTGCGCTCAGCACCCATCGACGAGCGCCGTCGACGGTACGCGGAGGGCGGGGAGGACCTCGAGCTGGAGGCGCTGTACTTCCGTTACGGCCGCTACCTGACGATCGCGGGCTCGCGGCACGACTCTCCGCTCCCGCTCGCCCTGCAGGGACTGTGGAACGACGGCCTGGCGAGCAGTGCGCCGTGGACCAACGACTTCCATCTCGACATGAACACCCAGCAGAACTACTGGGCGGCCGAGGTGACCGACCTCGGCGAGACGCAGGAGCCGCTGCTGCGCTTCGTGGAGAGGCTCAGCCGCACGGGCCGTGCGACGGCGCGAGAGATGTACGGGGCGAACGGATGGGTCGCGCACACGGTGTCGAACGCCTGGGGCTACAGCGCTCCGGGCTGGGGCATGGGGTGGGGGATGTGCCTCATCGGCGGCGCCTGGATCGCCCTGCAGCACTGGGAGCGCTGGGACTACGGTCGCGACGTCGACTTCCTGCGTGAGCGGGCCTACCCCGTGCTCAAGGGCGCGGCCGAGTTCTTCCTCGACCACATGGTCGAGCACCCGGAGTCCGGATGGCTGGTGACCGGACCCTCGGACTCGCCCGAGAACTGGTACCTGTCCGAGACGGGCCGCCAGTGCGCCGTGTCGATGGGGCCGACGGGCGACCGGGTCTTCGTCGAGGCGGTGCTGCGGATGGTGACCGAGGCGGCCGGAATCCTCGGCGTCGACGAGGAGTTCGCCGCCCGAGCGCAGCAGGCCCGTGGGCGCCTCGCCCCGTTCCGGATCGGCCGGCATGGGCAGCTGCAGGAATGGCTCGAGGACTTCGAGGAGGCCGTTCCCAGCCACCGCCACACGAGTCACCTGATGGGCCTGTTCCCCGAGCGGCAGATCGTCCCCCGACGCGATCCGGAACTCGCCCGTGCCTGCGAGGTGGTCATCGAGCGACGTGAAGCCGCCCCGGGATGGGAGCAGACGGAGTGGGCGGAGGCGAACCTGATCGCCTACTACGCACGGCTGCTGAACGGCGACACGGCCCTCGTGCACGTTCGCAACCTCATCGCCGACGCCAGCGAGTCGAACCTGATGTCGTACTCGCAGGGCGGCGTCGCGGGCGCGGCCCAGAACATCTACTCCTTCGACGGCAACGCCGGTGGCACCGCCGGCATCGCGGAGATGCTCCTGCAGTCCGACGGTGAAGAGATCGAGCTGCTGCCCGCTCTGCCCTCGTCCTGGCGCCAGGGCTCCGTGACGGGCCTCCGGGCGCGGAACCGTGTCCGGGTCGATCTGCACTGGTCCGACGGCGGCCTCGATCACGCCGTGCTCCGCTCCGACCGCGATGCGCAGGTGCGGGTCCGCGTGGGAGACGACGTGACCTCGGTGTCGCTGCGCGCGGGGGAGACGACGGTCATCCGTCCCGCGCACGACGGACTCGCCGGCGAGGGGTAGGCGCGCTGCGCGGCAGGGGGTTCCGGCGGGTCGGCGACCGACCTAGACTCTGCCCGAAGCATCCACTCGACCCGGCGATGGTCCTCCTGGACGGAGGACGACGCGGACTGCGAAGGAGGCGACGATGCAGACGCTGACGATCGATTTCATCTGCTCTCTCGACGGATACGGCGCCGCGGAGGGGTGGCCCGGATGGTGGGGGCTGGAGAGCCCCGAGTACCTCGCCTGGTTGGAGGAGGCGCCGGATCGGGACGCGCCGCTTCTCATGGGCGCCGCGACGTACCGTGTGATGTCGGCGCTGACCGGGGCGGGCGAGCCGGGGACGGACGTGCTCGAGGGGATCCCGAAGTACGTGTTCTCGTCGTCGCTCGAGGCTCCTCTCACCTGGGCCCATTCGACGCTCGTCTCCACCGACGCGGTCGAGTACGTCCGGCGGCTGAAGGAGGAGTCGGACCGTCCGCTCCGCACGATCGGCAGCATCGCGCTGTGCCGTTCGCTTCTGGAAGCGGGGCTCGTCGACCGCTACCGCGTGGTGATCTTCCCGGTGATCACCGGGGCGACCGGCACCGAGCGCATCTACGACGGCTATCCGGATGTGGCTCTCGAGCTCGTGGAGTCCCGCACGTTCGACCACCGCACCCAGCTGCTGGAGTACATCCCCACCGTGTTGGACGGCCCGCCCGGTCGATGATCGATCCGGCCGTCATCCCGCCCGGATCAGGCGCGGGACGATGGCCACCATCGCCACCATCACGAGGAGCTCGACCATCGTCTGGGTGACGACGACGAGCGGGGTCAGTGCGAAGTCGGCCGGCAGCGCGAGCGCCAGCGGGAGCACGACGAGGGAGTTGCGGGTGACGCCGCTGAACGTCACGGCCCGTCGACCGGAGAGGTCCAGCCGTGCCGTCCGTGCCAGGAGGGCGCCGAGGGGCGCGACGATCGCGGCGAACGCGACGAAGAGGGGCACGGTCAGCAGCAATCGGCCGAGGGCATCGCCGACGCCGGAGATCTGAGAGGCGACCACGGTCGCGAGCGTGAGCATCATCAGCGGGACCATCGCCGCCGGAGCTTCGCGCTCGACGGCCTGCGCGAGGGGGAGCCTCGCGGCGAGCACCTGCGTGAGCGCCGCGAGCCCGAGGGGCAGCACGATCAGCAGCACGAACGCCTCGACGAAGGGGAGGGGATCGAACGCGGCCAGGGCCTCCCCGCCCGCGAAGAGCGCCAGGAAGAGGGGGAGCAGCGCGATCTGCAGGAGCATGAGCAGGGGCGTGGCGGCCAGCAGTCGCGAGCGGTCGCCGCCCGCGAGGCCGGTGAAGACGATCACGTAGTCCACGCACGGCGTGAGCAGGACGAGCAGCACGCCCAGGAGGATCGCCTGATCGGCGGCCACCAGCCGACTCAGCCCGAACACGACCACCGGCACCACGACGAAGTTCAGGACCAGAACGACGGTGAGGAAGCGCCAGTCCGAGAAGGCCCGTCCGATGGCGGTGAACGGCACGCCGAGGAACGTCGCGAACAGCAGGAGGCCGAGCATGGGGTTGATGACCGCCTCGAGCGGCCGTGCCACCGGCGGCAGCAGCAGTCCGACGACCGCGCCGACGACGATCGACGCCAGGAAGAGGGTCACCTGATGCCGCTCTGCCCACGTCAGGACTGCGCGCACGGACACCTCCTCGCCCCCTCGATTCTGCCGGTCGCCGCACCCGATGCGATACATTGCTGTGCAGGTAGAACTTCAGGCTCTAGTACATTCCCGTGGAGTGGAGGACACATGGCACTCTCTGGCGGACCCCTGGAGCGCACGTCGATGAGCGATGAGGCGTATGCCCGTCTGCAGGAGGCGATCATCAGCGGCGAGCTCCGTCCGGGTGAGCGTCTGCGGGACTACGAGCTCGCGGAGCGACTGGGGACCTCGAAGACGCCGATCCGCCATGCGCTCGATCGTCTCGCCGACCACGGCCTGGTCGAGATGCAGCGCAACCGCTACACGCGGGTCGCTCCGATCGACCTCGACCGGGTCCGCAACGCCGTCGACCTCTTCGGCGACATCTGGATCGGCTCGGTCCGCCACGTGATGCCGCTGCTCCAGGACGACGAGGTGTCGTACCTCGCCGATCTGACCGATGAGATGTCCGCGGCGGTCAAGAAGCGCGATGTGGCGAGCTTCGGCACCGCCCTGCGTGCCGCCGCCACCGGTTTCGCGCGCATCGAGGGCAACGCCTCGCGCGCGGTGATCATCGAGCGCCTCGGACCGCAGATCCGTCGCTTCGGCGAGCACGCGCGTGACGCGTTCGACTGGGACGCCGTGAACGCGTTCGTGGTCTCGCTGCGGGAGGCCATCGTCGAGCGGGACGCCGTGAAGACCCGTGCCGTGCTGGTGCCCTTCTTCGACGAGGTGCTGCTCGCCACGATCGATCGCGCCGAGGAGCAGGAGCTCACGCGCGCCGAGGCGGAGTAGCTCCCTCCGCCGCACCGGTGGTGCGATATATTGCGAGAGGTAGAACGTCACGCTCTACCATTCGTACCCCGAAGCGGAGGACGCGATGTCACTCTCAGGCGGACCCCTCGAGCGCAGGTCGATGAGCGACGAGGCATACACCCGACTGCAGGACGCGATCATCAACGGTGAGCTCCGTCCGGGTGAGCGTCTGCGCGACTACGAGCTCGCCGAGCGACTGGGGACCTCGAAGACCCCGATCCGTCATGCGCTCGACCGTCTCGCCGACCACGGCCTGGTCGAGATGCAGCGCAACCGCTACACGCGGGTCGCTCCGATCGACCTGGATCTCGTCCGCAACGCCGTCGCGCTGCTCGGGGACATCTGGATCGGCTCGGTCCGCCACGTGATGCCGGTGCTGGAGGACGACGACGTGTCGTATCTCGTGGAGCTCACCGACGGCATGGCGGCGGCGGTCGAGCAGCGCGACGTCGTCGACTTCGGCACGGCCGTGCGTGCGGCGGCCACAGGGTTCGCGCGCATCGAGGGCAACGAGATGCGCGTGGCGATCATCGAGCGCCTCGGGCCGCAGATCCACCGATTCTCGCGGCACTCCCGGCATGAGTCCGACTGGGGCGGCATCGCGGCGTTCATCGAGGACTTCCGAGAGGCTGTCCGCGCGCGCGACGCCGTGAAGACACGGGCCGCGCTCGTCACCCTGTTCGATGACGTGGTGCCCGCGACCATCGACCGCGCCGAAGCCGAGGGCCTCGCGGAGTTCGACGAGGGCTGAGCCGGCTCCCGCCGCCGCGCTCTGGGCGAATCCATAGGAAGCGCTGCGCGAGGACCGATACTCTGGAGATCCCAAGGGGAGTACTCCGATACGGTCGGGTCGTCATTACGGATGCACGTCGCATCCCGGGCCACCGGTTCCTGTTCAGGAATGGAGAAGACTTTGGCGGTGCTTTCGCACCCCGAAGTCTGGAGTTCCCTTTTGGATATCACGCCGCTGATCTGGATCATCACGATCGCGATCACGATCGCCTTCTTCGTGTACGAGTTCTTCGCGCACGTGCGCACACCGCATGAGCCGACGATCGCCGAGTCGGCGCGCTGGTCGATCTTCTACATCAGCCTCGCGCTGCTGTTCGGCGTCGGCATCGGCGTCTTCTCCGGCTGGACCTTCGGCGGCGAGTACTTCGCCGGGTATCTGACCGAGAAGGCCCTGTCGATCGACAACCTGTTCGTCTTCCTCATCCTGATGACGGGCTTCGCCGTGCCGCGGATCTATCAGCAGAAGGTGCTGATGATCGGCATCGTCATCGCGCTGATCCTGCGCGGCATCTTCATCGCCGTCGGCGCCACGCTCATCGAGAACCTCTCGTGGATCTTCTACGTGTTCGGCGCGCTGCTGCTCGTGCTCGCGTACCGTCAGGCGTTCGGCAACCACGACACCAATCCGGCGAACGGGCGCTTCATGACGTTCGTGCGTCGGCACCTGCCGGTCAGCGACGAGTACAACGGCGACCGGCTGACGGTCGTGAAGAACGGCAAGCGCTTCGTCACCCCGATGCTGCTCACCATCATCGCGATCGGGTTCATCGACCTGGTGTTCGCGGTCGACTCGATCCCCGCGATCTACGGCCTCACCGACCAGGCGTACATCGTGTTCACCGCCAACGCGTTCGCCCTCATGGGTCTCCGTCAGCTGTACTTCCTCATCGGCGGCCTCCTCGAGCGCCTCGTCTACCTGGCGCAGGGCCTCGCGGTCATCCTCGGCTTCATCGGCGTCAAGCTCGTCCTGCACGCTCTGCACGTCAACGAGCTGCCGTTCATCAACGGCGGCCAGGGCGTCGAGTGGGCGCCCGAGATCCCGATCTGGTTCTCGCTGCTGTTCATCGGCGCGACCATCGCGGTGGCCACGGTGGCGAGCCTGATCAAGACCCGTCGTGCACCGGGCGCCGTCACCGCCTCGACGGACACCACCCCCACCATCACTCAGAAGGAGCACTCTTGAGCGCGCAGCGCTGTTCTGACTCTTCGGACTCCGACAGTACGAGCGCCCGGTTCGCCCCGGGCGCTCACCCCACCTCGGACGAGGTCACCCGCTGATGGGTGATCTCCTCTGGAACATCGCCCTCGTCTTCGCGTTCGTCCTGATCGGCGGTGTCTTCGCTGCGACGGAGATGGCGCTGGTCACCCTGCGCGAGAGCCAGATCAACGCGATCGGGCAGCGCGGTCGGCGCGGCGCGAAGGTCGCCGCGCTCGCCCGCAACCCCAACACCTTCCTCTCCGCTGTGCAGATCGGCGTGACCGTCGCGGGTTTCGCGTCCGCGGCATACGGGGCGACCTCGATCGCTCCGTCGCTAGCACCCGTGCTGGTGTCGTGGGGGCTCGCGCCTGCACTCGCCCTCACGATCGCCACCCTCGTGCTCACCCTCGTGATCGCGTATCTGTCGCTGGTGCTCGGCGAGCTCGTGCCCAAGCGCCTCGCGATCCAGCGCAACGCGCAGTTCGCGTATGCGGTGGCTCCCGCCCTCAACGGCTTCGCCACGGTCATGCGCCCGGTGATCTGGTTGCTTTCGGTGTCGACGAACGCGCTCGTGCGTGTGCTCGGCGGCGACCCCCACAAGACCAGTGACGAGATGACCGACGAGGAGGTGCGCGACATCGTCGCCAGCCATCAGGGGCTGCCGGACGACGAACGACGCATCCTCGACGACGTGCTCTCGCTGCGCGGACGGCAGGTCAGCGAGGTCATGCGCCCGCGGCCGGACGTCGTCGCGCTCGACGAGGCCGCGAGCGTCGGCGAGACGCTCGCGCTGGTGCGGGATCTCCCCTTCTCGCGCTACCCCGTCTCGAAGACCTCGATCGACGATGTCACCGGGTTCGTGCACGTGCGCGACCTCTTCGACGCGGCCGACGACCCCACGCGCCCCGTGAGCAGCCTGGTGCGCGAGATCCCCTACATCCCCTCGACCGCGGGGGTGCTGCCGACGCTCACCCGCATGCGTGCCGAGGGGCACCACATCGCGGTGGTCGTCGACGAGTACGGCGGCACCGACGGGCTGGTCACCCTGGAGGACCTGGTCGAGGAGGTCGTCGGCGAGATCTTCGATGAGTACGACGCGGAGGTGTACATCTCCGCGGACGAGGGGATCGACGGGCGGCTCAATCTGCAGGACTTCGAGGAGGTCACGGGGCTCGCCATGCCGCGCGGCTCATCCGACACGATCGCGGGGTTCGTGACCGAACAGCTGGGCCGACTCGCGGTCGTCGGCGACACGGTCGCGGTGCCGGGCGCGACGATCCAGGTCGCGGAGCTGGATCGTCGACGGATCTCCCGGGTGCGGGTGACTCCGGTGCACGAGCCGGAGTCGGAGCACGAGCCGGGGGCGTGATCTCCGGCGCAGGCGGTCAGGCCCGGTGTGCGCTGCCCAGCTCGGCGAACCCCTCGGTCAGGACGTCGACCAGCAGGCGTGCGTAGCGCCCGTCGGGGTCGAGGTCGGGATCGAAGACCGTGATCGAGGCGCCGACCGCGTGCGGCGCGAGCTCGCGCAGCAGAGCGATGAGATCGGCCGCGCCGAGCCCGCCCGGGTCGGGGCTGTCGACCGCGGGCATGACCGCGGGGTCGAGCACGTCGACGTCGACCTGGAGCCAGTAGGCGTGCCCGGCGACGGCGGCGGACTCCGCGCCGACCCGTGCCGCGCCGAGGGAGAGGACGTCGGCGGCGGGCGTCACCCTGCCCAGGATGCCGCGCACCTCCTCCTGCTCCTCGTCGTCGGCGCGGTGCCCGATGTGCGCGGTGCGCTCGGCGCGGAAGTACGGCCCGAGCCCGTCGATGTCGGCGATCGCCGGCCGGTGCTTCCCGACGGCGGCGGCGAGAGCCTCTCCGGCCACGCTCGCGCACTCGTCGCTGTTGCCGGGGTGACGGAAGTCGGTGTGGCCGTCGATGTGGACGAGCCCGATGCCGTCACGGCGCGCGGTCGCGATGCCCGCCCCGAGGAGGATCGCGCAGTCGCCGCCGATCACCAGGGGCGCCTCGCCCCGCTCGAGCGCGGCGCCGATGCGTGCCGCCAGACGTCGGGAGTGGTCGATCATCGCGCTCTCGTTCCGCACCCGGTCGGCCGGTCTCGTCTCGTCGTCGTCGACGTAGCGGCCGGCGAGGACGACGCCGGAGTCGGTGGCGCCGAGCGCCGCGAACCGCGTGAACAGGCCCGCCTCGCGCAGGGCCTCCGGCGCCTTCGCGGCGCCGGGGACGCTTCCGGGCTCCGGCGGACGGAGGCCGAGGTTCGACGGGGCGGCGAGCAGCGTGATCATCCCCTCATCCTGCCGAGGGGGTCGGACACGGGGAGCGCGGGTCAGGTCGGGAAGGGCACGCCGGTGATGCGCTCGGCCGCCGTCCACAGTGCGGCTCCGGTCGCGGGTGCGCGCACCTCGTCGGAAGCGGTCACGCGCGCGGGAGCTCCTCGGAACTCGAGCAGGCCGCCCGGGCCCCAGTAATCCCCGTTCGCGACATCCCCGGCGGTGGCCGCATGCACGATCGGCAGGGCGCCGCCGTCCTTGCCCTGCACGAGGACGCGGGTCGGAGCGGCGACCGCGCGGACGAAGCCCGACACCTCCGCCAGACCCGGACGCGACGGGGTGAGCGGATCGACCGCGTACCCCGGGTGCGCGGACACCGACGAGCGTGCCGAGCCGGACCAGCGCCGGGCCAGCTCGAACGCGAAGGCCATGAGCGCGGCCTTCGACCTCCCGTACCGCCGAAGCGAGGAGCCGGTCCACGGGGCGTCGAGGCTCGCGGCGTCGAGGCGCGCGAAGCGGTGCGCGATCGATCCGACGGCCACCACCCGGGCGTCCGGCGCGAGGAACGGCTCGAGCCGGGCCACGAGCGCGAAGTGGCCGAGGAAGTTGGTGCCGACCATGAGGTCGAGTCCGTCGCTGGTGCGGGCCGAGCGGTCGGCCGCCTTGACCCCCGCATTGCAGACGACGCCGTCGAGGTGCTCGCCGAGGTCCGCGGTCGCGCGCGCGATGCTGTCGAGGGAGCCGAGGTCGAGCGGGAGGACACGCAGATCGGCCTCCGGCACCTGGCCGCGGATCGCCGTCACCGCTGTCGCCGCGCGTTCGGGGGAGCGGCATCCGAGCAGCACCCGCGCACCCCGCGCGGCGAGCTGCTCCGCGCAGCAGTACCCGATGCCGGCGTTCGCGCCGGTGACCAGGAACGTGCGGTCGCGCAGGTCTTCGGGCGGCGAGGGGTGTGCGGCATCCATTCCCCCAACCTAGGCGGAGCGGGCGCCGCGCGCGTCAGCGGCGGTGGTGGTCGTGCTGGTGGTCGTGATCGTGGTGGTCGTGATCGTGGTGCTCGTCGTCCTCGTCTTCGAGGAGCATGCCGACAGACGTCGCGCAGGCGTCTCCGCGCCAGGCCTCGATGCCCTCGCGCACCGCGAAGGCCGCGATGACCAGTCCGGCGGCGGCGTCGGCCCACCACCAGCCGAGCAGCGAGTTGGCGACCAGTCCGACCAGGACCGCGGCCGACAGGTAGGTGCAGATCAGGGTCTGCTTCGAGTCGGCGACGGCCGTGGCCGATCCGAGCTCACGACCCGCGCGCCGCTCGGCGTAGGAGAGGAACGGCATGATCGCGACGCTGACGGCGGTCAGGACGATGCCGATCGTGCTGTGCTCCGGGCGCTCCGCCGTGAACAGGGCGGTCAGGGAGGTGGCGGTCACGTAGATCGCGAGGGCGAAGAACGCGACGGCGATCACGCGCAGGGTCGGCTTCTCCCAGCGCTCCGGGTCGCGGCGGGTGAACTGCCACGCCACGGCCGCCGCGGACAGGACCTCGATCGTGGAGTCGAGTCCGAAGCCGACGAGGGCTGCGGACGACGCGACGGAGCCGGCGGTGATCGCGATGACCGCCTCGATCAGGTTGTAGCCGATCGTGACGCCGACGATGAGGCGGATGCGGCGGTGCAGGATGTCCCGCCGCGATGCGGTCGCGGTCGCCATCAGCAGGTGCAGCCGTCGCCCGAGCAGCAGTCGGGTTCCACGATGAGCGTGACCCGCATGAGCATGTCGAGGGCCGGGGCGAGGTGCCGGTCGGCCAGTCGATAGCTGCTCCGACGGCCGTCGGCGACGCTCTCGACGAGCCCGCATCCGCGGAGGCAGGCGAGGTGGTTCGACATGGTCTGACGGGAGACGCCGAGGGCGTCGGCGAGGTCGGCGGGGTAGCGCGGGGACTCCCGCAGCGCGAGGAGGACGCCGGCGCGGGTGGGATCGGAGAGCGCGTGCCCGAGACGGGCGACGGCCGCCGTGTGGCTGAGCGAGGCGAGTGCGGTGGTCACGCCTTCACTGTACAGAAAAGACTGAATTCAAGAAAGTCTGAATTCAGCCTCTTCCGCGTATCGGTCAGCGGATCGCGTAGACCGCGCTCCCGACGATGACGGCGACGACCGTGGTCCAGCCGATGATCGCGAGGGCCTGCCAGAAGAGGATGCGCGCCTTGCCGATACCGGATGCCGCGAGCATGGTCGCGGTGAACTGCGTCGGCAGCAGGAGCGGGCCGAGCAGGCTGACCCCGGGGACCCCGTAGCGTTCGAACGCGCGCTGGAACTTCTCGCGGCGGGCGGTGCCGCGGTCCGGAGCCGCGTCGTCGGTCGTCGGCTCCGCTGCCGTGCCGCCGCCGGCGAGGGCCGCCGTCCTGGCGCGCGAGCGGTTGACCACGGCCTGGCGCGCACCGGAGCTCACCAGCACCACCACGAGGACGCAGAGGAAGTTGCCCACGATCGCGGCGATCGCGGCGATCACCGGCGGGATGCCGCCGATGATGCCGATGCTCACGGCACCCTCGCCCTCGACGAAGGGGATCGCGCCGGCGAGGGCGACGATGAGCGGCTGCACGAGTTCGGGAACCTGCGCGACCAGGTTCTGGAACGTCTCGATGAGGTTCATGGGTGCTCCCGGATGTCGGTGCGGACGGTGTCTCCGCCGCGATGACTCCAGTCCACTCGAGTACCGCCCGGCGCGGCAGTGTCGCGCCGTCACCGCTTTCCGGGTGGATCGCACGGGGCATCCATGACAACTGTCACGGCCGTATCGTGGGGACGTGAGCAGCCGCGTCCAGCCCCTCGCCCCCGTCGAGCCGAGTCCGGGGGCGCGACAGCTGTCCCGTGGAGTGACGGCCACCTGGTGGTACACCGTGACGGCGGTCCTGGCGTTCGAGGTGGCGCTGGTCGCCGCGTGGGGGATCGTCACCTTCGCGCTCGACCTCCCGGGGTATCGCGGGCTGATCGTGGGCCTCGGCGGCCTGCTCTGGTGTGCTGCCACCGTGTCGCTGCTGATCGACTATCGGCACAGGCTCGACTCCGAACCGGGCGTGCGCTGGGCCCGCCTGCTGGTGCCGTTCGCTGTCGCCGTCGCCTACGGGGCCGCGGCCGGCCTCGCCTCCGGCAGCTGGCAGCTGGGCCTGATGCCCGTGGTGCAGTCGCTCGTGCTGCTGAACTGGCCGCGCGGGGTGCGGTACAAGGTCGTGATCGCGGCGACGATCGTGCTCGGCTGCCTCGCTGTCGTCGATTCGGTCATCGATGTCGCCGACCCGATCCCGCTCCTCGTCCCGGTTCTGTACACGGTGTTCCTCCCGATCATGACGGTCAGCTCGCTCTGGTGGTGGGATGTGCTGAACGCCCTCGACAGGGCCAGAGCTTCCGAGGCCCGCCTGGCCGCGACGCAGGAGCGTCTGCGGGTGGCGACCGACGTGCATGATCTGCAGGGACACCATCTCCAGGTCGTCGCACTGCAACTGGAGCTCGCCGAGAGACTCATGCCGCAGGATGCAGAGGCCGGCATGGAACAGCTCCGCGCGGCACGGGCGAGTGTGGACGATGCGCGACAGGGAACGCGCGATCTCGCCCTGCAGTTCCGGTCCGTTCCGCTCGGCGACGAGATCGCCAACGCCCGCGATCTGCTCCGTGCGGCCGGTCTCGACGTGGAGGCGCTGATCGCCGCGGATTCCGATGCGGCTCCCGCATCCGCTCTCGGCCCCGTCATCCGCGAGACGACGACCAACGTGCTCCGCCACGGGGGAGGGCACCGCGCACGACTCGAACTCGTCCGGATCGACGGCGGGTGGCGGTACGTGATCGCGAACGACGTCGTCGCCGGTGGTGACGGCGTGGACGGAGTCGGCGCCGCGGGCTCGGGCCTCGACGGCATCCGACGTCGCATCGACGAAGCCCACGGCTCGCTCGAGGTGGTCCCGGGTGCGGAGGAGTTCACGGTCACGGTGACCGTGCCGGAGCAGACGGGGCGGGTCCGATGATCCGGGTGCTGCTCGCCGACGACGAGGCGATGATCAGGTCCGCGCTCGCCGCCTTGCTCCGGCTGGAGGATGACATCGAGGTCATCGCGGAGTGCGCGGACGGCGAGCAGGCCGTGGCCGAGGCGCTGCGCCTGCAGCCCGATGTCTGTCTGCTCGACCTGGAGATGCCGGGCCTCGACGGCGTGCAGGTCGCCGAGAGGCTGAACAGGGCCATCGCGACGCGCTGCGTGGTGGTCACCCGGCACGCGCGACCGGGCGTGCTGCGTCGAGCACTGGCCTCCGGGGTGGCCGGCTTCCTGCCGAAGTCCCGCGGCGCCGACGAGGTCGCCGCGGTCATCCGCAAGGTCGCGTCGGGGGCGCGGTACGTCGATCCCGAGATCGCGGCCGATGCCCTGAGCGACGAGCGCTCGCCGCTCACGGACCGCGAACTCGACGTGCTGCGTGCCGGACGGCGCGGCGAGACCACGGGACAGATCGCCCGCGCACTCGCACTCGCGCCCGGGACCGTGCGCAACCACATCTCCGTGATCCTCGGGAAGCTCTCGGTCGGCACGCGTCAGCAGGCCGTGCTCATCGCCGAGGAGCGCGGCTGGATCTGACTGCCGATATGCTGGCAGGCATGGGAACGATATGCGCAGCGCCCATGATGGGGCGCAACCTCGTGGTCCGCGACCGCCGCGCCTGACGGCGCGCTCGCACTCCGCACGCATCTGCGCGCCGTCCACCGAGATGTCATCGCACCTCGGGACGGGCAGTCTCTTCGACGCGTCTTCGCGTCGTCCCCTCCTTCGAGGTGCTCCGATTCTTCTTCTGGAGCGCACTCATGCCTCGTTCAGTCCATGGCGGCCGTCACGAACTCGGCCAGAACTTCCTCACCCACCGTCCGACCCTCACCCGGATCGCCGCGCTCGTGCGGCAGACCTCGGGGCCGATCCTCGAGCTCGGCTGCGGTGACGGCGCCCTGACCCGCACCCTGGCGGAGCTCGGCAGACCCCTCACCGCGATCGACATCGACGAGCACCGGGTGCACCGGCTGCGTCGAGCGCTGCCCGGCGTGCGCATCGACGTCGCCGATGCCACCCGCCATCCGCTCGACGCCGAGGTCGTCGTCGGGAACATCCCGTTCCACGTGACGACCCCGATCCTCCGGCGCCTCCTGTCGCAGGGCCGCTGGAGCGATGCCGTGCTCCTCACGCAGTGGGAGGTGGCGCGCAAGCGTGCCGGTGTCGGCGGTGGAACCATGATGACCGCGCAGTCGGCACCCTGGTTCGAGTTCTCCCTCGAAGGTCGCGTCCCGGCGTGGGGATTCTCGCCGCAGCCGAGCGTCGACGGTGGTGTGCTGGCGATCACGCGCCGCGGTTCACCGCTCGTCCCGGCCTCCGATCGCCGCGCGTACGAGGCGTTCGTCGGTGCGATGTTCACGGGGCGGGGAGGCAGCCTGCCCGCGGTCGTGGCCGGTGCCGCCCGCGTCTCGATGCCGCGTGCGCGTCGGATGGTGGGGGCGGCCGGCGCGGCCGACCGACGGCTCCCGCGCGAACTGCGACCGGAGCACTGGGCCGCGCTCTGGCATCAGGTCTCGCGGGGATGACGTCGCGGGGCGTCAGTGTGCGCCGAGCCCCGCGAGGACCTCTCGCACACGGGCGGCGAACGCCTCGGTGTGGTCGACGAACCCGGTGTGGCCGCCCGGGAATCGTGTCGGCTCGATGCCGAGCTGCGCGCCGAGGGCCGTCGTCGTCCGCTCGCACAGCTGACCCACCGACTCCTCACCGATGCCGAGCACGAGGTGACCGGCGCGTGCGCGCAGCGCGTCGACATCGGGCTCCCAGCGCACGCTCGCCGGAAGCTCGTACCGGAACCAGAACTGCTCGTCGGCCTGGCTCTGCGGGTCGACCTCGCCGCCGAACCACTGCACGAGGGCTTCCTCGGGCATCGGGATGTTCGCCTGGGCGAAGAACAACCGCCAGGCGCCGATCCGGTCGCCGGAGAGCGCGGCCGTCGTGAGCTCATCCGTGATGCGGCGCTGCTCGACGCGGTCCGGGAGCAGTTCGAGGAGCGGCGGCTCGTGGGCGATGACCGTGGGAGCCAGGTCGGGTCGTGCCTGCGCGAGAGCCAGGCTGGTCACGGCGCCGCCGCTCGAGCCGAAGACGATCGCCGGTCCCCGGTCGACGTGCTCGATGAGCGCCGCGAGGTCGGCGGCACGACGCTCCAGCGGCGAGCCCTGGGACGGGTCGTGCAGGATGCTCCGCTTGATGCCGCGCGGGTCGGTCGTCAGCACCGTGTGGTCGCCGGCGAGCTCGTCCGCGAACGGCGCGAAGGCGTCGGCGTCCATGGGAGCGCCGATCAGGACGATCAGCGGTCCGTCGCCGCGGAGTTCGTAGTGGAGGCGGACGTCGGGCAGATCGAGTGCCGAGGTGGTGATGCTCATGGGTGCTCCTTGTCATCGTGGTCGTCGAGCTGCGCGAGCCGGATCCCGACCTCCAGGTTCGCCCGGATCGGTCCGCGACGCCACCCCCCCCGGTGCCGATGCGGGCGATCCGTCCGTCCGAGGAGGGCGATAGCCTCGTCGCATGTCCGTCTTCGGAACGCTCGCGACACCGGTCGGCGTCATCGGCGTCGTCAGCGACGGCACGGCGATCACCCGCGTCACGTGGCGATCGACGCCGCCCGAGGGCAGTGCCCTTTCGGCCGATCCCGCCGGCGATCCGCTGCTCGCGGAGGCCCTCGCCCAGCTGGGCGCCTACTTCGCCGGCACGCTGCGTCGCTTCGACGTCCCGGTCGACCTCGGTGCGCAGACCGTGGCGACGCGGGCGGTCCTCACGGCGCTGTGGGAGACGGTCGGTCATGGCGAGACGATCACCTATGGCGGGCTCGCCGCGCGCAGCGGCACCGAGGTGCCCGCCAGGGGGATCGGGTCGATCATGGGCGCGAACCCCGTCCCTCTGATCGTGCCGTGCCACCGGGTCGTGGCGGGTGACGGTCTGGGCGGATACTCCGGCGGCGACGCGGGGCACGGGCTCGAGACCAAGCGCTGGCTCCTGGAGCACGAGGGCGCGCTGCCGACCTCGCTGTTCTGAGCGCGTCCCGCGGCATCCGTCATCCCGTCATCTCGGACGCGCACACCCTGCGAGAATGGACGGGCCGAGTCCCGAGCCGAGGAGCCAACGTGCAGTTCATCTCCACCCGCGGCGGCATGCAGCCGCAGTCGTTCAGCGAGACGCTGTTGGAGGGCCTCGCGCCCGACGGCGGACTGGCGGTGCCCGAGACCATGCCGACCGTCGACGGCGAGACGCTCGAGCGCTGGCGGGCCCTGACCTACCCGCAGCTCGCCACCGAGGTGCTCGGCCTGTTCGCGACCGACATCCCGCGCGCGGATCTGGCGAAGATGACGGATGCGGCCTACGCCGGCTTCCCCGACGGCGTCGTGCCGCTGCGGGCGATCGACGACGAGCTGACCCTGGTCGGGCTCTCCGAGGGACCGACGCTCGCGTTCAAGGACATGGCCATGCAGTTCCTCGGTCAGGTGCTCGAGTACACGCTGGAGCGCAACGACGCGGTGCTCAACATCCTCGGAGCCACCTCGGGCGACACCGGCTCCGCGGCCGAGCACGCCCTTCGCGGCAAGGAGCGCGTCGCGGTGTTCATGCTGTCGCCGCAGGGGCGCATGAGCGCGTTCCAGCGGGCGCAGATGTTCTCGCTCGACGACGCGAACGTGCACAACATCGCGGTCGAGGGGGTCTTCGACGACTGCCAGAACCTCGTCAAGAAGCTCGCCGGCGACCTCGACTTCAAGCGCGCTCAGCACCTGGGGGCCGTGAACTCGATCAACCTGGCACGCATCACGGCGCAGACCGTCTACTACTTCTGGGCGTGGCTGCGGGCGACGGATGCCGGTGGCTGGACCGAGCTCTCGTTCACCGTGCCCTCGGGCAACTTCGGCAACATCCTCTCGGGCTTCTTCGCGAAGCAGATGGGGCTGCCGATCCGTCGCCTCGTGCTCGCCGCGAACGAGAACAACGTGCTGGACGAGTTCTTCCGCACCGGCGTCTACCGCCCGCGCAGCGCCGCCCAGACGCTCGCGACCTCCAGCCCGTCGATGGACATCTCGAAGGCGTCGAACCTCGAGCGTTTCATCTTCGAGCTGGTCGACCGCGACCCCGCCCGCGTCGTCGGCGCGTGGGACGACCTCGAGGCGCAGGGTCACTTCGACTTCTCCGCGGAGCAGGAGCGCTTCCTCGAGGAGTTCGGCATCGTCAGCGGCACCTCGACGCACGAGGACCGGCTGGCGACCATCCGCGCCGTGTACGAGACGACCGGCGAGGTCATCGACCCGCACACGGCCGACGGCGTCAAGGTCGCCCGCGAGTACGTCGAACCCGGTGTCCCCATGCTCGTGCTCGAGACCGCCAAGCCCGAGAAGTTCGCGGAGACGATCCACGAGGCGATCGGCGTGGAGCTCGGCTACGCACCGGAGCTGCAGGAGATGCTCGACGCCCCGCAGCACGTGACGGAGATGGCCGACGACGAGCAGGCGCTCCGCGCCTTCATCGAGACCAACGCGCTGCACTGACCTGGCGCTGAGACCGCTCCGCCCGAGACCCACTCCCGCCGACGCCGGCGGGAGTGGGTCTCTTCGTCTCCCGGGTGGCTCGATACCCACGGGCACGGGCGATCACTCGTGGCGGAGGATGGGCAGTGCGGACTGCACAATCGGATGCGAAGCTGGTGCGTAATGCACATGTCGGAGAGGGGTCGGGCCTGATTACTGTGGCCCACAACCCGTTCCCTCCTCCTCCCGAAGGACCCTCATGGCACGCACGGCGCACGCAGACGACTTCGCGCTCTCTCGAGTGACTCCCGAGGCCCGCAAACCCTGGTTCGGCATCGCCGTGCAGCGATTCGGACAGGTCTCGGCCCTCTCGCAGTTCCTCCTCGGCGCGACCCTCGGATACAGCATGACCTTCGGCGAGGCCGTCCTCGCCTTCCTCTTCGGCTCGCTCATCCTCGAGGTGATCATGTGCGTGGTCGGCTTCATCGGTCAGCGCGAGGGCCTCAACACCGCCCTCCTCGCCCGCTGGACAGGCTTCGGCGAGATCGGCGCCTCCCTGGTCGGCCTCGCGATCGGCATCAGCCTGATCGGGTGGTTCGGCATCCAGTCCGCGATCTCCGCGCAGTCGCTCGACGCGCTCATGCCCGGAGCGCTGCCCGTCTGGGCCTGGAGCCTCATCTTCGGCCTCGCGGTCACCGCGATCGTGGCGTTCGGCTTCGTCGGGATGCAGTGGCTCGCGAACATCACCGTGCCGCTGTTCCTGATCCTGGTCGGCTGGTCGGTCATCTCCGAGCTCACCCGCCACGACATCGGCGAGCTGCTCACGGGCCCGGCACCCGGTCCCACCATGAGCGTCTGGGCCGGCACCGGCATCGTGGCCGGTGGTCTCATCGTCGGCGCGATCATCACGGGCGACATGACCCGCTTCAACCGCTCCCGCGCCGACGTCATCAAGCAGACCGTCCTCGGCGTCTCCCTCGGCGAGTTCGTGATCGGCCTCGCCGGCGTGCTGCTGGCCCACGCCGCCGCCACGGGCGACATCGTCGCGATCGTGACCTCCTCGGTCGGCTTCATCGGCCTGTTCATCGTGCTGACCGGCACCCTGAAGATCAACGACTGGAACCTGTACTCCTCGACGCTGGGGCTGGTGAACTTCATCTCCACCGCGTTCGGCAAGAACCTCCACCGCGTGACCACGACGATCGTGCTCGGCATCGTCGGGTCCGTGCTCGCCGCGGTCGGCATCCTCGGGCAGTTCACCGAGTTCCTGATCGTGCTGAGCGTCGCGTTCCCGCCGATCGCCGGCATCATGGTCGCCGAGTACTACATCGTGCGCCGCTGGCGTCCCGAGCTCGACGCGACGCGCGACGAGGGCACCCTCCCGGCGACCGCCCCGCGCATCGTCCCGGCGACCATCATCGTGTGGCTGGTCTCGTCCCTCGTCGGCTACTTCGTCACCTGGGGCATCCCCTCGCTGCTCAGCCTCTTCCTCTCGATGGCTCTCTACATCGTCGCGGGCAAGCTCGGCTGGGTGCGCGGCGTCGGCGTCGCGACGACGCGGCAGGCGGCTCCCGTCGAAGCAGCGGCAGCGGCCTGAGCCACCCGAGACAGACACTCACCACAGGAAAGCGAGAATCATGCACATCGGTATCGACGTCGGCGGCACCAACACCGACGCAGTCCTCATGGACGGCACCCGCACCCTGGCGGGGGTGAAGCACTCGACCACCCCGGACGTCACCAGCGGCATCATCCAGGCGATCGAGGACCTTCGAGCCGGACACGCGTTCGAGGGCGCCGACATCGATGCCGTCATGATCGGCACGACGCACTTCATCAACGCGCTGGTGCAGGCGAGCCGTCTCGCGCCGGTCGCGGCCCTCCGCCTCGGCCTCCCCGCGACGCGGGCGCTGCCGCCGCTGATCGACTGGCCGGAGGTGCTGGTCGAGGCGACCCAGGCACGCAGCTATCTCGCGCACGGCGGCTACGAGTTCGACGGCCGCCCGATCTCGCCGCTCGACCCGGACGAGATCCGGGCGCACGCCGAGGACATGAAGGCACACGGCATCCGCTCGGTCGCGATCTCGTCGGTGTTCAGCCCGGTCAACCACGACCTGGAGGTGCGTGCCGCGGAGATCGTCGCCGAGGTGCTCGGTGCGGATGCCGCGATCTCGCTGTCGCACGAGATCGGGCGCATCGGACTGCTGGAGCGCGAGAACGCGACGATCATCAACGCCGCGCTGCGCGAGCTCGCGTCCGAGATCGTCGACGGGCTCACCTCGGCTGTGCGCGCCCAGGGCATCGAGGCGCCGATCTTCCTCAGCCAGAACGACGGCACGCTGATGGACGAGGAGTACGTGCGCCGCTACCCGGTCGCCACCTTCGCCTCCGGCCCGACCAACTCGATGCGTGGGGCCGCGGCCACCAGCGGTCTCGACGACTGCGCCGTGATCGACGTGGGCGGCACCACGGCCGACATCGGCCTGCTGATCAACGGCTTCCCGCGCGAGACGGCGAACGAGGTCAAGGTCGCGGGCATCCGCACCAACTTCCGGATGCCCGACGTGCTCTCGCTCGGCATCGGCGGCGGAAGCATCGTCGACGAGGAGACGGCCGAGGTCGGCCCGGCATCGGTCGGCTACAAGCTGACGACGGAGGCTCTTGTCTTCGGCGGCTCGACCCTGACCGCCACCGACATCGCGGTCGCTGCCGGTCGCGCCCAGGTCGGAGATGCCAGCAGGGTCGCGCACCTCGATCCCGCGTTCGTCGAGCGCGTGCTCGCCCGCATCGCCGAGCGCGTGTCCGAGGCGGTCGACCGCATGCGCACCTCGCCCGAGCCCATCGCGGTGGTCGCGGTCGGCGGCGGATCCATCCTCCTCCCCGACGAGCTGCCGCTGTTCGGCACCGTGCATCGCCCCGAGAACTACGCCGTCGCGAACGCCATCGGCGCCTCGATCGCGCAGGTCGGCGGCGAGATCGACAAGGTCTACGCGATCGAGCCCGGTCGCCGCGACGAGACCCTCGCCGAGGTCCGCGCCGAGGCCGTGGACAAGGCGATCGCCGCCGGGGCCAAGCCGTCGACCGTGTCGATCATCGACTTCGACGAGGTGCCCATCCCGTATCTGCCCGGCAACGCCACGCGCATCCGTGTGAAGGCCGTCGGCGACCTCGACATGGGGGCGTGACATGAGCTGGACGATCACCCCCGCGCACATCGACGGCCTCGCCCGCGGTGCCGCCGTGCTCGGCACCGGCGGCGGAGGAGACCCGTACATCGGTGCGCTCCTCGCGCGTCAGGCGCTGACGTCCGGCGACGTCACGGTCGTCGGCCTCGACGAGGTCCCCGACGACGCGCTCGTGCTGTTCGTGGCGATGATGGGAGCACCGACCGTCATGGTCGAGAAGCTCCCGAGTCTCGCCGAGGTCATCGAACCGGTCAAGGCGCTCAGCGTCCACCTCGGCCGCCCGATCACGCACATCGCGTGTGCGGAGGTGGGTGGCGTGAACTCGACCATCCCGATCGCCGCGGCTGCCGCCCTCGGGCTTCCGCTGGTCGACGCCGACGGCATGGGGCGTGCGTTCCCCGAGCTGCAGATGGTGCTCCCGACCCTGTACGGCGTGACCGCGTCGCCCCTCGCGTTCAGCGACGAGAAGGGCAACACCGGCGTGCTGCAGACGGTCGACAACTCGTGGACCGAGCGCATCGCCCGCGTGGCCTGCGTCGAGATGGGCTGCTCGGTGATGATCTCCGGCTTCTCCATGTCCGGGACCGCCGCGCGCGAATCCCTCGTCGCGGGCTCGCTGTCCCGCTGCATCGAGATCGGCCGGCGCATCGCCACCGCGCGCGAGGAGAAGACCGACCCGGTCGACGCCGTCGTCGAGCTGCTTGGCGGGCGTGAGCTCTTCGATGGCAAGGTGGTCGACGTGCACCGTGCCACCACCACCGGGTTCGCCCGCGGGCGGGCGCGCATCGACGGAGACGCGGGAAGCACCCTCACCCTGCAGTTCCAGAACGAGCACCTCGTGGCCGAGGCCGACGGCACGGTCCTCGCGACGACACCCGACCTGATCATGGTCCTCGACGGGGAGTCGGGCGAGCCGATCACGACCGAGGGACTGCGCTACGGCCAGCGGGTGCGCGTGATCGCGGCACCGGCCGACGAACGCTGGCACTCCGAGGCCGCCCTCGCGATGGTCGGCCCCGGGTACTTCGGCTACGACATGCCCGCGCACCGCTTCGACGGCAGCGTGTCGAACGGAACCGTGACGGCGGGAGCGGGGGCATGAGCTGGCAGCTCACCGCCGCCGACCTGCCCGACCTCGCCCGCGGCGCGACGCTGCTCGGCACCGGGGGTGGCGGCGACCCCTACATCGGCAAGATGCTCGTCGAGCGTGTGCTGGGGGAGGGGAGCATCACGATCCTCGACCCGGACGAGCTTCCCGATGACCTGTTCGTGATCCCGACGGCCCAGATGGGCGCGCCGACCGTGATGATCGAGAAGATCCCGGCCGGCACGGAGCCCACGCTCGCCCTGCGCACGCTCGAGGAGCACCTCGGGCGGACGGCGGATGCGACGATGCCGATCGAGTGCGGTGGCATCAACTCGATGATCCCGCTCATCGTCGCAGCCGAGACCGGGCTCCCGGTGGTGGACGCCGACGGCATGGGGCGGGCGTTCCCCGAGCTGTCGATGGAGACCTTCGCCGTGTACGGCGTGCACGGCTCGCCCCTCGCCCTCGCGGGAGAGCGCGGCGAGAAGGTCGTGATCGACACGGGCGACGACGACCGGCAGATGGAGTGGCTGGCCCGCGGCATCACGATCCGCCTCGGCGGTGTGGGGCACATCGCCGAGTACGCCATGACCGGAGCCGACGTGCGGCGCACGGCCGTGCCCCGCACGATCTCGATGGCCCTCGCGCTCGGCCGCGCCATCCGGGTCGCCCGCGAGGAGCACCGGTCGCCGTTCGAGGCGATCGCCGACACCCTCTCGACGACGCTCTACCCGCATCTGCGCGAGCTCTGCGTCGGCAAGGTCATCGATGTCGAGCGGCGTACGACCGAGGGCTTCGCCAAGGGCCGCGCGGTCATCGCACCGCTGGGGGCCGAGGAGGGCGACACGTTCGAGATCTCCTTCCAGAACGAGAACCTCATCGCGCACCGGGGGAGCACCCTGGTGGCGATCGTGCCCGACCTCATCTGCGTGGTCGACCACGAGACCGCCGAGCCGATCACCACCGAAGGACTGCGCTACGGGCAGCGCGTGCGCGTGCTCGGCATCTCGACGCCCGACATGATGCGCACTCCCGACGCGCTCGCCGCCTTCGGCCCCGCGGCCTTCGGGCTGCGGGAGGGGTTCACCCCCGTGGAGGAGCTGGCCGCGGGTGAGGGCGTTTCTCCCTAGGCTGGAGCGCATGATGCTGCAGCGCGACGACCTCACCGCGCTCGCCCGCGGCTATGCGCTGCTCGGCTCCGGCGGAGGCGGGTCGACGACCATGCTCGAGCTGATGCTCGCGGGCGCCGGGGACTGGCCGATCGAGGTCTCCCCCATCGCGGCGCTCAACCCGGCCACCCCCTGCCTCGGTGTCGCGTTCGTCGGTTCGACGATGCTGCTGGGGGAGCGGCTGCCGGGTGCCGACCCGTTCGCGCGGCTCCTGGAAGCGGTCGAGCGGTGGATCGGGCACCCGGTTCCCGCCGTCTGCTCCCTCGAGGGCGGCGGCATGAACGGCCTCGCGCCGCTGACCCTGGCCGGCTCGCACGTCGTGGTCGATGCGGACTGCACGGGTCGCGCTGTGCCGGGACTCGACCAGATGTCGCTCTTCGTCGACAGCGTCCCCGGGCTGGTGTTCGCCTGTGACACGGGTGCCGACGGCGTCGCCCTCGTCGAGGCGCATCGGGCGATCGACGCCGAGCGGGTCGTGCGCTCGGCGATCATCCAGGCCGGCGGTGTCGGCTGCGCGGTGCTCGGTGGCTTCACGGTCGGCGACCTGAGGGAACATGCGATCGGCGGCCACCTCGCACATGCGCTCGAGCTCGGCCGGGCGTACGTCTCTTCATCCGCTGCTCCGCTGCCCCTTCTCGCGGACGCGCTGGGAGCGGAGCTGCTCGCCGAGGGGCGGATCATCTCGATCGCTCCGTCCGCGGACGATCCGCACGTCAACGCGGTGGAGATCAGCGGGCTCGCCGGGGCCGTGCACCGGGTGGTCACCCGGTCCGAGACCCTCGCCGTGCTCACCGACGGACGGCTCGTGGCGTCGGCTCCGACCGTCATCGTGATCATCGACGCGATCTCCCGAGAGATCCTCGAGGTCACCGAGCTCCGCCTGGCACGGAACGTCGCGGTGCTCGCCGTACCCGCCCCCGAGTGGTGGAACGCCCGCCCCGACCGTCGCGCGAAGGTGCTGCCCTCCGCCTACGGTCTCGACGATCTGGATGCGGCATGAACGAGGGCCTGCCGCTGAGCGCGCTGCTCGCCCACGCGGAGAACGGAGGTCTGCGACGGGTCGCCGGCCCCGCGGACATCGCCTGGGAGGCCGTCGCCGTCGGCGCGGGAGAAGTCGAACTCACCGAGAGCGGCGCCGGACGGCTCGCGATCATCACGGCCGCACCACCGACCTCGACCTGGCAGCAGGACGCTCTGCTGCGCCGGCTGCGCGACCGCGGCTACACGGGCCTCGCGCTCTCCGGCGCCGCGGCGTTCGACGCGGGGGCCTTCCGGCTCGCAGACCGGATCGGCCTGTGCCTGCTCGACGTCGAGCGCCCCATCCAGCTCGCGAAAGCCTGCTGGATGCTGATCGAGGCGCGCGATGCTCTGACGCTCAGTCAGGTGCGCAAGGTCGCCCAGTCCTTCGAGTACGCGGCCGATGATCTCGCCGACCTGCTCGGGCACATCGCGGCGAACCTGGGTGTCGGTGTCGCGTTGATCGACTCGTCCGGAGTGCTCCAGGAAGCGGGAGCGCACCTCGACGAGCGCCTGCACGCGGCGATCGGCTTCGAGTCGTGGATCGATCGAGCGAGTGCGGGCGAGGAGTTCGCGGCCTCGGTCCGCGTGGACAGCCCCGGTCGCAGCGGTCTGCGTCTGGTGCTCTTCGGTCGGGGGCTGGGCGAGGCGCAGCTGCAGTCGCTCTCGGTCGCCGCCGAGGTGGCGATGCCCGCCGTCGCGGCGCGGATCCTGATCGACGAGGTGGCGGCGGTGAACGACGTGGCGGTGTCCTCCGGTCTGCTGCGCGACTTCGTCGACCTGCACGGCGCCGCCGATGCCGACGTCGAGCGCCGGATGATCGAGCGCGGCTGGCGCACGGGCGGGCATCACCTCGGGTTCCGGATGGTGGCGCGGGGACGGCTCGACTCCTTCTCCCTGCTGCGGTCGGTCAGCGCGGGGCTGAGCACGATCGACGGTGAGGCTCATGCGACGACGGCCGGTCGAGGACTGAGCGGATGGCTGACCTTCCCGGAGGCTCCGGACCCCGACCGCGTGGAGCGGGCCGTCGCGTCGCTGCGGGAGCTCCACCTCGGCGTGCTGCGCGACTTCGCCGTCGCGACCGGCGTCGGCTCCCTGCAGGGTGGGCCGGAGGGCCTCGCCACGACGCTGGATGAGGCGGGAGACGCGGCGCGCATCGCGGCGTCGCGCTCGGCGACGGGATGGTTCGTCCGGGTCGACAGCCTCGGGCTGGAGCAGCTGCTGCTCGCCTGGACCGGCAACGACACGTTCGTACCGGCGGCCGAGTCCCTTCTCGCTCCGTTGCGGGAGGGCGGGGGCGAGCTGCTCACCACGCTCTCGGCGTATCTCGACCACGAGTCGGGCATCGCCGCGACGGCGACGGCCCTCGGGCTGCACCGCAACACCGTGACCCTGCGGATCCGCCGGGTGCAGGAGCTTCTCGGGATCGACATGACCGACCCCGAAGCGCGTCTTGCGCTGCACCTCGCGTGTCGTGCCGTGCAGCCGCGCTGAGCCCGAGTCGGACCCCGCTCACTCCTCCGGGTCGCCGTGCAGCATCCACGGGATGCCGAACCGGTCGATGAGCATGCCGAAGAGCCCGCCCCACGGCGGAACGTCGAGCGGCATCGTGATCGTCGCGCCGTCGGACAGCCTGTCCCACACGGCACGGGTGGTGTCCTGCGTGTTGCCGCTCAGCGACACCGAGAAACCCTGCGGCTTCTCATACGGCATCCCGTCGGGGGAGTCGGACCCCATCAGCACCAGCCCGTCCGGGGTGTTGAGCTGGGCATGCATGACGAGGTCCTTCTGGCTGGGATCCTGCACCATGTCGGGGAAGTCCCCGAAGACGCTGATGTCGAGGTCGCCGCCGAGGACGCTCTGATAGAACTCCATCGCCTGGCGGGCTTCGGTGCGGAACGAGAGATACGGGTTGAGAGCAGGCATGAGGACTCCAAGGGTGTGCGAAAGGTGTCACGACCGGCACCGCTGACGCTCAGTCTGCGCCGGGTGCGGAGCCCCCGCAAGAGGGTGGGGCAGGAGTGGCCGGGCTCAGGCCGGCAATGCCTTGACGGCGGCCGTGAGGACCTGGGGAACGGTGGGGACGCCCGTCGCGCGGAAGACCTCGGAGCCGGCGGAGTCGCGGATGATCACGGTCGGCGTGAATCCGATGTCGAGCTTCTCGGCGGCATCCGGGTCCTGTGCGACGTCGATCTCGGTGATCGTGGCAGCCGGGAGGAACCGAGCGGCGTCGGCGAGCACCGCCCGCGTCCGTGTGCACGCCCCGCAGAACGAGGAAGAGACCAGTGTCAGCTCCACGCCCACCTCCTCGGAATCGTCTCGCGTTCCCGAGGTGCAACCGCGGAGCGTGCCGGGCTGTTCCCGCCGTGCTAACCGCGGTCCAGTCCGAAGGTGTGCTTCACGAGAGCCTGCACGTCACGGTCGAGGCCGTCGATGCGGGAGTTCATCGCGCTCATCTCGGCACGCAATCCGCCGATCTCGGCGCGGACTCCGTCGAACTGGGCGCGGACTCCGCCGATCTCCGCGCGGATCACACGAACGAAGAGGGTCGACACGAGGGTGATCACGCCGAGCATCATGACCACGGAGGAGACGATCAGAGTCCAGGTCTGCGGCTCGGTCACGGTGATCACGCTCTCATTCTCGTCGGAGGACTCCATCCTGCCAAGGCCGACATCAGCTGTGCGGGGCCTGGGGACAACACTGTTCGGGCAGGCCCTGTGGAGGAGAGCTGACCCGTCAGTGCCGGCCCGACGCGAGCCAGTCGGCGAACGTCTGCCGCCCGAGCTCCGCATCCGGACCCGGGAGCGCGTGTCCGGCTCTCATCCCCGCCATCTGCGGACCGGGCACGTTCAGCGCCGGGACCCACCCGCGGTAGCCGGCCCGTCGGGCGAACGCACGGATCATCTCCGAGAGCTGCTCCTCGCGCGGTCCGGCGAGGTCGCGGACCCGGCCCTGCGGCTCGGCGACCGCGAGCGCGGCCAGTCGTGCCCCGACCTCCGCGGCCGCGACGGGCTGCGTCCGGGCGTTCGGAGCGAGATGCAGCGGCCCAACCTTCGCGCGCTCGAACATCTGGCCCGCGAACTCGTGGAACTGCGTCGCCCGGAGGATCGTCCAGGGCATCCGCGACGCCTCGACGACCTTCTCCTGCGCGACCTTGCCCGCGTAGTAGTCATAGGGGATGCGATCGATGCCGACGATCGACAGCAGCACGACGTGTCGCACGCCCGCATCCGAGGCCGCCGAGACGAGGTTCCCGGTCGCGGCGGTGAAGAACTCGATCGCGGTGCTCGCCTTGAGTGTCTGGATGCTCGCGACGTCGATGACGGAGTCCGCTCCGGTCAGGGCGGCCTCCAGACCGCGGCCGGTCACCAGGTCGACGCCCTGCGAGCGACTGAGCACGACCGCCTCATGGCCCGCGGCCTCGACGGCCTCGACGGTGTGCCGGCCGACGACGCCGGTGCCTCCTGCCACAGCGATTCTCATGTGCGCTCCCTCGGGGTCTCGGTCCATCCTCTCGCGCGCGGGTGCGATCCCGTTACGATTCCGGAGAAGCGGATCGACCGCTTGACCTTGTCCCGAGGGCAGAGAGCATCGTGAACGCGTGAGCCACTCCACCGACCTCCTCAGCATCGGTCCGTTCTCCGAAGCCGCGCTGCTCTCGCCGAAGGCCCTGCGCCTCTATGAGAAGCGCGGGCTTCTGGTGCCGGAAGCGGTCGACCCGCACAACGGGTACCGCTTCTATCGGGTCGAGCAGGCGAGCAGGGGACGGCTCATCTCCCTGCTGCGGACGGCGGGCATGAGCCTCGACGCGATCCAGGAGGTGCTCGCGATGCCCGACGGCTCCGCGCTCGCCGCCCTCGACGCGTTCCAGGATCAGGTCCGGACGGCCGCGGCGTCGACCGCCACGCTCCTCGACCAGGCGCGCGGCCATTTCGAAGGATCACCGATGAACACGAAGTCCCTCACCTCCACCGTCCGACCGGAGCAGCCCGTGCTGAGCATGCTCGTGACCACCTTCGTGGACGAGCTCGACCGGCGGCTGCGAGCGGCGTACGAGGAGCTGAGTGCGCTCGCCGTCGCGCGCGGCCTCGCCGTCTCCGCCGACCCGTTCGGCATCTTCCACGCCCCGATCACGCCCGAGAGCGACGGTCCGATCGAGGTGTGCCTCCCCGTCGACCGCATCATCGCGGAGACCCCCGCCGGCATCCGCAGCCAGCGGCTGAGCGGCGGAGCCATGGTCGAGGTCACCGTGGAGGGCGAGGACACCGCGTTCCCCGCGATCCTCGCCGCCTACGATCGCGGCTGCGAGTGGATCGACGAACAGGGAGCGACGCGGGTGGGCCCGCCGCGCGAGGTCTGGAACGTGCTCCCGTGGGACGAGACGCGTCCGGCGCGGATGACCGTGGCCTGGCCGTACGCCTGAGCGGGGCACGGGGTGCTCGGTACGATGGCGACTGTGACCACATCGACCGTGCGCCCCGGCATCGCCGAGCGGCTTTCGCAGATGATCCGCATCCCGACGGTCTCGGCCGAGCTCGACGAACGCGGCTCGGGTCCGTTCGAGGAGTTCGTGGCGCTGATCGCCGAGCTCTACCCGCTGGTGCACGAGAGACTGCGACTCGAACGGCACACCGACTTCGGACTCCTGTTCCACTGGGCGGGGAGCGGTGCCGCCGCGGGGGGACCCGTCGTCCTGATGGCGCACTACGACGTCGTCCCGGTCGACGAGAGCGACGCCTGGACGCATCCGCCGTTCGCGGGCGTGATCGCCGACGGCTCGGTCTACGGCCGTGGCGCACTGGACGACAAAGGCCCGCTGATCGTGGTCCTCGAAGCGGTCGAGAACCTGCTCGCCGACGGGTTCGTCCCGCCCCGCGATGTCTACCTCTCCTTCGGCGGGAACGAGGAGACGTACGGTCGCGCGGCGGAGGAGATCGCGCGAGTCCTGCGCGAACGCGGCATCGTGCCGTGGCTGGTGGTCGACGAGGGCGGTGCCGTGGTCGACGCGCCCTTGCCCTTCGTCCCGGGCCGTGCCGCGATGATCGGCGTCGGCGAGAAGGGCGTGATGACGCTCAGGCTGTCGACGCGAGGCGACGGCGGTCACGCCTCCGCACCGCCCTCGCTCACGGCGGTCCGGCGCATCGCCAGGGCCGTCGATCGTCTGGGCCCCACCACGTTCCGTCCCCACGCCTCGAAGGCGATCCTCCGGATGCTGTCGGAGCTGGCCGCGCAGACGCCGGGACCGGCGCGCCACCTGCTGCGGCTGCTCGGCTCCGCGCCCCTGCTGACCGCGCAGGTCTTCGCCGCGCTCGGCGGTGAGCCGGCCGCTCTCGTGCGCACGACCGTCGCCCCGACCATGCAGTCCGGCGGCACAGCGGCGAACGTGCTGCCGTCGCAGGCATCCGCCACGGTCAACCTGCGCATCGCACTGGGGGAGACGACGCAGCAGACCGTGTTCCGCGTGCGTCGGCGCATCCGCGATCCGCTCGTGACGGTCGAGGTCGTCGAGGCCAGCGAGCCGTCGCCGGAGTCGCCCACCGACAACGCCCCGTTCGCCCTGCTGGCCCAGGCGCTCGAGGTCTCGCATCCCGGCGTCCCCGCCGTGCCGTACGTGATGATGGCGGCCACAGATTCGCGGCACTTCCACCGCTTCTCGCCCGCCGTGTACCGCTTCGCGCCGCTGGACATGTCGAACGCCCAGCGCGCGTCGATCCACGGCGTCGACGAGAGCGTGGAGATCGCCGCCCTGGAGCGCGGGGAGCGATTCCATCGGGCGCTGCTCGAACGGCTAGGGTGATCTCACCCTCCCCTCGGAATGTGCCGGGGGACCCGAAGCAGAAGCAGGAGACGCGATGACGCGCACCCGCACCCTGGGCGCCCTCGGCGTCGTCGTCGGCTTCCTCGCCTTCGTGGAGTTCACCAGTGGTGTGCTGCAGGGCTACTACACGCCGATGCTCACCAACATCGCCCGCAACCTCGGGATCCACGACGCCGACGTCAACTGGCTCGAGGGCGCGCAGCTGATGTTGTCGGCGCTGGTCGTCCCGGCCTTCGCGAAGCTCGGCGACATGGTCGGCCACAAGCGGATGCTGCTGATCTCGACCGCCGTCACGGCCGCGGCCGCGCTGGTCCTGCCGTTCACCGACTCCTTCGCGGTGTTCCTCGCCGCCTGGGCGCTGATGGGCTTCTACGTCGTCTGGCTTCCGCTCGAGATCGCCCTGATCTGGTCGCGCTCGCGGCGCATGGAGGGTCGCTCGTCGATCACGGCCAAGGCAGCAGGGCTCCTCGTCGCGGCGCTGGAGGGCGGCGCGATCATCGGCGCCCTGGCCGGCGGCGCCCTCATCGACGTCCTCCCGCTCACGGTCGTGCTCCTCGTCCCCGCCGTGCTCATCGTGGTGTGCTTCTTCGTGATCCTGTTCGGGGTGAAGGAGTCGCCGGAGCCCACGGGCGGCCTGTTCGACACGGTCGGCCTGGTGCTGATCTCCCTCGCGCTGATCTGCTTCACGGGTGGCCTCAGCCTGCTCCGCCTCGAGGGCGGACTGACCAACCCCTGGTCCTGGGCGGTCGTCGTCTTCGGAGTGCTGCTCGTGATCCCATTCGTGCTGTGGGAGCTCCGTTCCGAGGACCCGCTGATCGACGTGCGGATGTTCCGCTCGCCCGCACTCGGCCCGGTGTTCCTCACCGCGGGGCTCTTCGGCGTGAGCGTGCTCGGCGCACAGGCGCCGCTGTCGACGTTCGCCCGCACCGACCCCTCGGTCTACGGCTACGGGCTGGGCACGACCGGCTTCCAGACCTCGCTGATCATCGGCGTCTACCTGATCGCCATGATCGCGGGAGCACTCCTGTTCCCGACGGTCGCACGTCGGGTCACCCCTCGCGTCACGCTGATGGGCGCCTCGGTGCTGGTCGGCATCGGATTCCTGCTCTTCCTCCCGTTCCACGACGCGTACGCGCAGGTCATCACGAACATGGTCGTGGTGGGGCTCGGCTCCGGAGCGCTGGTCGCGGCGCTCCCCGCCGCGGCCGCATCCGCAGCTCCGGCGACGCAGACCGGCGTCGCGACGGGCCTCACCAACTCGGTGAAGACCGTCGGCGGTGCGATCGCCTCGTGCGTGTTCGGCATCGCGCTGCTGCACGGCGTCGCGAGCACGGCGGGGACCACCGAGGGCACGGCCGGGTCGCTCGCCGGTTACTTCACGGTGTGGATCGTCTGCGGTGTGACCGCGCTCGTCGCCGCGGCGATCCTCGTGTTCGTCCCGAAGACCGCGTTCACCGACCGCTCCGTCGAGACCGAGGCAGCGCCGGCGGTCTGACCCTCGGTCGCGTCGGTCGCGTCGGTCTCAGTCGCGGTCGAGGCCGAACGTGCGCTTCACGATGGCCTGCACGTCGCGGTCGAGTCCGTCGATGCGCGTGTTCACGGCATCGAATCGGGCGTTCATCTCGTTGCGGAGCCCGCTGAGCTGACCGTTCATCTCGTTGCGGAGCCCGCCGATCTGGCCGTTCATCTCGTTGCGGAGGCCGCCGAGCTGACCGTTCATCTCACTGCGCAGGCCGCCGATCTCGCTGCGGAGGATCCGGATGAACAGCGTGGTGACGACGGTGAGCATGCCGAACATCAGCGCGGTGAACGACCCGATCATGGTCCAGATCTGCGCGTCGTTCATGAATCCCACATCCTCATCGTCGCATCGTTCCGGCCAGCTTGCCAGGGCGCGCCAGGCGAGGATATCGGTCACTCAGGAGATGGGGAGAAGGTGTTCTCCCGCCCGTTGGTGGAGGAACTGTCAGTCCCCTCCCTGCGGGTTGCGCAGGAGACGGCGGACATCGGCACCGCGCACCGGGCGGAGGGGAGTCCCCCGCCCGGTCCGCTCTCAGTCCCCCTTCACGTTGACGATCTGCCGCAGCGTGTGCCGGATGGAGACCAGGCTCGCGGCATCCGCCATCACCCGGTCGATCGGCTTGTACGCCTGCGGGATCTCGTCGATGAACGCATCCGTGTCACGGAACTCGATCCCCTCCATCGCCTCCCGCAGCTGATCGTGCGTGAACGTCTTCCGGGCCGCCGACCGCGAGTACTCGCGTCCGGCACCGTGCGGGGAGGAGTTCAGCGACTGCCGGTCGCCGAGTCCCTCCACCACGTACGACGCGGTGCCCATCGAGCCGGGGATGAGTCCGGGCCGACCGGCGTCGGCCTGGATGGCGCCCTTCCGCGACACCCACACCTGCCTGCCGTAGTGCTTCTCCGACTCGGTGAAGTTGTGGTGGCAGTTGATGCGCTCCTGCTCATCGACCGGGCGGTCGAGGAACTCGGACACCTGCCGGATGACGCGGTCCATCATCTCCTCCCGGTTCAGCAGGGCGAAGTGCTGTGCCCAGCGGAGCTCCCGGATGTACCGGGTGAACTCCGGAGTCCCCTCGACCAGGTACGCCAGGTCGGGGTCGGGGAGCTCGATCCACCACTGCTTCGCCAGCCTCTGGGCGACGGAGATGTGGTGTCCGGCGATCCGGTTGCCGACACCCCGGGAACCCGAGTGCAGGAACAGCCACACCCGGTCGAGCTCGTCGACCGACACCTCGATGAAGTGGTTGCCCGAGCCGAGCGTGCCCAGCTGCAGGCGCCAGTTCCCCGCATACTTCTCGGGATCGAACTCGGCCGTCTCGGCGAGTGTCTCGAGCTCGGCGATGCGCGGCTCGGCGGTGGCCACGATCTTGCGGTTGTAGCGTCCGGCCGAGAGCGGGATCGCACGCTCGATCTGCTCGCGCAGCTCGGCGAGGTCGCGCCCGTCCAGGTCGCCCCTCGTGAACTGCGTGCGGACGGCGATCATGCCGCAGCCGATGTCGACGCCGACGGCCGCGGGGATGATCGCGCCGAGCGTCGGGATGACCGAGCCGACCGTCGCCCCCTTGCCGAGGTGCGCATCCGGCATCAGCGCCAGGTGCGGGTGGATGAACGGCATGCGAGCCGTGGTGTGCGCCTGATCGAGCGTCTTCTCGTCGATCAGGGACGCCCACGACAGCAGCCGTGCGGAGAGCCTCTCCATGATTCCTTTCCTTGTGGTGATGTGCAGCCACAG
The DNA here is from genome assembly GCF_026559675.1 of Microbacterium oxydans. Classification (NCBI taxonomy): domain Bacteria; kingdom Bacillati; phylum Actinomycetota; class Actinomycetes; order Micrococcales; family Microbacteriaceae; genus Microbacterium; species Microbacterium oxydans. The sequence continues at coordinate 794,012 of NZ_CP092891.1, forward strand.
GTCAGGGGTCCTCTCCAACGGAAAACGCCCCGGACCTGTCGGTACGGGGCGTTGCGAGAGCGGGTGCTGTCACACGGCGCGTGCCGGAGGATACGACTCGTAGCGGTCATTGCGCTTCGGCTGAAGCTGCAACACCGCTGCGATGGGAAGATTCCGCTGGGCGGTCATCCGTCGACTCCTCGGCTGGCGTGCTGCGCCGGTCGGCACAGCTTTGCCACACTAGGGCCCGACACGCCCGGGCGTCAAGCCGTGTCCCGCGGTGGGTTGTACATGAACTCGACGCGGATGCCGTCCGCGTCTTCGACGAACGAGGCGTAATAGCGCTCCGAATAGCGCGGGTACTCCTTGGGTTCGCGGACGGGGGTCCAGCCGGCGTCGACGGCGACCGCGTGGAGGTGCTCGACCTGCTCACGCGTCGGCACGGCGAAGGCGATGTGCTGCCAGCCGATGCGGCCATGACGATGCGGAGTCGAGTCTTCATCCCACGTGTAGAGGATGATCTCCGTCTCCTCGCCGTTGTGCCACGAGATCGAATGGTCGTTCGCGCCTCCGCTCTGGTATCCGAGAGCGGTGAGGACCGGGTGGAACTGCGCCCGGCCGCGTTCGAGGTCGTCGACGGTGATGCCCAGATGATCCAGAAGAGCCATGCGGCCCAGTCTTCCAGAAAGGGTCGACGACGTCAGGGCGCGATCCGCCCGAATGTGGCGGGGTCGACGGGCCGTTGCCGCCGGGGGAGGTTCTCCACGACGAGGAGGTACGACTCCGTCACCAGCTCGCGGACGAGATCGTGCGGCAGCTTCCCGCCCGGCCGGAGCGTGATCCAGTGCTTCTTGTTCATGTGATAGCCGGGGATGATGTCATCGAACTGCCGGCGAAGCGCGTCGCCGTCTTCGGGCGCCGCCTTGAGGGTCACGATCTCCGCGCCGGTGGTCGACGTGAGCAGCATGAAGACCTTGTCGCGCACCTTGAAGACGTCCCATTCGGGGCCGAAGGGATGCTCGAGCCGAGACCCGGGCAACTCCTCGGCGCGATCGCGCGCGCACTGTTGCAGACGGTCGCCTTTCATGGCACTCCAACCTCGAGACAGCGAGAACCGTGATGCGACCACGGTACCCACGCCCACGGTACCCACCCCCACGGACAGAGCCGCTAGTGCGGGGCGTGGTACTCGGCCTCGCCGCGCTTCCAGTAGCCCTTCACCACGGCGTTCGCGGTGTCGACGCCCCAACGGTCGAGCAGTGCGCGGCCGGGCTTGACGATCGACTGCTCGGCCGCGATGAAGACGAACGGATCGGACCCCACCACGTCGTCGGCGGTCAGCGTCTCGAGGAAGGCGATGAGGGCGGAGCCGGAGGGTGCTTCGCCGCGGTGCAGCCACTCGATGTCGACCGGTGCTTCGATGTCGATCTCGCGGCCCTCGTTGACCGTCTCGATCACGATGCGCGCGGGGGTGCCCTCGGGAATCAGCGCGGCGAAGCGGCGGATCGCGGGGATCGCGGTCTCGTCGCCGACCAGCAGCCAGGAGTCGGGCTCGCCGGTCAGCACCGCCGACCCGCGAGGGCCGCCGACGCCGATCATGGAGCCGAGTGGCGCGGTCGCGGCCCAGGGGGCGGCGACGCCCTGATCGCCGTGCACCGCGAACTCGACGTCGAGCCAGTCCTCGCCCCACGCGAGCGGCGTGTACTCCCGGCTCGGCGAGGCGCGAAGCTCGTCGACGGAGTCGGTGGGGCCGGCGGGGAAGAACAGGCGCATGTGGTCGTCGGAGCCGAGGGAGTCGAAGCCTGCGAGGTCGGAGCCGGTCAGGCGCACGCGCACGAAGTCCGGTGCCAGCCATTCACGGGCGCTCAGGGTCACGTTGCGGAAGCGCAGCTCGAGGCCGCGACGCTCGATCGAGAAGCCGGATTTCGTATCGCTCATGAAGTAAGGCTAACCTAAATATGACGAGGGAAGGTGACCCTAACCTCGTCCTTCCGGCGCCCATGTGTGCGCACCGATCCCGCAGAACAGGAGTCTCTCCATGTCCGTGCCCAGGACCCTCACCGCCACGAGCGCCGCGCTCGTCGGCCTCCTCGCCCTCGCCGGCTGCGCCTCCGGCGGCACCGCCGAACCCGAGAAGACCGAATCCTCCGCGGCATCCGTCACGATCGAGGACAACACCGGCACGCACGAGGTCGCGACCCCTCCGAAGTCCGTCGTCGCCCTCGACAACCGCACGTTCCAGACGCTCTCCGACTGGGGCGTCGAGCTCTCCGCCGGCGCCGTCGCGCTGATGCCCGAGACCGTGTCGTATGTGAAGGACGACGGCATCGTCGACATCGGACTGCACAGCGAGCCCAACCTCGAAGCCGTCGTCGCGGTCGAGCCCGACCTGATCATCAGCGGTCAGCGCTTCACGCAGCACAACGCGGCCATCGCCGACCTCGTGCCCGACGCCACGATCATCGACCTCGAGCCGCGCGAGGGCGAGCCCTTCGATGAGGAGCTCAAGCGCCAGGTCACCGTCCTCGGCGAGATCTTCGGCAAGCAGGACGAGGCCGAGAAGCTCGTGAGCGACTTCGACGCCGCGGTCGAGCGCGCCAAGGCCGCGTACGACGACGCCGACACCGTCATGGCCGTGAACACGTCCGGCGGAGAGATCGGCTACCTCGCCCCGACCGTCGGTCGCTCGCTCGGACCGATCTACGACATCCTCGGCCTCACCCCCGCGCTCGAGGTGGAGGACGCGAGCGATGACCACCAGGGTGATGAGATCTCCGTCGAGGCGATCGCCGCGTCGAACCCCGACTGGATCCTCGTGCTCGACCGCGACGCCGTGTTCGCCGCGGACACCCCCGACTACGTGCAGGCGGCCGAGATCCTCGAGAGCTCCGAGGCCCTGACCGGCGTCACCGCGGTCAAGGAGAAGCAGATCGTCTACATGCCCACCGACACCTACCTGAACGAGGGCATCCAGACGTACACGACGTTCCTGAACGACCTCGCGGACGCTCTCGAGAAGTGACCCGCGCTCGGTCGTCGAGGGAGCGGAGCCGGACGAGACGTCCGTTCGCCCGCTCGACGGCCGGGCCGTCATCATGATCTCCACCGACATCATCCGGCCGCCCCGCTCCGCCGGGCGGCTCTTCGACGTGAAGCTGCTCATCGGCGTGCTCGTCGTCGCCGCGCTCCTGGTCCTCTCCCTCTTCACCGGTGTGTACGACGTCACGGGCGCGGAAGACGGCGCCCAGATGTTCCAGATCACACGCGTCCCCCGCACGATCGCGCTCGTGCTCGCCGGTGCCTCGATGGCGATGGCGGGTCTCGTGATGCAGCTGCTCACTCAGAACCGCTTCGTCGAGCCGACCACCACCGGGACGACCGAGTGGGCGGGGCTCGGGCTCCTGATGGTGATGATCCTCGTGCCGCAGCCGTCGCTGCCGCTGCGCATGGCCGGCGCGGTGCTCGCGGCGTTCGTCGGCACGATGGTGTTCTTCGCGTTCCTCCGTCGCGTCGCCCTCAAGTCCTCCCTCATCGTCCCGATCGTCGGCATCATGCTCGGCGCCGTGGTCGGCGCCCTGTCGACGTACCTCGCGCTGGCCACCAACTCGCTGCAGATCATCGGCGTCTGGTTCGCAGGCAGCTTCACCTCGGTGATGCGCGGTCAGTACGAGATGCTCTGGATCGTCGCGATCATCGGAGTGATCATCTTCATCGTCGCCGACCGCCTGACCATCGCCGGTCTCGGCGAGGAGATCGCGACGAACGTCGGCGTGAACTACAACCGGATCATCCTGCTGGGCACCGTGCTGATCGCGGTCACCACCGGCGTCGTCACGGTGGTCGTCGGCAACCTGCCCTTCCTGGGGCTGATCGTGCCGAACATCGTCTCGATGGTGCGCGGCGACGATCTGCGCAGCAACCTCCCGTGGGTGTGCCTGCTCGGCATCGCGATCGTCACGGTGTGCGACATCATCGGACGCACGATCATCATGCCGTTCGAGGTGCCGGTGTCGCTGATCCTCGGCGTCGTCGGTGCCGTCGTGTTCGTGCTCCTCCTGCTCAGGCAGCGTCGCCGTGGGTAGCGGCGCGATGAGTCGGATGGCGACGGCCGGCCCGGCGCGGTCGGCGGGCGCATTCACGACCCCGCGCGCGCGACGGCGCTATCTGATCGTCCTCGGCGTCCTCCTCGTCCTCGCCGCGGGTTCCGGCTTCGGGCTGCTCGCCTGGGGCAACCCGATGCCGCCGGGATCCACCGGGTTCTGGCGCATCGCTCAGCACCGCGCGACCGACGTCACGGTGATGGCGCTCGTCGCCGTCGCCCAGGCCGTCGCCACGGTGAGCTTCCAGACCGTCACCAACAACCGCATCATCACGCCGTCGATCATGGGCTTCGAATCGCTGTACCGCGTCGTGCAGACCTCGACCGTGTATCTGTTCGGGGTGGCCGGCATCGTGGCGATCCAGGGCATCGGCCAGTTCGCGATCCAGGTGGCGATCATGGTCGGCCTCGCCGTGGCCCTGTACGGATGGCTGCTGTCAGGACGCTACGGCAACCTGCAGATCATGCTCCTGGTGGGCATCGTGATCGGGGGAGGACTCGGGGCGATCTCCACGTTCATGCAGCGTCTGCTCACCCCCAGCGAGTTCGACGTGCTCGCCGCCCGGCTGTTCGGCAACGTGTCGAACGCCGACGCCTCGTACCTGCCGCTGGCGATCCCGCTGGTGGTCGCGGCGTCCGCGCTGCTGTGGCTCCGATCTCGCCGGCTCAACCTCATGGCCCTGGGCCCGGATGCCGCGCGCTCGCTCGGCGTCGACCATCGGCGCGAGCTGTTCATCGTGCTGTTCCTCGTCGCGGTGCTGATGGCGACGTCGACCGCGCTGGTCGGACCGATGACGTTCCTCGGCTTCCTGGTCGCGACGCTCGCGTATCAGTTCTCCGACACGCACGACCATCGGCTGATCTTCCCCGTCGCGGTGCTCACGGCCTTCACGATCCTGGCCGGGGCGTACTTCGTGATGAAGAACATCTTCTACGCGCAGGGCATGGTGTCGATCCTGATCGAGCTGGTCGGCGGCACCGTGTTCCTCATCGTCATCCTCAGAAAGGGCAGGCTGTGATCGCACTCGACGGCGTCCGCCGGGACTACAGCAGCGAGGTCGCGATCGGCCCCGTCGATCTCGAGATCCCCACGGGCGGCATCACCGCCCTCATCGGCCCGAACGGCGCGGGCAAGTCGACGCTGCTCACCATGATCGGACGCCTGAGCGGCATGGATGCCGGTGCGATCGAGATCGCCGGACTCGACGTGGCCTCGACCAAGTCGAAGGACCTGGCGAAGGTCGTGTCGATCCTGCGCCAGGAGAACCACTTCGTCACGCGGCTGACCGTGCGTCAGCTCGTCGGCTTCGGGCGCTTCCCGCACTCGAAGGGCAGGCTGAACCGCGGCGACGAGGAGATCATCAGCCAGGCGATCGACTTCCTCGACCTCGGCGCGCTGGAGGGCCGCTACCTGGATGAGCTCTCCGGCGGGCAGCGTCAGCGGGCGTACGTCGCGATGGTCCTCGCGCAGGACACCGAGTTCGTGCTGCTCGATGAGCCCCTGAACAACCTCGACATGCGGCACGCCGTGCAGATGATGAAGCACCTGCGGCGTGCGGCCGAGGAGCTCGGACGCACGATCGTCATCGTGCTGCACGACATCAACTTCGCCGGGCATTACGCCGACCACATCTGCGCCATGAAGGACGGCGCGGTCGTGGAGTTCGGCCCGCCCGCCGAGATCATGACCGACGAGGTGCTCACGCGCGTCTTCGACACCCCGGTGCGCGTGGTCGACGGCCCGTCGGGACCCCTCGCCGTGTACTACTGAGCGTTCCGCGTGGGCCGGTCAGAGTTCGATGCCGTGGTCCTCGTCGTTGACGCCGGCGTTGTTGCCGCGGCGCGACTCGTAGCCGAGGAACCAGCCCAGCCACACGATCGCGGCGAGCAGCACGCCGAGCCAGACGTTCTGGAAGATCAGCCCGAGCACGACGCCGACGATCAGCAGGCCGACGGTGATGGAGATGCGCAGCGCGGTACGGGACATGGCCTCAGCTTAGAGGGACCGCTCAGCGGTCGCGATGGTCTTCCGGCGCGAGGCGAGGGCCGCGGCGCGGCTCCTGGATGCCGGTGGCGAAGATGAGGCGGATCACCCGCTGACGCTGACCCGCCCACGGCGCGAGGAGCTCGAGCATGCCGTCGTCGTCCGTGCGCTTCCCGGTCAGGGCATGACCCACTTCGTGCGCGAGGTGGTAGTCGCCGACGCTCACCGCATCCGGATCGCCGAGCGCGCGGATCCGGGTCTCGGCCGACGTCCAGACCCCCACGCCGGGAAGGCTCGTGAGGATGCGGTCGCGGTCGGTACCGGTCGCAGCGGCGCGGACGGCCCGGGCGATGCGATCGCCGCGTTCGGCGGCGCGGACCAGGGTGCGCGATTGCGGCGGCTCGACGCCGGCGCGGTGCCACGCCCAGGACGGGATGCGGTGCCACTGCGCGGCGGAGGGCGCGGCGAACATCGGTCGTGGCGTCGGGCCGGGCGCGCGTTCGCCGAATCGGGAGACGAGCCAACGCCACGCGCCGAAGGCCTGCATGCCGGTGACCTTCTGCTCGATGATCGCGCACGCGAGCGCGTCGAACACCTCGTCGGTGCGGGTGAGGCGGAGGCCGGGATGGCGGCGGGCGGACTCGGCGATGAGCGGATGCTGCGACGCGTCGAAGTCCGTGGCGTCGTCGTGGGCGCCGCAGAGTGCGGGCACGAGGTCGAGGGCGTGGCCGGCTCCGGGGCCCCAGGCGCTGGCTCTGACCTCATCGCCCACGGCGCGCAGCACGAGGGTGGAGGGGCCGGCGGGCGTGCGCACGGCGCGCCAGATCGCGGGTCCGTCGATCACGGTCGTCGGATCGCTGCCTCCGCGTCGGAGCATGCCGACGGTCCGGCGGAGATCGAGGTCGTGCGGAGGGCGGTAGACCGTGTCCCGACGGACATCCGCGGACGCGGCATCGGCCGGTGCGGAGTGCGCGGTCAGGGTCATGCGCCCACCCTACGCGCAGGTCCTGACACGGACCCGCGGGCGCTCAGAAGCGGTCGGGCGAGGGGGTGCCGTGACCGTAGCGGATCACGACGTCGGCGTGACGGTCGAAGCGGTAGCCGATGCCGCGCACCGTGCGGACGATGTCCTCGTAGCGGCCGAGCTTGGCGCGCAGGCGACGCACGTGCACGTCGATCGTGCGCTCACCGGGCGTCTCGTCGTCCTGCGCCTGCCAGAGCGCGGAGACCAGTTCGCTGCGCTCGATCGTGCGGCCCTCGCGGAGCACGAGGTACTGCAGCAGCTCGAACTCCTTGTACGTGAACGCGGCGGACTCGCCGTCGATCAGGACGCGCTTGCGGGAGATGTCGACGGTGACGCCGCGCTCCTCGTCGACCGTGTCCTCCTCGGCGGCGGCCTTGGTGCGCGCGATGGCACCGGGCTCCTGCAGGGCGAGGCGGACGACGTCGAGATCGCGGCCTCCCGAGCCGTGCGGGGCGAGGGCGACCGTGGCGTGGGTCTCGGCGCCGGGGGCGAGCTCGGCGAGCGTGCGGCGCAGGGCGTCGACGAGGAGCGGGAGGCTCACGCCGGCTTCGGCGGCCTTGATCTCGTCGAGGCCGACGTACAGGGCGAAGCCGCGGGGGGAGCGGACGGCGGGGAGGTCGGCTCCCGACGTGGGCAGCGGAGCGGCGGCTTCGGACTGCGTGCGGATCGCGGCGGTGGTGGCGGGACGCTCGAGAAGTGCGGTGTTCGACATGATGATGAAGTCCTCAGGACGTGAGCCCGAATCGAGCGGGGCTCTGATGCGTTGCATGAATGACCGGCGGAGCCGGGAAGCGAGCAAGGGTGGATGCTCGGAGACTCTGACCTCGCAGATGGCGAGGAGTCAGGTCAGGCGGGGTGGCTGTTCGTTCAGCGACACATTCGGCAACACATGCCAACGCGACCGGGCATCATCATCCCGGCAGTCCTGTTCGCCTCCTGGGCGGACAAAGGGCTTGCGTTGGTGGTCATGGGGGGATTATGTCCGACCATGACCCCTCATGTCAAAACGCCCGGGCGTCCATGGGCGGGCGTAACGTGGATCGAATGACGATCTCGCACACTGTCGACGGCTTCATCCTGACCGATGAGAAGGATGCCTCGCGCTACACGCTCATGCGCGACGGCAAGCTCGTGAGCGTGCTCGACTATCGCGACGACGGTCACACGATCGCGCTCACCAGGGCCTTCACGGTCCCGACTTTCCGGGGCAAGGGCTATGCCGGGAAGGTCGTGGAGGGGGCGGTGGCGGAGATCGAGGAACGCGGTGATCGCAAGGTCGACGCCGTGTGCTGGTACGTCGCCGACTGGTTCTCCGCACACCCGGAGCATGCCGGGCTGCTGCGGACTCGATGACTTCCTCGTCGTATGACGCACTGTTACGCCCGGTTCCTGCCAGGATGAGGGCATGAAACTCGCCGAGGCCCTCACCGCACGCGCCGATCTGCAGCGCCGCATCGAGCAGCTGCGTGCGCGCATCGTCGCGAACGCCCGGTACCAGGAGGGGGAGGAGCCGGCGGAGGACGCCGCGGCGCTCATCGTCGAGGTCGACGCCGCTCTGACCGAGCTCCGCGAACTCATCCGACGCATCAACGCCACCAATGCGCGCCTCGACCTCGGTGCGGACGGCACCATGACCGATGCGCTGGCGGCCCGCGATGTGCTGCGCCTGCGGCACTCGGTGCTGACCGATTCCGCGGCAGCGGCATCCGGCGCCGGCGACCAGTACCTGCGCCAGATGCGGTCGGAGCTCCGGCAGATCTCGGCGCTTCCGGTCGCGCAGCTGCGATCCAGGGCGGATGCCGTCGCGCAGGAGCTGCGCGAACTCGACAACCGCATCCAGCAGGCGAACTGGTCGAACGACCTCGAGGAGGAGAGCGGAAGTCGGTAGTCGCGACGAAGCGGGCACAACCCTCAGCCGGCGGGGCAAGTCCGGCACCTGTGGGCGGAGGGCAGCCCTGATATCGCATCGCGCAGCCCCGCACGCCGCACAGGTGATGGTGCACAGAGCATCTCGCATCACCACGTGCCGATCGTCGTGGCGAGGGTGGGTCAGGGGACCTTCCGCTTCCTCCTCGAACACCATGCGATAGAATGGAGTTCTGCTCAGCCCCGTTGGCTGAGGTGGTCAGGCGCCCAGCGGGCGCGCTGATCCGAGGCTCGAAACCTCCGGCATCCTCATCAGACACCGGAGGTTTTTCCATGTCGTCTTCCCTGCGTGCCCGTCCCCGTTCCCGGTGGTGGGCGCTCATCGTCATCTCCCTCACTCAGTTGGTCGTCGTCCTCGACGGGACGATCGTGAACATCGCGCTGCCCCGTGCCCAGGCGGCCCTCGGCCTCAGCGACGGGCAGCGTCAGTGGGTCGTCACCGCCTATGCGCTGGCGTTCGGCGCGCTCCTGCTGCTCGGCGGCCGGATCGCCGACTACGTCGGACGCAAGCGCATCTTCCTGGTCGGCATGGTCGGCTTCGGTGCGGCATCGCTGTACGGCGGTCTCGCACAGCAGGGGTGGGAGCTGATCCTCGCCCGCGGACTGCAGGGCGCCTTCGCCGCACTGCTCGCGCCCGCCGCCCTCGCCCTGCTCACCGTGACGTTCCCCTCGGGGCGCGAGCGGAACACGGCGTTCGCCGTCTTCGGAACCGTCGCCGGAACCGGAGCGGCCGTCGGACTCCTCCTCGGCGGGGTGCTCACCGAATTCGCCGACTGGCGCTGGTGCCTGCTGGTCAACCTGTTCTTCGTGGTGGTCGGGGTGGTCGGCGGCGCTCTCTTCCTGACCGAGAGCAGGGCGGAGGGTGACAACCGCTACGACGTCTGGGGAGCGCTCTTCGTGACCCTCGGCCTCGGTGCACTCGTCTACGGCTTCAGCCTCGCCGAGAACGGATGGGGCGAGCCGCTGACCATCGCCTTCCTCGCCATCGGGCTCGCGCTCCTCGGGATCTTCGTGTGGGTGGAGAGTTGGGTCGCGCAGCCGCTGCTGCCCCTTCGCGTGGTGGCCGACCGGGTGCGGGGAGGAGCTTTCCTCATCCAGGGCGTCGCCGGCGCGATCATGATCGGCGCGACGGTCTACCTGACGTTCCACCTGCAGTTCGTGCTGGGGATGGGGGCGCTGCAGGCCGGTCTCGCTAGTCTGCCGTTGCCGCTCGCGACGATGGCGCTCGCCCCGGTGGCTACCAAGCTGCTTCCCGTGATCGGTCCGCGGCCGCAGCTGATCGTCGGGCCCGTGGTGGCCGCGGTCGGCCTGTTCCTGCTCTCCGGCATCACTCCAGACGGCGCCTATCTCGTGCAGATCGCGCCGGGGCTGGTGCTGCTCGGCATCGGCATGGGGTTCATCTTTATCCCGCTGCAGAACCTCGCGCTGTCCGGCGTCGCCCCGTACGACGCGGGGGTGGCGTCGGCCGTCGCGAACTCGGCGATGCAGATCGGCGGATCGATCGGTCTGTCGGTGTTCACGGCGGTCTACGCGGCGTCGGTCGGCGGCCGCGCGCAGGGTGAGGTCTCTCCGCATCAGCTCACCGACGCCTACGGCTGGATCTTCCTCGTCGCCGCGATCCTCATGCTCGCGGCCTCGGTCATCGCGACGGCCATGGTGCGCGGCACGAAGGAGGAGCTGCTTCCCTCGCAGAACGCCCCTGTCGTCGTCGCCGGGCACTGATCCACCGGCCGCGGCGGTCGCGATCCTCAGCCCAGGAGCGACTGCCGCGGCACGCCTCGGACGGAATGTCGGAGGTCGTTCGTACCGTGTGAGTATGCGAATCCTGCACACCTCCGACTGGCACATCGGCCGGACGTTCCATGGCAACTCGACCATGGACGCGCTGGCCGAGGTGCTCGGGGCGCTCACCGTGCAGGTTCGTGAGAACGCGGTCGATGTCGTGATCGTGGCGGGCGATGTGTTCGACTCCGCGACTCCGTCCGGTGCCGCCTACACACTCCTCGGCGACGCCCTGGTGGCGTTGCACGAGACCGGCGCCCGGGTCATCGTGACGAGCGGCAACCACGATTCCGCCGCCCGGCTCGGCTTCCAGGCCCGGCTGCTGCGCGAGGGCATCCACGTGCTTACCGACCCGCTCGCGGTCGGCGTGCCCGTGACCATCGCCGACGCGCACGGACCGGTGCATTTCTTCGGCATCCCCTACCTCGAGCCCGCGATCGTCCGTCAGCACTGGCCGGAGGGCGACAGCGAGGGGCGCCAGCTGCGCACGCAGGCACAGACCATGGCCCACGCGATGGATCTCGTCCGCACGGGCATGCAGGAGCACGAGGGGCGCTCCGTCGCGATCGCGCACTGCTTCGCGGCCGGTGTCGACGCGACGGCCGGACTCGAGCGCGAGGTCCGCCAGGGCGGTCTCGACGTCGTTCCGCTGAGTGTGTTCGACGGGCCCGACTACGTGGCGCTCGGCCACATCCACGGCCGGCAGCAGCTCAGCGACCGCGTCCGCTATGCGGGCGCCCCGCTGCACTACAGCTTCGGCGAGCAGCACAAGCCGCGGGGATCCTGGCTCGTCGACATCGGCGCCGAGGGGCTCGCCGCGGTCGAGTGGCTGGAGCTGCCGGTGCCGCGCCGTCTCGTCACGCTCACGGGAGCGCTCGACGAGCTGCTGTCGCCCGACCTGGTCGCCGAGCATGCGGGGGACTGGGTGTGCGCCGTCTACACCGATGCGGTCCCGCAGACCGAGCCGATGCGACGCCTGCGCGAGAGCTACCCCTACTGCGCCATGGTGCAGCATCAGCCCACCGTCGTGGCCGAAGCCGACGAGCGGTCCTATGCGCAGCGGCTGCGCACCGCGGTCACCGACGCCGACCGCATCGAGGCCTTCCTCGAGCATGTGCGCGCGGGGCACGGTCCGACCGAGGCGGAGGGCGAGCTGATCCGCGCCGTCCTCGACGACCGGGTGCGGGCAGAGGCCCTCGTCTAGATGCGTCTCCATCGCCTGGAGGTCGAGGGGTTCGGCCCGTTCCGCTCGCGGCAGATCGTCGACTTCGACGCCTTCGCCGACGACGGCATCTTCCTCATCGCCGGTCGCACCGGTGCCGGCAAGTCGAGCATCCTCGACGCGGTGTGCTTCGGCCTCTACGGCGGGGTGCCGCGTTACGACGGCGGCGAGAAGCGCCTCCGCAGCGACCACTGCGAACCGGACGACCCGTCCGAGGTGGTCGTGGAGTTCAGCACGCCGGCCGGGCGGTTCCGTGTGACCCGTTCGCCCGAGTACCTCCGCCCCGCCAAGCGCGGCGGCGGCATGACGAAGCAGGCGTCCGCCGTGGCGCTCGACGAGTGGACGGATGGCGGGTGGGTCGGTCGCGCCGCGCGGGCCGTCGACGTCGGCAACGAGCTCGACGAGATCCTGCAGCTCAGCCGCGAGCAGTTCCTCCAGGTGATCCTCCTCGCGCAGAACCGGTTCTCGGAGTTCCTGCTCGCGGGGAGCAAGGATCGCCAGGCGCTGCTGCGGCGGCTGTTCGGCACGCAGCGCTTCGAAGACGTGCAGGCGCGGTTCGACGAACGTCGCCGCGCGGCGGAGCAGGCCCTCGGTGCCCGACTCGCGACGGTCCACGCCCGCGTCGAGGAAGCCGAACGTCTCGTGACCGCCGGCGGGCTGTCCGGCGACGCGGAGGGCGACATCGAGCCGCCGGCGGAGGCTCCATCGGCTCCGCTCCCGGTCGACGAAAGACTCGAGGAACTCCGGCGGGCGAAGGCACGCGCCGACTATCGCGCGGAACGCCGTGGCTCGGAACAGGCCGATGCGGAGAAGCGGTCGGCGGCGGCGGACACGCAGCTGTCCGCGACGCGTGAGGAGCAGCGCGCCCAGCACGAACGCGACCGCGCCCGCGCCGCGCTCGAGCGGCTCGACGCGGAGACCCCGCTGATCGATGCGGCGAGAGCCGAGCTCGCGGCTGCTCGGGCGGCCGAGGCCCTGCGGTCGACGATCGCCGCCGCCACACGTGCTCGCACCGCGCTCGCCGACGCATCCGCGGACGAGCAGCGGGCGCGCGAGGGCTGGGAGGCCCGGGGGATCCCGGTCGACGGCGACCTCGAGACCTGGGCGGCCGAGCGCACCAGGGAGAGCGGTTCCTGGGAGCGGGCGCGCGAGCTCGAGGAGCAGGCGCCGGCGCTCGATGTCGCTCTGCAGTCCGCGGAACAGGCGGTCGTGGCCGCGACCGCGCGCGTCGACGCCGGAGAGGCGGAGCGGTCGTCGCTCCCTGCCGCGGCGGCCGACCTGACGGCGGAGCGCGACGAGACACGGCGCATCGCGGACCGTGCGGACGACCTCCGGGCGGCTGCAGATGCGGCAGCGGCCCGGCACGCGGCGGCACGCGAGGAAGAGCGGCTGCGCGTCGCCCAGGCGGCCGCCGACCGCGATCTCACCGAGGCCACCGCCGCCCACGCCGCCGCGCAGACGGCGCTCGCCCAGCTGCGGCAGCGGCGGACCGACGGCATGGCCGGCGAACTGGCCTCGACCCTGCGCCCGGAGCACCCGTGCCCCGTCTGCGGTGCTCTCGAGCATCCGAGTCCCGCCACGCACGTCGATCCGGTCTCCTCGGACGACATCGCCGATGCCGAAGCCGTCCGCGACGCCGCGGCACAGCGGGAGCGTGAACTCGCCACGGTGTCCGCGAACCTGCTCGCGGAACTCGCGGCAGCCACCGCCCGCGCGGACGGACGGAGCGTCGAACGGGCCGAGCAGGAGCTCGCCGAGAGCACTGCAGCGCGCGCAGGCAGTCTCGCTGCGGCGGAACAGCTGAAGACCCTCGACGCACGGCTGGGCGAACTCGCCGCCCGCGTCGAACGGCTGGAGACGCAGAAGGCGGATGACGCTGCGGCCCTCGCGGAGGCGCGGGAGCAGCACGCCCTGATGCGGCAGCGGAGCACGGAGGCACGCGAGCTGATCGCCGAGGCCCGCGGCGGCTTCGACACCGTCGCCGCCCGCCTCGCCGATACGGCCGAGAAGATCGCCGCGGCGCGCACCCTCGCCGAGGCGATCGCGGAGCGCACCCGTCGCGCGCAGGTTCTCGCCGCGGCGGAGGCCGAGCAGGACGCGGCGCTCGCCGACTCCGCGTTCGACGACGCGTCGGCCGCCGAGGAGGCGCTGCGTTCGAGCGCAGCGCAGGACGCGCTCGACGCGCGGATCGTCCAGCACGCGGGGCAGCGGGAGAAAGAACGCGCCATCCTGTTCGACCTCGAGCTGCGCACGCTTCCCGAGGAGCCGATCGACCTCGCCCCGGTGGAGGAAGCAGCGGCCGCCGCCCGCGCGGTCTGGACGGCCGCTGTCGACGAGGCCGCCCGCGCCGCGAGCGTCGCCGAGCGGCTCGGCGATCTGATCGAATCGGCCGCGACGGAGCATGCACGAACCGCCGCCGAGGCCACGGAGTTCGAGGTGCTGCAGAACCTCGCCGACACGATCGCCGGGCGCGGTGCGAACACCCGGAAGATGACGCTGGAGACCTTCGTCCTCGCCGCCGAGCTCGAGGAGATCGTCGAGGCGGCGAACCGCCGGCTGCACGACATGTCGACGGGGCGCTACCAGCTGCAGCACTCCGACGCCCTCGCCGCCCGCGGTGCGGCCTCCGGCCTCGGCATCGTGGTCTCCGACGCCTTCACCGGGCAGACCCGCCCGCCGCAGTCACTGTCGGGCGGTGAGACCTTCCTCACGTCGCTCGCCCTCGCGCTCGGCCTCGCCGAGGTCGTGACGGCGCGAGCCGGGGGCATCCGCCTCGACACGCTCTTCATCGACGAGGGGTTCGGCTCTCTCGACGGCGACACGCTCGACGTCGCGATGCGCACACTCGACGAGCTGCGGCAGGGCGGCCGGACGGTCGGGGTGATCAGCCACGTCGAGGCCATGCAGGAGCAGATCCCCGCTCAGCTCACGGTGCGCGCGCTGCCCAACGGGCCGAGTCTGATCGAGGCCCGCTGACGCGCGGAGCACAGCGCCGAGCGCCGCTGCTCAGACCCCGTACTCGTCGCGGATGAAGTCCCGCAGCTGCACGCTGCAGCGGGCGACGGCCTCGCGCCAGTCCGTGAGCGCGCCGTCCTCCGCCTGATCGGACACGGCCCGGAACACACGGATCGGCACACCGAACTGCTCGGCGACCCAGATGTAGGCGTAGGTCTCCATGTCGACCAGCGCGGCACCGGAGGGACGGATCACGGCGGTGACCTCGGCGTCCTCCACGAAGTGGTCGCCGGTCGCGATCAGCACGCCCTCGCGCCCGGTCGAGACCCGCGCCGGCAGCGAGACGTGCTGGCCGGCGACGCCGTCGAGGTCGGTGACGTCGTGCTGGAAAGCGGTGCCGACCTCGTGGACCGTGGCCTCGAGCTCGGGGTCGATCGCCCCGGCGGTGCCGACCACCACGATCTCGTCGTAGACCTTGGCGTCGAGCGCACGGGTGAGGGCGAACGTCGCCTGCAGCTTGCCCGGACCGCTCACGAGACGGTCGAAGCCCTCGAGCTCCTGGGGGAAGGCGGACAGTTCGGAGGCGAGAGCAGCGAGGAGGAGTTTCACTGCCCCATTCTCTCAGGTCCGACCTGACAGGATCGCACGCGCCGCGGCGTCACCCGCCCGTAACACGGAGGGGCGATACTGATTCGAGGACAAGACGGAGGATGACATGTCGTTGCAGCAGCAGATCTCTGAGGACCTCGGCGTCAATCCCGAGGTCGAACCCGAGGCCGAGGTCGAGCGCCGGGTCGGGTTCCTCGCCGACTACCTGCGCGCGACCGGCGCGAAGGGTTTCGTGCTCGGCATCTCCGGCGGACAGGACTCGACCCTCGCCGGACGTCTGGCGCAGCTCGCAGTCGAGCGGGTCCGCGCCGAGGGTGGCGAGGCGAAGTTCCTCGCTGTGCGGCTGCCCTACCGCGTGCAGCACGATGCCGCGGACGCCGAGGCGGCGCTGGAGTTCATCGCCCCGGATGCGTCGGTCGAGGTCAACATCCAGAACGGCGTCGACGGGGTCGAAGAGGACATCGAGTTCGCGGTCACGAGCGACATCAGCGACTTCAACCGAGGCAACATCAAGGCCCGCGTGCGCATGGTCACGCAGTACGCCCTGGCCGGCCACGACGGACTCCTCGTGATCGGCACCGATCACGCCGCCGAGGCGGTGACCGGCTTCTACACGAAGTTCGGCGACGGCGCGGCCGACATCCTCCCGCTGTCCGGGCTCAGCAAGCGGCAGGGCCGTGCGCTGCTGAAATTCCTCGACGCTCCGGATCGATTGGCGTTCAAGGTGCCGACGGCCGACCTCCTGGACGGCCAGCCCGGCCGCGCCGACGAGGACGAGCTGGGCCTCACCTACGAGCAGATCGACGACTTCCTCGAGGGGCGGCCCGTCGACCCCGAGGTGGCCGGGCGCATCGAGGCGCGCTACCTCGCGACGCAGCACAAGCGGCACCTCCCGGTGACCCCCGACGACTCCTGGTGGCGCTGACCCCACGGCCCCTGAGGAGCGTCGCTTTCGCCCGTGTCGGATGCCGCGGATAGTGTCGAAGCATCCGACAGAACGGGAGCATCGTGCGGATCGACACTCAGGCGCAGCGCGTCATCTGGAGCGCGAGCGACCTCAAGGCGGCCGCCGAGTGCGAGTTCGCGTGGTGTCGGGCGATCGACGCGAAGCTGGGGCGCGTCCCCGCGGTCGAGGAACCGGAGGACGCGACCCTCAAGCGCGCCGCCGAGCTCGGCGATGTGCACGAGCAGAACGTGCTCGCCCGCTACATCCACGACCTCGGCGACGCGGAGGTGCATCGCATCGAGAAGGTCTCCTCGGTCGACGCCGAGGCCCTTGCCGCAGCCGTCGACGAGACCGTGGCGGCACTGCGCTCCGACGCGCTCGTGGTCTTCCAGGCGGCGTTCGCGACCGAGGAGTTCGTCGGCTTCGCCGACTTCCTGCGCAAGGACGACGACGGGCGCTGGCGGGTGCAGGACTCGAAGCTCGCGCGCAAGGCTCGTGTGACCGCGCTCATGCAGCTCGCGGCATATGTCGATCAGCTCGACCGGCTCGGCATCCCGCGCTCCGACGAGGTCGACCTGATCCTGGGCGACGGCACGCTCAGCACGCACGCCGTGGACGACCTCCTGCCGCTCTTCCAGGTGCGGAGAGCGCGACTGCGCGCGCTCATCGCCGACCGGCGCATCGCCGAGGGGTCGACCGGCGCGCCGCTCGCCTGGGGCGATGATCGGGGCGACCTGCAGGTCGTGGCCTGCGGTCGCTGCGCGACATGCGAGGAGCAGGTGCTGGCGCACCGCGACCTGCTGATGGTCGCGAGGATGCGCCCCGTGCAGCGTGCGCGTCTGCGTGCTTCGGGCATCGAGACGATCGATGCGCTGGCTGCGGCCTCCGAGGCGCCGGAGGGGATGAACACCGACACCTTCGAGAACCTGCGTGCCCAGGCGCGGCTGCAGCTCCGTGCCGATGCGGAGGGCGCGCCGACCTACGACGTGCACTACGCCCAGGCGATCCACACGCTCCCGCTCCCCAGCCACGGCGACATCTTCTTCGACTTCGAGGGCGACCCGCTCTACACCGAGCCCGCCGCCGACGGCGAGGCGCACTGGGGGATCGACTACCTCTTCGGATGGGTCGACAACGCCGACCAGTACTCGGAGCTGTGGGCACACACCTTCGCCGACGAGAAGCGGGCGCTGGAGACCTTCCTCGACTTCGTGAACCTGCGCAGAGCCGCGCACCCCGGCATGCACATCTACCACTACGCGCCGTATGAGACGTCGCACCTCGTGGCGATGGCGGCGCGGTACGGCGTGCGCGAAGGCGAGGTCGACCGGCTGCTGCGGGAAGGCGTGTTCGTCGACCTGTACCCGCTGGTCCTGCGGACGGTGCGCGTCGGGTCGCGCTCGTATTCGATCAAGAAGCTCGAGCCGCTCTACATGGGCGACGACGTCCGCACCAGCGACGTGCAGAAGGGCGATGACTCGATCGTGCAGTACGTCGCCGCCCGCGAGCTCGCGGCGGCGGGGGAGCAGGCCGAGGCCGACGCCGTCCTGGCCGACCTCGCCGACTACAACCGCTACGACTGCGTGTCGACGCGGCGGCTGCGCAACTGGCTCATCGACATCGCCCGGCAGAAGGGCGTGACCCCCGCGCCGCCCGACGACGCCGACGAGGTCATCTACGAGCCGTCGCCGCGGTCGGTCGCGTTGCTCGCCGACGCCGAGCGTGCCGTCGAGTCCGGCGGCGACGGGCTCGTGCACCGGATCGCCGCCGCCGCCATCGACTACTTCCCTCGCGAGGCGAAGAGCTTCTGGGTGTCGCACTTCCAGCGGCTGCGCGAGCCGGTGACGATGTGGGACGGCACGCGCGACGTCGTGCGGGTCGATCGTCCGTCCTCGGTCGTGCGCCGCGACTGGAGCGTCGGGGAGGGGCGCCGGGTCATGTCCCGCGACGTCGAGATCCGCGGCGAGGTGTCCCCGGGGACGACGCTCGGCGTCGGCGCGCAGCCGTTCGCGCTCTACGAGGTGCCGGCACCGTTCGACACCGAGGTGCCGTCGAGGGCGGTCCATGTGCCCCACACGGTCACCGTGGCCGAGGTCCTCGACGACGGCTACCTCGTCACCGAGTCGGCCGTGCAGGGGCAGACGTGGGATGAGCTCCCGCTCGCCCTCACCCCGGCCGCGCCCCCGCGCGTGGTCTCGCTGCAGGGCGCCATCGACGAATGGGCCGACGCCGTCCACGCGGCGGCCCCCGGCTTCCCGGAAGACGCGGCGACCGACATCCTCCGCCGCATCCCCCCGCGCACGGTGTCGGGGAGCGCGCTGCCCGCCTCCGGCGACGACACCATCGACGCGATCGTGCGCGGCATCCTCGACCTCGACCGCAGCTACCTCGCGGTGCAGGGCCCTCCGGGAACCGGCAAGACCTACACGGGGTCGCGGGTGATCGCGCGCCTGGTGAACGAGCACGGGTTCAAGGTCGGTGTCGTCGCGCAGTCGCACGCGATCATCGAGACGCTCCTGGCGCGGGTCGTCGCCGACGGGGTCGCACCGTCGCAGGTGGCGAAGGCCCCGAAGGATCCTCACGCGGACCCGCCCTACACGGTGATCCCGAAGAGCGGCATGGCGTCCTTCCTCGGCGAGCACGCGGGCGAGGGGGCGGTGGTCGGCGGCACGGCCTGGGACTTCAGCAACACCCAGCGCGTCGAACGCGCCGGACTCGACCTCCTCGTGATCGACGAGGCCGGGCAGTTCTCGCTCGCCTCGACCATCGCCGTCGCGGCCGGTGCGAAGCGGCTCCTTCTCCTCGGCGATCCGCAGCAGCTTCCGCAGGTGAGTCAGGGCGCCCATCCCGAGCCGGTGGACACCTCGGCTCTCGGCTGGGTGATGGACGGCGATCCCGTCGTGCGGCCCGAGTACGGGTATTTCCTGGCGCGGTCGTGGCGGATGCACCCGTCCGTGGCCGCCCCGGTGTCGAAACTCGCCTACGCCGGACAGCTCGCGTCAGCACCCGGCACCGAGCTCCGATCGCTGGAGGGCATCGATCCCGGCCTGCATGTCGTGCCGCTCCGCCATCGCGGCAACGCCACCCAGTCGCCGGAGGAGGCGGCCGAGGTCGTGCGTCTCGTCCGCGATCTGCTCGGACGCACCTTCACCGACAACGATCCGGCCGCCTCGTCCCGTCCGCTCGGACAGGCCGACATCATCGTGGTGGCGCCCTACAACGCGCAGCGGCAGCTGATCCTCGACGCGCTCTCAGACGCCGGCTTCCCGGATGTCCCCGTCGGAACGGTCGACAACTTCCAGGGCAAGGAGGCCGTCGTCTCGATCACCTCACTCGCCGCATCCAGCGGGCGGGACGCGCCGCGTGGTCCGGAGTTCCTGCTGCTGCAGAATCGTCTGAACGTGGCGATATCGCGCGCGCAGGTCGTGGCGTATCTGATCCACTCGCCGGCGCTGCTCGACGATCTGCCGTACACGCCGGAGGGCGTCGCCCGGCTCAGCGCGTTCGCCCGCCTCGTGGGGGCGGCGGACTGACGGGTCAGACGGTGCCGTAGAGGCGGTCTCCGGCGTCACCGAGTCCGGGCACGATGTAGCCCTTCTCGTCGAGGCGCTCGTCGAGGGCGCCGAGCACGAGCGTGACGTCGCGGTCGCCGGCCATCGCCTCGATCGCCGCGACGCCCTCGGGCGTGCCCAGCAGGCAGATCGCGGTGACGTCCTTCGCCCCGCGGTCGAACAGGAACTGGATCGCCGCGGCGAGCGAGCCGCCGGTGGCGAGCATCGGGTCGATGGCGAAGCACTGGCGGTCGCTGAGGTCGTCGGGGAGGCGCTCGGCGTAGGTCGTGGGCTCGAAGGTCGTCTCGTCGCGGACCATGCCGAGGAATCCGACCTCGGCGGTCGGGAGCAGCTTGACGAGGCCCTCGAGCATGCCGAGACCGGCGCGCAGGATCGGCACCACGATCGGGCGGGGCTCCGAGATCTTCACGCCCATCGTCGTCGTCACGGGCGTCGTGATCTCGACGGGGCTGACCTTCACGTTGCGCGTCGCCTCGTACGCGAGCAGCGTGACGAGCTCCTCCGTGAGCTGCCGGAAGACCGGCGACGGCGTGCGCGCGTCGCGCAGCACCGAGAGCTTGTGAGTGATGAGAGGGTGGTCGGCCACGTGAACACGCATGGATACAGGGTAATGCGCCGTGCGGCCCGGCACGACATCGGCGCTCCTGCCGGGTTCGGCGGCTGTCGTAGGCTCGACCCATGACCGCTGCCGACGACCTCGCGATGCGGCGTGCGCTCGCGCTCGCGGCGGAGGCGGCGGAGGCGTCGGAGATCCCCGTCGGCGCGGTGGTCCTCGACGCCGACGGGCGCATCATCGCCGAGGGTCGGAACACCCGCGAGGCCACGCACGATCCGACCGGTCATGCCGAGATCGAGGCGCTGCGGGCGGCCGCGCAGTCCCGCGGATCCTGGAACCTCGAGGGCCACACCCTCGTGGTCACCCTCGAACCCTGCATCATGTGCGCGGGGGCGATCCTGCAGGCGCGGATCGGCCGGGTGGTCTTCGGCGCCTGGGACGACAAGGCGGGAGCGGCCGGGTCGATGTACGACGTGCTACGCGACCGGCGCCTGCCCTATCGCGCCGAGGTCGTCGGCGGCATCGAGGCGGAGGCGGCGACGTCGCTGCTGCGCGCGTTCTTCGAGCAGCGGCGCTGAGGCCCGGTCGCCGGGATCACCCCTCGACGGTCCACCACGCGACGGCCACGAGGCACGGGCCGTCATCCGTGTCCTGGTAGAAGACGTCACCGGGGAACTCCGCACCGGCGGCGACCTGCTTCTCCGCGAACGACAGGTTGATGCTCCAGTCCGGGTCGTGCTCGGTCATCTCCGGCCAGTACTCGGGGACGAAGCGCTCCGGCTCCTCGGCCGAAAGCCCTTCCCAGTCGGTCGGTTCGCGGAGCTCCGGTTCGTATCCGGCGCACACGAACGAGTCGGCGTCGCCGGCAGCCGCAGCATCGATGAGTCTCTCGGTCGTCTGGATCACGCCGGCACCGTCCGCGCCCCAGATCACGGTGTCCAGCGAGCAGCCCGACATCGTGACGACGAGCGCCGCCGCTGCCGTGACACCGAGGAGCCGTCTCGGGGAACCCACGGCTTCCTCAGTCCGAGGACTTGAGCACGAAGACGTCGGTCGACGGCTCCGGGTCGATCGCCGGGCGGTACACGTCCGGCTCGATGTAGACGACGCGTGCGACCGGGACGGCCTCGCGGATGCGCGCCTCGATCGCGTTGATGTCGTCGGCCGCCTCGCGCAGCGGCTTGTCGGCGTTGAGCGCGATCTTGGCCGCGACCATGAGCTCGTCCGGCCCGAGGTACAGGGTCTTCATGTGGATGATCTTCTCGATCTCGTCACCGGCGTTGATCGCGTCGACGATCCGGTCGTGATCGGCCTGGGTCGCGCCCTCGCCGACCAGCAGGCTCTTCGTCTCGACGCCCAGCACGATCGCGATGAGGACCAGCAGCACACCGATCATCACGGTGCCGAGCGCGTCGAACATCGGGTTTCCGGTGATCAGGGTCAGACCGACCCCGAGGAGCGCGAACGTGAGGCCCGTCAGCGCGCCCACGTCCTCGAGCAGCACGACCGGCAGCTCCGGAGCCTTCGAGCGGCGCACGAACGACACCCACGACTGGCCCTTCTCGCGCACGAGGTTGCTCTCGCGCACCGCGGTGCGCAGCGAGAACGACTCGAGTCCGATCGCGACGACGAGCACCACCAGCGGCAGCCACCACCACGTCTTGTCGAGCTCGTGCGGGTTCGTGAGCTTCTCGACGCCCTCGTAGATCGCGAAGAGGCCACCGACGGAGAAGAGGATGATCGACACGACGAACGCGTACACGTAGCGCTCCCGGCCGTAGCCGAAGGGGTGCGCGCGGTCGGCCTCGCGGCGGGCCTTCCGTCCGCCGAGCATCAGCAGCAGCTGGTTGCCGGAGTCGGCGACCGAGTGGATCGCCTCCGCGAGCATCGACGCCGAGCCGGAGAGTGCCCAGGCGATGAACTTCGCGAGCGCGATGCCCATGTTCGCCAGGAACGCCGCGACGATGGCCTTGTTGCCTCCGGATGCACTCATGGGACGAGTCTAGAACCGCCTGCCCGGGGAAGTCGGAGTGCCCGCCGTAGGATGACGACATGGCTGACTCGCTTCCCTCCCTCGCTTTCCTCGGTGCCGGCTCGATGGGCGGTGCGATCCTCCGCGGGGTGGTCGCCTCGGGCATCCGGATCGACGGCGGGATCACCGCGACGAACCGCACGCCGGAGAAGGCGGCGGCGTTCTCGGGCCTCGACGGCGTCACGAGCATCGCGCTCGCCGAGCGTCCGGACGGCAATGCCGAGGCCGCGGCCGCAGCGCGCATCGTGCTGGTCGGGGTGAAGCCGGCGATGGTGCCCGACCTGCTCCGCGAGATCGCACCGCACCTCGCCGCCGACGCGATCGTGGTGAGCGTCGCGGCCGGTGTCACGCTGCAGACCTTCGCCGAGGTGCTCGGCGCGGATGCCCGCGTGATCCGCTCCATGCCCAACACGCCGTCGACCGTGCGAAAGGGGGTCACGGGCCTCGCCGCCGGTGCCGCCGTCTCGGACGATGATCTGGCGCTCGTCCGTCGCCTCTTCGAGACCGTCGGCGCGGTCGTGGAGGTGCCGGAGTCGCAGATCGACGCACTCTCCACCATCTCGGGCTCGGGCCCCGCGTATGTCTACCTGCTGATCGAGGAGTTCACCAAGGCCGCCGTCGGCATGGGCTTCGACGAGGCGGATGCCCGGCTCATGGTCGAACAGACGTTCATCGGGGCCACCGCGCTGCTCGATGCCTCGGGGGAGGACCCGGCCGAGCTGCGTCGCCGTGTCACGAGCCCCAAGGGCACGACGGAGCGGGCGGTCGCCGTGCTGCAGGACGCGCACCTCGATCGCACGTTCGCCGATGCCGCGGCCGCCGCGCTCGCGCGTGCCAGGGAACTCGCTGCCGGAGCCTGACCATGCGACTGCGCATCGAGGGCGAGATCTGGTACTGGCGCGGACCCGCGCCGTTCCACTTCGTCACCGTGCCGCCGCCCGAGAGCGAGATGATCCACGAGGTCGCGTCGGTCGTCACCTACGGGTGGGGGATGATCCCGGCATCCGTCACGATCGGATCGACCACGGTGACCACCGCGCTCTGGCCGAAGGACGGCGGGTACATCGTGCCGATCAAGAAGGTGCTGCAGGACCGGGAGGGCCTCGGCGTCGACGACGTGGTCGAGCTCGTCCTCGACATCGACGCCTGAGGCTCGCCCGTCAGCTCTCGCTGGCGACCTCGGCGAGCACCTCGGGCCAGCGACGGTTCAGGACGCTGCCGCCGAGTGCCGTGCCGCCCCACACTGCCAGGGCGCCGATGACGACACCGCACGCGAGGCTCACCCAGCCGAGGGCGGGGTTCCAGATCGCCGCGATGGCGAACCCGAGCGCCGGGGCACCGAGCACGAGGGTGATCGGACCGATGATGATCATCGCCAGCAGCGACTGCACCCCGCCGGACGAACCGCGTCCGAACGGGTTGGCCTCCGGTGCGGGAGCGCGTCCCGGGAGGAAGCTGCCCACCCAGGCTCCGGCGCCCGCGGAGACCGCCGTCAGCCCGATGGCCGACCCGATGCTGGCGGGCAGCAGGTCCGGGCGCCCGGCGACCAGGCAGGTGGCCACGCACAGCGCGAGGGTCACGGGCACGGCGATCAGCCCGAAGCCGAGCAGCCTTCCCGCCCGATCCGCGGCTCCGCTCACGCCGCCCAGGATGTGGGCGGCGATCGCATCGTTGTCGTAGGCGATCGCCATCTGCATGATCGTGCCGGTGAGCAGGGCGTTGATGGAGGGGATCAGGGTGATCGCGGGCGCGAACCCGACCGATTCGTCCTGGAGACCGTTCATCAGCGCGAGCCCGATGAAGATCGCCGGCAGCAGCAGGAGCATCACGATGTTCACGACCTGCCGAGGGTCGCGGCGGAAGTACCGCAGCGTGCGGGCGGCGATGGCTCCGACCGGGGTGGCGGGGAGCATCCGATCCAGGATGCCGCCCGAGCGGACCCGGCCGCCACCGCTGCTCTGGATCGGCGAGACGAGGCGTGCGGCCAGCAGGGCCTTCGACGCGAACCACAGGGCCGCGACCGTCGCGAGGGCGATCAGCAGACGGAGGGCCGCCGCGACCAGGTCGCCCTGAGCGACGGATGCGGGGACCCCGAACACGGCGCCGACCGGCGTCCACGCGGCGATGTCGGCGACTGCGGCGAAGGCTCCGCCCACATCGCCGACCCGGGTGAGGGCCCCGATGCCGAGATTGAGCAGCAGACCCGACGACGCGGCGAGCACCACCCCGAGCGTCAGCACCAGGTCACGGGTGCTGCGCCGTGCCAGCCACCCGGCGAGGATCCCGCTCACGACGCGGGCGCCCAGCACGCAGGTGACGACAGCGACGGGGATCATGACCAGGGCGGTGAGCAGGGCGGGGAGGCTCACGGACCAGCCGAGGAGCATCAGCACCAGGGCGAAGGTCGTGCCGATGCCGCCGATCGTGGTGGTCCCCGCGACAGTGAGGCCCGGGAGCAGCGACCGGGCGGTGACCGGCAGCAGGGCGAACCGCTCGGGAGCCAGCGAGTCGTCACCGCTGACCAGGATCGAGCCGATCCACCAGCCCAGGACGATCACGGAGCCGGTCAGCACGATCGCCGTGACCGCGGCGTCGGGGGCGGCGAAGCGCAGCGCCACGAGTCCCGCGGTCAGGCCGGCGAGGAAGCCCAGGGCGATCATGCCGGTGATGATCAGCGTGACGATCATCCACGGGTTGCGCGACAGCTGATGACGCAGCTGCCGCCAGCGCAGGCTTACGAGGAGCGCAACCACGCGAGCGTCTCCGTCCCGAGATCGTGTGCGCCCACCAGCGCGAGGAACCGCTGCTGCAGCGACAGGCCCGCCCGCACCTCGTCGAGGGGACCGTGCGCGAGCAGCCGCCCCTCGGCGACGATCGCGACCCGGTCGCACATCGACTCGACGAGTTCCATCACGTGGCTGGACAGCACCACCGTGCCGCCGCCCGCGACGAACGCCTTCAGGATCTGGCGGATCGTCTCGCCCGAGACCGGATCCACCGCCTCCAGCGGCTCATCGAGGATCAGCAGTCGCGGCGCGTGGATCAGCGCGCACGCCAGACCGATCTTCTTGCGCATGCCCGCCGAGTAGTCGACGACGAGCTTGTCGCTCGCATCGGCGAGTCCGAGCGCCACGAGGAGCTCTTCGCTGCGCGCCGTCACCTCCGCCTCGGCCATGCCCCGCAGCAGGCCCGTGTACCGCAGCAGCTCCGCCCCGCTGAGCCGGTCGAGCATGCGGATGCCGTCGGGGAGGACGCCCATGTGCGCCTTCGCGGCCGCGGGGTCCTGCCACACGTCCGCGCCGAGGACCCAGGCGGTTCCGGCGTCCGGGCGCAGCAGCCCCGTCGTCATGGCCAGAGTCGTGGTCTTGCCCGCGCCGTTCGGGCCGAGGAGACCCAGCATCGATCCGGCCGGCACGTCGAGCGAGAGGCTGTCGACGGCGACTTTCGGCCCGAACTGCTTGCGGAGCCCGCGAAGGGCGAGGACGGGCGGAGCCGCGGTGGGGTCGGTCATGGCTCCATCCCACCACGCGGCCGGGGTGGAGGACATCCGCCGTGAGGGGGATTAGTCGATCCCGGAGCGGCCGGAGTCAGCGGGCGCGGTCAGCGGTCGAGGGCGGCGAAGCGCTCGATGTCGCTGTTGGTGCCCGACACGATGATGAGGTCGTGGTTCGTGACGATGGTGTTCGCCTCGGCGTAGCGGAACGGCTTGCCGGGGCTCTTCACGCCGACGACGGTGACCTTGTACTTCGAGCGCACGCCCGACTCGTTCAGGCCCACGCCGCGGATGAACTTCGGCGGGTACATCTTGGCCAGCACGAAGTCGTCGTCGAAGCGGATGAAGTCGAGCATCCGCCCGCTCACGAGGTGCGCGACGCGCTCTCCGGCCTCGCGCTCCGGGTAGATGACGTGGTTCGCGCCGACGCGGGCGAGGATCTTGCCGTGCGACTGGGAGACGGCCTTGGCCCAGATCTGCGGCACCTTCAGGTCGACGAGGTTCGCGGTGATCAGCACGGACGCCTCGATCGAGGAGCCGACCGCGACGACGGCGACCTGGAAATCCTGGGCGCCGATCTGGCGCAGGGCGTCGATGTTCTTCGCGTCGGCCTGCACGGTGTGCGTGACGCGGTCCGACCACTTCTGCACGAGCTCGAGGTTGTCGTCGATCGCGAGCACCTCGCGATCGAGGCGGTCGAGCTCCCCGGCACAGGCGGCGCCGAATCGGCCGAGGCCGATGACGAGGACGGGCGCGTCGCCCCGGAGGACTTCAACCAACGATCGGCCTTTCCACGGGCAGTGAGTAGTACTGCGTTCGCGATGTCGCGGCGACTGCCGCGGCGAGAGTCACTGTACCAACGCGCCCCATGAAGATCGTGGCGGCGAGCACGTAGGAGCCGGCGTCCGGAAGCTCGGCGGTGAGACCCGTCGACAGGCCGACGGTCGCGAACGCGGAGATCACGTCGAACAGGACATGGCTGATGTCGTCTTTCGTGATCTGGGCGATGACGATGGTGGACAGGGCGACGATCGTCGCTCCCCACGCGACGACGCTGAGCGCCACGCGCTGCACGTCGCTCGGGATGCGGCGACCGAACGCCTCGACCGACTGACGGCCCTTCGCCTCCGACCACACGGCGATCGCCAGCACGGCGAGGGTCGTGACCTTGATGCCGCCCGCCGTGGAGGCGGAGCCGCCGCCGACGAACATCAGCATGCTGGCGGCGAGCAGGGACGAGCCGTTCAGGTCGTCCATCTCGATGACGTTGAATCCGCCGGATCGGGTCATGGCGGACAGGAAGAACGCCTGGAACGTGGTGTCGGCGGCGTCCATGGAGCCGAAGGTCTTCGGGTTGTCGAACTCGAGGATGACGAACACCGCGGCGCCCAGGATGAACAGCAGCACGGTGGTGACGATGGTGAGCTTGGAGTGCAGCGACCACCGCTTCACGTGCCAGACGTGCTTGGCGAGCGTGTAGATGACCGGGAAGCCGATGCTGCCGAGGAACACGCCCACCATGAGGAGCGAGAGCACGAGGTAGTCGTCGGCGAACACGGCGACGCCGCCGTCGTTCGGCGCGAAGCCGGTGTTCGTGAAGGCCATGGCCGCGAAGTACGGCGCCTCCCAGAGCGCGGCGATCGGATCGACCTTCGCCATCACCAGCGCGGGGTAGAGGAGGACGGCGAGGGAGGCCTCGATGATGAGCGCCGAGACGGCGACCGTGGTCAGCAGCTGGCCGACCTCGCCGAGACGGACCGTCTGGCTCTCGTTGACCACGCCGCCGTGTGCACGCAGCGGGTTCGTGTCGCCCGCGGCCATCAGCTTCGCGCGCAGGCCGAGGCGCTTGGAGATGAGCATGCCCATCAGCGACGCGAGGGTGAGCACGCCGAGAGCGCCGATGTTCACACCGAGGAAGACCAGCACGTGTCCGAACGGCGACCAGTGGTTCGCCATGTCGACGGTCGACAGGCCGGTCACGCAGATCGTGGAGACGGCCGTGAACAGCGCGTCGCTCAGCGGGGTGACCGTCCCGCTCGCCGAGGCCATGGGCAGCGACAGCAGGACGGTGAAGACGAGGATCAGGAGGGCGAAGACGACGATCGCGAAGCGGGAGGGCGAGGAGGTGACGAGGTGCTTCACCCAGCCGGCGGCACTCTTGAGGCTCTGCCGTGGGGACGACGCCGAAACGATGCCCGACATCGCTTCCCCCTTCTCGTTTCTGCCTCACCCGCGCAACGCGGTCTCACGACGTCTGCCGCAGAGCCTTCGTCATGGTACTCCGTGCCGGGGACGACTACCCTGATCTCATGACGGACATCTTCGACGTGATCGCAGACGGTACGAGGCGAGACATCCTCCAGCTCCTGCTGCGACGCACGGCCGAAGGTGAGACCGGCACCAGCGTCAGCCAGATCGTCGCCGATCTGGGCATCAGCCAGCCCACGGTCTCCAAGCATCTGAAGGTGCTGCGCGACGCCGAGCTCGTCACGGTGCGTGAAGACGGACAGCGCCGCTTCTACAGCCTCGCGGTCGAACCGCTCGAGGTCGTGGACGACTGGCTGGTGCCCTTCCTGGTCGACGCCTACGGCGACAGTGCGCCGGACATCGACTACCACGCGGTGCCCGACAGTGCCGCGCATGCCGCCGAGGTCGTGGGCCGCGCGGCCGCCTCCGCGAAGCACGTCGTCGCGAACGCGCTCAAGCGTCTCGGGGCCTGACCCTCGCCCGCGGGCGCAGCATACGGTTTGCCATTGCAGCTACTTAGCTAAGGTGCTAATTTCGGGGCATGACCGATTCCCGAGTGATGCGCCCCTCGTCCGTCGACGCCCCGGATGTCGTCCGGTCCGCGGCCGGCCTCGACACCCTCCGCGGCCGCATGCGGCGCCGTCTCCTGCTGACGTACCGCGTCGATCCCGACGTGGCCCGCGCGATCATCCCCGCCCCGTTCCGGCCGCAGTTGGTGGACGGCAGTGCCGTGGCGGGGATCTGCCTGATCGCGCTGACCCGGCTCCGGCCCGGATGGTTCCGGCCCGAGATCGGCATCTCCACGGAGAACACCGCGCACCGGTTCGCCGTCGAATGGGATGAGGATGGCACCACGCGCACCGGGGTGTACGTGACCGAGCGCCACAGCTCCGGCATGATCCCGGTCCTCGGCGGGGGACGGCTGTTCCCCGGGATGCAGCACCGAGCGCGGTTCGATGTCGAGGAGAGCGACACGCGCTTCCGGGTGCGGATGCGTGCCGACGACGCTGCGGTCACCGCCGATCTCGAGGTCGCCGACCGATGGGACAGCACGCTGTTCCCCACCGTGCAGGAGGCCTCCGACTTCTACCGGTCGGGGGCGATCGGCTGGTCGCCGCGGCGTGGTGGCGGGGCGGCGGAGGGTGTGGAGCTGACCGCGTCGCGCTGGGCCGTGCAGGCCGTACGCGTCAACGAGGTGGCCTCGTCGTTCTTCGACGGCCTGCCGCCGGGGTCCGCGGTGTTCGACAGCGCGCTCGTCATGCGCGACCTCCCCGTGGTCTGGCGTCGGCCGGATGCACCTCGCCCCTGACGACAGGGGGCGTGTCGTCAGGGGCGATTCGCGGATCCCCAGACCCGCGCGGACTCGGCGGTGCCGCACGAGTCCTGGGAACACACTGTCAGTCTCGGCTGGGCGAACGTCGGAGAATGCCTGTGCCTCGGCTGAGATCGGGTGCGGTCGGGGGGATCAGCGGCGCCCTGCCTTGCGGCGGAAGAGCCAGGCGCCCCAGACGACCGCCACCAGGAGGATGGCCAGGCACCAGCCGATCGCCCACCACGCCTCGCCTTGTGTCGGTGCATCGGTCAGCAGCCCGCGGATCGTCTCGACGATGGGTGTGATCGGCTGGTTGGCGGCCACCGGCTGCAGCCAGTCGGGCATGCTCGCCACCGGGACGAAGGCGCTGGACAGGTAGGGGAGGAAGAGCAGCACGAAGCCGTAGCCGTTCGCGCCCTCGGGGCTCCTGGCCGCGAGACCGATCGCGGCGAACAGGTACGTGATCGCGAGGATGTACAGCGCGATCAAGCCCGCGAGCGCGATCCACTCCCCGGCGTTCGCGTCGGGGCGGAATCCGACGAGGACGCCCACGCCGATCACGATCGCCGTGGCGATGAGGTTGCGCAGCACACTCGCGACGACATGGCCCGTCAGCACCGCACCCGACCGCACCGGCATGGTGCGGAAGCGGTCGATGATGCCGGTGCGCATGTCGTTCGCGACATACACCGCCGTCGAGGAGGCCCCGAAGCCGGCGCAGGTGAGGATGATGCCCGGGACGACGTAGTCGACGTAGGCGCCCGAGGGATCGATCGCCCCGCCGAACACCCACGTGAACATGAGCATGAGCATCACGGGCAGCATGATCGCCATGAGCAGTGATTCGCCGTCGCGCAGGGAATGGCGCAGGCTGCGGCCGACGAACACCGCCTCAGCGGTGATGCCACGCAGGCGGGGGCGCGGAGAGGGAGTCGGAAGGGCGGGCCCCGTGGTCCGAGGCGCGGCGAGCGTGATGTTCATGCGGGCTCCTTCACAGTGCGGGTGCTGTCGTCGGGGGAGGTGACGGCGAGGAACACGTCGTCGAGAGTGGGGCGCCGCAGCGTGACCAGGCCGTCCTCCCCCTCTTCGTCGAGCAGATCCAGCGCTCGCCGCAGATCGGCCACGGTGCCGTCGGTGGGGATCTCCCGGCGGAGCCGCCCCCGACCGTCATGGAGCTCGACGGTGTCGCCGCCCACGCGCGCCTTGAGCTCGGCGGGGGTGCCGAGCGCAGCGATCCTGCCGTCGTGCAGCACCGCGATCCGGTCCGCGAGCTGATCTGCCTCCTCCAGGTACTGCGTGGTGAGGAAGACCGTGGTGCCCGCACTCGCGAGCATCCGGATGATGTCCCAGAGCGCACGACGACTGCGGGTGTCGAGGCCCGTGGTCGGCTCGTCCAGGAAGAGCACCTCGGGGGTCACCACGAAGCTGAGGGCCAGGTCGAGTCGGCGACGCATGCCGCCCGAGAACGTGCGGACCACGCGAGACGCGGCATCCGTCAGATCGAACTGGGTGATGAGGTCCGCGGCCCGACGCTTCGCCGCGGCCCGGCCGAGACCGGCGAGCCGCGCGAACATGGCGACGTTCTCTGTCGCGGTGAGGGCGTCGTCGACAGCCGCGGCCTGACCGGTGAGGCTGATCCGCCGCTGGATCTCGATCGCCTGGGTGCGCACGTCCCACCCCGCGACCGTCGCCGAGCCGGCATCCGCAGCGGAGAGGGTGGTGAGGATGTTGATCGTCGTCGTCTTGCCCGCGCCGTTCGGCCCGAGCAGCGCGAAGACCTCACCGCGGGCGACGGTGAAGTCGAGTCCGTCGACGACGTTCTTCTTCTGGAAGGCCTTGCGCAGACCCTGCACCTCGATGGCTGTCTCCATCAGGCGCTCCTTTCTGTGTAGGTAGAAAACTGTGTACGACCAACGCAACTGTGTATGACGGTAACACACTGTTTAGGTAATAAACAGAAGTAGGATGAGCGCATGACTGACACCGAGCCGCCGGAGCTGCCACGGGGGATCGCGCTCGCCTGGGGCGTCGCCGCGAATCCGCAGCGTGGGCCGAAACGCGAGATGAGCGTCGAGAAGATCGTCGACGCCGCGGTCGAGCTGGCGGATGCCGAGGGGATCGGGGCGGTGTCGATGGCCGCGGTCGCCGCCCGCCTGGGCTTCACGCCGATGTCGCTGTACCGCTATGTCACCGCGAAGGACGATCTCCTGCTGCTGATGCAGGAGGAGGCGACCGGGCTCCCGCCTGCCAGCCACCTCGAGGCCGAGGGCTGGCGCGAGCGGCTGCTCTCCCTCTACGAGGAGCAGGTCGTCCTGTACCTCCGCCATCCGTGGATGCTGTCCCTGCCGATCACCGGATCGCCGATCACGCCGCACAGCTCGGCGTGGCTGGACGCGAGTCTCGCCGCGCTCGAGGGCACCCCGCTGACGGCGGAGGAGCGGTTGGCGGTCGCGCTTGCGGTCACCGGTCACGCCCGATGGTGCGGGATCGTCCAGGCCGGATACACCGAGCAGTCCCGCGGCAGCGGCCTCACCCCCGACGAGGTGGCGGCGCGCGAAGCGGCGCTGTTCGACCGGGTGATCACCGCCGAGGAGTTCCCGGCGCTCCGACGCGCGATCGAGGACGACGTGTTCCTCTCGACGGCCGACCCGTTCCGCTTCGCCGTGGAGCGGACGCTCGACGGCGTCGCCTCGTACATGGCGGGCCTCGACCGCGGCGACGCGCATGCCGAGGCGACCGAGTGGATCGACCTCGATCCGGCCGAGCTGGCGGGTGACCGACGGCTCAAGGAAGCGCAGAAGGCGGTGCGTGAGGCGGAGAAGGCGCTGCGCGCGGCGCACAAGATCGAGCGGCAGACGCTGCGCGAGGCGCGCGACCGTCTGGCGAAGGCCAAGAAGTCGGGCTGACCGCTCTCGATGCGCGCGTTCTCGGCGCTCGCGCCCCACTGATCACATGGGTCACACGGGTTTACACGCGTCCCAGCTACCCCATAGAGTGTGCACATCGAGAAAGGGGTACGTGGGATGCCCGAGGTTCCAGACGTCCGATTCCTCACGGTGGCCGAGGTCGCCGAGCTCATGCGCGTGTCCAAGATGACCGTGTATCG
Source organism: Microbacterium oxydans (assembly GCF_026559675.1). Taxonomy (NCBI): domain Bacteria; kingdom Bacillati; phylum Actinomycetota; class Actinomycetes; order Micrococcales; family Microbacteriaceae; genus Microbacterium; species Microbacterium oxydans. The sequence goes on from NZ_CP092891.1 coordinate 826,856, forward strand.
GCTGGTCCATGCGGGGGAGCTGCCTGCCGTCCGATTCGGACGGAGCTATCGCGTACCGGAGTCGGCCGTCGCCGACGCCCTGCAGCGACCGATCGCCGACGTGGGCTGAGTCCCGAGCGGACGACAGCGCACAGAGCGGGCCGTCGGGTTTGCTAGACTGACCCGAGGCATTTTCCGTGCCCGTACCCGGGTGTCCGATTTCGGCGACACCCAGCCACTGACTTAGTGAGGTTTCCGTGGGTTCTGTCATCAAGAAGCGCCGCAAGCGCATGGCGAAGAAGAAGCACCGCAAGCTGCTTCGCAAGACTCGCCACCAGCGTCGCAACAAGAAGTAAGCGACCAGACACGAGCGCCTGTCTTCGGACGGGCGCTTTGTGTCTCCGGCCGCATCTCCGCACCGCCGAGAGGATGTCATGAAGTCGATCACCGTCACCGAGCTCGCCGAGCGATCCGGTGTCCCGCTCATCGATGTGCGGGAGGTGGACGAGTTCGCCGCCGGCCACGTGCCCGGCGCCGTCAACATCCCGATGTCCGAGATCGGCGACAGGCTCGAAGAACTGCCGGCAGAGGCGTTCGATGTGATCTGCCAGGCGGGCGGGCGATCGGCCCGCGTCGTCGAAGCGCTCGAGGCCCGGGGCTTCGACGCCACGAACGTCGAGGGCGGGACCGGCGAATGGATCTCGCAGGGGCGCGCCGTCGAGGTACCGTCCGCGTGACCACGCTGACCCTCATCGGCAAGCCCGACTGTCACCTGTGCGACGTGGCGTCCGACGTGATCGACGCCGTCGTCGCAGAGCTGCCCGACGCCGCGGCGGAGCAGATCGAGATCGTCGAGGCGTCGATCCAGGACGACCCCGCGCTGTACGAGCTGTGGTGGGAGAAGATCCCGGTCGTGCTGATCGACGGCGAGCTGCACGCCCACTGGCGGGTGGCGCCCGACCGGCTCCGCGAAGCCCTCGAGGACTCCGTCCGCGACACCGCGGCCACCCGAACGAAGGAATCCCTGTGACCATCCGCCACGTCGTGACCTGGAAGCTCGCCGCCGAAGATGCGGCCGAGCGCGGAGCGCAGGCCGCCGAGGTCGCCCGTCGCCTCAATGCCCTCGACGGCGTGGTGCCGCAGCTTCTCTCGATCTCCGCCGGTGCGAACGCCGCCTACCCGGACACGAACTGGGACGTGACGTTGGTCGCCGACTTCGCCTCCGTCGCCGCGATCGACGAGTACCAGGTGCACCCCGCGCACGAGGAGGTCGCCGCGTACATCCGCTCGGTGGTCGCCTCGCGCGTCGCCGTCGACTTCGAGGTCTGAGACCGCATCGCACGTCGTGCGGCACCGAATCCCACGGTGTGATCGAAGTGGCCGTGAAACACAAACGTGATACGTCTGTCATCTGATGTCATTGGTCACGTGACGAGCCGCATGTTTAGATGATCTCCTACCCGCCTGGGCCCTGCCCTCGTATCACAGGAGCTGACATGCCTCGTCGTAACCTCATCGCCGGTCTCGCCCTCGTGGCGACGGCCACCCTCGCCCTCGCCGGCTGTGCGACCGGATCGAACGACGCGGGAAGCAGTGACGCTCCCGCCGCGGGCGACAAGTACGGTCTGGTCGAGCCGGGCGTTCTGACCGTGTGCTCGGACGTGCCCTACCCGCCGTTCGAGGTGGAGGACCCGTCGAGCGACATCGAGTACTCCGGCTTCGACATCGACCTGCTCGCCGCCATGGCGGCGAAGCTCGACCTCAAGCTCTCCGTGCAGGACGTGGGCTTCGACGCCCTCCAGTCGGGAACGACGCTCGCCGCCGGACAGTGCGACATCGGCGCATCCGCCATGACGATCACCGACGAGCGCAAGGCCAACATCGACTTCTCCGACCCGTACGTCGAGTCGCTGCAGTCGCTCCTCGTACGTGCCGACTCGGGCATCAAGTCGATCGACGACCTCGACGGCAAGAACGTCGGTGTGCAGCAGGGCACGACCGGAGAGACCTACGCGGGCGAGAACGCTCCGGGCGCGCAGCTCGTGCAGTACCCCTCGGACGGTGAGCTGTGGCCGGCCATGCAGGCCGGTCAGATCGATGCGATCCTGCAGGACCAGCCGGTCAACTACGTCCACGAGCAGGACGACCCCGCGTACAAGATCGTCGAGACCTACCCGACTGACGAGACGTACGGCTTCGCCTTCGCCAAGGGGGAGAAGGACGAGCTGCGCGAGGCCCTGAACAAGGCGCTCAAGGAGCTTCAGGACGACGGCGGCTACCAGAAGATCTACGACGAGTACCTCGCGGCCAAGTGACCGGCGGCGTCGGTAGAGCGGGAGGACCTCGACGATGGCGTTGAGGCGTACGACCAAGAGCAAGCTGTATAGGTATTCGGTCTACGCGGTGCTGATCGCGATCGCCGTCTGGGTGATCGTGAGCACCGACTGGGCCAGGATCGCACAGCTGTACTTCAACCCCGAGGTCGCGGTGAAGATGCTCCCGGGCATCATCACCACGGCACTCGTGAACACCTTGTGGTTCACAGCGGTGGCGTTCGTGGGCGGCCTGCTGCTCGGTGTTCTCCTGGCCCTGATGAAGCTGTCGGCGATCGGACCGTTCCGGTGGATCGCGACGTGCTGGATCGAGCTGTTCCGCGGGCTTCCCGCGATCCTCACGATCTTCGCGATCGCGTTCATCCTGCCGATCGGGCTCGGAGTGCCGGCCACGAAGCTCGGCGGACCGGTCGTCCTCGGGCTCATCGGTCTGATCCTGGTCGCCTCGGCCTACATGGCGGAGACGATCCGCGCCGGCATCCAGGCTGTTCCGAAGGGGCAGACGGAGGCGGCGCGCTCCCTGGGCATGTCGCCCATGAAGACGACGTTCTGGATCGTCGTGCCGCAGGGGTTCCGGATCATCATCCCGCCGTTGACCAACGAGTTCGTCCTCCTGTTGAAGGACACGTCGCTGCTCTTCGTGGCGGGTTCCTTCATCTGGTCGAAGGAGCTCACGAACTTCGCCCGTGACGCGAGCACCCAGAACGCGAACGGAACGCCGCTGATCATGGCGGCGATCCTCTATCTGATCGTGACGATCCCGCTCACGCGCTTCAGCGCATGGCTGGAGCGTCGGATGGCGAGGCAGCGATGATCACGGAACTGATTGATGTGCATGCTCCCGCGATCGACGTGCAGGGGCTCGTGAAGTCGTTCGGCGACAACGAGGTGCTCAAGGGCATCGACCTCACCGTCACCCGGGGCGAGGTGGTGTGCGTGATCGGCCCGTCCGGTTCGGGCAAGTCGACCCTGCTGCGGTCGGTGAACCTGCTCGAGGAGCCCACCGGCGGCAAGGTGCTGATCGAGGGGATCGACATCACCGATCCCGATGTGGACATCGACGGCGTGCGCACGCGCATCGGCATGGTGTTCCAGAGCTTCAACCTGTTCCCGCACCTCGACGTGCTCGGCAACCTCACGATCGCGCAGCAGCGGGTGAAGAAGCGGTCCAAGAAGGAAGCCGAGCAGGTCGCGCACGCCATGCTCGAGCGCGTGGGCCTGTCCGAGAAGGCCGACGCCTTCCCCGGTCACCTGTCGGGCGGGCAGCAGCAGCGCGTGGCGATCGCCCGTGCGCTGTGCATGAACCCCGACATGATGCTGTTCGACGAGCCGACCTCGGCCCTCGACCCGGAGCTGGTGGGCGAGGTGCTGCAGGTGATGCGCTCGCTGGCCGACGAGGGGATGACCATGCTCGTCGTCACGCACGAGATGGGCTTCGCCCGGGAGGTCGGCTCGCGCCTGATCTTCATGGACGGCGGGCACATCGTCGAAGAGGGCGACCCGCGCGAGGTGCTCGCGAACCCGCAGCATCCGCGCACGCAGGACTTCCTCTCCCGCGTGCTCTGACTCCGCGTCCGGTCGCACCGCGACCCTCGCGAATGCCGAGACCCCCTGCCGCAGACATCTGCGACAGGGGGTCTCGACGTGAAGCGTGGGGGAGGTCAGGCCTCGACGACCTCGGCATCGGCGGCGTTGCGACGGACGGAGTCGATGCCGTTCAGCGCCGCGGACTTAGACGAGTAGCCCTCGCTGATCGCGATGACCTCGCCGTTGCCGGCCTTGAGGCGGAACCGGTACTCGCCGGCCTTGTCGGTGTACAGCTCGAACGTGCCTGCCATGAGGCTTCCTTTCTCTCGGATGAAGGGAACCCCGCCCCTCGGGCCTCACGCTAGCGCGCGGAGCCGGGCCGGGGGAAGAGCGACGATCAGCCCCGCGGGTGCACGGCGACAGGCTCGGGTGCGACCGCGATGCGCACGCGATCGCCGAACGTCGGATGGATGCCCGGCGCGTGCTGCACGCGAACCAGCTCCCCGGATTCGGTGCGGACGAGCGTGCGGCGCATGCTGCCGAGGAAGGTGCTCTCCTCGACCAGGGCGTCGGTCGCGGCATCCGCCTCCGAGGCGAAGTACACGTTCTCCGGTCGCACGTACACATCGACCGGGCCGTCCGCCGGGGACTGCAGCGGGAGGCGCTGCCCCCACACCGTCACGTGATCGCCGTCGGCGACGCCGGACACGATGCTGGACAGGCCCACGAACGCCGCGACTCCGGCGGTCGACGGCATCGTGTACAGCTGCTCCGGCGAGCCGATCTGCTCGATGCGCCCGGCGTTCATCACGGCGATCCGGTCGGAGACGGCCAGCGCCTCCTCCTGGTCGTGCGTGACGAAGACCGTGGTGATGCCGAGGCGCAGCTGGATGCGGCGGATCTCGTCGCGCAACTGCACGCGCACCTTCGCATCGAGCGCCGACAGCGGCTCGTCGAGCAGGAGCACCTTGGGCTCGGTGACCAGCGCACGCGCGAGCGCGACACGCTGCTGTTGACCTCCGGAGAGCTGATGCGGGAACCGGTCGGCGAAGTCGGCGAGCCCGACCAGTGCGAGGGCATCCACGGCCCGACGCGCGGCCTCCGCCTTGCCGACTCCCCGACGGCGCAGGCCGAAGGCGGTGTTCTCGGCCACCCGCAGGTGCGGGAACAGGGAGTACGACTGGAAGACCATGCCGATGTCGCGCTTGTTGGTCGGCACGCGCGAGACGTCGCCGCCGCCGAGCAGCACGGCGCCCTCGTCAGCGCCCTCGAGACCGGCGAGCACCCGGAGCAGCGTGGTCTTCCCGCAGCCGGACGGGCCGAGGAGGGAGACGAACTCACCGGGAGCGATGTCGAGGTCGACGCCGTGCAGCACCCTGTTGCCGGCGTAGCTCTTGACGATGCCCTGCAGCTCGACGCGGGTGCCCTCGCCGGCCTGGGCGAGCAGCAGGTTGTCCTTGGTGCGCGGCAGCGCGTGGTCGATGGTCATGAGCGGGCCTTTCCGGAGCCGCGGGCGACGCGACCGATGACGAGGAGCAGGAGGAAGACGAGCAGCAGGGCGAGCAGGGTGAAGATCGCCGGTGCATACGGGTCCTGTTTGTTCACGACGACCATGGCGGTCTGGAACACCTGACGGTTCAGGAGCGAGGCGATCGTGAACTCGCCCAGCACCACGGCGATCGAGATGAGTGAAGCCGCGAGGAGGCCCTGGCGCAGGTTCGGTGCGAGCACCTTCAGCACGACCGTCGGCCAGCTCGCTCCGAGCGATCGCGCCGCCTCGGAGAGGGTCAGCAGATCGGCCGCGTCGATCGACGCCTGGATCGAGCGGAACGCGAACGGCAGCACGGTGATCCCGTACGCGAAGGCGAGGGTCCAGGTGCCGGTCCCGAAGGCGCGGCCGATCTGCAGGTAGATCGGTGCGAGGCCGACGACGAGCACGATCGCGGGGATCGAGATCGGCAGCAGCACCGCGAACTCGAAGGCCGGCTTGAGCTTCGGGAAGCGCAGGTTCACCAGGATCATGGTCGGTGCGAGCAGGAGCAGCACGATGGCGACCGTGACGACCGCGAGGATCAGGGAGTTGCCCAGGCCCGTCCAGATGGGCTTGAGCGTGGCCGCGGCCGCGGGGTCGAACAATGCGGCCCAGCGAGCGAACGACAGTCCGCCTTCGGGATCGCGCAGCGTGAAGAGGAACGTCGACAGCAGCGGGACCGCGAAGAACGCGCCGACCAGGATGCCGATGACCCAGCGGGTGGCGAGGGAGGGACCGAGCCGGTTCACGACTGCCACCTCGCCGCGCGTCGCTGCACCAGGGAGTACAGGGCCATCACGACCCCGACGATCACGATCATGCCGAGCGCGAGGGCGCCGGCGAGGTTCTCGCGACCGAGCACCGTCTCGCTCGTGAGAGCCGTGCGGATCTGCAGCGGCACGATCTGCGCACCCTGGCTCGCGAGCGCGGCGGCCGTGGCGTAGGAGGAGAAGGCGTTCGCGAACAGCAGCAGCAGGCTGGCGAGGAACGAGGGCGCGAGCACGGGGATGCCCACGCGCAGCCAGAAGCTCGCCCTGGTGCCGCCGAGTGTGAGGTTGGCCTCGGCCCACTGCGGCTTGAGCGCGGCGAGGGCGGGCATGAAGGTGATGACCATCAGCGGGATCTGGAAGTAGAAGTAGGGGAGGATGAGGCCGGGCAGCTCGTACAGCCAGGTGCCGTTCTCGAAGATGTTGACGCCGAACGTGTCCTTCAGGAACACGGTGATCACGCCCTGGATGCCGATCGTGGCGATGAAGGCGAATGCCAGCATGACGCCGCCGAACTGCGCGAGCACACCGGCGGCGGCGTCCACGGCGGAGCGGGTCCGGCCCTCGGGGTCCATGCCGAGCAGCGCGTAGCAGACGAGCGCACCGATCAGCGCGCCGACGACGGCGGTGAGCAGTGAGAGGCCGGCCGAGTTGCCGAAGGTGTTCAGCACGACGGGATCGGCGAGGGCGGACACGTTCGCCCAGGTGAACGTGCCGTCCTTCGTGAAGAAGCCGGATCCGATCGACAGGATCGTCGGCACCGCGAGGAACAGCACCACGTAGGCGGCGAAGGGGACGAGCCCCAGCCAGGCGAAGGACGGAGCGGACCGCCGGGCCCTCGCATCCTGCGAAGGCCCGGCGGGGGTGACGGGGGCGGACGCCGTGGCATCCGCCCCCGTTGCGGTGAGGGTCGTCACTGGACCGCCGCAGCCCACTTCTCGCCGAGCAGCTTGCCGGCGTTCGTCGACTGCTCCTCGGTCGGGACCACGGTCTCCTCCGGGGCCTCGGGGAGTGCGGCGGCGAGGTCGGCGTCGATCGTGCCGGCGTCCGTCATGGCCTCCATGCGCACCGGGCGGGCGCCACCCTTCAGCCACAGGTTCTGCACGTCGTCGCTGTAGAGGAACTCCTGCCACAGGCGAGCCGCAGCGGGGTGCGGCGCCTCGGCGTTGATGGCCTGGTTGTAGTAGCCGGCATAACCGGTGCCGTCGAACACGACGACCTTCCAGTCCTTGTTGTCGGCCACGTGCGAGGCGTTCAGGTAGTCCCAGTCGAACACGACGGGGGTCTCGCCGCTCGCGATGGTCGCCGTGGTCACGTCGACCTTGAGCAGGTTCCCGGCCTTCTGCAGGTCGGAGAAGAAGTCGATGCCGGGCTGGAAGTCGTCGAGCGTCCCATCGGACTGCACGGTGGCCAGACCGACGGCGGCGAACGCGGCACCGGCCTGCGTCGGGTCGCCGTTGATCGCGACGGCACCCTTGTAGTCGGCCGAGAGCAGGTCGCTCAGCTCCGCCGGCGCAGGGAACTTCGAGGAGTCGTAGCCGATCGACATGTACCCGCCGTAGTCGCCTACGAACAGGCCGGTCGGCTCCTTCAGCTCGTCGGGGATGTCGTCCCAGGTCTGCACCTTGTAGGGAGCGAAGACGTCGGTGTTCTGCAGCGCGACCGTGAGGCCGAGGTCGAACACGTCGGGAGCCGTGTCGAGTCCCTCGTTCGTCTTCGCGGCTTGGATCTCCTCGGCGCTCGACACGTCGGGGGAAGCCTCGTTGATCGTGATCTCCGGGTACTTCTCGGCGAACAGGTCGAGGATCTCGCCGTAGTTCGCCCAGTCGCGCGGCAGCGCGATGACGTTGAGCGATCCCTCGGCCTTGGCGGCGGCCTCGAGGTCGGCGAACGTGCCGAAGTCGGCGACCGACGTCGCGGCGGAGGCGTCGACGTCGGAGTTGCCTCCGTCGGTCGCGTCGGCTGCGCCAGAGCAGGCCGTGAGTGCGAGTGCGGCCGTGGTGGCCAGGGCGATGCCGGCGCCGATGCGCGCGCGGCGGGTGAAGCGAGCCATGAGTGTCCTCTCGGTGTCCGGCGCTGTGAGCCGGTTTCGGGTTGCGAGAGGACACTATGAGGCGGAGGTTGCCGCCCGTCGCGGGTCTGGTGAACGGACGGTGGCGGGCCGGTGGCCGGTCGGGTTGCCGGCCAGGTGCTGCGCGGTTCAGCCCTGCGGAACCGCGTACTTGAAGCCGCGATGGGAGCCCACGTACCCCAGGCGCTCGTAGAACCGGTGGGCGTCGGTGCGCGCCGCATCCGACGTGAGCTGCACCATGGTGGCGCCCACCGCGGGGGCCGCGGCCTCGCCGACCCAGCGCATGACCGCCGAGCCGATGCCCGACGAGCGCAGGCTGCTCTGCACGCGCACGGCCTCGACGAGCAGCCGCCGTGCCCCGCGTCGTGCCATCCCGGGAATCGAGGTGAGCTGGAGCGTGCCGACGATCCGGCCGTCGAGTTCGACGACGAGCAGGTCGTTCGACGGATCGGCCAGGATCTCCAGTAGTCCCCGCTCGTATGCCGGACGGTCCTCCTCGGAGGCCACGTCGCCGCGCGCCGCGCTGATCGGGTCGTCCGCGAGCAGGGCGATCACCGGATCCGTGTCCTCCGCCGTCGCTCGGCGGAGGAGGGCGGTTCCGATGCGCGATTCGAACGGGTGGGGCAGCGGCAGGGCGTCGAGCATGGCACCAGTCTGCCAGCGTGCGCGGCGGGTGTCGGAGCGGATGCGAGCGCGGCGCCGACTCTCTGGAATCATGGCCGGGTGGATATCGGCGCCGTGCTCGGACTGGAGCAGCTCACCTGGGGGATGCTGCTCCTCATCGTGATCGCCGCGTTCTGCGCCGGCTGGATCGACGCGGTCGTCGGTGGCGGAGGGCTCCTGCAGCTCCCCGCACTGCTGCTGATCCCCGGCATCTCGCCTGTGCAGGCGCTCGCCACGAACAAGCTCGCCTCGGTCTTCGGCACCGCGACCAGCAGTGTCACCTACTACCGTCGCGCGAAACCCGACATCCGCACGGCCCTGCCGATGGCGGCCGTCGCGCTGATCGGCTCGTTCGGGGGCGCCGCCGTCGCGACGGTGCTTCCGCCCGCCGCGTTCAAGCCCATCATCGTGATCGCCCTGCTCGTGGTGGCGCTGTTCACCGCGTTCCGGCCGCAGATGGGCGCGGCGACGCAGCTGCGCTTCCACGGCCACAAGCACCACATCATGGCCGGTGCCGCGGGGCTCGGGATCGGCTTCTACGACGGGATGATCGGGCCGGGGACCGGAACGTTCCTCGTGATCACCCTGGTCGCGCTGCTCGGCTACGACTTCCTGCAGGCCAGCGCCAAGGCGAAGATCGTGAACCTCGCCACGAACGCCGGCGCTCTGATGCTGTTCATCCCGCACGGTGCGGTGCTCTGGCTGCTCGGCGGCATCCTCGCGGTCGCGAACGTCGCGGGCAGCTACCTGGGGTCGCGGATGGCGATCTCGCGCGGGACCACTTTCATCCGCGTGGTGTTCCTCGTGGTCGTGATCGCCCTGATCGCGAAGCTCGGTGTCGACGTGTGGAACGAGAACATCGTCCCCGCGCTCGCGCCGATCGGCGGCTGAGGCGTTTCGTCTCGTCGCTGCGCTCCTCGCTCAACGACCGGGATGCGCGGTGCGTCGGCCGTTGAGCGAGCGGAGCGAGACGAAACGCCCGCGAGGACAGCAACGCCGGATCAGGCAGGTCCCTCGCGGAACCGCCTGATCCGGCGTGTGTGCGTCTGCCGCGCGTGGCGGCGGGCGTCAGGCCTCGTCGTCCTCGGGCTCGTAGTCGACGCCGGCCTCGGCGCGCTGCGCGTCGGTGATGGGCGCCGGAGCGGAGGTGAGCGGGTCGAAGCCGTTGCCGGACTTCGGGAACGCGATGACCTCGCGGATCGACTCGGTCTTGGTCAGGTGCTGCAGCACGCGGTCCATGCCGAGCGCGATCCCGCCGTGGGGCGGGGCGCCGAACTTGAACGCGTCGAGGAGGAAGCCGAACTGCTCGTCGGCCTGCTCGTCGCTGATGCCCATGACCTCGAACACGCGCTTCTGCACGTCTTCGCGGTGGATGCGGATCGAGCCGCCGCCGAGCTCGGAGCCGTTGCAGACGATGTCGTACGCGTAGGCGAGAGCGGATCCGGGGTCGGTGTCGAACGTGTCCTGGAACTCCGGCTTGGGACCCGTGAACGCGTGGTGCACGGCCGTCCAGGCTCCCGCGCCGACGGCCACGTCGCCCGAGGCCACGGCGTCGGCCGCAGGCTCGAACATCGGAGCGTCGACGACCCAGGTGAAGGCGAACTCGTCGGGGTTCAGGTAGCCGAGGCGACGGCCGATCTCGACGCGGGCGGCACCGAGCAGCGCACGGCTCTCCTTGGTGGAACCGGCGGCGAAGAAGACGCAGTCGCCGGCTTCGGCGCCCACGAGTTCCGCCAGCCCGGCCTGCTCGGCCTCCGACAGGTTCTTCGCGGCGGGACCGCCGAGCGAGCCGTCCTCGTTGAACAGGACGTAGGCGAGGCCGCGGGCGCCGCGCTGCTTGGCCCAGTCCTGCCATGCGTCGAGCTGCTTGCGCGGCTGCGAGGCACCACCGGGCATGCGCACCGCACCGACGTACTCGGCCTGGAAGACGCGGAACGGGGTGTCCTGGAAGTACTCGGTCGCCTCGACGAGCTCGAGACCGAAGCGCAGGTCGGGCTTGTCGGAGCCGTACTTGGCCATGGCCTCGGCGTAGGTCATGCGCGGCAGGGGCGTGGCCACCTCGACGCCGATCGTCGCCCACATCGCGACGATGAGCGACTCCATGAGCGCGATCACGTCTTCCTGGTCGACGAAGCTCATCTCGATGTCGAGCTGCGTGAACTCCGGCTGGCGGTCGGCGCGGAAGTCCTCGTCGCGGTAGCAGCGGGCGATCTGGAAGTACTTCTCCACGCCGCCGACCATCAGCAGCTGCTTGAACAGCTGCGGCGACTGCGGCAGGGCGTACCAGCTGCCGGGGCTCAGACGAGCGGGCACCAGGAAGTCCCGGGCGCCCTCAGGGGTCGAGCGGGTGAGGGTCGGCGTCTCCACCTCGGTGAAGTCGTCGGCGTGCAGCACGTCGCGGATCGCCTTGTAGACGTTCGAGCGCAGGCGGAGAGCTGCGGCCGGCGACGGGCGACGAAGGTCGAGGTAGCGGTACTTGAGGCGCGCCTCCTCGCCGACGGTCTCGGTGTCGGCGAGAGCCGTGGAGACCTGGAAGGGGAGCGGAGCGGACTCGTTCAGCACCTCGACGTCGGTCGCGATGAGCTCGATCTCGCCGGTCGGCAGGTTCGGGTTCGCGTTGCCCTCGGGGCGCTTCGAGACCTCGCCGGTCACCTTCAGCACGAATTCGTTGCGCAGCGGGTGCGCGATCTCCTCGTCGCGGATGACGACCTGGGCGATGCCCGAGGCATCCCGCAGATCGATGAAAGCGACTCCTCCGTGGTCACGACGGCGATCGACCCAACCCGAGAGGGTGACGGTCTGACCGATGTGCTCGGCTCGCAGAGAGCCTGCCGAGTGGGTGCGAAGCACGGAGTATTCCTTCTGATCTGGGAAATGGGGAACTCGCCCATTCTACGGGGGCGGTTGACCGGTCATCGGCCCCGTCGGCGGCGCAGGAGTCGCCGGATCAGTAGGATCGCCACGACGAAAGGCAGACCCCCATGAACATCTCCGACGGCAACGGCCTCCCCGATCTCTTCGGGGCGATCTTCTCCGGTACCACCGGCCTGATCGCCCTCGTCTTCTACATTCTCGTCGCGATCGGCCTGTGGAAGGTGTTCACGAAGGCCGGGTACGCCGGCATCTGGGCCATCATCCCGATCGTGAACGTCGTGCTCCTGGTGCGCATCGCCGGCCTGTCGGCCTGGTTCGCGCTGCTGTACCTCATCCCGCTGGCGAACCTGATCCTCGCGATCATCGTCGCGTTCAAGCTCGGCGAGCGCTTCAACAAGGGCGGGGTCTTCTCGTTCTTCCTGCTGTTCCTCTTCCCGTACATCGGGTACCTGATCCTCGGCTTCGGGGACGCGCGCTACAGCAAGGCGTGACATGACGGCGTCTCGGCTGCACCTGGTCCGACACGGCGAGGTGCACAACCCGGCTCGCGTGCTCTACGGTCGGCTGCCCGACTATCACCTGAGCACGGCGGGCCGGGAGATGGCGGCAGCGGCAGCCGATCATGTGGCTTCCCTCGACCGATCGGTCGCCGCGCTGTACGCTTCCCCGCTCGAGCGCGCACAGGAGTCGGCCGAACCCTTCGCCGCGCGCTTCGACCTGGTGCCCGAGGTCGACATCCGCCTGATCGAGCCGACGAACGTGTTCGAGGGCGCCCAGATGCGCCGGTCGCTGATGAACCCCCTCAACTGGTGGCATCTGCGCCAGCCGTCGCTGCCGAGTTGGGGCGAGCCGTACTCCTCCATCGCGGAGCGGATGCTGGGCGTGATGGATGAGGCATGGGATGCCGCCCCCGAGGGCGACGTCGTGATGGTCTCGCATCAGGCGCCGATTTGGATCACGCACCTGCGAGTGGCGGGTCTGCCGCTGCGGCACGACCCGCGTACGCGGCGCTGCGCCCTGTCGAGCGTGACCTCGTTCGAGCGCGTCGGCGACGTCTGGCGCGAGGTCGCCTACGCGGAGCCCGCCGCCACGGGCGGCGCGGTGGACGTCGGCGCCGTCTGACGCCCGCGCGGGCGTCTCGTCTCGCTGCGCTCGCTCGACGACCGGGGGCGGAGACCGGTCGTTGAGCGAGGAGCGCAGCGACGAGACGAAACGGCCCGCTCAGGCGAGCGACTGGATGATCCCGATCGCCGCCAGCTGACCGGCGGCCGCGGCCAGCAGCACCGAGGCCATCGGACCCGGCAGCGTCGCTCGGTGCGCGAGGTCCCCGGCCGCGAAGACGCCGGGGAGCGAGGTGCGGCCGAACTCGTCGATCTCGATGCACCCGGACTCGAGCACGCGCAGTCCGAGGCCTGCGGCGAACGGTGCCCGCTGACGCATCGTCCCCGACGCGACGAAGACCCCGGCGACCGCGGCCTCGCCGTCCGCGGTACGCACCCGCACCTCGTCGTCGTCCTTCTCGACGGATGCGACCGGCGCACCGCTCACGCGGGCGCCCTTCGCCTCGAGCAGCCGCCGATCCTCGTCTGAGAACGGCTCGCTCGTCGGGAACACGGTGATGTCCCCGACGATCCTGCCGAGCAGACCGATGAGGTGCTCGGCCCGCGGGGCGGCGCCGAGGATGCCGATCGACTTCCCGGCGTGCTCGTGCCCGTCGCAGAACGGGCAGCTGAACGCGACGGTTCCCCAGAGGTCCTGCAGTCCGGGAACGGCGGGGAGGTCGTCGACGACGCCGGTGGCGAGGACGACCCGGCGCCCTTCGACAGCTGAGCCGTCGGCGAGGTCCACCCGGAAGGCGTCGTCGGCACCCGAGATGCTCGTCGCCGCGGCGTCGCGGATCTCCACGTCGCCGTAGGCGGCGAGTTCCTGACGGGCGTCCGAGCGGAACTCCGCGGGCGGAGTGCCGTCCGCACCGATCATGTTGTGCATGTGCAGGACGGTGCCGTTGCGGTACTCACCCGAGTCCAGCAGGAGGGTCGAGCGGTGCATGCGTCCGAGGGTCAGGGCGGCCTGCAGCCCTGCCGGTCCTGCGCCGATCACGATCGCGTCGTACATGGTGGTCCTTCCGGTGGGATGTTGCGTTCTCGGCCAGTCTGTGACTTCATGTCAACATGAAGTCAAGCGAGGAGCATCCCTGGTCCGTCGGCGACGTCGCCACCCGCTTCGAGCTGTCATTCGTCACGCGACCTGGGGTTTTGATACCTCCAATCTGCACCGGTCGAAGTGACATGACCCGACGCAACCTAGTTGACCCGCGGAATTCCGCGGTTTCGGTGGTTACCGAGGGAGAGTCTTGTGCCTAAGCCCCCGCGCCCGTCGCCTGCTGATCTGACCGACTCTTGGCCGAACACGCCTTCGTTGGACCCTGCTGGTGAGACCGCCCGCCTCCTGGCCGTCAATCTACGTCGGTCTATCGGCATGGCGAGCGTACGATCCGTCGCTGACGATGCGGGTCTCGATGAGGGGACGATTCGCAACCTCCTGTCCGGTGCGCGTTGGTCGGACGTGCGAACGATTGCGCGGTTGGAGGATGCGTTGGGCGTCGCGCTTTGGCCTGTGTACGCGGAGCGAGGGGGTTTGTGGTGAAACTTCTGAGCATCGGTGACGTCGCGCGGGAGATGTCCTTGCCGACCAATGTCCTCCGTCACTGGGAGACCGTTGGCTTGTTGTCGCCCGGCCGTGACTCCGGCGGTCGGCGGAAGTACGACGAGGACCAGATCGTCCGAATCGCTGTCATCCAGCGCAGCAAGAGTGCCGGCATGACATTGGAGCAGATCGGGGTGATGCTCGACGATGGGGCGAGAGAGCGTCATCAGGTACTCCAGCAGCACCTCGACGATATAGACCGGCGCATGGAAGACATGCGACGCTCACGAGAGATGACTGAGCACGCGATGAACTGTCGGTCGCACGATATCGCTACCTGTCCGCGCTTCCGTACTGGCGTCGCAGACGTGATGTCCCGCTTCTAATCTCGACGGCCGATGAGGCGGAGGAGGGGATCCCGTATGCAGCGATCCTCACGATTGCGGACCCGAAGGGGCAGGCTCCGGTGTTCACTCACATGCGCCAGAACCTCAACGCCGTGAACGAGCAAACCGATGACATCAGGACGAGCATCCGCACCCGCGCGACCACGTAGCGCGAGGCTCGGGTCCAGAGGCAATCGAGCGGCGGTTGTGCTCGCTACGCTTCGCGTCGTCGACGTGGATGGTCGTACTCGAAGCGGAGTCCGCCGCCGGTGGTGTGCACGGCATCCGCGTTCGCACGCTCCTCGAACCAGCAGTGTTTGATGATCTCCTCGACGCCGATGCCCGGCACGAGCTTGTCGATGCCGACGACTTCGAGCCCCGCGAAGGTCGTGGCATTGTCCTGCCGGCTGTCGTAGCAGTAGAGCGGCGCCTCGTCGAGGAGGAAGAGGAGAACGGGGCCATGTTCAATGCGGTCATGGTGTCTCGATCTTGGGTTCGCACTTGACGAGGCCCCGCACCACGCGAGTAAAGGGGGCCGAGTCCTGCCACAATGCGGGCACGTGACCGTGAAGACGCGGGATTTCGCGGTCTCCAGGTGGAAGGAGCGCTACCCGTTGGTCTCGGCGATCTGGTCAACCGAAACAGTGCCTTCTACGCCATCTACGTCGCAACCCTCGACGTTGGTCCCGTAGCCGCCTCCGCCGCGGATGGTGTCGCCTACCTCGATAGTTCCAAACTGATCGTTCTCTACGGAAACGGCGTCAGCGCCAAGAATGGTGCCGTACGGCCATTCGATGAGCCAATTGCCAGCGGTGGAGGCCAGGACGAAGCAGCCGTCTCGGAGTTCTACGACACCGTCCACTTCCGCTTCTCGTAGGGCCGAAGGAGCAGAATCCGGAACAAGCACGACTGGGTTCTCGTCGTCGGGCGTATTGCCAGCCCTGTCTGCCGCTGTTGCGCAAGAACTCAGACTGAGGGCGACCAGAACAATTGCGACGAGAGTGGGGAGGATCTTCCTCATGTGCTGATGATTGCATACATATGGGTGAGCCCCTAGGCTCTGGGCACCTTGTACATAGGCGTCAGAAGAATCAATGAAGATTTCAAAGTACAGATCCATAGCCCTGGGTGCATGCGTTGCACTTGTGGCGGCGGCGGTCGGTGTCGCACCGGCGATGGCAGACGAGACGGCCGGTGGTGAAGACGCCACGGTGGTCGTTGGAGGCTCTTCAGCGGCGTCGGCATCGCGGTTGCTGCCGGAGGATGCGAAGGCGCTCGCCGAGGACCTGAAGATCAGCGAAGAGGCTGCTCAACGTCAGTTTGCCGGCCAGCAAGAGTTCCTCGAGGCGCTGACGAAAGCGATAGAGAGTGTCCCCGACAGATATGCCAGCTCCGAGTGGGGAGCTGTCGGTGAAAGCTCCGCATGGGTCTCGTTCACGGGCGCGGAAGACAGCAAGGTTGCCGACTTATTCGCGGACCTTCCCGTCAAAGTAGAAGTCCGGTTCGGGGCAAAGCTCTCCGAGGCCGAAGCAGAGGAGATTCGCCATGAAGCGATGTCCGAGCTCCTGGCTACGGGCACCTTCTCGCAGCTCGTTGGCGAGACGGACCCGACGGCAGGCAGCGTCCGCATTCAATACGAGCTTAAGGATGGAGAGGTAGCCGACTCAGTCATCGCTCGCGCAGTCAGCGCTGTTGTGAAATCCAGCGAGAAGGCCGAAATTGATGTCGTGGAGGCGACCGAAGACATCTCCACCGACCCGGAGCTCATCCGCGGCGGCACGAGCATCTCCGGCTGCACCGCAGGCTTCAACATTCGGATCCTCGGAAGCCCTCAATACAAGGGCTTCGTGACCGCTGCCCACTGTCCCAACGCGGCAGGGACACCGTCTGGCAGCACCTACGGCACGGTCCACCGTGGACAGCACGCGGGCGCTTACGGAGAGGTGCAAAAGCACTCCTCGTCTGATCCTTTGATCGGAAACACGATCATCATCGCCCCCTCCTCCTACCGGTCGATCACGAGCGTGGTCTATCCGTCTGCAGGGCAGTCGATCTGCAACTACGGGAAGACTCGCTCCGCCCATTCATGCACAACGGTCCGGCAGGTCGGGCTTGCGTTCTATGCCAACATTGACGGAACCTCCACCTACATCAGCAGGATGGTGCAGTCCAACGGTGCATTCACCAACCCCGGAGACAGTGGCGGACCCTGGTTCGTTAACAACTCTGCCGTCGGGATTCACTACGGGAAGTTCGGGGGATACTCAACCTTCAGCCAGGCAGGATTCGCTCAGTCCGTCCTAAGTATCGCAATCATCACAGGCTAGGGGCCGCGCCGCTCGTTCCTCCCCAGGGCGCTCCGGGCTGTCGATGATGGAAAGCGACCCCGCAGCGCATCGTCATCATCCGCACGCCGTTCGCGCACGCAGCGCACCAGCGGAGAGCGGAGGTGTCTGCTGAAGATGGGCATAATCCAAAGATTGTGGCGCGCTGTGGGTTGGTCTACTTGTCATCGCTTCCCATGATGTATCGGGTGAGCACAGACGTTCTTCTTGATCCACTCGCTCGTCGCGGCGTGCTTGAGGGACTCGATGCTGAACTGACGAGCTAGGGAAGATGCCCACGCGGAGGGCCGGGAGATCCCGGCCCTCCGCCTCTTCGTGCGAGCGAAAATTCACTCGCACCGGACCAGCTGGTCGTACACTGCGGCGCGCAGAAAGCGCTTGCAAGATGCCCTCGCTCATCGCCAATGGTCTGTGCAAGAACGGATCAACTGTTACGACGAAAGAGTCGGTGCGACTCGGCCATGCGCCGCGTGTTTTCGCGGGTCAGGTGTGTCAGGCGCGAGCCAGGGCGGTCGACGATTGACACGAGCTGCCGACCAACGTCCTGCGGCACTGGGAGTCCGTCGGTCTGCTCCGGCCGCCGCGGGACGGTGCGGGGCGGCGGCGCTACGGCGAGGACGAGGTCGTGCGCATCGCCGTCATCCAGCGCAGCAAGGCCGCCGGGATGACGGTCGAGCAGATCGCGGTGCTGCTCGACGACGGGAGTGCGGGGCGGCATCAGGTGCTCCAGCAGCACCTCGACGACCTCGACCGGCGCATGGAGGAGATGCGTCGATCGCGCGAGATGACCGAGCATGCGATGGGCTGCCGTGCGCACGACATCGCGACCTGCCCGCGTTTCCGGGCGGGGGTCGACGACGTCCTGGCGCGCTTCTGAGACCCCGGCGGAGGGTCCCGTTTCCGGCTCGTGCATAGGAAGCTCTGCGTAAACTCGGAGTCGTGCCAAGCGATTCGACGGTCCGTCCGATCCGCAGCGGCCGCTCCTCCCGCACCCGGCGTTCGCGTCGTGCGGTCGGTGCCGCGCTCGCTGCGGTGCTCGCCATCGGTCTGAGCGCCTGCGCTCCCGATCCGGTCAGCGAATCCTTCCTCAACGGGGAGAACACCGGCTATGTCGCGGCCGACGGCGCGATCGTCGAGATCCCCGTCGCCGAGCGCGGCGAGCCCGTCGAGTTCAGCGGCGTGACCGAGGCTGGCGAGAAATTCGACAGCGCCGACATCGCCGGCGACGTCACGGTCGTCAACTTCTGGTACGCCGGATGCGCGCCGTGCCGCCTCGAGGCCGCCGACCTGGAAGCCGTCTGGCAGGACTACAGCGACCAGGACGTCACGTTCATCGGTATCAACACCCGTGACCAGGCCGACACCGCGGTCGCCTTCGCCTACGAGTACGACGTGACCTACCCGAGCCTGATCGACGTGGACACCGCCCAGGCCAAGCTCGCCTTCGCGAAGGTGACCCCGATCGCCGCGACGCCGACCACGCTCGTGCTCGACAAGCAGGGCCGGGTCGCCGCGCGCATCATCGGACCGATCGACGGGAAGTCGATCCTCTCCACGCTCGTCAAGGACGCACTCGCGGAGAAGTCGTGATCACTGAGGGAGCGTCGTGAACCCTGAAGCGATCATCGGCTCGGGGGCCCTCTGGATCGCGATCCCCGTCGCGATGCTGGCGGGACTCATCTCGTTCCTGTCGCCGTGCGTGCTCCCGCTCGTGCCGGGCTATCTCGGCTTCCTCGGCGGAACGGTCGCGCCGCGCACGGCGTCCGTCTCCGGGGCGGGCTCGCAGGGCCCGGCGACCCAGACGGCGACGCGTGGCCGGCTCGTCCTCGGCGTGCTGCTGTTCATCCTCGGCTTCAGCCTGGTGTTCGTCTCGATCACGGCACTGGGCGGAATCGCCAACGTCTTCCTGCTGGAGTGGGGCGAGCTCATCACCCGCATCCTGGGCGTGGTCATCATCGTCATGGGCCTGGTCTTCCTCGGCCTGTTCGGCTTCGCGCAGCGCGAGCTCCGCTTCCACGTCGACTCCAAGGCCGGCATCATCGGCGCTCCGCTGCTCGGCATCGCCCTCGGCATCGGGTGGGCACCGTGCCTCGGCCCCACGCTCACGGCGATCTTCGCCCTCTCCTTCAACGCGGGTGACCCGGTGCGGGCGGGCTCCCTCGGGCTGGCATACTCCCTCGGGCTCGGCATCCCGTTCCTGCTCGTCGCACTCGGCTTCGGCTGGGCGACGAAGGCGATCGGCTTCCTGCGCCGCCACATCCGCGTCGTCAACGTCATCGGCGGCGTGCTGCTCATCCTGCTCGGGATCCTGATGGTCACCGGGCTCTGGACCGACATCATGTCGCGGCTGACGGCGGTGATGGGCAGTGTCATCCTCCCGCTCTGACCGTTCAGAGAAGTCCGCTCCCTCCGAGAAGACCATGACGAAGAACAAGAGTGCCGTGAACAGCGACTCCAGCGATCCGCTCCGCCCGTCCGACCACGTCGACGGCGACGACTCGATCACCCAGCCGCGGCTCGGCCTCGTCGGCTGGCTGCGTTGGGGATGGCGCCAGCTGACCTCGATGCGCACGGCACTCGTCCTGCTGCTGGTGCTCGCGATCGCGGCCATCCCCGGCTCGATCTTCCCGCAGCGGATGGCCGACCCGAACGGCGTCACGCAGTGGGAGCGCGACAACCCCGACCTCTTCCCGGTGCTCGACGGACTCAAGATGTTCGACGTGTACCTGTCGCCGTGGTTCTCGGCGATCTACCTGCTGCTCTTCGCCTCGCTGGTCGGCTGCGTGATCCCGCGCATCAAGCACCACGCCAAGGCCCTCCGCGCCCGTCCGCCGCGCACGCCCGCGCGCCTGCAGCGCCTCGAGGACTACCGCGCCGTCACTCGCGACCCGTCGGCCGACACCGGCACGAAGACCGGTGACGCCGAGGCCGAGGCCGCCGCGTCGATCGACGTCGCCACGAAACAGCTCAAGGCGCTCGGCTATCGGGTGGAGCGCTACGACCGCGGGCGCACGTTCTCGGTCTCCGCGGAGCGCGGCTACTGGCGCGAGACCGGCAACCTGCTCTTCCACCTCGCGCTCGTCGGCGTGCTGGTCACGGTCGGCGTGGGCGGCGGGTTCTCGTACACCGGACAGCGCGTGCTGGTCGAGGGGGAGACCTTCGCGAACACCCTGCTCGACTACGACTCCATGAACCGCGGCCGCTTCGTGGGGGATGACGCGTTCTCGCCCTACTCGATGCGTCTCGACTCCTTCGATGTGACCTACCAGCCGTTCGGCGAGCCGGGCTCCGGTCAGGCCGGCAACTTCTCCGCCAACGTCACCGTGCAGGAGGACGGCGAGGAGCGCGAGGGATCCGTCAAGGTCAACGAGCCGCTCGCCGTGGCCGACGACGACGTGTTCCTGCTGGGCAATGGCTACGCGCCGACCGTCACGGTGAGCGATCCTGAGGGCAACGTCGTGTTCACGAACAGCACGCCGTTCCTCCCGCAGGACAACAACATGACCTCGCTCGGCGTGCTCAAGATCCCGGATGGTCTGGCCGAGCAGGTGGGCCTCGTCGGGTTCTTCTACCCGACCACCGGCGTGCTCGACACGGGCGCGTTCTTCTCCGCCTACGGCGATCTCACGAACCCGACGCTCACGCTCGACGTGTACACGGGCGACCTGGGCATCAACGAGGGCGTGCCGCGCTCGGTCTACGTGCTCGACACGACCGGGATGACCAAGCTCACCGGCCGCACCACGAACGTCGAGTCGATCGAGCTCACGCCCGGCCAGACCGCGCAGCTGCCAAACGGGCTCGGCTCCGTGACCTTCGAGGATGAGTCGCCCGCGGGCGCGACCGACGCCTCGAAGTCCGTGAAGCGCTTCGCCTCGCTGCAGATCCACCGCGACGAGTCGGGTGTGTGGGTGCTCGGCTTCGCGCTGCTGGCCCTCGGCGGTCTCATGATCGCCCTGTTCGTGCCGCGCCGACGCGTGTGGGTCAAGGCGACCGCGCACGACGGCGAGGTGGCGCTCGAGTACGCCGCACTCGCTCGAGGCGAGGACCCGACCCTCGCCGCCGCCGTCGACGACCTCGTCGCCGGCCACGCACGACTCCTCGACGCCGCGGGCGGCACGACGGCTCGCCCCACCATCGACGACACCGCGGACGAGTCCGCGCAGCCGGAGGCCCCGGCGACCGACACCCGAAAGTAGACTGACACCATGCTCGAGCTCAACGTGATCTCGCCGGTCCTGCTCTGGACGGCGATCGCGATCTATGCGGCGGCCTTCGTGGCCTATGCCTTCGATCTCGCGCGGCGCTCGCAGGCGACGGCCGACGCGCAGACGGTCCGGGAAGCGGTCCTCGTCGGAGCAGGCGGGGGCACCGCCACGGCGTCCTCCGGCGCGCCTGGCAAGGACGCCGCTCCGCAGCGCTTCGTGATGGCCCGGATCGGCACCTCGCTGACGGTCCTCGGCTTCCTCTTCCACCTCGCGGCGACCGTCACCCGCGGCCTCGCCGCCGGTCGGGTGCCGTGGGCCAACCTCTACGAGTTCGCGATGATGGGCACGCTGCTCATCATCGCGGTGTACCTCGTGGTGCTCACGCGCCTCGACCTGCGCTTCCTCGGCACGTTCATCACCGGCCTGGTCGTGGTGCTGCTGGGCCTCGGAGCGACGAACTTCTACGTCGAGGTCTCCCCGCTGATGGACCCGCTGAAGAGCGTCTGGCTGGTCATCCACGTGTTCGTCGCCTCGCTGGCTACCGCGTTCTTCGCGCTCGCGTTCGCCCTCTCGGTGATCCAGCTGATGCAGTCGCGCCGGGAGCGGCTCGTCGCAGAAGGGGCCGCGAAGACCGGGCCCGGCTTCCTCCGCACCTTCCCGCCGTCCGTGCGCCTGGAGAGCCTGGCGTACATGTTCACGATCATCGGCTTCATCCTGTGGACCTTCACGCTCATCGCGGGGTCGATCTGGGCGTACTACGCCTGGAGCCGCTTCTGGGGCTTCGATGTGAAGGAGACCTGGACGTTCGTGATCTGGGTGCTCTACGCCGGCTACATCCACGCTCGGGCGACGCGCGGCTGGCGCGGCAACCCCTCCGCGTGGCTGGCGATCGTCGGCTTCTCGGCCGTGATCTTCAACTTCACGATCGTCAACGTCTTCTTCAAGGGTCTGCACGCCTACTCCGGCCTGAGCTGACCCTCGTCGGGTGACACCGAGACCCGTCCGCGCTGACCTGCGCGGGCGGGTCTCGTGCGTCCGGGCGCTGCGGCTTGGACTGTGAGGGACCATGGCTGAGGCGGGGCGGTGCCGAAACCCAGAGAGAAAGCCCTCGGCCCGGCGCGTCGTGTGCTGACGCGCCGGGCCGAGGGCGGATGCTCTCCGTTCTGGCCGGAGAGGTGCGGGTCAGGCGGTGGCGAGCACCGCCTTGGCCGAGGTCGTGCGACGCATGGTCACGGCGAGCGTGGTGGCCACGAGGGACAGCACGCCCCAGACCACCAGCGCCGCCACTGCGGAGCCGCTCCCGGCGATCAGGCCCGCGAACGCGGGGGCCGTCGGCAGTGCCGCGCCGATGCCGGCCAGCCAGTCGGGCACGGTCGAGATCAGCCCGGTCGCGACGGCCAGCACGCCGATGAGGGCGGAGATCCATCGTCCGACACCACCGAACAGCGCGACCAGCGCCTGGTTCACCGCGGCGAAGACCACGCCGGCCAGCACGGCCGTTCCCGCGAAGGCCCACCAGGTTCCCGCGTCATAGCTCGCCACGATCTGCACGATGAGCGACACCAGCAGACCCTGTCCGGCGCCGATCAGTGCCGCCGGCGCGAACGCCCGCAGCGTGAGCGTCGCGGACGAGCGACGGGAGGTCAGGGTGCGCGCCGTGTGGGCGCGCATCACGACGAACGTCGCGAGCCCGCCGAACCACAGCACGACGGCCGCGAGAAGGGGGATGGCGGTCGGCCCGAAGATCGCGTTCATCGACGAGTTCGACGACACCGGGTCGGCGATCACCGTGGCGAGGGACTTCGAGTCGCTGTCGCTGAACGAGGGGAGCGAGTCGGATGCCGTGCGCAGCCCACCCGCGAGGTCACCCGTTCCGGTCGCCAGGGTGTCGAGCCCGGTCGCGAGCTCGGTCGTGCCGTCGGCGAGAGCGGTGGCGCCCTCGGACAGCTGGGTCGCACCGGAGGCGAGGCCGCGAGCGCCGGTCGCGGATGCGCCGATGCCCTGGTCGGCGAGCTGGGTGAGGCCGCCCGCGAGCTGCGTGGCCCCGGCCCCGGCCTGGGTCATGCTCGATGCCAGCGTGGTGAACGTGCCCGGGAGGGCGCCGACGCCGCCGGCGACCTTCGGGTCGTTGAGGATTCCGGATGCGGTCCCGGCGTTCGTCGCCACGGCGCCCGCATCGTCTCGGAGGGAGGTGAGCAGATCGCACTGCGCCTGGTCCGTCACCGGAGTGGCGCATGCGGTAGCCGCCAGTCCGGCCAGTTTCTGCGCGAGCGCGGCCGAGCCCGATGCCGCCGACTTCGCGGATGCCGAGGCCCCCTGAATTCCGCCCACGAGCTTCTGCACGTCGGCGACGCTTCCCTGCAGCTTCGTTCCCCCGGCGGTCAGCCCGGACCCGATCTGCGCCGCACCATCCGCGGCCTCGCGGGTCTTGCCCGCGATCGTGTCGAGCCCGGTCGCGAGCGACGAGGCGCCCGTCCCGAGCTGTCCTGCGCCGGAGGCCAGCTTGGTGGCGCCGTCCGGGATCTCGGCCGCGCCGGTCGCGGCATCCCGCGCGCCGTTCGCGAGCTTGAGGGCACCGTCCGCCGCATCGCCGATCTGGTCGCCGATCGTGGTGAACCCGACGAGGATGTTCTCGGTCGTCGCCTCGGTGAGCATGGTGCCCATGGTCGAGGCGGCGACGTCGGCGATCTGCCCCGTGATGAGGTCGTCCGCGACGAGTCCGTCGTCCGGGGTGGTCACGGTGATGGTCGCCTTCTCGGCCTTGCCGCCACCGTCGGAGATCGCCTGACCGGCCGAGGTCGCCGCCGCGGAGAAGTCCTCCGGGATCGTGATGACGGCCTGGTACGAGCCGTCGGCGAGTCCGTCGGCGGCGTCGTCCTTGTTGGAGATCACCCACGTGAGGTTGGAATCCAGGTCGTCCGAGCCCTCCACGAGTCCGGAGGCGAGCTGACGTCCGAGCGGGGTCATCTGCCCGTCGATGGTCACGGGCTCGTCGAGGTTGACGATGGCCGCGGTCATCGAGTCCAGGCGCTCGGTCGGGTTCTGCAGGGCCGCGACCAGGATGCCGCCGACCGCCGCCGGCAGCAGCAGCACGCCGAGGATGGTCAGCCACGTGATGGGCTTGCGGGAGCGCGCGCGCTCGATGGGGAGGGTCATGCCGTCACCTCGGTGGATTCTGCGGTGCTCCGGCGAGGAGCGCGCGTGTCGAGAGTCTGTGCGTCGGGCCAGCCGGCCTCGGCGAGAGTGGTCCGTGCCGAGTCGGCGTCGGAGGCGGTGGCGAACACCGCGAGCGATCGGGAGGCTGCGGCATCTCGCAGCATCGCCGTCGCCTGGTCGCGCTGGCCACCCGAGAAGCGGTCGAGGCCGTCGATCACGACGATCTGCGACTTCCCGCGCAGGGCCTCGGCCAGGTCGGCGAGTGCGGCATCCGCGTCGTCGACCAGGACGCAGCCGACGTGCGATCGCACCCAGGCGGCGCGTCCGGGGAGCAGGTGGCCCGCGACGCGGAGCCGTCCGTCCGTGGGCGTCAGGCGTCCCGCGATCGTGAGGGCCAGAGCCCGACGCGTCCGTAGGTCGCCGCCGGTCGCGATGACCGCGCCGCCGTTCGGGATGCGCATCGTCAGATCCTCGACGAGGGGCGCATCCGCGCTGATCTCGAGGCTGTCGGCGGCGACCACGGACCCGTCGCCCGGCCACTCGGCCAGATGGCGTTCGCGCTCCACGGCCTCGCCTTCGACGTCGACGCGGGGAAGGATCTTCTCCAGCCAGCGCGGGAGCTCCCAGGCGCGCTCGCCGAGGATCGCCATGAGGGCGGGGATGAGCGTCATCCGCACGAGGAAGGCGTCGATCGCGATACCGGCGGCGAGTCCGAGCGCGATGGGTTTCAGGGACGAGTCACCCTCAGGGACGAAGGCCACGAACACCGCGAACATGATGAGACCCGCCGCGGTGACGACCTTGGCCGAGCCGGTGAACCCGCTGCGCACGGTGCGCAGGGCTGCGGCGCGGCGCTTCGCGCGATCCGGGCTCTTCGAATCCGGGTCGTGCACGAAATCCTCACGCATGCGGGAGACGAGGAACACCTGGTAGTCCATCGCGAGCCCGAACAGCACGCCCATCAGGATGATCGGCATGAAGCTGATGATCGGTCCGACCTTGGCGACGTGCAGCAGGTCGGCGAACCAGCCCCACTCGAACACGGCACCGACCACACCGAAGGCGGCGACGATCGAGAGCAGGTATCCGGCGGCCGCGGTGATCGGCACCCAGAGCGAGCGGAACACGATGGTCAGCAGGATCAGCGAGAGGCCGATGACGAAGATGCCGAACGGCAGCAGTGCGTGGCCGAGCTGATCGGAGATGTCGATGCCGACGGCCGTGAATCCGGTGACCTTGAGATCGATGCCGAACTCTTCGAGCCACTCGTCGTGGTGGCTCCTCAGCTCGCGCACGAGGTCGGCGGTCGCCGGGTCGTCCGGGGCGGTCTCCGGGATGATCTGCACGATGCCGGTGTCCGCGGTCTCGTTCGGGGTCGCGAGTGCGACCTCCTTCACGCCGGGGATCTTCTCGACGGCATCCCCGAGGTCTTCCATCAGGGTGAGCGGGTCGGTGGAGGTGACGATCGTTCCGGTGAGGATCAGTGGTCCGTTGAACCCGGGGCCGAACTGCTCGCCCACGAGGTCGTAGGTCTGCCGTGCCTCGGAGTCCTTCGGGAGCACGCCGGCGTTGGGGAGCGCGAGGTTCAGGCTCAGCGCGGGGACGGCCACGATGCCGAGGCCGATCACGACCGCGAGCGACACCAGGATCGGGCGCTTGGTGACGCCGTTCACCCAGCGGGTGCTGCCCGCGACGCGGACCGGAGCGGCGGGCGCGTCCCCGGAGCCGTCCTTCGCGCTCTTCTTCTTCGCCTTCGGGGCGCGCTTCGGTCGGCCCACGACCCGGCCCTTCACGAAGCCGAGGAGCGCCGGGGTGAGCGTGACGGCGATCGCGACGGCGACGGCCACGGCGACGGAGGCCGCGATGCCCATCGTGGTGAGGAACGGGATGCCCGCGAACCCGAGGCCGATGAGCGCGATGAGCACGGTGACGCCGGCGAAGACCACGGCGGACCCTGCGGTGCCGACTGCGCGAGCAGCGGATTCCTCCGGATCGACCCCCTCGCGGACCTGGTCCTGATGTCGGGCCATGATGAACAGCGCGTAGTCGATGCCGACGGCGAGGCCGAGCATGAGCGCCAGCAGCGGGGTGGTCGAGGAGACCGTGGCGAACGCGGTCGCGGTGAAGATGCCGGCCATCGAGATGCCGACGCCGAGGATGGCGGTGAGCAGCGGGAGTCCTGCCACGACGAAGGAGCGGAACGTGACGATCAGGACGAGGAGCGCGATCAGCAGTCCGACGGCCTCGGTGAGCGTGACACCGGGGATCGAGATCGCGAACAGGTCGCCGCCGAGCGAGGTCTGCGAACCCGCGGGGAGCTCGGAGTCGAGGTCGCTGACGACGGTGCGCAGTGCGTCTTTCGTGTCGTCGGAGACGTCGGTGGACTCGCCGTCGAACTGCACGCGGACGATCGCCGCGGTGTCGTCCTCGTTGATCATGCCGCTGACCATCTCGTCGTACGGCGAGGTGGCTGCGAGCACGCCGTCGAGGTCACCCAGCTCGTCGACGGCATCCTCGATGTGATCGCGGTAGTCGTCATCCGTGATCTTGTCGCCGTCGGCGGCCACCACGATGAACTGCGCGTTCGTCCCGCTCACCTGCGGGAAGGAGCGGGAGAGCTGCTCGAGTCCGGCCTGCGATTCGGTGCCGGGGATGGAGAAGGTGTTGTCGGTGCCCGCCCCCAGCACGAGTGCTCCGGCGCCGGCGATGCCGAGCGCGAGCAGCCAGGACACGAGGACTCGCCAGGGGTGCCGGAAGGACCAGCGTCCGAGCGAGGACAGGAGTGTGGACACGCGTTCCTCCGAGGGGTACGAGGTGGATACACAGGTGTATCCAATACATAGATGTATCGTAAGGTGACCCGCCCGGCTCAGCCTGTGTGCGGGGTGTGAATCATGCGAGAGTGAGGGGTCAGGAGGTTTCGATGTCGATACCCGCAACCCGCAGCCGAGAGAACACGCGGGCCCGCCTGCTCGAAGCGGCGGCCCAGGTCTTCGCCGAGGTCGGCCTCGACGGCGCGTCCGTCGAGGCGGTGTGCGAGCGCGCCGGCTTCACCCGTGGCGCGTTCTACTCCAATTTCGAATCCAAGGACGAGCTGTTCCTCATGCTCGCCGCGAGCGTCTCCGAGGTGCGCGTGAGCGCGGTGCGCCAGCGCGTCGAGGAGCTGACGGCCGCCGGTGCCCTGGTCGAGGGGTGTGATCCGATCGACCTCGTGCAGCAGATCATGGAGCTCGGCGGAGACGACCGTCTCGGTGTCATGCTGCTCAGCGAGATCCGCATCCGTGCGCTGCGCGACGCGAAGTTCGGCGAGGCCTACCTCATGCAGGAGCGCGAGATGGTCTCGAGTATTGCGCAGATCGTCGACGACATCGTCACTGCCGGCCTGCTGCGCCTTCGCCTTCCGGCCGAGACGGCTGCTCGCATGCTCATGATCATCTGGGAGGGCATGACGGTGCGCGGCGCCATGGCCGGCCAGGACGATGCGCAGCTGCGGCACTCCGGTGGCGAAGAGCTCGGCCGTCTGGTGCAACTGCTCATCGAGCCGTAGTCCGCAAGATCGCCGGGTGGAGGGCGGAGAGGTCCACCGGCTCAGTTCGCGGCGGCCGCCAGTTCGTAGTGGCAGCGGGCGAGTCGGGCGATCCACCATTCACGGCGCTCGTCGGATGCGGCCAGGCGGGTGAGGGCATCCGCGTCCGGCGTCACCCGGCCGACCGGGATCGAGCCGTCGACCGGGCGCCGGTCGGCCACGTCGTCGAGGAAGAGTGACGCCGTTCCGAGTCCGCAGTCGTAGTCGAGCGTCGGGAGCGCGGCAGCGAGAGCGGCGCCCTGGGACAGTCCGATCGCGGTGTCCAGTGCGCTCGACACGACGACCGGGAGTCCCGCGGCCGTGACGATCTGCAGTGCGTGCGTGACACCGCCGAGCGGCTGAGCCTTGACGACGAGGAGGTCGGCTGCGCCCGCGCGGGCCACGGCGAGCGGATCGGACGACTTGCGCACGCTCTCGTCGGCGGCCACCGGGATGCCCATGTGCTTCACGCGCCGACGCAGATCGGCGAGCTCCGGCACCGTCGCGCACGGCTGCTCCACGTACTCCAGGTCGTATTCGCCCAGGGCGTGCACCGCGTGCTCGGCCTCGTCGACGTTCCAGGCGCCGTTCGCATCGACGCGGATGCGCCCCTCCGGGCCCATCGCCTCGCGCACCGCACGGACGCGGGCGACGTCGTCGGCGAGCGTCTGCCCCGGCTCGGCGACCTTGACCTTGGCCGTGCGGCACCCCGCGAACCGCGCCAGCAGCTCGGGGACCCGTGCGGCATCGATCGCCGGGACCGTCGCATTCACGCCGATCCGGTCACGCAGCGGCGCCGGCTGCGGACACCACGCGTAGTCGATCGCCGCGGCGAGCCAGGTGGCGGCCTCGGCGTCTTCGTATTCCGTGAACGGGGAGAACTCCGCCCACCCCTCCGGCCCCTCGAAGAGGAGCGCCTCCCGCACGTCGACGCCGCGGAAGCGACTGTGCATCGGGAGGGCGACGACCCTGGCCGAGTCGAGCAGGTCTGCGAGCGGCGGGATCATGTCAATCGTTCTCCAGGATCTTGGGGAGGTGCCCCAGTTCGTTGAGGCGTCGGATGAGACGTGAGGCAAGGGGCCCCCGGCTCAAGGAGAGCAGATAGAAGCGGGGGCCGTCCTCCGCCTGGCGGAGCAGACCGCGATCGAGGAGCGCCCGGATGACCCGGGATCGTTGTGAGGCGGTGCCGGGGATCACCGATTCGAGATCGCCGGCCTTCACGACTCCTGCCGCGAGAACCGCGCGAAGCACCGTCTCGTCTGCGCGGCTGATGACCCCGTCCCGCGTCAGCTGCGCCAGCGCGGGGCCGACGAGGACGGACTCGACGAATTCATGGTCCTGCAACTGGACGAGTCGGGCGAGGTCGTCGCGGATGCCCCGCGCGAAGAACGTGACCCAGGAGACGGTGCCCTCTTCGTCCAGAGCGTCGGCGGATTCGAGGGCGGCGATGTACGCCGACCGATCGTTGCCGAAGACCGCTGCAGGATTCAGCGCGTTGTACCCACGCGTGGCGAAAACCGTCTTGCGGAGCATCGCGTACGTGAAGAGGCGGGACACGCGTCCGTTGCCGTTGCGGAATGGGTGGATCCACACGAAGCGGTGATGTGCGAGTGCGATCTGCATCATCTGCTCGTGCATCGGTCGCTCGGCGTTCGCGAAGTCGAGCAGGTCCGACATCTCCGCGTGCACGGTGACCCAGGAGGGTGGGACGTGGGCGGAGCCGGCGATCGCGACCTCCTGATCGCGATAGGCCCCGGGCGTCGGATCCCCTTCGCGGACGAGACCGTCGACGGTCCTCGTGTGCAGGTCTCGGAGGAGACGGTGGGTGAGTGGGTGGCGAGGATCGAGAGAGTCGAGGTGACGTACGGCCTCGACGATGTTGGAGATCTCGCTGAGATGGTCGGCGAGGTTTCGCGTTCCCGCTTCGCCCAAGGCCTCGACGGCCTCGTACACGGTCGTGTGGTTGCCTTCGATGCGGGCGGAGATCACGCTCATCACGGTGTCGAAGAGCAGATGCAGCTCCGAGACGATCTCGCGGTGCGCCGTACCGACGCCGACGTCGGCGCGAAGACGCTCGATCTCGAAGAGCAACGGGACGAGTTCGGAATCGAACGCGGGCTGCGGCAGCCGGTACAGGTCGGTCATCGAGACTTCTCCGATCCGTCGCGGGAACTTTCTCTGATTCTGTCAGACTTCTTGCCGGAAGTGCAGGTGGATCCCTTGTTTCATGCGGAACTTGCGCTTTTGCGCGCCGTGAAGAATTTGCTCGGGCGGTGAGCGTTTCTTGCGCCCGCCGGGCGGGTGAGTCGTCGGACGCTCAGCCTAGGCGCTTCTGCAGTTCGCCCATCCGCTCGGTCGGCACGAACCCGAGCAGCGTGTTCACGGCGAGCATGTGCGCATTGGATTCGGCGTTGCAGGTGTACACCGCCGGGACCTGCGGGGCCTCGTGCTGCAGCAGTCGGAGGTTCGCGAGCTTGACGGCGGTGCCGAGCCGGTGGCCGCGGTCGGACGTGCGCACGAGCGTGCCCCATTGGTACGCGTTGCCGTCGTCACCGGAGATCACCAGCTGCGTGTAGGCGGCGGCCTCGCCCTTCGGCGTGACGGCGACCGTGCCGATCGACGTCCGATGCTGCCGGCCCAGGAGCTCCTCCTGTTCCCGGATGGCGGCGACGTCGGGCTTCGCGGGTTCGATGTCGAGGTCGCCGCTGGGGGCTTCCGTCTCGACCGAGGCGTCGAGGATCGCCCAGCCTTCCACCACGTCGTCCGGAACCGGGCCGATCCAGCTGCGGAGCTCGTATCCGCCGGTCGCGGCGGCGATGTCCGCCTCGACGCGGTCGAGCAGTGCAAGGTCGACGGGGAGGGTGAGACGGTTCTGCACGTCCCCGAGTGCGAGCGCGTATCCGTGTCGGCGGGCGAACTCGCGGCCGGGGGCCCCGGCGCCGTCCGTGCCGAGTTCGTAGCGCCAGGAGGTGCTCCCCTGCAGGGTGGTGCGCCCGTCGGCCGTCGCCTCCTGCTCGAGGAAGGCGAGGGCTGCGGATCCGATGCCGCGCCGACGATGCTCGGGCGGCACGTCGATCGCGAGGTGCGCGATGTGGGTGTTGTCCTTCTGGGGGAGTGCGAGCGACGCCGATCCCACGACGACCTCGCCGTCGCGCACCAGGAACGCGCGGCGCTCGACGACCTGCGACTCCTGCTGCAACTCGCTGCGGCTCTCCTCCCGCGTCCAGACGGGAGTGTCCTGCCCGCGGTCCGCGCGCTCGGCGGCGGCATAGGCGTCCCACCAGGCGTCCACGGCGTCGGCGTCGAAGGGATCGATGCGCGTGGTCTCGATCGTCATGTCTCCACGCTACGCCGTCGGATTTCGGGAGTCACCCATCGACGTGTGATTGACAATGGTGTGTGACGCACAGTAATGTGACGAACATGAACGAAGCCCTCGACACGCACCTGCAGGAACTGCGCCGCGGCACCGTGGTGCTCGCGTGTCTGCAGCTGCTGCGCACGCCGGGCTACGGCTACGGGCTGCTCGAGCAGTTGGAGCAGCGCGGCTTCGCGACCGACGCGAACACGCTGTATCCGCTGCTTCGCCGGCTAGAGAAGCAGGAGTACCTCACGAGCGAGTGGAACACCGACGAGGCCCGACCCCGCAAGTTCTACCGCACCTCGGATGCCGGCATCCGCCTCGCCGACACCCTCACCGACGAATGGCGATCCCTCACCACGGCGATCGCGACCCTCACCTCCGAGGAGATCTGACATGACGACGACGACTTCGCTCACGGAGCGATACATCAGCGCGACGATCCGCAGCCTCCGCCCCACCGCTCAGGCCGACGTCCGCGCCGAACTCGAAGCCTCCATCGCCGACGCGATCGAGGCACGGGTCGAGCAGGGCGAGGCACCCGAGACCGCCGAGCGTGCGGTCCTGACGGAGCTCGGCGACCCCGGCATCCTCGCTGCGGGCTACGCCGATCGCCCGCTGCACCTGCTCGGACCCCGCTATTACCTGATCTGGTGGCGGCTGCTGAAGCTGCTGCTGATCATCGTTCCGGCCTGCGCCGCGTTCGGCGTCGCAATCGCGAAGCTCATCGAGGGCGCGACCGTCGGAGAGGTGATCGGGACGATCGTCGCCGTCACCATCTCGGTCGTCGTGCACGTGTGCTTCTGGGTGACCCTGGTCTTCGTCGTGCTGGAGCGCACCGGCGCCGACACGGGGGAGAAGTGGGACGTCGACCAGCTGCCCACGCCGACCGAGAACGGAGCCGCGCGCAGCGACATGATCGCTTCGCTCGTGTTCGTGGGCATCCTCATCGCCGCGGTGCTGTGGGACGCGACGCGCGGCTTCTTCCCGACCGGCGGCGACCCGATCCCGGTTCTGAACCCCGGGCTCTGGCCGTGGGGGATGATCGTGCTCCTCGGGATCATGGTCGCCGATGCTCTCCTGGCCGTCGCCGTGTACGTCCGCCGGAGGTGGACGGTCGGACTCGCCGTCGTCAACACCGCGCTCTCGATCGCCTTCGCCGTCTGGGCGGTGACGCTGCTGGTGCAGGGCGAGCTGCTGAACCCGGAGTTCGTGCAGTTCGCGTTCTCCGACAACGGTGTGGAGGCCGACACGCTGCGCGTCCTCGCGGTGATCACCGGCGTCGGCATCGTCGCCGTCCAGGTGTGGACCATCGTCGACGGGTGGATGAAGACCTGGCGCGCCCGTCGCATCTGACGGCGGCGCGTGCCGTGTGCCGGGGAGACCGCGAGGAATAGGCTGGATGCCGTGACCGATGCCTTCGTCTCCGACCTGTTCGACCCGGCCGAGTGGGTGCTCGCGCCCGGTGCCGAGGACTACACCGACATCACCGCGCACGTCTCGCGCGACGGCGGGGTCGCGCGCATCGCGTTCCACCGTCCGGAGGTGCGCAACGCGTTCCGGCCGCACACGGTGGACGAGCTCTATCGCGCGCTCGACATCGCCCGCCAGGACGCCCGCATCGGCGCCGTGCTGCTCACCGGCAACGGCCCGAGCCCGAAGGACGGCGGCTGGGCGTTCTGCTCCGGCGGCGACCAGCGCATCCGGGGTCGCGACGGGTACAAGTACTCCGATGCCGAGACGGCGATCGTCGACGGAGCGAGCCGCGCGGCGGTCGGCCGCCTCCACATCCTCGAGGTGCAGCGCCTCATCCGCTTCATGCCCAAGGTCGTCATCGCCGTGGTGCCGGGGTGGGCGGCCGGTGGCGGGCACTCCCTGCACGTGGTGTGCGACCTCACGATCGCGTCGGCGGAGGAGGCCCGCTTCAAGCAGACGGATGCCGACGTGGGCAGCTTCGACGCCGGATACGGCTCCGCGTACATGGCCCGCCAGACCGGACAGAAGTTCGCGCGCGAGGTCTTCTTCCTCGCCGAGGAGTACTCCGCCCAGCGCGCCTACGAGATGGGCGCCGTCAACCGCGTGGTACCGCACGCCGAGCTCGAGCGCGAGGCCCTGAAGATGGCCCGCACCGTGCTGACCAAGTCGCCCACCGCGATCCGCATGCTGAAGTTCGCCTTCAACGCGGTCGACGACGGGCTGGTCGGCCAGCAGGTCTTCGCGGGGGAGGCCACCCGCCTCGCCTACGGCACCGACGAGGCCGTCGAGGGCCGCGACTCGTTCCTCGAGAAGCGCGACCCCGACTGGTCCTCCTTCCCCTGGCACTACTGAACCCCTCGGGCACACGGAGTCGGAGACGCGCATGACCGCCCTGATCCCCACGGATGCCGAAGATCCGGCGCAGCTCCGCGACGCGTTGCAGCGTGCACTCGACGGCGGCCCGGCCCTCGGCCTCGGCATGCTGGCGGGGGCTCCGGCGAACGTGGCGGACGGCATCGCGGCCGTGATCGCGACCTCGGGGTCGAGCGGCATCCCGAAGCGGGTGGCCCTGAGCGGCGAGGCGCTGCGGGCGAGCGCCGAGGCCACGGCGGCACGGATCGGCACCGGACGCTGGCTGCTCGCCCTCCCCGCGGGCTACGTCGCGGGGCTGCAGGTCGTGGTGCGCTCGATCCTGGCGGGCACGGAGCCCGCGCAGCTGGACGGCCGGTTCTCCCCGATGTCCTTCGCCGAGGCGACGCTCGCGATGCTGCGGCCGTCGGCGGGCGCGGGCGTACCGGAGCTCTTCACCTCGCTCGTCCCCGCTCAGGTGGCGACCCTGCTCGACGCGGCGGACGACACCGCGGTGCGGGCCGCGCTCCGGGCGTATCGGGCGATCCTCGTGGGTGGGCAGTCGCTCCCCGAACCGCTGCGGGAGCGGGCGGCCGACCTCGGTGCGCGGCTGGTCCGCACCTATGGCTCGACCGAGACCAGCGGCGGCTGCGTCTACGACGGGGTGCCGCTCGACACGGTCGGAGTGCGCACCGTCGACGGTGAGCTGCGCATCGCCGGCCCGATGCTCGCCGAGGGGTATCTCGGTGACGGGTCGCTGACCGCGCGCACCTTCGTCCGTGACGAGCACGGCATCCGCTGGTACCGCACCGGCGACCTCGGGATCGTCGAGGACGGCGTGGTGCGGGTGCACGGCCGGGCCGACAACGTGATCGTCTCCGGGGGGATCAACATCTCGCTGGACCGGGTGGAGCGCATCGTCCGGCGGATCGCGGGGCTGCACGAGGCGGTCGTGGTCGGGGTGGACGACGAGCGCTGGGGCGAGGCCTCCGTGATCGTCGCCGCGCGGGGCGAGGTGCTCCGCCGCAGCGAATCCGAGCAGCTCGCCCACGCGCGCGAGGCCGTGGAGGACGAGCTCGGCAGGCATGCGCGCCCGTCGCGCCTGATCATGGTGGACGAGATCGAGGTGCTGTCCTCCGGCAAGCCCGACCGCGATGCGATCCGTCGCATGGTCGCCGAGCTGCACTGAGCGCTCCTGCCAGAATGAAGCGCATGGCCTCGTACACGCATGGACACCACGAATCCGTCCTCCGGTCGCACAACGTGCGCGACATCGCGAACTCCGCAGAGTACCTCCGCCCGCACCTCACGGCCACGACGCGACTTCTCGACGTCGGTGCGGGCCCCGGCAGCATCACGGTCGACTTCGCCGGCATCGTGGGGCATGTGACGGCCACCGAGATCGACGAGAACGCCCTGTCGCTGTCCCGGTCCCTCGCGGCGGACCGCGGCCTCACGAACCTCGCCTTCTCGGTCGAGGACGTGCATGCGCTGAGCTTCCCCGACGACTCCTTCGACGTCGTCCACACGCACCAGGTGCTCCAGCACGTCGGCGACCCGGTGCAGGCGCTCCGCGAGATGCGTCGCGTCACCGCTCCCGGAGGCATCGTCGCCGCGCGCGACGCGGACTACGCGGGCTTCCTCTGGTTCCCGGTGCTCCCCGAGCTCGACCGCTGGCTCGCCCTCTACCGTGCGGCCGCACGGGCCAACGGCGGAGAGCCGGATGCCGGACGCCGGCTGCTGTCCTGGGCACGTGCTGCGGGCTTCGAGGACGTCACGGCGACGGCCTCCACCTGGTGCTACGCCTCCCCGGAGGAGCGCGCGTGGTGGGGCGGGATGTGGGCGGACCGCATCCTGGAGTCGGCGCTCGCGCGGCAGCTCGTCGACAGCGACATGGCGACCCGTGCCGATCTGGAGGAGATCAGCGAGGCGTGGAAGCGCTGGGCCGACGACGGAGACGGGTGGTACCTGGTGCCGCACGGCGAGATCATCGCCCGCGCCTGACCCCGATGGGATACATCCCGCGACGGATGCCCGCGGCGGAGCGCTCGCGTAGCGTGGGGGAGTGATCCGCCCGCTCTCCCGCACGGCGCTGATCCTCGACATCGTCGGGGCGGCGCTGCTCTTCCTCGTCCTCACGCCGATGTCGCTCGTGTTCTACGGGCCGGGGACGGGGAACACCGCGATCGGCGGCGTCGCGGTCGGCGGTGTCGTGATCGCGAGTGTCCTGATGTTCGGCGGCGTCGCGATCGGGCGGCTCGCGCCGGGCCTGTCGCTCGCCGCCGCCTGGGCGGGCGCCGTGCTGCAGATGCTGGCCGGTTTCGGGCCGCTCCCGATCGACGTCGCGATCCTGCTCGTGCTCTACGCCACCGCGGCCTGGGGCACGCGGCGGGTGCTCTGGTGGGGATTCGTGTCCGCGCTCTTCGGCGGACTCATCGCGGCCGTGTACATGGTCATCGTGAACGGTGTCGCGTTCGGCACGGGCACCGGGTGGGAGAAGGTCACCACCGGCACGCTCCTGCTCGCGATCTCCGTCATGGCGCTCGGATTCGCGTGGGTGTGCGGGTTGCTGTGGCGCGTCGTGCTGCGCGCCCGGAGTACCCGCACGGCTCAGCTGCAGGCCGAGTCGCTCGCCGCCGAGGAGCAGGAGCGGGTGCGCATCGCCCGGGACATGCACGACATCGTCGCCCATTCCCTCGCCGTCGTGATCGCCCAGGCCGACGGCGCCCGATACGCGGCCGCCGCGAAGCCCGAGGTCGCGACCGAGGCGCTCGGCACCATCGCGCAGACCGCGCGCGGGGCGCTGAGCGATGTGCGGATGCTGCTCACCCAGCTCCGGCACCGGCAGGGCGACGGCCCGCAGCCGACGCTCGCCGATCTCGAGGCCCTGTTCGCGCAGGTGCGCCAGGCGGGGATCGAGCCGCGCGTCACGGTCGACCCCATGCCACCGGGCGAGCCGCCCGGGGCCATCCAGCTCGCGGTGTACCGCATCCTCCAGGAGGCGCTCACGAACGCCATCCGGCACGGCGACGGGACCGTCGACGTGCACCTCGCCTGGCTCCCGGACCGGGTCGACATCGACGTGCGGAACACGCTCGCGCACGATGCGGAGACCGCCCCCGGCGGCCACGGCCTGATCGGCATGCGCGAGCGGGCGCAGCTGGTCGGCGGTAGTCTGCAAGCCGAGCGCCGAGGGGCGCAGTTCGTGGTCCACGCCTCTCTCCCGATCGGAGCCTCCGCATGATCAGAGTCGTGCTCGTCGACGACCAGGCGCTGTTCCGCGCCGGCATCCGGATGCTCGTCGCCTCGCAGCCCGACCTCTACGTGGTGGGGGAGGCCGGCGACGGCAGGGAGGCGCTCGACGTCATCGGTGCGACCCGTCCCGATGTGGTGCTGATGGACATCCGGATGCCGGTCATGGACGGGCTCACGGCGACCGCCGAGATCCTCGCCCGGCCGGAGCCGCCGCGCATCGTGATGCTCACGACCTTCGACCTCGACGAGGCCGCGGCCCGCGCGATCCGGCAGGGTGCGAGCGGCTTCCTCCTGAAGGACGCCGACCCCGAGTTCCTGCTCGCCGCGATCCGCACCGTGCACTCCGGGTCGAGTGTGATCGCCGCATCCGCCACCCGCGACCTGTTCGCGCACTTCGCCGAGGCGCCCAAGCCGGTGCCGCCGCAGTACGTCACGCTCACCGACCGCGAGAAGGAGATCTTCGCGCTGGCCGCCCGCGGCCTCTCGAACGCCGAGATCGCCGGCCGCGAGTACCTGAGCGAGGCGACCGTGAAGACGCACATCAGTCGCATCCTCACCAAGCTCGCGCTGCGCGATCGGGTGCAGCTGGTCGTCTTCGCGTTCGAGCACGGTCTGGCCTGACCCGCAGCCGGGATCATCCTTGCGATGTACGCGGATGATCCGGATGGGCGATGACGCCGACATGCCTCGGAAAATAGCGTCGAAGGCATGGAGATCACGACCACCGACCTCGGGCTCGCCGCCCGCGTCCAGCACCTGAAGAAGACCTACGGCTCGGGCGAGGGCACCGTCCACGCGCTCGACGACGTCAGCGTGGGCATCCGCCGCGGCCAGTTCACCGCGATCATGGGCCCCTCCGGCTCGGGCAAGTCCACGCTCATGCACATCATGGCGGGGCTCGACAGCCCGACCGAGGGGCGCGCGTGGATCGGCGACACCGAGATCACCGGCCTCGGTGACATCGACATGACGATCCTGCGCCGCCGTCGCGTGGGGTTCATCTTCCAGGCCTTCAACCTCGTGCCGACGCTCGACGCGCTGGGCAACATCATGCTGCCGTTCGAGCTCGACGGCCGTCGCCCGAGTGCGCTCGAGCGGGCCCGCATCGACGGCCTCATCGAGACGCTCGGGCTCGGTTCGCGCCTGAGCCATCGGCCGCATCAGCTGTCCGGCGGTCAGCAGCAGCGCGTCGCGATCGCCCGCGCCCTGGCCACCGCTCCCGACCTCGTGTTCGCCGACGAGCCCACCGGCAACCTCGACTCGAAGACCGGGCGCGAGGTGCTGGGCCTGCTCGCGGCCGCGAGCCGCGAGCACGGCCAGTCCATCGCGATGGTCACGCACGACGCGATCGCGGCGAGCCACGCCGACCGGGTGCTCTACCTGGGCGATGGCCGGATCGTCGCGGACCACCCGCGTCAGACCGCCGAGCAGATCTCCGCGTACATGCTCGCCGCGGAGGTGGCGGCATGACCGCGCTCGCCACGGTCGTCCCCGAGACGAGGGCGACCGGACCCCGGCTGGGCTGGCTGCGCGATCGCGGCATGGGCGCCAGCATCCTGGTCGCGGCGCTGTCGGCCGCGTTCGGGGTGCTGCTCGTCGAGATCACCGCGTACATCGGCGCCGTGCTGCAGGCCGATCCCTTCATCGGAGACAGCGAGACGCTCGCCTTCGTCGTCGCGCTGCTCTCGGTCCTGCTGACCGTCGTCGCGATGTACGTCGCCGCGATCGTCACCGCGAACACGTTCTCGACCATCATCGCCGGCCGCACGCGCCAGATCGCGCTCCTGCGACTGATCGGGGCGACGGCGCGCTCGCAGCGGGCGCAGGTCGGGAAGCAGGGACTCGTGGTCGGCCTCCTCGGGGCGGCGATCGGTCTGCTCGCCGGCCTCGTGCTCTCGATGGTGGGGGTGCAGATCGGCGCGCAGCTGATCGCGAACGCCCCCTCCGACTTCTCGCTCGCCCAGCCTTTCATCGCGCTGCCGGCGATCGGTGTCGCCCTCACCACGTGGGCGGCGGCGTGGGCAGGATCCCGGCGTGTGCTCTCGGTCACCCCGCTGCAGGCGCTGGGCGGATCGGTCGAGCGCACGCACGACGAGGTCTCCGGCAAGCCCGGCCGTCACGTGGGCGCCTGGGTGCTGCTGATCGCGGGGGCCGTGCTCCTCGCGGGCGGTGTGCTCATCGGTCTCGTGACCCCGCTCGGCGTCGTGGTCGCATTCTTCGGCGGTGTGCTCTCGTTCACGGGACTCGCCCTCGGGTCGGTGCTGTTCATGCCCCCGGTGCTGCGCCTGGTGGGTCGCATGTTCGGGTCGAGTGCGACCTCGCGTCTGGCAGCCGAGAACGCGCTGCGCTACCCGGAGCGCTCGTCCCGGATGGCGATCGGCGTGGTGATGGGGGTGACCCTGGTGACGTTGTTCGCCGTGGCGCTCGAGTCGGCCAAGCGTCTGATGATGAGCCAGGTCACGGGGGAGGTCCCCGAGGAGTTCTTCGCGCCGATGGACGCCTTCGCAGGCGTGATGATGGTGCTGGTCGCCGTCTCCGCCGTGATCGCCGCGGTCGGGCTGGTGAACCTGCTCACGATCGGTGTGGTGCAGCGTCGCCGCGAGCTGGGACTGCTGCGGTCGATCGGCCTGTCCAACCGCCAGGTGCGTCGGATGGTCCTGCTCGAGGCCACGCACATCACGGTGGCGGCGACACTCACGGGACTCGTGCTGGGGGTCGTGTACGGCTGGATCGCGGCGCAGTCGCTGCTCGGCTCGGTGCCGACTCTGCCGGACTTCATCCCGGCGGGGCTCGTGGCTCCGCAGATCCCGTGGATCCCGGTGGCGATCATCGTCGTCGCCACGGCCGTGCTCACGCTGGTGGCGGCCGCGACGCCCACCCGCCTGGCGACGAGGGTGGCCCCGGTCGAGGCGCTCGCCGCGGACTGACGCCTCTAGGCTGGTCGGATGCCGTCGCCGTTCGATCAGTCCACGTATCAGGTCCGTCTCGACTGGGGCACCGCGGGGCTCGCCCGCCTCGCACCCGCCGACATCGTCGTGGTCGTGGACGTGCTGCGGTTCTCGTCCACGGTCATCGACGCGGTCGACTCCGGCGCCGATGTGAGCCTGGAGGCGTCCGCGTCATGGTCGCGGAACGGCGCGGCCGTGGCCCTTGCCGCCGCTCCGGACGCGACCGTGCTGGTCGGGGGCATCCGCAACGCGGCCGCGGTGGCCCGAGCCGTTCAGACGATCCAGGAGCGTCGACAGGAGCGTACCTCGGTCGCGGTCATCGCCGCCGGTGAGCTCGACGCCGACGGGACGCTGCGGTTCGCGGTCGAGGATCAGCTCGGCGCGGGAGCGATCGTGCTGGCACTGTCGGATCGGGGCATCGACCACACTGCTCCCGATGCGGCCGTCGCCGCCGAGGGGTTCCGCGCCCTGCGCGGTGCGCTGCGACACATGATCGGTGCGAGCGGATCCGGGCGCGAGCTCGCCGTCGGCGTCGCTTCGACCGCTCGCATCGAGGAGTCCGGGCTGGTGCCGACGTCGACCGCGGATGCCGCCGTGCTCGACGCCACCGACGTCGTGCCGGTTCGCGACGAGGGCTCGTTCATCCGCTTCGAGTGAGTGGTGCCGTCCGTTCCGGCACGGAGATCTCGGCCGGATGCCGCGGGGCAGGGGCTCGTGCGGCTCGGGACACGTAGGGTCGTGGCATGAGGTACCTCCCCGCAGTCATCGTCGACGTCGTGCTCGTGCTGATCTTCGCCGCGATCGGACGTGCGTCGCACGACGAGAACCCCGCCGGCTTCCTGCTCACCGCCTGGCCCTTCCTGATCGCACTGCTCCTCGGGCATCTCCTCGCCGCTTTGCTCCCCGGTCGCCCGCGCCGGCCGTGGTCGCTGCTGTGGGGCGCGGTCGTGTGGGTCGTGACGGTCGCGGGCGGCATGCTCATCCGCGTGCTCAGCGGTGACACCGCCGAGGTGCCGTTCATCATCGTGGCGACGATCGTGCTCGGGGTGTTCCTCGTCGGCTGGCGCGCGATCACGGCCCTGCTGCGCCGCCGCCGCGCTGCGGGCACGTCGGACGCCGGCATCGCCGCGGACGTGTCGGACGCCGCGGACGTGTCAGACGACACCGTGTCGGACGCCGACGTCACCACGACGCACGACGACCCGGAGGATCAGGCGCGCTGACGGGCTGTCAGCGCGGCATCTGGGCGGCGAGGCGCGCGTCGGTCGAGATCTCGCGGCGCGTCCAGGCGAACAGATGTCTGGCATCGAATGTGCGTGAACAGCGTGCGCACGACGTGGCCCTCGAGGGGCGACGGTGCCGGTACGTCACGTGCCCTGCGGGGCACCGGCCGACCCACGGCGCGAGCTCCACGGCGGTCTCCCCGCGATGCGTCGTCCCACCCACGTAGCCGAGCTCATGCGCGACGCGCTTCCACGCCGGACCGTGCGCGGCGGCGTGCCCGGCGAGCGCGTGCGCGACCTCGTGCAGCAGCACCTGATGGATCTCGTCGTCGTCGAAGCGCGCGGCGAGGTAGCGCGACACCGTGATGCGCTTCTTCGTGTAGTCGCACTGCCCGGCCCGACGCTTCGCATGATCGAATCCGAAGGACCAGCTGTCATCGAGATGCAGCGTGATCAGTGCCTCGCCCCAGACGCGCACACGGTCAAGTTCCGCCATGCGCTCAGGCTAAGCCATGCGACCGACATCGCGGTCGACGACAGGCTCAGCCCGCGACGAGCTGCGAGGGACGACGCCGCTCGGCGGCCTCGATCGCGAGCAGCGCTGTCTCGAGCTCACTGTCTTCCGCACCGCCCTCGCGGCGCAGGAACAGCGACTGCTTGAAGCTCTCCCGAGCCGTCTCGAAGTCGCCGGCGTCATACGCGTTCTTGCCATGGTGCTGATAGGCGAAGGCCGCGATCGACAGCCATCGCTGCCCCTCGGCCTCGGTCGCACAGGTGTCCAGCTCCTGCTCGGCGGCGGCGTGCGCTCCCCGGTACTGCAGGATCGTCGCGTGCAGCACTCGTGCGCGCAGCACGTCCTTGCGGGTGCCGGCCATGCGCGCCTGGCGCACCGTCTCGTCGGCCAGCGTGAGCGCCTCGTCCAGGCGGTCGAGCACCTTCAGCAGCCAGACCCGTTCCAGCAGAGCGGGCAGGCTGCGCTGCGACTCGATCTCTGCGAGACGCGTCGCGCACTCGTGCAGATCGACCACTTCGCGGAGGGTCTCCTGGTCGTATCCCCGGATGAAACTCATTGCTCTCCTTCCGCAGCGTCCCCGTCCAGTGTGCCTTCCGGTCGCACCGTCTGCGGGGCGGCGCGCCCTGGTCTGCGCATCCCGTCTCCGACACGCCGAGGGCGCCCGGGAGCTCGACTCCGAAGCGGACGGATCGGGTGGGGATCAGCGCAGGAAAAGGGAGGCGTCGGGCCGCGGCGAGGCCACGGCGTCGGCGTCGGTGACGACCCGTGCGCCCTGGATGAAGGCCACCACCTCGGCGCCCTGTGCGATCTTGGCGGGATGCGGACCGGCAGCCAGAATCCGCGGCAGCCACTCGGTCGGCAGGGGAGCGGCGGATGCGGCGATCACGAGGTTCCCGAACCGACGCCCTTTGAGCACCTGGGTGTCGGCGAGGACGGCGACCTCGGGGAGCACCTCGGCGATCGTCGCGGCCTGACGGCGGGCGAAGGCGAGCCCCGGGCCGTCGGCGACGTTGACGAGCAGCACTCCCCCCGGCGCGAGCAGTTCGGCGAGTTCGCGGTAGAACTCGACGCTGGTGAGGTGCGCGGGCGTCTGGGCACCGGAGTACACGTCCGACACGACGAGGTCGCAGCTCGCCTGCAGGGCGCTGGGCAGCTTGCGGACGCCGTCGCGCGCATCGCCGATCCGGATGCGGATCGCGGAGCCCTTCGGCAGCGGCAGGTGCTCGCGCACGAGCTGGGCGAGCGGCGCTTCGAGCTCGATGACCTGTTGGCGGGAACCGGGGCGGGTGGCGTCGACGTACCGGGGGATCGTGAGCGCACCGGCACCGAGGTGCACGGCCGTCAGCGGTCCCGGCGAGAGCTGGTCGATGACCGCGCCCATGCGCACGATGTACTCGAAGTGCAGGTGGGTGGGATCGTCGAGGTCGACGTGCGATTGCGGGGTGCCGTCGACGATCAGCTCGAAGCCGCTCGTGAACTCTGACGGGACGATGCGGGCGACTCCGCCGTGATCCAGGCGGACCTCGGGGTGCTCGGTGTCTCGCGCTCTCGTCCGGCCCATGGCACGAGCCTACGCGTCGGGCGTAGAGGTCAGCGCTGGTTGCCGACCGAGCAGGTCTCCTGCTCCAGCGTCTGCCCGGTGATGTCGGGAGGCAGCGTCGTCCTGACCTCCGGCGCCGCGGTCGCCTCGGTCGTCGGCGCGGGAGTCGCCCCCGGCGTCGGGGTCACGAGTTCGACGCCGCGGTGCGACGTGACGTCACCCGTCAGCTGGAGCGGCTGCCCCGACTTGATCGCGGCCCACAGCGCCTCGGCATCCGCCTCGTTCGGCACCACCTTGTCGTCGTCGTCAGGGTCGGCCACGTTCGGGTACTGCACGAACACGAAGTCGCTGAAGCGCACGTCCTTGAGCGCG
Source organism: Microbacterium oxydans (assembly GCF_026559675.1). Lineage (NCBI taxonomy): Bacteria > Bacillati > Actinomycetota > Actinomycetes > Micrococcales > Microbacteriaceae > Microbacterium > Microbacterium oxydans. Next base: position 870,445 of record NZ_CP092891.1, read on the forward strand.
AGGGCGAACTGGGCGAGACGCAGCGGGTCGTTCAGCGATTCGCTCGGGTCGATGTTGTCGGCGATGGCTCCGGCGATGCCGAGGACCTTCGTCACGTCGGTCAGCGTGTCCTCGCTGAGCACCTTCTTCGCGAGGCGCGACATGTACTGCTGCTGATTGGAGATGCGCGCGAGGTCGCTCTCGTCGCCGACGCCGTGCCGCGTGCGGATGAACTGCAGGGCCTCGACTCCGGAGACGGTGCGCGTTCCGGCGGGCCAGTCGATGCCGGTGTGCCGATCCTTGATGCCGTCGCCGGCGATGCAGACCTCGACGCCGCCGATCGCATCGGTGACGGCCATCACACCGTCGAAGCTGATCTTGGCGGCGTACTCGATCGGGATGTCCCCGAGCTCGCTCACCGTCTTCACGACGCAGGAGAGCCCGGCGTGCTCGAAGACGGAGTTGATCGAGGCCTTCCACATCGACGAGGCGACCGAGCCGTCCGGGCGCGTGCATTCCGGGACCGCGACGCCGAGGTCGCGGGGGAGGGAGACGACCGTGACGTTGCGAGGCTCCGCCGACACGTGCACGAGGAGGTTGACGTCGTTGCGGCTCAGGCCGTCGGCCTCGGAACAGCGCTCCGCGAACAGCGCCGTGGCCTTCGCCCCGCACTCGTCCGTTCCGATGATGAGGATGCTGAACGACTTGTCGGCCGGGTAGGCGCCGAGAGCCGGCGGGTCGACCTCGGGTGCGCCCTCCAGCGCCACGGCCCCGTCTCCCACGCGGTTGAACACATCGACGACCACGAAGGCCGCGACGGCGACAGCCGACACCGCCACCACGCCGAGCGCGATGCCGAGGAACTTCAGCAGCGTCGAGACGGCGCTGGGCGTGGGCAGGGTCGCATGGCGCGCGACCGTCGAACGGTCGGCATCGTCTCCGCGGCGAAGCATGCTGGCGAGCCTACCGGCGGCGGGTGATGTTACGGCCGCATGACGATTGTGGGAGGAACTTGCAGGTAATTAGTTAGTCGTGGATACTTTTTCCTAACCCCCGGTGAGTACCCGATGCTCGCCTGGACTTTTTCAAAGAGGAGATCCCTTCATGCACAAGCGCATTCTTCCGGCCGTGGCGCTCGGCGCCGTGGCCACGCTCGCCCTCGCCGGCTGCGCCGGCGGCAGCGACAACAGCTCCACCGACGGAGAGGGCAAAGAGCTCACCGTCTGGATCATGAAGGGAACCAACCCTGACGCCAGCGCCTTCTACGACAAGGTGTCCGACGCCTTCGAGAAGGAGACCGGCGCGACGGTCAAGATCGAGGAGATCCAGTGGGCCGACGCCCACGACCGCTTCGTGACGTCCATCGCCGGTGGCACGACCCCCGACATCGCCGAGACCGGCACCACCTGGACCGCCGAGTTCGCCGACGCCGGCGCGCTCCTCCCGATCGACGAGTACGTCGACGGTGAGAAGGGTCTGCGCGACGACCTGGTCGAGGGCCTCGAGGTCGCCGGCACCTACGACGACGAGCTCTACGGCATGCCGTGGTACGCCGGCGTCCGTTCGCTGGTCTACCGCGCCGACGTGTTCAAGGAGCTCGGTCTCGACGCTCCGAAGACGTGGGACGACATCGTCGCCGCGGGCGACGCCATCAAGGCCGCCAAGCCCGACATGCTCCCCTTCCCGGTCCCCGGTGACGCCGAGTTCCAGGTCTACCCCTGGGTCTGGGGTGCCGGTGGAGAGATCGCCACGAAGGACGGCGACACCTGGACCAGCGAGCTCGACAGCGCCGAGTCGCAGGCGGGCATCGAGTTCTACACGGGCCTGGCCACCGAGCACGGCTTCTCCTCCGCAGGTGCCACCACCTGGAAGGAGACCGACCTTCGTGACGCGTTCACGCAGGGCAACGTCGCCATGATGCTCTCCGGCTCCTGGACGCCGAACTCGCTGATCGAGGCGAACCCCGACCTCGAGGGCAAGATCGGTGCCGCGGTCATCCCCGGCAAGGACGGCGGCATCGCCCCGTCGGTGCTCGGCGGATCGCACCTCTCGATCTTCAACACGACGAAGAACGCCGACCTGGCGTGGGAGTTCGTGAAGCTCGTCACGACCGGCGAGTTCGCGGAGCAGTGGTCGGATGAGACCGGCTACTTCCCGGGCGTCCAGTCCGCGATGGAAGAGGCCCTCGCCTCGACCGACCCGCTCGTCGCACCGTTCGCCGAGCAGATGGTCGACGGCGGAGCATCCGTCCCGGTCACCCCGAACTTCGGCGCCGTGCAGGCGAAGAAGACGACCAACTCCATGATCCAGGCCATCCTCAGCGGACAGAAGGACGTCGCGACCGCGACGAAGGACGCCGCTGCCGAGATGACCGATCTGCTCAACCAGTAAGGAAGCATCCCTTCCATGTCGATGGTGCAAGCGCCACTGCCGGCCACGAAGGCGGAGTCCACCTCCGCCTCCGTGGCCGGCGGCCGGAAGCGACGCGGTCTCTCGGTCGTCGCGGCCCGCCCCTGGCTCCTTCTCGCGCCCGGGCTGGCCATCCTCGCGGTGCTCATGCTCTGGCCCCTCATCCAGGTGTTCATCTACTCGCTGCAGGACTACGGCCTGCGCGAGATCAACACCGGTGAGAACAACTGGATCGGTCTCGACAACTACGTCGAGGCGCTCACCAACCCGACTCTCTGGACGGTGGTGCTGCCCAACACGGTGGGGTTCGCCGCCGTGGCGGTCTTCGTGACCGTGGCGGTCGGCACGCTCGTCGCCCTGCTGCTCGCGCGGCTCGGCACCACGTGGCGTGTCATCGTCTCCAGCTGCATCATGGTCGCGTGGGCGATGCCCGCCGTGACCGGCACGTACGTCTGGACCTTCATCTTCGATGCCGATCGCGGTATCTTCAACGCGGTCCTCAAGGACCTGGGTCTGATGGACGCGTCCGTCAACTGGTTCACGAACCAGTGGTCGTTCTACGCCATCGTGCTCCTCAACGTCGTCCACCACGGCTTCCCGTTCGTGGCGATCACGGTGCTCGCCGGTCTGCTCGGCGTCTCCAAGGAGATGCTCGAGGCCGCGGCTCTCGACGGCGCCGGCGCCTGGCGTCGTTTCTGGAAGATCATCTTCCCGACGCTCAAGCCCGTCTTCTCGGTCGTGATCATCCTCTCGACGATCTGGGACTTCAAGGTCTTCGCCCAGGTGTACCTGATGCCGGGCGGTGGCGGCGGCAACCGCCAGGTGCTGAACCTCGGTGTCTGGTCCTACGTCGAGTCCTTCGGTCAGAACCGGTACGGCTTCGGTGCGGCCCTCGCCGTGCTGCTCACGCTCGTGCTGATCGGCATCACGATCGTCTACATCCGCTCCCTCATGAAGGAGGACGAGCTGTGAACCCGCGCCCGAGGCTCCGCTCCCGCATCGGAATCGGAATCGCGGTCGCCGCGGTCCTGATCTTCACGCTGTTCCCCGTCTACTGGATGGTCTCCAGCGCGTTCGACGGCAAGGCCTCCAGCGGTGGGCAGTCGCTGCTCCCGCAGGAGTTCACCTGGGACAACTTCGCCTTCGTCCTCACCGACGGCGGCTTCGGCACCTACCTGCGCAACTCGGCGATCGTGGCACTCGTCACGGTTCTCGTGAGCGCACTCGTGTGCCTCCTCGCCGCGGTCGCCGTGGCGCGGTTCAAGTTCAAGTTCCGCACCACGATCCTGATGATGATCCTGATCGTGCAGATGGTGCCGCTCGAGGCGCTCGTCATCCCGCTGTTCCTCCAGGTCAAGAGCCTGGGCCTGCTGAACAGCATCCTCGGCCTGATGGTCGTCTACGTCGCCCTGTCGCTCGCCTTCGGCATCTGGATGCTGCGCGGTTTCGTCGCGGCCGTCCCGGTCGAGCTCGAGGAGGCCGCGTACATCGACGGTGCGAGCTGGTGGCGCATGTTCCGCTCGGTCCTGCTGCCGCTCGTCATGCCGGGCCTCGTCGCGACCAGCATCTTCAGCTTCATCACGGCGTGGAACGAGTTCATCTTCGCGATGACGATCCTCGGCGCCCAGACCGACCAGTACACGGTCTCGATCGGCCTGAAGTCCTTCTTCGGTCTGCACTCCAACGACTGGGGCAGCATCATGGCCGCGTCGACCATCATCACCGTCCCGGTCATGATCTTCTTCGTGCTGGTGCAGCGCAAGCTCGCCTCCGGCATGGTCGCGGGAGCGGTGAAGGGATGACCGACGACCTCGAGCGCCTCGCGAACGGCGTGCTGTGGCCGGGCTTCTTCGGCACCGAAGCGCCCGAGTGGCTGCGCGATGAACTGCGTGACGGACTGGCCGGAGTCGTGTACTTCGGCCAGAACGTCGGCGAGGGGCTTCCCGCCCTCAGCGCCGCGATCCTGGACGCGAACCCCGACGCCCTGATCGGGATCGACGAGGAGGGCGGCAGCGTCACCCGCCTCGAGTCCGCCACCGGGTCGACCGTGCCGGGCGCGGCCCAGCTCGGTCTGCTCGACGACCTCGTCGCGTCCGAGAAGACCGGCGCGGAGCTCGCCCGACGGGTGCGCGCGGTCGGCGCCAACGTGGTGCTCGGTCCGGTCGCCGACGTCAACACCGACCCCCGCAACCCGGTCATCGGCGTGCGGGCCTTCGGCGACGACGAGGCGCTCGTCTCGCGGCACGTCGTCGCGACGATCGACGGCATCCAGGATGCTGCGGTGGCCGCCTGCGTGAAGCACTTCCCGGGCCACGGCGACACCCACATGGACTCGCATCACTCGCTCCCGGAGATCACCCTCGATCTCGAGGAGTTCGAGCGGGTGCACCTCGAGCCGTTCCGGGCCGCAGTGGATGCCGGTGTGGATGCCGTCATGACGGCGCACATCGTCGTCCCGGCGTGGGGCGAGCAGCCCGCCACCCTCAACCCGCGCGTGCTCGGCATGCTGCGTGACTGGGGCTACGACGGGGTCATCATCACGGATGCGCTCGACATGGCCGCCATCCGCGAGACGGTCGGACTCGGCGGGGGAGCAGCGCTGGCACTCGCGGCCGGCGCCGACCTCCTCTGCATCGGGAACCCGACCAACCCGGGTGATGCCGCGCTGCCCGACCAGGACGAGCGGGACTTCCGCGCCGCACGGGACGGGATCGTCGCCGCGCTGCGTGACGGCTCGCTGTCTCGGGAGCGGGTCGAGGAGGCGGCCGCTCGCGTCGCCGCACTCGCGACGAAGCTGCGCGTGGCGGCCGAGAGCGAGCACGAGCCCGTGGCCGAGCTCGACGCCGCCGAGATCGTGCGCCGCGTGGTGACGGTCTCCGGCGAAGCCCCGGAAGTGGTCTCCGAACTCGCCGTGATCGATGCACGGCGCCGCTCGACGCTCGCCGTCGACAGCGCAGGTTCCTATGTCGCGAACGCCCTCGCGGGAGACGGTCTGCGCGTGCGCCTCGACGTCGCCTCCACTCCGGAGTCGGAGCAGGATCGTGTGCTCGACGAGGTCGTCGCGGCCCCGGGCACCACGGTGCTCCTGATCGACCGGCCCGACACGGATGCCGCACAGCGGGCCCTCGTGGAGCGGGCCGCCGCGCGCGATTCGGCCGCGGTCGTGGTCAACGTCGGGCTTCCCGCCCGGGGTGCACTGCCCCTGCCGACGGTCGAGGTCGCGGCAGCCAGTAGGCTCGGTGCGCAGATGGCGCGCGAGGTCCTCCTCCGCAGCAGAGGGTGAACAGCGCCGACTGAGACAGGATCCTTCCATGGACGATGACGTTCTGGCTCGGGTGCGCAGGTCGCTCCCGAAGCTCAGCGCTGCCGAGGCGCGGGTCGCGGAGACGATGCTCGGCGACCCGACGCTCGTCGTCGACCTGGCGATCAACGATCTCGCGCAGCTGTGCCGGACCTCGCTGTCGACCGTGGCGCGCTTCTCGCAGTCGCTGGGGTACAGCGGCTACCGGGAGCTGCGGGTGTCGGTGGCGAGGGCGATCACGCTCGCGCAGGCGCAGCAGGCCCGGTTCGGGCTGGACACCACCGCGATCGATCCGGACGACGGACCCACGGCGATCGCCGCCAAGCTCGCGGCGCAGGAGATCGATGCGATCGAGAAGACCGCTCTCGCGCTGGATGCGGACGCTCTCGACCGGGTCGCCCTGGCCCTGGTCGACGCGCGCCACATCGATCTCTTCGGCCAGGCCGCGTCGTCGCTGACCGCGCAGGACCTGCTGCTGAAGCTCTCGCGCATCGGCTGCTCGGTGTCGCACTCGCCGGATCCGCACCTCGCGATGACGACGGCTTCACTGAGGACGACGGGCGACGTCGCGATCGCCTTCTCCCATGGTGGGGAGACCACGGAGACGCTGCGGGCGCTGGAGGTCGCACGGGACGCCGGGGCGCTGGCGGTCGCCGTGACGAGCGTCGCCGAGTCGTCCCTGGCCCTCGCGGCGGACATCGTGCTGCTGACGCAGGCGCGCGAGTCACCGTTCCGGATGGCGGCGATGTCGAGTCGGATCGCCCAGCTCGCCCTCGTCGACGTGCTCTTCGTGCGGGTCGTGCAGCACCGCGGTGAGCTGGTCACCGTCTCGCTGCAGCTGACCCACGACGCCGTCCCCCCGCGCCGACACTCCTGACCGCCCGGTCGCCGGCGAGGTCCACCGCGACGAGCCCCCCTCTCACCCACCGGCTCGCACGAGGGCGGAGGCGCGGGCGCGGGAGGCATGAAGGGGCGTCACGTCTCGCTTCGCTCGCTCGACGACCGGGGTGGCAGGGCGGGGGCGTCTCGTCTCGCTCCGCTCGCTCGACGACCGGGGCGATCAGTCGACGTGGTCGCGGGTGCTGAGGAGCGCCCGGGTCGCGATGCGGTGACCGCGGGAGAGGCTGCCCGTCAAGGACAGCCCGGTGAGGACGCCCGCGAGGAACCCCGCCGCGAACGCGTCTCCGGCGCCGATGGTCTCCACGACGGGCGCATCCAGCGCGTCGCTCTCGGCCTTCTCCGCTCCATCGAAGGCGACGGCGCCACCCGGGTCGGTGACGAGCAGGTACCTCGGCTGGGGGAACAGCGCGCGCAGTTCCTGCGGATCGCTCGTCCCGAACACCGCCTCGGCGTCGGGACGGGTGCAGAACACGATGTCGGCGCGGCGCGCGAAGTCGGTGACGACGGCTCGACCCTCGTCCTCGCGACCGCGCCAGAGCGCGGGACGCCAGTTGAGGTCGAAGCTCAGCAGCCGGTCGGGCCGGGCCGCCGAGAACAGTGCATCCTGCGCGGCGAGCGCCGACGGAGACAGCGCCGGGGTGATCCCGGAGGTGTGCACCAGCGCGGCCTCGGCGAGGAGGGCGGATGCCGGCGCCGCGGACAGCGTCTGCGGCGAAAGGCGAGCGGCTGCGGAGCCTGCGCGGTAGTAGTGCATCGTCCCGTCGACCGCGCCGTCCGGGCGCGCGGAGAGCTCTTTCACGTAGAGCCCGGTCGGGGCGTCATCGTCGACCTCGACCGCGGAATCGTCGACGCCGTGTGCGCGCAGCTCCGCCGTCAGGAAGCGGCCGAATCCGTCGTCGCCCACCCGCGACACGACGGCGGTGCGGATGCCGGCGGACGCCAGGGCGATGGCCGTGTTCCACTCTGCTCCGGCCAGTGATCTGTCGAACGTCCGGGACTGCTCGAGCGGTCCTGTGGAGGCGGCGACGAGGGCGACCATGCCCTCACCGAAGCAGACGGCGAGCGGGGTGGAGTCGGGCACGATCTGGACACTACCGGATCGTCGACCGTCGCATTTGTATACCGGATCGCAACGTGAATCGTTTGGCATCTGAGGATTCGCTGGGTACCGTCGAAGCATCACCGTCCCCGAGGCGAAGAGGCCTCGGGACGCGCAACGAAGCGCCCGACAGGGAAGGTCACACAATGCACCAATCAGTCACGCGTCGGCGAGGACTCATCGCCGTCACCGGAGCCACGATCGCCGCTCTCGCCTTGGCGGGATGCGTCGCGAGCGAGCGAGGCGACGAAGGCTCGGAAGGCTCGGGCGATGTCGACGGCACGTTCGTGTTCGCCGCGTCCTCCGACCCGGCGAGCCTCGACCCCGCCTTCGCGCAGGACGGCGAGAGCTTCCGTGTCTCGCGTCAGATCTTCGAGGGTCTGGTCGGCACGAAGCCCGGCACGGCCGACCCCGCCCCGCTCCTCGCCGAGTCGTGGGAGCCGTCGGAGGACGGCATGTCGTACACCTTCGCGCTCAAGGAGGGCGTGACGTTCCAGGACGGGACGCCGTTCAACGCCGAGGCCGTCTGCGTCAACTTCGACCGCTGGTTCAACTGGACGGGCCTCGCCGCTTCCGAGGCGTTCGGCTACTACTACAACAAGCTCTTCAAGGGGTACGCGTCCAACCCGGCCGACGCCGTGTACAAGTCCTGCACCCCCGACGGCGACAACTCGGTCACGATCGCGCTGAACAAGCCGTTCGCCGGTTTCGTCGCCTCGCTCTCGCTCCCGTCGTTCTCGATGCAGAGCCCGTCCGCCCTGAAGGAATTCGGCGCGGATGACGTCAGCGGCTCCGCAGAGGCGCCGGTCCTCTCCGAGTACGCGATGGGGCACCCGGTCGGCACCGGGCCCTACCAGTTCGACGAGTGGGCTCCGGGCGAGCAGGTCACGCTCAAGTCGTACGACGGCTACTGGGGTGACAAGGGCCAGATCGACGAGATCATCTTCCGGACCATCGACGACCCGACCGCCCGCCGCCAGGCGCTCGAGTCGGGCTCCATCGACGGCTACGACCTCGTCGGCCCCGCCGACACCAAGGCTCTCGACGACGACGGCTTCACGATGGTGTCGCGTCCGCCGTTCACGATCCTCTACCTGGCGTTCAACCAGGCGGTGCCGGAGCTGCAGGACCCGAAGGTCCGCGAGGCTCTGTCCTACGCGGTCGACAAGGACGCCCTGATCAGCCAGGTGCTCCCGGAGGGCACCGAGAAGGCGACACAGTTCGTCCCGGACAGCGTCAACGGCTACAACCCCGACGTCACGACCTACGACTACGACCCCGAGAAGGCGAAGTCGCTGCTGGCCGAGGCCGGTTACGACGAGGCGAACCCGCTGAAGCTCACCTTCAACTACCCGGTCAACGTCTCGCGTCCGTACATGCCGGACCCCGAGCAGATCTTCACGGTGCTGTCGTCGCAGCTCGCCGAGGTCGGCGTCGAGACCACCCCGGTCTCGGAGGAGTGGGTCGAGTACCTCGACCGCACCACCGGCACTTCGGACCACGGCATCCACCTGCTCGGGTGGACCGGTGACTACAACGACACCGACAACTTCGTCGGGGTCTTCTTCGGGCAGAAGAGCTCGGAGTGGGGCTTCGACAATCCCGAGCTGTTCAAGAAGCTGACGGAGGCGCGTGGCGTCTCCAACCTCGAAGAGCAGACGCCGCTGTACGAGGACATCAACGAGATGGTCGCCGAGTTCATCCCCGGCGTCCCGCTCGCGCACCCGGCGCCGACCCTGGCGTTCGACCCGCGCGTGAAGAGCTACCCGGCCAGCCCGGTGAACGACGAGGTCTTCACGGACATCGTCCTCACCAAGTAACGGCCACCAGCCATCCTCGCTCGGTCGTCGAACGAGCAGAGCGAGACGAGACGCGGTCTCCGGACGGATTCCGCGTCTCGTCCCCTCGCTCCGCTCGCGCTCGGCGACCGTGCGGGGTGACCGGAATCAGGTAGGAGATCTTCGTGCTGCGCACCATCGGCAGGCGACTGCTGTTCCTCATCCCCACCCTGTTCGGGCTCAGCATCCTGCTGTTCGCCTGGGTCAGGGCCCTCCCCGGCGGCCCCGCGGTCGCCCTTCTCGGCGAGAAGGCCACACCGGAGGCCGTCGCCAGGGTCAACGAGCTCTACGGGTTCGACAAGCCCCTCATCGAGCAGTACTTCATCTGGATCGGACGTCTCCTCCAGGGCGACTTCGGCACCTCGATCCAGACGAACCGGCCCGTGGTCGAGGAGTTCATGCGCCGCTTCCCGGCGACACTCGAGCTCAGCGTCATGGCGCTCATCTTCGCGATCGGCGTCGGCATCCCGCTCGGGTACTGGGCTGCCCGTCGACACGGGAAGTTCACGGACCACGCCTCGGTCGTGTTGAGCCTGGTCGGCATCACCATCCCGGTGTTCTTCCTCGCGTTCATCCTGAAGTACGTCTTCGCGGTGCAGCTGGGCTGGCTGCCGTCGGACGGACGGCAGAACCCGCGGATAGACGCGACCCATCCCACCGGGTTCTACGTGTGGGACGGCATCATCACGGGTGAGTTCGATGCGGCCTGGGATGCGATCCTGCATCTCATCCTGCCCGCGCTCGCGCTCGGCACCATCCCGCTCGCGATCATCGTCCGCATCACCAGGGCCAGCGTCCTGGAGGTGCAGAACGCGGACTACGTGCGCACGGGACGAGCCAAGGGCGTCGGCGCGCCGACGCTCCGCAACCGGTTCATCCTGCGCAACGCGATGCTTCCGGTGATCACCACGATCGGCCTGCAGACCGGGCTCCTGATCTCGGGGGCGGTGCTCACCGAGACGGTGTTCGCCTTCCCCGGCATCGGCTCGTTCCTGGCGAGGGCGATCTTCACCAGGGACTTCCCGGTCCTCCAGGGATTCATCATCTTCATCGCGATCGCGTACGCGCTGATCAACCTGGCGGTCGATGTCTCCTACAGCTTCATCGACCCGAGAGTGAGGGTGCAGTGATGTCCCTCTCCATCGTCCGAAAGGAGGCGGTCGCATGAGCATCGCACTCCCGCCCGCCCAGGGCCCGTCCTCGGAGAGCGGCGGCAGCATCGACACCGTCGCGATCGCCCAGGCCGACCTGAAGAACGGCTCCGGCGGCTTCTGGGCGGATGTGTTCCGCCGCCTCCGCCGCAATCCGACGGCATGGATCGGCGCGGCCATCGTGCTGGCGTTCCTCCTGGTCGCCGCGCTCGCGCCCCTCATCGCCCCCTATCCGGAGACGGCGCTTCCGGGAGCGAAGTACATCACCCCGACGCACATCCCCGGGCCCGGCGAGCTGCCCGAGTTCCCGCTCGGACTCGACCGCTTCGGCGGTGACGTGCTGTCCAAGCTCATCTGGGGTGCCCAGGCATCGCTCCTGATCGGTGTGATCTCGACCGCGATGGGCCTGGTCGGAGGAATGATCCTCGGGCTGCTCGCCGGAACCTTCGGCGGGTGGGTCGACACGCTCATCATGCGCATCGTCGACATCATCCTCTCGGTGCCGAACCTGCTGCTCGCGGTGTCGATCGCCGCGATCCTCGGGCAGACGCCGTTCGCGGTGATGATCGCGATCGGGGCGTCCCAGGTGCCGATCTTCGCGCGCCTGCTCCGGGCGTCGATGCTGCAGCAGCGATCGAGCGACTACGTGCTGTCGGCGCAGACGCTCGGCCTCGGCCGCGGCAAGATCACGATGTCACACGTGCTGCCGAACGCCATCGGTCCCGTGATCGTCCAGGGGACCCTGACGCTCGCGACCGCCGTCATCGACGCCGCGGCGCTGTCGTTCCTCGGTCTCGGCGGCGGACGCCCGGAGACGGCGGAGTGGGGGCGCATGCTCACCTATGCGCAGGCGGAACTCGCGATCGCCCCGTGGCTCGCGTTCCTCCCCGGCATCTGCATCGCCGTCACCGCGCTCGGCTTCACCCTGCTGGGTGAGGCGCTGCGCGAAGCGATGGACCCACGGACGAGGGCGCGATGAGCGCTGCGAAGGAGAATCAGATGGAGCCGCTGCTGTCGGTCCAGGGGCTGGCCGTGGATTTCGCCACCATGGACGGGGTGGTGCACGCCGTCGAGGGCGTCGACCTCGAGATCCGTCCCGGCGAGACCGTGGCGATCGTGGGCGAGTCGGGGTCCGGCAAGTCCACGACGGCGATGGCCATCATCGGGCTGCTCGCCGGGGGTGGCAGGATCGCCGCCGGCAGCATCCTGCTCGACGGGAAGGACATCGCCCACGCGCCCGAGCACGAGCTGCGGTCGATCCGCGGTCGCGACATCGGCCTCGTGCCGCAGGACCCGATGTCGAACCTGAACCCGGTCGCGAAGATCGGCACGCAGGTCGCGGAGACGTTGCTCGCGCACGGTCTGGCCACTCGGCAGAACGTGCAGTCGAAGGTGGTCGAGGCGCTGACCGCGGCCGGGCTGCCCGATCCGGAGCGTCGGGCCAAGCAGTATCCGCACGAGTTCTCCGGCGGCATGCGTCAGCGCGCGCTCATCGCGATCGGTCTGGCGTGCAATCCGCGGCTGCTGATCGCCGATGAGCCCACGAGTGCGCTCGACGTCACGGTGCAGCAGACCATCCTCGACCAGATCGGGCAGATGACGCGCGAGCTCGGTACCGCGGTGCTGCTCATCACGCACGACCTCGGTCTCGCGGCCGAGCGCGCGGAACGGGTGATCGTGATGCATCGCGGCAAGGTGGTGGAGCAGGGCGATGCGCGACAGATCCTGGAAGATCCGCAGCATCCGTACACGCAATCGCTCGTGAAGGCGGCGCCCTCGGTCGCCGCGGCTCGCCTGCGGCCCGAGGCGTTCCGCACGGCGGAGGCCGTCTCGTCTCCCTCCGCCGACGCGACGACCGAGGAGCGTCCGTCGACCGAGGAGCGCCCCTCGACCGTCGGGCGCGGTGCGGAGGCGGAAGACGCGAAGCCCGACTACATCGTCGAGATCGAGAACCTCACCAAGGTCTATCCGGTGCGGGGACGGGGTGAAGACTTCGTCGCCGTCGACGACGTGTCGCTGGTGATCCCGCGGGGAGAGACCGTCGCGATCGTGGGGGAGTCCGGCTCCGGCAAGACCACGACCGCGCGGATGCTGCTCAAGGTGATCGAGCCGACGAGCGGGCTGATCCGCTACGGGGGGAAGGACATCGCGACACTCTCCCGGGCGGAGACGCGCGACTTCCGGCAGCAGGTGCAGCCCATCTTCCAGGACCCGTACTCGAGCCTGAACCCGATGTTCACGATCGAGCGGCTGATCGGCGAGCCCCTGGACTTCTACAAGCGGGGGAGCGGTGCCGACCGGCGCCGGCGGGTGCGGCAGCTGCTCGACGACGTGGCCCTGCCGCAGTCGATGCTGCGGCGGTACCCCTCCGAGCTGTCGGGTGGACAGCGGCAGCGCGTCGCCATCGCCCGTGCCCTCGCGCTCTCGCCGGACCTGATCGTGTGCGACGAGCCGGTGTCGGCGCTGGACGTGCTGGTGCAGGACCAGATCCTCAGGCTGCTCGGCGACCTGCAGCGGGAGTACGGCCTGAGCTACCTGTTCATCTCGCACGACCTCGCGGTGGTGCGGCTGATCAGCGACTACGTGTGCGTCATGAAGGACGGCCGGCTCGTGGAGGCGGCGACCTCGGAGGAGATCTTCACCAACCCGCGCGACCCGTACACACGGCGACTGCTGGCCTCGATCCCGGGCAACGAGCTCAACATCGCCTCCTGAGAGCACCGCTCGTCGAGACCCCTCCCGCCGTCGAGACCCACCCGCGCAGACAGCTGCGGGGTGGGTCTCGACGCGGGAGGTGAGCCTCGGCGCGCCCGGATGGGCGCTCATACCGCAGCTTCCCAGATTGGTCAAGGACTGCGCTTGCCATGTCGCACAATCGTGCGTATAGTTAGTAGTTGCGCTCGTTTCTCCCTGCCCTCATATGGTGGTCGGCATCTGTTGAGTTCCCGGGCGCACACTCCACCTGACGACAAAGGAATCGAGAAGCCCTGCGGGGCTCACGGAGGTTATTCCCTTGGCTGCTGCTCGCAACGCATCCACATCCACCACCACCAAGAACGGACGCGGAGCTTCCCGTCTTTCGTTCGCCAAGATCTCCGACACGCTGACGGTCCCTGACCTTCTCGCCCTGCAGACCGAGTCCTTCGGTTGGCTGGTCGGCAACGACGCCTGGAAGGCGCGCGTGGCCGAGGCCAAGAAGCAGGGTCGCACCGACGTCAACGAGAACAGCGGTCTGGGCGAGATCTTCGAGGAGATCTCTCCGATCGAGGACCTCGGCGAGACGATGCAGCTGTCGTTCACGAACCCCTACCTCGAGCCGGAGAAGTACTCGATCGAGGAGTGCAAGGAGCGTGGCAAGACCTACGCCGCTCCGCTGTACGTCGAGGCCGAGTTCATGAACCACCTCACGGGTGAGATCAAGACCCAGACGGTCTTCATGGGCGACTTCCCGCTCCAGACCGACAAGGGCACGTTCATCATCAACGGCTCCGAGCGCGTCGTCGTCTCGCAGCTCGTGCGCTCGCCGGGTGTCTACTTCGACAAGACCCCCGACAAGACGTCCGACAAGGACATCGTGTCGGCTCGCGTCATCCCGAGCCGTGGTGCATGGCTCGAGTTCGAGATCGACAAGCGCGACCAGGTCGGCGTGCGCGTCGACCGCAAGCGCAAGCAGTCGGTCACGGTCTTCCTCAAGGCGCTGGGCATGACCAGCGAGGAGATCCTCGCCGAGTTCGCCGGCTACACCTCGATCGAGGAGACGCTCGCGAAGGACACGATCGTCACGAAGGAAGATGCGCTCCGCGACATCTACCGCAAGCTCCGTCCGGGCGAGCAGGTCGCCGCCGAGGCCGCCCGCGCGCTCCTGGACAACTTCTACTTCAACCCGAAGCGCTACGACCTGGCCAAGGTCGGTCGTTACAAGATCAACCACAAGCTGGGCCTGGACCAGCCGCTGAACTCGTCGGTCCTGACCGTCGAGGACATCGTGGCCACGATCAAGTACCTGGTGCGTCTGCACGCCGGCACCGAGGAGACCTTCACGGGCATCCGCGGTGGCAAGAAGGCCGAGATCCGTCTCGCGACCGACGACATCGACAACTTCGGCAACCGTCGCATCCGCGCGGTCGGCGAGCTCATCCAGAACCAGGTCCGCACCGGTCTCTCCCGCATGGAGCGCGTCGTCCGCGAGCGCATGACCACGCAGGACATCGAGGCGATCACGCCGCAGACCCTGATCAACGTGCGCCCCGTCGTCGCCGCGATCAAGGAGTTCTTCGGAACGTCGCAGCTGTCGCAGTTCATGGACCAGAACAACCCGCTCGCGGGTCTGACGAACAAGCGTCGTCTGTCCGCGCTCGGCCCCGGCGGTCTCTCGCGTGACCGCGCCGGCGTCGAGGTCCGTGACGTCCACCCCTCGCACTACGGCCGCATGTGCCCGATCGAGACCCCGGAAGGCCCGAACATCGGTCTGATCGGTGCTCTCGCGACCTTCGCGCGCATCAACTCGTTCGGATTCATCGAGACCCCGTACCGCAAGGTCGTCGACGGTGTCGTGACCGAGCAGATCGACTACCTCACGGCTTCCGAAGAGGTCGACTTCAACATCGCGCAGGCCAACGCCCCGCTCGATGCCAAGGGTCGCTTCATCGAGAGCCACGTCCTGGCCCGCCCCAAGGGCGGCAGCGGCGAGGTCGACATGTTCCTCCCGGAGGACATCGGCTACATCGACGTCTCGCCGCGCCAGATGGTGTCGGTCGCGACCTCGCTCGTGCCCTTCCTCGAGCACGACGACGCACAGCGCGCCCTCATGGGTGCCAACATGCAGCGTCAGGCTGTGCCGCTGCTGCGCAGCGACTCGCCGCTCGTCGGAACCGGTATGGAGGGCTACACGGCCATCGACGCCGGTGACGTGCTCACCGCCGACAAGGCCGGTGTCGTCTCCGAGGTCTCCGCGGACCGCGTCGTCGTCATGCTCGACGAGGGTGGGACGCAGGAGTACCACCTGCGCAAGTTCGACCGCTCCAACCAGGGCACGTCGTACAACCAGAAGGTCGTCGTCAACGCCGGTGAGCGCGTCGAGGTCGGAGAGGTCATCGCTGATGGCCCCGCCACCGAGAACGGCGAGCTGGCCCTCGGAAAGAACCTCCTCGTCGCGTTCATGACGTGGGAGGGCTACAACTTCGAGGACGCGATCATCCTGAGCCAGGACCTGGTGAAGGACGACACCCTCTCCTCGATCCACATCGAGGAGTACGAGGTCGATGCCCGCGACACCAAGCTCGGCAAGGAGGAGATCACCCGTGACCTCCCCAACGTCAGCCCGGAGCTGCTGAAGGACCTCGACGAGCGCGGCATCATCCGCATCGGTGCCGAGGTCCGCCCCGGCGACATCCTCGTCGGCAAGGTCACGCCGAAGGGTGAGACCGAGCTGTCGGCCGAGGAGCGTCTGCTCCGCGCGATCTTCAACGAGAAGAGCCGCGAAGTCCGTGACACCTCGCTGAAGGTGCCCCACGGTGAGCAGGGCACGATCATCGCCGTCAAGGAGTTCAACGCCGAGGACGGCGACGACGAGCTCGGCTCGGGCGTCAACCGCCGCGTCGTGGTCTACATCGCCCAGAAGCGCAAGATCACCGAGGGTGACAAGCTCGCCGGCCGTCACGGCAACAAGGGTGTCATCGCGAAGATCCTCCCGATCGAGGACATGCCGTTCATGGCGGACGGCACCCCGGTCGACATCGTGCTGAACCCGCTCGGCATCCCCGGTCGAATGAACTTCGGTCAGGTCCTCGAGACCCACCTCGGGTGGATCGCGAAGCAGGGCTGGAAGGTCGAGGGCACCCCGGAGTGGGCGTCCCGTCTGCCGGAGCAGGCCTTCGAGGCGGCTCCCGGTACGAAGGTCGCCACCCCGGTGTTCGACGGTGCGAGCGAGGAGGAGATCGCCGGTCTCCTCGACGTGACCACCCCGACCCGCGACGGCGTGCGTCTGATCGACTCCAGCGGAAAGGCCCAGATGTTCGACGGCCGCTCCGGCGAGCCGTTCCCGGCGCCGATCTCGGTCGGCTACATGTACATTCTGAAGCTGCACCACCTGGTCGACGACAAGATCCACGCACGTTCCACGGGTCCGTACTCGATGATCACCCAGCAGCCGCTCGGTGGTAAGGCGCAGTTCGGTGGACAGCGCTTCGGTGAGATGGAGGTGTGGGCCCTCGAGGCCTACGGCGCCGCATACGCGCTCCAGGAGCTCCTCACGATCAAGTCCGACGACATCCTCGGCCGCGTCAAGGTGTACGAGGCGATCGTCAAGGGCGAGAACATCCAGGAGCCCGGCATCCCCGAGTCGTTCAAGGTGCTCATGAAGGAGATGCAGTCGCTCTGCCTGAACGTCGAGGTCCTCTCGGCCGACGGCACGCTGGTCAACCTCCGCGACACCGACGACGAGGCGTTCCGCGCCGCGGAAGAGCTCGGTATCAACATCTCCAGCCGCTTCGAGGCCGCCTCGATCGACGAGATCTAACCCTTCGGGGGCCCGGGACACGCGTCCCGGGCCCACCGAAGCAGACTTCTCAAAAAGAATTTCCGACACAGGAGAACTAGTGCTCGAGTCCACAACTTTCGATGAGCTTCGCATCGGCCTGGCGACCGCAGACCACATCCGCGCGTGGTCCTACGGCGAGGTCAAGAAGCCCGAAACCATCAACTACCGCACCCTGAAGCCGGAGAAGGATGGTCTCTTCGGAGAGCAGATCTTCGGCCCGTCCCGCGACTGGGAGTGCGCCTGCGGCAAGTACAAGCGCGTCCGCTTCAAGGGCATCGTCTGCGAGCGCTGCGGCGTGGAGGTCACCAAGAGCTCCGTCCGTCGTGAGCGCATGGGTCACATCGAGCTCGCCGCTCCCGTCACCCACATCTGGTACTTCAAGGGTGTTCCCTCGCGTCTCGGCTATTTGCTCGACATGGCGCCGAAGGACCTCGAGAAGGTCATCTACTTCGCCGCCTACATGGTCATCTCGGTCGACGAGGATGCTCGTCACCGCGACCTGGGCACGCAGGAGAACAACATCCGTCTCGAGCTGAAGACGCTCGGCGACCGCCGCGATGCCAAGATCGCGGAGCGCCTGGCCAAGCTGGAGGAGGAGCTCGCCGCTCTCGAGGCCGAGGGTGCCAAGGCCGACGCCAAGAAGAAGGTCAAGGACGCCGCCGAGAAGGAGATGTCGCTCATCCGCAAGGGTGCCGACGAGGCGATCCTGAAGCTGGAGCGCGTGTGGGAGGACTTCCGCACGCTCGAGGTCGGTGCACTGCGCCCGGAGGACGACGTCTTCCACGAGCTGCAGGACCGCTTCGGCCAGTACTTCGAGGCCTACATGGGTGCCGAGTCGATCCAGCGTCGCCTCGCGGCGTTCGACCTCGTCGCCGAGGCGGAGAACCTGCGTCTGCAGATCTCCGAGGGCAAGGGCCAGCGCAAGATCCGTGCGATCAAGCGCCTCAAGGTCGTCAGCTCGTTCCTCGAGACCGGCATGAGCCCGGCCGCGATGGTCCTCGACGTCGTCCCGGTGATCCCGCCGGAGCTCCGCCCGATGGTGCAGCTCGACGGTGGCCGCTTCGCGACCTCCGACCTGAACGACCTGTACCGCCGCGTGATCAACCGCAACAACCGTCTTCGTCGTCTGATCGACCTCGGTGCCCCCGAGATCATCGTCAACAACGAGAAGCGCATGCTGCAGGAGGCCGTCGACGCACTGTTCGACAACGGTCGCCGTGGTCGCCCGGTCACCGGTACCGGCAACCGCGCCCTGAAGTCCCTCAGCGACATGCTGAAGGGTAAGCAGGGTCGTTTCCGCCAGAACCTGCTCGGCAAGCGCGTCGACTACTCCGGCCGTTCGGTCATCATCGTCGGCCCGCAGCTGAAGCTGCACCAGTGCGGTCTGCCCAAGCAGATGGCTCTGGAGCTCTTCAAGCCGTTCGTCATCAAGCGCCTGATCGACCTCGGTCACTCGCAGAACATCAAGGCCGCCAAGCGTGCCGTCGAGCGCACCCGTCCCGAGGTCTGGGACGTGCTCGAGGAGATCATCCGTGAGCGTCCGGTTCTGCTGAACCGCGCACCCACGCTGCACCGCCTCGGCATCCAGGCGTTCGAGCCGCAGCTCGTCGAGGGCAAGGCCATCCAGCTGCACCCGCTCGTCTGCGCGGCGTTCAACGCCGACTTCGACGGTGACCAGATGGCTGTGCACCTGCCGCTGTCGGTCGAGGCTCAGGCCGAGGCCCGCGTGCTGATGCTCGCGTCGAACAACATCCTGAAGCCGTCCGACGGACGTCCGGTCACCCTGCCCTCGCAGGACATGATCATCGGTCTGCACCACCTGACCACGGTCAAGGCGGGGGCTGCCGGTGAGGGCCGTGCGTTTGGTTCGGTGGGCGAGGCGATCCTGGCCAAGGACGAGGGCACCCTCGACCTGCAGGCGAAGATCCGCATCCGCATCCCCGGTCTGACGTTCCTCGAGGGCGAAGCTCCCGAGGGCTACGAGCGCCACGGTCTCGTGGACGCCTCGCTGGGTCAGGCGATCTTCAACGACACGCTGCCGAAGGGCTACCCGTTCGTCCGCGAGCAGGCTGACAAGAACAAGCTGTCGCAGATCGTCAACAAGCTGGCCGAGGAGTACCCCAAGGTCGAGACGGCCGCTTCGCTGGACCGCATCAAGGATGCCGGTTTCTACTGGGCCACGCGCTCCGGTGTGACCGTCGCCCTGAGCGACATCCTGACGCCGCCGAACAAGGCGGAGATCGTCGCCGGCTACGAGAAGCAGGCCGCGAAGGTCCAGTCGCAGTACGAGAAGGGTCTGACGACCGACTCCGAGCGTCGCCAGGAGCTCATCAAGATCTGGACCGAGGCCACCGACGAGGTGCAGGCCGCCATGAAGGCGCACTTCCCGGAGGACAACACCATCAACCGCATGGTGTCCTCGGGTGCTCGTGGTAACTGGCTGCAGATCCGGAACATCGCCGGTATGCGTGGTCTGGTGAACAACCCCAAGGGTGAGATCATCCCGCGTCCGATCATCTCCTCGTACCGCGAGGGTCTGTCGGTTGCGGAGTACTTCATCGCGACGCACGGTACCCGTAAGGGTCTCGCCGACACCGCTCTGCGTACTGCCGACTCGGGTTACCTGACCCGTCGTCTGGTGGACGTCTCGCAGGACGTCATCATCCGCGAAGAGGACTGCGGCACGTCGAAGGGCCTCGAGCTCCCGATCGCCGCTCCGAACTCGCAGGGCGAGCTGGTGCGCGACGCGAACGTCGAGAACTCGGTTTTCGCTCGTACGCTGGCCTCCGAGGTCGTCGACAGCAAGGGCGAGGTCCTCGCCGCTGCCGGTGACGACGTGGGCGACGTGCTGATCGACAAGCTGGTCGCTGCGGGCGTCGAGAGCATCAAGGTGCGCTCGGTCCTCACGTGCGACTCCGCCGTCGGTGTCTGCGCGCAGTGCTATGGCCGTTCGCTCGCGACCGGCAAGACCGTCGACATCGGCGAGGCCGTCGGCATCATCGCGGCCCAGTCGATCGGTGAGCCCGGTACCCAGCTGACGATGCGTACCTTCCACACGGGTGGTTCGGCATCGGCGGATGACATCACGCAGGGTCTGCCCCGCGTGCAGGAGCTCTTCGAGGCGCGTACCCCCAAGGGCGCGTCGCCGATCGCCGAGGCCGATGGCCGCATCGCGATCGACGAGACCGACAAGGGCAAGAAGGTCATCCTCACGCCCGACAGCGGTGAGGAGCCGGTCATCTACCCGGTGCTGAAGCGTGCGACGCTTCTCGTCGAGGACGGCCAGCACGTCACGGTCGGTCAGCCGATCCTGGTGGGCACGCTGGACCCCAAGGAGATCATGCGTGTCATGGGTGCTCGCGAGGTGCAGCGTTACCTCGTCGGCGGCGTCCAGGGCGTGTACCGCTCGCAGGGTGTGCCGATCCACGACAAGCACATCGAGGTCATCGTCCGTCAGATGCTCCGCAAGGTCACCGTCGTCGATCACGCCGACACGACCCTGCTCCCGGGTGAGATGGTCGACCTCAAGCGCTACCAGTCGATCAACCGCGAGGCTGTGGCCGAGGGCAAGCGCCCCGCGTCCGGCCGTCCGGAGCTGATGGGTATCACGAAGGCGTCGCTCGCGACCGAGTCGTGGCTGTCGGCCGCCTCCTTCCAGGAGACGACCCGCGTGCTCACCGAGGCTGCGATGCAGGGCAAGCGCGACCCGCTGGTCGGTCTCAAGGAGAACGTCATCATCGGTAAGCTCATCCCCGCCGGAACCGGACTCTCGAAGTACCGCGACGTCACGGTCGAGGCCACCGAGGAAGCCAAGAGCGAGCGCTACCCGAACCGGATCTTCGCATCCGACGGCGCGTACGCGGACGGCGACTTCGGCTACGTCGACTTCGACGCGTTCTCGACGGACGACATCACCCCCGGTACCTACAACTGATACCGAGTGAGTGAGTGAGAAGGCCCCGGGGTTCGCCCCGGGGCCTTCTTCGTGCTCCGCTCCCGCCGCGCCGCGTGCACAGGATGCTGCCGAGTGCCCGGGATGCTGCCGAGTGCACCGCCTGTTCGCGTGGCGAAGCCGTGCGCTCGGTGCGAAGCCGTGCACTCGGCGGAATGGGGGAGGGAGAGGGAGAGGGAGGGGAGGGGCGCGATAAGGTCGGCGGGTGAGCAACCAGACCTCTCCCGCAGCATCCGTCGTCGTGATCGGTGACGCCCTGATCGACGAGATCCGCGATGGGGCGGGCGTGCGGGAGCTGGTCGGAGGCGCCGCCCTCAACGTGGCGGTCGGCCTCACGCGGCTCGGCGTCACGACGACCCTCCTCGCGATGGTGGGTGACGACGAGGCGGGCGACCACATCCGCGAGTACCTCGCCGACCACGGAGTCGCGCTCATCGCCAGCGAGGCGCCCCACGGGTCGTCGCGGGCGGTCGTGCGGCGCGCGGCGAACGGTGAGCCCGAGTACGTCTTCAACGAGGCTGCCCAGCGGCGTAGCATCCGTTACACGGCGGAGGCGCGAGCGGCCATCGAGCGCGCGGATCTCACCGTGATCAGCTGCTTCCCCTTCGATGTGCCGGCCGAGGTCGAGGCGCTCGTGGACGCGCTGGCCGGAGCCGCGGTGGCGATCGACCCGAACCCGCGGACGGGGATGCTCCACGATCGTGCCGAGTTCGTGCGCGGGTTCGAACGCCTCGTGGAAGGCGCCCAGCTCGTGAAGGTGGGCGCGGACGACGCGGCCGTGCTGTACGACGGTGACCTCGACGGGCTGCGTGCGCGTCTGCGGGCGCGTGGTGCTCGGGCCGTCGTGGCGACGGCGGGAGCGGACGGCGCGGTCCTCGAGACGGATGCCGGGGCCGTGGCGGCGCCGATCGCGGAGCTTCCCGGCCGGATCGTCGACACGGTCGGGGCAGGAGACGCGACTCTCGCCGCGGTCGCCGCCGGTCTCGTGGCGGGCGCACCCACGAGCCGCGGAGAGTGGACGGCGCTCTTGCGGCGGGCCATGGACATCGCGGCCGCGACGTGCCGCGCGGAGGGTGGCCTGCTGCGCACGCCGGAGTCGCTCGCCGATGCTGCGCGAGGAATCCACGGGAGCTGAGCACTCGATTTCACCCGCCCGGCTCTGGCGGGTATGATGATTTCTCGTGCCCCCGGTTGGCTGTTCAAGTCGGACGGGTGCGCTCTGGCGAGTTACCCAAGCGGCCAAAGGGATCTGACTGTAAATCAGACTGCTCTGCATTCGGGGGTTCGAATCCCTCACTCGCCACCAGTGAAACGCCCCCGTTGTCGGGGGCGTTTTCGTCTCCGCGATGTGGCCGGATCCGTACGGCGCGAGTGGGACTGTTGAACAGGCGATTCATCGTATACTGTGAGCGAAGTCTCAGGTTGATGGCGGGTTAGCCCGGGGCATTACCGAAGGGTATGCTCATGCAGCTCCCGTCCCGCGCGCCTTTTTCCGGTCGCCCGACCCGCCACGTTCGCACACGTCGCACGTTGCTGTCTCGCCTGAGGCGCAGCTCCGGTCAGCGCAAGCCTTGGGCGATCACGGCCCTGCTGACGCTGGTCCTCGCGACCATCGTCGTCCCCGCCGGCCCCGCGGTCGCCGCGCCGGGCGACGCGGCTGCGGTCTACCTGGCACCCTCGACGGCGGGCGCGACCATCGGATCGAACAAGGATCTCGTCGGGCCGACGGAGTGCCCCTCGAACTCGGTGCTCACCGGTGTGCAGACCGAGAACCGTCAGAACGTCGCGCCGACCAGTGCGAACTCGATCCTCGTGCGCGTCAGCATCCAGTGCGCCACTCTCGCGGTGAGCAACGCCGGGGTGATCAGCGGGACGGTCAACCCGACGTGGATCACCGGTCCGGTCTGGGATGAGAGTCGAGGAAACGTGCAGACCGGAGTCTGCCCCGCGAACACCTTCGTGCATCGGATCACCGGCACGACGTTCGTGGGCGACGGCGGGTTCCGGTGGCCGTCATCGGTGCAGATCACGTGCCGGCCGATGACGTTCGACGCGACCGGGGCGTTGCGGGTCAACCTCGCCGCGACGCCGACCGTGCTGACGATCGGCCAGAACTTCAACACCACCGGCGGACTGCAGACCCCGACCGCGCAGTGCGGCCCCGGGGGCACGACCGGCACCAGCGACATCCTCGTCCGCGGCTACCGAGCGCAGGGCGGCGGCGAGGGCTTCGACGGGTTCACTCCGTCCTGTGCGACGATCCCGGACGACTTCGGCGATGCACCGGCCACCTACGGTTCGGCCTCTCACGAGCTCAACGGCGCCACGTACCTGGGGTGGTCGGCCGATCCCGAGACGGCCATGCAGTACAGCGCCGCCGCGACCGGCGACGACCAGGTCGGCGGCACAGCGCCGAACCAGTTCATCGACGACGAGAACGGCGTGGCATCCTTCGGTCCGATCATGGCCGGTGTCACCGGCACCTACTCGGTGTCCGTGCTCACCTCGAACAAGGTCGCGGGTGTTCCGGCGACCCTCGTGGGCTGGATCGACTTCAACCGCAACGGGGTCTTCGACGCGAACGAGGGAGCATCCGTCGCGGTGCCAGCCGGAACCGCGGACGGCGCGTCGGTGACGCTGAACTGGACAGGGCTGGCCGCGCGCACCGTCGCCGGCCAGACATTCGCCCGGTTCCGCATCGCCAGCGGGACGGGACTGACGACGTCGACGCCGACCGGCGTGATCGCGCCGGGAGAGGTGGAGGACTACGCCCTCACCATCACCGCCGCACAACCGGCACTGTCCCTGGTGAAGACCGTCACACCGACCACGGTGACTGCGGCGGGGCAGGACGTCACCTACACGTTCGCGATCGCCAACACCGGCAACGTCGCCGTCTCGAACATCGGGATCACCGAGACCGCGTTCACCGGCACCGGCGCCGTGGGGCCCATCACGTGTCTGGCGACGGCTCTCGACGTCGGACAGAGTACGACCTGTTCGGCGACCTACACGACGTCTCAAGCCGACTTCGACGCCGGATCGATCACGAACACCGCGATCGCGACGGGGACCTCGGCGGCGAACACGCCGGTGCAGAGCTCGCCCGGGACGGCGGTCGTCACCGCCACGCGGGCGACATCCCTGACTGTGGTCAAGTCCGCGACCCCCTCCGGTCCGGATGACTTCACCGTCGGCCAGGTCATCGACTACTCCTTCGTCGTCACGAACACCGGAAACGTGACCGTGACGGGCCTCGCCATCGCGGAGACCGCGTTCGACGGCTCGGGCGCGATCAGCGCCGCGGTATGCCCGACGACGCCCCTGGCACCGGGCGGCCAGGCGACCTGTACGGCCACATACACGCTCACGCAGGCGGATATCGACAGCGGGTCGGTGACGAACACGGCCACGGCGACCGGCGTACCCCCGGGTTCGCTCACCCCTCCGGTCTCGCCGCCGTCGACGGTGACCGTCCCCGCCGAGTCCGCTCCGGCCATCACGATCGAGAAGACGGCCGACACGACGGAGATCACCGCTGCCGGTCAGGCGATCGCGTACTCGTTCCTGGTCACCAACACCGGCAACGTCACCTTCACCGACGTCGCCGTCGACGACGCCGACTTCAGCGGCTCCGGCCCTCTCATCGTCGACTGCCCGCGCGGCGCGGCATCGCTCGCACCCGGTGCGCAGGTGACGTGCACGGCGGACTACACCGTCACCGCCGCCGACTACACGACGGCCGCTCTCACGAACACGGCGACCGCGACCGGCACACCGCCCACCGGCGAGCCGCCCGTCGCCCCGCCGTCCACCGTCGAGATCCCGGTGATTCCGGCCCCGGCGATCACCGTCGCGAAGACCGCCGACGTGACCGAGCTCACGGCTGCCGGACAGACGGTCACCTACTCGTTCCTGGCGACCAACACCGGCAACGTGACCCTCACCGACGTGGAGGTCGCGGAGTCCGACTTCACGGGTACGGGCACGGCTCCGGTCATCGACTGTCCGGACGGTGCGGCCTCGCTCGCTCCAGGTGCGTCGGTGACGTGCGAGGCGACGTATGTCGTGACGCAGGCGGATCTGGATGCCGGTGGTGTGACGAACACCGCCACGGCGACCGGCACGCCTCCGGGCGACCTCGAGCCGCCGGTGTCCCCGCCGTCGACCGTCGAACTCCCTGCGGACTCCACACCGGCGATCACGGTGGTGAAGTCTGCGGATCCGACGTCGATCGATGCGGTCGGTGACACGGTCGCGTACGCGTTCCTGGTCACGAACACCGGCAACGTGACACTGGCCGATGTCGCCGTGACGGAGACGGCGTTCACCGGCACCGGCACGCCGCTCGCGATCGAGTGTCCGGCCGGCGCGGCATCGCTGGCGCCGGGTGCGTCGGTGACGTGCGAGGCGTCTTACACCGCGACTCAGGCTGATGTCGATGCCGGACAGGTCACCAACACGGCGACCGCGACCGGCACTCCTCCTGGTGGGCTCGAGCCGCCGGTGTCTCCGCCGTCGACCGCGATCGTCACGGTTCCCAGCACGCCGGGGATCACCGTCGTGAAGTCGGCCGACCTCACGGAGCTGACCGCAACCGGGCAGACGATCACGTATTCGTTCCTCGCGACGAACACCGGCAACGTGACGCTGACGGATGTCACGGTCACGGACACGGACTTCACGGGTACGGGCACCGCGCCTGTGGTCGAGTGCCCGGACGAGGCCGCGTCGCTGGCACCGGACGCATCGGTCACGTGCGAGGCGACGTACGTCGTGACCCAGGCGGACATCGACGCGGGTGGTGTGACCAACACGGCCACGGGCACCGGCATCCCGCCGGGAGACCTCGAGCCTCCGGTGTCTCCGCCGTCGACCGTCGAGGTCCCCGCCGTGCAGACACCCGGTGTGACCGTGGTGAAGTCCGCCGACCCGAACACCGCGGCCGACTACGACGTCGGTCAGGAGATCACCTACACGTTCGTGGTCACGAACACAGGCAACGTCACGCTCACCGATATGGAGGTGACGGAGACGGCGTTCACCGGATCCGGGCCGGCGCCGGTCATCGAGTGCCCGGCGGAGATCGCATCGCTCGCGCCCGACGCGCAGGTCATCTGCACCGCGGTCTACACCCTCACCCAGGCCGACGTGGATGCCGGGCAGCTCACGAACACGGCGACCGCGACCGGGACACCGCCCGGAGACCTCGAGCCGCCCGTGTCCCCGCCCTCCACGGTGGAGATCCCCGGTGATCCGGCCCCGGCCCTCACCGTGGTGAAGTCGGCGGACCTCACCGAGATCACTGCCGCAGGACAGACCATCGCCTACTCGTTCCTCGCGACGAACAGCGGCAACGTGACGCTCACCGATGTCGAGGTGACGGAGGCGGCGTTCACGGGCACAGGGTCGGCTCCGGTCATCGACTGTCCGGACGAAGCGGCACTGCTGGTGCCGGGTGCGTCGGTGACGTGCGAGGCGACCTATGTCGTGACGCAGGCGGACATCGATGCCGGCGGTGTGACGAACACGGCCACCGGCACCGGCACTCCGCCCACGGGTGAGCCGCCCGTGTCTCCGCCGTCGACGGTCGAGGTGCCTTCCACGTCCGCCCCGGCGATGACCGTGGTGAAGGCCGCGGACCTGACGGAGATCACGGCCGCGGGGCAGACGATCACCTATTCCTTCCTGGCGACGAACACCGGAAACGTGACGCTGACCGATGTCACCGTCACGGAGACGGCGTTCACGGGCACAGGGTCGGCTCCGGCGATCGAGTGCCCGGACGAGGCGGCTTCGCTGGCTCCGGACACGTCGATCACCTGCGAGGCGACCTATGTCGTGACCCAGGCGGACATCGATGCCGGCGGTGTGACGAACACCGCGACCGGCACCGGCACTCCGCCCACGGGGGAGCCGCCTGTGTCGCCGCCGTCGACGGTCGAGGTGCCTTCCACGTCCGCTCCGGCGATGACCGTGGTGAAGTCCGCGGACCTGACGGAGATCACGGCCGCGGGGCAGACGATCACCTACTCCTTCCTCGCGACGAACACCGGCAACGTGACGCTCGCGGATGTGACCGTCACCGACGCGGACTTCACGGGCACCGGAACCGCGCCTGTGATCGAGTGCCCGGACGAGGCGGCTTCGCTGGCTCCGGACACGTCGATCACCTGCGAGGCGACCTATGTCGTGACCCAGGCCGACATCGATGCGGGTGGTGTGACGAACACGGCCACCGGCACGGGCACTCCGCCCACCGGGGAGCCGCCGGTGTCGCCGCCGTCGACCGTCGAAGTCCCCTCGGACGCCGTCCCCGCACTCACCGTGATCAAATCGGCGGACCTCACCGAGCTCACGGCCGCGGGGCAGACGATCACCTATTCCTTCCTCGCCACGAACACCGGCAACGTGACGCTGACCGATGTCGAGGTGACCGAGACGGCGTTCACCGGCACCGGAACCGCGCCGGTCGTCGACTGTCCGGCCGCAGCGGCATCGCTGGCGCCGGATGCATCGGTGACCTGCGAGGCGACGTACGTCGTGACGCAGGCCGATATCGATGCCGGCGGGGTGACGAACACGGCCACCGGAACCGGCACTCCGCCCACGGGGGAGCCGCCCGTGTCTCCGCCGACGACCGTCGAGGTCCCGTCCGCATCCGCTCCGGCGTTGACCGTGGTGAAGTCGGCGGATCTGACGGAGATCACGGCTGCAGGCCAGACGGTCACCTATGCGTTCCTCGTGACGAACACTGGCAACGTCTCGGTCGCCGACGTCGCCGTCACGGAGACGGAGTTCACCGGCACGGGCACGGCTCCGGTGATCGAGTGTCCGGACGAGGCGGCGTCGTTGGCGCCGGACGCATCGGTGACGTGCGAGGCGACGTATGTCGTGACGCAGGCCGATATCGATGCGGGTGGTGTGACGAACACCGCGACCGCGACCGGCACACCGCCCACGGGCGAGCCCCCGGTGTCTCCGCCTTCGACGGTCGAGGTTCCTGCGACCGGCGCGCCGGCGATCACCGTGGTGAAGTCTGCGGATCCGACGTCGATCGATGCGGCTGGTGACACGGTCTCGTATGGGTTCCTGGTCACGAACACCGGCAACGTGACACTGACGGAAATCGTCGTCGCGGACACGGACTTCACCGGTATGGGGACCGCGCCTGTGATCGCGTGCCCGGACGAGGCCTCGTCGCTGGCGCCAGGGGCGTCGGTGACGTGTGAGGCGTCTTACACCGCGACTCAGGCTGATGTCGATGCCGGACAGGTCACCAACACGGCGACCGCGACCGGCACTCCTCCCGGGGATCTCGAGCCGCCGGTGTCTCCGCCGTCGACCGCGATCGTCACGGTCCCCAGCACCCCCGGGATCACCGTCGTGAAGTCGGCCGACCTCATCGAGATCACCGCTGCCGGGCAGACGATCACGTATTCGTTCCTCGCGACGAACACCGGCAACGTGACCCTGACGGATGTCACCGTCACGGACACGGACTTCACCGGTTCCGGAACCGCGCCTGTGGTCGAGTGCCCGGACGAGGCCGCGTCACTGGCACCGGACGCATCGGTCACGTGCGAGGCGACCTACGTCGTCACGCAGGCGGACATCGACGGGGGTGGTGTGACGAACACCGCCACCGGCACCGGCACCCCGCCGTCGGGGGAGCCACCCGTGTCTCCGCCGTCCACCGTCGAGGTCCCGGCCACGTCGGCCCCGGCGCTCACCGTGGTGAAGTCGGCGGATCTCACGGAGCTGACCGCTGCCGGGCAGACGATCACCTACTCGTTCCTGGCGACGAACAGCGGCAACGTCACGCTCACCGACATCGTGGTGACGGAGACGGACTTCACCGGTACCGGCATCGCGCCCGTGATCGAGTGTCCGGACGAGGCGGCGTCGTTGACGCCGGGTGCCTCCATCACGTGCGAGGCGACCTACGTCGTGACCCAGGCTGACATCGACGGGGGTGGTGTGACGAACACCGCCACCGGCACCGGCACCCCGCCGACGGGGGAGCCGCCCGTGTCTCCGCCGACGACCGTCGAGGTCCCGTCCACGTCCGCCCCGGCGATCACCATCGTCAAGACGGCCGATGTGGTCGAGATCACCGCAGCGGGACAGACCGTCACGTATGCGTTCCTGGCCACCAACACCGGCAACGTGACGCTCGCCGACGTCGCCGTCACAGAGACGGCCTTCACCGGCACCGGGACGGCACCCGTCATCGAGTGCCCGGACGAGGCGGCGTCGCTGGCGCCGGAGGCATCGGTGACCTGTGAGGCGACCTATGTCGTGACCCAGGCCGACATGGACGCCGGCGGGGTGACGAACACCGCCACCGCGACCGGGACACCGCCCACGGGTGAGCCCCCGGTGTCCCCGCCGTCCACCGTCGAGGTTCCGGCGACGGCCACCCCGGCGATCACGGTGGTGAAGTCGGCGAGCCCCAACACTCCGGACGCCTATCAGGTCGGCCAGGAGATCACCTACTCCTTCGTCGTCAGCAACACGGGCAACGTCACCCTCGCGGACATCACCGTGACCGAAGGCGACTTCTCCGGGACGGGCGACATGTCCGCGATCGAGTGTCCGGACGGCGCCGCCTCCCTGGCGCCGAGCGCGCAGGTGACCTGCACGGCGACGTACGTCCTCACCCAGGAGGACGTCGATGCGGGGGAGGTGACGAACTCGGCGACGGCGACGGGCACCCCGCCCGGGGACCTCGAGCCGCCCGTCTCACCGCCGTCCGAGACGCAGGTTCCCGTGCTGCCGGCTCCCGCGATCAGCGTCGTGAAGTCCGCGACGCCCGCGACGATGACGTCCGTGGGGCAGGTGCTCACCTACTCGTTCGTGGTCACGAACACGGGCAACGTCACTCTCGGCGACGTCACCGTCGAGGACACCGACTTCTCCGGCGAGGGGGAGCTGTCGATGATCGCGTGCCCGGTGGCGACGGAGAGCATGCTGCCCGGCCAGACCGTCACCTGCACCGCCGACTACACCACGACGCAGGCGGATGTCGACGCGGGGCTGCTGACGAACACCGCGACCGCGACCGGCACTCCGCCGTCCGGAGAGCCGCCCGTCTCGCCGCCCTCGACCGTGGAGGTGCCGTTCGACGGCACGGACTCCCTGTCCATCGAGAAGCGCGCGACGAGCGTCGACGTGAACCACGACGGCGTCGTCGACCTCGGCGACCGTGTCGAGTGGACGATCGTCGTGAGGAACACGGGAGCGCAGACGATCAGCGACATCGTGGTGTCCGATCCCACCGCCGGCGCCGTCACCTGTCCGTCCACC
The DNA here is from genome assembly GCF_026559675.1 of Microbacterium oxydans. Lineage (NCBI taxonomy): Bacteria > Bacillati > Actinomycetota > Actinomycetes > Micrococcales > Microbacteriaceae > Microbacterium > Microbacterium oxydans. The sequence continues at coordinate 900,921 of NZ_CP092891.1, forward strand.
GCACTCGGCTCGGGCGCGCAGATGACCTGTACGGTCCCCGCGCACACGATCACGGCCGGCGACGTCCGTCGTGGAGAGGTGCGGAACGTGGCGACGGTGACGGGGGACAGCCCCACCGGTGATCCGGTGGATCCGCCGTCCTCGCGGGCGACGACGGCGATCTCTCCGACGCCTCCGCCCGCTCTCGCCGGCACCGGCGGTGCGCTGTCGACCGGTCTGCTGCTGGGAGGGCTGCTCCTGCTCTTCGGCGCGGCGGTCATCCCGGTCGCCCGGCGACGCCGCCTGTCCCAGAACTAGAGCATCTCTGCGGTGGGCGCTGACCGTGCCCGCCGCAGAGGCGCTCCCGCACGAAAGGTTGTTGTCATGGCACCAGTCCGAAGAGGGGTGACAGCGGTCGGGATGACGGCCGTCATCCTCGGCGCCGCCTTCCTCACCGTCGGGTGCACGCCCGCGCCCGTCCGCCCCGACCCCAGCCCGTCGGCATCCGTCGCCGCCGGCGTCCAGCTCCCGGGGGAGAAGGCGGGTGTGGTCGGGGAGACGTCGTTGCCGACGGACATCCCCGACTCCCCGGAGGCTCGGGCCAGCACGCAGATCACCTCCTGCACCGCGACAAACGACGGGTGGGCCGCGGAGGGGACCGTGCGGAACCCGACCGACGCGGATGCCTCCTACGTCGTGACGGTCTTCTTCACGAGCGCCGCCGCGACCGTCGTCGGCACCGGACAGAAGAGCGTCGACGTCGCCGCGGGCGCCGAGGCGACCTGGTCCGTCGCCGCAGAGTTCACCGCCCCGGACGAGACTCTCTGCGCTCTCCGTGCCGTGGGGTGAGGGGATGACGCGAGAAGGGCGGATGCCGGGAGTTCACCCGGCATCCGCCCTTCTGGTTCAGCGGTGGTGCTGCTCGATCAGTTGAACTCGAGCGGGTGCGTGCCGACGCGGCCCGAGCCGTCGAGCGGGTCGAGGGCGTCGATGGCGGCGATCTCGGCGTCGGTCAGCTCGAAGCCGAACACGTCGAAGTTCTCGACCATGCGCTCCTTGCGGGTCGACTTCGGGAACACGATGATCCCCTTCTGCAGGTGCCAGCGGATGACGGCCTGCGCCGGGGTGACGCCGTGCGCCTCGGCGGCCGCGACGACGGCGGGGTTCTCGAACAGCGGGTACTTGCCCTGGCCGAGGGGGCCCCACGACTCGATCTTCATGCCCTTGTCGGCACCCCACGCGAGCACATCGCGCTGCTGGTAGGCCGGGTGCAGCTCGATCTGGTCGACGGCGGGGACGATGCCGGTCTCGGCGACGAGGCGGTCGAGGTGTTCGGGCAGGTGGTTCGAGACGCCGATGGAGCGCGAGAGGCCGGCGTCGCGGATCTCGATGAGCTTCGTCCAGGCGTTGACGAACGTGTTCTTCTCGGGGGTGGGCCAGTGCGTCAGGTACAGGTCGACGAAGTCGAGGCCGAGCTTGTCGAGGCTCTCGCGGATGGCGTCGTGCGGCTGCTCGCCGGACTGACGGTCGTTCCAGAGCTTGGTGGTGATGAAGAGCTCGTCGCGCGGGATCCCGCTCTTCGCGATCGCGGCGCCGACCCCTTCCTCGTTCTTGTAGATCGCGGCCGTGTCGATGTGACGGTAGCCGACCTCGAGAGCCTCGGAGACGGCCTTCTCGGCCTCATCGGCGGGCACGAGGAAGACACCGAAACCCAGCTGCGGGATGGTGAAGCCAGAGTTCAGGGTGATGGTGGGAACTGTCATGTGTCTTAGCCTAGGAACCTTACGGCTTAGAAGTCCAACAGTTGAGAGTCATGGCAATCAGAACTGGGAGCGATCAATGGAACTGCGTCAGATGGAGTACGTCGTCGCGCTGGCGGATGAGCGGCACTTCACCCGCGCCGCCGAGCTGTCCGGCGTCTCGCAGTCAGGGCTCTCCGCCGCCGTCCGGAGCCTGGAGAACGAGCTGGGTGCGGTGCTGTTCGACCGGACGACTCGCCGCGTCGAGCCGACCGTCGCCGGGCGCGCGATGATCCCGCACGCCCGCGCGATGCTGGAGGAGGCGGCCCGCGCGCGCGACGCCGTGGTGCAGTCGAGTCAGTCGGTCTCGGGGGCCCTGCGCGTGGGGGCGGAGCAGTGCCTCGGGATCGTGGATGCCGCGGCGCTCCTCGAGCGGTTCCACCGCCGCTACCCGCTGGTCGAGACGGAGTTCGTGCAGGCGGGCTCGCATCAGCTCCTCGATTCGATGCGCGCCGGCGAGCTCGACGTCGCGTTCGTCGCTGCCCACCGCCACCTCGGAGCGCTGCGCCGGCAGATCCTCGGGCAGGAGCCGCTCGTCCTGCTCGTCCATCCGGACCATCCGCTCGCCGGTGCGGGAAGCGTGGACTGGGAGAGCCTCGACAACGAGACGTTCGTGGACTTCGGCACCTCGTGGGGAGTGCGAGCCATGAACGACGAGACGTTCACGGCGAAGGGCCTCAACCGTCGCGTGCGGTGCAGCGTGAGCGACGTGCACACGCTGCTCGGACTCGTCGGGCGGGGGATGGGGATCGCGGTCGTCCCGCAGCACGTCGCCGCCAAGCCTCAGGCGGTGGGGCTCTCACGCCTCACCCTGAAGAACAGCGCGTCGGCGGAGTGGACCGTCAGCGCCGTGACCGCGACGCAGGAGTCGACCAGCGTGCCGGCCGTGCTGCTCCTCGAACTGCTCCAGGACATCGAGCCACGTCGGGACGTGGTCACCGCGGCCTGACGCGCGACGTCGCTACCCGTCCGTCTCGACGGTCGGGCCGCTGCCCGTCAGCGCGTACTCGGAACCGTCGGAACGGCGCTCGACGAGCTGATAGTCCACCAGGTAGCGGCGGAGCACGGCGACGTCGTCCGAGTAGGGGAGCAGCCGGCTGTTGACCTCGCGCTCGGTGAGCACCTCGTCGGTGTCGAAGACGCCGCGCGCGACCCACGCGAGGAGCTCGCCCCGCTCCTCGAGGTTCGCCGGGTACTGCCTGATCCGCCCGTCGTCGACGAAGCGCTCGATTCCGTCCCGTCGCGGAACCGGTGCGGACTCGAGGATCGCGCGGAAGGCGTCCGGCGCGAGCGCTCGGGTGGCGGGGTCGACCAGACCACTCCGCAGCACGGCCTCGGTCGCACGCCGGCGTCTCGACGGGGAGAGCCCGTCCGTCGCGGTCTCCAGGTCGGCTCCCAGCATCACCCGGGCGGCGATGCGTCGGGTCTCCGGATTCGCGAGGATCGCGATCAGCGGTCGCCAGCGGTTCGAGTGCTCCATCTGCGTCTCCCCTCCTTCGGTCCAGGCTACGTCCGTGACACCGGGGCCCTCCATCCGCCACACTGGGTCCCATGGGATCAGCGTTGACCACCATCGGACTGCCCGTCGCTCTGGGCATCATCATGCTGGGCCTCGGGCTCAGCCTCACCCTCGCCGACTTCGCGCGGGTGCTGAAGCAGCCGAAGGCGGTGATCATCGCCCTCCTCTGTCAGCTCATCCTGCTGCCGGCCATCTGCTTCGGCCTGGTGCTCGCGTTCCAGCTTCCGCCGGTACTGGCTGTCGGCATGATGATGCTCGCGGCCTCCCCGGGCGGCACCACCGCGAATCTGTACAGTCACCTGTTCCGCGGCGACATCGCCCTCAACATCTCCCTGACCGCGGTGAACTCGGTGATCGCCGTGATCACCCTGCCGATCATCACCAACTTCGCGATCGCCTACTTCGAGCCGTTCGACGATCGACTGGGCCTGCAGTGGTCCAAGGCGCTCGAGGTCTTCGCGATCGTGCTGCTCCCGGTGGCGCTCGGCATGCTCGTGCGCCGCTTCTGGCCGGCCTTCGCGGCGGGCATGGACAAGCCGGTCCGGATCGCCTCGGTCGTGATCCTGGTCGTCGTGATCGCGGGTGCGGTCGCCTCGAACTGGAGTCTCCTGGTCGCGAACTTCACGCAGCTGGCGCTGATCACCGTGCTCTTCTGCCTGATCAGCCTCGCTGTCGGCTTCCTCGTTCCGCGGATGCTCCGGGTGGGGAAGCGCCAGTCGATCGCGACCTCGTTCGAGATCGGCATCCACAACGCCACGCTCGCGATCGTCATCGCGCAGTCCGTCCTCGGGTCCGTGGAGTTGAGCCTCCCCGCAGCCGTCTACGGCGTCCTGATGTTCTTCATCGCGTTCGGCTTCGGCTTCCTGATCCGGGACCGGTCCGTGGGGGAGGCCGCGGAGGTTCCCGCGTCCGCATCGGGCTCGGCTTCATAGACTGGAGCGATGCGACCGCTCACCGAAGCCGACGTCCGGGCATCGTTCGTCAATGCGGATGCCGACGAGCTGCACGTCATGGAGATGCCCCACGACTTCCTTCTCGTCGACTGGGACTACCTCGACTTCTTCGCCTGGCAGGACCCGGGCGCGAGCCGCCGCGGCTACGTGCTGATCCAGCAGGAGGACCGCGTGGCCGGCATCGTCCTGCGTGCCACGGAGCCCGGCCGCGGGCGCTCGGGGCTGTGCGACATCTGTCACACCATGCAGCCGGGCAACCAGATCGCGCTCTTCTCCGCGCGCCGCGCCGGAGAGGCGGGACGCCGCGGCGACTCGTTCGGGGCGTACATGTGCGCGGACCTCTCCTGCCACGAGAACGTGCGCCTGGCTCACCCGCTCGCCCCGAACGAGGTCCGGGCGCCGGGGCAGGCCGACCTCCGCCTCGACGGCACGCGACGCCGGATGGAAGGGTTCGTCGCGCGCGTGTGGGACGGCTCCTGATCGCGGTTACGCTGGACCCACACGTCCTGCGCTCGAAGGAGAAGCCATGAGTGATGCCATCCTGTTCGCCGTCGAAGAGGGGATGGCGCGGCTCACGCTGAACCGTCCGGCCCGTCTCAACGCGTTCAACGCCGACCTCGCCCATGCCTGGAAGGATGCGACCGCCGAGGCGACCTCGCGGCCCGATGTGAAGGCGATCCTCCTCGACGCATCGGGTCCCGCGTTCTGCGCGGGCGGCGACGTCATCGACATGGCGACGACCATGGGCGCATCCGGATCGGAGATCACCGCGCTCGCCGAGGTGATCAACTCCGGCATCCGATCGCTGACCGAATCCGCGATCCCGGTGGTCGCCGCGGCGCACGGGACGACGGCGGGTGGCGGACTCGGCATCCTGCTGTGCAGCGACTACGCCGTGGTCGGGTCGCGCTCCAAGCTGGGCAGCCTGTACGCCAACATCGGCCTGACCCCCGACCTCTCGGTCTCGGCGCAGCTCGCGCGTGCGGTCGGTCAGCGCCGCGCGCTCCAGCTGGTGCTGCAGGACCGTCTGCTGTCGTCGGCGGAGGCTGTCGAGTGGGGCCTCGTGGCCGAGGCCGTCGAGGGCGAGGATTCCGCCGCGGAGGCCGCACTCGTGAAGGCGCGCGGCGAGGAGATCGCCCGCTTCTGGCTCGCGGGAGCTGCCGACGCCTACGGACAGGCGAAGCGCCTGGTGCGTGCGCAGCCGGAACGCACCTTCGTCGAGCAGCTGAGTGAGGAGGCGCGCTCGATCGGCGCGGCTCTGGAGACCCCGGATGCTCAGGCCCGGGTCGCGGCCTTCGCCGCAGCCTCCGCCAAGAAGGCCGGCTGACCTCTCCTGCCTCTTCGACGGGAGCGCGGCGACTTTCCCCACACCGGGCGACAGCCGTCGGATCGTCCGGCACGCGTGGCAGTATGAAGGCATCGCCGCTCGACGAGAGGATCGCCATGTCCCAGCCGGACATCACCACGCAGCAGCCGCAGGGTGAGAAGAAGAACATGTCGCTGCTGATCCGAGGTTCCCTCTGGATCGCCATCGGCGCCCTGATCGCCGCGGCGCTCGTGTGCGTCATCTGGGTGCTGATCGGGGACCAGGACGGCCTGATCGGACGGGCCTTCCTCACCATCCTGCTGCTGGCGGCCTTCGCCGGGATCGCGATCCTGGAGGCCGGCCTGGCGCCCAACCGCCCCGACTGGCTGCAGCTGGCGAGCATGGTGAGCTGGATCGTCGCGCTGCTCGTCGGCGCAGTGAAGATCTGGCTGCCGGAAGACGGCTACTACTTCGGAGCCGAGCGCTTCTTCCAGCTCCTGCTCGTGATCGGCATCCTGCAGCTCGCACTCCTGCACGTGCGACTGTTCACGCCGGCCGCACAGCGGTACGTCACCACGTTCACGCGCGTGATCTACATCGTGACGATCACGTTCCTGGCCGCCCTCGTCGGCATGCTCGTGTTCTTCCTCGCCTTCCCGAACACCTTCCACTACGGCGAGCTGTACTGGCGCATCGTGGTCGCGCTCACGATCCTCGTCGCTGTCGGCACCACGCTCATCCCGTTGCTCAACGCCCTGTTCGCTCCGAAGAAGAAGGAGCCCCGGGCGCCTGCCGCCGCGGCTGCTCCCTCGTGGCCGACGTACGCCGACGGGATCAGCCCGCTGCCCGCGCTGCACGACGGGTCGCCGGATTGGAACGCGTACTACACCGGGTACCCCACGGTCACTCCGCCCCCGCAGGCGCTCGCACAGGCACCGGCCTCGTCGTTCCCGATCGCGCCGCAGCCGATCGCGCCGCAGCCCGCCGCGCCGCAGTCGTTCGCGCCCCCGGTCGTTCCCGTCGAGCCTCCGGTGGCGTCGACCGGTCCGCAGCCGCCGGCGCCGCAACAGGGAGAGCCGCCCGCATTCCCGCCGCCCCCGCCCGCGCCGCAGCAGCCGACACCGTGAGCCTCGCGCTCGAGCTGGGCGAACTCGCGGCCGAGATCGCCCGCGAGGCGGGGGAGCTCGCACGCACGAGGCGGCAGGAGGGAGTGCGCCTCGCGGCGACCAAGTCGAGCCTCGCCGACATCGTGACGGAGGCCGACCGTGAGGTCGAGGCGCTCATCCGCGAGCGACTGCGCGCCTCGCGTGCCGACGACGGATTCCTCGGGGAGGAGTCGGGTGCCGAGGGCGGTGCCAGCGGGATCACCTGGGTCGTCGATCCCATCGACGGCACCGTGAACTACGCGTACGGGATCCCCGCATACAACGTGAGCATCGCCGCTGTCCGAGGCGAACCGGATCCCGAGTCCTGGGAGGCGCTCGCCGCCGCGGTCAACGCGCCCGCACTCGGCGAGATCTTCACCGCGGCCCGAGGACACGGGGCGTGGTCGGACGGCATCCGCCTCGCGGTCACCGAGGAGACGCCGGCCGGGGCGCTCCTCGCGACCGGCTTCGGGTACGACCCCGCCACGCACGACGGCGACCTGGCGACGGTGGGGCGCGTCATGCCGATGGCCCGCGATCTGCGGCGGATGGGCTCTGCCGCGCTCGATCTGGCGTACGTCGCCGCGGGGCGACTCGACGGCTACTTCGAACGCGGACTGAAGCCGTGGGATCACGCGGCGGGAGCGCTCCTGGTCGCCGAAGCGGGCGGCATCGTCTCGAGGATCGACGTCGATTCCCCGCGTCCCATGCTGATCGCCGGGGGGCCCGACGTCCACGCTCGACTGCGCGTGATCCTCGATGCAAAACACTGACCGATCCATGGCATTCCCAGGCTGATCAGGGTAGGGTTTTACGCGATCGTCACTTTCCCCACCCGAAGGTGGAAGGTGAGTTTGCGCCCCCGAGCTTGACGCACGACCGAGAGAAACGCTTTGCCCTTCGAGAATCCCCAGGCTGCCTCTGCGCCCACGCGCCGGTCCAGCCGACTCCGCATCGCGGCCTCCGAGGCCCCCGCGGCGGGAACGACGGCACCCATCTCCGCCGCTGAGTCCGCTCTGGCCCTCGCCGCGGTCGCACCTCTTTCCCGACGTGCTGCTCGCGAGCGGAAGGCTTCCGACGCCCCCGTCGTCGAGGCGCCGCTCGTGCCCTTCATCGCTGAGAGCCCGGCGCCGGTCGTCACCGACGTCCCGGCCGTGCCGGTCGCCACCGAGACCGACGTCGTCGAGGAACTCATCGAGGTCGCAGCGGCCACGGAGGTCCCCGCCGTCTCGGACGTATCCGACTTCCACGACATCACCGAGCCCGTCGATGCTGCGGCATCGTCCGACGCGCCCGCACGAGATCTTCCGGCCGACGACGACGTCGATGCCTTCGAGCGCGCCTCCCGCGCCTTCCGCGACACGGGATCGGTCTCGACCGTCTCCGCTTTCGTGCGGACGGCCCCGGCCGCCGAGTCCGTCGAGGTCGACGCGCCCACGCACGTCGCTCCCCGTCGTCGCCGCAACATCCGCAAGATCGTGGCCGTAGGTGCGACCGTCGGCGTGATGAGCCTCGCCGGCCTCCTCGCGGTGTCCATGACGCTTCCCGCCGAGGCTGTGGCCGCGGTCCAGGGCGGCAAGGCAGCCTCCGCGATGTCGCTGGTCACCGCCGGTGCAGCCGACGCCAAGGGGACGGCCGCCGACGAGATCCAGGCCTTCGTCGCACCCTCCGGCGTCGAGAACGAGTCCCTCGCCCGTGCCGACGACTTCAGCACCGTGTCGCTGGTCGAGGTCGCCGCCGAGCAGGGCATCAACTACTCGGGGGAGATCTTCACGAACGACCCCGAGGCCGCGATCCAGTGGCCGTTCCTCGTCGGCGTCGGCATGAGCTACGGGTACGGCATGCGCAGCGGTCGTCTGCACGAGGGCATCGACTTCGTCCCCGGTAACGGCGCACCCGTCCAGGCCATCGCCGACGGAACCGTGCGCATCGCCACCGAGCAGGGCGGCGCCTACGGCGTCACCGTGTACATCGATCACGTCATCGACGGTTCGGTCATCACGAGCCACTACTCGCACATGCAGTACGGTTCGCTGCAGGTCAAGGCCGGCGACACCGTCAAGGTCGGAACCATCGTCGGAAAGACCGGAAACACGGGTCGTTCCTACGGTGCGCACATGCACTTCGAGCTCATCGTCAACGGATCGACCATCGACCCGATGCCGTGGCTCAAGGAGAACGCCGGTCGCACGTCGTACTGATCGGCTCGATTTCATGAGGACGCCACAGTGATGGTATTCTCGTACGGTTGCCCCGCGAGGGGCAGCACGCCCCGATAGCTCAGTGGCAGAGCACTTCCATGGTAAGGAAGGGGTCGTCAGTTCAATCCTGACTCGGGGCTCGCAGCATTCTTCTCACGCGGACGGATGCCTCGCGGCAGGGTAGCTCAGCTGGTTAGAGCGCACGACTCATAATCGTGAGGTCGCGGGTTCAAGCCCCGCTCCTGCTACAGATGAAAACCCCCGGACCTCCGGGGGTTTTGTCGTATCCGGGAGTCGTGCGGCTCCGGGCAGGGCGAGCTCGCCGATGGCGCTGGGACGCCGCGTCAGTCGACGACGCGCATGAGCCGGTCGCGGGACCGTTCGATGTGGGCGCGCATCGTCGCGGACGCCTCGTCGGGGTCGCCGGCGGTGATGGCGCGGACGATCGCCTCGTGCTCGTCGACGGTATCGGCGACATACGCGCCGGTGTAGGCCAGGCGGAACGTGTGCAGGTGGCAGTGGGTGCGGGCGTACGCCTGGCGGACCGTCTCGTTCTGCGCCGAGCGGAACACCAGGTCGTGCAGTCGCACGTCGTGCCGGGAGAGCAGACGGTAGGCGTCCGCTTCCCCGATCGCGGATCGGCCGGCCTCGACCTCCTGGGCGAGGTCGTCGACGTCGGTCGCGGATCGGCGGGCGGCGGCGCTGGCCGCGCTGCCCGGTTCGAGTAGGAGACGCAGTTCGAACAACTCCGTCAGCCGCGTGCGATCGAGGAGGTCCGTCGTGCGGTATCCGCGGAGGGGGAGCTTCTCGACGAGCCCATCGGACTCCAGGCGGGCGAGCGCTTCGCGCACCGGCGTCGGCGACACCTCGAACTGCCGCGCGAGTTCGCCGGCATTGATGCGGGCGTCCGGCGGGAACGTACCGTCGAGGATCGACTGCTGAAGCGCCCCGTACACCTCGTCGCCCAGCATCATGCGCGCGCCGGGGGAGAAGGAGGGCAGTTGACCGAGTGTAGACATCCGACCTTTCCCTTGACAGACTCGCTGAGTCCCGCAATCATATCCTTTGAAAGATCAAATACGATATTTCAAAACTTCTCCCTGGAGGCTCAAAGATGCGCATCAGAAAGAACGTGCGGCTCGGCGCCGTCGTCGCGGCCGCCGCCGCTCTCACCCTCGCGCTCGGCGCGTGTACCCCGCAGAACGCCGAGCCCGGCGCCGGCGGCGAATCCGACGGCGGTGACCTCTCCTCGGTCCGCGTCGCCCTCGTCCCCGGCGGTGCGCACCCGTACTTCCAGCCGTGGATCGCGGCGGGGGAGAAGGCCGCGAAGGACTTCGGCCTCGGCGAGGTCACCTTCAACGAGACCTCCGAGTGGGATCAGACCAAGCAGAACGACGTGATCAACTCCCTCGTCGCCAACGGCTACAACGCCTTCGGCATCTTCGGCGTCTCCCCGACGGACATCAACTCCACCTTCAAGAAGCTCACCGATGCCGGCGTCGCGGTCGGATCGATCGCCTCCTGCCCGGCCGGTGACGAGAACCTCGCCGCGTTCTGCCTCTCCACCGACACCGAGGAGGCCGCGTACCAGGCCGCCGCCGCGGCGATCGAGGCGATCGGCGGCAAGGGCACGATCGTCCACATGACCGGCAACAACGTCGACTCGAACACGCAGCGCCGCATCGAGGGCGTCAAGCGGGCGATCGACGAGACCGACGGCGCCGTCACCCTGCTGCAGACGATCACCGACGTCGACACCGACCTGGCCACCGCGCAGAAGGCCGCCTCGGATCTCCTGGCTGCCAGCGGCTCGGAGATCAGCGCGATCGTCACGACCGCGTACAACCCGGCGGTCGCGAGCGCCGAGGCCATCGCGGAATCCGGCCTCGACATCCAGCTCATCGCGATCGACGACGACCCGACCATCCTCGACGGCATCCGCGACGGCTCGATCTACGGCACCGTCGCCCAGAACCCGACCGGACAGGCCTACGTGGGCAGCTGGGTGCTCGGCCAGCTCGCGAGCGGCGCCTGCGAGATGGCGGACCCCGGCGTGATCGTCGACTCCGGATCGTTCGTCGTCACCAAGGACAACGTCGAGACCTACGGCGACGAGCAGAGCGCCTTCGCCGACAAGGTGAAGAAGCAGTTCGAAGACGAACTGCTCACCTGCAAGTGATCTGACCCCCACCCAGGAGATGTACCCGATGGCCAGTACGATCACCGATGCTCGCGCGTTCCTCGTGGACGTCGCCGTGGAGACCGAACGCACGGATGCCGTGCAGAGCTTCGTGTCCCAGGAGACGATCTTCGTCGAGCTCACCACGAGCGATGGCCTGCACGGCCTCGGATACTCCTACACGATCGGGACAGGGGGTCGCGCGGTGCTCTCGATGCTGCGCGACCACCTGCTCCCGATCCTGGTCGGGCAGGAGGCCGACCGCATCGAAGCGGTCTGGTTCCGCCTGTTCGCCTCGACCCGCGCCACGACGACCGGCGCCATCACCTCGCTGGCCCTCGCGGCCGTCGACACGGCGCTGTGGGACATCGCCTCCCGCCGTGCCGGTCTGCCGCTCTGGCGCCTCGCCGGCGGCTTCCGTCGCGACATCCCCCTCTACGACACGGAGGGCGGCTGGCTGCACCTGAGCACCGACGACCTGGTGGCGGGTGCCCTCGCCTCGAAGGATGCGGGGCTCAAGGGCGTCAAGGTGAAGATCGGGAAACCGAGCGGCCAGGAGGACCGTGAACGGCTGACCGCGGTCCGCGAGGCCGTCGGCTCGCACTTCGACATCATGGTCGACGCCAACCAGTCGATGACCGGTGCCGAGGCGATCCGCCGCGCCCGCCTGTTCGACGGCCTCGACCTCGGCTGGATCGAGGAGCCGCTGCCCGCGGACGACATCGAGGGCCACGCGCGGCTCGTCGCCTCCACCTCCACGCCCATCGCGGTCGGCGAATCGATGTACTCGATCGCGCAGTTCCGCGAGTACCTCGACCGCGGGGCCGCGGGGATCGTCCAGGTCGACGTCGCCCGCATCGGCGGCATCACGCCCTGGCTCAAGGTCGCGCACCTCGCGGAGTCGTTCAACGTGCACGTGTGCCCGCATTTCCTGATGGAGCTGCACGTGAGTCTCGTCGCCGCTGTGCCGAACGGCCGCTACGTCGAGCACATCCCGCAGCTGCGCGCGATCACCCGCACCGGGATGGCCATCGAGGATGGTCGTGCCCTCGCCCCCGAGACCCTCGGGCTCGGCATCGACTGGGACCGCGACGCCATGGACGACAGGATCGTCCTCTGATGTCCCGTCTGCGTCACGCCGCCCGCGCCGAGATCCGCTCGCCCCGCGCGCTCCTCGTCATCCTCATCGTCGTCCTGGTCACGACCCTCGCGATCCTCAAGCCGGCTTTCCTCAACGGGCCCTTCGTCATCGCGCCGCTGCTCACGACGATCGCGATCTTCACCGTGGTCGGCCTCGCCCAGATGGTGGTGCTCTCGATCGGGCACATGAACCTCGCCGTCGGGCAGCTCGCCGGGGTGGGCGCTCTCGTCATGGGGGCGGCCTTCGAGAACCTCGGGATGCCGCTCCTCGTCGGCCTCGCCCTCGGCGTCCTCGCCAGCACGGCACTCGGTGCCCTCGCGGGGTGGATCATCGCCAAGACCGGGGTCAACTCCTTCATCGTCACCCTGGCCATGAGCTTCACGCTCCTCGGATTGATCCCCACGCTGTACAAGTCGTGGAGCACGGGCCAGGCCTTCACCGTCTCACCCGCGGGTTTCGAGACCATCGGCCGCGGCACCTTCGCCGACGTGTGCATGTTCGGCTACTGCGGATCGAACGCGGTTCCGCTCATGGTGCTCCCGGCCCTCGGATGCATGGCCGTCATCTGGTACTTCTACACCTGCACACGCAGCGGACGCGAGGTCCTGATGACCGGCAGCAGCGTGAAGGCGGCCGAGCTCTCCGGTATCCCGACCGCACGCCGGACCATCCTCGCCCACGCGCTGTCCGGGCTGCTCGCCGCGATCGCCGGGTTCCTCCTGGCCGCGAGCACGGGCTCGTTCACCCCCGCGATCGGGAGCGAGTTCATGCTGTCGTCGTTCCTCGGACCGATCCTCGGCGGGACCCTTCTCGCCGGAGGACTCGTGTCGATCGTGGGCACCGCGCTCGGGATCACCCTGACCTCGGTCATCCGCAAGGGACTGGAGCTGTTCGGCGTCGGGCTCGAGACGCTCAACGTCCTGCTCGGCTGCATCCTCCTCGCGGCGCTCGCCACGGATCGTCTGCGGCTGGTCTTCGCCCGGCGCCGCCCGGCCAAGGCGACGGAGTCCGCAGCGACCCTCGCCGTCGAACTGGATGAGGCGGAGGCCCACCGATGAAACGCATCATCAGCGCGAACAACCTCCTGCTGGTCGGGATCGTCGTCGTCGGCGCAGTCATCCTGGGCCTGGCGACCTCCGGCCAGTTCTTCGGTCCGGTCTCGATGACGAGCTTCTTCCGGTTCGTCAGCGTGCCGATCCTCATCGGTCTGGCGCAGATGATCACCCTCTGCGTGGGTCAGCTCAACCTGGCGGTCGGTGCCATCGGCGGTGTGGCCGCGTGCTTCACCGGAGTGATCGTCACGTCCTGGGGCGTCCCGCCGTGGATCGGTGCGCTCGTCGCCGTGCTCACGGGCGCGGTGCTCGGCCTGGCGAACGGCCTGCTGGTCGTCGGCACCCGGATCAACGGCTTCATCGTGACCCTCGCGATGTCGCAGATCCTGATCGGCGTGCAGTACGCCCTCGTCGGCACCCGCACCATCGAGCGGAAGGCGTGGCCGGAGCTCGCCGCCTTCGGCCGGTCCGACATCCTGGGCATCCCGACCATCTTCCTGATGACGCTGGTGGTCGCGGTGATCGTCGCCCTCTACTTCGCGCAGACGGTGTCCGGACGCAAGCTCCTCGCCAGCGGCGGCAACGCCTCGGCCGCGCAGCTCGCGGGCATCTCGACCGACCGGGCGCTGATCGTCGCGCACACCCTCTCCGGACTCCTCTGCGGCGTCGCGGCGATGGTGAGCATCTCGTTCCTGCCCGGCGTGAACACCACGGTCGGCGGGGACTGGCTCCTGCCGAGCTTCGCGGCACCGATCATCGGCGGCGTCGCCCTCGCCGGCGGCACGGTGGCCGTGCTGGGCACGGTGCTCGCAGCGATGGTCGTGCGCCTCGTCGACGCGGCCAGCCCGATCTTCCGGTTCGATGCCGAGGTCGTGAACTTCGTGGTCGGCGCGGTCGTGTTGGGCACGGTGGCGCTCGGCAAGCTGCGCGAGGTGCAGGCGTCGCGGCATGCCAGCAGGATCAGATCGTTGCGCGCGGAAGCCGCACTGGCGGAGGTGAAGCGATGACCGTCGCACTCGAAGTCCGGAACCTGCGCAAGACGTTCCCCGGCGTCACCGCGCTCGCCGATGCGAACCTCACCCTGGAAGCGGGCTCCGTGCACGCGCTGATGGGCGAGAACGGCGCCGGGAAGTCCACGCTCATCAAGATCGTCACGGGGGTGCAGGGCGCTGACTCCGGCAGCCTGATCCTCGACGGCGAGGAGGTCTCGTTCGCGAATCCCCTGGAGGCCATGGCCGCCGGCATCGGCGTCGTGCACCAGGAGCGCAACGTCGTCCGCGAGTTCACGGTGGGGGAGAACATCGCCCTGTCCGCCGTGCCGAGACGCGCGGGCACCGTCGACTGGCGCCGGGTGTGGCGGGAGTCCCAGCGCTGCCTGGACATGCTCGACCTCGACATCGATCCGCGCACCCCCATGCGCGAGCTGTCGGCCGCCCAGATCCAGCTCGTCGAGATCGCGCGCGGCCTGTACCGGAGCGCGAAGGTGCTGCTCCTCGACGAACCGACCGCGTCTCTCAGCAACGACGAGGCCGAGCGGCTCTACAAGGTCGTCCACCAGCTGAGCGCCGAGGGCACCGCCATCGTGCTCGTGAGCCACAAGCTCGACGAGGTCTTCGCGCACTGCGACGCGATCACGGTGCTCCGCGACGGCAGCACCGTGATGCCCTCGCAGCCGATCGCGGACACGACGCACGACGAGGTGGTCGCCCGGATGGTCGGGCGCACGCTCGCCGACCTCGAGGTCGAGGAGCGCGAGGTCGACCGGACGGTCACCCCCGCACTCGAACTGACCGACGTGAGCACCGCCGCCGGGCATCGGCGCATCTCGCTCGCCGTCCACCCGGGGGAGGTGCTCGGCATGTACGGCCTCGTCGGCGCCGGTCGCACCGAGCTCGCCCGAGCCATCCTCGGGCTGGACCGCGTCATCGGGGGCGACGTGAGGGTCGAGGGGAACGCCGTGCGGATCCGCTCCGTGCGCGACGCGCTGCGGCGCTTCCGCATCGGCTACGTCACGGAGAACCGCAAGGAGGAGGGGGTCTTCCTCCTCCAGTCGATCACGCGCAACGTGGCCGTCACCGTGTGGTCCGAGATCTCCAAAGTGCTGGGCTTCGTGCCCGGCCGCGCGGAGCGGAGCGCGGTGCAGGCGCAGATCGAGGCCCTCGACATCAAGATCTCCTCGCAGGACCAGCTCGCCGGGCAGCTGTCCGGCGGCAACCAGCAGAAGGTCTCGCTGGCCAAGTGGCTCGCCGCCCGGACCAAGGTGCTGATCATCGATGAGCCCACCGTCGGGATCGACGTCCGCACCAAGCGCGCCTTCTACGAACTCATCTGGCGCCTCGCCGACGACGGGATGGCGATCCTGCTGATCTCCAGCGACCTCGCCGAGATGGTGACACTCGCTGACAGGATCGTCGTCATGGACCAGTTCATCGTGCGCGGCGTCGTGGAGAACACGCACGACTATCAGCCGATGAGCGCCGCAGTGATGAGCCACATCCACGGATCAGCGGTGGAGGCGTCATGATCCCCGTCCGGACGCACCGCGGTCTCGATCTCACCGTGCTCGGGATGGGATGCGCCCAGCTCGGCAACCTCGGCACCCGGATGACGGACGAGGAGGCGGAGGCGACGGTCCACGCGGCCTGGGACGCCGGCATCCGCTTCTTCGACACGGCTCCGCACTACGGGCTCGGGCTCTCGGAGCGGAGGCTCGGGCGCGCGCTCGCCGCGTATCCTCGGGACGAGTACGTGGTCTCCACGAAGGTCGGCCGTCTGCTCGTGCCGAGTCCGGAGACGGCTCACCAACGGGACACGGACAACCTCTTCGACGTGCCGTCCGACCACCGGCGCGTGTACGACCTCAGCCACGACGGTGTGCTGCGGTCGCTCGAGGCGAGCCTGGAGCGACTCGGACTCGATCGGATCGACGTCGTCTACATGCATGACCCCGACGACCATGCCGAGGCCGCGCGGACGACCGGCGCGCAGACGCTGTCGGCTCTCCGCGAAGAAGGCGTCATCCGCGGATTCGGTGCGGGGATGAACCAGGCGGGGATGCTCGCCGATCTCATCGAGCAGACCGACGTCGACATCGTGATGTGCGCCGGCCGGCTGACGCTGCTGGAGCAGGAGAGCAGCCGGCGGATGCTGAGGCTCGCCGGGGAGCGCGGCGTCGCGGTGGTCGCCGCAGCCGTGTACAACTCGGGGCTCCTCGCCCGTGACGCGGTGCCCGACCGGGTGACCTACGACTATGCCGACGCGCCGACGGAGATCCTGGAGCGGGCGCGCGAGATCGAACGCCTGTGCCGCGCGCACGGGACGACGCTCCCCGCCGCCGCCGTGCAGTATCCCCTGCGATTCCCGCCGGTGGTCTCGGCCGTCGTCGGGATGCGGGGACCGACGCAGGTCGCGGAGGCCGTCCAGCGGATGGCGGCGCCGATCCCGGACGAGCTGTGGGATGCCCTCGAGGAGTCCGGGTTCATCATCTCGCCGGATTCCGTCTGACCGAGCCCGAACCGCGAAGGAGAGCCATGCGCATCGCCCTGCACTCGATCATCGTCGAGGGCGCGGTCGACGATTACCGCTCGCACCACGCCCGCGTCCCCGACGGGCTCCGCGACCTGTTCGCCGACGCCGGCATCCGAGACTGGACCATCTGGCGCTCGGGCCGCGATCTGTTCCACCTCGTGGAGTGCGACGACTTCGATGCCGCGATGCGCATCGTCGACGCCTCCGCGATCAACGATGCCTGGCAGGCGGACATCGGTCGCTTCGTCGAGGGATTCCGCGGCCCGGACGGCGACGACGGCTTCACGCCCATCGGGCAGGTGTGGGCGCTCTCGGCGCAGCGCCGCGCCGAGCTCTGAGCGCGCCCCGCCGTCAGGGCTTCGCGTCCGGAGCCGCTCCGAGCGGTGCGGTGCTCTCCCGGGGACCGCGGAGCACGAACCACACGACCGCCAGCCCGAGGACGCCCGCGAGCAGGTACACCAGGTTGGCGATGGAGGCGATGCTGCTCGCGGTGCCGACCCCCGTGGCGAAGACCGAGAAGTCCCACACGCCGTGCAGCACCATCGCCCAGATCAGCGATCCGGTGACCCGACGCAGGATGTAGAACGCGGTTCCGCCGAGGAACGCCGCGCCGACCTGGCTCGCGGTGCCCGCGACGGGCGAGCCGAGCAGGATGTTGACGAAGTGCATCAGCGCGAACAGAGCCGATGTGAGGAACCACACCCAGACCTCGGAGAGCCGCGACCGCAGCGCCGTGAGCAGCAGTCCGCGGTGGACCAGCTCCTCCGTGAAGCCGACGAGGAGCAGGGCGAGGGACGCTCCGAGGAAGGCGCCGCTGTACGCGCTCCAGTCCGTCGCGGAGAGGTTCAGCGCGGCCGCGACGGCGATCAGGATCGGGACGAAGATCGGCCACTTGTGATGGCTGCGCTGCGCGTCGAAGAGCGCGGGGCGCCACCAGCCCAGCAGGCTCGTGGTGATCGCGAGGAGCACGGTCGCGACGATGAGTGAGAGTCCGGCCCCGAGGAAGAGGTTCTCGGCGGTGTCGCCCCAGTCGGCGTAGGGGATCCCGGTCGACTTCTGGATCGCGAACACCACGACGATGTACCCGACCCAGATGGCGAGTCCGATCCAGATGCGCGGTGTGACGCGGAGCGTGGTCTCGGTCATGCGGAGCGCGTCTCCGGGTAGGTCGGCTCGGTGTCGGCACCGGCGACGCGCCCGCGGATGAAGAAGATCATCACGAGGCCGGCCACGATCACGGCAATGTTCCCGAAGGCGGCGAACGGCGTGAGCGCGCCTGCGGACGGGTACGCGGTGAGCAGGAAGATGCTCGGGTCGGTGCTCGCGTGGAGCAGGATCGGCGCGAGGATCGTGCCCGTGACGCGGAGCGCGAGATACATCAGGATGCCGAACGCGAACGTGTACAGGAGCTGGATCATCGTCGGCAGCAGCTCCTGCCCGGAGAGCAGGTTGCCGGCGTGCAGGAGAGAGAAGAGCGCAGCGGAGACCAGCGCGACGGCGATCTCCCGGTGGCCCGCCTTGCGCATCAGGTTCACCACGAGACCGCGGGTGAGGACCTCTTCGGAGAACCCGATGAGGAGGCCGGTCAGCAGCCAGGTGAGGACCACATCGACGCCGACCTTGTCGTAGTCGATCGCCACGAACCGGAGGACGTTGAACAGCAGCACGACGACGATCGCGATCCACATCCACCCGCGGCCGCGGATGGGCTGCCGCCCGAAGACCTCGCGCCACCAGCCGACGGACAGGGTGAACGCCGCCAGCAGTGCCGCGCCGATGAGCTCGGGCAGGAGGTAGAACACCGCGACCCCGGCCGTGCCGTCCGGATCGGTGACCTGCACGGCCAGCGGGGTGAGCAGCAGCGAGAGCAGCTGGAACAGCGCGAAGTAGACCGCGGTGAGCAGGAGGGCCCGCCACCAGCCTCCCTGTTCCCAGAACCTCTTCCACAACGAGGGGGCGGTCGCGGGTGCGGACATGGGGGCTCCAGACGGATGGGGGACGGCCGACTGTTCGTCAGTTTGACGTATCCCGGCTCGTCACGTCCACCTCGGCGTCTCGGCGGGTCAGCGCGGCGCGGACCTGCCCCGGTCCGGATTCCGCGGTGGCGGACGATGCGGGATGGGGATCGGTCGGGTGGCGCGGGACGCGTCCTGGAACGTCTGCACCGCGCGGAGCACATCCTCGGCGGTGGAATAGCGCAGCGCCAGTGGGAGGTCGCGCCGCCAGAGGACCTCGACCTCGGTCGGCGCGTCCTCGAAGACCGTGCACACGATCCGGCGGTGGTCGCGCTCCGGGTAGTGCAGATCGTGGATCGCCCAGTCGGTCGTGCCGACCTGTACCAGCACGAACCTCTGGTCCGGGTCCTGCTCCATCATTCTCCTGACTGTCCCCAGCTTGAAGAATGCGCGATCACGCCGTGGAACGAGAGCCCCTTGACAGGAAGAGGCCCCCGCCCCAGAGAGGGAGCGGGGGCCACCTGCGGGTCAGCGCGACACGGGAGTGGAACCGGTGTCCGCCCGCTCGGTGTCCGTGACGGCGACCGCGTGCCCGACGCCGCGCTGCTCGGCCTCCAGGCGCTCCGCCTCCTCGCCGCTGATGGCTTCCCCGCGGGCGACGAGACCGGCCTGGTCGGAGAGCGGGATCTGCTTGAGGAACAGCGAGAGGAGCAGGGCGATCGCGATGAACGGCACGAGGTACCAGAACACCGGGGCCAGGGCGTCCGCATACGCCGTGACGATGCCCTCGCGCACCTCGTCCGGCAGCGAGCTGAGCGTCGACGGGTCGATCGTCGATGCAGCCTGGGACGCGGCGTCGGGAGAGGCGCCGGCACCCGCGAACACGCCGAGCAGGTTCTCGGTCAGCCGGGTGGTGAAGATCGTCCCGAACACCGCGGTGCCCAGAGACGCACCCACCTCCCGGAAGTAGTTGTTCGTGCTGGTCGCGGTGCCGATCTCGTTCGCGGGGACCGCGTTCTGCACCACGAGGACGACGACCTGCATGATGAGGCCGAGCCCGGCGCCGAACACGAACAGGAAGACGCAGATCAACCAGATCGGGGTCGCGGCGGAGAGCGTGGTCATGGAGACCATCGCGACGCCGGTGATGATCGTGCCGAGGATCGGGTAGATCTTGTACTTGCCCGTCTTCGAGATCGCGATGCCCGAGAAGATCGACGTTCCCATCAGGCCGACCATCATGGGGATCATCAGCAGACCCGATTCGGCTGCCGAGGTGCCCGACGACATCTGCAGGAACGTGGGCACGAAGCCGATCGCGGCGAACATCCCGATGCCGAGCACGAGACCGATCGCGGTGGCGTTGATGAAGATCGGGTTCCGGAACAGGCTGAGCGGGATGATCGGGTCCTGCGCCCGCGACTCGGTGATGACGAACGCGGTGGCCGCGACGAGGAGTCCGGCACCCCAGGCCCAGGTCGCGAGCGAGTCCCACCCGAACTCCTTGTCGCCGCCGAAGTCAGTGAAGAAGATCAGGCACGTCGTCGCGATCGACAGGAAGATGACGCCGAAGATGTCGATCGGCTTCTCGGCCTTCTTGCTCGGCAGCTTGAGCGCGACCAGGGCGATGATGAAGGCGGCGATGCCGACCGGGATGTTGATGTAGAACGCCCACTGCCACGTCAGGTGATCGACGAAGTAGCCGCCGAGCAGCGGACCGGCGACGGCGGACAGGCCGAAGACGGCGCCGAGCGGGCCCATGTACTTGCCGCGCTCGTTGGCGGGGACGATGTCGGCGATGATCGCCTGCGACAGGATCATCAGACCGCCGCCGCCGAGACCCTGCAGGGCGCGGAAGATGACGAACATCCAGAAGTCGGAGGCGAACGCGCAGCCGACCGAGGCGAGCGTGAACAGCGCGATCGCGACGAGGAACAGGTTGCGACGGCCCAGCACGTCGCCGAACTTGCCGTAGATCGGCATCACGATGGTGGTCGCGAGGAGATACGCGGTGGTGATCCAGACCTGATGGTCGACGCCGCCGAGCTGTCCGACGATGGTCGGCATGGCGGTGGAGACGATGGTCTGGTCGAGGCTGGAGAGCAGCATGCCCGCGATGAGGGCGCTGAAGATGATCCAGATGCGGCGCTTCGTGAGCAGGAAGGGCGCATCCTTCGTGGCGGTGGCGGACATTCAGTGGTCTTTCTGTGACGGTGCGTAGAGGGAGCGGGCGAGGCCGAGGCGTCGCGTGATGAGGTCGCCGAAGGGCTCGGTGGACTGGTGGTGCAGGAGCTGGTCCATGCTCATGCGGACGAGGGCGCCGACCGTGTGCACGACGACCTCGGCGCGGAGCTCGGCATCGGGCGCATCCTCGATGCGGCGCAGGATGAGGCCCACATCGCGCCGCTCGTTCTTCGCGATCTGCTCGAATGCGGCCTTGATCAGCCGCGGCTCCTGCTCGATCACCGCGAACAGGGCGGGGGCGTCGTCGACCGGGTTGAACAGCTCGAAGCGGCGGATCGTGAGCTGGATGAAGTCGTCGAGCAGGTCCCCGTGCTGCGCGGTGAAGTCCTCCTCGAGCGCCTCCTGGCGGGAGTCGATCGTCGCGAATCCGAAGACCGCGTTCTCCTTGCTCTCGAAGTAGTTGAAGAAGGTGCGGCGGGAGACGCCCACATCGGCGCACAGCTCCTCGATGGTGAATCCGGCGAAGCCCCGCTCCGTCGTCATCCGGCGGGCCGCATCCGTGAGTCCCCGGGAGGTCTCGCGCTTGCGCTGCTCTCGCAGGGAATCTGCACTGTCGCTCATGAAGTGCAATCTTGCACTCTGTTCCTTGGAGTGCACTGTGAGTGCGTGTGCACGCGGCGGAGGAATTTCTTCCGACGGATCTGTGACGTTCTTCCCTCGGCATCCGTCCTAGTGGTGTCGCTGAACTGCGGCCCGCGCTCCACACCGGAGGCGGAGACACGGATGAAGGAGCTCACAATGGCGAACGTGACTGGTGGCACCCAGCCCAAGGCTCAGATCGTCGCACCGCAGCTGGGGACCGCTGCGGGCAAGACCACGATCGAGGATGCGGTGGTGGCGAAGATCGCCGGCATCGCGGCTCGTGAGGTCGACGGTGTCTATGCGCTCGGCGGGGGCGCCGCGCGCATGGTGGGGGCGATCCGCGACGCGCTCAACACGACCGACCTCTCGCAGGGGATCAGCGTCGAGGTCGGCGAGACGCAGGTCGCGGTCGACGTGACGATCGTCGCGGAGTATCCGGTCTCGCTGCAGAAGGTGGCGGACGAGGTCCGCGCCGCGATCCACCGCGCCATGGTGGAACTGGTCGGCATGGACGTCGCCGAGGTCAACGTGACGGTCAACGATGTGCACATCCCCTCCGACGACGAGGGCGACGGCACGCAGGAGACGCGAGTCCAGTGAACACCTCGGTGATCGGTGCGGCGGTCGCGGCGGTGCTGGCGTTGACCTGGGTCGTCCTGGGCTTCTGGGCATTCCTGCTCGTGGCGCTGGCGATGTTGATCGGCGCGGTCGCCGGCCGCATCATCGATGGACGACTCGACGTCCGCGCGCTCGCCGAGGTCTTCCGAGGCCGGCGCTCCTCGTCATGAGCGGCGATCGGGGCGCCGACGCGGTGGGGGGCGACGTCGTGGGGACGACGACCTTCACCGCTCGAGCGCTGCAGAGACTGGCGGTCGGCATCGCACATGATGCCGCTCACGTCGCGGTCCGCGACGTCGGGGTGCAGCTGTCCGACGAGCGGGGCACGCTGCGGATCACCGTCACGGTTCCGGCGGCTGTCGCCACGGGAGCCGGGACGAACCTGATCGACAGCGGTGAAGAGCTCCGGCGCGGACTCATCGAGGGGATGCGGCGACTGGCGGGCCGCGAGGTCGGCACGGTGGACGTCCGGTACTCGGGCATCCACCGGAAGAGGGAGAAGAGGGTGCGATGACGAACGAACGGGTGATGTACCGACGCCTCCTGCGTCGCGAGACCCACGCGCCGCGCACGGTTCCGGCCGTGGTGGTCGCGTCGATCGGCGCCGTGCTCCTTCTCGCGCTGCTGGCGGGCGGGGTGTGGTGGCTCGTCGACGAGGCGTTCCGCACCGAGGCGATGCGCCGGATCGACGACGTCGCCGTGCTGGGGCAACAGCAGGCTCTGCCCTGGGGCGTCGGCGCCGGACTCGCGCTCGTCGCGCTGGTGCTCGTCGCCCTCGCCGTCCTCCCGGGGAGACGGGCTCGTCGTGCGCGGATGACCGATCGGACCGCGCTGCTCGTGGACGACGGGGTGCTCGCGGATTCGGTCGCGGCCTCCGTGGCCCGTCGCACCGGCGTCGATCGCGGCCGCGTGTCCGTGATCGTCGGGCGCCTTAGCGTCACGGTGCGGATCACGCCGACCAGCGGCGTCCCGGTGGATCCCGCGGCGGCGGAGTCGGCGGTGGTCGAGACCCTGGCGGGGATCGGCTTCACCGCGGAACCACGCGTCGTCATCGACACGAACGGGGTGGTCGCATGAACGCCACCAACAGGGGCATGAACCGCGTCCTGCTCTTCTGCACCGGTGCGGTCCTGCTGATCGCGGGCGCGGCGGCGCTCGCCGCGGGAGCCCTCTCGACCGGTGCGGCGCCGACCTGGCTGCGGGGGACGGCATCGGCAGCCGCCGACGTCTGGTCCTCCATCGCCGGCCTGACCTGGGAGATCACGGGCATCGGCAGCGTGTCGGTGCTGATCCTGATCGCCGTGGCGGCGCTCGTGCTCCTCACGCTCGTGCTCATCGCCTTCCTCAGCAGCCGCACGCGGGGGCGCTCGAAGACGGTCCTCGAGGTCGACACCCCGGGTGGGCGGACGGTCGTCGATCGAAGCGTCGCCGACGCGGTGCTCACCGCGGCCCTGAGCAGTCGTCCGGATGTGCTCTCCGCACGTGCCGACGCCTATCGCGTCCGGGGGACGCGCGCGCTCGAGCTCGCCGTCGTCGTGCAGCCCGGAGCCTCGCTGGGCGCGGTCGTCGCAGCGGCCGAAGGCGCGATCCGCGAGTGGGATGCGCTCCTGGGGGCGCGCATCCCGATCCTGCTGCACCTGTCCGACCGACGCTGGCGCGATGCGCTCCGGTCGACGACGAGAGTCCGCTAGACGATGCGCGGACACACGAGACGAACGCGCGGAATCCTCCGCGTGTGAACTCGGCCCCGAGAGCCGGGGCTGTGACGAAAGGAGACGCCATGGGCGCTGACGACAAGATCAAGGCCGCTGCGGAAAAGCTCGCCGGTAAGGCGAAGGAGACCGCGGGCAAGGTCGTCGGAGACGACAAGCTCGTCGCCGAGGGCAAGACCGAGCAGGCCAAGGGCGAGGTCCGGGATGCCGCGGAGAACGTCAAGGACGCTTTCAAGAAGTGACGGTGCGGGGAGGGGCTCGAACGAGTCCCTCCCCGATCCCTTTCAGGTCGGTGAGAGAGGATCCGATCCGGTGGGGCGTCCGTTCCGAATCTCTTCGGGGATCGGAACGAGGAGTGGGGGACATGGAAGAGCAACGCTTTCGAAGGGCGCTCGAGCATGCGGATGACGGCATCGTCGCCGGGCGCGCGATGGACGGGGACGTCGAGGCGTTCGCCGTCCTCGTGCGCCGGTACACGCCGATGATGCGCGCATACACGCAGCGGATGCTGAACGCCTCGGCCGACGTCGATGACATCGTGCAGGAGTCGTTCGTCACCGCCTGGCAGCGGTTCGGCGAACTCGAGGACCCGTCGAAGGTCAAGAGCTGGCTGATGCGGATCGTGAGTCGCAAGGCTGTGGACCGCATCCGCGCCATCCGCCCGGCGGTGGACATCGACTCGATCGACCGCCCGGCTCCGCTGCACGCCTCGCCGTCCGCGGTGGTCGAGGTGCGGGCGGGAGTCGCAGCCCTGGGCGCCGCGCTGCGGGAGCTCCCCGATGCGCAGCGCGAGTGCTGGGTCCTGCGGGAGATCGGCGGGTACTCGTACGACGAGATCTCCGAGGAGCTCGACATCCCGGTTTCGACCGCACGCGGACTGCTCGCACGGGCACGGAAATACATGATCGTACGGATGGAGGAGTGGCGATGACCGAAGAGGAGAACCCCGAAGTCCGCCGACTCGGCCTGGACCCGACCGATCTCGACGGGCACACGCTCGACGAGCTCACCGACTACCTCGAGGCGGGCCGGCAGCCCGCCGACCGCTCGATCGACGAGTCGCCCGGATGCCAGCTGGCACTGGACGCCCTGGAGCGGCTCCACGGGCTCGGAGCGGAGCTGATGGATGCGGAGACCGCGGCGGAGCCGGATGTCGACCAGAACTGGGTCGACCGGATCCTCAGCGGGATCGCGTTGGATGCGCGCTCCGGACGACGCATCCCCTTCGAGTCGGCCGACCCGGGGGTGGAGCTGGCGATCACCGAGGGCGCCGTCCGCGGCCTGGTGCGTGCGGCGGAGAGCGCGGTGCCGGGACTGCTCATCGGCCGCTGCCGACTCACCGGCGATGTGACGATCGCGGGGGCGCCGATCACCGTGGAGATCGACGCGAGCGCCCTCCACGGTGAGCCGATCCCGCTGATCGCCGATCGGCTGCGGGCCGAGATCGATCTCGGTCTGCGTCGGCACACCGAGCTGAACGTCGTCGCGATCGACATCGCGATCCGAGACCTGCGGGAGGTGTCCTCATGGACGGACGAGATCTGACGGACGAGGGAGCGCCGGACGACCTCGCCGCCGCGATCGAGGCGGCGGTCCGCGCCACTCCGGGCGTGCGGAACGTCTACCGTTCCGGCTCCCTGATCTCCCACCTGCTGCGGGTGGGAGCGGCGGCCATCGGGGTGCGTGCGGACGATGCTCCGATCGTCTCGGTCGTGCGGGCGGAAGACGGCGCCGCCGTGGAGGTGTCGATCGGCGTCGACGCGGACGCGAGATCGGCGGAGGTCCTGAGCGCCGTACGTGCGGCGATCGACGGGCTGTTCGCGGCGCGGGGGCTCCGGCGGACCGGCCTCACTCTCACCGTCGTGCACGTGCCGTCTCGGGAGGCGGCCTGATCCCGCGGTGAGACCGCAGCGCACCGCTCTCCGAGGAGGCGGTGCTCTGCGGTCCGGGACGGTCAGACGGCCGCGCGCAGCCCGTCGACGAGCGGGGTGGTCGGACGCCCGATCAGGCGCGAGAGGGTCCCGTCGGTGTCGGCGAGGGCACCGTCCTTGATGCCGGCGTCCAGCGCGGCGACGAATCCGGCGGTCCCCTCATCGAGTCCGGCCTCGACGAGAGCGGCCACCTGGTCGTCGAACGCGACCGGCACGTACGAGACCTCGCGTCCGGTGATCTCGGAGAACGCGGCGGCCAGGTCGCGGTAGGTCCAGGCGACGTCGCCGCCCAACTCGTAGACCTCGCCGAGGTGTCCGTCCTCGAGCGCGACGACAGCCGCGGCATCCGCGAAGTCCTTGCGACTGGCCGAGGCGACGCGGCCGTCACCGGTGCCGGCGGCGAGCACGCCGGTCTCGGCGGCGCGGGTGAGGTCGGCGGCGTAGTTCTCGGTGTACCAGTTGTTGCGCAGGATTACCGCCGGCAGCCCGGACGCGGCGATGAGCTCTTCGGTCGCCTTGTGCTCGGGGGCGAGGACGAGGTCGCTCGTGGTCGCCTTCGGGGCGCTGGTGTAGACGAGCTTCGAGACGCCGGCGGCCTTCGAGGCGTCGATGACCGCCCGGTGCTGGGCCACGCGCTGGCCGACCTCGGATCCCGAGACGAGGACGACGGTGTCGACACCCGCGACGGCGGCCGCGACGGAGGCGGGATCCGTGTAGTCGAGGTGCACGACGGGGACACCCAGGTCGGCGCCCTTGGCGGTGTCGCGAGCTCCGGCGACGATCGACTGCGGATCGGCGCCGCGCTCGATCAGGGCGGCGATGATCAGGCGGCCGAGGTTGCCGGTCGCACCGGTGACGAGAATGGTCATGAGGGTCCTTTCGTAGGTGACACCCTCGACAACCGGCCGAGGGGTCTCATGCATTCCAGTCCGCAGGTACCCACTTTGAAGTAAGGTACCCACATGACGGTTAGTTTCGCGCAGATAAAGGAATCCGTACCGTTCGCCTTCGATCAGAACTGCGGCACGCGGGTGGTGCTCGACCACATCATGAGCAAGTGGGGCGTGCTGGTGCTCTCGTGTCTGTCGGACGGCACGCGCCGCTGGGGCGAGCTGCGCCGGGAGGTCGACGGCATCAGCGAGAAGATGCTCGCCTCGACCCTGCGCACCCTCGCCGAGGACGGTCTCGTGCACCGGGAATCGCTCCCGACCGTGCCGCCGCACGTGGAGTACAGCCTCACACCGCTGGGTCGCGATCTGATGGAGCGGATGCTGCCGCTGATGGAGTGGGTCGCCGACCATGCCGACAGCATGCTCGGAAGGGCCTGAAACGACGGATTCCGTCGAACGTCACCGTGCGAAGCTGCGGATTCAATCGGTCGAAGAAACCCGTTGACGCGATAACCGTTGTGGCTCTACTGTTCTGAACATGGCTACGACGCCCATTCACCTTGAACGACCCGACGGCAAGGGACTGGCCGCAGGCACCCTGGGCCTGTGGGGATCCACCGTCATCGGTCTCGCCTCCACGGCGCCCGTGTACTCGCTGGTCGCGACGCTCGGCTTCGTCGTCATGGCCGTCGGCGCGCAGGCCCCCATCGCGTTCATCATCGCGTTCGTCCCGATGCTCCTGATCGCCTTCGCGTACCGGGAGCTCAACAACGCCGTGCCCGACTGCGGCACGACCTTCACCTGGGGGACGAAGGCGTTCGGACCGTGGGTCGGTTGGATGGGCGGATGGGGCGTGGCCGTCGCCGGCATGGTCGTGCTCGCCAACCTCGCGCAGATCGCCTCGGTCTACTTCTGGTCGCTGATCGGCCAGGACCTCGAGAACGACGACTGGCGGGTCGTCGTGGTCGCGGTCGTGTTCATCGCCGCTATGACCTGGGTGAGCTGGCGCGGGGTCGAGATCGGCGAGCGGATCCAGAACATCCTCCTCGGGATCCAGTACCTCGCCCTCGCGATCTTCGTCGTCGCCGCGCTGTGGCAGTTCTTCGCCGGCACGGCTCCGAACCCCACCCCCTTCGACTGGGAGTGGATGAACCCGTTCGCGTTCACCGACTGGTCGGGCTTCACCGAGGCCATCCTGCTCGCGCTCTTCATCTACTGGGGCTGGGACACCTGCCTCGCCCTCAACGAGGAGACGAAAGACCCGAAGCGCATCCCGGGCCGCGCCGCGCTGCTGACCACCGTGATCCTGCTGTTCACCTATGTCGCCGTGACCATCGCGGCCATGATGTACGCGGGGCTGGGGGAGAGCGGCACCGGCCTCGGCAACGAGAAGAATGCGGACGACTTCTTCCTCGCCATCAAGGACGGCCTGCTCGGCCCGTTCGGCTGGGTGCTCGTGGTGTCGGTGATCATCTCGGCGATCTCGTCGACGCAGACCACCATCCTGCCGACCGCCCGCGGCACGCTCGCGATGGGCGTCTACCGCGCCCTGCCCGCGAAGTTCAAAGAGGTGCACCCCACCTACAAGACGCCGTCGTTCTCGACGATCGTCATGGGCGTCGTCGCCTCCGTCTACTACATCGGCATGACGCTGATCAGCGACAACATCCTCCAGGACTCGATCCTGTCGCTCGGCCTGGCGATCGCGTTCTACTACGCCATCACCGGCTTCGCGTGCGTCTGGTACTTCCGCAAGGACCTGACCGCCTCGCCGCGGGAGTTCTTCTTCAAGGGACTCTTCCCGCTGCTGGGCGGGCTCATGCTGACCTGGGCCTTCATCCAGTCCGCGATCGACATGTGGGCCGTCGACTACGGCTACACGGAGCTGTTCGGCATCGGCGGCACGTTCGTGATCGGCGTCGGCTCGCTGGCGTTCGGCCTGGTGCTGATGTTCGTCTGGTACGCGTTCCCGCGGTCGAAGCGGTTCTTCCGCGGCGAGAGCCTGAACCGCGACACCGAGGTGATGGTGCCCGACGAGCCGAACGTGACGATCCGGTCGATCGACGGCGGCATCTGACGATGCCGGTCTCCACGGCCGACCTGTACGACGAACTCGAAGAGGCCATCCAGTCGCTGTCGCTGCCGTTGCGCTCATTCGGGGCGCGGTCGGCGTTCGACGGTCCGATCCGCACGGTGCGCTGCTTCGAGGACAACGCGCTGGTGAAGGCGGTGCTGGCGACGCCCGGCGACGGTGCCGTGCTCGTCGTCGACGGCGGCGGCTCGCTGGAGCGCGCGCTCATGGGCGACCTGATCGCCGCCTCGGCGGTGGCGAACGGCTGGGCGGGAGTCGTGATCCACGGGGCGATCCGCGACCGTGTCGCGATCGACGGGCTCGACCTCGGCGTCAAGGCCCTCGGAACCAACCCCCGCAAGAGCGTGAAGCTCGGCGCGGGAGAGGTCGACGCGATCCTCGAGTTCGGAGGAGTGGTGTTCCGGCCCGGCGCACGTCTCTACAGCGATGAGGACGGCATCCTCGTCGAGCGCTGAGGGTCGCCGGGGCGCGGCGGCGAGGTGTCCTAGGCTTGCTCCGTGCGCATCCGGCTCGACATCGCCTACGACGGCACCCACTTCCGCGGGTGGGCGAAGCAGCCGACGCTCCGCACGGTGCAGGGCACGCTGGAGGCCGCTCTCGCCCGGATCGTCGGCTCCGACGTGCAGTTCGTGGTGGCCGGCCGCACCGACGCCGGCGTGCACGCGAGCGGCCAGGTCGCACACGTCGATCTCGACGAGAGGCAGTGGGCGCGCATCGAGGCCCGGCAGGGGCGTACGCCGCAGGACCCGGTCGAGGCCATCGCCGGGCGCATGCGCGGCGTGCTCGGGGCCTACTCCGACGTGACGGTCACCCGCTCGTCGATCGCGCCCGAAGGGTTCGACGCCCGGTTCTCCGCGGTGTGGCGCCGCTACCGGTACCGTCTCGCCGACGGGCAGACCGGATTCGACCCGCTGCGTCGCCACGACACGACCACCGTCCGCGGGCGCCTCGACGAGCGGGCGATGGATGCCGCCGCCCGAACCCTCATCGGGCTGCACGACTTCGCGGCGTACTGCAAGCCTCGTGACGAGGCGACGACGATCCGCACCCTGCTCGACTACCGCTGGGATCGCGACGCCGAGGGTGTGCTCGTCGCGGAGGTCAAGGCCGACGCGTTCTGCCACAGCATGGTGCGCGCGCTGGTCGGCGCCTGTGTCGCGGTGGGGGAGGGACGCCTCGATGTGGACGACCTCGTGGTGCTGCGCGATGCGCTGACCCGGACGAGCGAGTTCAAGGTGCTGGCGGCCCGCGGACTGATCCTCACCGAGGTCGGGTATCCGGCCGACGAGCTGCTCTCCGCCCGGGCGGAGCAGACGCGGGCACGACGCGACGGCACCAGCGGCGGCGACTGACCGCGTCAGGGTCCTCTTCCCTGCACCGCTCTTCCCGACACCCTCTGCCTTCGATGGGGAGTTGTCCCCATCGAAGGACGCGCATCCGGCGTTCTATTGTGGGGGAGGTCGACGCGACGGGGGAGGACACGATGGCCGGCGAAGGTGTGAAGATCCCGCTGACATCCATGGCGGAGCTCAGCGATGCTCTGGCGGCGATCATCGCCGAGTACTCGGACGCCGCAGGGCGCACCGCGGAACTCGAGGGTGCGATCGGTTCGCCGCAGGGCGACAGCAGCCTTCGGGGCGCGGCCTCGGCGTTCGAGGCGGAGTGGGACGACAAGCGCGAGACGCAGCGCCGCCACCTCGAGGAGATGAAGAAGCGCATCGACGACACCCGTCAGGCATGGGAAGACGTCGACCGAGAGCTGACGAAGATGATGGAGCCGAAGGCATGACGGAGAACTCCTACCTCTTCGCCCGGGACCAGATGCCCCGCACGCCCGGGTCCCGCGAGGTGATCAAGATCGTCGGCGATCCCTCGACCATCACGCGCCGGGGCACCGACATCGTCGAGCTCGGCGACATGATGAGTCGTGCCGCACGCACGCTCGAACTCTTCGCGAACGGCACCATCGGCAAGGGCGAGTCCTTCGATTCCGTACGCGATCAGGCGTCGGAGGTGCACGGGGATCTCGCGACCGCGGCCAAGCGCTACGGGCCGAGCGGCGATGCGCTGGTCGCCTACGCGTCGGCGCTGTCGACGGTGCAGGCCGCCACGGACGCCCTCGTGGATCAGGCCGCGGCTGCATGGTCCGAGGTGAACGAGGCCTCGCACGCTCTCGGGCAGGCCTCGAGCGCGCAGAGCACCTACGATTTCGAGGCGAACCACGACCAGGACCCCGCGGGCGACCGCCCGTCGACCGCGGCGCAGCAGCAGGCGTTCGATACCCGCGTCGGCGACTTCCAGTCCTACCTGAATCAGTACGACGCGCCCGTCGAGGTGTGGGAGAGCGCCTACGACACCGCGCTGCAGAAGCTCGAGAAGACCACGGCCGACGGCATCAGCGACGGCTTCTGGGACAACGCGATGCCGTTCATCGAGGGGCTGCTGAAGGTGCTCACCGTGGTGTGCGTGATCCTCATCATCGCGGCGTTCGTCCTGACGGGGCCGCTGGCCGCCATCGCGGCCGCCCTCGCCGTCGTCGTGGGCGTCGTCTCGCTCCTGGGAGAGCTCGCGCGTCTGCACACCGGGCGCGGCAGCTGGGGCGAGGTCGCCCTCGCGGCGATCGGCGTCTTCCCGTTCGGAAAGCTCGCGAAGCTGGGCAACCTCGCGGACTTCGCGGCCGTCGGATCGAAGTTCCCGCGCCTCACCGGCAGCATCCGTCTGATCGGCTCCGAGTTCAGCGACGCCCGGGCGGGCTTCAAGGCCTTGGACGGACTCCTCGAGCAGAAGCTCAACCTGCGTCTGTTCGACTACGGGCTCAACACCCGCAACATGCTCCGCGGCCTCTACGGTCCGAGCCTGGCATGGGAGGCGAAGGCGTTCACGGGCAGCCTCGGCAACGGGTGGCGGGCGCTGGCCGGCTTCGCGCCGGGGTCGATGCCGCAGACGCTCGGCCAAGCCTTCGCCGGCTCTGCGCAGGCGTACGCCCAGGGCCTCGTCGGCCTCATGGGCATCAAGAGCATCGCGGGCTGGGGCGGCGTGGGCTAGTAGGCTCAGGCCCCGTGCCCGGACGATCGAGGAAGCAACACCATGTCACTTCGCGCTGAGCTGATCGCGCCCACCGAACTCATTCCCGGATTCGCGATCCTCCTTCCCGAGGGGTGGGGTTCGTTCGACGGTGATCAGGGAGCCTTGCGCGGACGGCTGACGGAAGCGCTGGCCGCACTCACACCGGCGCAGCGCCCACTGCTGGCCCCACGGCTCGAGGAGCTGGTCACGACCGCCGCAGAGAACGCCGAGTCCGGAAAGGTGATCCGCACCTTCGCGCAGCAGTCCACACCCGCCGACGCCTTCCTGCCGCTCTCGCTCGTGGCCTCGCGGCTGGAGGCTCCGGTCGGCAGCACGATCGCCGCGCTCGGCGCGCAGCTCATCGCCGCCAACGGTGCCGCACCCCTCGACGAGACCGGGACGATCCTCCGCTGGAGCACGACGTCGCAGACCCGGGTGGATGATGCGGCGATCGCCATCGAGACCGTCAACTACCTGCTCCCGGTGCCGGAGCGCCCCACCCGAGGGCTGCTCTTCCAGGCGGGCATCCTGCGCGGAGCCGACGGTGCGGCCGTGGATGAAGACGGCATCACCGCGATGAGCGCTCTCTGCGACGCGATCGTGTCGACCGTGCGTTGGCGACGCGATGCCTGAGCTCTCCGTCTCACCCGATCCGTCGGTCTGGTCGCTCGTCCCGCAACGCGACGACGCCCCCGCGTGGATCCACGCGCTCACCCGGGACCTGCCGGATGCGCAGAAGGTCCAGGTCGCCGGGGCCGCAGAGCTGGCGCTGCAGACGCGGGAAGCGGTCGGAGAAGGGATGGTGCTGCTGCTCAGCGAACCCACGTCCGGGCTCGCTGCCGCACTCACTCTCCTCGTCACGGCCGCGCCCGCCGTCACCGACGTCGCCCGCGCGACCGAGCTCGCGCTCGCGGTCTCGCCGTCGGCCTGGACGCCGGCGGTCGCGCCGTTCGAACTCAACGACATGCCGGGCTGGCGGGTGAGCGTGCTCGGCACCCGGTCCGGGGTCGAGGACGCCGCCGACCCCGTCACCCTCCTCGACGAGGCGCGGGTCACCTATGTGTTCGCCCTCTCGGACAGGCTGTCCATCGCGCAGCTGTCCCCTCTCGCCCCCGCAGCCGCCGCCGTGGCGATGGCGCTCACCGAGCAGATGCTCCCGACGCTGGAAGTGACCGACCGTGACTGACCGCACGCCCGACGACCTCAACGCCATCGCCCTCGTCCGCCAGGACCTCGGCGCCCAGTCCCCCCGGGACGCGAGCGCGGCCCGGATCGATGACACGGTGCTGCGGATCCATGGGCTGAAGGAACTCGGCAGCAGCCTCTGGGCGGAGGCGTCGAAGGT
This sequence comes from Microbacterium oxydans, assembly GCF_026559675.1. Lineage (NCBI taxonomy): Bacteria > Bacillati > Actinomycetota > Actinomycetes > Micrococcales > Microbacteriaceae > Microbacterium > Microbacterium oxydans. Next base: position 934,158 of record NZ_CP092891.1, read on the forward strand.
GAGCGATCGCGCGAAGGCGGCTGTCACCGCACGCGTCAAAGCCGAATACGGCGTGCGGAGCCCCCGGAACGGCCTCATCCCGACCCTGGTGCTGATCCTCACGTTCGCGGGCGCGATCCCGATCGGATTCCTCAACGCGATACGCCTCGGCTCGGCGGGCGGCGAGATCATCGCCGCCGTGCTCACCGCGGGAATCGGCATCGCCCAGCTGGTCCTGTCGCTCAGCACCGGGATCCGCCCGGTCGCCCGACCCACGGTCTTCCAGTCCCGGATCTCGGTCGTCGTGCTGCTGGTGTCGGTCGTGATCGGCTTCGTCCTCACCGACGGCGTACCCCGCATCCTCTTCATCGTCGGCGCCCTCGGCACCCTGTGCGCCGCGATCATCTACACGATGGGACGGGCACGCGACCCCGAGGCCACCGAGCGGATCGACGACGCGGAGCGTCGGGCGCGCATCGAAGTGACCCGTGACGTCGATGCCGAGCGGCGACGCATGCGGGCAGAGCTCGAGAGCGCGCTGGCAGGACGTGATGACCTCGACACGATGCGGCGCACGCGCTCGCTCGCGATCGCGGCCTTCCGGGAGGAGGGCGGGAAGGCGGAAGACGCCGATCCGACGGCTCTCCCCGGCGAGTACATCATCCGCGACAACACGAATCGGTGGCTGCCGCTGACCGAGCAGGGGCTCTGGCCGCCGTCCGGTCGATGACCCCGCGACGACGAAGAGGGCCGACCGTGATGGTCGACCCTCTTCGTGAAAGCGTGCGGCGTGTCAGCTGCCGGCGAGCTGCTGGTCCAGGTCCTGGATCGCGCGCATCATGCCGAGCAGCGACTCGGACATGTCGTTGATGCCGTCGACCGCGGTCTTCAGACCCGTCGTCAGCTCCGTGTAGCCCTCACCGAACTTCCCCGACGCGTGCTGCGTCTTGAAGTCCTCACCCAGCAGGGTGTCCACCTGACCCTTCAGCGTGTCCAGCTGACCCTGAATGTCATCACGAGCCTGCGACAGCGACGACGCCACCTGCTCCATCTCTGCATAAGACGCACCGAAATCGGCCATCGTCCACACCTCCGGAAATCGAGAGAACCGGACCCCTCCGGCCCGAATACACCCCACACTACGGAACCCCACCCCACACCGTCGATGGGGACAACTCCCCATCGAGCGGAGAACGGCCCTCGCGAGAGCTCCGCCCGATCGGTCAGAGCTTCCCTCGGCTGTTCTTCCGCTGCGCCAGGAGTCGGGGCGTTCGCGTCAGCGCCGGACGAAGGCCGAACGGATCCGCACCCACAGCGGGTCGGCCTCGGAAAGACCGGAGACGAGATGCATCACGCCGCCGATCTGGCCGATCCCGGCCACCAGGGCGATCAGGCCGACGACGGCCGACGCCGCCGTCATCGAGGTGACCTGCTCGTTCAGATCGCGGACGAACAGCGCGATGCCGCCGACGGCGATCAGCAGCGCGAGGGCCGCGGAGACGAGGCGCACGAAGACCCGCGGCTCGAAATTCACCGTGCGCGCCCCGAGCCACCCGCCCGCGCGGCGCTGCCGGCCTCCTGTCGTGTACGGCACGCGGAGCCACCACGACGCGGCGGACAGGAGCCGTCGCCCGCTCCACCACAGCGCGACCAGGAGACCAGCGCCGGCGAGCCCGACGATCGCCGCGACCACGATCACCACCAGATCGACCGCAGCCGGCGACCCCCCGAGCATCCGCACGGCTTCGATCATTCCCGCCACGACGAAGGCGCCGCCGATCGCCAGCACGAAGCCGAGCAGGCCGAGGCCCCATCGCGACCAGCGCTCGAAGTCGGAGCGCAGCGCGGCGGCGGCGCGATCCGCGTCCAGGGGCCGGGCGTCCGGCGTGCGGGCCGCATCGATGAAGGGACGCGACTCGGGTCGGATCAGCGCAAATGCCATGGACTCAGGTTATTCGCCGTCCAGGGGCGCCTCGAACCGTGCGCCCTCGGGGAGCTGCGGTTCGACGCCCTCGGGCAGGTACTGCGTCATCGAGAGCGCGAAGGCGGTCAGCACCGCGAGCTCCTGACGCTGTTCGGCATCCGAGCACATCCCCATGATGAGCACCGTGCCGGCATCGTCGGGGAGCCGGATCTCGCCGACGGTCATGACCGCATCGACGCCGCCCTGCGACAGGGCCCCGCTCGAGACCGTGCCGACCCGACCGTCCGGCGAGGTGAACGTCTCGGCGGTGCTGTCCTCGCCGAACCGTCCCAGCGGGAGGAGCCGATGCAGTGCCACGGAGTCCGCCACCTCGTCGGCTGTCGTGGCCACGACGTGCGTGCAGAGGAACGACACGGCCGGACGTTCGCCGAGGACGATCGAGACCCCGGCGAAGTCGAACGGGACGTCGGAGAACGTGCGCACCCCGGCGTGGAAACCCTCGGTGATCGCCGCGCGCGCCTCGTCGGGGAGCCAGCCCTCGCCGCTCTCCAGATAGCGTTCGATCCACTCGTCCGGCGACCGGTCGCCGAGGGCGCGGAACTCGATCCAGCCCTGCGGCATCCGCTGCCACACCCGATGCCGGGTCTGCGATGCGGCGGTCACAGCTCGTCGTCCGTCTTCGGGCCTTCGCCGCGGATCGTGTTCGAGGCCCGCTCGGCGAGGTTCTGCCAGGGACCGCCGAGGCTCTCGACGAAGCTCTGACCGTTGTCGTGCGCATCCTTCGCGGACGACATCATCCAGTAGGTGTTCGCCACCATGTTGCTCATGTTGATGTTGAGAGTGACGGCCAGCGTTCCCGCGGCGGTGCCACCACCGGCGAGTGCCGGCGTCATGCGCTGGATCGAGGGGATCAGCACCGCACCACCCGGGCCGATCAGCGACTTCGCGGCGGCACCGAGCGCGCCACCCGCGAGCAGTCCGAGCGCACCGACCGCGAAGTCCGTCCAGGACCCCCGGCCGGTGAGTGCCTGGAGGCCGTCGATGGCGACGAGGGCGATCGACATGATCAGAGCGACCGTGCCGAGGACGGGGAAGAAGATCGAGAGGATCGCGATGATCGGGAGCGCCGCCCGGAGGATGTCCTCCAGGATCGGCACGACGTTGTCCATGAGCCACTCGCCGGCGTCCGCCAGCCAGTTGCCCGCTCCTTCGAGGAAGTTGGAGAACGCGTTGCCCTTGTAGGCGCTGAGCGTCTCGCTCGCGCCGACCAGCTGCTCCGCGGCGACGGCCGCATCCGAGTCGACCTCGCTCTTGAGCCGGTGGGCCGCGGCGATGACGTCGTCGAGGTCGCCCTGTGCGGTCGCGAGCGCGGTCGTCGCCGCCGAGAGCGCATCCGGGTCGGCGTCGTCGGCGTCGGCCGCATCGGCGGCCTTCGACTTCGCGGTGGCCTTGCTGTTGACCGTCGCGGCGGCAGCGGCCGCCTGCTCCTCGAGGGCGCGCGCCCGCGTCTGGTAGCCGGAGAGCTGAGTGGCCCAGGTGCCGAGGGCGTCCCGGGAGGTGCGCAGCGCCGATCCCGTGTCGATCAGGTGGGGGCGGAAGTCCTCACTCATCGCCGAGCGGAAGGCGACGGCCGCCTCACCGGTCCAGGCGGCGTCATCGTCGCCGTTGAGCATCGCCAGCGCGTCTTCGACGCTGTCACAGCCGGACGAGAGCCCGGTGACGAACTCCTCGAGCTGCCCGACGTCGCCGGGTGCCGGGTCGAAACCCAGAGCGGGGAAGGCGCTCACGATGCTCCCCCTTCCGGTTCCATGCTCGCGGCGAGCTCGGAGTCGAGTCCGCGGAACGCCTCGAGGATGCCCTGCAGCCCCTTGCCGGCGTCTTCCGCGTAACGCCCGAGCTTGTCGAGACCGCCGCCCCAGGAGTCGTGCAGATCGTCGAGACGCCGACGCAGCTCCTCCTGCGGCACCGCGGCACCGGAGACGGAACCGAGTCCGCTCGTCGCCGCGTCCAGAGACGAGCGCATGTTCGCGTACGCGGTCCGGCTCGCCTCCATGGCGGCGTAGTCGATACTCACATCAGGCATGGTTCCCCCCTCAGTCGGGTCGAGAGGGACGACGGCTCTCGGCCGTCGTCCCTCTCGATACTGCGTGTCAGCTGCCGGCGAGCTGCTGGTCCAGGTCCTGGATCGCGCGCATCATGCCGAGCAGCGACTCGGACATGTCGTTGATGCCGTCGACCGCGGTCTTCAGACCCGTCGTCAGCTCCGTGTAGCCCTCACCGAACTTCCCCGACGCGTGCTGCGTCTTGAAGTCCTCACCCAGCAGGGTGTCCACCTGACCCTTCAGCGTGTCCAGCTGACCCTGAATGTCATCACGAGCCTGCGACAGCGACGACGCCACCTGCTCCATCTCTGCATAAGACGCACCGAAATCGGCCATCGTCCACACCTCCGGAAATCGAGAGAACCGGACCCCTCCGGCCCGAATACACCCCACACTACGGAACCCCACCCCACACCGTCGATGGGGACAACTCCCCATCGAGCGTCGACCGATGACGGGTGCGGTGTCGGCGTCGCGAACGTGCCCAGGACACGCCGTCGACGGGCCGCGCGAAGCCCACGCACAGCGGCCGGGAGTAGCGTGGGGACGATCATGAAGGTCATCTCGTACAACCTCCAGAAGCACCGGGCGGCCGGCGAACTCGCGGCCCTGGTGCGCGAACACGACCCCGACATCCTGTGCCTGCAGGAGTGCGACGTGCCGGAGCTCCCGCGCGAGATCGGCGATCTCGCGCTCGCGGATGCGACGCAGGGCAACCGCCTGGGACTCGCGCTCTTCTACCGGTCGAGCACCTATCACCTGCAGGCGTTCCGTGCGCTCGGACTGAAGAAGTCGCTGCACGACCGCATCGCGAAGCCGGCCCACGAGCGCGTGCTGGGCGCCCGGCTGCGCGACATCGACGACGGACAGGACTTCATCGTCGCGTCGTTCCACGCCGCACCGCTGACCGCGCTGAACTCGCTGCGACGCCACCAGATCCGCGCCGCGCTCACGGAGCTCGCGACCCTCGGGGAGGGCCTGCCGCAGCTGATGGTCGGCGACTACAACTACCCGGTGTTCAAGGAGAATCTCGGTCAGGCCGTGCGCGATCACGGGTATGCGCTCTCGCTCAGCGACGACCACACCTACACGCGCTACCGCGTGTTCCGCGGGCACTACGATTTCGCGACGTCGACCGGGTTCGAGATCGAGCGCATCACGACCCTGCCGCAGGGAGCGAGCGACCACCGTCCGATCCTCGTGACGGTCAAGCCCGACTGAGCCGGCGGTTTGGGCATACGGCTCCCGGTGGCGTATGATCTCCCTTTGGTGCCTTTCTCTGTCCGCAGAGGAGGGGCATCGTCCGAACGTGAGCCCTCCACTGGCGTGTTCCGATTCTCGACCGGCTCGATGAGCTGGAGATGAAGAACCACCCCGGAGTGGGATTCACGAACTCCTCCGTTCGACACAAGAAAGCAGCACTATCGTGACGCGCACTTACACCCCCAAGGCTGGCGAAGTCCAGCGCGACTGGGTCGTCATCGACGCCACCGACGTCGTTCTCGGCCGTCTGGCTTCGCACGCCGCTACGCTCCTGCGTGGCAAGCACAAGCCGACCTTCGCCAACCACATCGACTCGGGTGACTTCGTCATCATCGTGAACGCAGAGAAGGTCGCGCTCACCGGTCAGAAGCTCCAGAAGAAGCTGGCCTACCGCCACTCCGGTTACCCGGGCGGCCTGAAGTCGGTCACCTACGCCGAGCTCCTCGAGAAGAACCCGGTCCGCGCTGTGGAGAAGGCCATCCGTGGCATGCTCCCCAAGAACAGCCTCGGCCGCCAGCAGCTGTCCAAGCTCAAGGTGTACGTCGGTGCCGAGCACCCGCACGCCGCTCAGCAGCCCCAGCCGTACACCCTCGACCAGGTCGCCCAGTAAGCGCCGTAAGACTTAAGGACATACTCGTGGCTGACATCCAGGACACCACCGAAACCCCCCAGAACTTCTCGACGTCGACTCCCGAGACCGACGTGGTCGAGGCGGCTCCCCGCCCCGTCCTCAGCGTCCCGGGTGCCGCTGTCGGCCGTCGCAAGCAGGCCATCGCCCGCGTGCGCATCGTCCCCGGCTCGGGCACGATCACGGTCAACGGCCGCACGATCGAGGACTACTTCCCGAACAAGCTGCACCAGCAGCTGATCAACGACCCGTTCACGGTGCTCAACCTCGCCGGCGCGTACGACGTCATCGCACGCATCTCCGGTGGTGGCCCCTCGGGTCAGGCCGGTGCACTGCGCCTCGGCATCGCTCGTTCGCTGAACGGCATCGACGAGGAGAACAACCGTCCGACCCTGAAGAAGGCCGGCTTCCTCTCGCGCGACGCTCGCGTCAAGGAGCGCAAGAAGGCTGGACTCAAGAAGGCCCGTAAGGCGCCTCAGTACTCGAAGCGTTAAGGTCAACTGCTCCGATGCCGATCTTTGGCACGGACGGTGTGCGAGGACTCGCCAATGGCGTCCTCACCGCCGACCTGGCGCTCACCCTGGCCCAGGCGACTGCTGTCGTCCTGGGCCAGGGCCGTACTGCGGAGGCTCGCAAGGCCGAAGGCAAGCGACTCACCGCAGTGGTCGCCCGGGACCCTCGGGTCTCCGGACACTTCATCGCCGCGGCCGTCGCCGCTGGTCTCGCCTCCTCCGGAGTCGACGTGCTCGAGGCGGGGGTCATCCCGACGCCCGCGCTCGCGTTCCTCGTCGCCGACCGTGACGCCGACTTCGGCGTGATGATCTCGGCGTCGCACAACGCCGCACCCGACAACGGGATCAAGATCTTCGCGCGCGGGGGTCGCAAGCTCCCCGACGTGGTCGAGCAGCGCATCGAAGAGGCCCTGCATGGCGACATGCTGCGCCCCACCGGTGCCGGCGTCGGCCGCATCGACCGGTTCTCCGACGCCGAGGACCGCTACGTGGTGCACCTGCTCGGTTCGCTGCCGAACCGTCTCGACGGCATCCACGTGGTCCTCGACTGCGCGCACGGCGCGGCATCCGGCGTGTCCCCGGAGACGTTCCGCGACGCGGGCGCCGAGGTCACCGTCATCGGTGCCGACCCCGACGGCTGGAACATCAACGACGGAGTGGGCTCCACCCACCTCGACAACCTCGCCGAGGCCGTCGTGCGTCTGGGCGCCGACATCGGCATCGCTCACGACGGCGACGCCGACCGCTGCCTGGCCGTCGACGCCGAGGGCAAGGTCATCGACGGCGACCAGATCATGGCGATCCTCGCGGTGTCGATGAAGGAGCGCGGTCATCTGACCGACGACACCCTCGTCGCCACCGTGATGAGCAACCTCGGTCTGCACGTCGCGATGCGCGAGCACGGCATCACCGTGCGGCAGACCGCCGTCGGCGACCGTTACGTGCTCGAGGACATGAACGAGGGCGGCTACGCGCTCGGTGGTGAGCAGTCCGGTCACGTCATCATGAGCGAGTACGCCACCACGGGTGACGGCATCCTCACCGGCCTCCACCTGGTGGCCGAGATGGCGCGGCAGAAGAAGACGATCGCCGAGCTCGCCTCGGTGATGACGGTCTATCCGCAGGTGCTGATCAACGTCCGCGACGTCGACAAGGATCGCGTATCCGACGACGAGGTCGTGCAGCAGGCCGTCCGCGACGTCGAGGCCGAACTCGGCGACAGCGGCCGCGTGCTGCTGCGCAAGTCCGGCACGGAGCCGCTGGTGCGGGTCATGGTCGAGGCCGCCGACGCGGAGTCGGTGCACGCCTACGCCGGTCGTCTCGCGGAGGTCGTCCAGGAGCGCCTGGCCCTCTGACGGTCGCAGGAACTCGAAACCGGCCGGTCGCTGATCTCAGCGGCCGGCCGGTTCTCCGTCTGCGGACGACGCCGGAGACGAGTCGTCAGGGGGCCGCGCAGATCCGGTATCCGCCGCTTTCGACGAGCGTCTCGGTCGTGCACGGCACGGTGGTGAGCCGGGGCACGTCGGCCATGGCCGGGGCGTCGAAGAGGCCGAGGTGCGCACCGGTCAGCACGATCGGAGCGACCGCGTATCCCCAGGGATCCGCCGCCAGCCACTCGACGTCGTTCTCGACGACCCAGTCCGTGAGCGGCTCGACGGCGACGCGCTGGCTCTGCAGGGTGGTGTGGGGTCCGTACGTCGACACCACGTGGCCCACGGCACCGGCGGCGATGACGGCGGCCAGCGCGGAGGCGGCGGTGATGCCGATGACACGCACTCCGCTGCGCCGCGGCAGGGCGGCGACGGCCCACAGGGCGACGGCGGCGATGACGGGGAAGAACGCCAGGATGCCGGGTGCAGGGTGCCGCACCCACAGCGGCAGGCGGGAGGCGGTCGCCCACCAGCCCACGAAGGCGAGCGCACCCACGAGCGCCGCGAGGGCGTACGCGATGACCAGGCGGTCCGCCGCGCTCGCGTCACGCCAGCGGAGCACGATGCCGGTGATCGCGAGAGCGAGGGCGATGACCGCTCCGATCACCGCGACGACAGCGGGCAGCGACCACGAGTCGGCCAGGGTGCCGAGCTTCTGCAGCACCGTGGTCGCGGCGTCGCCCTGACCGCCGCTGAGGACGAAGCGTGCGAGGTCGCGCAGGTGCTGCACATAGCCGGAGAGCCCGAGCGACAGCAGCGCGCCCAGCTCGAGGAGCAGCGTCGGAACGGCGACCAGCAGGAGGGGGAGGCAGGACCGGCGGAGGGTGTCGCGCACGCGTGCCCAGCCGCTGCCGTCGGAGAGCACCCAGAGAGCGATGGCGAACGCCGGCAGGGCGAGGGCCGCGATGAGCTTCGCCTGGATCGCGAACCCGACGAGGAGCCCGGCCAGCCATGCGCGACGGGGGAGGAGGATGAGCGCCCACACGATGAGCGCGGCCGCGGGGATCTCACCCAGCAGGTCGGCGGGACCCTGGATGGGGGACACCCCGGCGTCGGCCGTGAAGGCGAGCGGGACGGCGACCGCGAGGAGCGCGGCCCAGCGTCCGGCGATGCGCCGACCGAGCACCGCGAGTCCGGCGAGCAGCGCGACCCAGAAGGCCAAGGGGACGAGCCGGGCCGCCAGCACCGGGTCCATGCCGGTGGCGAGCAGCGCGGCGACCGGCAGGAGCACGACCGGGCCGGTGGAGATGCGCGGGTCGAAGGGCGTGATGGTGGAGCCGGAGAGCGCGCCGTCACTGGAGTATCCGAGCCCGGCGAGGAGGTTGCGCGGGACGGTGAGGTTGAACGCCTCGTCCTCCCAGAAGCGCCACACCACGAGGCTGTGCCACGCGACGATGACGTGCCCGATCAGCAGGGCCGCCGCGGCCGCCCAGAACAGGATCGTGCGGGTGCGTGTCATCGCGTGACGGGCTCCGGTCGGCGGATGTTGCGCAGCGGTGCGGCGGGCCGCAGGGAGAGCGTCCAGGCCTCGACCAGGGCGACGCGCACGAACCGGCGCAGACGCTTCGGGGGCAGTGTCACGGCGTTGCCGCGTCCCCACATCGTGCCCGTGCTCGACTCGCCTCGTCGCGGGATGCTGGCGACGCGCAGGTAGCGGACCGTGAAGCCGGCCCGCGCCTCGGCGAGGGAGAAGTGCACGTGCGGCACCGACGCATCGGCCGGGGTCGCGTCGACGAGCACGCGCAGCGCGGCGGGACGGTAGGCACGCAGAGGAGTGTTCACGTCGGGGATCCGGCGCCCCGCAGCGACCGCGATGAGCAGGCCGACCGCGCCCGTGAGCACCTTGCGGTACCAGGGGTCGGTGCGACCGTCGCGCACGCCGTGCACGACGTCGGCGTCCGCCTGCAGGAGCGCGGCGATCAGACGCGGGAAGTCGCTGCCGTGGAACTGGCCGTCGCCGTCGACGTGGACGAGCACCTCGGGGTCGACGGCGAGGCCCGCGCGGTAGGCCGCGAGAGCCGTCGGACCATGGCCGCGGTTGAGCGGCTGCACCTCGACGGTCACATCCGACACGTCGTCGAACACCGTGGCCGTGGCATCCGTCGAGCGATCGTCGGCGATGTGGAAGCTGACGCGGTCGGCCAGCGGAGACACCTGGTCCCGGACCTCGTCGATGAAGCCGCGGATGCCCTCGACCTCGTTGAAGGCGGGCATCACGACGGCGAGGTGGCGGAGAGTCACGGGGTCCTTGAGGTGGCGGGGCGCGGGGAGATCAGCAAGTAGCCTAGTTGAGCCATGAACCCTCCCTCTCGACTGCGCCGCCTCGCCGGCGTGGGCAGCCGCTTCCTCGTCGTCGGCGCCCTGAGCACCCTCATCGAGGTCGGGGTCTTCAACCTTCTGGTCTACGTGTGGGGATGGGACGTCGTCGCGGCGAAGATCGTCGCCTCGCTGGTCGCGCTCGTGAACGCCTACATCGGGAACCGGGAGTGGACCTTCCGTCACCGTGACCGTCGCGGACGCGTGTCCGAGATGGTGCTGTTCCTCGTGACGAACGCCGTCTGCACCGCGATCGGCGCGGCTCTCGTCTGGGTCGGCGTCGAGCTCGTGACCGTCATGCTCGACCGGCAGCCGGGCGCGGTCGCCGTCAACATCGTCAACCTGACGAGCATCGTGATCGTCGTGCTGCTGCGATTCGTGCTCTATCACGGCATCGTCTTCCGGGTGTCGCCCACCAAGTAGCGGGGCGTGAACGGACGGGTCAGGCCCGTACCTTCACGCGCTTCCTGGCGCTCTTCGGCTTCTTCGCGCTCTTCGTCCGCTTCTGGTGGGTCGAGGAGTCGCCGTCGGCGTCGTGGGTCGACCCGTAGGTGTAGGCGCCGTAGCCGTAGCTGTCGGGGCCCTTCGTCGGGAGCATCGTGACGACCACTCCGAGCATCGGCACGCCGGCGTTCTCGAGAGCGCGGAGCGCACCCGAGAGCTCCTGCTTCTTCGTCTTGCCGGAGGCGGCGGCGAGGATGACTCCGCGGGTCTTGCCGCCCACCACGGCGGCATCCGTCACCAGCAGCAGCGGCGGCGCGTCGATGAGGACGTAGTCGAAGTAGTCGCCGAGCGACTTCAGGACCTGATCCATCGCGGCGGAGCCCAGCAGCTCGCTCGGGTTCGGCGGCACCTGGCCGCTGGGAAGCACGTCTTCATCTCCATCCTCTCCAGCGTCACCTCGCTGGGGTCGGCGGTGAAGCTGCGCACGATCGGGCTGTCGAGCGCGTTCTGGCTGCTCCTCACCAACGCGATCGCCATCGTGCTCACGCTCGCCGTCGCCCTGAGCGTCGGCCTCGGACAGGGCGTGCAGCTGGAACTCAGCGAGGGCAGCGGCGACACGCTGACCGGATTGATCAAGCCGCTCGACGAGGTGCTGCTGGGCCTGTTCCCGTCGAACATCGCCGGCGACTTCGTCTCGAACAACATCACCGGCATCATCCTGTTCGCCCTGCTCTTCGCCGTCGCCTACCTGGTCGCCAACCGGACGGACGACCCGAACCTGCGCTCGTTCAAGAGCGTGATCGACGGCACCAAGAAGGTCATCATGACCGCGGTGGGCTTCATCATCGAGCTCACCCCGTACGCGGTCCTCGCCCTCGTCGCCACGACGACGGCCACCGCCGTCACGCGCATCGAGACCGTGCTCGCGACGGCACCTACGCGTTCCTGCTCGGTGGTCCGAGCGATCCGACCACCGTCGCGACGGCGGCGGAGATCGACCGGGTCGCGCAGCAGTACGGCGTCGACGCGATCTACACGTTCGACCCACTCCTGGACGGCGCCTCCGTCGACATCCGGACCTTCGTCACGGGAGTCGCCGGTGAGGCCGCGGGCGCCCTCTACACGCGCCTCGTCGACGGGTACCTGAACAAGGACACCACCCCCGAGTTCGGTGCGGGCACCGACCCCTACCTCTTCGTCTACGACGGCGACCGTCGCGTGGAGGGTGTCGAGGATCGCATCGTCTCCTCGCTCGGCGGCAGCGAGGACGCCGGCTCGGCGACGACGGACGGCTACCGCCAGAAGGTGGCCTCGGTGTTCGACGCCGTCGCCGTGAACGGTCAGGCGAAGCTGGACACGCAGTCGCAGTACGACTTCTTCTCGACCGCGGTCAACTCCCGCCACCGTGCGGCGTACAGCACCAACCTCACCGCCTACGGCGAGACGATCTTCACGGCCGCGGACGCCGACGACTTCGTGCTCCAGTCGATCACGTACCCCGAGCTCGTCGACCTGCTCGAGTCGGACGGGGAGCACACCATCCTGTTCGGCGGCACCTGGTGCCACAACACCCGCGCCGTGATCCGCGACGTGAACCACAAGGCCGCGCAGTCCGGCGTGCAGACCGTGTACGTGTTCGACCTGCGGCTGGACGGCTGGAGCGGGGCGAACGCGCACATCCGCGACACCAACTCGTCCATCGCGCACCTCTACGGCGACCTGGTGCAGAAGCACCTCCCGAACCTCAAGACCCAGTACGTCCTGAACGGCAGCGCGGGCCAGCGGGTCGACTACCACCCGGGCGGCGACACCGCGGCGGAGAAGGTCGCGGCCCGCAAGCTGCAGGTCCCGTACCTCTTCGACTACGACGGCTCCGACACGGCCGCGCCCATCACGAAGAACTGGATCCAGGACAACGGCGAGGCCGGATTCCGCGAGTACATGACCGAGTGGTGGTGGATCTCCGACCTGCAGGGCCCCGCGAAGCGCCCGAACCAGACCGACGAGCAGTACGAGGCCGGTCGCGCCACGAACCTCGCGTTCGCGGACGAGGCGCTCGCGAAGCTCGACGAGTTCTTCGGCCTCGGGATCGAGCCCGTCGCGACCGCTCCCGCCGCACCGTCGGCTCCGACCGTGACCGCCGCGGGCGATGCCGTCACCGTCAGCTGGACCGCTCCGGCGTCGGACGGCGGATCGCCGCTCACCGGATACTCCGTCACGCTCGGCTCGACCACGGTCGACACCGCGGCGGGGGTCACCAGCCACACCTTCACCGGTGTCCCGGTCGGCACCCACACCGCGTCGGTCACGGCGCAGAACGAGATCGGGCGCTCGCCCGCTTCCGGCACGGCCTCCGTGACCGTGGGCGGCGACCAGCCCGGTGGCGGCGAGCCCGGCGGCGGCGAGGAAGGGGAGCTTCCCGAGGCGGGAGACGCCTCCGTCACCGTGACCGGCGACCTGCGTCCCGGCGGCGAGATCACGGTCCGCGGTGAAGGGGTCGACCCCGACTCCGACGCCGTGCGCGTCGAACTGCACTCCACGCCCACGGTGCTCGGCAGCACGACCGCCGCGGCCGACGGCACCTTCGCGCTGCGGGCCACGATCCCGGCATCCGTCCCGGCCGGCGGCCACGCGGTCGTCGTGTTCGTCGACGGCGTCGAGGTGGCCCGTGCCTCCGTGACGCTGGGCGCATCGGGCCTGGCGAACACGGGAGTCGACACCGGGCTGCTGATCGCGGGCGGCGTGACCGCTCTGGTCCTGCTCGGTGCCGGTGGTCTCCTGGTGGCCCGTCGTCGCGCGATGTCGGCATCCTGACGGACGTATGCCGCAGCCGGACGCCCCTTCCCTCGCACCGGGGAAGGGGCGTCCGGCGCGTCCCGCCCGCGAGCACGCGGATACGATGTACTCCGTGACCACCGCCGACCCCACGCTGCCGCTGTCGCCCTATCGGGAGATCGGCCGAGCGGAATGGGCACGGCTCGCCGCCGGCCTGGACCAGCCGCTCACCGAGACCGAGGTCGTCGAGCTCCGCGGCATCGGGGACCGGCTCTCGCTCACCGAGGTGCGCGAGGTGTACCTGCCGCTGAGTCGACTGCTCAGTCTCTACGCGACCTCGACGAAGCGTCTCGGCGCGGCCACGTCGTCCTTCCTCCAGGAGGACGACACCACCACGCCGTTCGTCGTCGGCGTCGCAGGATCCGTCGCGGTGGGCAAGTCGACGATCGCGCGACTGCTCCGCGAGCTCATGAGCCGATGGCCGGGCACGCCCCGTGTGGAGCTGGTGACCACCGACGGCTTCCTCTATCCCAACGCCGAGCTCGAGCGCCGCGGGATCATGGACCGCAAGGGCTTCCCGGAGTCGTACGACCGACGCGCGCTGATCGAGTTCCTCACCGAGGTGAAGAGCGGCGCGACCGAGGTGCGGGCGCCCTTCTACTCGCACATGCGCTACGACATCGTGCCCGATGCGAACGTCGTGGTGCGTCGCCCCGACGTCGTGATCGTCGAGGGGCTGAACGTGCTGCAGCCGCCGCCCGCCCCGAACGACGTCGCCGTGAGCGACCTGTTCGACTTCTCGATCTTCGTCGACGCCGACACCTCGCACATCGAGAAGTGGTACGTCGACCGCTTCCTCGCACTGCGCCAGGCCGCGTTCAGCAACCCGTCCTCCTACTTCAACGTGTTCGCGCACCTGACGGACGAGGAGGCGATCACCACGGCGCTCGGGTACTGGAACGAGATCAACATGCCCAACCTCGTGGAGAACGTGATGCCGACCCGTCACCGCGCGCGTCTGGTGCTGCGCAAGGGCGCCGACCACGACGTGGAGACCGTGCTGCTGCGCAAACTCTGAGCGCCGTTCGGGGCGAGAGAATGTACGGACGACTCGCAAAAATCCCGCCTTACTCTTGTTCCCATGTGTGGAATCGTCGGATACGTGGGCCCGCGCCCCAGCCAGGACATCCTTCTCGCCGGGCTCGCCCGCCTCGAGTACCGCGGGTATGACTCCGCGGGCGTCGCCGTGATCGACGGCGACGGCTCGCTCGGCATGCGCAAGAAGGCCGGCAAGCTCGCCGTGCTGCGCGACTCGCTCGCCGACGCACCGCTCCCCGACGGGTCGACCGGCATCGGTCACACCCGCTGGGCGACGCACGGTGGTCCGACCGATGTCAACGCCCACCCGCATCTGGCCGACGGGGACAAGCTCGCCGTCATCCACAACGGCATCATCGAGAACTTCTCCGCACTGCGGGACGAACTGCTCGCCGACGGCGTGGTCTTCCGCAGCGAGACCGACACCGAGGTCGCAGCGGCGCTCCTCGGTCGCGAGTACGCGGGCAACGGCGGCAACCTGCAGCTGGCCTTCCGCAGCATCGTGAACCGCCTCGAGGGTGCGTTCACGCTGCTGGCGATGCACCAGGACCACCCCGGTCTCGTGGTCGGCGCCCGCCGCAACTCCCCGCTCGTGATCGGACTCGGCGAGGGCGAGAACTTCCTCGGTTCCGACGTGGCCGCCTTCATCGAGCACACCCGCAAGGCGCTCGCGATCGGGCAGGACCAGATCGTCTCGATCACCCCGGACGCCGTCGAGGTCACCGACTTCGCCGGCACGCCGGTGCAGCCCGAGCCGTTCGACGTGTCGTGGGACGCGGCTGCCGCCGAGAAGGGCGGATGGTCGAGCTTCATGGCCAAAGAGGTCGCGGAGCAGCCGGAGGCGGTCGCCAACACGATCCGCGGCCGCATCCAGGACGGTCAGGTCGTCATCCCCGAGCTCGACGGGCTCGATGAGCTCTTCACCGGCATCAACCGCGTCATCATCACCGCGTGCGGCACGGCCTCGTACGCCGCGCTCGTGGGCAAGTACGCCATCGAGCAGTGGGCGCGCGTCGCGGTCGACGTCGAGCTCGCCCACGAGTTCCGCTACCGCGACCCGGTGATCGGCGCCGACACCCTCGTCGTGTCGATCAGCCAGTCGGGCGAGACCATGGACACCCTGATGGCCGTGAAGTACGCCCGCGAGCGCGGTGCCCGCACCCTCTCGGTCTGCAACACGCAGGGCGCGACGATCCCGCGCGAGTCGGATGCCGTCGTCTACACGCACGCCGGCCCCGAGGTCGCCGTGGCCTCGACCAAGGCGTTCTCGGCGCAGATCACGGCGCTGCTGCTGCTCGGCCTGCACATGGGCCGTGTCCGCGGCACGGTCGCCGACGCCTCCACCGACGTCGAGGAGCTCGCCGCACTGCCGGAGAAGATCGCGAAGGTCCTGGAGAGCGAGCAGGAGCACGTCACCCAGCTCGCCGGCTGGATGGCCGACACCCGCTCGGTGCTGTTCCTCGGTCGCCACGTCGGCTACCCGATCGCCCTCGAGGGCGCGCTCAAGCTCAAGGAGATCTCCTACATCCACGCCGAGGGCTTCGCCGCCGGCGAGCTCAAGCACGGTCCGATCGCGCTGATCGAGCCGGGACAGCCCGTGTTCGTGCTGGTGCCGTCGCCGCGCCACTCCGCGCTGGTGCACTCCAAGGTCGTCTCCAACATCCAGGAGATCCGGGCGCGCGGCGCTCGCGTGATCGTGGTCGCGGAAGAGGGCGACGCCGCCGTGCTGCCCTTCGCCGACGAGGTCATCCACATCCCGCTCGCCGGCGCGATGTTCGAGCCGCTGCTCGCGGTCGTCCCGCTGCAGATCTTCGCGATGGCGCTCGCCACCGCGAAGGGCCTCGACGTCGACCAGCCGCGCAACCTCGCGAAGTCGGTCACGGTCGAGTAGGTCGATCGTCGAATCGCTGGAATGGCCTCGTTTCCAAGGAAACGAGGCCATTCGCACGATTACGACCGGATGCATGCTCGATAGGCTGAACGGGTGATCATCGGCACCGGCATCGACCTCGTGGACATCCCGCGATTCGAACGGACGATGGCCAGGACCCCGCGTCTCCTGGAGCGGCTCTTCGCTCCGTCCGAGCGGTCCCTCCGCCTTCCGTCGCTGGCGGCGCGCTACGCCGCCAAGGAGGCGCTGATCAAGGCGCTGGGCGGTTCGGACGGCGTGCACTGGATCGAGATCGAGATCGCGTCGGAGCCCTCGGGACGCCCGCACTTCGTCCTCTCCGGGTCGACCGCCGCGGTCGTCGAGGAGCGCGGCATCCTCACCCTGCACCTCACCCTCACCCACGACGCCGGTCTCGCCGCCGCGTTCGTCGTCGCCGAAGGAGCACCGCTGTGACCGTCCCGTTCCGCGAAGCGACCATCGACCTCGACGCGATCGCCGACAACGTGCGGCACTTCCGCCGGCTCACCGGCGTCGAGGTGATCGCGATCGTCAAGGCGAACGCCTACGGGCACGGTGCGGCGGCAGCCGCGGTCGCCGCCCTCTCCGCCGGAGCGACGCGGATCGGCGTCGCCGAGATCCCCGAGGCGCTCGAGCTGCGCAGGCAGGGTGTGCACGCGCCGATCATGGCGTGGCTGCACGCGCCGGGGGAGCGGTTCGAACAGGCGGCTGCGCAGGACATCGAGGTCGGGATCTCGTCGTTCGACCAGCTCGAGGCGGCTGCCGCGGCGGCGGCCGTCGACCGGCCGGTCGGGGTGCACCTCAAGTTCGAGACCGGCCTGTCGCGCAACGGCATCGCCCCGGCCGACTGGTCGCGGGTGCTGGCCGAGGCCGCGCGTCTGGAGCGCATCGGACGGCTGCGTGTCATCGGACTCTTCAGCCACCTCTCCAACACCTCGGTCGAGGACGACCGGGCGGCGCTCGCCCGGTTCGAGGAGGGGGTCGCCGCGGCCTCCTCGTTCGGCATCCACCCCGAGATCCGCCACATCGCCGCGACGGCCGCCGCGATCGACCTGCCCGAGATGCGGCTCGACGCGGTGCGGATCGGCGTCGGGCTGTACGGCCTGTCGCCGTTCGACGACCGCAGCTCGGCAGAACTCGGTCTGCGTCCCGCGATGACCCTGCGCGGAGCCATCGCCGCGGTCCGCCGGGTGCCGGCGGGCACGGGGGTCTCCTACGGGTACGACCACCGCACCGATCGCGACACCACGCTGGTCCTCGTGCCGCTCGGATACGCCGACGGTGTGCCGAGGAACGCCTCGGGCAGGCTCCCGGTCTCGATCGGCGGCCGCCGCTTCGTGAACGTCGGCCGGATCGCGATGGATCAGTTCGTGGTCGACGTCGGTGACACCCCGGTCTCGATCGGCGACGAGGTCGTGCTGTTCGGCGACCCGACCCTGGGCGTGCCCTCCGCCGCCGACTGGGCCGCCGCCGCCGACACCATCAACTACGAGATCGTGACGCGCATCGGCCCCCGAGTACCCCGGCGGACGTCGTGAGCCTCGACGAGGCCCTCCTCGGCCGCCGCGAGATCGCGACCGCGGAGGAGATGGAGCAGCTGGGCCTCCGGATCGGTGCGCAGCTGGAGGCGGGCGACCTGCTCATCCTCACCGGGCCCCTCGGCGCCGGGAAGACCACGTTCACCCGCGGCCTGGCCGAAGGGCTCGGCGTGCGCGGTCCCGTGCAGAGCCCGACCTTCGTGATCGCCCGCACGCATCCGTCGCTCGTCGGCCGCGCCCCGCTGGTGCACGTCGACGCGTACCGCCTCGGCTCCGCGGCCGAGCTCGACGACCTCGACCTCGATCTCGCGCATTCCGTGGTCGTGGTGGAGTGGGGGCGCGGCATGGCGGAGGAGCTCGCCGATTCGTGGTGGGACATCGAGCTGCAGCGCCCGGTCGGCGCCGCGGACGACGACGACCTCGACCCCGCGGAACTCGACGCCGACGCGCCGCGGATCGTCACGATCGTCCGCGAGAGCATCTCGTGAGCGCGGCCTCGACGCCCGAGCTCGTCGCCGTGATCATCGAGGACGATCCCGGGGTGCGCTCGCTGCTGGACGAGGTGTTCCTCGCCGCGGGGTTCGAGACCGTCCTCGCCGGTTCCGGACCGGAGGGTCTCGCGGCCATCGAGCAGCGGCACCCCGTCATCACCACCCTCGACATCAATCTGCCCGGCATCGACGGCTTCGAGGTCGCCCGCCGGATCCGCCGGATCAGCGACACGTTCATCATCATGCTGTCCGCGCTCTCGGACGAGTCGGACGTCGTGCTCGGATTGACCTCCGGTGCCGACGAGTACCTCGTCAAGCCGTTCCGGCCCCGCGAGCTGCGCGCCCGCATCGAGGCGCTCCTCCGGCGCCCGCGTGTCGCGGACCCGCGGCCGGCGGCCGGCATCCGGCAGGCGGCGGAACCCGCCACCGCACCCGACGGCGCCACGGTCCTGACCTGGCGCGGCCTCGTGCATCGCGACCTCAGCCTCGATCTCGACACCCGGCTGGTCCTGGTCGGGCAGAAGCGGATCGACCTCACGCCGACCGAGTTCGACCTGCTCGCCGCCATCCTCGAGGCGAAGCTCCGCGTGTGCAGCAAGGCGGAACTCGCGCGCGGCCTGCGCGGCGCGCCGGACGGCTCGAACGACTACGTGAGCGAGCCGGACAAGCGGGCGATCGAGACGCACATCGCGAATCTGCGGCGAAAACTCGGCGACAGCACGGCCCATCCGCGCTACATCGAGACGGTCCGCGGAGTCGGGTACCGACTCACCCCGGCCGATGACACGGAGGGCTGACCGGGGCGGGGCCGCGGCTCCCCAGCCGCGGCCCCGGTGCCTGCGAATCCCCACTCGCGTGGCCCCAGCGTCTGCGTTGTTCCCCAGCCGCAGTGTCGGCCCCCACTCAGAATGCTAGGGGCGGGAAGTCGCCTGAAGAGCGGGCTCGACCGATCTTTGAGTAATCTTGCGGGAAACCTGAGGTTCACCGGAGAGGGCAGGCGTCGATGATCCGCACCGCGTCGATCTGGCGCTGGCAACTCGTGTTCACGGGCAGCATGGTGGCGATCGTGGTCATGATCGCGGCGTTCAAGCCGCAGACCCTCGGCATCCCCTTCTTCCTCGCCGGACTCACCCTCATCGTCGTCACGACGCTGGTCACGCTGCTGGTGCCGTGGCAGCGCCTCCCGCGCACCGCGGTAGTCATCCTGCCTCTCCTCGATGCGCTCGCCGTCGGGCTCACGACCAACGCCCCCGACCTCCGACTCGGCTTCCTCTGGGTGTTCCCGGTGGTGTGGCTCGCGTCCTACTTCTCGATGCCCTGGGTGTTCGGCAGCATCGCGTTCATCAGCGTCTGCCTGGTGATCTTCAGCGACCACACCGGCACGCCCGAGAACGTGCTGCTCCGCGTCCTCACCGTGATCATCACGCTGAGCTTCCTCGGCGTGACGGTCCGGATCGGTGCGGAGCGCGCCCAGGCGTCGCGACGCCTCCTCCAGCGCCGCTCGGAGCAGGTCGACCGCGCCGCCGAGCGCGCCGAGACGAACCAGCAGCGGGTGACGCAGATCATCGACGCGCTGGGCGTCGCGCTCGTCGTGGTCACGGCCGAGGGCCGCATCCTGCAGATGAACGACGCCTACCGCGTGCTGTACGGCCGCGACCGCTTCGGCGCCGCGCTGCCGACCGCCGCCGTCGAGTACGACGGCCGACGCGGCGCGACCGTGCCCCCCGAGCGGACGACCCTCGCCCGGGCCGCCGCCGGGGAGAAGCTGCAGGACGAGCGCGTCTGGCTGTTCGACGGCAGCGGTTGCTGGCATGCCCTCGAGGTGACCACCCAGACCGTGGCCAGTGCACGGGAGGGCGAGCACATCACGCTCGTCATCATCGACGACGTCACCGTGCTCCTGGAGGCCGCGGAGGAGCGCCGGGCACTCAACGCGATCGTCTCGCACGAGCTGCGCAACCCCCTCACGGCGATCGTCGGACACATCGACCTGCTGCGCGAGCGCGAGGACCTGCCCGGCCGCGTCCCGGCGCAGCTGGAGGTCATCGCGAACGCCGGCGAGCGGATGCAGGAGCTGGTCACGAGCATGCTGGAGCAGACCGCTCCCGCCTCGGAGGAACCCTTCGAGCCCGTGGACCTCCGCCAGGTGTTCGAGGCGGCCGCCGCCTCCGCTGCGCCCCTCGTCGCCGCGAACCGGCAGATGCTGGAACTGGCCGGCGCCGACAGCCTGCTCATCTCCGGCGATTCCTTCCGACTGCGTCAGGTGCTCGACAACCTGCTCAGCAATGCGGTGAAGTACACACCGTCCGGCGGGCGCATCTCGGCACGGCTGCGGACCACGGACCGCCACGCCGAGCTCGTGATCGCCGACTCCGGCATGGGCATCGCCCCGGAGGACCTGCCTCGACTGTTCGAGCCCTACTTCCGCACCGACAACGCCATCCGCGGCGGGATCACCGGAACCGGGCTCGGCATGGGCATCGCGCGGGAGATCGTGACCGCGCATGAGGGCAGCATCGACGTGGCGAGCGAGATCGGGGTCGGCACCACCGTCACCCTGCGCTTCCCCCGGCGCCGGAAGAAGGAGGAGAAGGTATGACGCCTCTCGTGCCCGTGAACGTCGACATCACCACCAGCATGGTGGCCGTCGTGACCGTGCTGACCGTGCTGGTGCTCGGGCTGGCGACCCTCGCCCGTCCGTCGCGCGCGACCGTCGTCTGGGGCATCGCCTTCGGCATCGGGATGCTCGGGGCCTACCTGTGGCTCGCCGGGCATCACACCGGCATCCCCGCGCTCAGGGCGGCCGCCTCCGCCCTGCTGCTGTGCTTCGAGCCGCTGATCTGGATCGGCGTGCGGATGCACCTCGGCAGGAGCGTCCGCTGGTGGCCGGTGCTCGTGTTCGTGGCCGTGGCGCCGACGCTCCTGGTGCTGACCTCGGGTTCGCCCTGGTACCTGCCCGCCTTCCACGTGGTGTTCATCGGCAGCGGCGTCTTCGCCTGTCTGGTGGCCTACGAGCTGCTGCGCGGGCAGCCGGCGGCCAGGGACATCGTGCTGCCGCTCGCGCTGGCGTCGTGCGGATTCGTCGTCGTCGCGGTCTCCAGCGCCGTCGTCGCGCTCTTCATGGGGCCGACCAGCACCGGGGAGCAGTTGAGCGCGCTGCGCGGGATGAACGCGATCGGCACGCTGGTCGTCAGCACCTGCGCGGCGTTCACGCTGGTGCTGATGGTGCGGGCGGGGGCGCCGACGACCGCGGAGGTCGACGGGGTGGCCGCGCGTGCCCGCCGCCGTCTGCGGAAGGCCGAGGCGCAGAACGACCAGGGCTGGTCGGTCCTCGCGATCCGTCTCGACGATCCCGCCGACCTGCGGCAGGCGTCGAGCGGCGCGGAGTTCGCCCGCATCGTCGACCGCTTCCACGAGGACATCCAGGAGGCGCTCCCGCCGCTGGCGGACGCCGAGCGCGTCGCCGACGATCGGGCGATCGTGGTGATCCGCGCCAGCGATGAGGCGGTCCGCTTCCACATCCGCGCCGTCCTGACCCGCATCTCGGAGATGGACCGCGAGGGTGCGGACGGCGGCATCCGCGCCTCGGCGAGCATCGGGTGGGCGACGGCCACGACGACGGGCTTCGACTACGACGTGCTCGTGGCGGCGGCCGGACAGGCGGCTGCGCGGGCACGAGAGGCCGGCGGCGACCAGTGGAAGCGTGCGGCGCAGCCCGACACCGCCGTGATCTGACCGGCGGGACAGCCCGGCAGGTGATCGCTCGCTACGGCGTGCGGGTCTCCCGACCCCGGGCGAGGGCGGCGGCGATCGCGTCTTCCGCGTCGGCACCGGTCTCGGCGGCGGCGGACACGTTCTCCGCGACGACCGCGTCGATGATCTCGGTGCGCTGGATGCGCGTCTCACGCGGGGCCTTCACACCGATGCGCACGCTGTCGCCCTTGATCTCGAGCAGCGTGACCTCGATCTCGCCGTCGATGCGCACGCTCTCACCGATCCGCCTCGTCAACACCAGCATTCGTTCAGCCTACTGCCGCGGACACGGCGCCGACCGACGGTGATGCCGCGTCGCGGACGACACCGACGGTCTCGATCGTGAGTGCGGCGGCGGTCGCCTCCGAGTACGAGAGCACCGGGAGCCCGTCGGTCTGGGCGGACACGAGTCGTCGCACCGCGGGGCGCAGCGACGGGGCGCACACCAGCACCGGCTCGCCGCCTTCGCGCACGGAGGAGACGGCCTGCTTGACGGACTCGACCACGGCTTCCATGCGCTGCGGGTCGAAGACGATCTGCGTCCCCTCGTCGCCCGGGCGGAGGCTCTCCAGCATCGCCTGCTCGAGGAGCGGATTGATCATCACCACCCGCAGGACGCCGCCGTCCGCGAACCGTGCGGCGATCGCGGGGCCCAGCGCCCCGCGGGCGGCCTCGATGAGTCCCTCCGGATCGGTCGAGGTCCGGGCTCGCAGGGCGAGCGCCTCGTAGATCCGGCTGAGGTCGTTGATCGGCACCCGTTCGGCCAGCAGGCCCTGCAGCACGCGCTGGACCTCGGCCAGCGAGAGCAGGGCGGGCGTGAGCTCCTCGACGGCGGCGGGGGAGGCCTGCTTGAGGGCGTCGGTGAGCTGGCGCACGTCCTCCCGGCTCAGCAGGCGTGCGGCGTGCGCGTGGATGACGCTGGAGAGGTGCGTGATGATCACGCTCGCGCGGTCGATCACCGTGGCTCCGGCGAACTCGGCGCTGTGCCGCATCTCCAGCGGGATCCACTTGCCCTCGAGCCCGAAGACCGGATCGAGGGTCGCGGTGCCGGGAAGGCTCTCCAGCCCCTGCCCCAGCGCGAGCACGGAACCCACCGGGGCGGTCCCGCGTCCGGTCTCGACCCCGGCGATGCGGATGACGTACGTCGCCTGCGGAAGCTCGATGCTGTCGCGGGTGCGCACCGGAGGGGTGATCAGGCCGAGGTCGAGGGCGACCCGGCGCCGGAGCGCCTTCACCCGCGCCAGGAGATCGTCGGGACCGCCGGTCACCAGGTCGACGATGTCGGGGGAGAGGAGGATCTCGAGCGGATGCACGCGCATCTTCTCGATCAGCTCCTCGGGCTGGTCCACGGGGGCGGCGGTGGGCGTCCGGGCGGCTTCCTCCTCCTCGCGCTTCTGGGTCGCCTTGATGCGCTGCGCGATGAGCAGCAGGAGCGCCCCGATCGCGACGAACGGCAGCATCGGCATGTGCGGGATGAGCGACATGATGATCGCGGCGCACCCGGCGATGATGAGCGCGTTGCGGGACTGGCCGAGCTGCGCCGACGCGGCGGTGCCCATCTCGGCCTCCGCGGTCGAGCGGGTCACGATCATGCCGGTCGAGACGGCCATCAGCAGCGCCGGGATCTGCGTGACGAGGCCGTCGCCGATCGTGAGGAGGCTGTAGGTGCTCACGGCCTCGTCGATCGACATGCCGTGCTGCACGAGGCCGATCGCGATGCCGCCGACGATGTTGATGATGATGATGACGAGGCCGGCGATCGCGTCGCCCTTCACGAACTTCGAGGCGCCGTCCATCGCGCCGTAGAAGTCGGCCTCCGCCGCCACCTCCGCGCGGCGCTCGCGAGCCTCCGTGTCGGTGATGAGCCCGGCGTTCAGATCGGCGTCGATCGCCATCTGCTTTCCCGGCATCGCGTCGAGCGTGAACCGGGCGCCGACCTCCGCGACGCGCTCGGCGCCCTTCGTGACGACGACGAACTGGATGACGACGAGGATCAGGAAGACCACCGCGCCGATGATGAGCGAGCCGCCCACGGCGATCGCGCCGAAGGCCTCGATCACCTGGCCCGCGTACGCCTCGCCGAGCACCAGACGGGTGGATGCGACGTTGAGGCCGAGTCGGAACAGCGTCGCCACGAGCAGCAGCGAGGGGAACACCGAGAAGTCCAGCGGCTTCTTCACGAACATCGAAGTGAGCAGGATCACCAGGGCGAACATGATGTTCAGGATGATCAGGATGTCGAGCAGGAACGGCGGCACCGGGACGACGAGCAGCATGATGATGCCGACGACCCCGATGGGCACCATGAGCTTGACGAACAGCTGTCTCATGCGGTCCTCCGGTAGGGGAGAGAGTGGATGCCGCGGGCGGCGCCGCGCCGACGCAGGGCGTCGACGAACACGAGCACGCGCGCCACGGCGTTGTACAGGTCTTCCGGGATCTCCTGGCCCAGCTCGCACGCGGCGTGCAGGGCTCGGGCGAGCGTGATCTCGCGCACCATCGGCACCCCGGCTCGGGCGGCCTCGTCGCGGATGCGCTCCGCGATCACGCCGCTGCCCTTCGCGACGACCTTGGGGGCGGACCGGCCGGCCTCGTAGCGGAGCGCGACCGCGATGTGCGTGGGGTTGACCACCACGACGTCGGATCCGGCCACCGCGGCGATCATGCGGTTGCGACTGACCGCGAGCTGCCGGGAGCGCCGCTGCTGGCGGATGAGCGGGTCGCCCTCGGAGTTCTTGCTCTCGTCGCGGATCTCGCGCTTGGTCATGCGCGTGTGCTTGCGGTTGCGGCGCATCACGACGAACATGTCGACCGCCGCGAGGGCGAGGCCCACGGCGATCGCGGTCTGCAGCAGCGCGGTCGTGCCGTCGGTCGCGACGCCGAGCAGACGCGTGATCGAGTGCGCCCCGCTGGCGGTGAGCACCGGCATCAGACTCGCGATCACAAGCCAGAGCGCGATGCCGATCGCCGCGGTCTTCATCAGCGCCTTGGCCCCCTCCCACAGGGCCTGCATGCCGAACACCCGCCGCACGCCGTTGACGAGGTTGAACTGCTCGAAGCGTCCGGTCATGCGGCGCAGATGCACGCCGCCCTGGATCACGGCGCCGATCAGGGTGACGATCGCGACGGCGGCCAGCATGACCCCCAGGGTCGGGAGCACGGAGGCGAGGCCGCGTTCGAGCGCGCCGAGCGCGGCCTCCGGGGTGGGGGCGAGGACCAGCGAGGTCAGGGTCAGGAGCTGCTCGGTGCCGGCCGATGCGCCGAGGGCCATGGCGGCCGGCGTGGCGATCGCCGCGGCTCCGATCCCGAGCCAGGCCGTGAGGTCCTGACTGCGGGACAGGCGCCCCTTCTGTCGGGCTTCGCGGAGGTGCTTGTCGGTCGCCTTCTCACTGCGTTCCCCGGTGTCGGTGCCGCTCACTGTCCCACCCCCTGCATCATCTTCAGCGCCTGGGAGGCGAGGGCGTCGACGATGCCGGGGAGGGCGGCGTAGACGGCCCCGGCGAGCAAGAGCGTCAGCAGGATCTTCACGGGGAAGCCCATGGCGAACGCGTTGAGCGCCGGCGCGACGCGCGTGATCAGGCCGAGGCCCACATCGGCGAGGAACAGCACGAGCGCGAGCGGCCCGGCGATCTGCACGGCCGCGAGCACCATCTGGGACACCCCGTCGACGAGGAGCTCGGCGGGACCCGCCACGGTGAACACGCCGTCGACCGGCACGGCCTGGAAGCTGCGCGCGAGACCGGCCAGGATCAGCTGATATCCGCCGGAGGTGAACAACAGCGTCAGCGCCGTCAGGTGGAACAGCCGCGTGAACTGCGCGCCGTTGACGAGCGAGTGCGGGTCGAAGGCCTGGGCGAGCTGGAATCCGCCGAACACGTCGATCAGGCTGCCGGCGGCCTGGAGGGCCGAGAAGCACAGCAGCACGAGGAAGCCCAGGAGGGCGCCGGTCACGAGCTGGAGCACCAGCGCCCCGAGGAAGGGCCCGGTGTCGAGGTTCTCGTAGCCGGGGGAGACCGCGGTGCCCACCGCGAGCGAGAGGCCGATCGCCAGCATGGCCTTCACCCGCACCGGGATCGCCCCGTAGGAGAAGGGCGGCGCGATCATGATGAACGCCGTGATGCGCACGGCCGTCAGCATGGTCGCCTCGAGCCATGCGAAGTCGATGGGGATGTACACGTCGTCATCCGCTCAGCAGGGAGGGGATGCGGGCGAACATCTCGTTCGTGAAGGCGATCATCTCCGCGATCATCCAGTTGCCGGCGATGAGCAGCGCGATGCCGACCGCGACGATCTTCGGCACGAACGACAGCGTCACCTCCTGCACCTGGGTGATGGACTGCAGCAGCGAGATGGCGAAGCCCACCACGAGCGCGGTGACCAGGACGGGGGCGGCGAGCTTGGCCGCGATGATCAGGCCCTGGGCGCCGATGTCGAGCACGGCCTCCGGGGTCATCCGACACCCCCGTAACTCTCCAGCAGGGCGCGGATGATGAGCCCCCAGCCGTCGACGAGGATGAACAGCAGGATCTTGAAGGGCAGCGAGATCATGACCGGCGGGAGCATCATCATGCCCATCGACATCAGTGCCGCGGCCACGACGAGGTCGATCACCAGGAACGGCACGAAGATGACGAAGCCGATGATGAACGCGGCGCGGAGCTCGGAGATCATGAACGCCGGGATGAGCGTGTACATCGGGACGCTCGACGGGTCCTCAGGGTTCGGCTGACCCGCCATCCGCGTCATGAGGGCGAGGTCCTCCTCGCGGGTGAAGCGGAGCATCCACTCCTGCAGCGGCAGCTGACCGACGTCGATGGCCTGCGTGAACGTGAGGCTGCCGTCGATGTACGGCTGCACCGCGACCGTGTTGATCTCGGTCAGCACCGGCCACATGATGAACAGCGACAGGAACAGCGACAGCCCGGCGAGGACCTGGTTCGGCGGGATCGTCGGGAGCGAGAGCGCGTTCCGCGTCATCGCGAGCACGACGAAGATCTTCGTGAACGACGACATCATCAGCAGGAGCGCGGGAGCCACCGACAGCAGCGTGATGCCCAGCAGGGTGAGGATCGAGCCGGAGGGCCCGCCGTCGACCCCGTTGATGTCGATCGTGACGCCCTCGCCCGGATCGTCCGGTGTCACGGCCGCGTGGGCGGCGGCCGTGCCGGTGAGCAGGGTGAACACCACCACCAGCGCGACCACGGCCGCGAGGATCAGAGCGAGTCGTCGCAGCGGCCGGCCGTCGACGACCCCACGGGCGACGCTCATCGCGTGCGCCGGATGGCCTCGGCGGTCTGCCGCCAGGTTTCGGGGGAGAGGATGGAGCCGCGCAGAGGATCGTTCCGGTGACGCACCCGGCGCTGCGGTGCCGGATCGGCCGGGGAGGTGCCGGTCGTCTCGGTCATCGCCGTCGCGGCGAGGATGCGGTCGAACTCGGCGGCGTCGGATGCCGCCTCCGAGGTGGCCGACGACCACGTCGGGCGGGCGTCCTCGGCGTCGGGGGAGGCGGGTTTGAGGGGCAGCCGGTCGACGACGCTCACCCCGTGCTCGGTGACACCCAGCACGTAGCGGGCGTCCTCGGTCTGGATCACGACGACCTGCGCCTTCGGCCCGACCCCCTGGCGTCCGAGCACCGTGATCGCCTCGCTGTCACGACGACGTGCCTGCGTGCGCGCCACCCGGCGCTGCAGGAACCACAGCACCCCGAGCACTGCGGCGAGCGAGAGCACGACCCGCAGGCCGAGCAGGAGGTCGTCCAGGGTCAGGCCTCGACGTTCTCGAGGATGCGGGTGATCCGCACCGCGTAGTCCTGGTCGACCACGACGACCTCGCCGTGCGCGATGATGCGGCCGTTGAGCTTGATGTCGGCGGGGGCGCCTGCGGAGCGGTCGAGCTCGACGATGCGTCCCGGCTCCAAGTCGAGCACGTCGCGCACGGCCATCCTGGTGCGACCGATCTCGACCGTGAGCTCCATCTCGACGCCCGCGATGCGGTGCAGCCGGCGCGAGGAGTTCGAGGCGGC
Source organism: Microbacterium oxydans (assembly GCF_026559675.1). Taxonomy (NCBI): domain Bacteria; kingdom Bacillati; phylum Actinomycetota; class Actinomycetes; order Micrococcales; family Microbacteriaceae; genus Microbacterium; species Microbacterium oxydans. Next base: position 962,342 of record NZ_CP092891.1, read on the forward strand.
GGCCGGCGCGTGCGTGACGATGACGGCCAGGCGACCGATCGTGCGGTCCGTCTGATCCTGCAGGTCGAAGAGCTGTGCGAGCGGGTCGGAGAACAGCGGGGAGGCGTCGCCGATCAGAGCCTCGCCGAGCGCTCCGGCACCGAGTGCGCTCGTGGAGGCCTCCAGGGCGTCGCGGAGCCGGTCCGCCAGCGGGGCGCCGGCGAGGCCGTCGACCAGGGCGTCGGGGTCGAACAGCTGCACGGCCAGCTGGGCGCTGGCCTCCCCGACGAACTGCACGATCACGGCGTCGCCGGTGTCTCCCGAGACCTGCGAGGCCCGTGCGGCGACGGGAGCGGCGGTCGGCAGCGACGCGGCGAAGGCGGCGGCGACGGCGGACTCGTAGGTGGTGGTGCTGGTCACGCGGACTCCTCGGCGAGAGCTGGATCGGGGACGGTGGTGGTGACGACGCAGGCGAGGCGCGCTCCGGCGCTGCCGACGGCGGCGGTCGCGACGGGCTGGTCGCCCACGGCGAGGACCAGCGGGCGGTCGGCCGAGTGCGGGAAGGAGATGATGTCGCCCACGGCGAGGTCGAGCACCTCACGGGGGAGGACGGCCCGAGGAGCGAGCCGCAGCGCGAGCTCGACGGGGGCGACCTCGACCTGCCGACGGATCTGGCCGGGGGCGGCCGCTAGGTCGGCATCCGAGGAGCGCACCGTGAAGCCGGCGAGGACCGACGCGGGCAGCATCACGCTCGCCGGGACGGTGCGGCCCCCGAGGCGCATGGAGAAGCGCGCCACGATGACGGGTTCGCCCGCGGCCGCGACCTGCGCGAACTGCGAGTTGTACTGGATGCCGCTGACCGTGATCCCGGCGGGGAGCATCCCGTCCAGCGAGCCGGTGAGGTGGTCGATCGCGTCGACGATCAGCGAGCGGATCAGGGCCTGCTCGATCGGGGTGAACGTGCGGTCCTCGGAGGCGGCGGTCGCCCGCCCGCCGACCATCTGCACGATCCACGCGGTCGCGGCCGAGGTCGGCAGCTGCACGATCAGGCGCTCTTCGGAGTCGGGAAGCGCGCACACGATCATCGTGGTCGTGGTGGGGAGCGACTGGGCGTACTCGCCGTAGGTCATCATCCCGACGTGTTCGACGGCGATCGTGGCGCGGACGTGGATCTTGCCGGAGAGCTGCGCCGACCACTGTCGGGAGAACGTCTCGAAGGCCAGTTCCAGCGCCCTGGTGTGCTCGCGCGAGAGGGTCGCCGAACGGCCGAAGTCGTACACCTCGACCTCGGCGGTCTTCGTCGCCGTCGCTGCGCGCACCTCGGAGCGCACGCTGTCCTCGATCACCACGAACCCGACTATCGGGCGGTGGGCGGCGTGCGTTAGAAGAGGAACGGGTCAGGAGGAAGGCTGCCCCGCCTGTGCTTCGGGGATGAGCGCGCGCACCTCCTCGTTCGCGTCGGAGAGGACGACGATGTCGACCCGCCTGTTCTTCGCCAGGGCATCGGCGCTGCTGCCCGCTGCGACCGGGCGGGTGTCGCCGAATCCGACCGACTTCAGGTGCGTCGGCGGGAGGCCGGAGGACTCGACGAGATGGCGCAGCACCTGGGTGGAGCGACCGGCCGACAGCTCCCAGTTCGTGGGATACGGGGCCACGGAGCCGCGCACGTCGGCGTGACCCTCGACCGAGATCTCGTTCGGGGCGGAGACCAGCACCGAGCCGAGCGCATCCAGGACGCGCACGGCCTTGGCGCTGAGCGTGGTGCTGTTCGTGGTGAAGAACGTCTCGGCGCTGACGAGTCCGATCGTGAGGCCGCGCTCATCGATCGTGAAGGTGACGTCGGCCTCGAGCCCGTTGTCGGCGAGCACCTTGCGCAGCCGCTCCCGCAGCGCGGAGAGCTCGCTGAACTCGGTCTGCGCCGCGGCCATGTCGATGTCCGCGAAGTCGTCGCCGTTCTCGTCAACGAGCTCGGGCGGGACCACCACGCCGGTCGTGACGTCGACCTTGTCGGAGGGCTCCTGTCCGAAGCCGGTCGCGAGGGAGGCGCTGAGGGCCTCGAACTTCTCCTGGTCGACCGTCGACATCGCGAACAGCACGATGAACATGCACATGAGCACGGTGACCATGTCCATGTAGGACGCCATCCATCGCTCGTCCGGACCGCTGTGCTCCTCCTGGGGCACGCGGCGACGGGCACGGACGCTCATGACGCCTGCTCCGTCTCCTCGGCTGCTCGGGTGCGGGCATGACGGCCGGAGCGGGCGGAGGGACGCTCGGACACGAGGGCGCGCAGGCGTTCTCCGACGAACTGCGGCGGGGCACCGGCCTGGATCGCGAGCATGCCCTCCATGAGCACGGTCATGCGTTCGAGCTCGAGCTCGCCGAGACGCTGGAGGCGTCCGCCGATGGGCAGCCAGATGAAGTTGGCCGACAGGAGACCCCACAGCGTCGCCACGAATGCCGTCGCGATCATGGGACCCAGGGTGTCGGGCTTGTCGAGCTTCTCCAGCACATGCGTGAGGGAGACGACGGTGCCGATGATGCCGACGGTGGGCGCGAAGCCGCCGAGCGTCATGTAGAAGCGTGAGGCGGTGCGGTTGCGGGCGGCGGTCGAGGTGAGCTCATCCTCCAGCAGGATTCGCAGGTCTTCGGCGTCCGTGCCGTCGGCGATGCTCTGCAGTGCCTGGCGCAGGAACGGGTCCTTCTCGTCCTCCAGCCCCTGCTCGAGGGCGAGGAGCCCTTCGGCGCGCGCCTTCTCGGCGTAGCCGACCACCGTCTCGATCATGCTCGACGCGGTGCGGCGCTCGCCGCGGAAGGCGCGGGGGAGCGACTTGACCGCATGCAGTGCATCGCGCACGGTGCCGCTCGCGATGCCGACGGCGATCGTGGCTCCGAAGACCAGCACCATCGGGGCAGGGATCAGCAGCGATCCGATGGTCGCGCCTTCGAGGTTGATCATGGCGATCAGGGCGCCGAACGCGAGCACCAGTCCGAGGATGAGGGACGGATCCATCAGAGACCGGCCTCGGGATCGGGGGCCACGTCGGAGCCGTTCGCGGCGATCAGATCGGCCGCGGCCGCGAGCACTCCGGCGCGGAACCGGGTGATCTGCGCGATCACGTCGTCCATCGTCTCGGTGACGACGAAGGTCGCGCCGTCGACCATGATGAGCGTCGTGTCCGGCGTGGCCTGGACACGTTCGATCAGGTCGGGATTCACCGCGAACCGCGAGCGGTTCAGGCGCGTGAGGACGATCATGGGCTCCATCCTGGAAAGATCCGTCCGCGTTCCCGGGGGAGCGCGGACCCGACGGCCCGTCCTGGGCTGTCGGAGGTGACTGTCGGCCGGTCGGGACCGTGCGTTAGGTCGGAGCCGGCGGAGGCGCTCGCAATCGCGATCGGTCTCCTCCGCGTCACGGCGCCTCCGACCTCGGCGACTCAGCGATCGGACAGCAGACTGTCCCGCACCTGACGACGCAGCACCTTCCCGATGAGCGACCGGGGGAGGTCGTCGACGGCGGTGATGCGGCGCGGCACCTTGTAGGGGGTGAGGCGGGTGCGGCAGAAGTCGCGCAGCGCATCCACGTCGAGAGCGGCGCCGTCGCGGAGCACCACCGCGGCGGCGACCTCTTCGCCGCCATGCGATCGCGGCAGGCCCACGACCGCAGCGGCGACGACATCGGGGTGGGCGACGAGCGCGTCCTCCACCTCGCTGGGCGACACGTTGAAGCCACCGGTGATGATGAGCTCCTTGAGACGGTCGACGATGCTCACGAACCCGTCGGACGAGACCTGGGCGATGTCGCCCGTCCGCAGCCACCCCTCGGGGAGCAGGGCGTCAGCCGTCTCGCCCGGACGTCCCCAATACCCCTGGAAGACCTGCGGTCCGCGGATGAGGAGTTCACCGGCCTCGCCGGACGGCACGTCGACCGTCGGGTCCGCCGGATCGACGACGCGGATCTCCGTGCTCGGGAAAGGCACGCCGACCGTGCCGGGGCGACGGGTGGGGCCCATGGGGTTGCCGAGCGCGACCGGCGAGGCCTCGGTCATGCCGTAGCCCTCGACGAGCAGGCCGCCGGTCGCCTCCTCCCAGCGCTTCACGGTGGCGACCGGAAGGCTCATCGCTCCGGAGATCGCGAAGCGCACCGTCGAGAGATCGATGGTGCCCCGCGCGGCCGCACGGGCGAGGGCGTCGTAGATCGGCGGCACGGCGGGAAGGAAGGTGGGCGGAGTCGAGCGGGCGGCCGCGGTGACCAGCCCCAGGTCGAACGTCGGGAAGAGGACGAGCCTCGCGCCGATGCTCATCGCGAAGGTCAGGCACAGGGTCATGCCGTACGCGTGGAACAGCGGCAGCACGCCGTAGAACGTCTCCTGGCCGTCCACGAGCCCCGGCACCCACGCCCGCCCCTGCATCGCGTTGGCCCGGAGGTTCGCGTGCGTGAGGATCGCCCCCTTCGGGACACCCGTCGTCCCGCTCGTGTACTGCAGCAGCGCGATGTCGTCCAGCCCGGGGCCGGCCACCCGTCGCGAGAGGCGTCGGTGATCGGCGAGGCTCTTCCACGCGGTGAGGTGCCGTGCCTTCGGGGTGGCCGTGAGCTTCGCGCGCGCCTCGCGGGCCTTGGGCAGGGGCAGGCGCAGCGCGAGACGCTTCGACAGCGGCATCGCCGCGGTGATGTCGACGCTCACGATGTGCTCCACCCTGACGTCTGCGGGGAAGCCGGCGACCGTGTCCACGGACTTGTCCCACACGACGGCGACGCGCGCACCGTGATCCTCGAACTGATGCCGCAGCTCGCGTGCGGTGTAGAGCGGGTTGTGCTCGACCACGATCGCGCCGAGTCGGAGGATCGCGTAGAACGCGACGACGTGCTGCGGGCAGTTGGGCAGCACCAGCGCGACCCGGTCGCCCGGGCCGACTCCGAGACGGCGCAGACCCTCGGCCGCCCGCTCGACCTGCTCCCCGAGTTCCCGGTAGGTCGTGACGGCGCCGAAGAAGTCCAGCGCCGGTCGCCGGCCGAACGCCTTCACGCTCGCGGACAGCATCTCCGTCAGGGTCTGCGAGGGCTCCTCGATCTCCGCGGGGACGCCCTCCGCATAGGAGTCGAGCCAGGGACGTGCGGCGAGCGGAGATTCAGGCATGTCTCCATCCTGCCCGCGATCGCGATCCGCGGACACCGCGCCGTCAGCCGACGAACAGGAGGACGATCGACAGGACGACCGCGGCCGCGCCGACACCGGCCAGGGTGATCCCGAGCACCTGGAACGCATGCAGCAGGGGCCTGCGGGGCTCGAACCGCATCAGATCCGGGTGCCGCTCGCTGAGGAAGGCGTCGGCCTCTTCTCGTCCGCGCCAGTGGACGGCCTCCTCCGCGCGGAGCGGTCGTTCCCGGAAGTCGCCCGCGGCGAACCAGCGGGCCCGCGCCCGGCCGTCCTCCTCGTGGACGATGACGACCTCGTGAGGCACCCAGGAGCCGTCGTGCACCTTCACCAGGAACACGATGGCGAGCAGAGGGAGACCGATTCCGAGCCCGATCCAGGAGAGCACCTCGGCGATGATGCCCACAGCGTCGACCGCGTCCATGACCGGCTCCGTTCTCTCCGTTCGACAGTACCGGCGAAACCCGGCGGCTCAGGCTGACGGGTGGACGAAGACACTCGGAACGTGAGCTGACATCGGAGCTGCGCGAGTTCGGATAGACATCGGGGTGGCGGTCTCGCCGCCACCCCGATGGGGACTCCGCAGAGTCCGACCGATCAGCGCTTGAGGTTGGTCAGCTCCTGCAGCACCTCGTCGCTGGTGGTGATGATGCGGGCGTTCGCCTGGAAGCCGCGCTGGGCGACGATCAGATTCGTGAACTCCTGCGACAGGTCGACGTTCGACATCTCGAGCGCGCCGCTGATGATGCCGCCCATGCCGTCGGAGCCCGCCTGACCGAGCGTGGGCTCGCCGGAGTTGCCGCTCGGGCGGAACTGCGAGGAGCCGGCCTTCTCGAGGCCGCCCGGGTTGACGAATCCGGCGAGGGCGATGCGGGCGAGCACCTCGGTGTCGCCGTTGCTGAACGTGCCGACGAGGCTGCCGTCGTTGGTGAGCGCGTATGAGCTGAGCGTGCCGGCCGGCTTGCCGTTCTGCTCCTTGATCGCGACGTCGCTGACGTCGGCGAACCCCGTCACCGCGGAGAGATCGACCGTGACGCCGCCGGACACGATCGACGACGCGCCCGGCTGCTTCCCGTCGTTGAACGTGAGCGCGGTGGTCGCCCCGGCCGGGTCGGTGACGTCCCACCCGGTGGCGCTGCGCGTGAAGGTGAGGCGCAGTGAGGTGGCGGTGCCGTCGGCGCCGTAGGTCTTGATGTCGCGGACGAGCGTCTCGCCGACGGCGGCTCCGGACGGGAGGTTGCCGGTGACGCGGGCGGTGGTGGTCGCCGTCGCGGGGCTCAGCGCCCCCACCGGGAGGGTGATGTCGCCGATGCCCTGACCGGGGACGATGGCTCCGCCGCGCGCGGTCCACCCCTGCACGAGTGCACCGTCGGCGGAGACCAGCTTGCCGCTCGCGTCGAACGAGAAGCCGCCGTTGCGGGTGTACAGGGTCTCGCCGCCCGAACGCACGACGAAGAAGCCGTCGCCGGCGATCATGAGGTTGGTGGGCACGCCGGTGGGCTGCGGCGCACCGGAGGCGAAGTTCGTGCTGATGCCGGCGACCTGCACGCCGAGTCCGACCTGGGCGGGGTTCTGCCCGCCGACGGCCTGCTGCGGCATCATCGAGTTGCGCACCAGCTGCGAGAGCGAGTCCTGGAACTGCACGGCCGAGGCCTTGAAGCCCGTCGTGTTGACGTTGGCGATGTTGTTGCCCGTGACGTCGAGCATGGTCTGGTGCGAACGCAGACCCGAGATTCCGGCGAACAGAGAGCGGAGCATGATGATGCCTTTCTGGAGGGACTGGTCAGGACTGCGAACGGGGGGCGAGGGAGACGCCGGAGACGGCGTCGAGGGGGATGGATGCGTCGCCGATGGTGACGAGGGGGACGGCGCTGGCGTAGGAGACCGAGGTCACGATGCCCTTCTGGGTGACGCCGTCCTCATCGACGTACTGCGCCTCGTGGCCGATCAGCGCGGCGGCGGTCTGCCGCATGCTGAGCGCGAAGCTCTCCGTCGAGGTCGCGGTGAGCGCGGTCAGCTGCTCCATGGAGGCCAGCTGCGTGGTCTGCGAGATCATCTCGTTCGTGTTCATGGGGGAGCTCGGGTCCTGATTGGTCAGCTGGGTCACCAGCAGCTTCAGGAACACCTCGGAGTCGAGCGTCTTCTTGCGCTCGGTCGGGGGCGTCGTGCTGCCCGTCTGCACACCGGACGGCGGGATGGTGCCGGAGATGGGATCGGTCATGGGGTTCCTCTCGGATCAGGCGAAGACATCGATGCCGCCGTGCGGCGAGACGAGCGGGAGGGGGGTCGCCCCGGCCGGTGTCGGAGGGCCCGCGTCCGGCGAGGAGCGCGCCCCGGGGGCATCCCGCCCGGCCGCGGTGCCGTTCCCGGACTGGCCGCCGCTCGCACCGGCGTTGCCGTTCGCGGAGCCGCTGCCGTTCGTGCCACCGCCGTTCGCGCCACCGCCGTGGGGGGACGTCTGCGGGTTCGGCGTGCCGGGACCGTCGTCCGAGGTCGACAGCAGGAGCGAGGCCTGCGGGGCAGCCGCCGCGAGATCCCGTCGCAGGTCGGCGAGGATGGCCCGCAGCGCCTCGCGACCGAGGTCGTTCGGCGCGTGCAGCTCGATGTGGATGGCACCGCCCGAGATGTGCGCGCGCACCGTGACCGGGCCGAGGTTCTCGGGCGACACCGTCAGCGTGATGCTGTGGTCGCCGTCCGGAGACTGGGCGAGTGCGACGACGGGCGCCGCGATCTGCGGGAGCAGCACGGGGCGGGCGACCGGCACCGCGGGGGTCGCGGCGGTCACCGGCGTCGGTGCCGCGCTGCTGCCGACGGCGAGCGGCGGCGGGGGCGTCTCACCGGTCGTGCTCACCGACGGCAGGGGCGCGACCGGAGCGGACGCCGGACCGGGCGCGGCGGCACTCGTCGCGGCGTCCGGAGCAGCCTTCGTGTCGAGCGCTTCCCGGCCGGTCGCCGTCGCGGGGGAGGCCGCCGCGGGCGCGACCGCGCCGCCGACCGCTGCTCGTCCGAGGACGCCGGGACCGGGCACGGCCGGCCCCTCCGCAGTCGTCCCGGTGGCGAGAGTCGTTCCGGTGCCGAGAGTCGTTCCCGCGCCGAGAGTCTTTCCCGCGCCGAGCGGAGACGCGTCGGACCTCGTCGAGGCCGCGGGTGCGGTGGCCGGAGCAGCGGCCGTCGTCGCGGGTGTGCGGATCCGGGTGGCCTCGGGGGGTGCCGGCTGCGCGCGTGCGATCTTCGCGCCCGAAGCGGCTGTCGCCGCCGCGGCGGTGGGGGCAGCGTTCGGTGCGGCCGGGGCTGCGGGCTCCGTCGTGCCGTCGGCGGGCGAGACGGCCGTCGGCGCACCCGCGTCCTCGGAGGTCCCCGGCTGTCCCGCGGTGGGGAGCCCGACCGACGTGTCGATCGCCGGGGAGGGTGCGGAGGTGAGAGTCGCCTCCGGTGCAGGGATGGTCATCGGCGGGGCGGGCGCCGTGGGCGTGGAGGGCACGGCGGCGGGTGAGGGCGATGCGTCGTCCGTGGCGGCGTCGGATGAGCTTCCGCCCGCGTCGTCCGCGGGGATGCGCGCGGCGTCCTGGATGACGTCGGCGAAGGCCGCGGCTCCGGGGGTCGAGTGCCGCGAGCCGTTCGCGCCGCCCGGCGATCGGGGCGCCCGCGCGTCGAGGATGTCGACGATGCCGAGGGAGGTCATGAGGGGCTCTCCGTCCTGGTGCGCGAGCCGATCTCGTCGAGCTCCGTCTGCTCCGCGTGCAGCTCGGCCGTGCGCACCCGCAGGGCGTGCGCCTGGGCGAGGCGGTCGAGACCGCGCATCGCCCGGCGAGCCTCCGCGTGCGCGGTCCGCGCCTCGTCGACCGACTGCTCCTGCAGCTCCGCGAGCGTCGTGAGATCGGCGAGCAGGGTCCGTCCGGCCACCCGGGCCGCGGCGAGAGCGGCGAGGGAGCGCACGTCGACGGCCTCGCTCCCCGCGCCGGACAGGTGCGCGCGGAGGGACCGATCACGGGCCTCGGTGTGCTGGGCGTCGATCACGGCACGGGAGAGCCGCTGGGCCGCCGCCCGTTCCTGGATCTCCCGCACACGCAACAGGCCGGCCAGGGAGAAGGACCGCGTCATGAGACCCCTCCGAACCCGGCGACCAGTGATTCCAGCCGGCGCCACGATTCGCCGATCTCGCTCGTCTCGTCGAGGGACTGGGTCAGGAAGGCGGAGATCGCCCGTTCGTGGGCGATCGCGGCGTCGATGCGCGCGTCGGCCCCCGCCTGGTAGGCGCCGATGTCGATCAGGTCGTTCGCCCGTCGTCGGGCCGCGAGCACCGCGCGCAGCGTCGCCGCATGGCCGCGCCGCTCCGGAGCAGTGATCTTGCCCGCCACCCGGGAGACGGAGCCGAGCACGTCGATCGCCGGGTGATGGCCGGACAGTGCGAGCGCACGGTCGAGCACCACATGGCCGTCGAGGATCGATCGCACGGTGTCCGCGATGGGTTCGTTGTGGTCGTCGCCGTCGACGAGCACGGTGTAGATGCCGGTGATCGAGCCGCGCTTGTCGGTGCCGGCCCGCTCGAGGAGCCCGGCGAGGAGCGAGAAGGTGGAGGGCGGGTATCCGCGCGTGGCCGGAGGCTCGCCGGCGGAGAGACCGATCTCGCGCTGCGCCATCGCGACGCGGGTGAGGGAGTCCATCATGAGGATGGCGTGCGCGCCGTCGTCGCGGAAGGCCTCGGCGATCCTCGTCGCGGTGTACGCGGCCCGGATGCGGGCCATGGCGGGCTGATCCGAGGTCGAGACCACGACCACGGAGCGGGCGAGCCCCTCGGGCCCGAGGTCGTCCTCGATGAACTCGCGCACCTCGCGGCCGCGCTCGCCGACGAGGGCGATCACCGTGACCTCGGCCTCGGTGCCGCGCGCGATCATCGACAGCAGCGACGACTTGCCCACGCCGGAGCCCGCGAACAGGCCCACGCGCTGCCCGCGTCCGACGCTGACGAGCGTGTCGAGGGTGCGGACGCCGAGGGGGAGCGGGGAGTCGATCCGGTCGCGCCCCATGATCGACGGCGGCGCGTGATCGAGGCTCACGGTGACCGCGCCGTGCAGGGGGCCCTTCCCGTCGATCGGTCGACCCAGTCCGTCCAGCACCCGTCCGAGCAGCGCGGCCCCGGTCGGCACGCGCAGCGGACCGCCGCGGCCGCGCACGGGTGCGCCGACGGTGAGGCCGGCGACCGGACCGAGGGGCATGCAGCGCAGACCGCCCTCGCCGATGGCCACGACCTCCGCATCGACACCGTCGAGGGTCACCACGTCGCCGACCGCGCCCTCGAGCCCGCGCACCTGCACGCTCAGGCCGCGCACCTGGGAGACCTCGCCCACGCGCTCGGGGCGCACCGCCTCCCGCACCGCGGCCCAGGCGGTCACGATCCGGCCTCCGCGAGGGCGAGTCGGGCGCGTTCCAGCGCATGCGCGATCCGGGCGTCGATGTGCCCGTGGTCCAGCGTCGCCACGGCATCGCCCCGGTCGAGCGTGTCGTCGGCGACGAGCGCGAAGGCGGTCAGCTCGCCGGCGGACCGCTCGATGGTGGCGAGGTCGTCCGGATGCAGTCGCACCTCGCGGATCTCGGTCGGGTCGACGGCCGCGAGCGCTCGCCGGGCCGCCACCGCTGCGGAGGAGCCGGCATCCGTGAGCTCACCGACGAGGATGAGCTCCGCGAGCTCGATGGCGCAGCGCAGGACGCGGTCGTTGGCCGCCGTCGTCAGCTCGCGTTCCCGGTCGCCCAGCGAGCGAGCGGCTGCGTGGAGCGCGGCGACCGCGTCCTCTCCCTCGCGCGCGGATGCCTGCGCACGGGCCTCCTGCTCCGCCTCGGCGAGACGCTGCGCGGTCGCCGCCTCGGCGAGTCCGGCTCGATAGCCCTCCGCGTGTCCGTCGGCGTAGCCGCGCATCCGCGCCCGGGCATGCTCCGCCGCGTCCTCGTGCGCGTCGAGGCGGGGGAACAGGACCGGCGAGAAGGCGTCAGTAGACATACTCGTCCTCGTCGGCGCGCTGCACCGTGATGTCGCCCGCCGCTTCGAGCGCACGGATCGTGCGGACGATCTCGGCCCTGGCCTCCTCGACCTGGGACACCCGCACCGGACCGAGCGTCCGCGCCTCCTCGTCCAGGTTCTCCCGGTTGCGCTCCGAGACGTTGCGGCGGATCAGGTCGGCGATGGCCTGGTTCGCGCCCTTGAGCGCGAGCGCCAGCGAGCGGATGTCCATGCCTCGCAGCACCCGCTGGGTGTCGCGGTCGTCGAGCTTCACGATGTCGGCGAACGTGAACATGCGCGAGCGGATGTCCTCCGCGAGCGCGCTGTCCCTGTCCTCGATGCTCGCCAGCAGCGCCTTCTCGACCGTCGCCCCGGACCGGGCGATGATCTCGACGAGCGGCTCCACGCCGCCCAGCACCTCGGGGGTGTCGCGGGCGGCGAAGGTCCCGGTGCGCGCCCGGAGCGCGTCGGCGACGATCGCGATCGCCTCCTGCGAGGCGGTCCCCATCGTCGCGATGGCGTGGGCCACATCCGTCCGGGTCGGATCGGGCAGCGCGGCGAGCACGGCCGCGGCGCGATCGGTCGGCAGGTGCGCGAGCACCAGGGCGACGGTCTGCGGGAGCTCCCCGTCGAGGAGCGTCGCGAGCTGCGCGGGGTCCGCGGAGCCGAGGAACTCGAAGGACGAGGTCATCGACGTCGAGCCGACCCTGCCGAGCACGGCGGCGGCGCGCTCGGCGCCGAAGGACGCCTCCAGCAGCCCGGCGGCGATGTCGCGGCCGCCGCGCGCGGGCGGCAGATGTCCGCTCGCGATGCGGTGGAACTGTCCGAGCGCCTGCGCGGTGGTGGCGGCATCCAGGTCCTGCAGGTCGATGATCTCGGCGGCGACGGCCTCCGCCTCCGCCTCGGAGAGATGCTTCATCACCTCGATCGCCTGCGCGCGATCGAGGTTCATCAGCACGACGGCGGCCGTCTGCCGATCGGTCAGCCCGCTCATACGCGCTGCCTGTCGTCGATGAGCGTCCGCAGCAGCTCGGCGGTCCGCTTCGGGTCCTGCCGCGTGAGTGCGTCGATCTCGGCACGGCGGCGCTCGAGGCTGACCTGCGCGGGCTCGGGATCGGGCTCCGGCTCGGGGTCCGGGACGGTGTCCAGGAACGCGAGGGGCACGGTGGGCGGGTCGAGCTGTGCGGTGCCCGCACCGGCGGCGATCGCGGACAGGGGTGCCGGCTTGTCGCCGAAGAGCTGGTCGAACTCGGTCGCGGCGGTGGCGCGACGACGCGACCGCAGGAACAGCGCGATCACGGCGAGCAGCAGGGGGAGGCCGACGGCCGCGGCGATGATCAGCGTGTTCAGCAGCACCGCCTGTCGCTCGGCGCCCTCCGCGTCCTTCGCCGCCTGCAGTGCGGCCTGTGCGGCTTTGGCGTCGGTCTGGCTGAAGGCGACCAGCTCCACGGCGAGGTCGTCGCCGCGCTGACGGTCGATGCCGGCCGCGGTCGCGACGAGGTCGCTCAGCTGCGCCGTGCTCAGGTTGCCGCCCGCGCCGGCGTCGATCGCGACCGACACCGACTGGCGCAGCACGTTCCCGGCCGGGGTCGACGTGCTCTGCGTGCTCTTGTTGACGGCGTTGTTCTTCGAGGCCTCGGTGGACTCGTATGTGCCGTCGCCGCCCGCGGACGGCACGGCGATGTTGTCGGGGCCCAGCACGCCGGCGTTCGAGCTCGAGCCGTTCTGGGTCTCGGTGCGCGTCTGCTCGGTGAGCGGCGGGGCGCCCTCGGCGGGGGTGTAGGTCTCCTCGACGCGCTCGTTCACCGAGCGGTCGATCTCTGCGACCACGGTCACGGTCGCGTTCCCCGGGCCGACCACGGTGTCGAGCATCTGCTGCACGCTCGCGGTCACCCGCGCCTCGTAGTCGCTCGCCTGCTGGTCGATGCCGCCGGTCGAGCCGATGCCGACGGCCGAGAGGGTCTGGCCGTTCTGGTCCACGACGGCGACGTTCTCCGGCTTCATGCCGCTGACCGCGGCCGAGGTCAGATGCACGATCGCCTCGACCTGCTTCGCCGAGAGGGTGGAGCTGCCCGACGTCTCCACGAACACGGAGGCCGTGGCGTCGACGGTCTCCGAGACGAACACGCTCTCCTCCGGGATGGCGAGCTGCACCGACGCGGCGGTCACGCCCTTGATCGACGAGATCGTGGCGGCGAGCTCGCCTTCGATCGCGCGCTTGTAGGTCACCGACTGCTGGAACTCCGACGTCGTGACGCCCATGTCATCCAGCAGCGAGTAGCCGCCCGAGTTCGAGCTGGGGAGTCCGGCCGAGGCCGCGGCGAGGCGCTGGTCGTACACGTCCTTCTCCGGTACGAGCACGGTCGCCCCGCCGTCCGCCAGCTCATAGGGGACCGACGATGACCGCAGCTGCTCGACCACCGCGTTCGCGTCGGTGGCGCTCATCCCCGAGAACAGCGGGGTGTAGGTCGGGCGGGTGAGCCAGCTGGACAGCGCGACGATGCCGAGCGCGAGCACGGCGACGCCGATGATGGCGATCGTGCGCTGGGCGAGCGAGAAGCCCGCGATGGTGCGCCCGATCCGCTGGAAGATGTTGGTGACGGCCTGGGGCATCAGGCTTGCATCCGCATGATCTCGTTGAACGCGTCGACGCCCTTGTTGCGCACGGCGGCGACGAGCTCGAGCGTGACCGCCGCACGGGACGAGGCGATCATGGCCGAGTGGATGTCATCGAGATCGCCGGTGACGGCGGCCACCTTGAGCGCGTCGGAGTCGGACTGCAGCGACCGCAGCTCGTCGATCGCGCCCGTCACGCTGTTCGCGAAGGCGGTGTCGTCCGTCGCCTTCGCGGGGGCGGTCGGCGGGGTGAGCGTGAACGAGGAGGAGATGCCCTCGATGCCGGCGAGAGGGTCCATCAGCTGCGTCCGATCTGGAGGGCGGATTCGTAGGCGTTGCGAGCACGGTCGACGATCCCGGCGCTGGCCTGGTAGCCGCGCTGGGCGAGGATGAGCTGGCTCATCTGATCGCCGAGGTCGATGTCGGGGTAGCGCACGTAGCCGTCGGCGTCGGCGAGCGGGTGGTCGGGCTGGTGCACGAGGCGGCCCTGCGCGCTGCCCTGCACGGTGCCGGCCACGTAGACGCCCGGCGACTGGTCGCTCGTCTGGGCGAGGATGTAACGCGCGCGGAACGCCGTGCCGTTGGTGGCGGTCGCGGTGTTGATGTTCGCGATGTTGTCGCTGATGGCGTCGAGCCACTTGCGGTGCACGGTCAGGCCGGTGCTGGCGATGCCGATCGCGTCGAAGGTCATGAGGTCCTCATCGCTGCGCGCATCGACGCGAACGAGCCGTTCACGGCCTGCGTCGCGAACTGGTAGCGCAGCATCGTGTCGATGCTGGACAGGGTCTCGGTGTCGAGGTTGACGTTGTTGCCGTTCAGTCGCGTCGGCTCGAGAGAGGTGCCGACCGTGGCGCCGACCCGGCCGTCGCCCGCATCGACCGACCGCGCGAGAGCCTCCTCGAACTGCACCCGCTTGGCGTGGTAGTTCGGGGTGTTGATGTTGGCGATGTTGTCCGCGATGGCCCGCTGGCGCAGCGCGAGGCCGTCGAGCGCACTCGTCAGTGCGGTGATGGTCACAGAGTCGAACACGAACCGGCTTCCCGTGTGAGGCTGATGTGGCCGATCCCTGGCCGAGTCTTGCGAGCCATCCCTGCTCACCCTGCTCTATCGGCAGGACGGACCGGGGCGTTAGGGAGCGGTCTCAGCCGTTCACGTCGAGGTAGGCGGGAGCGTCGGGCTGCCGGGGGCCGGGGACGCGGCGCACGGCGACGAGGTGCTGACGGAGGTCGTCGAGGTCCGTGCGGGTGCGCTCCATCGCGGCGCGCTGGAGCTCCACCACGAGCCGGGCGCGCTCGGCCAGGTCGGGCGGCAGCGGTGTGGACGGGGGCGTCCACGGCAGGATGTCCGCCGCGTCGGCACTGCCGGGCGCGGCGGCGAGGATGCGCTCGGCGTCCTCCTCGAGCCGGTCGAGCAGAGCGGTCCACTCGTCAGAGCTCACGCCCTGGCCTCCGCGACGGTGCGCGCGGCCTCGTGCCAGGCGGCGCGCAGCGGGGCGACGATCTCGTGGCAGGCGTGCGTGCGCTCCGGGTCACGACCGATGTTCGCGCCGATGAGCGTCTGCGAGAGGAAGAGGTACAGCGACCGCAGTCCGGCGCTGCCGTTCCACTCGTCGGTCAGCGACGACGACAGCTCCGAGACGATGGCCTGGGCGTGCTGGAGCTGGGCGTTCGCCTCCGTCCAGTCCTCGGCGCGCTGGGCCGTCTCGCCGCGCTCGATGTCGAGCAGGAGGCGGTCGTAGAGCATCGTGACGAGACGCTCCGGCGGCGCCGACAGCACGGCGTCCTCGCGGTAGCGCTGCTGGGCACGGAGGGCGGCGTTCATGCTCACTTCCCCGACCCCGAGCTCGAGCCCGGCAGGGCGGCGATCTGCGAGGTGAGGTACGAGGACTGCGACTGCAGCTGCGACAGCATGACCTCGAGGCGCGCGTAGGTCCGCTCCAGCGAGGTCTTGCGCTGGGCGAGACGCACGTCCCAGCGCTCCATCTGCTCGCCGAGGCTCTTCACCTCGCTCTCCTGGCCGGTGATGCGCGAGGTCAGCAGGCCGTCGTACTTGTCGGAGTAGACCTTGGTGGTCTCCTGCACGCGCGAGGCGATGTCGGAGAAGAGGCCGGCGACGGCATCGGGATCCTTCGCGAGCGCCTCCGCGAACTTCTCCTCGTCGAAGCTCAGCACGCCGTACATGTCGGACGAGATGCCGATGGAGGAGGGGGAGACGCCGTCCACGGGGTGCTGCACGGCGTCGGCGAGGGCGTTGCGCAGCCCGCGGACGGCGCTGTCGCCGGTGAACACGCCGAGCTTCGTCTTCTCGCCCGGGTTCGCGGCGACCGTCGCCTTCGAGCCGTTGTCGATGCGGGTCAGGATGTCCTTGATCGCGGCGACGAACTCGGCGGAGGCCTTGGTGCGGGCGGCCGTGTCGACGGTCACGCCGATCGTGACGGGATCGGCGGATGCAGCCGAGACGGTCACGTCGACGCCGTCGAACAGGTCGGTGAAGGTGTTGCTCGACGACGTCAGCACCTGCTCGGCGCTGGTGCCCGCCCAGAGCCGTACCTGGGCGTCGGTGCCGACGGCGATGACGGCGGCTCCTGCGGCGGTGGAGATGTCGGTCGCCGTGCCGGCGGCGACGGCGGCGGTGTCCCCGCGGTAGGCGCGGAACTGTCCGGCTTCCCCGGAGTCCGCCGCGCGCAGCTGCAGGCGGTGCATGACGTTGCCGTCGGCGTCGCGTCCGGCGGGGACGGCGGCGGCGACGATGCCGAAGCCGGATTCGTTGATGGCCTGTGCCACGTCCTGCATCGAGGCGGAGTCGGCGGTGACCTGCAGGCGCTCGCCCTTCGCGTTCTCGAGCGTGATCACGGGCGGGTCGTCCGGCCAGCCGTTCGAGGCGGCGGAGACGATGGTGTGGTTCTTCGCGATGCGGTCGACGACGATGTCGGCCGCGAGGGCGGTGGCGCCCGTGCGCGTGGCGACCGTGACCGTCGGTGACGACGAGGACGTCGTGAAGCGGGCGAGCCCGTCCCGGGACGCGGCCTTCTCGGCCGCGGTGCCGAGGTTCTGGAGGGCGGTGTTCAGCGTCTGCAGCTGGCTGACGATGCCGTTCTTGTCATCCATCTTCGCCTTGAGCAGCGAGCGGGGGATGGCGTGCACCTCCATCAGGGCCTTGATGACCTCCGTGGTCTTCAGGCCGGAGACGAGGCCGTCGAGCGAGAGGGACATGGTCGCCTTTCCAGATCGGGAGCGGGCAGGGTCCGGGCGCCGGTGGGCGCCCGGACCCTATGGCGCGGTTCAGCGCAGGAGCTGGAGCACGCCCTGGTTGGCCTGGTTGGCCTGGGCCAGCATCGCCGTACCTGCCTGCGACAGGATGTTCTTCGATGTGAACTTGACCATCTCGGACGCCATGTCGGTGTCGCGGATCCGGCTCTCGGCAGCGGACAGGTTCTCCGCCGACACGTTGAGGCTGTTGATGGTCGACTCGAAGCGGTTCTGCAGCGCACCGTAGCCGGCGCGTGCGGTCGAGACCGCCTGGATCTGCGTGTCGATACCCGCCAGCGCGGTACCGTACGTCGCAGCGTCCGTCATGGTCGCCGCGAGCGTCTTGATGTCGGCACCGAGGGTGGCGAAGTCGGTCAGGGCGACCGAGATCTGGTCCTCGGCGGCGACGGAGCCCGCACCGACCTGGAACGTCAGCGTGTCGCCGCCCGAGAGCAGCTTGATGCCGTTGAAGTTCGTGCTGCCGGCGATCCGCGTGAGCTCATCACCCAGGGTGTTGATCTCCTTCTGGATCGCGTCGCGCGACTTCGCGTTGTTCGAGTCGTTCGCACCCTGAGCGGTCAGGTCGCGAACGCGCTGCAGGATCGAGTGGACCTCGGTCAGGGCGCCTTCCGCGGTCTGGATGACCGAGATGCCGTCCTGGGCGTTGCGCGCCGCGACGTTCAGGCCGTTGACCTGCGAGCGCAGGCCCTCGGAGATCGCGAGGCCCGCAGCGTCGTCAGCCGCGCGGTTGATGCGGAAGCCGCTGGACAGCTTCTCGAGCGACTTCGACAGGTCGTTCTGCGTGTTGGACAGGTTGCGGTAGGCGTTGAGTGCCGACACGTTCGTGCTGATCTGCATACCCATAAGGGTTTCTCCTCCGTGATGTGTTGTGCGGGGGACCATCCGTGGTCTCCCGCACACACCTATCGGCGGAGTAGGCGCGCCCGTTAGCCGGGCGCGGGTCGATCAGGCGGGAGCCGCTTCCCGGAACACCCCGGCGATCCGCGCGCTGCTCGCGTCGGCGATGCGCGTGAAGTACGCATCGCGGGCGCCGGCGGACACCCGGGTCGTCGTGACGGGCGTGGGCCCTTCGGTGAAGAACCGGTCCAGCGCGTCGCGCAGGAGCCGGATGGCCTCCGACCGCTGCTGCGACACCGCGGAGTGGGTCACGCCGAGCTCCTCGGCGATCTCCTTCACGGGGCGCTCGTCGAAGTACACGGCCTGAACGATCCGGCGCATGCGCTCCGGCAGCGCGGCGACGGCCTGCTCCAGCACCTCGCGCCGTTCGCCGACGAGCGCCGACTCCTCGGGGAGGGGGATCTCGGCGGCCACGTCGCGGGCCGACGGGTCCTCCAGCGTGGTGACGGTGCGGGCCGCGTCGGCGAGGGCTTCGACGACGACGTCCTTCGCGACGCCCATGGCCGTGGCCACTTCGGCGGCGGTCGCGGTCCGGCCGAGCCCGGCGGTGAGGGTCTCGCGGACGGCCACGGTCTCCTTGATGCGCTTGCGGATGCCACGGGACGCCCAGTCCATGGAGCGCATCTCGTCGGCGAACGCACCGAGGATGCGGCGGCGTGCATAGGCGCCGAAGGGGACGCCCAGTTCGGGGTCGAACGCCTCGGCGGCGGTCACGAGCGCGAGCGCTCCGACGGCCGCGAGCTCGTCACGGGGGATGTGGGTGGCTCGGGCATGGGTCTCGGCGGCGAGGTATCCGACCAGGGGGAGGTTGCTCTCGATGAGGAGATTGCGCTCAGCGCGCGACGACATGGGGGATGATCCACCTCTCTGGATGCACTCCGGAAGATCCGAGGAGATGAATAGATGCGCATATCACATATGACGTGATTTGTACATGGGGAGAACTACCCATCGCCGTTCCACATAGTAACCTTAGGGGCGCGATAGCCGATAGTGACCTTTGGCCGCGTTAACAGGCGGGGCGATCAACTGGGGAAAAGGGGATCATGGGAGCCAACGAACTATCGATACAGCTGTGGCGCGAGCGCGAACTGCTCGAGATGCTGCTCTTCAAACTCGACGAACAGCAGCTGCTGCTGGCCGCGGGACGATCCCAATGGATCCAGTTTGCCGCACGCGAGATCGACCAGGTGCTCGATCGTCTGCGCGGTGCCGGCCTGGCGCGGACCGTGGAGGTCTCCGCGGTCGCCGAGGAGTGGGGGGCTCCCGAGACCGCGACCATCCGCGAACTGATCGAGCATGCACCGGAGGGGGCCTGGAAAGAGGTCTTCTCGGACCACCTGCGTGCGCTCACCCGGCTCGCCGCCGAGGTGGAGCAGATGCGCGACGCCAACGCCGAACAGCTCAGCGGCGTGCTCCGCGCCACCCAGGAGACGATCGCCGCGCTCGGAGACGACACCGGCGAGTACACGACGAACGGTGACCGCGCGCGCGACGACGCCGCGCGCATCATCGACACCGAGATGTGACCGGAAGGGGATCATGTCGACCTTCAGTGGATTGAACACCGCGGCCAGCGGTCTCGCGGCCGCCCGCCGCGGCATGGACGTGGTCGGGCAGAACATCGCCAACCAGAAGACGGAGGGGTACACGCGCCAGCGGGTGCTGACCTCGGCCGTGGCCGCCGTCGCCCAGACCGGACGGTTCAGCGTCGGGGCCGTCCCGGGGCACGGCGTCTCCATCGACGGCGTCGCCCGAGTCGGGGATGCGCTGCTCGACGCCCGCGTCCGCGATTCCCTCGCGGCGTCCGGCTTCTGGTCCACGCGGGCGGTCGCCGCGACCAGGATCGAGGCGTCTCTGGCCGAGCCCACCGAGAACGGACTGGCCGCCCGGCTGTCGAAGTTCTGGTCGGGCTGGCAGGACCTCGCGAACACCCCGGACTCGGGGGCCGCGGCCTCCAGCATCCTGGAGTCCGCGAAGGAGCTCGCCTCCCACATCGCGGGCGGATACCGCGCGGTCGCCTCGCAGTGGAGCGACGCGCGTGCGGGTGCCGACCGCACGATCACCCAGGTGAACGCGGCGGCGGATCAGATCGCCGTGCTCAACCAGGAGATCCGCGACGCCCTCGCCTCCGGGCGCTCGGCGAACGAGCTCATGGACCAGCGCAGCGTCCTCGCACAGAACGTGTCCCGGATGGCCGGTGCCGCCGCGACCGTCGAGAGCGACGGGACGATGACGGTGCGCATCGGCGGCAACGCCCTGGTGTCGGGGGCAGACTCCCGTCATCTCGCGCTGACCGGGCCGACGACGCTCGGCGACGGCCAGCGGCTCACGGTCTCCTGGGTCTCCGATCCCGACATCCCGGTGTCGATCGACGGGGGCGAGCTCGGCGGCTCGCTCTCGATCCTCGCCCCCGCGTCGGACGGCGGGATGCTCGCGCAGCTCGCGTCGACGTACGACGCGATGGCGACGACCCTGGCCGATGCGCTGAACACGCAGCATCGTGCCGGTGTGACCGCGTCCGGTCAGCCCGGCGGCGACTTCTTCACGCTCCCGACCACGGGATCGGCGGCGCTCGGACTGCGCGTCGCCGTCACCTCGCCGTCGGAGCTGGCGCTCGCCGCGCCGGGAGCCGGCGCACTGGATTCGACCAACGCCGACCTGATCTCGCAGATCGGGCGGAGCGCCACGTCCCCGGATGCGCTGTGGTCCGATCACGTCACGCGCTTCGGCGTCGCGACCGCGGCCGACGTGCAGCGTGCGCGGGTGTCCGACGCGACGGCGGTCGCCGCGGTCGGGGCGCAGCAGTCGGTCGCCGCCGTCGACGGCGACGAGGAGACGATCAGTCTGCTCACCTACCAGACCGCCTACCAGGCCGCAGCCCGCGTGATGACCGCGGTGGACGAGGCGCTCGACGTCCTCATCAACCGCACGGGTCTCGTCGGACGCTGAGCGAAGGAGCATCGTGATCTCTCGAGTGACCTCATCCGCCATGACGCAGACGGCCATGCGCCAGCTGCAGTCGAACCTCTCCGAGCTGGCGCGGCTGCAGGAGCAGGCGACCTCCCAGCGCGCGTTCGCCGCACCGTCGGACGACCCGGCGGCAGCCGCGGCCGCGCTGGCGCTGCATGCCGAGCAGCGCCGCACCGACCAGTACGCCCGCAACATCGACGACGGCCTCGCGTGGGTCACGGCGGCGGACGGGGCGATCAGCGCCAGCACGTCCCTGTTGAGCCGCATCCGCGACCTCACCGCACAGGGAGCGAACGACGGCGCGCTGGACGCGACCGCGAAGGAGGCCCTGGCCGTCGAGCTCGAGGGCATCCGCAAGGAGCTCCTCTCACAGGCGAACACCCGGCTGCTCGGGCGCTCGGTGTTCGCGGGCACGTCCGATAGCGCGGCCTTCGCCGCGGACTACAGCCACAGCGGCGTTCCGGGTGCGGAGGTGACCCGCCGCGTCTCCGACGGTGCCTCCGTCCGGGTCGACACCGACGGCGCCGCGGTCTTCGGAACCGGCGACGACTCGGTGTTCGCGCTGGTCGACAAGATCGTCGCCGACCTCCGCTCCGGCACGAACGTCGGACCCCGACTGGCGGAGATCGACTCCCGGCGCACGGCCATGCTCGCCGTGCAGGGATCCGTCGGTACCCGTCAGGCTCAGATCGAACGCGCCAAGGAGGCGGCAGTGCAGAACACCGTGTCCCTCGAGTCCCGCCGCGTGGCGGTCGAGGACGTCGATTCGATCGAGGTGCTCGTGCGCCTGCAGGCGCAGGAGCTCGTGTACCGCTCCGCGCTCGCCGTGAACGCGCGCGTGCTCCAGCCCTCGCTCATGGACTTCCTGCGATGACCGCGGCACTCACGTTCCTGGCTCCGCCGCCCGGGCTCGCCCCGCACGTCGACTTCGCGCTCGCGCCCGTCGACGGTGCGGACGGCCTGTTCGCGATGCGGGCGGTGGACGACGCGGAGCTGCGCCTGTACCTCGTCGACCCCCGTTCGGTACTCACCGAGTACGCACCCGTGCTCACCGACGAGCAGGCCGACGGCCTCGCGCTCGAGACGCCCGATGACGCGCTGATCCTCGTGGTCGCGCACCCGTCCGCCGACGGGGTGAGCGTGAACCTCCTCGCTCCCGTGATCGTCAACCGCACCACGGGCGCCGCCGCGCAGGTGATCCTCGAGGACCAGGACTACCCGCTGCGCGCTCCGCTGGGCTGACGCGCGCTCCGCGGTCGAACCGGGCCGCTGCCCGGGCGGAACCACGGCTACCCTGGAGACGTGATCCTTGCCGTCGACACCTCCCTGGGCACGGCTGTCGCCCTCATCGATGCCGACGGGGCGGCCCGCTCCACAGCGAACGCCACCGACCCCTTCGGCCACGCCGAGGTCATCGGCGACCTGCTCGTCGACGCCTGTCGGGAGGCCGGTCCCGGTGACGTGACGCATGTCGTCGCGGGCATGGGGCCGGGACCCTTCACGGGCCTGCGCATCGGCATCGCCGCCGCCCGGGCGTTCGCGCTCGGTCGCGGCATCCCGGTCGTCCCCGTCCCCAGCCACTTCGCGGCAGCGCTCACCGCGCTGGAGACCGAGACGCAGCCGTTCGCGATCGTGACGGACGCCCGCCGCCGCGAGGTCGCGATCACCGTCTTCGACGGCACGGATCCCGACGGCATCCCGAACGTCGTGGCGGACACCGTGCTGGTGCGGGCGGCGGAGGCCGACGCGCATCTCGACGGCCTCCGCCGCATCGACGTGGCGACGCTGTCCGCCACGGACCTGGCCCGGGTCGGCGCGCGGGCGCTCGCCGCCGGCCGCACCCTCACGGGCGACGAGCCCCTCTACCTGCGCCACCCCGACGTGACGCTTCCCGGCGCACCGAAGAAGGTGGGGACGTGACGCTCCGCGACGCCACCCCGGAAGACCTCGACGCGATCATGGCGATCGAGAACCGGTCCTTTCCCACCGACGCCTGGAGCGCCGACACCATGGCCGCCGAGCTCGACAGCCCGCACGGACGCTACCTCGTCGATGAGCAGGACGGCACCGTGATCGGGTACGGCGGCGTGCGCGCCCTCCAGGGCAGCGCGGATGCCGACATCCAGACCATCGCCCTCCTCGCCGAGCACCGGGGCCAGGGGCGGGGGCGCGCTCTGCTGCGTGCACTGCTCTCCGCCGCCGTCGAGCGCGGCGCCCGCGAGGTGTTCCTCGAGGTCCGGGCCGACAATCCGTCCGCCGAAGGTCTCTACCGCGCGGAGGGTTTCGAGGAGATCGGCCGGCGTCCTCGCTACTATCAGCCGGACGACGTCGACGCGATCGTGATGCGCCTGGAACTGCGCCGCCACCCGGCGTCGACCGACACGACCGAGGAGGCGAAGGCATGAGCGAACCGCTGGTCCTCGGCATCGAGACGAGCTGCGACGAGACGGGCATCGGCATCGTCCGCGGGCGCACCCTGCTCTCGAACACCATCGCCTCGAGCATGGACGAGCACGCCCGGTACGGCGGCGTCGTGCCGGAGGTCGCCGCGCGGGCGCACCTCGAGGCGCTGCAGCCGTCGATCGAGGCGGCGCTCGCGGAAGCCGGCGTGCGCCTCGACGACCTCGACGCGGTCGCCGTCACGAGCGGGCCCGGACTCGCGGGCGCCCTCATGGTCGGGGTCGGTGCCGCGAAGGGTCTGGCCGTGTCGCTCGACAAGCCGCTGTACGCGGTGAACCATCTGGTCGGACACATCGCGGCCGACATCCTCACGGTCGACTCGGCGCCGCTCGAGTACCCGACGATCGCGCTGCTGGTCTCCGGCGGGCACACCTCGCTGCTGCACGTGCGCGACCTCACGACCGACGTCGAGCTCCTCGGCGAGACGATGGACGATGCGGCGGGGGAGGCGTTCGACAAGGTCGCCCGGCTCCTCTCGCTGCCGTATCCCGGTGGTCCGGAGATCGACCGTGCGGCGGCCGAGGGCGATCCGAACGCGATCCGGTTCCCGCGGGGGCTCTCCCGCGCGTCCGACATGGCGAAGCACCGCTACGACTTCTCGTTCTCGGGGCTCAAGACGGCCGTCGCCCGCTGGGTCGAGCGCTGCGAGGCCGACGGCGTGGAGGTGCCGGTGGCCGATGTCGCCGCGAGCTTCCGCGAGGCCGTGGTGGACGTGCTCGTGACGAAGACCCTCGCCGCCTGCGCCGACCTGGGTGTGCCGCGACTGCTGCTGGGCGGGGGAGTGATCGCGAACCGGCGACTGCGCGAGGTCGCACTGCAGCGCGCGGCCGAGGCAGGCGTGACGGTGCGCATCCCCCCGCTCTCGCTCTGCACGGACAACGGGGCGATGATCGCGGCGCTCGCGGCCGAGCTGATCTCATCGGGGCGCCGCCCCTCGACCCTCGCTTTCGGCGCCGATTCCACGCTTCCGGTCACGGAGATCCAGATCGCGGAGGCGGTGCTCGCATGAGCGACGCGGCCGACGCCTCCGCGGCGAAGACTCCGCCCGCGCCGCAGACGCGCATCGAGCGCCCCAGCGGCGAGGTCGAGCACCCGGCGGGATCGGCACGGCTCCCCGGCGCGCGGCGTGAGGGGTACACGAAGCTCCCGACCGGGCCCGTCGGCATCGAGCCGGTGGTGGTGAGCGGTCCCGACATCGATGCTCCGGAGGAGCCGGAGTGGGAGCCCGCGGTCGACACCGCACCGATCGACGACACCCGACTCGCCCCCTGGGCACTGCTCGCCGCGATCGTGGCGCTCGGAGCGTCGTTCTTCGTCGGGTGGGGCATCCCCGTCGCCGTGGTCGCGGTGATCGCGGCGATCATGTCCCTGCGACGCCCCGTCGAGAACCGGGCGATCGCTCGCTGGGCGCTCGTGCTCAGCCTCTGCGCCACCGTCTACAGCCTGGGATGGCTCGTCTGGGCGGGCATGCAGTTCGAGAAGCTGGGCTGATCCGATGCTGAGCGCCGAGGAGCAGGAGGAGCTGCGTTCCCTGCAGGCGCGTGCCTACGGACGTGACGCCGTGCTCACTCCGACCGAGGCCGACAGGCTCCGTGAGCTGGATGACCGCCGCTTCGCCGCCGGGGCCGCCGGGTCGGCAGCGGACGGGAGCGCCGGACCGCCGGAGGCCTCGGCCGAGGAGAGCGCGGTCCAGGAGAGCACGCTCGAGGAGAGCGCGGTCCAGGGGAGCGCGGTCCAGGGGAGCGCGGTCCAGGGGAGCACTGTCGGGCCGGGCCGCCGGACCACGGTCATCGATGCGCCGGAGGACGGTGAGCGCACCGACGCGGGCGGCACCGCGGACGAGGGCGCTGCGGAGGAGTCCTCCGCGCCCACTGCCGGCGCGCTGCGCGCGACCGTACGGGCATACTGGCGGCCGCTCGCGCTCGCGGCCGCATTCGTGCTCGTCGTCGGTCTGGGGATCGGCTGGCTCGCCTTCGGCCGGTCCGGGGGCTCGGCCTCGGTCGAGCTGACCGCGGAGCAGCAGGAGTGGCAGAACACCCTGCTCTCCGGCGGCCGCTACGACCCGGGATCGATCCGTGCGCTCGCCGTCGAAGAAGGTGCCGTCATCTGGACGGCGACGATGGACGAGAACGCGCGCACCTGTCTGATCCTCGGCACGGGGGATGTGACCATGCCCCAGTGCGATCTCACGGAGACGGCCGTCGTGACCGGCATCTCGGGGTCCATCACCGTCGACGGCGAGGGCGACCTGCAGCGCCAGCTCAGCGTGCAGATGCTGTTCACCGCGGCGGGAGATGCCGCCGTCGCGGTGAGCTCCTACGACTACGACCCGAGCTTCAGCGGCATCACCTACGCGAACGACCAGGAGTCGCGGACGGCGGAGCGGCTCGCGGACGAAGGCTTCGACACCAATTCGCTCTGGGTGGTCGGGTACGACGGCGACGTGCCGGTGTGGACCGCCGTGAAGGTCGATGCGCAGACCCAGTGCCTCATCTACGACGGCTCGACCGCGGAGGCGCCGATCGCCTGCGCCGATCCGGAGACGATGCAGGATCAGGCGTCGAGTCTCGTCCTCAACGTCGTCGACACCGAGACCGGCGGCGTCACGCACCTCGAGCTGCCGACCAGCAGCGGCCCCGGCTACCTCGTGATCACCCGCGAGGGAGGCGTCGAGGGTGCCGGCGAGGACTGACGCCGAGGAACGGCGGGCGCTGCAGCGGAAGGCCTACAGTCCCGGCGGCAGTCTGACGACGGCCGAGGCGCAGCGGCTGCGCGCGCTGGAGGACCGGCGCCTCGATGTCGCCGAGCCGACGACGGCCGCGTCCGCGTCCGTGGAGACGGCGATCCACGACGGAGTGCCCGCCCCGAACGCCGGTGACGGGCGTGCGCCGGATGCCGCAGCGACGTCGGATGCCCCTGACCTCCCCGGACAACCGGACGCCCCCGAACCGCCGGAGGCCCCCGCGACGTTCCATGGAGCACTGCGGAGGAGCGCGAAGGCCGCGGTCGTGGGATCCGTCCTCCTGCTCGCGATCGGCATCGGCGCCGGCGGGGCCCTCTTCTCCCCGCAGCCCGCGAGCATCCCGCTGAGCGCCGAGCAGCAGCAGCGTCGTGCCGAGCTCGGCGCGTCGACCTACGACCCCGGTTCGGTGCGTGCGATCGCGCAGAACGACGACGCCCTCGTCTGGTACGCGACGAGGAAGGCGGGTGAGGTCCACTGCCTGGTGCTCGACGTCGGTGAGAGATCCCAGGCGGACTGCCGGACCTCGGAGGAGCAGGAGGTCGGGATGTCCGCGTTCCTGCCGCTGCCGGCGGAGGAGGGCGACGCCGAGGGAGGGTGGTTCGACGTGAATGTCGGCGCCACGATGTTCCTCACCGCTGACGGGGAGCCCATGGTCGGTCTCCAGCGCTGGGGTCCGGGATTCGGTTCGACCGACGGGCTCGCCGACGCCGAACGCGAGAGGGCCGGGGAGCTGGCCGCGGAGGGGTACAGCCTCGGGCTCACGCTCGTCGGCCGTTTCCGTTCGGCGCCGGTGTGGTCGGCCGACCGTCTCACCGAGCAGGGCGCGACGCAGCGGTGCCTGATCGTGGATGCCGGTGGTGGAGTGGCATGCAAACCCTTCGAGGCCGCCCTGCAGGAAGGACTCGACGTGCAGGTGGTCGATCTCGATCCGACCGGCGGGGTGACCGGCGTCTCCGCCATCGACCTGCGGTTCACGGGCCAGCAGGCTCCGTTCGTGACGGTCACGAACGCGACATCGCTGGCCGATGTCGCTCCGGAGGAGACCGTCGTGGTGCAGGGGGAGCCCGGCGATCCGATCGAGATCCGCATCCCCGGCGCCGGCACGGACGACTGAGGCGGATCACCCCGCGGCGGGCACCCGATCGGCGAGGATCGCCGTCCGTCGATCCCCGATGCGCGCGAGGATCAGCGTCGCCTCCTGATCGCCGCGCAGCGTCAGCTTCTTCCGGAACGCCGCCGGGTCGACGTCGACCCCGCGCTTCTTGATCTCGAGGCGGCCGATGCCGTGCGCCTTCAGCGCGGCGCTGATCGCCTTGGGGTTCGCCGGCAGGGTCTCGCGCACGCGGAACGACTGCACGAACGGGCTCGTCAGCGCCGCATCCGACGTCAGGTACGCGATGTGCTCGTCGAGCATCCCGGCATCGAGGCTCCGGGCGACGTCGCCGATCAGACGGGCGCGGATGACCGCTCCGTCGGGTTCGTGCAGGAATGCGCCGAGCTCGCGCACCGGCTCGTCCGCGGCATCCGCCGATGAGGTGAGTTCGTGGGAGCGGTCGTCGCGGATCACGAGGGCCGCACGCCGCACGCCCTCCCGGGCGAGGGCACCGCTCCACATGACGAGCTCCACCACGCTGCCGTCGGCGCTGACCCACTGCGCCTCGGCATCGGCGGGCAGCGCGTCACGGTCGTGCGCGGGGCCGAGCTTGATGCCGGTCGGCACCCGGGAGGCGACATCGAACGCCCAGTCCAGCGAGGGGGAGTAGTCATCGGCGGAGACGCGACGGGTCTCCGTGTGCCCCGACGTGCGCCGGGCCGGATCCATCCAGACGGCGCGGGTGCCGGTGTCATCGAGAGCGGCGAAGGCGTTCTCGGCGGTGTCGTGACGCACCACCGCGTTCTCGCCGAAGGGGGCGAGGTTGTATGCCGCGATCGCGGCCGTGACCTCGTCGGCGTCGACGGCCCGCACGTCGAGCCCGGCGCCCGCGAAGGCCAGCGCATCGCCGCCGATGCCGCAGCCGAGGTCGGCGACGTCCGTGAATCCCGCACGCCGGATCCGCTGCGCGTGCCGTGCCGCCACGCCGAGCCTCGTCGCCTGCTCGAGCCCCGCCCGGGTGAACAGCATGCGCGCGGCGAACGGTCCGAACTTGGCGGCGGCCCTGGACCGCAGGTGCGCCTGTCCGACGACCGCCGAGACGAGATCGGGCGCGTGCCCGGCGGCGCGCAGCCGGGAGACGGCGCGCGCGACGTCGGCGGTCGATTCGATCGGGTCGAGTGCGTCGAGCAGCTCGAGACCGGCAGGGGTCAGCAGGGCACGCAGCTCGGACATCTCCACGCCCTCAGCCTAATTCCCCCGCGCGGCGGACCGAGCGGCGGCGACGCACTGGCACTCGCATTGCATGAGTGCCAGCCGACCGCCTACACTGGCATTAGCACTCTCGGGTTGAGAGTGCGAACAAGTCTTTCGTGTCAGCGTCAAGAAAGAAGAGGTAGACCGTGTCGGTTTCCATCAAGCCGCTCGAGGACCGCATCGTCATCAAGCAGGTCGAGGCCGAGCAGACCACCGCGAGTGGCCTGGTCATCCCCGACACCGCCAAGGAGAAGCCCCAGGAGGGCGAGGTCGTGGCGGTCGGCCCCGGCCGTATCGATGACAACGGCAACCGTGTTCCGCTCGACGTCGCCGTCGGCGACCGCGTGCTCTACAGCAAGTACGGCGGCACCGAGGTGAAGTTCGGCGCAGACGAGTTCCTCGTCCTGTCGGCTCGCGACGTCCTCGCGGTCGTCGTCCGCTGATCTGCTGAGGTCCTCGAAGGGGGCTCGGATGCTTCGGCATCCGAGCCCCCTTCTGCGTTCCGCCACCCGGCATCCGTTTCCTGCCAAACTCGGCGGGGAGCCTGGAGGGGAGAACTCTGCGCCCGTGGCGCGGGCATAGTGTTGTGCGGTGACCCCCGAGACGACCCGCGCCACCCCGTCCGCCGGAGTCGCCTACGCCGGAGCCGCCTACCTCCTCTGGGGAGTGCTGCCGCTCTACTTCCTCCTGCTCGTGCCCACCGGGCCGTGGGAGGTCGTCGCCTGGCGTGTACTGCTGTCGTTCGTCTTCTGCCTCCTGCTGCTCACGGTCATGCGGGGCGGGGCCGCGTTCCGGGCGATCCTGCGCCAGCCGAAGCTGCTGGGCTGGACCGCGCTCGCCGGCCTCCTGATCTACATCAACTGGCAGGTGTTCCTGATCGGGACCCTCAGCGGCAACGTGGTGGAGACGAGCCTGGGCTACTTCATCAACCCGATCACCACCGTGCTCCTCGGAGTCTTCGTGCTGAAGGAGCGCATCCGGCGGCTGCAGTGGGCGGCCATCGCGATCGCGGCCCTCGCCGTCGTCGTGATCGTCGTCGCGTACGGCGACTTCCCGTGGATCGCGCTCTCGCTGACGGCGTCGTTCGGGGTCTACGGGCTCATCAAGAAGAAGATCGGTCCGGCGGTCGACGCGGTCAGCGGTCTGACCCTCGAGTCCTTCTGGTTGATCCCGATCGCGGTCGTGCAGCTGATCGTCGTCGCGCAGACGACCGGGATCACGATGGGCGCGAACGGCTGGGCGCACGGCGTGCTGCTCGCCTTCGCCGGTGTCGCGACCGCCGTCCCGCTCCTGCTCTTCGCTGCGGGCGCCCGACGGATCAACCTCACCGTGATCGGCATGATCCAGTTCATCACCCCGGTGATGCAGTTCCTCATCGGCGTCGTCGTCCTGCACGAGCCCATGCCGGCAGCGCGGTGGGCGGGGTTCGTGATCGTCTGGATCGCCATCGCCGTGTTCCTCGTCGACCTGTTCCTCGCCGCCCGCCGAGGGCGCAGGACCCCGCGGCCCGATCTGGTCTGACCGGCCCTTTCCAGGGCTGGAGAACCCGGTGTCGGATCGTTAACGCACCGAGATACTTGCCACCCCTGTGCGCGGGCATCACGCCCTAGTGTTAGAGCACCCGACTGTGGTCACAATCCACGTTCAGTTACGCAAGGGAGCATCATGAACGCATTGAAGGGCTCGCGCACCGCGAAGGTCTTCGCCGGGATCGCACTTATCAGCGCATCCGCCATCGTCATCTCCGGCTGCGCGAGCACGCCGAACGCGGAGCCGTCGAAGGGTGGTGAGAAGCCGGCCGTCGACCTGACGCTCAAGCTCGGCTCGATGCTTCCCGCGACCGGCACGCTCGCGTTCCTCGGAGCGCCGATGGAGGCCGGTGTCCAGCTGGCCGTCAACCAGATCAACGAGGCCGATGCCGGGGTGACCATCGACCTCACCACCGCCGACGAGGGCGACCTCGACAACAAGGCCTACGAGACCTCGATCACCAACCTGCAGAACGCGGGCATCACCGCGATGGTCGGCGCCGCGTCGTCGAGCGTCACGAAGCTCATCCTCGACGGCAACGCCGGTGCGGGCATCCTCACCGTCTCGCCGTCGAACACGTCCGCGGACTTCACGGGCATCAACCCGCTGTACTTCCGCACCGCCCCCAGCGACAACCTGCAGGGCGAGGTGCTCGGCAACCAGATCGCCGAAGACGGACACAAGACCCTCGGCATCATCTACCAGAACGACCCGTACGGCACCGGCCTCTTCGAAGCCATCAAGTCGACGTTCGAGGGCACCGGTGGCGAGGTCGTCGCCGAGGCCTCCTACAACCAGGGCGACGGACAGTTCAACGCTCAGGTGTCGACGATCGCGGCCGCCAAGCCGGACGCCGTCGCCGTCGTCTCGTACGACCAGTTCGCGACCATCGCGCCGCTGCTCGGCAACGCCGGCATCGACACGGGCTCGCTGTACCTGGTCGACGGCAACCTGAAGGACTGGGGCACCGACGTCTCGGTCAGCCTCGAGGGCTCGAAGGGAACCCGCGCCGGCGCCGAGCTGCCGCAGGACTTCCTGGACCAGCTGAACGAGGTCTGGACCGCCGAGGGCAACGACCCGATCGACGCCGTGACGTACTCCGCCGAGGCGTACGACGCCGTGATCCTGATGGCGCTGTCGGCTCTGGCCGCCGGTTCCGTCGAGGGCGCGGACATGGCCGAGCAGATGCGCACCGTCTCCGGTGGCGACGGTGACGGCGAGAAGTGCAAGACCTTCGCCGAGTGCGCCGACATCATCAACGGCGGCGGCACCGCCGACTACGACGGCCTCTCCGGTGAGATCACGTTCGACGAGAACAACGACCCGAAGGGCGCGGCAATCGGCGTGTACGAGTTCGGCGCCGACAACACCGCCAAGCGGATCAAGTAATCCCGCACACGAAGGCCCCGGATGCTCGGCATCCGGGGCCTTCGTCGTACCCCCGCCGCTTCCCCTCGGTCGTCGAGCGAGCGGAGCGAGACGAGACGCCCCGCCCGGAGCAGATGTCCGGGCGGGGCGTCTCGTCGTCGTGGTTTCCGGCCGACGCAGGGGTGCGGCTCAGGCGGCGTCGGTGCCGAGCGTGCCGAGGTACAGGCCGATGACCTTGGGATCGTTCAGGAGCTCGCGCCCCGATCCCTCGTAGGCGTCCTTGCCCTGGTCGAGCACGTAGCCGCGGTCGCAGATCTGCAGGCAGCGTCGGGCGTTCTGCTCGACCATGATCGTCGTCACGCCCGCCTTGTTGATGTCGGAGACGCGGATGAACGCGTCGTCCTGGCGCACGGGGGAGAGGCCGGCCGAGGGCTCGTCGAGCAGCAGCACCGAGGGATCCATCATGAGCGCCCGTGACATCGCCACCATCTGGCGCTCGCCGCCGGAGAGCGAGCCGGCGCGCTGCTTCAGGCGCTTGCCCAGCTCGCCGAAGATGCTGCTGACGAACTCCAGGCGCTCCGCGAAGATCTTCGGGTTCTGGTACAGCCCCATCTCCAGGTTCTCCTGGATGGTCAGCGAGGGGAACACGTTGTTGGTCTGCGGCACGAAGGCGACTCCGCGCTGGACGAGCTTGTCGGCCTTGAGGCCGACGATGCTCTCACCCTTCACGGTCACGTCGCCGGACCGGATCTCGACCATGCCGAAGATGGCCTTGAGCAGCGTGGACTTGCCGGCGCCGTTCGGGCCGATGATGCCGATCAGCTCACCCTTGTGGGCGACGAGGTTCGCGCCGTTGAGGATGTTGACCCCCGGCAGATACCCCGCGTGGACGTCTTTCAGCTCGACGATGACGTCGTCGTTCTTGATCTCGTTCCGTTCGACGGGTGCGTCGGTCATGCCTTCTCCTCCTCGGCCTCGTCCTCGGCTTCGACCTCGGCCTCGACCTCGGTCTCGATCTGCTCCCGGATCCGGGTGGCGTCCTCTTCCGAGATCACCGGGAGCCGGCCGGTGACCGCGCCGAGATCGACGTCCTGGTGCGCGCCCAGGTACGCGTCGACGACGGCGGGGTCCTCCATGACCTGGTCGGGCGGGCCCTCGGCCACGACGCGACCCTCGGCCATGACGACCACCCAGTCGGCGATGTGGCGCACCATGTGCATGTCGTGCTCGACGAAGAGCACGGTCATCCCGAGATCCTTGAGATCGAGGATGTGCTCCAGCAGCGACTGCGTGAGCGCGGGGTTGACCCCGGCCATCGGCTCGTCGAGCATCACGAGGGTCGGGTCGCTCATGAGCGCCCGCGCCATCTCGAGCAGCTTGCGCTGACCGCCGGACAGCGACGCCGCGAAGTCCTGCTCCTTGGCGTCGAGCTTGAAGCGGGTGAGCAGCTCGTGCGCGCGCTTCTCAATCTCCTGGTCCTGCTTGCGCCAGAGGAAGGGGAAGAGCCCGGCCCAGAAGCCTTCGCCGCGCTGATCCTTCGCCCCGAGCTTCATGTTCTCGAGCACGGTGAGCAGCGACAGCGACTTGGTGAGCTGGAACGTGCGCACCTGTCCCATCCGGGCCACCTTGAAGGAGGGGATGCCGGACAGGTTGGTGCCGTCGAACGACCAGGTGCCAGAGTTCGGCTTGTCGAAGCCGCAGAGCAGATTGAACAGCGTCGTCTTGCCGGCACCGTTGGGACCGATCAGCGCGGTGATGGCGCCGCGCGGGATCTCGAGGTGGTCGACGTCGACCGCCGTCAGCCCGCCGAAGCGCCGCTCCACGGCGTCGACGATGAGGATCGGGTCGACCTTCTTGACGCCGGGGGCGGCGGGACCGGCGGCGAGGCCGCCGGTCTTCGCCCGGGGCGTGATCTTCGCGGCTGCTGCCGCGTCGTTGTCACTTGACAAAGGTCATCTCCCTCTTGTTTCCGAGGATGCCCTGGGGGCGGAAAATGACGATCAGCATCAGGACGACACCGATCACGATGTACCGCACGACGTCGGCCTGTGCGCCCGACATGGGCAGGTAGCCGGCGTTCGCCATCGCGGGGAGCAGCGCGCCGAGGAAGGCGAACACCACCCAGAACAGCACGGCGCCGAGTGTCGGTCCGAGCACGGTCGCCGCACCACCGAGCAGGAGGATCGTCCAGAGGAAGAACGTCAGCGACGTGGAGTAGCTGCCCGGGATCACCGCGGACGGCAGGATGAACACGATGCCGCCGAGGGCGCCGATCACGCCACCGACCACGAGCGCCTGCATCTTGTAGGCGAAGACGTTCTTGCCGAGGGAGCGCACCGCGTCCTCGTCCTCACGGATGCCCTTGAGCACACGGCCCCAGGGGCTGCGCATGAGCGCCCAGACCACCAGCACCGCGACGGCGAGCGAGATCAGGCCGACGACGCGCACCCACAGGTCGGTCGCGTTGTAGGTCCACGGCCCGAATCCGTAGGTCCCGGGAGGGAAGGGGTTCGCGTCGCGGAAGCTCTGGTGATACCCCGAGAGCCCACCGGCCGAGTTGGTCCAGTCCTTGAACAGCTCCGTCACGAACATCAGACGCACCACCTCGGCGGCCGCGATGGTCGCGATGGCGAGGTAGTCCGCGCGCAGGCGCAGGGTCGGGATGCCGAGGAGGAGGGCGAACAGCGCGCCGCCGATCATGCCGACGAGGACGCCGGCCCACCACGGGAACCCGAACGTCAGGATCGAGATCGCGTAGCCGTAGCCGCCGATCGCCATGAAGGCCGCCATGCCGAAGTTGAGCAGTCCGGTGTAGCCGAAGTGCACGGCGAGACCGGTCGCGGCCAGAGCGTAGGCGATCGTCGTCGGGCTGAAGAGATAGGAGGCGGTGTTGCCGAAGATGCTTCCGAAGTCCATGTGTCAGCCCAACCTTTCCTTGCGTCCGAGGATGCCCTGCGGTCGCACGAGCAGGATGATGATCAGCGCGACGAGGGCGCTGGCGTACTTGAGGTCGGAGGGGACGCCCAGCAGGGTCGACACCTCCACGGCGAGACCGACGATGATCGAGCCGATCAGGGCGCCGATCGCGGAGCCGAGACCGCCGAGCGTGATCGCGCAGAACATCAGCAGCAGCATCTGCATGCCCATGTCCCACTTCACACCGGGCCGGAAGTACGCCCAGAGGATGCCGGAGATCGCCGCGAGCGTGCCCGCGAGGATCCACACGGTGCGGATGACCTTGTCGACGTCGATGCCCGAGGCCGCGGCCAGCTGCGGGTTGTCCGAGATCGCTCGCGTCGCCTTTCCGGTGCGGGTCCGGGTGAGGAAGAACGCGACTCCGAGGATCACGATGATGCTCGTCGCCATCCCGATCATGTCGATGTAGGAGAGCGAGATCGGTCCGAGTCTGATCGGCTCCGGGCTCGCACCGGGCAGCTGATAGGTGCTGCCGCCGATCATGTACTGCATGCCGTAGCGGAGGGCGAGCGAGAGGCCGATGCTCACGATCATCAGCTGGACCACCCCGAGGCCTCTTCGTCTCAGGGGTTTCCAGATGCCGGCGTCGAGCGCCCAGCCGAGGATCGCGCCGCCGAGGACCGCGGCGATGATGCCGAGCCAGACCGGGACATGCCAGAACGTGGTGAAGATCAGGGCGACCACCGCGCCCCACGTGACCATCTCGCCGTGTGCGAAGTTCGACAGGCGCGTGGTGCCGTAGATGAGTGCGGCGCCCATGGAGGCGAGACCGAGCAGGAGGCCGAAGTTCAGGCCGCCCACGAGGCGCGAGAGCAGCTGATCGAGGAAGGAGACCGTGACCCGCTCTCCGGCCCCGAGGAAGAAGTTGACGATCTTGGTGCCGGTCAGGCCGAACTCCAGCTCGAACGACGCGCTGGTCCCGGAGACGGGCTGGATGCCCTCCGGGAGCTGCGTCGCGTCGACGATCACGCCGTCGGGGAGCGTCGATTCGTCCACCGTGAGGGTGTACGTCTCCTTCTCCGGCACGTAGAGACGCCACTTGCCTTCGGCGTCCGTCTTCGTCTCGGCCTCGAAGCCGTTGCCCTCGATGGACATGACCACGCCCTCGACGGGTTGGTCGGCGTTGGTGACGACTCCCGCGAAGTAGAAGTCCGTGACCTCCTGCCCGTCGTCTGTCGTCTCGGCCGAGGCCGACGAGGGCGGAATGAACAGGAACGCTGTGAGCGCCATGAGGATACCGAGGAAGGCGACCAGCCAGGGGCGCTTTCGATGCACGGCGATTGTTGTGGGTCCCACGCAACCTCCACTTTGAGTGCTGTGTCTCTGCGGCGTCGGGTTTCGACCGCAGGGATGGACGACGCACTTGAGCGTAATGGGCGATCGGCGATTCACCTACCGTCGGGGCCAACGGTCCGATAACGACGGGGTACTGGGAATGTTCTCGGGCGTGTCTCGCTTAGAATCTTCATACGGGCCGCGGCCCCGCAACGGCCGACGTCGACCACCCCCTCGCACTCGGACTCGCGCGACACGCGCAGAAGGAGAATCCATGGAACAGCACGATCCCTTCGGCTTCGTCGGACTGACATACGACGACGTGCTGCTCCTGCCGGGGCACACCGACGTGATCCCCAGCGAGGCCGACACCTCGTCGCGGATCACTCGCCGAATCTCTGTCGCCACTCCGCTGCTCTCCAGCGCCATGGACACGGTCACCGAGTCGCGCATGGCGATCGCGATGGCACGCGAGGGCGGCATCGGGATCCTGCACCGCAACCTCTCCATCGCCGATCAGGCCGCGCACGTCGACCGCGTCAAGCGCAGCGAGTCGGGCATGATCACCGACCCGATCACCACGACGCAGGACGCGACCGTCGAAGAGGTCGACAACCTGTGCGCCAAGTACCGCATCTCCGGTCTCCCCGTGGTCGACGACGACGGCAAGCTCGTGGGCATCATCACCAACCGCGACATGCGCTTCGTCTCGGGCTTCGAGCGTCAGACGACCTTCGTCAAGGACGTCATGACGAGCGAGAACCTCGTGACCGCTCCGGTCGGCGTCGCCGCCGGTGAGGTCATCGCGCTGTTCGCGAAGCACCGCGTCGAGAAGCTGCCGCTGATCGACGAGGACGGCAAGCTCGCCGGGCTCATCACCATCAAGGACTTCGACAAGAGCGAGAAGTATCCGCTCGCCACCAAGGACGACCAGGGCCGACTGCGCGTCGGTGCGGCGATCGGCTTCTTCGGCGACGCCTGGGAGCGCGCCGAGGCGCTGCGCGACGCCGGTGTGGACGTGCTCGTCGTCGACACCGCCAACGGACAGTCCCAGGGCGTCATCGACCTCGTCCGTCGCCTGAAGGCCGATGCGTCGTTCGAGCACATCGACATCGTCGGCGGCAACGTCGCGACCCGCGAGGGTGCCCAGGCGCTCGTCGATGCCGGAGTCGACGCGGTCAAGGTCGGCGTCGGCCCCGGTTCCATCTGCACCACGCGCGTCGTCGCGGGTGTCGGCGTCCCGCAGGTCACCGCGGTCTACGAGGCCTCGCTCGCCGCACGCCCCGCCGGCGTGCCCGTGATCGCCGACGGCGGTCTGCAGTACTCGGGTGACATCGCCAAGGCTCTGGTCGCGGGCGCCGACGCCGTCATGCTCGGCTCGCTCCTGGCCGGGACCGACGAGTCGCCGGGCGAGATCGTCTTCCAGTCCGGCAAGCAGTTCAAGCAGTACCGCGGCATGGGCTCGCTCGGTGCGATGCAGACCCGTGGCAAGCAGACCTCGTACTCCAAGGACCGCTACTTCCAGGCCGACGTCCCCAGCGACGACAAGCTGATCCCCGAGGGCATCGAGGGCCAGGTGCCGTATCGCGGACCGCTCTCCGCCGTGGCCTATCAGCTGGTCGGCGGACTGCGTCAGTCCATGTTCTACGTGGGTGCGCGCACGATCGAAGAGCTCAAGTCGCGCGGCAAGTTCGTGCGCATCACCTCGGCGGGACTCAAGGAGTCGCACCCGCACGACGTGCAGATCGTGGTCGAGGCCCCGAACTACAAGAAGTAGTCGTCACCGACGACGAGAGGGACCGGATGCATGTCGCATCCGGTCCCTCTCGCTGTCTGTCGGAGCTGTCTGTCGGCGATGGCCGTCGCAGATGCGCGTCAGCTGCACCGGTAGGTGACGCCGTCGACCTCCCAGATCCCGGGGCCGAGGTCCGCGCACATGCCGAAGAGGGCGGCGAAGGCCGTGACCAGCACGATCACGAGGACCACCCAGAAGATCGTGATGATCGCGCCGACGATGATGCCGGCGATGGCGAGCCCCTTCGGCTGGCCGGTCTTGCCGAGCTTCACGGCGGCGACGATGCTGAGGATCAGTCCGACCGGGGCCACCACGAACGCGAGCACGAGGCCGACGATCGCCAGCACCTTCCCCGGGGGCGTCGGTGACGGCTGCGCGTAGACCGGAGCGCCGGGCGTCGCATATCCCGCGGCCGGGGGAGCGGGGTACTCCGCGGACGGTGGGGCCGGATAGTCGGGCGCGGGAGCGGCGGCGCCGGCTCCCGGGACGCCGTCCGGCGCGG
The DNA here is from genome assembly GCF_026559675.1 of Microbacterium oxydans. NCBI lineage: Bacteria > Bacillati > Actinomycetota > Actinomycetes > Micrococcales > Microbacteriaceae > Microbacterium > Microbacterium oxydans. Next base: position 1,000,223 of record NZ_CP092891.1, read on the forward strand.
TGTTCCAGTCCGGGGCCGGGGCCGCGGCGGGCTGCTCGGCGGGTGGGACCGGAGGTGGGGTGCCGGGGGTCGGGGAATCGGGGTTCGGCTGGTCGGGGAACGGAGGGTTCGTCATGTTCTGTCCTGTCAACGGGGTGAACGAGGGAACGAGCATTGCGGTTCCGATTGCCCCGAGCGTAGCGAGACCGGTGCGGCTCGCACCATCCCCTCCCATCGCGGCGCCCGGTACCGGTGTCCGGCTCTTCCGTCCGTCCAGGGCGCGGCGTAGCGTGCCGGTATGTGCCGAAACATCGTCCCGCTGAACAACCTCGAGCCTGCCGCGACCGATGACGAGTGCCACGACGCGGCCCTGCAGTTCGTCCGGAAGATCTCCGGTGCGAACGCGCCGTCGCGTGCCAACCGGGACGTCTTCGACCGTGCCGTCGCCGAGATCGCCCAGGCGACGAGGGTCCTGCTGGACGAGCTCGTGACGACCGCGCCGCCCAAGAACCGCGACGACGAGGCGGCCAAGCGTCGCGCGCGCTCGGCCGATCGCTACGAGGCCATCCGCGTGTTCCAGCAGGAGAAGCGGGCCGCGGCGGCCGGATCCTGAGACAGGCGGCGCCCGGCGCAGGAGAGCGCAGCCGTCGGCCCACGACGGCCGTCGACCCCTCCCATGCACGCTCGCGGATGCGCCTCCCGCCGTGCGTGCGGGCCTATGCCAGAATCGACATACCCCGCTCGACTTTCCCAGCGGCCCCGGCGATGAAGGCGCCGAGGTCGCGTGGCCGATCCCCATCGGTCAGGGAACCTCCCCAAGGAGAGCTGCACAAATGTCAGAGGATGCTCCTCGCGTACTCGTCGTCGATGACGACCCGGACGTCGCCCTGCTCGTGAAGACCGTTCTCGAGCGCCGAGCCGGCTGCGTCGTCGACGTCGCCGAAGACGGCCGGACCGCCGTCGAACGCGTGGCGGAGGTGCGCCCCGACGTCGTGGTCACCGACATCGAGATGCCGGGCCTGAACGGGCTGGAGCTGCTGGCCGAGCTGCGGCGCACCAACCCGACCGTGCCCGTCGTCGTGATGACGGCGCACGTCTCGGTCGAGTACGCGGTCTCCGCGCTGCGCGCCCAGGCCGACGAATTCCTCACCAAGCCCCTCGACAACGTCAAGCTCGTCGAGGCGGTCACCCGCCTGGTCGAGGAAGGACGCCGCCGTCGCGAGGAGGCACGCAAGCCGGAGCGGGTGCTCGCGATCGGCGCGCACCCCGACGACGTGGAGATCGGGGTCGGTGGGCTCCTCGCCGCCCATGCGCGGGCGCAGGACGAGATCACGATCCTCACCCTGTCCCGTGGAGCCCGCGGCGGGGATGCCGACAGCCGCCAGGACGAGTCGCTCGCGGCAGCCGAGATGCTCGGTGCCCGGCTCTTCCTGAAGGATCTCGTGGACACCGAGATCTCCGGCGGCGGCTCGACCGTGCGCCTCATCGAGGAGGTCGTGCAGGAGATCCAGCCCACGATCGTCTACACGCACTCGAGCCACGACCGCCATCAGGACCACCGCGCCGTGAGCGAGGCCACCGTGGTGGCGACCCGACGTGTCGGGACCGTCGCCTGCTACCAGAGCCCCTCGTCGACGATCGACTTCCGTCCCACGCGCTTCGTGCGGATCGATCAGTATCTCGACGACAAGCTGCGCCTGCTGGAGCGGTTCGGCTCGCAGACCGCGAGCCGCGACTACCTCGCGCCCGAGTTCGTCACGGCCACCGCGCGGTACTGGTCGCGGTTCGGCGGCGGAGTCGCGGTCGAGCCACTCGAGGTGGTGCGCGAGACGGCCGAGTTCATCGGCGCCCACGAACTCACTCGACGGGAGAGCTGATGACCACGCGTGTACTGGTGACCGGAGCCGGCGGACCGGCCGGCGTCGCCGTGATCCGATCCCTCCTCCGCCGTTCCGACCTGACCGTCTTCGCGGCGGACATGGACGGGTGGGCGAGCGGCATCTACCTCGTGCCGCCGGCACAGCGCCGCCTGGTGCCGCCGGGACGGGACGCGGACTTCGTGCCCGCGATCGCCCGCCTGGTCGCCGAGGACGAGCTCGACCTCGTGATCTCGACGGTCGACGTGGAGCTCATCGCCCTGGCCGGCCGGCGGGACGAGCTCGCGCCCGCGGTGCTCGCCGCGCCCTCGGAGGACACGCTCGACACGGCACTCGACAAGCTCGCGCTCGCCGTGCGCTGCGCGCCGACCGGCCGCACCCCGCGCACGGTCCTCGCCGGAGCCGATGCGGAGGCGGTCGACTGGGAGTTCCCGGTCTTCGCCAAGCCGCGTCAGGGCGCGGGGAGCCGTGGCGTGCGCCTGGTGCCCGATCGTGCCGCGCTCGAGGCCCTGCCGACGGACGAGGGACTCATCGTGCAGGACTTCCTTCCGGGGGAGGAGTACTCGGTCGACGTGATCGCGGACGCGGCGGGCAACGTCGTGGCCGCGGTGCCGCGGACCCGGGCGCGCGTGGACTCGGGTGTCGCGATCGCCGGGCAGACCGTCCGCGACCCCGAGCTCGAGGAGACCGCGGCCGCGATCGCCCGGGCCATCGGACTCGTGGGCGTCGCGAACGTGCAGCTGCGTCGTGACCGGGCCGGCCGTGCCGTGCTGCTCGAGGTCAACCCGCGGTTCCCCGGAGCGCTGCCCCTGACGATCGCGGCCGGCGTCGACATCCCGTCCCTCGTGGCCGATCTGTTCCTCGGGCGCGAGCTGCCGGTGCGCGTGCCGTTCCGCGAGGTCGCCTCGGTGCGCTTCCTGGAAGACGTGATCGTCGAGGTCGACGACCTGCTGGTCTCCGACCATGCGGGGCATCAGGAGGAGCTGTGAGTCACGCGCTCCTCCGCGGCGACCACCACGTCCACTCGACCTTCTCGGACGACGCGGTCTCGACCCTCGCCGAGAACGTCGAGGCGGCAGCGGCGGCCGGACTCACGACGCTGCGTCTGGTCGATCATGTGCGGCAGAGCACCACCTGGGTGCCGGAGTACCTCGCGGCGGTGCGTGCGCTGCGGGTGCCGGACGGGCTCACCGTGCTCACGGGCGTCGAAGCCAAGATCCTCGATGCCTCGGGGGCCCTCGACATCCCGTCCCTGCCAGAGGGGATCGACCGGATCCTGATCGCGGACCACCAGTTCCCCGGCGTCGACGGCCCGCTCGGCCCCACGGCCGTCCGGGAGCGGATCGCCGCGGGATGGGCGGTGGATGACGTCCTGGACCAGTTCGTGAACGCCCTGATCGCCACGATGCGCCGGCATCCGGGCAACCAGCTCGCGCACTGCTTCTCGATCCTGCCGAAGATCGGCCTCTCCGAGGACCAGCTGGGTCCGGCGCGCACGGATGCCTGGGCGCGCACGGCCGCCGAGACCGACACCCTGGTCGAGGTCAACGAGAAGTGGGGCTGCCCCGGAACGGGCGCGCTCGAGTCCCTGCGGCTCGCCGGCGCCGAGATCGTCGCCTCCACCGACAGCCACCAGGCCTCCGACGTCGGACGCTACTCCCGGATCCTGCCCCTGCTCGACACGAGGGATGACTCCTGATGGCGGATCTGAGTTGGCTGGAGACGGTGCTCGTCGTCTTCCTGCTGCTCTGCGTCCTGGTCGGCACCCTGCCCGTACTCAACACGGGCCTCCAGTTCCTCACACTGCCGCTGCACGCGTTCCGCAACCACTACGGCAAGGCGGCGCCGTACCACCCGAACGTCGCGGTCATCATCCCCGCCTGGAACGAGGGGCTCGTGATCGGCCCCGCGATCGAGCGGCTGCTGCAGCTGGAGTATCCCGCCGAGCGTCTCCGGGTCTTCGTGGTCGACGACGCCTCGACCGACGACACCCCGGCCCTCGTGGCAGCGAAGGCCGAGGCGTACCCCGGACGGGTCGTGCACCTGCGACGGGAGAAGGGCGGCGAGGGGAAGGCGCACACCCTCAACCACGGCCTCGACGTGGTGCTGGCGGACGACTGGACCGAAGCCGTGCTCATCATGGACGCGGACGTGATCTTCTCGCGCGACTCCCTGCGCAAGCTCACCCGGCACCTCGCCGACGAGAAGGTCGGGGCCGTCACGGCGTACATCGCCGAGGGCAGCCGCGACCGCAACTACCTCACGCGGTTCATCGCGATCGAGTACGTGATCGGCCAGCTCTCCGCCCGTCGGGTGCAGAACGTCGGCGGCGCGATCGCCTGCCTCGCGGGCGGTGCCCAGCTGCACTCGCGCGCGAACCTGGAGGCGATCGGCGGGCGTATCCCCACCGGCACCCTCGCGGAAGACACCATGACGACGTTCGAGGGGCAGCTCAAGGGGCGGCGCATGGTGTTCGAGCCGCACGCGCTCGTGCTGGCCGAGGAGCCGCGGACGATCGACAGCCTCTGGAAGCAGCGACTGCGCTGGGCGCGCGGGAACGTGCAGCTCACGTCGATCTATCGCCGGCTCTGGTTCCGTCCGAGCCGCGAGCACCATCTGGGCAGCTTCACGTTCGGCCTCGCCTGGTTCACGATCCTGCTGCTGCCGGCGTTCATGCTCCTCGCGGCCGCCGGCATGCTCGCCCTCCTCGTCCTGCACAGCGACATCGCCGAGTTCGTGTTCCGCTTCATGTGGATCACGGCGGCATGCGTCTACCTGTTCTCGATGCTGTACTCCGTGCAGCTGGATCCGCGGACGGGGCGACGCTCCTGGCGTGAGGCGATCATGTTCCCGGGGCTCGGCGCGCTCATCCTCATGGCCATCGCCCTGTTCCCGTGGGCGTTCGCGTCGGGGCTGACCGCGCTCGGACTGGGGCTCACTGACCAGTCGCGCTTCATGTGGGCCGTGATCTTCTACCTCTGGGGGCCGATCTCGATGCTCGGGATCTGGCTGGCGCGGGCGATCGAGCCGCTGCCCGGAGGACGGTTCTTCGCGGGCCTGCTGCTCTACATCTGCGGCTACGGCTCGCTGCTGTGCGCCATCACCGTGGACTCCTACATCAAAGAGTGGCGTCGCGCCGACGCCTCCTGGATCAAGACCGAGAAGATCGGACGTGTCGACTCATGACCGGAATCCCGTCGCACGACGCCGAAGTGGCGGAGATCACCGCGGATGCTCGACGAGAGCGGCGGCTGATCCCGCAGGCGCTCCTCGCCCTCGCGGTCGTCGTCCTCGTCGTCATCGTCCGAGAGCTGTTCCTTCGATGAGCCGGAGGCCGCTGGCCCTGGTCGTCGAGGACGCCCCCGATCAGGCGGCGCTGCTGCGCCGTTACCTCGATCGCGAGGGCTTCGACGTGTTCATCGCCCGGGACGCCGAGTCCGCGATCGCCGCCTTCCCGGACATCGACCCGGTGCTGGCCGTGCTCGATCTCCTGCTCCCCGGCATCTCCGGACAGGCGTGTGCGCGGCTGGTGCAGGAGCAGTTCCCCGACTGCTTCCTCGTGATCAGCTCGGTGCTCGACGCCGCGGACTATCCGCCGGCCGACGCCGCGCTGCCGAAGCCCATCACGGGTGCTGACCTGCATGCCATCGTCGAACGGGTGCAGCGATGAGGGCGACACCGCTCGACCGCGCCGAGAACCGCTGGTACGGCGTCTTGGACAACCCGAGCCCGATGCTCAAGCAGGCTCCGACGTTCATCGCCGCCGTTCTCGCAGCGGTGCTGACGTGGTGGATCCCCGATCTTCCGCTCACCCACTTCGTGCCGGCGATCGGCGGCCTCGTCATCGTCCTCGCCGCCACCGCTCTGGCTGCCGTGCTCACCGCGCGCGGCACGGAGGACGGCTGGGTCGTGCTCCTGATCCCGATCGTCGACATCATCGGGCTGGGGCTCTTCCGCTCCGGCACGGGCGGCGCCACGTCGATCTTCAGCTCGCTGGTCATCCTCCCCGTGGTGTGGATCGCCGCGGCCCCGGGCATCCGCTGGGTCTTCGCCGTGTTCGGCCTGACCTCGTTCGCGCTGCTGATGCCCTACTTCACGGACCCGCCCTCCACATCCATCGAGTGGTTGCGCGGCGTCGTGGGTCCGCTGGTGTTCTCCGCGGTCGCCGCGGTCGTCAACCAGCTCGCCCGGCAGCAGCGCATGCGCGTCGAACAGGCCGAGCAACTGGTCGCCGAACGCACGAAGGCGCTCTCGGAGAACGTCGCGATGATCGTCCAGCTGCGCGACAAGGAGCGTCAGTACCGCGAGCTGCTCGACTCCTTCGAGAGCCTCTGGTCGTCGATCACGGCGCAGGCGGTGATCGCGACCGACTGCAGCGGCACCGTGACGGCGTGGAATCCAGGGGCTGTGCGGCTGCTCGGGCTCTCGGTCGACGAGGCGCTCGCCGGTGTGCGCATCGACCGCTTCTTCTCGACGTCGGTGCTGTCGCTGCTGGCGGAGGACCATCCGGACTCCGCGCCGCAGCCGGAGGAGCTGCCCGTGGGCTACGCCGACCTCCCGCGCGGCATCCAGGGGCTGTTCGCACGGGCGGATGCCGAGCAGGCGGCCGACGGCGAACTCGAGATCGTCACGGCCGGCGGCGCCACGGTTCCCGCCCGGGTCACGGTGAGCCCGCACAAGGACGGTGCCGGCGCGCAGCAGGGGTACCTGTTCGTGCTCACGGACGAGACCAGGGCCGTCGAGGTCGCACGCATGAAGGACGAGTTCGTCGGGATGATCTCGCACGAGCTGCGCACCCCGCTGAGCGCGATCATCGGCTTCCTCGACCTGTTGCAGAACGACCCGGGGCAGCCTCTCACGGAGGACCAGCAGGAGTTCGTCGGGATCATCGAGCGCAACGCGCAGCGGCTGCTCAACCTCGTCGGCGATCTTCTCTTCACCGCGCAGGTGGAGTCCGGCCGGTTCCCGCTGGACCGCGATGACTCGGACGTGGCCGCGCTGGTGCGTTCGGCGGTGTCGTCGGCGAAGCCGCATGCGCAGCGGGAGGGCATCGAGCTGGTCGCCGAGATCGGGCCCGATGCCGTCCCCGTGTTCGTCGACGCCGGTCGGATCGGGCAGGCCATCGACAACCTGCTCTCCAACGCCATCAAGTTCACCCCGCGGGGCGGAACGGTCACCGCCCGCGTCCGGCAGGTCGACGGGGGCGTCGAGCTCTCGATCGCCGACACCGGCATCGGCATCCCGGAGGACGAGCAGGGGATGCTGTTCACCCGCTTCTTCCGGGCATCGACGGCCACCCGCAACGCGGTGCCGGGGGTGGGGCTCGGTCTCACGATCACCCGCGCGATCGTGCTGGCGCACGGCGGCACGATGGACGTGACGAGTCAGGAGGGGGTGGGCACGGAGTTCCGCTTCATCCTCCCCGTCGCTCCCCGTACCGAGGTGCTGGCGAGCCTGAGCCGCGCGGACTGACCGCGCACTGTTGCGGTCGATGTCGGCCTGTGACCGTCGATGACGGCCGTCGGGCGGTCGGCGGCTGCCGCTCGCTACCGTCGGGCCATGACTCTTCTCCAGGACCAGCTCGCGGGCATTGCCGACGTCACCCCGGCCGAGCGCGCACAGCGCCTCACCGACGCCGGAACCGCATGGAACGAGCGGATCGCGGCGGACGACGCGAATGCGCAGCTCACGTACCGGGTGAGCGGGCGGGGCATCGGCTCCGTCGCCACCGAGATCCGTGCCGGCAAGCACCGCTTCCTGGTCGACGAGCCGGGAGCGCTGGCGGGCGACGACGTGGCGGCCAGCCCGGTCGAGTACGCGCTGGGGGCGCTCATCTCGTGTCAGGTGGTCGTCTACCGCCTCTACGCGCAGGCGCTCGGTCTCACGATCGACGAGATCGAGATCACGGCGGAGGGCGACCTCGACGTGCGCAAGCTCTTCGGCATCGACGAGTCGGGGCGCGCCGGCTTCCACGACGTGCGGGTGTCCGTGGACATCACCGGCCCGGACAGCGCCGAAGCGTACGAGAACCTGCGGGCGACCGTCGACGCGCACTGCCCGGTGCTCGACCTCTTCGCGAACCCCGTCCCGACCGCCAGCGCTCTCGCCTGAGCGCGGTGCGGGGCGTCGCCGCCCGTCCTGATAGCCTGGTCGGCTCGGCATTCGCGGGGCGGAAGGACGGCCACGCACCGTGGGCTATATCGATGTATCCAGTGTCTCCCTGACGCTTCCCGACGGCAGACCGCTTCTCGACGAGGTGACGTTCCGGGTCGGCGCCGGCTCGACGAGCGCGCTGATCGGTCCGAACGGTGCCGGCAAGACCACGCTGCTGCGGATCATCCGCGGTGACCAGGCCGCCGATGACGGCGTCGTCACGATCGACGGCGGTCTCGGCGTCATGGACCAGTTCGTCGGCCACGGCGAGGCGGGTGAGACGGTGCACCAGCTGCTGGTGCGGGTCGCCCCCGCGCGCATCCGCGCCGCCGCCGAGACACTCGAGGCCGCCGAGAACGCGCTGATCGAGCGCGACGAGCACGACGCCCAGATGGCGTACGCCTCGGCCATCGCCGAGTACGCGGACGCGGGCGGTTACGAGCACGAGACGGTCTGGGACCAGTGCACGGTCGCCGCGCTCGGGGTGCCGTTCGAGCGCGCCCGGTATCGCGAGCTCACCACGCTCTCGGGCGGGGAGCAGAAGCGGCTCGCCCTCGAGGCCCTGCTGCGCGGACCCGATGAGGTGCTGCTGCTCGACGAGCCGGACAACTACCTCGACGTGCCCACCAAGCGCTGGCTGGAGGAGCAGCTGCGCCAGACGCCGAAGACGGTGCTCCTGGTGTCGCACGACCGCGAGCTGCTCGCGCGTGCGGCCGACCGGCTGATCACCCTCGAGCCCGGAGCCGCGGGCGCGACCGCCTGGGTGCACGGCGGCGGGTTCGCGACGTATCCGCAGGCCCGCAGCGACCGGATGGATCGGCTCGACGAGCTGCGCCGGCGGTGGGACGAGCAGCACGAGAAGCTGCGCACCCTGGTCGCGAACCTCAAGGTCAAGGCGTCGGCGAACGACGGCTTCGCCTCGCGGTATCAGGCCGCGCAGACGCGGCTACGCAAGTTCGAGGAGGCCGGACCGCCGGAGGAGCGCCCGCCCGCGCAGGACTTCGACATGCGGCTGCGGGGGTCGCGCACGGGCAAGCGCGCCGTGGTGGCCCAGCGCCTCGAGCTGACCGGGCTCATGCGCCCGTTCGATGCGGAGGTCTGGTACGGCGACCGTGTCGCGGTGCTGGGCTCGAACGGCTCGGGCAAGTCGCACTTCCTGCGGCTCCTGGCCCGCGGAGGCAGCGATCCGGACCCGACCCTCGGCCACGTGACCTCCACGGGCGAGGAGCTGAGCGCCGTGGCGCACACGGGACGCGCGGTGCTCGGCGCCCGCGTGGTGCCGGGACTCTTCGCGCAGACCCACGCGCACCCGGAGTTCGTCGGACGGACGCTCCTGGAGATCCTGCATCGCGGCGACGACCGCCGAGCGGGGATGCCGCGCGATGCCGCGAGCTCCGCGCTCGACCGTTACGGACTCGTGCGGCAGGCGCAGCAGACCTTCGACTCGCTCTCGGGCGGGCAGCAGGCGCGACTCCAGGTGCTGCTGCTGGAGCTGTCCGGAGCGACGCTGCTGCTGCTCGACGAGCCGACCGACAACCTCGACCTGGAGTCGGCCGAGGCGCTGGAAGACGCTCTCGCGCGCTTCGAGGGCACCGTGCTGGCCGTGACGCACGACCGCTGGTTCGCGCGGTCGTTCGACCGGTTCCTGGTGTTCGGGGCGGACGGCGAGGTCTACGAGTCCGACGCGCCGGTCTGGGACGAGAAGCGGGTCGCCCGCGCCCGCTGACGCCCCGCCCCTCCGGTCGTTTAGCGAGCCCGCCCACCCGGTCGTTGAGCGAGCCCGCCCCGGTCGTTGAGCGAGCGCAGCGAGACGAAACGGCTCCACCCCCCGTGGCATCAGGGCAGGCGGAAGGCCTCCGCGGCGCGCGCGGTAGGGTCCAGGACGAGATCGGCCAGGACCCCGCCGACGCCCGGCGCGAACTTGAAGCCGTGCCCGGAGAATCCCGCCCCGACGACGACTCGGCCGCGGCGATCGAGGACGAACGTGCCGTCGTCGGTCGAGGTGTACGTGCAGCTGATCGGCACCGCGGTGGCCGCGTCGAGGCCCGGCATCCACTCCCGTACGTAGTCCGCCAGGCCTGTCTGATGCGTGGGGACGTGCGGGCGGGCGTCGGGGTCGACCGCGTCGCCGACGCCGTGGAAGCCGACCTTGACCCCTTCGCCGGGGGTCGGCATCCCGTACACGGTCGCGGGGTACGCGGCGGGATCGACGTAGTGGTTGAACGAGGGCCACACCGCATCCGTCCGAGGCCGGAAGTGCGCCGGCGTCTCCTCCGTGACGGTGAGGGGCGGCAGGCCGAGGCGGGCGAGGAGCGTCGACGTCCAGGCGCCGGCCGTGACCACGACGGTGTCCACCCGCATCCGGGTCCCGTCGGCGAGGGCGAGCACCGCGCCATCGGGATCCTGGCCGATGTGCGCGACCGGGCAGCTCCATCGCACCTCGCCGCCGCCGATCACGATCCGCCGCTCCAGTTCACGCAGCGCTTCCGCGGCGCGCACGACCCCGGCGTCCTGCGACCACAGCACGTCGCCGTCGACGCGCATCCCCGGCCAGCGCGCGCCGGCCTCGGCGGACGACAGCACCGCGGAGGGGATGCCGCGGGCGTCGAGTCCCTGCTGCACGGCCGCGATGTCGACATCGCCGTGTGTGACGAGCCCATGCAGCCGAAGGAGTGGCTCGCCGCCGACCTCGCCGAGGGCGTCCCACCCCGCGCGGGCCCGCACGAGCAGGTCGAGGTAGTGGTCCTGGTCGTAGGCGTTGTTGAAGTTGCGCGTCGCGCCGTGCGAGGCGCCCTCGTGGTGTCCGCGCGCGAAGCGCTCCAGCACGATCGGACGCAGGCCTCGGCGGACCAGCTCCCACGCGGTCGCGAGTCCCATGACGCCGCCGCCCACCACGACGACATCCCCGACGTCCGTCTCCATGCTGCCTCCCGATCTCGCATCCAGTCTCCCAGCACGGGTGCGCTCGGGTGCCGGGTAGGCTGGAGGGGTGACCATGGAGATCGAGCTCGGCCGAGGAAAGCGCGCGCGTCGCGCGTACACGTTCGATGACATCGCGGTGGTGCCGTCGCGGCGCACCCGCAACCCGGAGGACGTGTCGACCGCCTGGACGATCGACGCCTTCGGGTTCGAGATCCCGGTGCTGGGCGCGCCGATGGACTCGGTCGTGAGCCCGCAGACGGCGATCATGCTCGGTCAGCTGGGCGGCCTCGGCGTGCTCGACCTCGAGGGTCTGTGGACGCGGTACGAGAACCCGGAGCCGCTGCTCGCCGAGATCGCCGGTCTCGACGAGGGCAAGGCCACCGTCCGTATGCAGGAGCTGTACTCCGAGCCGATCAAGCCGGAGCTCATCACCCGTCGCCTCGCCGAGATCCGTGAGGCGGGCGTCACCGTCGCCGGATCCCTCACGCCGCAGCGCACGCAGGAGTACTACGACACCGTCGCCGCTGCGGGTGTCGACCTGTTCGTGATCCGCGGCACCACGGTGTCCGCCGAGCACGTCTCCAGCGTCGCCGAGCCGCTGAACCTCAAGAAGTTCATCTACGACCTCGACGTCCCCGTCATCGTCGGCGGCGCCGCGACCTACACCGCGGCGCTCCACCTGATGCGCACCGGCGCGGCGGGCGTGCTCGTCGGCTTCGGCGGGGGAGCGGCGTCGACGACGCGCGCGACCCTCGGCATCCACGCGCCGATGGCGACGGCCGTCTCCGACGTCGCCGCCGCACGTCGTGACTACCTCGACGAGTCCGGCGGACGCTACGTGCACGTCATCGCCGACGGCGGCGTCGGCACCTCCGGCGACATCGTCAAGGCGCTGGCCATGGGAGCGGATGCCGTCATGCTCGGCGTCGCGCTCGCCCGTGCCACCGACGCGCCCGGCCGCGGGTTCCACTGGGGGCCCGAGGCGCACCACCCCAAGCTTCCGCGCGGCCACCGGGTCGAGGTGGGCGGCATCGGCACGCTCGAGGAGATCCTCTACGGCCCCGCCCCCGTCGCCGACGGCACCGCGAACCTCATCGGCGCACTGCGCAAGTCGATGGCCACCACCGGATACTCCGACCTCAAGGAGTTCCAGCGGGTCGAGGTCGTGCTCGCACCGTACGAGGCCTGAGGCGCAGCGCTCGACCGTGACGACTCCTGCTCTCTTCCCTCCGACCCTCCGTGAGGTCATGCTCCGCGGGCGTTGGATCGGGATGCTCCTGCTCTGCCTCCTCGTCGCCGGCGTCTTCGCCTGGCTCGGACAGTGGCAGCTGGAGCGCGCGATCGAGACCGATCCGCCCGAACCGGGGATCACCGAGAAGGTGCAGCCGCTCACCGACGTCCTCGAGCCGGGGGCGTATCTCCCCGAGCCGCTCGTCGGTCAGCGTGTCGAGACCTCGGGGGTCTGGGTTCCCGAGGACTTCATCGTCGTGGGGAGCCGTTTCAACGACGACGTCCAGGGCTACTGGGTCACCGGTCAGCTGCGCGTCGCCGAGCGCACCTCCATCGCCGTCGCGATCGGCTGGGCTCCGGACCGGGCCGCCGCGGATGCGGCCGTGGACGAGCTCGAAGCGGACGCCGACGGCGCCGAGGTCACGGTCACCGGACGCATCATCTCGGACGAGGGGCCACGGGTGCCGCCGCATGCCGAGCCCGAGCAGCTGGATCGCATGTCGCCCGCGGCGCTCCTGAGCCGCTGGCACGACATCGAGCAGCTCGACGTCTATCGTCCGTACCTCGCCTCCACGACCGCCACGGCGGGTCTGGTCGACATCTCGTCGCCGGCCCCCGAGGAGATGTCCCCGGTCAACTGGCTCAACGTGTTCTACGCGGTCGAGTGGGCGATCTTCGCGGGCTTCGCCTTCTACCTCTGGTACCGCCTGGCGAAGGACGCCTGGGAGCGCGAGGTCGAGGAGTTCGAAGAAGCCGCGGCCGCCGAGACGGCCTGACCGCACGCGCGTCACGACGCCCCTCACCACGCCCCTCACGACGCGCATCCGCGCGCGGAATCCTGCGCAATTGTGGATGCCGAGGTGCTCATAGCGACCTTCGTCAGGGGTCGTCGCCGACGTCCGGTGAGCGCTCGATGACGAATCGGAAAACTCCATTGAGGATGCTCCGACCGCTCCGTATGCTCGCTCCATGTGAGCACGCTGGGAGTTTCCCCTGTGTGCCGTGACAGGTCCTGAGAAGTGTCGAACCACGATCGAGGAGACAGCACCGATGATGTCCGCTCCAGGCGAGGAGAGCCGCGTGGCTCCCTCCTCGCACCGTAGAAGCAGGGGGCGCATCGGCGCTCTCGCCGTGACCTGCGTGGCCGCGCTGAGCCTCGGCTCGCTGGCCGCCGTACCCGCCGTCGCCGACACCACGGGGACGGGGGTGGTGATCAACGAGGCGTACCTCTCCGGAGGCAGCGCCGGTGCGGCGTTCAAGAACAAGTTCGTGGAGCTGTACAACCCGACCGCGGATCCGATCGCCCTCGACGGCATGTCGCTGCAGTACCGGTCGGCGACCGGCACCGGCGCCTTCAACGGCGTGGCACCGCTCAAGGGCACGATCCCCGCCGGCGGGTACTTCCTGGTGCAGGGGAACAGCAACGGCGCAAACGGCGCCGAGCTGCCGACCCCCGACGCCGTCAGCACCCTCACGCCGAGCGGCACCACGGGAACGCTCGCGCTCGTCGAGGGCACGGCCGCCGTGACCCTGACCCCCGGCTCGGCCGTCGGCGTCGACGGCGTGGTCGACCTGCTCGGCTACGGCGCCTCCAACACGTTCGAGGGCACCGTCGCGAAGGCCCCCGCCGGCAACACCGACGTCAAGTCGCTGAACCGCACGGACGGCGTCGACACCGACGACAACGGCGCCGACTTCACCCTCTCCGCCACCATCACGCCGCAGAACTCGGGCGACACCGACCCCGGCACGGGACCGGGAACGGATCCGAAGAAGGCCACGATCGCCGAGGTCCAGGGCACGACCGACGTCTCGCCCCTGAACGGGCAGACCGTGCAGGTCGAGGGCGTCGTCACGGCCGACTTCCGCACCGGCGGCTACAAGGGCATCGTCATCCAGACCCAGGGCTCCGGCGGCACGACGGATGCGACGCCCGGTGCGTCCGACGGCGTCTTCGTCTTCCTCAACGCGCTGAACCCGTCTCTCGAGATCGGCGACCTCGTGTCGGTGACCGGTGGCGTGAGCGAGTACTTCGGGCAGACGCAGATCAACCCGGCCGCTGCCGCGGACGTCTCGGTGGTCACTGCCGGCGTCGGTGTTCCCGCGGTCACTCCGCTGCCGGCCACCGTGCTCGGCGCGGACCGCGAGCAGTACGAGAACATGTACGTGGCGCCGGAGGGCACCTACCGCCTCGCGTCCAGCCACCAGCTGTTCAACTTCGGCACGCTCTGGCTGAACGCCGGCGACGACCTGGCGGTGAAGAGCACCGAGACCACGCGTCCGGGCGCCGACGCCTCCGCGATCGCCGCCGCCAACCGCGCGAACCGCATCCTGCTGGATGACGGCTGGTCGATCCAGGTGTCCAACAGCGGGCACCCCGGCGAGCAGCCGTACTTCACGAAGGGCGAGGTCGTCCGCAACGGCGACACCGTCGACTTCGGGGACAACGGCTACGTGCTGCAGTGGGGCTTCGACGACTGGCGTCTGCAGCCGGTCGTGCCGATCGACGACTCCTCGTCGGACGACCTCAAGGTCGGCTTCGCGTCGACGAACCCGCGCACCGAGTCGGCGCCCGAGGTGGGCGGCGACGTCCAGGTCGCGTCCTTCAACGTCTACAACTACTTCACGACGCTGAAGAGCGAGAACGCGGATGCCCGGGGCGCGGCGAACGCGGCCCAGTTCGCGATCCAGAAGTCCAAGATCGTCGCGGCGATCAACGGGCTCGATGCCGAGATCGTCTCGCTCATGGAGATCGAGAACTCGGTGAAGCTGGGCAAGCCGATCGACACCGCGCTCAAGGATCTGGTGGCCGGCCTCAACGCCGACGCCGGAAGCGACGTGTGGGGCTACGTGCCCACGCCTGCAGCCCTCAACGACGCGGCGACCACCGACTACATCACCAACGCGATCATCTACAAGAAGGACGCGGTCAAGCGGGTGGGCGACAGCCTCACTGTCACCGATGAGACCGTGTGGGGCAATGCCCGCGAGCCGATCGCGCAGGCGTTCGACGTCGACGGTCGCGTCGTCACCGTCGTCGCGAACCACCTCAAGTCGAAGTCGCCGCCCACGGGTGCGGGCGCAGAGCCGGCCGACGGTCAGGGCTTCTTCAACGCCGACCGCGTGAAGCAGGCGAACGCGATCCTCGCCTTCACCTCGGAGATCGAGGAGACCACCGGCAGCAGCGACATACTGCTGATCGGAGACTTCAACGCCTACGGCAAAGAAGACCCGATCGACGTGTTCACCTCGAAGGGGTGGAGCGACCTCGTCGCCGACAAGGCGTCCGGCCAGTACACGTACTCGTTCGACGGCGAGCTCGGCTCGCTCGACCACGTGATCGCGTCGCCGTCGCTCGTCTCGTCGATCACGGGCGCCGGAGTCTGGGGCATCAACTCGCCGGAGTGGAGCGACCGCGGCTACGCGTTCGGCGCCACCGAGGAGGGCACGCCCTACCGCTCCAGCGACCACGACCCGATCATCGTCGGCGTCTCCTCGGAGATCCCCCCGGTGAGCATCGACGTGGTGACGGTGAACGACTTCCACGGACGCATCGAGGCCGACGGTGCCGCCGCCGGTGCCGCCGTCCTGGCCGGCGCGGTCAAGCAGTTCCGCGACGAGAACCCGAACACGATCTTCGCCGGTGCCGGTGACCTGATCGGCGCGTCGACGTTCACCTCGTTCATCAACGACGACAACCCGACGATCGACGCGCTGAACGCGGCCGGTCTCGACGTCAGCGCCGCGGGCAACCACGAGTTCGATCAGGGCTGGGAGGATCTGCGCGATCGTGTGCAGGACCGCGCGGACTGGGAGTACATCTCGTCGAACGTGTTCGTCACCGAGACGGGCGAGCCCGCGCTCGCACCGGCCTGGGTGAAGGAGCTCGACGGCGTGCGGGTCGGCTTCGTCGGTGCCGTCACCGAAGACCTCGACTCGCTCGTCTCGCCCGAGGGCATCAAGGACCTCGAGGTGCGCAGCATCGTCGACTCCGTGAACGCCGTGGCCGACGACCTGCGCGACGGCGACGAGTCCAACGGCGAGGCGGATGTCGTCATCCTCCTCGTGCACGAGGGCGCGTCGAGCGTCGAGCTGTCCAGCATCACCCCGGACTCGCCCCTCGGCGAGATCGTCTACGGGGTCGATGACGACGTGGACGCCATCGTGTCGGCGCACACCCACCTCGCCTACAACCACGTGATCGACGGCCGTCCGGTCGTCTCCGCGGGGCAGTACGGCGAGAACCTGGGCCTGATGAACATCCAGGTCGACCCGAAGACGAAGGACCTGATCTCGATCACCAACGAGATCAAGCCCCTCACCGCTGCGGGCAAGCCGCTGTATCCGGCCGTTCCCGAGATCGCGGACATCGTCGCCAAGGCGAAGGCCGAGGCGGACGTGCTGGGTGCGATCAAGGTCGGCGACATCACGGCCGATTTCAACCGGGCGCGTCAGAGCGACGGCAAGACGGAGAACCGCGGTGGCGAGTCCACCATCGGCAACTTCGTGGCCGACGTGCAGAAGTGGTCCACGGGCGCCGATGTGGCGATCATGAACCCGGGCGGCATCCGGGCGAACCTCACGTACGCCTCGGCCGGAGCATCCGACCCCGACGGCAACGTCACCTACCGTGAGGCGGCGACGGTCCAGCCGTTCGCCAACACGCTGGTGACGCTGACGCTCACGGGTGCGCAGCTGAAGGGCGTGCTGGAGGAGCAGTGGCAGCCGGCGGGTTCGGCTCGTCCGTTCCTGAAGCTCGGCGTCTCCGAGGGGCTGGTCTACACCTACGACCCCGCCGCGGCGCAGGGTTCCAGGATCACGTCGATCACCCTCAACGGGGCAGCGCTCGACCCGGCAGCGAACTACACGGTCGCGGCCAACTCGTTCCTCGCGGCCGGTGGAGACAACTTCTTCACCTTCAAGGAGGGCACGGGCAAGCGCGACACCGGCAAGATCGACCTGCAGTCGATGGTCGACTGGTTCGACGCGAACAAGACCGCGACCCCCGACTACGCCCAGCGCGCGGTCGGCGTCGCGATCACCCCGGCGGATGCCGACGGCTACAGCGCCGGCGACCAGGTGACGGTGTCGCTCTCCTCGCTGGCGTTCAGCGCGGGCGAGCCGGCTCCCGGCCAGGCGTCGCTCTCGCTGGGCGACACCGTGCTCGCCACGGGCGCGGTCGACCCGGCCGTCGTCGACACGACCGACGAGGGCGGGCGCGCCAGCCTGACCTTCACGGTCCCGTCGGGGGTGTTCGGTGAGCAGGTGCTCACGGTCGCCGTCGCCGGCACCGGGACGACGGTGCAGGTGCCGTTCACGATCGCGGGCGAGGAGGAGTTCGCGGGCACGATCGCCCTCGGCTCGTCGAAGGTCACCGCGGGCAAGAGCCTCAAGGTCACCGGTGAGGGCTACGCACCCGGCGAGACCGTGAGCATCGAGCTGCGTCCGAAGAAGGGCAAGCCGGTCCAGGTCGGCACGGTCCAGGTCGCGGCTGACGGCACGTTCAGCACCTCGGTCACCGTGCCGAAGAGCGCCCCGTCGGGCAAGTACACCGTCGCGGCCTCACAGGCGGACGGCGACGAGGCGACCGCCACGGTCACCGTCAACCGTCCCGGAGGCATCATCGGGGCGATCCTCGACTGGCTGTGGGAACTCCTCACCCGGTGGTTCTGAACGGGGAAGAGTGGTGCTGATCCGGTAGTCGGATGACACAGGCGGAGGCCGTCGGGAGCGATCCCGGCGGCCTTCGCCTGTTCCACTCCTCTCAGGCGGGCACGGAGACCGGTGCCCACACGAAGCCGTCGGGGTCGACCGCGGCGCCGAGCACGCCGTTGACGGTGAGCCGGTGCGAGCCGGAGCCGTCCGCGGGCACGCCCGCGTCCTTGGCGAGCGACGCGTGCCGGTACAGGCCGAGTCCGATCGGGCTGCCACCCGTGTCGAACTGCACGTAGCTGCGCCCGAAGCTCTTGCCGACGGGGATGCCGCGCTCGGCGTAGAAGGTCTTCGAGGCGACCACGTCTTCCGCGCCGAGCAGCAGGATGATCTCGTCGACGTCGCGGCTCGGGGGAGCGGTGTCCTTCTTCGCGGAGGTGGCGACCTTCCAGATGGCGCCGTCCGGTGCCTGGATGGTCCCGCCGACTCCCCAGAGGGACTTGGAGACGGGCTTGATCACGGTGGCCCCCGCGGCGACGGCCGCGTCGACGAGGGCGTGCACGTTCGCCGGCTGCGAGACCACGAGCGAGAGCGTGTATCCGCGGAACCCGGAGGTCTCGGCATCCGCGCTGCGGAACCGCAGACGATCGCCGAGCCCGAAGGCCCGCGTGTAGAAGGACTGGGCGGCGTCCACGTCGGGAACGTCGAGGGTGACGGAATCGATGGCGGTGTTCATGTCTCCGACGCTACGAGCGTCGGTCCCGGGGTGCTTCTCGATTCCTGACCGATGCGTCGGCGGCCGGATTCGACACGATTTCCCGGCGGCTAGACTGGACGCATGCCCGAACCGAAAGTCGCCAGCTTTCCGGCGATCCGCGGTGCGCTGAAGTTCTACCAGATCGCGTCGATCATCACAGGAGTCATGCTGCTCCTGCTGCTGACCGAGATGGTGCTGAAGTACACGCCGATCCACCTCGAGCTCTTCCTGGGAGGCTCCGGAGGACCGCTGTGGTTCGCCGGCGTGCTCGCCGGACCCGACTGCCAGTGGTGGTCGCTGTTCGCCCCGATGACCAACTCCTGCGAGATGACCTCGCTGGGCGACGGATTCAACCTGTCGCTGTTCATCCTCGTGGCGCACGGCTGGTTCTACGTCGTCTACCTCTTCGCGTGCTTCCGCATGTGGAGCCTGATGCGCTGGCGCTTCCCGCGGTTCATCCTGCTCGCGCTCGGCGGCGTCGTGCCGCTGCTGTCGTTCTTCATGGAGGCGGTCGTCGCCCGTGAAGTCAAGACCTATCTCGCCACCAGAGAGGCCGCCGAGGCCTCCGCCCCCGCCCCGGAAGGTGTCCGTTGACCGAACAGTCCGAGACCCAGCAGCGTCCTGCGCTCGTCGTCGACTTCGGCGCGCAGTACGCGCAGCTGATCGCCCGTCGAGTCCGTGAAGCGGGCGTCTACAGCGAGATCGTGCCGCACACGGCCACGGCCGAGGAGATCGCCGCCAAGAACCCGGTCGCGATCATCCTCTCCGGCGGACCCTCGTCGGTGTATGAGGAGGGCGCCCCGAAGCTCGACCCCGCGGTGTTCGAGCTCGGCGTCCCGACGCTCGGCATCTGCTACGGCTTCCAGTACATGGCCCAGACGCTCGGCGGCGAGGTCGCGAACACCGGCCTGCGCGAGTACGGCGCGACGGATGCCGTCATCACCGGTGACGGCGGAACGCTGCTCGGCGGTCAGCCGGCGGAGCAGAACGTCTGGATGAGCCACGGCGACCAGGTCGCCAAGGCCCCCGAGGGCTTCGACGTGCTCGCGACGACGGATGCGACCAAGGTCGCGGCGTTCGCGAACGAGGAGCGCGGCTTCTACGGCGTGCAGTGGCACCCCGAGGTCAAGCACTCCGACCACGGCCAGCGTGTGCTGGAGAACTTCCTCCACAAGGGCGCGGGTCTCGCGTCCGACTGGAACAGCGGCAACGTGATCGCCGAGCAGATCGAGCGCATCCGCGAGCAGGTGGGAGACGCCCGCGTCATCTCCGCGCTCTCCGGCGGCGTCGACTCCGCGGTGTCCACCGCTCTCGTGCACAAGGCCATCGGCGACCAGCTCACCGCGGTCTTCGTCGACCACGGCCTCCTCCGCAAGGGCGAGCGCGAGCAGGTCGAGAAGGACTACGTCGAGTCCACCGGTGTGCGTCTGATCACGGTCGACGCGGCCGACACGTTCCTCGGCCACCTGCAGGGTGTGACCGACCCCGAGGAGAAGCGCAAGATCATCGGCCGCGAGTTCATCCGCGCGTTCGAGAAGGTGCAGCTCGATCTCGTCGCCGAGGCGAAGGCCTCCGGCGGTGCTCCCGTGAAGTTCCTCGTGCAGGGCACGCTCTACCCGGACGTCGTCGAGTCCGGTGGCGGTGCGGGCACCGCGAACATCAAGTCGCACCACAACGTGGGCGGCCTTCCCGACGACCTCGACTTCGAGCTGATCGAGCCGCTGCGCGCCCTGTTCAAGGACGAGGTCCGTGCGATCGGTCGCGAACTCGGCATCCCCGAGGCGATCGTCGGACGCCAGCCGTTTCCGGGGCCCGGCCTCGGTATCCGGATCATCGGTGAGGTCACCGCTGACCGTCTCGAGATTCTGCGTGAGGCCGACGCCATCGCCCGCGAGGAGCTGACGAAGGCGGGTCTCGACCAGGAGATCTGGCAGTGCCCCGTCGTGCTCCTCGCCGACGTGCGCTCGGTGGGCGTGCAGGGCGACGGCCGCACCTACGGTCACCCGATCGTGCTGCGTCCCGTCTCGAGCGAAGACGCCATGACCGCCGACTGGACGCGTCTCCCGTACGACGTGCTCTCGAAGATCTCGAACCGCATCACGAACGGCGTCCGCGACGTCAACCGCGTCGTGCTCGACGTCACGTCGAAGCCGCCGGGGACGATCGAGTGGGAGTAGGGAGCGCGATGCTCCCGGATGCGGCGCCGGCTCTGCCCGACGCCGAGTACCTGGTGCTGTCCAGCCGGCTGATCCCCGGCCTCGACGGCGGGTACACGATCGCGACGCTCGCGCGCGCCCGTCAGCTGGCGGGCGCCGGCGTCGCCGACGGCTCCGGCCCGCAGCTCCTCACGTTCGACCCGGGTACCGCGGCCGACCATGCGGCGCACCGCGGGACCTTCGTCGACCAGGGCTCGCTCCTCGACGCGTCGCGGATGCGCAACCTCTTCGACGAGGCGGTGCAGGCGGATGGCGGAGCGGCAGGCTGGCTGCGCGCTGCCGCCGACGCTGCGGTGACCCCCGATCCCGACGTCGAGTACCGCGTGCTGACGGATGCCGAGGGGCGACCGTTCGCGGCGCTCCCGGTGATCCCGGGCAACCCGGACTGGCATCTCACCGAGGAACCGGTGCTGGTGTACGACGCGGCGGGCGAGGTCGTCGGCGCCCTGCACGGTTTCCGCGGGCTGTACCGGGCCTGGCTCGACCACGTGACCTCGGCGCTCGGCGAACGACGCATCATCGTGATCTGCGAGTCGCGCCAGCTCGGAGAGCTCATCGCGGACTGGGGCGACCCGCGCGTGCGCATCGTCCACACGATCCACACCATGCACGTCGAGGCGCCGTACACGCCGGACGCGACCATGAACACCCTCTGGACCCGCTGGTTCCGTCTCGCCGACCGGTTCGATGCGGTCGTCTGGCCGACCGTCACTCAGCGAGACGATGTGGTGGCCCGGTTCGGGGACGCGGCGTCGCACGTGGTGGTGCCGAATCCGATCGCTCCGGTGGAGGC
Source organism: Microbacterium oxydans (assembly GCF_026559675.1). Classification (NCBI taxonomy): domain Bacteria; kingdom Bacillati; phylum Actinomycetota; class Actinomycetes; order Micrococcales; family Microbacteriaceae; genus Microbacterium; species Microbacterium oxydans. The sequence goes on from NZ_CP092891.1 coordinate 1,021,802, forward strand.
CCGCGACGACCTGCGAGAGGACGGCCTCGTGATCATGCTCGGACGCCTCGCACCCGGGAAGCGCGTCGACCATGCGATCCGCGCGTTCCTCGCAGCCGACGTGCCGGGCACCCGGATGGAGATCTGGGGTGGTGGTCCCGAGCAAGGGCGACTGCAGGCGCTGATCGAGGACCTCGGCGCGGGGGACCGTGTCGTCCTCGCCGGCTACACGGAGGCCCCCGGCACCGTCCTCGATCGCGCAGCGCTCCTCGTCACGTCGACGGCGTTCGAGGGGCAGCCGCTCGGCGTGGTCGAATCGCTCCTCCACGGCACGCCCGTCGTGTCGTACGACGTGCGCTACGGCATCCGCGACGTCCTCGGTGCCGGCGGGGGAGTGCTGGTCCCGGACGGCGACATCGAGGCGCTGGGAGATGCGATCCGCGCATTGCTCACCGACCCCGATCGACTCGCGGCGCTCAGCGCTGAAGCACCTTCCGTCGCCGCTGCCTGGAGCCCGCAGCGCTCGCTCGACGCCCTCACCGCCGTGATCGCCGACGTCGCCGGACGCCCCTCCCGCCGCGACGATCGCGGCTAGCCTCGAGGCGTGACCTCCGCAGCATCCGTCTCCGTCCTCCTGAAAGTTCTCAGAATGAATTCCGGGACGATGTCGATCCGGGCCGTTCCTGTTCGACGTCTGAAGTGAGAGGGTCGAGAGACGGCCCCTCGAACAAGGAGAACATCATGAAGTTCATGCTCATCATGCGCGCGACCGACGCCGGCGTCGAGGCGTTCAAGGACCTGCCGTTCGAGCAGGTCATCGAAGCCATGGGCAAGTACAACGAGTCGATGATCAAGGCTGGCGTGCTCGTCGCGGGCGAGGGACTGACCGACGCCGCCGAGGGTTTCGTCGTCGACTTCAGCGCTGAGAAGCCGCTCATCACCGACGGCCCCTACGGCGAGACGAAGGAGCTCTTCAACGGCTTCTGGATCGTCGAGGTGTCGTCGCGCGAGGAGGCCGCCGAATGGGCGAGCCGTGCGCCGCTCGGGCCCGGATCGTTCCTCGAGGTGCGTCGGGTCACCGGTGTCGAGGACTTCCCGGCCGACAACGAGTGGATCGAGAAGGAAGCCGGCTGGCGCGAGGAAGCGGCGCAGCGCGCACAGCAGTGATGGACGCATCCGCGAACAGCGAGACGGCGCGTTCCGCACCCGATGACGGGTCGGCGGAGCGCGCCGTCGCCGCTGTGTGGCGCATCGAGTCGGCCCGCATCGTGGGCGCGCTCACGCGTATCGTCGGCGACTTCGGCCTCGCGGAGGATCTGGCGCAGGAGGCTCTGGTCGACGCACTCCGGCAGTGGCCGGTCGACGGGGTGCCGCGCAACGCGGGCGCGTGGCTGACGGCGGTCGCGAAGCGCAAGGCCATCGACGGGTGGCGCCGCGCCGAGCGCCTCGATGCCCGGGTCGCACTCCTCGCGCATGACCTGGAGCGGGAGCAGGCGGAGGCCCCCGACCTGCCGTGGGATCCGGATGCCGTCGACGACGACGTCCTGCGCCTGATCTTCATCGCCTGCCACCCCGTGCTGTCCCGGGAGGCGCAGGTGGCCCTGACGCTGCGGGTGGTCGGCGGTCTGTCGAGCGAGGAGATCGCGCGGGCGTTCCTCGTGCCGACGGCGACCGTGCAGCAGCGGATCGTGCGGGCGAAGAAGACCCTGGCCGCCGCGCATGCCCCCTTCGAGGTGCCTCCGCGGGAGGAGCACACGGAGCGGCTCGGCGCCATCCTCGGCGTGCTGTACCTGATCTTCAACGAGGCGCACGCCGCGAGCAGCGGGCCGGACTGGATGCGACCCGAGCTGAGCGACGAGGCCATCCGCCTCGCCCGGGTGCTCGCGGCGCTGATGCCGCGGGAGCCCGAGGTGCACGGCCTGCTTGCGCTGATGGAGCTCACGGCCGCCAGGTTCGCCGCGCGCGTGGACCGCAACGGCGACCCGGTGCTGCTGGCCGACCAGGATCGCCGGCGCTGGGACCGCGGGCGCATCACCCGCGGTCGGGCATCGCTCGCGACGGCCGATGCGCTCGGACGCGGGCGCGGTGCGTACTGTCTGCAGGCGGCGATCGCCGAGTGCCATGCGGTCGCGGCATCCGTCGACGACACCGACTGGGATCGCATCGTGCTGCTCTACGAGGCGCTCGGCCGGATCGCCCCCTCGCCGGTCGTCGAGCTCAACCGTGCGGCGGCGGTCGCCATGGCGACGGGACCGGCGTCAGCGCTGCGCATCATCGATCGGCTCGGCGAATCCGGTGCGCTGCGTGGCTATCACCTGCTCCCCGCGACGCGCGGTGAGCTGCTGCGTCGGCTCGGGCGTGAGGAGGAGGCGCGCAGCGAGTTCCTCGTCGCCGCGGGACTCGCCGGCAACGATCGGGAGCGGTCGCTGCTGGAGCGGAAGGCACTCGGGGCAGAGAAATGACCCGCCCCCAACGGATGCACGAGGCAGCCGTTGGGGACGGGCATCTGGGGCGCGAGGCGCCGGGGACGGCGTCGGTCAGTCGTTGACCTTCTGGCCACGACCGGCGATGAGGCCGTAGATCAGCAGCACGATGATGGAACCCGCGATGGCGAGGAGCCAGGTGCCCAGGTCCCAGAACTCCGTGAGCGGGCGGTTGAGGATCAGGCTGCCGAGCCAGCCACCGAGCAGTGCACCGACGACACCGAGCAGCAGCGTGATGAACCAGCCGCCGCCCTGCTTGCCGGGAAGGATCAGCTTGGCGATGGCTCCGGCGATGAGGCCGAGAAGAAGAAAGCCGAGAAAACTCATGGTCAGCTCCTGAATGTCGGGAGCCCCGGGGTGCCAGGGCTTCGTGATGACCACAATGCCCCCTCGTGCGGCCGCGTTCCACCCCCTTGCGCGCAGCTCCTCGGATATGCCAAGAGGCCCGCCTCCCAGGGGAGACGGGCCTCTTCGCGAACCGAGGTCAGTTGTTGCCGCGGGCGATCGCGATGATGCGCAGGATCTCGACGTAGAGCCAGACGACCGTGACCATGATGCCGAAGGCGCCGAGCCAGCCGTACTTGCGGGGAGCGCCGTTGCGGACGCCCTGCTGGATCTGGTCGAAGTCGAGCACCAGCGAGTACGCGGCCATGATCACGACGAGGACGCCGATGATGAGGCCGAGCGGGATGCCGAGGAACGGCTTCGCGCTCAGCAGTCCGAAGGCGTTGTCGTTGATGCCGGTCCACATGAGGACGAGGTTCAGCAGCGAGAAGACGAGGTAGCCCATCATGGCGATCATGAAGATCTTGGTCGCCTTCTTCGACGCGCGGATCTTGCCGCTCGCGAAGAGGGCCAGGGTCACACCGACGACCGAGACGGTCGCGAGCGTCGCCTGGACGACGATGCCGGGGTAGATGACCTCGAAGAACGCCGAGATGCCACCGATGAAGAGGCCCTCGAATGCCGCGTAGGCGAAGATCAGCGCGGGGCGGACCTTCTTGCGCGACGTGAAGGTGATGACCATCGCGAGCACGAAGCCGGCGAGGGCGCCGACGATCCACGGCAGCATGTTGACGGCAGCGGGGTTGTCCGGGTTGTAGGCCGGGGCGGCGACGCCACCGAGGGTCCACACCCAGCCGATGGCCGCGGTGACGAGGAGGATGCCGAACAGGCCGGCGGTCTTCCAGACGGTGTCCTCGATGGACATGCGGTCGGTCTCGATGGCGCCGGCGGGCGGAGCGGCGTACATGCCCTCGAGCTGTGCGTTGGCCGCGGCATCCATCGCCCCGTGCTGGAGCGAGGCGCTCTGGGCGCCCTGGGCAGCCTGAGGTCCGCCCGGGTACGTCGCGACGTTCCGCGGGTCCTGCTGCTGGAAAGCAGGATTGTTGAAAGCGAAGTTGCTCATTGGTGGGCCTCACTCCAAAGGGGGGTAGTAGGTCTCTTTCCTCCACGATACTCGGGCGGACACGCTCCCGGGGTGTTCTACGCTGAGAGCGTGCCCAGGAAAATCCCCCTCGTCATCGGGCATCGCGGTGCGCCCGGCTACCGTCCGGAGCACAGCCGCTCCTCGTACGAGCTCGCGCTCGCGATGGGGGTGGATGCCGTGGAACCGGATGTCGTCGCCACGAAGGACGGCGTCCTCGTCGTGCGGCACGAGAACGAGATCTCCGGCACGACCGACGTCGCCGCACATCCGGAGTTCGCCGACCGCAAGACGACCAAGCGCGTCGACGGCCAGGCGCTGACCGGCTGGTTCACCGAGGACTTCACCTGGGCGGAGCTGTCGACCCTGCGCGGACGAGAGCGGCTGCCGGAGGTGCGGGTGTCGAGCGCGAGCTTCGACGACTCGCAGGCCATCCTCCGTCTGCGCGACGTGCTGGACATCGTGCGCGACGGCTCGGTCGAGCACGGACGCGAGATCGGTGTGGTCCTCGAGGTCAAGCACGCCACCTACTTCGCCGGCATCGGTCTCGAGCTCGCGCCGCTCATCGAGCGGGAGCTGCGGGATGCCGGCTGGGCGGACGGCGAGCTGCCGCTCGTGATCGAGAGCTTCGAGTCGACCGTGCTCGGTCAGCTGCGCGAGCGGGGGATCGCGGCGTCGTACATCTACCTGATCGAGGCGACCGGGCGGCCGTACGACCGACTCGTGGCCGAGGGCAAGCAGGCGCGCACCTACAAGGCGACCGTGACCCCGGAGGGCCTCGACGGGCTCGTCGGCCGTGTCGACGGCATCAGCGTGAGCAAGAAGATGCTGCTCGACCGCGGCAACACGATCGTCGCCGACGCCCATGCGCGGGGGCTCCAGGTGTTCACGTGGACGTGCCGTCCGGAGAACGCGTTCCTGTCCGCGGAGTTCCGCGGTGCGGGCGGCCGCGGCGCCTACGGAGACTACGAGGGGGAGTGGGGGGTCATCGCGAGCCAGGGCATCGACGGCGTGTTCGTGGACCACCCCGACCTGGGCGTCGCCTTCTTCCGCGGCTGACCGAGGGGTCGCGGCTGGCCGATTCTCCCGCGGCCGACCGATTCTCCCGCGGCTGGCCGAGGGATCGCGGCGCGGGTTCAGAGCGGTCCGAGGACCGTCTGCACGTCGCGGTCGAGCACGATCGCGCGCAGGGGCTCCAGGATCTCGCGCTCCTCGAAGCGGAAATGCGACTCCATAATCGCGGCGATCCCGTCGAGGTGCCCGCCGATGGACGCGGCATCGTCCCCACGCTCGGCCGCGGTGCGCAGCGAGGCGAGCAGGTGGGCGAGCATCGAGTGGTCCTGCATCAGCTTGTCGATGATGCCGCCGAGCTCGGGATGCTCCGCGCGCAGCGCCGGGAACAGGGCGCGGTCCTCGGCCCCGTGATGTCCGTCCAGCGCAGCGCAGAAGCCGATGCAGTACAGCACGAGCTCAGAGGTCGCATCCGGTGCGCTCTCCCCCTCGGCGAGGGCGTCGCGGGTCGCGGCGAGGGCGGCGCGCAGACGGGAATGGGCCGAACGGAGCTCCTGATCCCAGGCGATCAGGCGGGCGGCGTCCATCGCCCCAGTGTAGGCGGCGGGCCGTTCAGAGCGTGCGGTCGAACGCACCCCGTCGGGTGGAGACGATCTCCTTGCCGAGCGGCATCAGCGAGACCGGCACCATCTTGAAGTCGGCGATGCCCATCGGGATGCCGATGATCGTCACGCACAGCAGGAACCCGGAGACGATGTGGCCGATCGCGAGCCACCAGCCGGCGAGGATCACCCAGAGCACGTTGCCGAGGAACGAGCCGACGCCGGCCGTCGGCTTGCTGACGACCTCGCGTCCGAACGGCCAGATGGCGTAGCGCGCGATGCGGAACGAGGCGATCGCCCAGGGGATGGTCACGATCGGGATGCACAGCAGCACCCCGGCCAGGATGTAGCCGAGGAAAAGTGCCCAGCCGGCCAGGATGACCCAGATGATGTTGAGGATCGTGCGCATGAGGTGATTGTGTCACCCGCGCGGCACGATGTCTGAGCATCCGCCCCGAGGTCCCGGGTGCGGCGGGTCCGCGATGCCAGACTGACCGCATGACCGGAATCGTGGTGCAAGACGTCAGCCGAGCGTTCGGGGCCGTGCAGGCCGTGCGCGCCGCCACCCTTCGCGCGGAGCCGGGCCGGGTGACCGGCCTGGTGGGACCGAACGGGGCGGGCAAGACGACCCTGCTCCTGATGCTCGCCTCGCTCCTGGCCCCCGACACGGGAACCATCAGCATCGGCGGGGTCGACCCCGCGGTCGACCCGCTCGCGGCGCGACGGCTGCTGGGATGGATGCCCGATGCGCTCGGAGCCTGGCCCTCGCTCACCGCGCGCGAGACCGTCGTCACGACCGCGCGGCTGTACGGCATCGAGAAGCCGGATGCGGAGGCCCGCGCCCAGCAGCTGCTCACGATGGTCGGGCTCGCCGACCTCGCCGACGCACCCGCCAAGGTGCTCTCGCGCGGGCAGAAGCAGAAGCTGGGCCTCGCCCGCGCTCTCGTCCACGACCCGCGGATCCTGCTCCTCGACGAGCCCGCATCGGGGCTCGACCCGGAGGCGCGGGTACAGCTGCGGGTGCTGCTGCGCCGCTTCGCCGCCGAAGGCCGCACGGTGCTGATCTCGAGCCACATCCTCTCCGAGCTCGAGGAGGTCGTCGACGACGCGGTGTTCCTCGTCGCGGGCACCGTCGTCGACGCCGCCCCCACACAGTCGTCCGTGCGCGCCTGGCGCGTCCGGTTGGCCGACGCGACGCCCGAGCGCATGAACGCCGACACCTGGCAGGTGGCCTCGAGCCTGGGTCTCGCTCCCGAAGCGCTGGCCGTCGACCGGGGCGCGGTGCTCGTCGGGTTCGACGGTGAGGGTGCCGCCGCGCAGTCGCTGCGTCGGCTCGTGGAGGCGGGACTCCCCGTCGCGGAGTTCGCGCCGGCGCAGAGCGACCTCGAGCACACCTTCCTGAATCTGTCGCACGCGCCTCAGCAGCAGGCCCAGCCGCCCGCACCCCAGCCGCCCGCACCCCAGCCGCCGCAGGCCTCGACGCCCGCGCCGCCGCCGCCTGCTGCGCCCCCTGCACCGCCCGCGGCACCGACCGGAACGGAGGCGGGAGCATGAGCCTCGCGAACATCGGGATCATCGCCCGACTCGAACTGACCCAGCGGCTGCGCAGCGTCGGCTGGTACGTCATGCTCGGCGTCTTCGCCCTGGTGCTGCTCGGCGTCACCGGCCTCGCATTCGCCGTGTACTCCTGGGGCGATGCCGTCGGCGCCGGCGTCTACTCGATCGTCGTCAACATCGTGCTCCTGCTGGTCGTGCTGGTCTCGCCCACGCTCAGCGGCAACGCGATCAACGGCGACCGGGACGCCGCGACCCTCGCCGCGGTCCAGGTGACCGCCGTCTCCACCGGCGACATCATGCTCGGCAAGCTCGTCGCGGCCATCGCGACCGGTGGTGCCTTCCTGGTGGTCGCTCTGCCGTTCCTCGCGCTGTCCCTGCTGGGCGGCGGGGCGGATGCCCTGGTGCTGCTCGTCTCGCTGCTCGTCCTCGCGGCCGAGATCATCATCGTGGCCGCGATCGGCGTCGGCCTGAGCGGGCTCATCGCGCGCCCGCTGTTCTCGGTGGCGACGACCTATCTCGTGGTCGCCGCCCTCGTCTTCGGCACGCTCATCGCCTTCGGCCTCGGGGGCATGGCCGTCCGCAGCGAGGCGACGGTCTCCTCGCGTCCGTACGATGCGAACGGGAACGTCGACTGCGAGCGCTGGGAGGAGAACACGTCCTACGAGGTGCCCCGGTTCGACCTCGTCTGGTGGACGCTCGCCGCGAACCCGTTCGTCGTGCTCGCGGATGCGACCCCGACCGAGTTCTCGCCGGACGGGTATCCGGTCGACCTGTTCGGCCAGATCAAGTACGGGCTGCGCAGCGCACAGCAGTCGCCGCTCGACCAGCGCTGGGACGAGTGCGCCCCCGACGGCGGGTACCGGACCCCCGAAGAGGTGATCGACGCGTCCGTTCCGAGCTGGTTCGTGGGGCTCGGCGTGCAGATCGTCATCGCGGGCTCGCTGTTCGCCGGCGCCTGGGCGCGCACGCGGACGCCCGCTCGACGCCTTCCCCCGGGGACCCGCATCGCCTGATCGCCACCTCGCGTTCACCTGCCGTGCACCCGGGGGCTTCCCTGCGGCCACGCGGGATCGGTGGTCTGGGCGGGTACCCGTCTGAGTCCGGCGGGCCCCCGTGCGCGGGGCCGTCCGGCAGAAGCCCCCAGGAGCCCCCATGCCCCGCCTGCACTCTGCAGCGGCGGTCGCGGCGGTGTGCGCGTTGAGCGCCGCCGCCCTGCTCGCCACGCCCGCGGCCGCGATCGGTGCCGATCCCGGCATCCGTCCCGCGGCGGAGACCCCGGCCGCCACGAGCCTCGTGCTCAACGAGATCGTCTACGACGATGCGGCGACCGGCCTCGCCGACCAGGTCGAGATCTACAACGCCGGCACCGAGACCGTGGATCTCGCGGGCTGGAAGATCGCCGACGAGAAGCGCGACACCTTCGGCACGGCGCCGGAGGGCACCTCGCTGGCCCCGGGCGAGTTCCTGGTGCTGGTGAAGGACGTCGACTTCGACTTCGGGCTCGGCAAGGGCGACGAGGTGGTGCTGTTCGACCCGAGCGGCGCCGAGGTCGATTCCTACGCCTACGCGAACACCGCACCGCTGTCGGTGTGGGCGCGCTGCCCCGACGGCACCGGCGAGTGGGCGCCCGCGACGGCGGCGACTCCCGGTGCCCCGAACGACTGCGCGGTCGCTCCGGTCGCCGGCTCCATCGTGATCAACGAGGTCGACTCGCAGCCGGCCGACTGGGTGGAGTTCTACAACCCCGGCACCGAGGCGCTCGACATCTCGGGCTATGAGATCCGCGACAACTCCGACGACCACCGCTGGCAGTTCCCGACGGGCACGACGATCGCCGCAGGTGCCTTCCTCGTGGTCGAAGAAGGCACGATCGGGATCTCCGGTGGCGTCGAGGCGGCGTTCCGCGAGCCGATCGGCATCGGCAGCGTCGACCGCATCCGCCTCTACGACGCGCAGGGCACCCAGCTCGACGACACGTTCCCGTGGCAGGGCCACGCCGCGATCGACGGCGACTTCGCCGCGGCCACTCTGGCGCGCTGCCCCGACGGCGTCGGCGCCTTCGTGCTCGCTCATCCGACTCCGCGCGCCGCGAACTCCTGCGTCATGCCGGCCGTGGTGATCAACGAGATCGAGTCGAACGGCGACACCACCGACTGGGTCGAGGTCGTGAACACCGGCAGCAGCGCCGTCGACCTCTCCGGCTGGACCGTCATGGACAACGACCCGACCGGCCACGCCGCGGAGACCACGCCCCTCCCGGCGGGAACGATCCTGCAGCCGGGCGGCTACTTCGTCTTCGACCAGCCCACCGACTTCATCTTCGGCCTCGGCAACGGCGACACCGTCACGATCCGCGACGCGAACGGGAACACGGTCGACGAGCACGTCTACGCCGCGCATGCCGCCGGCGTCCTGGCGCGCTGCGCGGACGGTACCGGCGACTTCGTCGACATCGCCGTCTCGACCAAGGGCCTCCGCAACGCGTGCGGCAACCCGGTGCGCATCAACGAGGTCGAGTCGGACGGCGGCTCGCCCGACGACTGGGTGGAGCTCGTGAACCCCACGGACGCCTCCCTGGACGTGTCGGGCATCGTGGTGAAGGACGACGACGACAGCCACGCGTATGCGATCCCGGCCGGCACCACCATCGCCGCGGGGGAGTACCTCGTGATCGAGCGTGACCAGCTCGGCTTCGGGTTCGGCGGCGGCGACGCGGTGCGGGTGTTCGACGGCGACCTGCTCGTCGACGAGACCAGCTGGGGCGAGGGCCACGCGGCCACGACCTGGGGCCGCTGCCCCGACACGACCGGTGCCTTCGCGGCCACGGCCGAGTCCACGAAGGGCGCGGCGAACGTGTGCGCCGGAGAGGTCGCGGTCTCCCCGTGGCCCGGGTCCGCCGACGTGCGCGTCGTCGACAGCATCCCGACGTTCCTCGAGGACAGCTCGGGACTCGACGTGCAGGAGACCGCCGATGGGGCGTTCCTCTGGGCCGTCGACAACGGCGAGGGCCGCATCTGGAAGCTCGCGGCGCACGCCGACGGTTCGGTCGAGAAGGTGGACGGCTGGAAGGCGGGCAAGCGCGTGCGCTTCCAGAAGGATGCCGCGAATCCGGGCGCCGCAGGCCCCGACACCGAGGGCATCACGGTCGACGGCGACGGGTTCGTCTACGTCGCCTCCGAGCGCGACAACAGTGCCAAGGGCGTGAACCAGAACGTGGTGCTGAAGGTCGACCCCGACGCCTCGAAGGGCGACCTGGTCGCCCAGCAGGAGTGGGACCTGACCGCGCTGCTTCCCGCCGTGGGCGCGAACCTCGGGATGGAGGCCGTGCAGTGGGTGCCGGACTCCGCCCTCGCCGGCAAGCTCTTCGATGACAACACCGGTGCCGCGTACGACCCGAAGGGCTACGCCGGTCACGGTGGCGGGCTGTTCCTGGTCGCGGTCGAGGACAACGGCCACGTGTACGCCTTCGCCCTCGGCGCCGACGGCTCGTCGCGCCTCGTGTCGGAGATCGCTCCCGGTCTCGCCGGCGTCATGGCCCTCGACTGGGACACGGTCCGCAACACCCTGTGGGCGGTGTGCGACGACGGGTGCCAGGGGCGCTCCGCCGAGATCACGCTCAACGGCACGGCCCAGCCCGGCATCGCCCACTACGCCCGTCCGGCCGGCATGCCGGACATCAACAACGAGGGCTTCGCGACCTCGCCGGCCTCGCTGTCGGTCGACGGTCAGCGTCCGGTGTGGTGGTTCGCCGACGGGTTCGCCTCCGAGGCGCTGCGCACGGGGACGCTGCCGGGCGTCGAGGGGGAGAACCCCGGTGGGGAGAACCCGCCGCTTCCCGGCACCGACCTCGTCGACGGCAACCGCAACGGCCTGACGGTCGACCCGTCGGTCGCGACCCGGGGGCAGAAGGTCACGGTCACGGTCGGTGCGGACGGCGCGGGGGAGGACGTGGCGGTGTGGATGTACTCCGACCCGACGCGGATCGCGACCGGCGCGCTCTCCGCGGCCGGAGCGATCACCGTGACGATCCCGACCGACGCCCCGCTCGGCGCGCACCGCATCGCGGTGTACGACGGCGGCGGCGCACTCCTCGGCTGGGCGGACATCCGCATCGCTGCAGGGACCGGGGCAGGCGGCCTGGCGGCCACCGGCTCCGAGCTCCCGGCGGCCGCCATCGCCGTGGCGCTGATGCTGCTGGCCGGGGGAGCCCTGGCCGTCGGACGCCGCCGCCGCGCGGCCTGATGTGGAAGGGGGTGCACGGGTCTCGCCCGTGCACCCCCCCTTCTCACGCGCTCCGCGCCGGGGCTTCCCGTGCCGCGGTGTCGGTGCCGACGCCTAGACTCATAAGGCCATGACCGAAGCTCCTCTCATCGTCCCCGGATCCGTCGGCCCCCGCTCCACCGGGGCGGAGGGGCAGGACGATCTCCTCGCCGGCCTGAACCCGCAGCAGCTCGAGGCCGTCACCTATCGCGGCCCCGCGCTGCTCATCGTCGCGGGAGCGGGATCGGGCAAGACCAGCGTGCTCACCCGCCGCATCGCGTCGCTGCTGCGCGGACGTGAGGCATGGCCGAGCCAGATCCTCGCGATCACCTTCACGAACAAGGCCGCGGGCGAGATGCGCGAACGCGTCGAGGGCCTGATCGGCGACGCCGCGCGCGGCATGTGGATCTCCACGTTCCACTCCGCCTGCGTGCGCATCCTGCGTCGCGAGGCCGAGCAGTTCGGCTACACGAAGTCGTTCACGATCTACGACTCCGGCGACTCGCGCGCCCTCCTCAAGCGCCTGGTCAAGGAGCATGAGGCCGACGCCTACGGCCTCACCCCGGCCTCCGTGCAGTCGCGCATCTCGAAGCTCAAGAACGAGCTGTCCGACGCCGAGTCCTACGCGCGTCAGGCCAACATGACCGACCCGGCGGAGCGCGTCTTCGTCGAGGTCTTCGCCGACTACCAGCGGCAGCTGCAGAAGGCCAACGCCTTCGACTTCGACGACCTCATCGGCCAGACCGTGTACCTGTTCCGGGCGTTCCCGCAGGTCGCCGACACCTACCGCCGCCGGTTCCGGCACATCCTGGTCGACGAGTACCAGGACACGAACCACGCGCAGTACTCGCTGATCCACGAGCTGACGCGCCCCGTGTCGGGTGCCGCGGGCTCCGCTCCCGACCCGTATGCCTCGAACGGCATGATGATCTTCGAGCCCGACCCCGCGCCCACCGCGGATGCCGGTGAGCCCGGTGCCTCGCTCACCGTCGTCGGCGACTCCGACCAGTCGATCTACGCCTTCCGCGGCGCCGACATCCGCAACATCAGCGAGTTCGAACGCGACTTCCCCGGCGCCCGCGTGGTGCTGCTCGAGCAGAACTACCGCTCGACGCAGAACATCCTGTCCGCAGCGAACGCGGTCATCGGCAACAACTTCGACCGCAAGGACAAGAAGCTCTGGAGCGACAAGGGCGACGGCGACCCGATCATCGGCTTCACCGGCTACTCGCAGCACGACGAGGCGCAGTTCGTGGCCGACGAGGTGGAGGCACTGCACCGCGCAGGCATGCCCTACTCCGAGATGGCGGTCTTCTACCGCACGAACTCGCAGTCCCGTGCGCTCGAGGAGATCTTCATCCGCTCGGCGGTGCCCTACAAGATCATGGGCGGCACCAAGTTCTACGACCGCGCCGAGATCAAGGACGCGCTCGCCTACCTCGTCGCCGTCGCGAACCCCGCCGACGAGATGTCCGTGCGGCGCATCCTGAACAAGCCGCGCCGCGGCATCGGCGACGTGACCGAGACGGCCATCGCCCGGTTCGCCGAGGAGCACGGCATCAGCTTCCGCGACGCGCTGTCGCTGCCGGGGCAGCTCGGCGTCGGGCCGAAGCTGCAGGCGGCGATCGGACAGCTCGACGCCGTGCTGGCCGAGGCCACCGCGATCCTGATCCCCGCCACCGGGGAGCTGCCTCCGCCCACGGCGGTCGCCGATGGACTGAGCCTGCTGCTGGGCAAGAGCGGCTACCTCGACGCCCTGCGCGCGAGTCGCGATCCGCAGGACGAGGCGCGTGTCGAGAACCTCGACGAGTTCGTGGCCGTCGCCCGCGACTTCGCCCGCAACAACCCCGAGGGCACGATCGTCGACTTCCTCACCGAGGTCGCCCTGGTGTCCGACGCCGATGACCTCGACGACGAGTCGGGCTCGGTCTCGCTGATGACCATGCACACCGCGAAAGGCCTCGAGTACGACGCCGTGTTCGTCACCGGTGTCGAGGAAGACCTCATCCCGCACCGCATCTCGGCGGGGGAGCCGGGTGGTCCTCAGGAGGAGCGTCGCCTCTTCTACGTCGGCATCACGCGTGCGCGCAAGCGGCTGCACCTGTCCCTCGCGATGACGAGGGCGCAGTTCGGCGAGGTCACGGTCGCGATGCCCAGCCGGTTCCTGCAGGAGATCCCGTCGGGTCTGATCGACTGGCGGCAGTCGCCGGGAGATGTGAACTCGCGTGGCGGGATGCAGTCGCGAGCCCTGAACGCGCGTCGCCAGGGTGGCTTCGGCGGTTCCGGTGGTTCCGGCTCCGGCGATCGTTTCGCGGTCAAGGCGCTGCCCGGCCGCGACTCCCTGAAGCCGCTGTCGACCGCGATGGACAAGTTCCCGAACCGCGTCACGGCCAAGATGCGCGACAACGGCGACCTCGAGCTCGCGGCGGGCGACCGCATCCGCCACGTCGACTTCGGCGAGGGGCGCGTGGATGCCGTGACCGGCGAGGGTGCGAAGCGCATCGCCCATGTGCGGTTCGACTCGGCGGGGCAGAAGAAGCTGCTCATCAAGGTCGCGCCGATCGAGAAGATCTAGCACCGCCGCGGAGTCCTCTCCGCGGCGGAACGCAGGCCGGATTGCCGGTTAGGCTGACTGACATGGCCCTCTTCTCCCGCCGCAAGAAGTCCGGTGACGATGCCGTCGCCCCCACCGCCGTCACTGTCGAAACCGACGCTGTCGAGAACGACGCCGCCGAGACCGACGCTGTCGCCTCCGATCAGAGCGCGCCCGTCGAGGATCAGGCCGCCGCGCCCGCCATCGGCATCTCGGTGCAGGCGTTCCGCGGTGTCGGAGCCGAAGCGGGTCCCGAGGTCGCGCTGCCCGCCTCCGACCCGACGCCCGAGGCGCCGGTCGCCGCTCCTCGTCCTGCGCAGCCGAGCCCGGCCGTGCAGCCCGAGGTTCCTCCCGTTCGGCGTCTGCCGCTCGCTTCTCCGCTGCCGCCCGAGCAGACCGAGACCGTCGCGGGCATGAAGGACAACGTCCTGCTCCGCGAGGCGCTCACCGAGATCGAGACGGGCGCGACCAACGACCAGCTGCTCGGCGTGATGCGCCAGGCGCTGCAGGGTCACCTGTACATCCGTGTGAACGGCGATGCCCGCGCGCAGATCAGCGAGGGTCGGCCGCTCTCCGTCGCGGTGGTCCGCGATGCGGAGGACCGCCAGTTCATGCTCGCGTTCAGCTCGGCGCGCGCGGTGCGCGACTCCGTGCAGCTCGAAGCCGACCCCTCCGCGACGTCGGCGGTGGCGCAGCCCGTCACCTCGGTGCTGCAGCAGGTCGTGTCCGGTGACTTCGCAGGCCTCATCGTCGACAACGCCTCGGCCCCGCACCGCGTCGTCTTCCCGACCGAGCTGCTGCAGAAGACGCTCGACCAGGCCGATGCCGAGATGACGGTCAAGAGCCTCCTCGCCGCGCCCCGGGAGCAGGATTCGGCGGCCAAGGTCGGCGAGGCGCTCGCGACGAAACGGATGTGGGTCGCGGTGAACGACGGCTCCGACAGCGGGCAGGTCGGCATCGCCGAGGCGCAGACGACCGACGGCCGTCGTTTCCTGCAGTTGTTCTCGCACCCGCTCGAGGTCATCGCGCTCGGACGCGGCGACCGGCCGCTGCCCTTCGAGCCGGCGCAGCTGGCCAAGGTGCTCACGAGCCACTCCGAGATGGCCGGTGTGATCGTCGACTCGGCCGGTCCGACGCTCGTCGTCGAGCGCGACGCGCTCGCGCCGGTCCTGGTGCTCGCGGTCGACCTCGAGGACGAGTAGGGGAGCGCTCTGCCGCGTGACCCGCGCGGGGTTCCCTCGGTCGAGGCAGCGCTCTAGGGTCAGAGCATGGCCTCCGAACGCGTGACCCTGACCGTCGCCGACTCCGACGGAGAGCGCGAGATCGCGCTGTCCAGCCCGAACCGCGTGGTGTGGCCGGATCTCGGCATCACGAAGGCGGAGCTGGCCGAGTACGTCCAGCTCGTCTCCGTGCCGTTCCTCGCGGCCAACGGCCATCGTCCGGTGTCGCTCGAGCGGTTCCGCGACGGCATCGGTCCCGCCGACGGCCCGCGGGCCGAGGGCTTCTTCTCGAAGAACCCGCCCAAGGGGACCCCGGACTTCGTCGAGGCCGTGACGGTGACGTACAACAGCGGGCGCCAGCATCCGCAGATCGTGCTCACCCGCACGAGCGCCATCGTCTGGGCGGTGCAGATGAACACGATCGTGTTCCACCCCTGGGCCTCGCTCGCGGCCGACGCCGACGATCCCGTCGAGCTGCGCATCGACCTCGACCCGCAGCCGGGCACGGACTTGGCGGATGCGGTGACGGCCGCGCACACGCTGCGCGAGGTGCTGCGCGAAGCCGGACTCGAGGCGTTCGCCAAGACCAGCGGCAATCGCGGCCTGCACGTGTTCGCGCCGATCGAGCCGACCCACGAGTTCCTCGACGTGCGTCATGCGGTGATCGCCGCCGGTCGGGAGCTCGAGCGCCGGATGCCGGAGCAGGTCACCACGAACTGGTGGAAGGAGGAGCGCGGCGAGCGGATCTTCGTCGACTTCAACCAGGCGAACCGCGACCGCACGATGGCCGGCGCCTACAGCCCGCGCGCTCTGCCCGGCGCCACGGTGTCGACACCGGTCGCGTGGGACGAGCTCGACGGTCTGGACCCGCGGCGGTTCACGGTGCGCAGCATCCCGGAGCGCCTGGCCGAGATCGGGGACCCCTGGGCGGACATGCCCTCGTCGCCCGGCCGCATCGACACCCTGCTGGAGTGGTGGGAGCGCGACCGGGAGAACGGGCTGGGGGAGCTGCCCTTCCCGCCGGAGTTCCCGAAGATGCCGGGGGAGCCCCCGCGGGTGCAGCCCAGCAAGAAGGTCGCCGCGAACTGGGACGAGGACGGCGCTCCCGCCGACAAGGACTGAGCCCGCTCAGGCGAGCACGTCGGCGAGGTCGTAGCCTGCGACGGTGTCCAGCTGGTCGTAGGTGCACGATCGCGCCTCGCGGTCCGGCCGCCAGCGCTCGAACTGCACGGTGTGCCGGAAGCGGGCGCCTTCGAGCTGGTCGTAGCGCACCTCGAGGACCCGTTCCGGGCGCAGGCGGACGAACGACACGTCCTTCGAACCGCTGAACCGCGACCGCTCGCCTTCGCCGGTCACCGCCTCGCCGCTGTCGTCGCGCTCGACCAGGGGCGCGAGCTCCTCGACCAGCTCCTGTCGACGCACGTCGCTCCACGCGGCCACCCCGCCCACCTGGCGGAGCACTCCGTCGTCGCCGTACAGCCCGACCAGGAGCGAGCCGACCCCGGAGCCCGACTTGTGGATGCGGTAGCCGAGCGCGACCACGTCGGCCGTGCGCGCGTGCTTGATCTTGAACAGGGTGCGCTTGCCGGGCGCATACGGCTGATCGAGGGGTTTCGCGACGACTCCGTCGAGGCCCGCGCCCTCGAACTCGGCGAGCCACCGCACCGCCGCCTCGCGGTCACGGGTCGTGCGGGTGATGTGCAGAGGGTGCTCCACCGTCGCCATGAGCGTCTCCAGGCGCGTCCGCCGGGTCTCGAACGGCTCCGCGAGAAGGTCGTCCTCTCCCTCGGCGAGCAGGTCGAAGGCGATGAACATGGCCGGCGTCTCCGTGGCCAGCTTCGCGACGCGGGAGGCCGCCGGATGGATGCGCTGGCTCAGGGCCTCCCAGTCGAGCCGCTGAGCGCCCGCCGGGCCGGTCGCGACGACGATCTCGCCGTCGAGCAGACACGGGCCGGGAAGCAGCTCCGGAATCGCCTCGACGAGCTCCGGGAAGTATCGGGTGAGCGGCTTCGCGCCGCGCGATCCGATCTCGACCGTGTCGCCGTCCCAGGCGATGAGCCCACGGAAACCGTCCCACTTCGGCTCGTACAGAAGACCGCCCGGGCTCTTGGCCGGGTCCGGCACGGCGGGGACGGCCTTGGCGAGCATCGGCGCGGGGATGTCGTAGCGCACGCTCCCATCCTGACGGCAGGGCACCCGCGGCGGAAGGGCGGCTCAGTCGAAGAGGTCGTCGAGCGTCGCGGGCGCACCGGCGTCCCGCAGCGCGGTGTGCGCGGCGTGCCAACCGGCCATGCCGTTCACGCCGGGGCCCGGAGGCGTCGAGGAGGAGGCCAGGTACACCCCGGGCATCGGCGTGCGCCAGGGGACGGGGGAGAGGGTCGGACGCTTCAGCGCCTGGCGGATGTCGAACACGCCCCCGGAGATGTCCCCGCCGATCTCCGCCGGATTGATGGCCTCGCGTGACGAGGCGGGCACCGCGTGATGGGCCAGGATCAGGTCGCGGAAGCCCGGGGCGAAGCGCTCCACCTGGGCCGTGATGAGCTCGGTCGGATCGAGGTCAGACCCCGGCGGCACGTGGATGTAGGCCCAGAGCACGGCCTTGCTCTCCGGGGCGCGGGTGTCGTCGCGGACCGAGGGCTGCACGACCAGCACGTAGGGACGCTCGCTGACCCGCCCGGCTGCGACGGCGTTCTCGCTCGCCCACACCTCGGCCCTGGTCCCGCCGAGGTGCACGGTCGGCGAGCTCGCGATGTCGGGGTTCGTCCACGGGACCGGACCGTCCAGCGCGAAGTCGACCTTCGCGGCCCCTGGGCCGTAGCGGTAGGAGGAGACGGCCCGTGCATAGCCCGCGGGGACGTCGGGGTGCGTCAGCGCGAGTCGCGGCGAGGTGTTCAGCATCAGCAGGTCGCCTCGGCGCGGGTCTCCCCAGTCGAGCCGTCGCAGGTCGGTGACGGGTGTTCCCGTCTCGAAGACGCCCCCGTGCGCGCGGATGTCGTCGATCATGGCGTCCGCGATGCGCTGCGAGCCGCCGCGAGGATACGGCCAGCCCCGAGCGTGCGCGAGAGCGGCCAGCAGCATGCCGGCGGCGGCTCCGGCCAACGAGGGCAGGGGAGCGTTGGCATGCGCGACGACGCCCGACATCAGGGCGGCCGCCTCCTCGGTCCGGAACGCGTGCGCGGCGAGGGGGGTGCCCTGATCGAGGACCCTGATCGCGTAGCGGACCGCGGTCACGGGGTCGCGCGGGATGCGCAGCAGCTGGTTGCCGGTGAAATCGGCGACGCCGTCGATGTGTCGGCTCAGTGGGCGCAGCCGCGAGAGCCAGGCCGCACCGTCGGCTCCGAGGCCGGCGGCGGCGCGGTCGATGTCGCGCCAGGCGATCGCCGCCCGCCCGCGGTCGAGCGGGTGCGCGTAGGAGGCTTCGGGATGGATCCACTCCACGCGCCGGTCGAGCCCGAACGCCCGGAAGAACGGGGAGGCGAAGGCCGCCGGATGCACCGCGGAGCACACATCGTGACGGAATCCGGGGAGCGTGGAATCGAGGGTGCGGACGCCGCCGCCGAGCGTCGCGGATGCCTCCAGCACCCGCACCTCGTAACCGGCGCGTGCGAGCGACACCCCGGCGGCGAGGCCGTTGGGGCCGGAGCCGATGATCGTCGCCCGCGCCATGACGCCAGTCTCCCACGCCCGCGCGGCAGAAGCGGTCGAGAGAGGGGCCCCGGGCGTGCGATCCTGGAACAGATGAAAGAAGTTCAGGGGCCGACCCCCGCAGGCACCTCCCGTCCATACCGCTCGCTCCCCGAGGCGCTGCGCGCGCACCGGATCGATCCGTCGAACCACGCGTTCATCACGGCCATCGTCGAAGCCATCGGAATCAGCTCGTTCATCGACCGCGGTCGATACATCGAAGCGATCCGTCGGGGTGAGGGCGCGTCGCTGCACATCGGCCGCACCTACACCAACGGCTTCACCGAGGACGAGCGCCTCGTCGTCGGATCCGCGCCGCTGCGTCTGCAGCCGAGCGAGGGCCGTGCGCCCTACTTCTACGTGAGCCACCCGAGCGAGTTCCTCCCGATCACACCGCCGCGCGCCGCGAAGCGCACGACGACGCCGCGGGTCTCCACGCCCCGGGTCGAGAAGCCGAAGCCGGTGGAGGAGCGTGACTACGGCGTGTGCGACGTCTGCTTCATGGTGAAGACGCCGTCCGGCGGCTGCGGCTGCGACTGAACGTGACCGCCCGCGCGGAGGCGACGATCGGCCGCCCGCTCGTCCGAGCCGCCGACCTCGCCGGCGTCGATGCGCTCGCGGTCTCCGCGGCCGTCGAGGCCTACCTCCGCCAGACCGAGTCCGAGAAGGCGCAGCAGGAGGGTTCCGACCCGGACCCCGCCGCGTCGTTGCCGGACCGCTACCGCCGCGAGGTCGACGACCCCTCCGCCGCCTACGCCGGATGCCGGGTGCTGGTCGCCGAGATCGACGGGCGCGTCGTCGGCGTGGTCGTGCTGTCCGTGTCGGACCGCGTCGCGGAGATCAAGCGGCTGTGGGCCGTTCCCGAGGTGCGCGGCCGTGGCGTCGGCTCGGCTCTGCTGGACGCGGCGGTGGCTGCCGCGATCGATGCCGGCGCCGCCGAGGTGCGCCTGTCGGTGTGGGACTGGCGGGTGGGCGCCGTGCGCCTGTACGCCTCGCGCGGCTTCGAGCCGGTGCCGTCCTGGGACGACCGTGAGCGCCTGGTGTGCATGGTGCGACCGACCGCTCGGACGGCCGCGCCCGGGCTCTAGGCGAACGCGCTCATCCCGGTGATGTCGCGGCCGAGCAGCAGCGCCTGCACGCTCTCCGTGCCCTCGTAGGTGTGGATGGCCTCGATGTCGGCGAGGTGCTGCATCACGCCGTTCTCGAGGAGGATGCCGTTGCCGCCGAGCAGGTCGCGGGCGGTCGAGGCGATCCGTCGCGCGGCACGGGTGTTGTGGAACTTCGCCAGCGACGCCTGGGTCGGACGCAGCTCGCCCGCAGTCTCCAGGTCTGCCATCCGGCGGCAGTACAGCTGCATCGCCGTGAGGTCCTCGAGCATGTGGGTCAGCCGCTCCTGCACCATCTGGAACTTCGCGAGGGGCTTGCCGAACTGCACGCGCTCCTTCGCGTAGGCGAGTGCCGCCTCGTAGCAGGCGGTCGCGTGTCCGAGCGCCGACCATGCGACTCCCGAGCGGGTCGCGTAGAGCACCGTCGAGGCGTCCTTGAAGCTCTTGGCACCCGGGAGCACCGCGTCGAGCGGCACGCGCACGTCGTCGAGGACGATGTGCGCCTGGTGGATCGCCCGCAGCGACGCCTTGCCGCGGATCACACTGCCGGTGTACCCGGGGGTGTCCTGCTCGACGAGGAAGCACCGCACGGCGCCGTGCTCGTCCGCCCCCTCGTCGTCGACGCGCGCCCAGACGAACGTGATGCCGCCGGACGCGCCGTTGCCGATCCACTTCTTCGCTCCGCGGAGCACCCACTCGTCACCGTCGCGGCGGGCCACGGTCTCCAGCGACACCGAATCGGAGCCGTGGTCGGGCTCGGTCAGCGCGAACGACCCGAGCACGGACGCATCGGCGAGCGCCGTGAGCCACCGCTCCTGCTGGGCGGGGGAGCCGAACAGGGCGAGGGTGCGCAGCGCGAGTCCGCCCTGGACCGCGAGGATGGTGCCCAGCGAGCCGTCGCCGCGCGAGATCTCCATGTTGACCAGGCCGGCGGCCAGGGGGGACATGCTTGTGAGCGACGGGTGCGGGATGCCGTCGACGACGAGGTCCATCTCGCCCATCCGGCGTGCGGCCTCGAGCGGGTACTCCGCCCGGTCCCAGGCCTCCGCCATCTGCGGCGCGACCTCGTCGACGTAGGACTTCGCGCGATCCCATGCCGCGCGGTCGGCCGTGGGGATGTCGGAGAAGACGGCGTAGTAGTCGCTGTTCTGACGTCCGGTGATGTCGTACGACGAGACACGCTCGCCGGGGAACGGGGTGGCTGCAGTGCTCATGGGGCTCCTTCGTGGACCTGAGTATCGTACTCCTCGATACTCGGTTCCACGACCCCGGGACGGCTAGTCGAGCTCGGACTGCAGGCGGCGCGTGACCTCGGCGATCGGCATGGACCGCGGGAAGACCGCGACGACCATGTCGTCGGGGGCCTCGGCGGCCGCATCCGTGACTCCGTACCGGCGACGGACGTCGGCGAGGGCGGTCTGCAGCGTCGACAGCGGGACCTTCTTGCGTCCGCGCAGCAGCTGGCGCAGCACGTGGTTGTGCACGGCGGTCACGAGTGCGGCGAATCCGACGGCGTCCAGCGGGTCCACGCCGGGGAGGGCTCCGCGCAGGTACTCGTCGAACAGCCGCTCGTAGCGGAACACCGTGATGATCTCGCGCTCGCGCAGCACCGGCACCTGACGGACGATCTGGTAGCGGCGACGGGCGAGTTCGGGGTCGTGCGCGAAGTGCGCGAAGACCGATTCGGATGCCGCGCACACCGCGCCCCACGGGTCGTCATGTCCCTCGTCGAGGAACTCCCTGAGCTGCCCGAGGAGCACTTCGTGGTCGGCGAACACCACGTCCTCCTTGCCGCCGAACTGACGGAAGAAGGTCGAACGCGAGACGCCGGCGGCCTTGGCGATCTGCTCCACCGAGGTCTGATCGAACCCCTGGTCGCTGAAGAGCTCGAGCGCTGCGGCCACGACGCCGGTGCGCAGTTCTGCGGATTCGTGCATGGCGAAAGCCTAGACCTCGGCAGGCGGAGACGCCGAGGCGAGACCGTCATACTGAGAGCGTGAGTGAGCGCGGGATTGCGGCCGGATGGTACGAGACACGCCGCCGAGGCACCCTGCGGTGGTGGGACGGTGCGCGGTGGACCGAGCGCATCGCGGTGCGCGGTCGCGAGACGACGCTGGCGGACGACAGCGCCTCCACGCGCCGGCAGCTCCTCGTGTGCGAGGTTGTACTCGCCGTCGTCCTGGTCGCCTCGATCCTCTTCGCGCTGTGGGGCTCGCTGCCGGTGGTCGTGATCCGGCCCGTGATCGTCGCGGCCGGTGCCGCCCTCGTCTTCACCCCGTTCGTGATCTCTCGACAGCTCCGTCTCGTCGCGCTGCCGGCGAGGCGCTGGGGCGTGCCGACGCTGCGCTGATCCGGACGACGCTGCGGCCGCAGGAGCGCCCAGGCCGAGGTAGTAGGCTGGGGGACTGGTCGATGTCTCGACATCGAGAGAATTACCAGACAGCAGCCCAGTGAAGGAACCACAGTGGATCTGTACGAGTACCAGGCACGAGACGTTTTCGAGAAGTACGGAGTGCCGGTCCTCGCCGGCATCGTCGCGGACACTCCTGAAGAGGTGAGGGCGGCTGCCGAGAAGATCGGCGGAGTGGTCGTCGTCAAGGCTCAGGTGAAGACCGGCGGCCGTGGAAAGGCGGGCGGCGTCAAGGTCGCCAAGACCCCCGACGAGGCGTACGAGGCGGCGAAGGCCATCCTCGGCCTCGACATCAAGGGCCACGTCGTCAAGCGCGTCATGGTCGCGCAGGGTGCGCGCATCGCCGAGGAGTTCTACTTCTCCGTGCTGCTCGACCGTGCCAACCGCTCCTACCTGAGCCTCTGCTCGGTCGAGGGCGGCATGGAGATCGAGGAGCTCGCGGTCGAGCGTCCCGAGGCCCTCGCGCGCGTCGAGGTCAACCCGCTCACGGGCATCGACAAGGCGAAGGCCGTCGAGATCGCCCGCGCGGCGAACTTCCCCGAAGACCTCGTCGAGAAGGTCTCCGACGTGTTCGTGAAGCTCTTCGACGTCTACAAGGGCGAGGACGCGACGCTCGTCGAGGTCAACCCGCTGGTCCGCACCGAAGAGGGCGACATCATCGCGCTCGACGGCAAGGTCACGCTCGACGACAACGCCTCCGAGATCCGTCACCCCGAGCACGAGGCGCTCGAGGACAAGGACGCCGCAGACCCGCTCGAGGCCAAGGCCAAGGAGTCGGGCCTCAACTACGTGAAGCTCGACGGCGAGGTCGGCATCATCGGCAACGGCGCGGGACTCGTCATGTCGACGCTCGACGTCGTCGCCTATGCGGGCGAGAACCACAACGGCGTCAAGCCGGCCAACTTCCTCGACATCGGTGGCGGAGCCTCGGCTGAGGTCATGGCCGCCGGCCTCGACGTCATCCTCGGCGACCCGCAGGTGAAGAGCGTCTTCGTCAACGTGTTCGGTGGCATCACGGCGTGCGACGCCGTCGCCAACGGCATCAAGGGCGCGCTCGAGACGCTGGGCGCCGCGGCCTCCAAGCCGCTCGTCGTGCGCCTGGACGGCAACCGCGTCGACGAGGGTCGCGCGATCCTCGCCGAGTACGCGCACCCGCTTGTGACCCTGGCCGCCACCATGGACGAGGGCGCCGACAAGGCCGCCGAGCTCGCCAACGCCTGAGACTGAAGGACGAGAAGAATGTCGATCTACCTCAACAAGGACTCCAAGGTCATCGTCCAGGGCATCACCGGCGGTGAGGGCACCAAGCACACCGCACTGATGCTCAAGGCCGGCACCCAGGTCGTCGGTGGCGTCAACGCCCGCAAGGCCGGCACCACGGTCTCGCACACGGACAAGGACGGCAACGCCGTCGAGCTGCCCGTCTTCGCCTCGGTCGCCGAGGCCATGAAGGAGACGGGCGCCGACGTGTCGATCGCCTTCGTCCCCGGCGCCTTCACGAAGGACGCGATGATCGAGGCCATCGACGCCGAGATCCCGCTGCTCGTCGTCATCACCGAGGGTGTCCCCGTGGGCGACTCGGCCGAGGCCTGGGCCTACGCGCAGAGTAAGGGCAACAAGACCCGCATCATCGGGCCGAACTGCCCCGGCATCATCACGCCGGGCGAGGCGCTCGTGGGCATCACGCCCGCGAATATCACGGGCAAGGGACCGATCGGCCTCGTGTCGAAGTCGGGCACTCTGACCTACCAGATGATGTTCGAGCTGCGCGACCTGGGCTTCTCCACCGCCATCGGCATCGGCGGCGACCCGGTCATCGGCACCACGCACATCGACGCGCTCGCCGCGTTCGAGGCCGACCCCGAGACCAAGGCGATCGTCATGATCGGCGAGATCGGCGGCGACGCCGAGGAGCGTGCGGCCGACTACATCAAGGCGAACGTCACGAAGCCGGTCGTCGGCTACGTCGCGGGCTTCACCGCTCCCGAGGGCAAGACCATGGGCCACGCCGGCGCCATCGTCTCGGGCTCGGCCGGTACCGCTCAGGCGAAGAAGGAGGCCCTCGAGGCCGCCGGCGTCAAGGTCGGCAAGACGCCGTCCGAGACGGCTGACCTGATGCGCGCGATCATCGAAGCGCTCTGATCTGAGCTACGCTTGATCTGAAGGCCCCGGACTCCACTCCGGGGCCTTCTTTCATGCCCGGGTGTCCGCGTCGCTTCAGCGGCGGCCCGCCACCGCGTCCAGCACGCCGTCCAGCGCGGCGTGGGCCCGCATCCGCGCGTCGGCGTCGTCCGGGTGCGCGGCGAGCCACAGGGCGAGTTCGTTCATGGCTCCGGAGAGCGCGGCCGTGAGCGGCGCGAGGAGTGCGGGGGAGACCCCTGCTTCGCTCAGACCCGTGCGCAGCTCCTGCTCCGGGCCCTCGGCGTCGAGGCGACGCCACTCCTCCCCGCCGAGCACGGCCGGGCCGTCGACGAGCAGCACGCGCGAGGCCGCTCCGCGCGTGATCGCGTCCAGGAATGCATGACTGCCGTCGCGGAGAGCGGCATCCGGAGCACTGTCTTCCGTGGCGTCGCGGATCGCGTCGGCCACGGACTGCTGCTGGGCAGCCGCGACGTCGCGGAACAGCAGCGGCTTCGACGTGTAGTGGTGGTAGACCGCTCCTCGTGTGACTCCGGCGAGGCGGGCGATCTCGTCGACGGATGCGGTGGCGTACCCGTGCGCGGCGAACTGCGCCGTGGCGACATCGAGGATGCGGCGGGCGGTCTCGGCGGCGTCGGCCGCGGAAGCTCGGGGCATGGGGTTCCTTTACGTGCGGTGTGTATGTATTGTAGCGAGCAGGATACAAACGCACTGTATGTAAAGGGAGAGACATGAAGATCACGAGCTTCTACCCGGTGCTGATGGTGGACGACGTCGCTGCCACCGCACGCTTCTATCGCGAGGAGCTCGGCTTCGATGTGTCGTTCGAGGCCGACTGGTACGTGAGCCTGCGCTTCGAGGGTGGCGAGCTCGCGATCCTGGACCGCACGCACGAGACCATCCCCGAGGGCTTCCGCGAGCCCGTGCGGGGGCTGCTGCTGAACCTGGAGGTGCCGGATGCCGCCGCCGCGCACGCGCGCCTGGTGGGGGAGCGGGGGCTGCCCGAGCGCCTGTCCCTCCGGGAGGAGGACTTCGGTCAGCGCCACTTCATCGTCGAGGCGCCCGGGGGTGTGCTCATCGACGTGATCGAGCCGATCGAGCCGTCGGCGGAGTTCGCGGCCGCCTACGCCTGATATGCGGAAGAGGGGCGGTTGCCGCAGCATCCGCCCCTCTTCCGTGTGATCTCGGTGTCAGATCCCGACGCCGAAGAGAGCCTCGATGGGCCCTCGGGCGAAGAAGATCAGGAACCCGGCGCCGACGACCCACAGCAGCGGGCTGATCGTCTTGGCCTTGCCGGAGAACGCGTGGATGAGCACCCAGCTCACGAAGCCCGCGCCGATGCCGTTCGCGATCGAGTACGTCAGCGGCATGACCGAGACGGTGAGGAACACCGGCAGCAGCACCCGGAAGTCCGTGAAGTCGATGTAGCGGATCTGCGCCATCATCATGGCACCGACGATGATCAGCGCCGCGGCGGCGATCTCGGTGGGGACGATCGACGTCAGCGGCGTCAGGAACATCGCGATCAGGAACACGACGCCGGTGACGACGTTCGCGAGTCCGGTGCGCGCACCCTCGCCGATGCCGGCCCCCGACTCGATGAAGACCGTGCTCGACGAGGAGGAGGTCGCACCACCGGCGATCGCGCCGACGCCCTCGACGACCAGTGCCGACTTGATGCGCGGGAAGTCGCCGTTGTCGTCGGCGAGGTTCGCCTCCTTGGCGAGGCCGGTCATGGTGCCCATGGCGTCGAAGAAGTTCGTGAAGAGCAGCGTGAAGACGATCATCACGATGGCGACGAGGCTGACCTTGCTCAGGTCGAAGCTGAAGTCGACGGCGCCGATCAGGCTCAGGTCGGGCACGCCGACGGGCGAGCCGTTCAGGGCGGGGACCGTCAGACCCCAGCCGCCCGGGTTGACCACGTTGCCCTCGTCGTCGAAGCCGCGCGGGCCGATGTGCCAGATCGCCTCGACGATGACCGCGAGCACGGTGCCGCCGATGAGGCCGATCAGCATGCCGCCCTTGATCTTGAGCGCGACGAGGATGCCGGTGAGGAGGAGCGTGATCACGAAGAGCAGGCTCGGTACGGTCGCGACCGAGCCGTTGACGCCGAGGCCGACGGGCGGCGAGGACGCGCCGGTGGCGGTGACGAAGCCCGAGTTCACGAAGCCGATGAAGGCGATGAACAGGCCGATGCCGACCGTGATGGCGATCTTGAGCTGGAACGGCACGGCGTCGAAGATCGCCTTCCGCAGCCCGGTGGCGGCGAGCAGCACGATCACGACGCCGTTGATCATCACGAGGGCCATCGCCTCGGGCCAGGTCACCTGACCGACGACCGAGAAGGCGACGAACGCGTTGATGCCGAGGCCGGCGGCGAAGCCGAACGGCAGGCGCGTGACGAGTCCGAACAGGATCGTCATCACGCCGGCGGTCAGCGCGGTCGCGGCGCCGACGGCGTTGAAGTCGAGCATGTTCCCGGCGACGTCGGGCTTGCCGGAGAGGATGATCGGGTTGAGGATCACGATGTAGGCCATCGTGACGAACGTCACCAGACCCCCTCGGATCTCGGTGCCGATCGTGGATCCGCGCTTGCTGATCTCGAAGAAGCGGTCCAGGGAATTCTTGGGCTCGGTGGATGCCGGGGCGGGCGGGGCAGTTGTCATCGGGAAACCTCCGGAGAAACGCTATCGTGTCGCCGCCCCCACGCGCGCCCCCAGGGCTTCGTCGGCAACTCGTCGTAGTCTCGAATCGCTATGCAACGCCTCCTCGTCGCGCTCCTCGCCGCCTTCGACGCCGCCATCGCCGCAGCGGTCGGCCTCGTCGTGCTGCTCGCGCCGCTGACGCTGCTGTGGACCGTCGCCTTCGGCATCACCGCCGACTGGGGAGCGCTCTGGCCCCTCACCGGGACCCTCTGGCAGTTCGGGCACGGCGTCCCGCTCGACGTCACGATCCCGAGCGAGCTCCTGGTCGCCCTCGCGATCCCGCCCCAGGCCGCGAACTTCGCGGTGTCGATCACACCGCTGGCGTTCCTGATCTTCACGCTGCTGTTC
This sequence comes from Microbacterium oxydans, assembly GCF_026559675.1. NCBI lineage: Bacteria > Bacillati > Actinomycetota > Actinomycetes > Micrococcales > Microbacteriaceae > Microbacterium > Microbacterium oxydans. Next base: position 1,049,325 of record NZ_CP092891.1, read on the forward strand.
GCGGCGCGGTCCGGCAAGCGGGCGGCCGATGCCGGAGCGTGGCTGCTGGGCGTGGTGTCGGGGGCCGGTGTGTTCGCGCTCATCGCCGTCGGGGTCTCGCTGTCGACCCGGCTGGAGGCGGTGCAGACACCCGCTCCGCTGACGATCATCCTCCCCGCAGCGGTCTACCTCGCCGGCGCGCTCTGCGGCGCGGTCCGCGTGGCCTGGGAAGAGGGGGACGGCGGCCTCCTCGATCGTCTCCACGACCGGATCGACGCCCGGGAGGACTGGGCTCCGGTCCCGGCCGCGATCCTCCGCGGCACGGCTTTCACGCTCGTCGCCGTGGTCGGGGCGTCCGCCCTCGCCCTCGCCGTGACGACCCTGTTCCGCGGCGGCGAGGTGGTCGCGCTGTTCCAGGCCGCCCGCGTCGACGCCCTCGGCGCGACCGTCATGACGCTCGCGCAGCTCGCCTACCTCCCGACCATGATCGTGTGGGCGGCCTCGTGGCTCGCCGGCCCCGGCTTCGCGGTCGGAGCGGGCACCGCGGTGTCGCCTGCGGGCACCCAGCTGGGCGTCGTCCCCGGCATCCCCCTGTTCGGGCTGCTGCCCGAGAACAGCTCGTTCTGGATGCTCATCGTCGTGCTCGTCCCGGTCGCGGCCGGAGCGTTCGCCGGCTGGGCCGTGCGCTCCCGTCTGGTCTGGGAGGGAACCCCGCTCGGCATGCTGCAGCGCACCGTGATCGCCGTGGGCATCGCCGCCATCAGTGCGGGGATCACCGGACTCGCCGCCGCTCTCGCGAACGGGTCCATGGGCCCGGGCCGGTTGGCGGTGGTCGGGCCCGCGGTGGTGCCGTTCGCGCTCGCGCTCGGCGCCGAGGTGCTCATCGGCGCGGCGATCCTGCTGCTCGCGCCGCGGAACCGCGATGAGCTGGCCGAGGAGCGCACGGACCGCTGGATCGCCGAGATGACCGAGTTCGACCCGGCCGCGGGGTCGGTGGGCGTGGGGGGAGTCCCCGCGGTCGTGCCCTCCGCGTTCGACGACACCGCGCCGCTCGACGATGACCTCCGCCGGTTCGAGCCGCCGAGGAGCGACCCCGATCGGCGCGACTGACCGCCGCCTCGGCTCCCGTCGTCACCGGGCGGGGGCGGTCCGCGGGCCCCGGTAGACTGAGCGCGTGCTCACGGTCGCCGTTCTCATCTCGGGCGCCGGCTCGAACCTTCGTGCCCTCCTCGAGGCTGCTCGTCATCCCGATTTCCCCGCCAGGGTGATCGTCGTCGGCGCGGATCGCGATGCCGACGGCCTCGCCCACGCCGAGGAGTTCGGCATCCCCAGCTTCACCGTGCCCTGGCACGAGCATGAGAGCCGCGAGGCCTGGGGGGAGGAGCTCGCCCGACAGCTCGCGGTCTGGAAGCCCGACCTGGTGGTCCTCAGCGGGCTCATGCGCCTGCTGCCGCCCTCGGTCGTCGCCGCGTACTCGCCGCGCCTCATCAACACGCACCCGGCCTTCCTGCCGGAGTTCCCCGGTGCGCACGGCGTGCGTGACGCGCTCGCCGCCGGGGTCGACCAGACCGGCGCCAGCGTGATCGTCGTCGACGACGGTGTCGACAGCGGACCGATCCTCGCCCAGGAGCGCGTGCCCGTGCTCCCGGACGACACCGAGCACAGCCTGCACGAGCGCATCAAGCCCGTCGAGCGTCGACTGCTCATCGACGTCGTCCGCGGGATCGCCACCGGCGACCTCGCCCTCACTCCTGCACCCTGACCCCCACCCCGACGCACCCCGCACGAAGGAGCCCATCATGGCCGGCCCCCGCCACGACCCCACGCTCTACCGCGATCGCGACACCGTGCCGATCCGGCGCGCGCTCGTCTCGGTGAGCGACAAGACCGACCTGCTCGTGCTGGCCGCGGCTCTCGCGGAAGCCGGCGTGGAGATCGTCTCGACCGGGTCGACCGCCGCGACCATCCGCGAGGCGGGCTTCGCCGTGACCGATGTCGCCGCCGTCACGGGCGTCGCCGAGATGCTCGACGGCCGCGTGAAGACGCTGCACCCCAAGGTGCACGGCGGTCTGCTGGCCGACCTGCGCCTTGAAGAGCACGAGCGGCAGCTCGAGGAGCTCGACATCGCGCCGTTCGAGCTCGTCGTCGTGAACCTGTACCCGTTCGTCGAGACCGTCGCGTCGGGTGCCGTCGGCGATGACGTCGTCGAGCAGATCGACATCGGCGGTCCCGCGATGGTGCGCGCCGCGGCGAAGAACCACGCCAACGTCGCGATCGTCGTGTCGCCGCAGTCCTACCCCGCGATCGTCTCCGCGATCGCCGCCGGGGGCACCTCGGTCGCCCAGCGTCGCGAGCTCGCCGCACGGGCCTTCGCGCACACCGCCGCATACGACACCGCCGTCGCGCAGTGGTTCGCCGAGGGCACGCTCACCGAGCCGGGCGACCTGCCCGCGCACCTGACGATCCAGGCCGAGCGCCTCGCGACCCTCCGCTACGGCGAGAACTCGCACCAGCGCGGGGCGATCTACACCCGCGCCGGCGGCCACGGCATCGCCCAGGCGACCCAGCTGCAGGGCAAGGAGATGTCGTACAACAACTACGTCGACGCGGATGCCGCCCTGCGCGCCGCCTACGACATGGTCAAGCCGGCCGTCGCGATCATCAAGCACGCCAACCCGTGCGGCATCGCGACCACGGCGCCGAACGCCCTGGACCCGATCGCCAGCGCCCACCTGCGCGCCCACGAGTGCGACCCGGTCTCCGCCTATGGCGGGGTCATCGCCGCGAACGGCACCGTCACCCTCAAGATGGCCGAGAACCTCAAGGACATCTTCACCGAGGTGATCGTCGCGCCGTCGTTCGAGCCGGCCGCCCTCGAGGTGTTCAAGGCGAAGAAGAACCTGCGTCTGCTGCAGCTGCCGAAGGACTGGCAGCAGGAGCGGATGGACGTGCGCCTCGTCTCCGGCGGTCTGCTGCTGCAGGACGCCGACCGCTTCCCGGACGACATCGTCTCCGTCGCGAAGAACTGGGAGCTCGTCTCCGGTGAGCGCCCGAGCGACGAGGAGATGGAGAACCTCATCTTCGCGTGGAAGGCCTGCCGCGCCGTCAAGTCGAACGCCATCGTGCTGGCGAAGGACAACGCCACGGTCGGCGTCGGCATGGGCCAGGTCAACCGCGTCGACTCGTGCCGCCTCGCGGTCGAGCGCGCCGGCGACCGCGCTGCCGGATCGGTCGCGTCCTCCGACGCGTTCTTCCCGTTCGCGGACGGCGCCCAGGTGCTGATCGACGCCGGCGTCACCGCCATCGTGCAGCCCGGCGGGTCGGTCCGCGACGGTGAGGTCGTCGACGCCGCGCGCAAGGCCGGCGTGACGATGTTCTTCACCGGGGAGCGTCACTTCTTCCACTGAGCGCTCGCGGTTCGCGAGACCCCGCTCCACCCCGAGACCCCGGCCTGCCGATGTTCGCAGGCCGGGGTCTCGGCGCGTGCGGAGGGACTCGGTGACGGCGCCACCGCCGTGTCCGATTTCCGCCAGTCGATGTCCCCGGGGCGTGACAGCATGGAGGCATGAGCTTCCCCGTGATCGACTTCGACGAGCGCTACCGGGCGATCAGCGCGCGCGACACCCGCTTCGACGGGCAGTTCGTCACGGCCGTCCGCTCGACCGGGATCTACTGCCGTCCGAGCTGCCCCGCGCGCACGCCGAAGCCGCAGAACGTGACGTTCTATCCCACGAGCGCGGCGGCGCACGAGGCCGGCTACCGCGCGTGCAAGCGGTGCCTGCCCGAGGCCGCCCCCGGCTCCCCGGCCTGGGACATCCGCGGAGACACCGCGGCGCGGGCCATGCGCCTGATCTCCGACGGCGTCGTGGAGCGCGAGGGCGTGCCGGGCCTGGCCGCCCGTCTCGGCTACTCCAGCCGTCACCTCACGCGCCTGCTGACCACCGAGCTCGGCGCCGGCCCCCTCGCCCTGGCGCGCGCACACCGCGCACACACCGCGCGCATGCTGCTGGTCGGGACCGACATGCCCATCTCCGACGTGGCGTTCTCCGCCGGCTTCGCGAGCGTCCGCCAGTGCAACGACACGATCCGCGAGGTGTTCGGCCTCACGCCCGGTGAGCTCCGGGCCCGGCGACGGATGCCCGCCTCGGCGGTCCCCGGGGCGATCGATCTCGTGCTGCCGTATCGCGGCCCGCTCGACGCGAGCGGCATCTTCTCCTGGATGGCGGCGCGCGCGGTCCCCGGGGTCGAGGAGACCACGGCCTCCTCGTTCTCGCGGCACCTGCGGATGCCCGGCGGTCCCGCCTGGTTCGAGGTGCGTCAGGACGAGGCGGAGCGCCTCCACCTGCGAGCCCGGGTCGCGCGGTTGGGCGACCTGGCGCCGCTGGTCTCGACCGTCCGCCGCATCTTCGATCTCGACGCCGACCCGCTGGCCATCGACGAGGCGCTCTCCGCCCACCCCGAACTGGCGCCCCTCGTGGCCCGCACTCCCGGCATCCGCGTGCCCGGGTCGGCCGATCCGCACGAGATGCTCATCCGGGCCATGGTCGGGCAGCAGATCACCGTGGTCGCCGCCCGCACCGCGCTTACCGCCCTCACGGAGGCGCTGGGGGAGCGCACCGAGAGCGGCCTGCTCTTTCCCACGACGGCCGCCATCGCCGAGCACGGCGCCGAGGTCCTCCGCGGACCCGCCGCCCGCATCCGCGCGATCACCGGTGCCGCCGCCGCGCTCGCGGACGGGTCGCTCGCGCTCACGGTGGGCGACGACGGTCGGGAGCAGCGCGAGCGGCTCCTGGCGATGCCCGGCATCGGACCCTGGACCGCCGACTATGTGCGCATGCGCGTGCTCGGCGACCCCGACATCCTGCTGCCGGGCGACGTGGCGCTGCGCGCCGGTGCCGCGGCCTCCGGACTGCCCGGCGAGGCGCGACCTCTCACCCTCTGGGCGGAGCGCACCGCACCCTGGCGCAGCTACCTCAGCGCCCACCTCTGGCGCGCCGCCCAGGTGCGTCCGGCGGGCTCCCGGCGCAGCACCTCCCTGCCGCGCGCCGCCCGCACCGAAGACACGACCTCGAAGGAGACCTCATGACCGCCCTGATCCAGACCATCGACACCCCCGACGGCGCGTTCACGATCCTCGCCGACGACCGCCAGCGCGTGCTGTCCTCCGGCTGGACGTCCGACGTCGAGGCGATCCTCGGACGCCTCCCCGCCGCGATCCGTCCCGAGGCCCTCCGCGAGAGCGAGACGGACGCCGCCGCCGCAGCCCTGGCGTACTACGCGGGCGACCTCACGGCCATCGACGCCGTCGCCGTGAAGCAGTCCGGCACCGCGCTGCAGCTCGCCGGCTGGTCGGCCCTGCGCGGCATCGAGCCCGGCGACCCGCTCACCTACACGCGCTTCGCCGCGCGACTGGGCAATCCGAACGCGGTGCGCGCGGCGGCCTCCATCTGCGCCCGCAACGCGCCCGCGCTGTTCGTGCCGTGCCACCGCGTGCTGCGCACCGACGGCAGCCTCGGCGGCTTCGCCTGGGGGCTCGGCGTCAAGGAGAGCCTCCTCGCTCGGGAGGCCGTGACCGGTTGAGGCGGGGTCGTGACCAGGTGACGGGGTCGTGACCAGCTGACGGGGGATCACGACGAGGGCGCGGGAAGGCGGCTCTCGACGGATCGGGAATGACTCTTGCGTTCAGCTGGTTCACAGCAATAGGCTGGTGGGCTGTCGCGCCAACCGGACGACATCGCCGAGCCCCTGAGGAGGACACCATGACCACGATCGCCACCGCGCGGATCGCAGCTCTCGGCTCGACCCCGGCGCGTCCGCTCTCCTAGAGCCACCCCGCCCCTTCTTCGTCGGATGCCGGACTCTGTGAGTCCGCTCTCGCATCCGTCCCCGCTTCCGCAACCGCTGTCCATACGAAACTCGTCTGAGAGACATGTCCTCCTTGCCTTCCGCGCAGAATCCCTCGCCTTCGTCCACCCTCTCCACTCCGGCCGCACTGTGGCGCCTGAAGCCCTTCGTGAAGCCGGTCATCTGGCGACTCGCCGGCGGTGCCGCCAGCGCGCTCATCGCCGCCGTCATCGCCCTGATGATCCCGATCGTGCTCGAGCAGATCATCAGCGGACCGGTCCGCTCCGGTGAGATCAGCGCGATCGTCTGGGGCGCCCTGGCCGTCTTCGCCCTCGCCCTCGGCGAGGCTCTGATGGTCTGGCTGCGCCGCCAGTTCGTGCTCAACCCCTCCACCGAGGTGGAGTACAAGATGCGCACCGAGCTGTACTCGCGTCTGCAGACCCTCCCGGTGTCGTTCCACGACCGGTGGGGCTCCGGCCAGCTGCTCAGCCGCATGATGCAGGACATCGGTCTCATCCGCCGCTGGCTCGCGTTCGGCCTGGTGCTGCTCGTCGTCAACATCCTCACGATCATCATCGGATCCATGCTGCTGTTCCGCTGGCACTGGCTGCTGGGCACGATCTTCCTCGTCACGGCCATCCCGCTGTGGATCCGCGGCTACCTGTTCGAGAAGCGCTACGGCGCGCTCACCCGCCGCAGCCAGGACCAGGCCGGCGACCTCGCCACCAGCGTCGAGGAGAGCGTGCACGGCATCCGCGTGCTGAAGGCGTTCGGTCGCGGCAAGCACGCGCTCAGCCGCTTCAGCCGCCAGGCGGAGACGCTGCGCGAGACCGAGATGAGCAAGGCCGGCGCGATCGCGTCGATCTGGTTCTGGCTCGACCTCATGCCGCAGATCGCCTTCGGCCTGAGCCTCATCTCCGGCATCTGGCTGATCTCGGTCGGACAGATCGACGAGGCGCAGCTGTTCGCGTTCTTCGCGATGGCCGTCGTGCTCCGCTGGCCCATCGAGTCGATCGGCTTCCTGTTCTCGTTCATGCTCGACGCCCGCACGGCGACCGACCGCGTGTTCGACATCTTCTCCGAGATCAACACGATCACGGACCCGGAGAACCCGGTGCACATCGAGAACCCGCGCGGAGAGCTCGCGTTCGAGAACGCGCACTTCCGCTATCAGGACGCGGGTGCGCACGAGCGCGACCTGCTCGACGGCATCGACCTGGTGCTGCGTCCCGGCGAGACCATGGCGCTGGTGGGGCTCACCGGCAGCGGCAAGACCACGCTCACCACGCTCCCGACGCGTCTGTACGACGTGACGGGCGGCAAGGTGACCCTCGACGGCGTCGACGTGCGCGATCTCCCGCTCTCCGAGCTCCGACAGCACATCGCCATGGCGTTCGAGGACGCGACGCTGTTCTCGGCGACCGTGCGCGAGAACGTGCTGCTCGGCCGTGCCGATCTCGACGTGCACAGCGACGAGGGGGAGCGCGTGCTCCGCGAGGCTCTCGACGTCGCCCAGGCGTCGTTCGTGGACTCGCTGCCCGACGGCGTGGAGACGGTCATCGGCGAAGAGGGGCTCAGCCTCTCCGGTGGTCAGCGTCAGCGACTCGCCCTCGCCCGCGCGGTGGCGGCGAAGCCGAAGGTGCTCGTGCTCGACGACCCGCTGTCCGCGCTCGACGTCGACACCGAGGCCCTCGTGGAGGAAGCCCTCCGCCACGTGCTGGCCGACACCACGGCCATGATCGTGGCGCACCGTCCGTCGACGGTCGCGCTCGCCGACCGCGTCGCCCTGCTCGAGGCCGGTCGGGTGACGGCCGTCGGCACCCACTCCGACCTGCTGAAGACGAGCCGGCACTACCGTCACGTCATCTCCAGCCTGGAAGCAGAGGAGGCGGCGCGCACCGGCGCGATCCCCGTGATCCGCGATGAACAGGCCCGGATCGACGAAGAGGTCCGCGAGGGCCTCGGGATGCAGGCCGCCGACGAAGACCCGATCACCGAGAAGGAGGTGCAGCGATGAGCTCCGCCATCACCGGAACCCAGGACGAAGACCGTTCCGAGTACACCCGCGAGGAGAGCAAGGCGATCCGTCGTCGGTCCCTCCGACTGCTCGGATCCCTGGTCAGCCCGCTGAAGCCGCAGATCGTGCTGGCCGCCGTGGTGCTGGTCATCTCGACGGCGCTCCAGGTCGCGGGACCGATCCTCATCAGCATCGGTCTCGACCGGGCGCTACCCGCCGTCCTGAAGGATGCGGACTGGATGCCGACCTTCGTGGTCGGCGGCATCTACCTGGTCGCCGGCGCCCTCGCCGCCGTCCTGATCGCCTGGTACGTCATCATCGCCGCCAAGCTCACGCAGGCAGTGCTCCTCGATCTGCGCAAGCGGATCTTCCTGCACACCCAGCGCCTGAGCCTGGAGTTCCACGAGTCGTACACGTCCGGCCGCATCATCTCGCGCCAGACCAGTGACCTCGACTCGATCAAGGAGCTTCTCGACGGCGGTCTGAACGAGCTCGTCTCCGGCGTGCTGTTCGGACTCTTCACCTTCGTCGCCCTGTGCATCTGGGACTGGCAGTCCGGTCTCATCCTCGCGCTCGGCGGCGTGCCGCTGTTCTTCCTGATGAAGTGGTTCTACTCGCGGTCGCAGCTCGTGTACCGCGAGTCCCGCGTGATCAGCGCGAAGGTGATCGTGCAGTTCGTCGAGACGATGACCGGCATCCGCGCCGTGAAGGCATTCCGCAAGGAGCCGCGCAACGACAAGGCGTTCCAGGAGATCGCGGGCGAGTACCGCGACGTCAACCGCCGGTCGATGCTGCTGTTCGGGACGTTCGAGCCGGGCCTCATGGGCGTCGCGGCACTGGTGCTCGGCATCGTCGTGCTCTGGGGCGGCATCCGCGTGTCCGAGGGTGCGCTCACCGTCGGTGTGCTGCTGTCGGCCGTGCTGTACGTGCGCAACTTCTTCGCGCCGATGCAGGAGATCGCGATGTTCCTGAACTCCTACCAGTCGGCCACGGCCGCGCTGGAGAAGGTGTCGGGCGTGCTCGAGGAGGTGCCGACGGTTCCGGACCCCGAGAAGCCGGTCGACCTCTGGGAGTCCCGCGGTCACATCGAGTTCGACGAGGTGACGTTCGGATACAACGGCGAGAAGACGATCCTCCCGAACTTCTCGCTCGACATCCCCGCCGGTCAGACCATCGCGCTGGTGGGCACGACCGGTGCGGGCAAGTCCACGCTGGCGAAGCTCATCTCGCGCTTCTACGACCCCTCCCGGGGCCGCGTCACCCTCGACGGGGTCGACCTGCGTTCGCTGCACCCGAAGGACCTCCGCCGGGCGATCGTCATGGTCACCCAGGAGGCCTACCTGTTCAGCGGGACCGTCGCCGACAACATCGCGCTGGGCAAGCCCGACGCGACGCTCGACGAGATCAGGGCGGCGGCACGGGCGGTCGGTGCGGACGAGTTCATCTCTTCGCTGCCCGACGGGTACGGCACCGACGTGAACAAGCGCGGTGGACGGGTCTCGGCCGGTCAGCGCCAGCTCATCTCGTTCGCCCGGGCCTTCCTCGCCGACCCGGCGGTGCTGATCCTCGACGAGGCGACGGCATCGCTGGACATTCCGTCCGAGCGCCTGATCCAGGACGCACTGCAGACCCTGCTCAAGGACCGCACCGCGATCATCATCGCGCACCGTCTCTCGACGGTCGCGATCGCCGACCGGGTGCTGGTGATGGAGCACGGGCGGATCATCGAGGACGACAGCCCGGATGCCCTCATCGGCGGAACGGGCAAGTTCGCGCAGCTGCACGCGGCCTGGCAGGAGACGCTGGTCTGAGCATGCCTGTGACGGCGGCGGCCACGCACGACCTCACCGACTCGGTGGGGCGGGCGTGGCCGCGGTCGTCCCGGCGGGTCTCGGTCGTCGCGGGAGAGCGCGGAGACCGACGCGTGGGTAGCATCGAGGTATGGACCCGTTGCTGCTCGCTGCCGAGTGGTGGTGGATCGCGCCGACCGCGGTCGCCGCGGGAACGGTCGGGGTGATGGGTCTTCGTCGACGCAGCAGCACCGTGAGCGGACGTCGTCTCGCCGTCGACGCCGCGCGCCACGACCTCAGGGAAGCGCAGCTGGTGGCGGGCGAGCGGCGCACCGCGCTGAAGATCGCCCGAGCCGATCTCGCTCGCGTCTCCGCCGAGCGGGCGGCGCAGCGAGCGACCGCCGAGCAGGTCGCCGGAGCCCGCCGGATGCTCCGCGAGAGGGAGCGCGACGCGAAGGCCGCCGCCGCCGATGTGCGCGCGCGTCAGGTCCGGCTCAACGCCGCGAGGGCCGCCGTGCCCTCGGCGTCGGAGCCGCGCCCCCTGGAGCGACTGCACGCCGCGCATGACGCGGTGACGACGCGGTGGATGCGCTACGAGACCGACCCCGCCCTGCAGATCGCCTATCCGGCCATGACCGACGTCAAGAATCCCGCCACGGCCGCGTACTTCCGTGCCGCCGGACACGCCGTCGACAGGCGACGCGAGGCGGCGGGCAAGGTCACCCCCGCGGAGTTCGCTGCGTACCGTGACGCGGTCGCCGAGCTGGAGCGGGCGTTCGAGGCGGCCGAGCACGCTGCGAAGGTGCAGGCGGGCGAGGCACCGTCGAACGCGGCCTGGCAGGATGCCGCGCAGGACATGCTCAGTCGCTCGGCCGAGGCCATCGACCGCGCCGCCGGTGCCGCTGCCGCCGCACTCTCGTCCTGGACGAGCCGCGGGCGCAAGGGCCCGCCGCCCGACCAGCAGCGCTGACCGTCACCCGACCGGCCTCCGGCCGCCTCCCTCGGTCGTCTCGGCGAGAGCCGAGGACGCCCCCACGGTCCTCGTCCGCACGAGCTCGCGGTACCAGTGCCCCGAGTCCTTGACCGTGCGCTCCAGGGAGTCGAAGTCGACCCGCACGATGCCGAAGCGCTTGGCGTAGCCGTAGCCCCACTCGAAGTTGTCGAGCAGCGACCAGACGAAGTAGCCGCGCAGGTCCACGCCGCGCTCGAGCGCCCGGTGCGCCGCGGTGAAGTGACGGCGGAGGTAGTCGATGCGCTCGGGGTCGGGCACGGAGCCGTCCTCCGCGACCTCGTCGTCGAACGCCGCACCGTTCTCGGTCACCATCAGGGCCTGCTCCGGGAACTGCTCCGAGAGCGACACCAGCAGCTCCTCCAGGCCCTCCGGGGCGATGTTCCACCCCATCGCGGTGTACGGCCCCGGCTGCTCGACGAACTCGACCAGCTCGTCGCTCCCCGGCCACGCCGTGCCGCCCTCCGCGCCCTTGTGGCCGTCGTTCTGCTGCTTCGGAGAGAGCCCGTCCCAGAGGCGGACCGTCGCGGTGGAGTAGTAGTTCACCCCGAGCACGTCGATCGGCTGGTGGATGGTGTCGAGGTCGCCCTCGCGCACGAAGTCCCAGTCGGTGACCGACGCGGTGTCCGCGAGCAGATCGGCCGGGTACTCGCCGCGCAGCATCGGACCGGTGAACGCCCGGTTCGCGAGCGCGTCGATCCGGCGCATCGCCTCGGCCGCTCCGTCGCCCTGCCCCCGCAGGACGTGGAAGTTCAGCGTGACCGAGTAGTCGGGGTCACCGGTCGAGGTGGCCCGCAGCGCCTGCACGGCTCGCCCGTGCGCGAGGTTGAGATGGTGCACGGCCGACAGCGCGGAGATCGGCTCGTGCCGACCCGGTGCGTGCCCGCCCTGCCCGTAGCCGAGGTACGCGGAGCACCACGGCTCGTTGAGCGTCGTCCAGGTGTGCACGCGATCCCCGAGAGCCGTGCCCATGATCTCGGCGTAGCGCTCGAAGGCATCGGTCGTCGCGCGGGAGGTCCAGCCGCCCGCATCCTCCAGGTACTGCGGAAGGTCCCAGTGGTACAGCGTGGCCACCGGACGGATGCCGCGTTCGAGCAGGCCGTCGACGAGGCGCGAGTAGAAGTCCACGCCCGCCCGGTTGACCTCGCCCGAGGCGGCCGGCACGATGCGCGGCCAGGCGATCGAGAACCGGTAGGCCTGCAGCCCGAGGTCGCTCATCAGGTCGAGATCCTCGTCGACGCGGTGGTAGTGGTCGCACGCCACGTCACCGGTGTCGCCGTTCCACACGCGCCCCGGTGTCCTGCTGAAGGTGTCCCAGATCGAGGGCGTGCGCCCGTCCTCGGCCGCCGCGCCCTCGATCTGGTACGACGCGGTGGCGGAGCCGAATGTGAAGCCCTCGGGGAAGACGAGGCCGGAGCCGCGATAGTCGTCCCGGGGCGTGAGGGGGAGGGTCATGCGGTGATCTCCTCGAGGTCGGCGGTGTAGGTCTCGGTGCGTCCGTCGGGGTTCGTCACGGTGACGGCGACGCTGCCGGTGCCGCCCGGGAAGACCCGGAGCCGCAGACCGTCATGGTAGTCGTAGTCCGGCCGGTCCACCCGGGCGCCCCAGGGGAGCGCGGTCCCGGGCCGCACGTACAGCGGCAGGGAGTCGAAGCCGTGCCGCTCCCGGCGCCAGCCCCCGCCCGTGACGGTCTCACCCGTGAGCAGCGAGGTCCATTCCCCAGCCGGCAGGTAGAACTCGACCTCGCCGTCCTCCGTGAAGACCGGGGCGACGAGGAGGTCCGGGCCGAGCATGTACTGCCGGTCGAGGTACGCCGTCGCCGGGTCGTCGGGGAACTCCAGCACCATCGGGCGCATCAGCGGGACACCCGTCGCCGCCGCCTCCAGGCCGTGCTGGTACAGGTACGGCATCAGCCGCATCTTGAGGTGGGTGAACTGCCTCGTCACCTCGACGGCCTCCTCGTCGAACGCCCACGGCACCCGGTACGAGCTGGAGCCGTGGAAGCGCGAGTGCGAGCCGAGCAGTCCGAAGGCGGTCCAGCGCTTGTACACCCCGGCGTCCGGCATGCCCTCGAAGCCCCCGATGTCGTGGCTCCAGAACGCGAAGCCGGACAGCGCGAGCGAGAGGCCGCCGCGGAGCGTCTCGGCCATCGAGGTGTACGTCGACGTCGAGTCGCCGCCCCAGTGCACGGGCATGCTCTGCCCGCCCGTGGTCGCCGACCGCGCGAACAGCACCGCGTCGCCCTCTCCGCGCGTCTCGGTGAGCACATCGTGCACCGCCCGGTTGTAGAGGTCGGTGTAGAGGTTGTGCATGCGCTCGGGATCGGCGCCGTCGGCCCACACCACGTCGGTCGGGATGCGCTCGCCGAAGTCGGTCTTGAAGCAGTCGACACCCTGCGCCACGAGGGCGCGCAGCTTCGCCTGGTACCAGGCCGTCGCGTCGGGGTTCGTGAAGTCGACCAGCCCCATGCCGGCCTGCCACAGGTCCCACTGCCACACGGTGCCGTCGGCCCGCTTCACGAGGAAGCCCTGGTCGGCGGCCTCGCGGAAGAGCGGCGATCGCTGGGCGATGTAGGGGTTGATCCACACGCACACCCGGAGGTCGCGCTCGTGCAGACGGCCGAGCATGCCCTCGGGGTCGGGGAACACCCGGGGGTCCCACTCGAAGTCGCACCAGTTGAACTCGCGCATCCAGAAGCAGTCGAAGTGGAACACCGACACGGGCAGCTCGCGGGCGGCCATCTCGTCGAGGAACGAGTTCACGGTCTGCTCGTCGTAGTCGGTCGTGAAACTGGTCGACAGCCACAGCCCGTACGACCAGGCGGGCACGATCGGCGGACGCCCGGTGAGCGCCGTGTAGCGACCGAGCACGTCCTTGGGCGTGGGGCCCGCGATCACGAAGTACTCCAGCACCTCCCCGGAGACGGAGAACTGCACCCGCTCCACGGCTTCGGAGCCGATCTCGTAGGACACATGCCCCGGATCGTTCACGAGCACGCCGTACCCGCGGCTGGAGAGGTGGAACGGCACGTTCTTGTACGCCTGTTCGCTGGAGGTGCCGCCATCGGCGTTCCACACGTCGACGGTCTGCCCGTTCTTCACGAGGGGGCCGAAGCGCTCGCCGAGTCCGTAGATCTGCTCGCCGACGCCGAGGTCGAGCTGCTCGTGCACGAAGGTCGAGGCCGCGGGTGCCCCGCCGCCCTGGCGCGCGTTGCCCACGATTCCGGGATCCACCTGCGCGTCGTCGGCGAGGCGGATGTAGCCCTGCGCCTTGTGCCCGCTGCCGGTCACCCGTCGACCGTCGACCGCGAACGAGAGGTTCCACGGCGCACCGGTCGCGATCGTCGCGACGAGGGAGCCCGCGTCGACCACGCCCGCGGTGTCGGTCACCGAGACGGAGGGCTCGGCCGTGCCTGCACCGGGAAGGGCGAAGCCGTGGGGCGGACGACCTCCGGTGTGGTGGGCGATCCGCACCCGGATCACCCCCTCCGCGGGGGAGGAGAGCGTCGTGGTGAGCACGGGGCGGTTGAGGGTGTCGCCGCGTCCCGCGATCACCTTGGTGGGAGCGGTGATGACGATCCCGGGACCGTCAGGGGTGTCCGAGGTCTCGGCGACGTCGTACGCCTCCTGCGCGTGGAGCGCGGTGACGCCGGGACGCAGCTGCCAGAACCCGTCGGTGAACTTCATTACTTGACTGCTCCTGCCGTGATGCCCCGGGTGAGGGTGCGCTGGAAGATGAGGAAGAAGATGAGCGTGGGGATGATGCCCAGCAGGGCGGAGGCACTCGTGGTGGTGACGTCCATGAGCCGGTCGCCCTGCAGCACGCTGATCGCGACGGGCACGGTCTGGTTCGCGTTCGAGGCGAGGAACGTCAGGGGGATGAGGAACTCGTTCCACGTCCAGATGAAGAAGAAGATGAGCAGCACCGACAGCGTCGGGCGGCTGATCGGGAACACGACGCGCCAGAGGATCTGCCAGCGCGTGGCGCCGTCGAGCGACGCCGCCTCGAGCACCTCCTTGGGGAAGGTGCCGTACACCGACGAGAGCAGATACGTGCCGAACGCCGCCTGGATGACGGTGAACACGATGATGACCGACCACACGTTGTCGTACAGGCCGACGGATTTGAACATGTAGTACAGCGGGTAGAGCAGCGCCTCCTGCGGCAGCAGGTTCGCGAGCAGGAAGAGCAGCACGATCCAGGAACGGCCGCGGACGCGTCCGATGCCGATCGCGAACGCGTTGAGCATCGAGATCACCACGGCGAGGACCGCGACGATGCCGGAGATGAAGATCGAGTTCCAGACCTTCTCGGGGAAGTTCACGCGCTCCCAGAATTTGATGATCCCGCCGAAGTCGAGCGTCTCGGGGAGCGCGAGCGGACCGGAGGTCGCATAGTCGACCGGGGACTTGAACGAGTTCACCAGCACGAGGTAGAACGGCGCGATGACCAGCAGGGCGCCGATGACGACGAGTGCCAGCAGCAGCCAGTCGACCGGGCGCTTCTTGGTCATGCCGCCGCGGGGACGGCTCTTGGCGGGCTTGCCGGTGACGATGGCGGTGGTGGCGTGCATCACAGACCCGCCCTTTCCTTGCGCTCGAGCGAGTTCTGGACGCGGATGAAGATGATCGACACGATCACCACGACGATGGTGAGGACGGTGGCGATCGTGGCGCCGTAGCCGACGTTCCGCTTCGTGAAGAACTCCTGGTAGGCGTAGTACGCGGGCACGAGGGTCGCGCCGGCCGGTCCGCCGCGCGTGATGATGTACACCGGTCCGAAGACCTTCAGCGCGGCGATCGTGCAGGTGAGGGTGACGACGAAGATCTCGGGCCGGATGATGCTCATCGTGATCGCCGTGAAGCGCTGGAGCCAGTTCGCCCCGTCGAGCTCCGCGGCCTCGTAGAGCTCGGGGTCCACGCGCTGCAGCGCCGCCATGAACACCACGACGGGGTAGCCGAGCTGCACCCACACCATGACGACCATCAGCACGATGAGGGCGGAGGGCATCTGCCCGAGCCAGTCGTAGGCGGGGACGCCGAACCATCCGAGGATCTGGTTGAGGGCGCCGTCACCGCCGGGGCGCACGATCCAGCCGATCACGATGCCGGCGACGGCGATCGGGAGGATCTGCGGGAGGTAGTAGGTGGCCCGCAGGAAGCTGCCGACCTTGCCGCCGAACTTGCGTCCGACGACGTCGAACAGCAGGGCGGCGACGATGAGACCGACGATCGTCGGCACGACGACCATGGCGATGATCATCCACACCGAGTTCGTGAACGAGGTCCAGAAGTCGCTGTCGGTGAGGATCTTCTGCCAGTTCTCGAGACCGATGAACTCCGGCGTGCGCACACCCTTCCACTTCGTGAAGGTCAGGTACACGTTCCAGATCAGCGGGACGATCACGACGATCAGCAGCAGCACGAAGCCGGGCAGCAGGTACATCCAGTAGGCCCCGGTCCCACCGCTGCGCTGCGGGATCGTCGGCTGCTCGGGCGGCAGTTTGGTGCGGCCCTCGCGTCGGGTGGCGAGTGACATGTTCATCTCCAGACGATGCGGGGGCGGCCGTCGGACGACCGCCCCCGCGGGTGGATCAACGGAATTCCGCGGTGCCCTCGTCGTACTGCTCGCCGAGGTTCTTGTTGGTGGTCTCGACGTCCTGCACGCCGGTGACGAGGCCCTGCAGCTCCTGCACGATCACGTCGTAGAAGCCGGGCGCGGGCCAGTCCGGGTAGAAGGAGAGACCGTCGGCGTCGAGCACGCCGTTGAACGTCTCGATGAGCGCCGCGCTCTTCTCGTCGGTGATGTCGGCCGTGTCGGCCGCGACCGGGAGTCCGCCGTTGTTGCCGATGATCGCCTGGATCTCGGGGCGCATCGTGATGTCGATGAACTCGTAGGCGAGCTCCTTGTTCGCGGCGTTCTCCGGCACGACCCACAGGTTGCCCGAGGAGCCGAGCGAGAGGTCGGCACCCGGGAAGGCGCTCATCGACCAGTCGAAGCCGGTGGCCTCGGCGACGAAGCGTCCGAACCACCAGGAGCCCGACACGAAGATCGGCGAGGTGCCGTTGATGAAGGACACGCCGGCGTCCTCGGCCTTGACCGAGGAGACGTCGGAGGCGATGTAGCCCTTGTCGACGTACTCCTTCAGCGTCTCGGTCGCGGACGTGACCTCCGGTCCCTGCCAGTCGACCGGGTTCTTGTACAGCTGGTAGTCGTCGACGAAGCCGCGGTCGCCCTCGAGCAGCGCGAGCTGGTACCAGAGCTGACCGAGGGGGTACTCGGCTCCGGCCTCGGCGAGCGGGGTGACGCCCTGGGCGACGAACGCGTCGAGCACGTCGACGAACTCGTCGTAGGTGGTCGGGATCTCCAGGCCGGCCTTCGCGAACGCGTCCTCGTTGTAGTAGACGCCGACGAACTCGCCGTAGTTCGGAACGCCGAACCAGGTGTCGCCGCCCATCACGCCGTCCTCGGTGTACTTCGCCGTGGTCTGCAGCGACGGGGCGAGCTTGTCGTCCCATCCGTGCTCCTCGACGGCATCCGAGATGTCGGCGATCAGACCGGTGGAGGCGAGGAAGCCCGCCGTGGCGTTGCCCTTGTTGAACTCCATGAGGTCGGGCGCGGCATCGGTGTCGAGCACCTGGCTCGCGGTCTTCTGGATCTGCTCGAAGGACTTCTCCTCGAACTCGACCTTCGCTCCGGTCTCCTTCTCGAAGACCTTGATGGCCTCGGCCCAGGCCTTGCCCATCGCGCTGTCGGCGCCCTCGTAGTGCCAGAGCTTGAGGGTCTTGCCGTCGCCGCCGTCGTCGCCGGAGCCGGCGGTGCAGCCGCTCAATGCGATCCCGGTCGCGGTGAGCGCGGCCAGAACGGCCAGCGCCTTCGTCCTGCGGGTGGTGCGTGCCATCGTCGGCACTCCTTTCTCTGCGGCCGCTCGGGCCGACACTTCATCGGGTCAGGTGTTCAGTTGTGGAAGAGCATCATCGAAGCGTTTCGACAAAGAGCGTGCTCAGAGGAGATCTGGTCGCCGCTCAGTCCCCGGCGGGGGAGACGGAGCCGACGGCTCGGTACTCGGGCGGGATGAGGTGGATCCGGGGCGCCGCCTCGCCGTCGAGGCTGCGGACGGCGAGGTCGACCGCGAGCTCGCAGGACTGCTGCGGGATGAGCGGGATCGTGTCGATCGGCACCGAGAGCATCGCGGTGTCGAAGGAGGCGGCGGCGGAGATGACGGCGACGTCCGCTCCGACGGTCAGGCCGTGCTCGTCGAGGACGGACAGCAGGATCTCGTGCACGTCGTCGACCGCGTGCACGATGAAGGCGCGATCACCGCGGGCGAGTGCCTCCTCCGCGGCGGCGCGGACGGCGGCCGGCTCGGTGGACGCCGCGCCGGTCACCGACCAGGTGAGCGCGATGCCGCGTGCCGCGATCCGCTCCTGCACGCCGTGCAGCAGGCGGCGCGGGAAGTTCGACCGGCGGTACGACACCTCGGTCTGGCCGAGCAGCGTGATGCGCTCGTGCCCGGCGTCCGCGAGACGGTCGACGGCGAGATGGCCGACGGCCTCGAAGTCGAGGTCGACGCAGGTGAGCCCCTCGCTGTCGTCGGGAAGGCCGATGAAGACGGTGGGCGTGCGGACGGTCCGGGCGATCGCCACCCGTTCGTCATCGGGGGCGACGTCGAGCACCAGGATCGCGTCGACCAGGTTGCTGGCGGCGACGCGGTTCATGCCCTCGGATGTCTGCTCGTCGGTCAGCAGGAGGATGTCGTAGCCCTGCCGCCGCGCGGCGACGGCGGTCGCGAGGACGAACGCCATGTGCGTCGGGGCATGGGTGTCGGCGCGCAGCGGCTCCGTCAGCGCGAAGATGTGGGTGCGACGGCCGGCCAGCATGCGGGCTCCGGCGTCCGGTTCATAGCCCAGCGTGTGCACCGCGTCCTCGATGCGCTTGCGCGTCTTCTCGGAGACCGGACGCTTGCCGCTGAGCGCGTAGGAGACGGTGCTGATCGATACCCCGGCGGCGTGCGCCACCTCGTGGATCGTCGTCATGCGGACTCCATCGTCATCGGGGCGACCGCATCGTCGAAGCGCTTCGCCTGTTCCTTCTCAGCGATGATAGACAGCCGATGTCGGGGAGCGCAAGCTTTTTGTGGTTGCGCGCAACAAATTCGTCCACGGTGCATGGGAGCGGTCCCGCCGGAGGGCGACGAGGTCTCGATGGGGGAGGGGATTCGAGACCCCGCCGCCGGTCTAGGTCGTGACGCGGATCTCGGCGATGACCTCGCCGTAGGCGGTCTCGCCGACGGGGGTGAACCCGACGCGGTGGAAGAACGTCTCCGGTCCTCCCTCACCCGCCTCGTAGATCACGTCGACGTGGTCGACGCCGCGTGCGCGGGCCTCGTCGACCAGTGCCTCGACGGCGTAGCGGCCGACACCGCGACCCTGGTCGTCGGCGTCGACGTTGATGCGCCACAGCACGGAGCGGAAGTGCTCCTCCGGCGCCTCGGGGTCGAAGTTCGCGCTGACGAAGCCGACGACCTCGTTGCGGTCGAGGATGACCCGCTGCCAGGACGTCTGCGGGTTGATGACGGTGGCCGCGATCCCGTACGAGACCGGAGCGAGGAACTGCTCCTGTCCGGGCTTGAGCGACAGGTTGTTCACGGCGACGATCGTCGCAGCGGAGAGTTCGACCATGCGCAGTTCGGACATGTCCCCAGGCTAACCCCTCGCGCGCGGAGGTACACGTTTCGGGCGAACATTTCACCTCGGCGTCGTCGACCCGCGCCGTGGAGAGCGTGCGCGTCACCGCCCCGAATACGCGATCCAGGCCACTCAGGTATCTTGGTATCGAGACAAATAGCCCCGTGAACGGAGAACCTCCCGGTGACCGACGACGCCATCATCTACACGTACACAGACGAGGCACCGGCGCTCGCCACCGCCTCGTTCCTTCCGATCATCCAGGCATACACCGGCCAGGCCGGCATCGAGGTCGAGACGCGAGACATCTCTCTGGCGGGCCGCATCCTCGCCGCGTTCCCGCAGAAGCTCACCCCCGAGCAGCAGGTCGGCGACGCGCTCGCCGAGCTGGGCGGCCTCGCCACGCTCCCCGAGGCGAACATCATCAAGCTGCCGAACATCTCGGCTTCCATCCCGCAGCTCAAGGGCGCCATCGCGGAGCTGCAGAAGCAGGGCTACGACATCCCGGACTTCCCGGACGAGCCGTCCTCCCTCGAGGAGAAGGACGTGCGCGCCCGCTACGACCGCATCAAGGGCTCCGCCGTGAACCCCGTGCTGCGCGAGGGCAACAGCGACCGCCGCGCCCCGCTCGCGGTGAAGAACTACGCCAAGAAGCACCCGCACCGCAACAAGCCGTTCGCGAACGGATCGAAGACCCGCGTCGCGACCCTCGGCCACGACGACTTCAAGCACAACGAGCGCTCCTGGGTCGCCGCCCACGACGACGTCCTGAGCTTCCGTCACACGGCGGAGGACGGCACGGTCACCGTGCTCAAGGAGGGCCTCAAGGTCCTTCCGCGCGAGATCATCGACGCCACGTTCCTCTCCGCCACGGAGCTGGACGCCTTCCTCGCCGAGACGCTGAAGACGGCCAAGGCCGACGACGTGCTCTACTCGGTGCACCTCAAGGCGACCATGATGAAGGTCAGCGACCCGATCATCTTCGGTCACGTCGTGAAGGCGTTCTTCGCCGACGTGTTCGCCCAGTACGGCGACAAGCTCGCCGCCGCCGGGCTCAGCGCCAATGACGGGCTCGGCTCGATCCTCTCGGGTCTCGCGAACGTCGCGGACGGCGCGGAGATCGCCGCCGCTTTCGACAAGGCCATCGCCGAGGGCCCGCGCCTGTCGTACGTGAACTCCGACAAGGGCATCACGAACCTGCACGTGCCGAGCGACGTGATCGTCGACGCGTCGATGCCCGCGCTGGTGCGCAACGGCGGCAAGCTGTGGGGCAAGGACGGGGAAGAGGCGGACACGCTCGCCGTCATCCCGGACTCCTCGTACGCGAGCGTCTACCAGGCCGTGATCGACGACGTGATCGCGAACGGCCCGCTCGACCCGGCCACCATCGGCACCGTCCCGAACGTGGGGCTGATGGCGCAGGCCGCCGAGGAGTACGGCAGCCACGACAAGACGTTCGAGATCGCGGCGGACGGCATCGTCCAGGTGCTCGACAGCGAGGGCACGGTGCTCATCGAGCACACGGTCGGCAAGGGCGACATCTGGCGCGCGACGCAGACCAAGCACATCCCGGTGATGGACTGGGTCAAGCTCGCGGTGACCCGCGCGCGGGCGACCGGCGACCCCGCCGTGTTCTGGCTCGACGCGAACCGCTCGCACGACGCGCAGATCATCGCCAAGGTGCACCAGGGCCTCGCGACCCTCGACACCAAGGGCCTCACGATCACGATCCTCGCCCCCGAGGAGGCCACGCGCTACACGCTCGCGCGCATGCGTCACGGCCTCGACACCATCTCGGTCACCGGCAACGTGCTGCGCGACTACCTGACCGACCTGTTCCCGATCCTCGAGGTCGGCACCAGCGCCAAGATGCTCTCGATCGTCCCGCTGCTCGCGGGCGGCGGACTGTTCGAGACCGGTGCCGGTGGTTCCGCGCCGAAGCACGTGCAGCAGCTCGTCGAGCAGAACTACCTGCGCTGGGACTCGCTGGGCGAGTTCTTCGCGCTGGCCGCGTCCCTCGAGCACTTCGCCGACCGCACGGGCAACGAGAAGGCGCGCGTGCTGGCCGAGACGCTGGACGCCGCGACCGGGACGTTCCTCGAGGAGGACCGCTCGCCGGGCCGCGCTCTGGGCACGATCGACAACCGCGGCAGCCACTACTACCTGAGCCTGTACTGGGCCCAGGAGCTGGCGAAGCAGACCAAGGACGCGGATCTCGCGGCCGCCTTCGCCCCGATCGCCGAGACCCTCGCGAAGAACGAGGAGACCATCGTCTCCGAGCTCAACGCGGTGCAGGGCACGCCGGTCGAGATCGGCGGCTACTACCGTCCGGACGACGCGCTCGTGACCGCCGTCATGCGTCCGTCCGCGACGCTGAACGGCATCGTCGACGCGCTGCGCTGACACACGGAAGAAGGGGGCGGATGCTGCGGCATCCGCCCCCTTCTTCGTACCCGCCGTGGCCGGTCGACGGCAGGCGCACGGGCCGAAACCCAGACGAGAGCGTCACGCCACGGCGCGTCCGGCGCGGACACGCGGGTGCGCCGGCATCCGCTCTCCGCTCTGGATCCGCGCTGGATCAGCTTTGTCCGCGGGCGCGCCGGTCAGCGACCGGTGCGGGTCAGTTGTAGACGGAGACCTCGAGGCCCTCGGGGGACCAGTCGTAGACGTACTTGGCGAGGTCGATCGGCAGGTTGACGCAGCCGTGGCTCATCCGGTTGCCGAAGTTGTTGTGCCAGTAGGTGCCGTGGAAGCCGATGTTCGGCGCGAACCAGGTGATCCAGGGCACGTCCTCGGTGCAGTAGGGGGCGCCTTCGTAGCAGCCCATGTCCTGCATCGCGGTGTGCGCGAACACCTTGAAGTTGCCGGTCGGCGTCGGTGTGCCCGGCAGGCCGGTGGAGACCGCCCAGGACTTCACGACCTCGTTGTTCTGGAAGAGGTACGCACGCTGCTGGCTGAGGTTGATCTCGATGCGGCGGGCCAGGTTCACGGTCTTGAACGGGGTCTCGCTCACGGTGAGTGCGAACACGCCGTCGCCCGCGGCGAGCTGCTGGGCGAACTGGTCGGCGACGCCCGAGGTGTCTCCGACCGCGCGCCCCGTGGCACCCGTCTGCTCCGCGCGCAGCACGTTGCCGGCGGAGTCGACGATGTTGGTGGCGTTGACCGGGGCACGGTCGACGAGCTTGGGGAGCGTGTCGACGGTCGCCTGGATGGCCTGCGCGTCGGCTTCGATGCGCAGCTGTCCGTCGTCGTCGACGACCTTCAGCCAGGTCGCGGCCACCGCGGGCTTGACCGGCACGGTGCGCTCGTCGCCGACGTAGAAGCCGATCTTCCCGAGCATCGTGTTCAGCTCGGCGGCCGTGGCCGTCGCATCGTCGTCGGACACGGCGGGCAGCGCCTCGGCGGGGCCGCCGGGGTAGTCGAACGACGCGCTGCCGGCGGCGACCG
Source organism: Microbacterium oxydans (assembly GCF_026559675.1). NCBI lineage: Bacteria > Bacillati > Actinomycetota > Actinomycetes > Micrococcales > Microbacteriaceae > Microbacterium > Microbacterium oxydans. The sequence goes on from NZ_CP092891.1 coordinate 1,072,098, forward strand.
CGTCGACGAAGGCGGCGTTGAGATCGGCGACGTCGATGCCGGTACCGGCATCGGACGGCGTGATGATGTACTTCCCGGTGGTGGCGTCGAAGGCGACACCCGCGTCCACGGGGTCGACGAAGCTGGCCGGGACCGCGTCGCGCAGAGCCGCGGTCGCCTTGTCGGCGTCGAGGGCGATCTCGGCGGGAACCGGGTCGCCCATCCAGGATCCGAGGTTCCACATCGGCCGCTCGGCGAACGCGGTGTCGGCCAGGGCGGTCGCATCGACGGTCGCGCCCAGGTCGGCGCCGGAGAGGACGGTGCCGTCCCCGTCTCCGGTGAGCGTGACCTCGGTCTCGGCGAGGTGGGAGTTGATGGCCTCGGCGGCGGCGCCCGGGGTCATCCACCCGACGGGGATGCCGGCGACCGTGGTGCCGGGGGCGATGAGGATCATGGAGGCGGCGCCCGCGCCCAGCACGACGGCTCCGACGCCCAGGCCGATCCAGAGGCCGAGGCGGCGCTTCTTGGGGGACGGCTCGACGGGAGCCCAGGCCAGGGGCTGCTCGCCCGTGTTCGGCGGCACGACCTCGGTGGAGGCCTCGCCCGGCGTGAGTACGGCGGTGGGTGCGGAATCGTCACCGTGCGCCTCGGCTGCTGCGCCCGGCGCAGAAATCAGATCGGTCACGAACTTCACCCCCCGGCTCTCAAACGTGTCCTGACGTCCAATGGTACGGGATGGGAGGTAACGGGGAGGCAACGGAAGTGATATCGTGCGCCTCCCCGCCCGGGGAATCAGTCGACGATCGCGATGCCGTCGATCTCGACGAGCATCTCCTCACGCGGCAGGCCCGTGAAGACGGTGGTGCGCGAGGGCAGCACGTCGCCCGTCGTGTGGGCGCTGACGAAGGCGCCGTAGGCGTCGTTCATGATGGGGAAGTCCTCGCGCTTGGTGAGGTAGACGCGCAGCATCACGACGTCGTCGAACGTCGCGCCGGAGGCCTCGACGATCGCCTTGACGTTCTCGAGCGTGCGGGTGGTCTGCGCGGCGACGTCTCCCGGGAAGAGGTACTCGTTCGTCGTCGGGTCGACGGGGCCCTGGCCGGAGACCTGGACGAACGGGCCCTTGCGCACTCCCTGCGAGAAGGTGTGTGCGGGGGCGGGGGCGGCGTCGGTGGAAACTCGGGTCTTCGCGGTCATGCCGCCAGCCTAGTAGCCTTGTTAGATGCCTCTACAAATTCCGGATCCCGTTCTCGGCGCCTGGACGAAGGGGTTCCCGGCGCAGGCCGCGGGACTCCGTCTCTCGGAGGTCGCCGCAGCCGGCCTGCACCTCTCGGACCTGGTCACGCCGGTCCTCACGGTGCATGAGGATGCGCTCACGCACAACGAGGAGACCGTCTTCGCCTGGGCCGAGGGCCGCGGAGTGCTGCTCGCGCCGCACGGCAAGACCACGATGGCGCCGGCGCTGTGGCAGCGGCTGCTCGATGCGGGCGCGTGGGGGATCTCGGTGGCGACGCCGTGGCAGGCCGAGGTGGCCGTGGATGCGGGCGTCGCGACCGTGCTGATCGCCAACGCCGTCACCGACCCCGCCGCCGTGCGCCAGCTGGGCGCCTTGCTCGCCGCGGACGAGGGGCTGCGCGTGCTGTGCTGGGCGGACTCGCTCGTCGGCGTCGAGATCCTGGCCGCAGGGATGCGCGACGCCGCGCGACCGCTGGACGTGCTGGTGGAGCTCGGCGGTGCGCACGGACGCACGGGCGCCCGCACGCTCGACGAGGGGGAGCGGATCGCCCGGGCGATCGCCGAGGCCCCGGGGCTGCGGCTCGCGGGTGTCGCGGGATACGAGGGGCCCTTCGGCCCGGACCGCAGCGCGGCTTCCGTCGCCGCGGTCGACGCCTACCTGCGCACGCTCATCGAGCTGCACGAGCGACTGACGTACGACGACGACGTGCGGCCGGTGCTCACGGCCGGCGGCAGCTCGTTCCCCGACCGCGCCGCGGAGGTGCTGGCGCCGCAGAACGGCACGGCCGACATCGTGCTGCGCTCCGGGGCGTTCCAGATCCACGACGACGGGTTCTACTCGCGGATGTCGCCGTTCGGGCCACTGACCGGCACCGCGCCGCTGCGCTCCGCGATGCACGCCTGGTCGCGCGTCGTGTCCCACCCCGAGAACGGCCTCGCTCTGCTCGACGCAGGGCGGCGGGATGTGCCGTTCGACCTCGACCTGCCGGTTCCGCAATCGGTTGCGGGGGAGATCACCGCGCTGAACGATCAGCACGCGTTCCTCCGACTCGCGGCCGACGACGGTGACGCCGCGGGTGCCGAGGTCGGCGATGTCGTGCGCCTCGGACTCTCGCACCCGTGCACCGCCTTCGACAAGTGGCGGGTGGTCGCGGTGATCGACGATCCGGACGCCGCCGATCCCCGCGTGATCGGAGCGGTCGCGACATGCTTCTGAGCGCGGAGAAGGCCGCTGACGGCCTGGTACGGATCTACCGCGGAGCGACCGTCGTCGACGGCACCGGATCGCCGCGCCAGGTGGCGGACGTCGCCGTCGAGGGCGCCAGGATCGTCGCGGTGCTGCCCGGGGGAGCGGACTCCGACGCCCTCGAGCTTCCCGAGGGAGCGGTCGAGGTGGACGCGACCGGCCTCGTCCTCGCCCCCGGCTTCATCGACATGCACGCGCACAGCGACTTGGCCGTCCTGACCGGAGCCGCCCACGACGCCAAGATCCGGCAGGGCGTCACGACCGAGGTGCTCGGGCAGGACGGTCTCGGCTATGCGCCGCTCGACGACGCCACGGCCGCCGTCATCCCCGCCCAGATCGCCGGCTGGAACGGGCTGCCGCCCGTCGCACCGTGGCGGACCATGGACGACCTGCTCGCGGCGATCGACGAGGCGGCGGTCACGAACGCCGCCGTCCTGGTCCCGCAGGGGAACCTCCGGATGATCGTCGTCGGACACGAGAACCGTCCCGCGACGTCGGACGAGATCGCCGCGATGGCCGAGATGCTCGGGGCCGCGCTGGACGCGGGCGCCTTCGGGATGTCGAGCGGCCTCACCTACACGCCGGGGATGTATGCCGACGTCGCCGAGCTGGAGGCCCTGTGCCGTGTCGTCGCCGAGCGCGGCGGCTACTGGGCTCCGCACACCCGCAGCTACGGCGGGGGAGCGCTCGACGCCTACCGGGAGGCGCTGGACATCGGCCGCCGCACCGGCTGCCCCGTGCACCTCACCCACGCGACCATGAACTTCACCCCGAACCGGGGGCGCGCGGATGAGCTCCTCGCGCTGATCGACGAGGCGATCGCCGACGGCGTCGACGTCACGCTGGACACGTACCCGTATCTGCCGGGTGCGACCACGCTCGCCGCCCTGCTCCCGAGCCGGCTGGCCGCGACGGGCGACCTGCTGCGGACGCTCTCCGCGCTCGACGCCGACGGCCGCGAGGCCGTGCGCGTGGAGCTCGAGGAGATCGGCTGCGACGGCTTCCACGGGGAGAGGGCCGACTGGACCCAGATCCAGATCTCCGGCACCGCGAATCCCGCCCTCGCGGACCTCGTCGGCCGCACGGTCGCGGAGATCGCCGCGGACACGGGTCGCCGGGCCGTCGACGTCGTGCTCGACACGGTGATCGCGGACGGCGGGGCCACCGGCATCCTCATGCACATCGGCGACGAGGACAACGTGCGCGCCATCATGCGCCACCCCCAGCACGCGGGCGGAAGCGACGGGATCCTGATCGGCGCCCGTCCGCACCCGCGGGGTCGCGGCACGTTCCCGCGCTACCTGGGTCACTACGTGCGCGAACTCGGCATCCTCACCCTGGAGGAGGCCGTGCGCCATCTGGCCGGCACGCCCGCGCGGCGTCTGGGACTCGACCGTGGTGACGCGCCGCGCGGCATCATCCGTGCGGGAGCCGTCGCCGACCTGGTGCTGTTCGACCCGGATCTGATCGCCGCCGGAGCGACGTTCGACGATCCTCTCGCCACCCCGCAGGGCATCGTCGAGGTGCTGGTGAGCGGTGTCGCCGTGCTCACCGACGGCGAGCCGACCGGCGCCACGCCCGGGCGGGCTCTGCGGATGCCGCCTCCGGCGCACCGGTCGACCGTGCCGCGCATCGAGGCCCGCATCGACCCCCTGGCACCCGGGTTCCGCTGGTCCGGAGCGACTCCGGTCCTCGTCTCCTCCGAAACCGCCACCTTCGACAACGCCGCCTCCGCGCTCGCCGCCTCCGTGGCACGGCTCAGCGGGGGAGCGCACGACGACGCACTGCCGCCCATCCGCCTGCTGATCGACGAGGGGCTCGGAGCGGACGCCGCATCGGCAGGGCGCATCGGAGCCGAGGCCTTCCGGGTGAGCGTCACCGAGGCCGGCGTCGAGATCAGAGGGGCGAGCCCCGCGGGCGTCTACCGCGGAGCCACCACGCTGCGACAGCTCCGCGATCCGGATGCGGCCACGGCGCTGATCCCCGCCGGAGTCTGGGAGGGAGCGCCTGCGTACGCCTGGCGGGGGACGATGCTCGACGTCGCCCGGCACTTCCGACCCGTCGACGAGGTCCGACGCCTCATCGACCTGCTCGTCGATCATCACCTCAACGTCCTGCACCTGCACCTCACGGACGATCAGGGGTGGCGCTTCGAGGTGCCCGGGTACCCGCGCCTCACCGAGGTCGGCGCCCGTCGCGCGTCGACGCAGCTCGGACACGGCCCGCTCGCGACCGTCGAGCCCGGCGTGCATGAGGGGTTCTACTCCACGGCGGATCTGCGGGAGCTCGTGGCCTATGCCGCCGAGCGCTTCGTGACGCTCGTCCCGGAGGTCGAGCTGCCCGGCCACGTGCAGGCGGCGCTGGCGGCGTATCCCGAGCTCGGGAACGTCGACGTCGGCGAACCGGTCGCCTCGGCGTGGGAGCGCTTCGGCGTCAACCGTCGCACGCTCGCGCCGACCGAGGCCTCGCTGGCTTTCGGGCGTGCCGCGATCGATGCCCTGTGCGACGTGTTCGACGCGGAGTGGATCGGCATCGGCGGTGACGAGGTGCCCGTGACGGAATGGGCGGAGAGCGCCGCCGCGGCCGAGCGGATGCGCGAGCTGGGTCTCGCCGACGCGCACGACGTGCAGCCCTGGTTCACGGCGCACTTCGTGGCCCACGTCCGTGCCAGGGGCAGGACCGCCCTGGCCTGGGACGAGGTGCTCGAGGGCGACGTGCCGGAGGGAGTGCGGATCCTCGCCTGGCGGGGACCCGTGGCGATGCGCGATGCCCTGCGCCGCGGCATCCCGGTGGTCGCATGCCCCGACCTCGAGGTGTACCTCGACTACCCGCAGTCGGCGTCCGCGGAGGAGCCGATCCGGGTGGGGCCGCCGCTGACGATCGAGCGTGCCTACACGCTGCGGGTCGAAGACGGCGCGGTCGGCGGCCAGGCGAACATCTGGAGCGAGCATCTGCCCACCCGCGATCGCATCGACTTCGCCGTGTTCCCGCGCCTCGCGGCGATCGCGGAACGGCTCTGGGAGGGCGGGGAACCGGCCCCCTACGCCGACTTCGGGCGGCGCCTGCCGACCCATCTGCGCCGTCTCCGCGCTGCGGGGGTGCGGTATCGTCCCCTGGACGGCCCCACCCCGGATCAGCGTCGCCCCGGCGTGCCGGGCAAACCGCTCACGATCGAGGCGCGGGAGGACATCGTCGCGGGGCTGGTCGCCCGCCTCGTGGAGCGCTCGCAGACCGCCCCCGCCGAGTATCGAAAGTAATGTAACGTTTCGGTAACCCTCCCCGCGCGTCCGCGGGGAGAGGTTGCGTAAATTTTGTTCGTAAGGTCTACTAACAAACATGTCCGTTTCGGATGAACAGCGTCCAGCGCCGCCGTCAGAGTACGCCGGCGCGAGCACGCACGCCTTCGGCCCCGGGCGCCACCTGCGCTCGCGCACGAAAGTGCTCCCCGAGCACGCGCGCGGGCACAACCGCGCCCTGGTCCTGCAGACGCTGTACCACGCCGGCGCGATGAGCCGTGCCGACCTCTCCCGCGAGACGGGACTGACCAGGGTCACCATCTCCGACCTGGTCGCGGAGTTCATCGCCGACGGCATCGTCATCGAGATGGGCGTCCGCGAGGCCGTAGGGCCGGGCAAGCCGCCGATCCTCATCGACATCGACCGCTTCGGCCACCAGATCCTCGGGCTCGACCTCTCCGGACCGAACGCGTTCGCCGGCGCCGTGCTCAGCCTCGACGGGGACGTGATCGAGCGGCGTGAGGTCGCGCGTCCGGACTCGGCCGACGGAGAGGCCGCCTACACCGCCCTCCGCGACCTCGCGCAGACGCTCGTCGCCGCCTCCACCCAGCCGCTCCTCGGTGTCGGCATCGGCACTCCCGGTGTCGTGCGCCCGGACGGCGTCGTGCTCAGCTCGCCGAACCTCGGCTGGACGAACTTCCCGCTCGAGGCGAAGCTCGGCGTCGACCTCGATCTGCCCGTCCTCGCCCGCAACGACGCCAACGCGGCCGTGCTCGCCGAGTACACGTTCGGCGACGCGAAGGCCGACTTCATGCTGATCAAGATCGGCAAGGGCGTCGGCGCCGGTCTCATCACCGGCAGCCAGCCGCTGCTGGGCAGCCGCTTCGCGGCAGGGGAGATCGGACACGTCGTCGTCGGCACCGACGGCGGCCCTCGCTGCGCCTGCGGCAAGGACGGCTGCCTCGAAGCCTGGCTCAGCGTCACCCGTCTTCGCGCGGCGCTCGCCGCCGACCCCGACGCGCGCGACGAGATCCTCCGCGATGCGGGCACGCGCATGGCGATCGCCATCGCCCCGATCGTCGCGGCACTCGACCTCTCGGAGGTCGTCCTCTCCGGACCCGCCGACCTGCTCGACGGCATCCTGATCGAGGCCGCCATCGAGACCCTGCACGCGCGGACGCTCGAGGGCGTCTTCGAAGACGTCACCGTGCGCCTGACCCACCAGGACGACATCGTCCTGCGCGGAGCCGCGGTGATGGTGCTCTCCGGGCAGCTGGGAGTGTCGTGATCTCCTCCTTCACGGCCGCCGGCACCATCGCTCGGAGCGGCATCCGATGAGCGGCGTGCGCACGGCCGACCCGACGGGTCGGCAGATTCGAGTGGGCCTGGACGTCGGCGGCACCAAGATCGACGCGGTCGCCGTCGACCCCTCGGGGGAGATCATCGGTCGCCTTCGCCGTCCCACCGGCTGGGGCGAGGACGCGGTCGTCGAGAGCATCGTCACGTCGGTCACCGCCCTCGCCGACGAGGTCGGCTTCCGGATCTCCGACATCGGCTCCGTCGGCATCGGCATCCCCGGACTCGTCGACGCCGACTCCGGGCGCGTGGATCACGCGGTCAACCTCGGCGTGGAGTCCCTGGACCTCGCCGGTCGGGCGGAGCAGGCTCTCGGCGTGCCGTTCCGCGTCGAGAACGACGTCAAGGCCGCGGCGCTCGGCGCCGCCGTGCTGAGCGGCGTCGCCGGATCGATGGCGTATCTCAACCTCGGCACCGGCGTCGCCGCCGGCATCGTGATCGACGGACGCATCTGGCGCGGCTCCCGCGGCACCGCGGGCGAGGTCGGGCATCTCTCCGTCGACCCGCGCGGCCGCCTGTGCGGCTGCGGGCAGCACGGCTGCGTCGAGACCTTCTGCGGCGGCGGCGCCCTCGCGAAGGCCTGGGGACGCCCCGGCGCGCTGCCCATCCGGGACATCTTCGACGCCGCCGAGGCGGACGACCCGCTGGGGGTCGCGCTCCGCGACGATCTGTTCCACGGCGCGGCCGCCGCGGTGCGCGTGCTCGTGCTGTCGGCCGACGTCGAGACCGTCGTCATCGGGGGAGGGCTCACGGCCCTCGGCGACCGCCTCGAGAACGGCATCCGGGCGGCCCTGCACGCCGGGGCGGAGGCGTCGCCGTTCATGCGGTCGCTGCGCCTGGATGAGAGAATCGAACTGTTGCCCGCGGGGTCCCCCGCTGCGGCTTTCGGCGCCGCACTGGTCGGCGCATCCATCACCGAGAAGGAGATCGTTCCGCATGGCTGAGGTCGTCATCGTCGAGAATGCCGAGGCCGCCGGTGCGCTGGTCGCCACCGAGATCGTCGAGCTGATCGAACGTCGCGCGGACGCGGTCCTCGGCCTCGCCACCGGATCGACTCCGCTTCCCGTGTACCAGGCGCTCCGCTCGCAGCTCGCCGGTCGGGATGTGTCGCAGGTGCGCGGCTTCGCCCTGGACGAGTACGTCGGCATCGACCCGGCGCACCCGGAGAGCTACCGCTCCGTCATCACGCGCGAGGTCGTCGAGCCGCTCGGACTCGACCCGCGCCGCATCCACGTCCCCAACGGCGCCCAGGCCACGATCCAGCACGCCGGCGACGACTACGAGGCGGCCATCGATGCCGCCGGCGGCGTCGACCTGCAGATCCTCGGCATCGGCACCGACGGGCACATCGGCTTCAACGAGCCCGGTTCCTCCTTCGCCTCACGGACGCGCGTGAAGACGCTCACGGAGCAGACCCGCGAGGACAACGCCCGCTTCTTCGACTCCATCGACGACGTGCCGATGCACTGCATCACGCAGGGACTCGGCACGATCCTCAAGGCGCGCCACCTCGTGCTGCTCGCGTTCGGTGAGGGCAAGGCGGCGGCGGTCGCCGGGGCTGTCGAGGGGCCGCTCACCGCGCTCCTGCCGGGGTCCGCGATCCAGCTGCACCCGCATGCGACGATCGTTGTCGACGAGGCCGCGGCATCGCGTCTCGCTCTCGCCGACTACTACCGCTACACGTTCGCCAACAAGCCCTCCTGGCAGGGCATCTGACGCACCCGCGGCGGGCTCAGCCCGCCGGCGTCGGCCAGGCGAGGGGGAGCAGGTGCTCCACGCTCAGCGGGGCGAGGGGGAGCGTCGCCAGGTCGGCGGGGGTGATCCACCGCAGCTCGGCGAGCTCTGCCTGAACGGTGACGGACCCCGGATCGACGGAGGTCGCGAAGGCCTCGGCGACGACCCGGTGCCCCGGCTCGTTTGCGGCCGCGGAGATGAACGTCCCGAGCGGACGGAGGTCGGCCTCGTCGAGCAGCAGTCCGAGCTCCTCGTGCAGCTCCCGGATCAGCGTCTCGGCGGCCGACTCGCCGGCTTCGGGCTTGCCGCCCGGCTGCATGAACCGGGTCGTGCCCTGCTTGCGCACGACCAGGACCCGTCCTTCGTCGTCGACGATCACGGCCGCGCTCACATGGATGTCAGGCATCGGGGCTGAACACCTTTCCGGGGTTGAGGATGCCGAGGGGATCGAACACCGCGGCGATCTGACGCTGGAGCTGCCACTGGTCGTCGCCCAGCTCGTCGGCGAGCCAGCGGCGCTTCAGGACGCCGATGCCGTGCTCTCCGGTCAGCGTGCCGCCGAGACGGATCGCGGCGCGGAAGAGCTCGTCGGCCGCCGCCCAGACGTGCGGCGGCGTCTCCGTCCCCTCGAAAACGAAGTTCGGGTGCAGATTGCCGTCGCCGGCATGCGCCACGGTGGGGATCGGGATTCCGTACTCGCGCTCGATCCGGGCGATCTCGTCGAACATCGCCGGCATCGCGCTGCGCGGCACGGAGACGTCCTCGATCAGCGTCGTGCCCAACGAGGCCATGGCGGGGTGCATCGAGCGCCGGATGGCGAGCAGACGCTCACCCTCCTCGCGGTCGTGGGAGACCACGGTCACGCCGTCGTGGGCCTGCAGGATCGCGGCGATCGCGTCGGCCTCGGACCGGGCTGCGGGGCCGTCGGTCTGAATGGTCAGCTGCGCGGCGCCGGGTGTCGGCGCGGGAAGGTCGAGCAGGGCGTGCACGGCCGCGAGGCTCGCAGCATCCATGAGCTCCATGATCGCGGGCTGCACCCCGGCAGCGGTCACCGCGGCGGACGCGGCGGCGGCGGCGCGGACTCCGGGGAACGTCGCGGTCACCGTGCAGGTCTCGCCCGGCACGAGTCTGCGCAGTTTGAGAGTCGCGCCGACCACGACGCCGAGCGTGCCCTCCGAGCCGACCACGAGCGCGGTCAGGTCGAGGCCCGTGACGCCCTTGACGCTGCGGTGTCCGAGGTGGAGGAGTCGGCCGTCGGCGAGCACGAGGTCGACGCCGAGCACCGCGTCGCGCACGACACCGTACTTCGCGCAGAGCAGGCCGCCCGCTCCGGTCGCGATGTTGCCGCCCACCGTGGAGATGTCGCGGCTGGCCGGGTCCGGCGGCCACCACAGGCCGTGGTCGGCGAGCTCCGTGTTGAGGTCGGCGTTCAGGATGCCGGGCTCGACGACCGCGAGAAGGTCATCCGGGCGGATCTCGTGGATCGCGGTCATGCGTCGCAGGGACAGCACGATCTCCCCGGTGCCCGCGTTGGCCGCACCCGCGAGGCCCGTGCCGGCGCCGCGGACCACCACGGGCGTGCGTGTGGCCGTCGCGATCCGCATCACCTGCTGGACGTGCTCGACCCGCTCGGCGTGCACGACGGCGAGCGGACGACCCGTGGCGGCGTGGCCGGAGCGGTCGGCTCTCGCCTCTTCGAGCGACGCCGCGTCGGTGGCGACGAGAGCACCGAGCGACTCCCGGAGGAGGGACAGGACGCTCACGACGGGCGGCTCATGGCAGGCGGCTCACGCGCGAGGTCTCAGGACAGGGCGCGTCGGCCGCTGAGGACGCCCGTGACGACCGCCACGAGGGCGAAGGCCGTGCCGATGAGGGCCTGCCCCATCGACCACCAGGCGATCGTGACGCCGACATAGATCAGCAGCTCCACGGCGGCGCCGAGGAACGGGTGCACGCGCAGCACCGGGCGCGGGGACAGGAACAGCGCCCAGATCAGCAGCACGAGGACGGGGGCGCCGATCCCGATGATGATGTTCCACGGAAGGTCCCAGCTGGCGAAGCCCCACAGCGCGAGAGACGCCACCGCGACGATCAGGACGATGACGCGGACGATGTCGAGCGCGGTGATGATCGGGCGGTCGACGCCGGGGACGGGTGCGGGATCCGAGGACATGGATCCAGTCTATTCGGCGGCCGGAGCGTCCTCGTCCGAGACGGCGGCGTCGGCGGGCACTGCGGCAGCGGGCGCCGCGAGAGCTGCGGCAGCCTCGGCGGCGGGCTCAGCCTCCGCCGGAGCGGGTGCCGGAGCGGGTGGCGCGGGCTCGGCGGGAGCGGGTGCTTCCGGTGCCGGTGCGTCGGGAGCGGGCACGACGGCTTCGACCGGTGCCGCGGGTGCAGCCTCGGGCTCCGGCGTCGACGTGACTGTGGCGTCGGCGTCGGCGTCGGCTTCGGGTGCCGGGGCGTCGGCCGGAGCATCTCCGAGAAGCGGACGGTCGGGTCCGAGGGCCAGCAGCGACGTGCTGGTCGACGGACCGGCTTCGCCGTTCAGCAGATAGCGGAACGTGACCGTCGTCCAGCGTGCGAGGACGTACTGCGTGAGGTTCGGACGGAGGTCGATCGTCCCTGCTCCGGTCGCGTCGAGGACGATGCGGTCTCCGCCGCCTCCGCGGCCGTCGAGCAGCGCCTCCACCGTCGTCCCCGGAGCGCCGGTGATCGGAACGCTGTAGTGGACGGCCAGTTCGTCGTCGAAGGCGATCGTCGCGAGCGACCACGCCGGGCCCTCCGTCGGGTTCGCCGGGTCGACGGGGTCGACGGGATCGACGGGGTCCACGGGGTCGACGGGGTCCACGGGATCGACGGGGTCCACGGGATCGACGGGGTCCACGGGATCGACCGGGTCCACCGGATCGACGGGGTCGACCGGGTCGACGGGGTCGACCGGATCGACGGGGTCGACCGGGTCGACGGGGTCGACCGGGTCGACGGGAATCACGGGAGTGGTGGGAGCCTTCGGCGGCGCGACGACCGGCCCGGTCTGCTCGACGGGCGGCTCCGTGGTCGTGTCCTCCACCGGGGCGACGGGTGCCTCGTCGGGCTCGGTGATCGGCACCTCGACGGCGTCGGACTCGTCGAGCTTCATCGACTCGTCCGGCTCGACGTCTGCGGCGATCGAGGACGCATCCTTGTCGCCGGCGCTGGGAAGGGACGTCGCGGGATCGGCTCCCGCGAGTCCGGGGATGATGGCGGCGGCGGCGACGACACCGGCCACGACGAGCGCGGCCGAGCCTGCACCGACGAGCGCACCGAGACCGGTGAACACTCCTCCGGTCGAACCTGCACCGGCGCCGCCGGTGGTCCCTCCAGCCGCGCCTCCTCCGCTTCCGGATCCCGCTCCGCCGCCGGACGCGGCGATCCCGGTGGTGGCGTGGCCGGCGAGGTCACCGCCGAACACGGCTCCGGGGATGCTCGAGGGCATGGCGGCCAGGGCGACGATCGGCGTTCCCGCGCCCTGCAGCGTCGCGAGGTAGCCGGACGCGCCGGTGACGCCGAGCACGAGCGGCAGCAGCACGAGGGCGAGGCGCTTGGAGACGTCCTTCGCTTCGGCGGCGACGATCATGCAGCGGGCGCAGTCGTCGAGGTGCAGCTCGAGGCGCTTGTGGTCGCGGGTGCTGAGGTTGCCGCGTGAGTAGGCGCCGAGGTGCTCGATCGTCCACTGGCACTCGGAGCCTTCGGCCGCGCTGCGGAGGTGTGCCTGGATCCATGCCTCGCGAAGACCCTCGCGAGCGCGGAAGGCCAGCTGGGACACGGCGCCGGACTTCATGCCGAGGAGGTGGCCGACCTCCTGAGGCTTCATCTGCTCGATCTCGGTGTACCAGAGCACCTCCTGCCAGCGGGAGGGGAGGCTGCGGAACGCCTGGGCGGTCAGGCTGCGGTCGAGCGCTTCGTTCGCCGCCTGATCGGTGGTCTCGGGGTCGGGGACCGTGTCGAGCTCGTCGATCGCGCTCTCCCGGCGTGCGCGTCCCCAGCCGGCTGCGGTGTTGCGGATGCTGGTGAAGAGATAGGCGCGGAAGGAGCCGTTCGGGCCGCCGCCCTTGATGATCGCCTGGTAGATGCGCGTGTACGCCTCCTGCACCAGGTCGTCGGGATCGATGGACGAGGTGATGGACCGCGCGACGGCGATGCCGGAGGGGTAGTGGCGTCGCCAGAGTTCGCCGAACGCTCCCGTGTCGCCCGAGCGGGCACGCAGGATCAGGTCGGCATCACCGATCGGTTCGTCGTGGGTCGTGTTCTCTTCGTGCACAATCATCCATCTGTCGCGGGGCGCTGGTGCGTCTCTACGAGGTGAGACGCGCGAGAGCGCCTCTCATCACGCGACTTCTCCATTCTCTCGCGAATCTCCCAGGGAAGCCACCCTTCCTGCGAACTCCGAGGCGATGCCGAGGCGATGCACGGCGGGCGCACGGCCCCGACCGGCGGAGCCCCGCAGAAGTTTTCTCGGAAGTCGCGTAATGAATCGACCGGGGTGCCGTCTCATCCCATAGAGACAGCCGTACGGATCCCTCCGGGGGGCGGGATCCAGGTGCCGACGCGAGGGGTATTCGCGCCGGTCGGGCGGGTCGGGAGCCTCGGGGGAGGAGTGCCCGGCCGCCCGTCTCAGGAGGGGGAAGGGGGCCGTCGCTCTGGGGAACGGCGGCCTCCCCCGCACCTGCGGATCGGGGGTGCGGAAATCTCTCCGAAGAATTTCTGAGAAGTCGCGTAATGAATCGGTGAGTGCTTCGTCTCATCCATAGAGACAGCCGTACGAACTCCTCCGGGGGGCGGAGTTCAGGCGCTGGTGCGGGGGCAATCGCACCGGTGGGGCGGGTCGGGAACCTCGGGGGAGGAGTGCCCGACCGCCCCTCTCACGAGGGGGACGAGGCCGCCGATCTGGGGAACGGCGGCCTCCCGCCCCGACACGAAGGACCGGAGAGCGCAGAGCTGCGCGTCGCGCGGTGCGCTGTTCCTAAGCGAGCAGCCGGGGCCCTGACCACACTCGCGCGACGTGCAGTTCCGCATCCAGGAGCACCGCATCCCCGAGCATGCCGGGCTGCAAGGCGCCCAGCGCCTCGTCACGTCCGATCGCCCGCGCCGGCGTCTCGGTGAGCGCGCGGACAGCCTCCGCGAGCACGACTCCCGCCGCGACCGCGCGCTGCAGCGCCACGTCCTGCGTGAGCGTCGATCCGGCGATCGAGCCGGTGTTATCGGCTCGGGCGATGCCGTTCTCGACCGTCACGCTCACGGCGCCGAGGTCGTAGTGGCCGTCCGCGCTTCCGGCGGCGGCCATCGCATCCGTGATCAGCGCCACCCGGCCCGGGGCGGAGTCGAACACGAGCTTCACGACGTGCGGGTCCAGGTGCACGTCGTCGGCGATCGCCTCCAGCACGACCCGGTGGTCGGCCGCAGCCGCGAGCACGGGGCCGGGAGCACGGTGGTGGATGCCGGGCATGGCGTTGAACGCATGGGTCAGGATCGAGGCACCCGCTTCGAACGCGGCGACCGCCATCGAGGCATCGGCGTCGGTGTGACCCACCGCGGCCGCCGACCCCGCGGCGACGATCTGCCGGATCGCGTCGAGCCCGCCGGGGAGCTCGGGGGCGATCGTCACCTGGCGGATCGTGCCGCGCCCGGCCTCCAGTAGCGCCGCGACATCGGCGGCCACCGGGTGACGCAGCAGCGACGGCTCGTGCGCGCCGTGGTGCCCGGGGTCGAGGAACGGCCCCTCGAGGTGCGAGCCGAGGATGTCAGCATCCGTCTCCGTCAGATCGGCGATCGTCGCGACGCTGAGCGCGAGTGCGTCCAACGGCGCGGTCACGAGCGACACCACGGCGCGGGTCGTCCCGTGCGCGCGGTGCAGATCGCGAGCGGTGCGGATCGCCTCCACGCCGTCGTCGAACGAGGCTCCGGCGCCGCCGTGGCCGTGGATGTCGACGAAACCCGGTGTGAGCAGAGCGCCGGGGCCGGCGACCGACGCGGCATCGACGACCTCGTCGGCGGGCGTCCAGTCGGAGCCCGTGCCGCGGCCGACGACGAGGCCGTCCTCGATGCGGACCCAGCCGTCCTCGGTGATCTCGCCGCGATCGACGATCCGGGCGGAGTGGAGGACCAGTGAACCGGTCGCGGAGGAGTGGGTGCTCAACGTTCGCTCCAGGGGATCTCGTCTGCGGGGTGGAAGTCGACCCCCTCAGCCTTCCACAGGGGCGCGAGCGAGCCGACGCGCACGCGGAACGACTCCCAGACGCGCTCCGGGCCCTCCTGCGGCGACCAGGCCACCTCGGCCTGAGCGGCTGCGCGCGGGAAGACCAGCTGCTCGACGTCGTCGAGGGTCCGGGTCGTCTCGGACCACAGCGGTGCCTCGACACCGAGGATCGCGGCATCCGGCACGTCGAGGACAGCGGTCGGCTCCCACTCGTAGGCGGAGCGCACGTCGATGATGGCGGCCCAGGTCAGCCCGAGGGGGAAGTCCTCCGTGTACTTCATGTCGAGGTACGTGACGTTCGCGGCGGACATGATCAGCGCGCCTCCGCGCTCGACGAAGTGGGCGGCTTCCTCGGCGTGCGTGCCCTCGGGGGTGGTCTTGCCCCAGTACTGCCCGACCGTGCCCTCGGCGATGCCCGCGGCGGAGCCCATCTCGTGCCACGCCACCGGCGTCTTGCCCGCCTCGACGACGATCGCGGTCGCACGCTCGGCGAACAGGTCGAAGTCGGCCTGCGGAGTGCCGAGCGACTCGTCGCCGCCGATGTGGATGTACGGGCCGGGGGTCATCTCGGCCAGCTCCCGCACGACGTCGCGCACGAAGTCGTAGGTGCGCTCCTCGTGGATGCGGACGCTGGAGTGACCCACGCCCCAGCCCAGGTAGGTCTCGCCGGCGACGGGCAGCGGCTGCCCCAACCGGGTGGAGTCCGCGATGAGGTTGTCGTTGAGGACCGGGGCCTCGACCAGCTCGGGGTAGGCGACGCCGATGGCGTGGGTGTGGCCGGGCAGATCGATCTCGGGGATCACGATCATGTGCCGCGAGGCCGCGTAGGAGACGATCTCCCGGTAGTCGTCCTTCGTGTAGAAGCCGCCGGGGTCGCCGTTCGCCGAGGTGGCCGCCGCGCGCTCTGTCAGCAGCGGCCAGGAGTCGATGTGCACGCGCCACCCCTGGTCGTCGCTCAGGTGCAGATGCAGGTGGTTGAGCTTGAGCGCGCTCGTGCTGTCGATGAACTTCTTCACGTCGTCGACACCGAAGAAGTGCCGCGCCACGTCGAGCATGACGCCGCGCCGCGGGAAGCGCGGGGAGTCCGCGACATCGGCGCCGAGCAGGCCCCAGCCGGAGTCGTCCTGCCGCAGCAGCTGCAGCAGCGTCTGCACGCCGTAGAACAGCCCGGCCTCGTCCGCGCCGACGACGACCGCGCGGTCGCCGATCTCGAGCGTGTAGCCCTCCGACGCCGAGGACTCCGGATCGACCAGCAGCTCGATCTCCGCCGGTGCGACATCGACGCGGGTGAGGCGGAGTCCGGTGCGGCGCTCGACGGCGTCGATCAGCTGGGCGGTGGCGGGCGAGGAGCCGAGCACGCGCGTCGTCGCGGTGACCGGCATCCGTCCTTCTCGTGCGACGGCGGACACGGGCGCGGGGACGAGGGGAAGAGGATGAGGAAGGACCATGAACAAAACCTACCGGTCGGCGTCGCCCAGCGGAATGGCCGATGTCGAATCGATTCTGCGATTCGCGGACGGGTCGCCAGGTGTAACGGTCGGGTCCCGATTTCCTTCCGCCACGATCCGCGACGGATAGCGTGATCACCGCCATGCGGTCGAGCCGGGAGGAGCGGTCATGGAGACACCCGGGGGAGCGGTCGGGGCGACAGCGGAGACGCCTGAGGAGCGGTGCGAGCGTGTCGCCGAGGAACGAGACGTCTGGCGCCGTCGTGCCCGCATCGGCTTCGTCTTCCTCGGCATCTGCGCGATCCTCGGGACCTTCATGCGCTGCCGTCTGGCCACCCTGCCCGGGAACCGGAGCGTGGCGGTGGCCACGCCGCTGGAGTGTCGCGTCAGCGCGGACGGCACGCAGCTGTTCGCGACCATCCGGCTCGCGGCGCTGCAGCCCTCGTACGTGAACAAGGTCATCGTGGACGACGATGTGGACCGTGAGCTGGCGGGCCAGGACGTGGGGTCGGCGCTGATCCTGGGCGATCTCCGAGATCTCGACGAGCTCGCGGACACGGATGTGCGGGAGCTCCTGGCCGGCGGCGAGCAGGCAGACCCGGCGCCGTTCGCTTTCGGAGACCCCGGGGAGGAAGACGGTGTGCTCGTCGTCGCGATCGATCTGCCCGACGGTGCCTCCCAGGGGCGGGCCGAGGGGATCAGGTTGCGCGGGAGCTCTGGAGAGCTCGCGAATGAACAGCAGATCCCCCTCGGGATCCGCTTCGGGCCCACGCAGTGCGAGCTGGCGGTCTCCCGGCCGTTCGAAGGGTATTGAGAAGTCGGCGTACGCCCCCACTCGCATCCGCTATGCTCATACCGTCGCGACTGGCGTCTGGGTGGACTACCACCGGGGAGCGACTGACCACGGAATTCGACCGCGCGCCTGGGCCGATAGGAACACCCCTTCGAATCCGTCGTCAAAGGAGCACGTCATCATGACCGACCGTTACTTCAACGCCCCGCTCTCCGAGGTCGACCCGGAGATCGCCCAGGTCCTCGATCGCGAGCTGAAGCGTCAGCAGACGTTCCTCGAGATGATCGCCTCGGAGAACTTCGTGCCGGTCTCGGTGCTGCAGTCGCAGGGTTCCGTGCTCACCAACAAGTACGCCGAGGGCTACCCCGGCCGCCGCTACTACGGCGGCTGCGAAGAGGTCGATGTCGCGGAATCCCTCGCGATCGAGCGGGCGAAGAGCCTCTTCGGCGCCGAGTTCGCGAACGTGCAGCCGCACTCCGGCGCCTCGGCGAACGCGGCGGTCCTGCACGCGATCGCGCGCCCCGGTGACACGCTCCTCGGCCTCTCCCTCGACCAGGGCGGCCACCTCACGCACGGCATGAAGATCAACTTCTCCGGCCGCCTGTACGACATCGTCGCCTACGGCGTCGACCCGGAGACCTCGACGATCGACATGGCCGAGGTCCGTCGCCTCGCGATCGAGCACAAGCCGAAGGTCATCATCGCCGGCTGGTCGGCCTACCCGCGCACGATGGACTTCGCGGCGTTCCGCGAGATCGCCGACGAGGTCGGCGCGCTGCTCTGGGTCGACATGGCGCACTTCGCCGGTCTGGTCGCCGCGGGTCTGCACCCGAACCCGGTGCCCCACGCGCACGTCGTCTCCTCGACCGTGCACAAGACGATCGGCGGCCCGCGCTCGGGCTTCATCCTCACCAACGACGCCGAGCTCGCCAAGAAGATCAACACCGCGGTCTTCCCCGGGCAGCAGGGCGGCCCGCTCATGCACGTGATCGCCGCGAAGGCGACCGCGTTCAAGCTCGCCGGCACGCCGGAGTTCAAGGAGCGTCAGGAGCGTGTGCTGCGTGGCGCGAAGCTCATCGCCGAGCGTCTCTCGCAGCAGGACGTGAAGGATGCCGGCATCGCCGTGCGCTCGGGCGGCACCGACGTGCATCTGGTGCTGGTCGACCTGCGCGACGCCGAGATCGACGGCAAGCAGGCGGAGGACCTCCTCCACGACATCCACATCACGGTGAACCGCAACGCCGTCCCGAACGACCCGCGTCCGCCGATGGTGACCTCGGGTCTGCGCATCGGCACACCCGCACTCGCGACCCGTGGCTTCGGCGACGTCGAGTTCACCGAGGTGGCCGACATCATCGCGCTCGCGCTGCTCCCGGGTGCGGACGTGGAGGCACTGCGCACGCGTGTCGACGCGCTCGCCGCCGCGTTCCCGCTCTACCCCGACCTGCAGCAGTAAGTCCGCAGCAACTCTCCTCTCGCGAGTGCACGGGATACTGCCGAGCGCACGGCTTGTCGACGTGAACAAGCCGTGCGCTCGGCGGGAAGCCGTGCACTCGGCGGTGACGACGTAAGGAAGAAACCATGACCGCGAAGATCCTGGATGGGAAGGCGGCCTCCGCCGCCATCCGCGCCGAACTGACCGAGCGCGTCGCCGCGCTGAAGGCGAAGGGGATCACCCCGGGTATCGCGACGGTGCTGGTGGGTGCGGATCCGGCCTCGCAGCTCTATGTCGGGATGAAGCACCGTCAGTCCGAGGCGATCGGGATGAACTCGATCCAGCGCGAGCTGTCGGCCGACGCGACCCAGGCCGACGTGGAAGCGCTGATCGACGAGCTCAACGCCGACCCCGCATGCCACGGCTATATCGTGCAGCTGCCGCTGCCGAAGCACCTGGACACGGATGCGATCCTCGAGCGGATCGACCCGGCGAAGGACGCCGACGGACTGCACCCGACCAACCTCGGGCGGCTCGTGCTCAACGTGAACAGCCCGATCCACACGCCGCTGCCGTGCACGCCGCGCGGCGTGATCGAGCTGCTGCTGCGCAACGACTACGACCTCAAGGGCAAGCACGTCGTGGTGGTCGGGCGCGGGGTCACGATCGGCCGTTCGATCGGACTGCTGCTCACGCGTCGCGATTTGAACGCCACCGTCACGCTCACGCACACGGGCACCGTCGACATGCCGCGGTACCTGCGCGAGGCCGATGTGATCGTCGCCGCTGCCGGCGTCAAGCACCTGATCCGTGCGGAGGACGTCAAGCCCGGTGCGGCCGTGCTCGACGTGGGCGTCACGCGCGAGAGCGACCCGGAGACCGGCAAGAACCTGGTGTTCGGCGACGTCGCGCCCGATGTCGCGGACGTCGCGGGCTACATCTCCCCGAACCCCGGTGGCGTCGGCCCGATGACGGTCGCTCTGCTCATGACGAACGTGGTCGAGGCGGCCGAGAGGTCGGTCTGATCGTCCGCACGTGCTCTGTACGGAAAAGGCGCCCATCCGTGGAGGAGGGGCGCCTTTTCCGGTTCTCGGAGGCTCCGGTTCTCGGAGGCTCCGGTTCTCGGAGGCTCCGGTTCTCGGAGGCGCCGGCGTCGCGGATCAGAGGGCGTCGCGGATCGGAGCTCGCCGCGGATCAGAGCTCGTCGAGCATCCGGCGCTGCTCGGGCGTCAGGCCGTCGCTGAGCTCGTCGCGGGCCGCGCTGGTCTCGGGGGATTCCGGTGCCGCGGCGGGGGGAGTCGCGGCGGTCTTCGTGCCGCCGCCCTTCACGCGCGCCTGCACGGAATCGTAGATCTCGCCGGCCTTGGCGCGGAGCCGGTCGTCGATCTGGTCGTAGATCATCCAGCCGAACAGCAGCGCCAGCGGCGGCAGCACGAACGCCCAGAAGCCCGAGGCGCGCACGCCGCTCAGCCAGACGGTCAGCACCCAGATGATGAGCTCGACGAGATACACGAGCACGTACTGCACGACCTTCTCGCCGGTCTTGGTGCGATCGGCGGCGGACTTCGCGGCAGACCTGCGGAACGCGCCGGCGAGCAGCGGCTTCACGAAGAGAGCGGCGAGGGTCAGGATGACCGACGCCCACAGCGCGTTCCACCCGACGGAGACACCGGGCAGCAGCAGGCCGATCAGGAGCAGCACGGCGACGTTGAACACGTAGAGCGCGGCGAACCGGACGATTCCGTTCTTCATGCGAACAGAATCCCACATCGTCGCGCGGAGGGCACCCCTCGGGTGCACCGGCCACGGACGGGCGGGGGTGTGCGGTCGTACACTGATCTCCGGCACCTGTTCCTTCCCCCTCCGCGTCTGGAGCCGTCATGACGATCGACCCGGATCCGCTGCTGGACTCGATCGACATCCTGACCACGGCCGACGGGGCGCAGTGGCCGGCGCACGTGCACGACGATCACGAACTGCTCTCCGCGATCACCCACTCCGTGACCGTGGTCACTCCGGATGCCGTGTACATCGCGCCACGGGGGACCAGCATCTGGATTCCGGCCGGTGTGGTGCACGAGGTGACCGCGGTGCCCGGCAATAGCATGCGGTGCACCTGGTTCGAGCCGGATGCCGGCGCCATGCTCACGAGTCGTGTGGTGGTGACCACGGTGCCTCCGCTGCTCGATCGGGTGCTCGCCGAGCTGGTGCGCTACACCGACCCTCCCCGCCGGGCGCGGGCGGAGGCGTTCGCCCTCGACCTGCTCGCGGACTCGCGGGAGACGGATGTCGGGCTGCCCACCCCGGCGAGCCACTGGCTGCGTGCGGTGACGGATGCGCTCATCGCCGACCCGGCTGATCGTCGCACGGTCGACGCCTGGGCGGCCCAGGCGTCGGTGAGCGTGCGCACCTTCATGCGTCAGTTCACGGCGGAGACCGGGATGACGTTCTCGCGCTGGCGGGGGGAGCTGCGGCTGCAACTGGCGATGTCGATGCTCGCGAACGGGGCCGAGGTGGGACGCACGGCGCGGACGGTCGGCTTCGAATCGCTCGCCGCGTTCTCGGCCGCGTTCCGACGACGTGCGGGGGTCTCGCCACGGACGTTCGCCCGGACCCACGGTTTGATGACCGATTCCCGCGCATAGTCGACCGATCGACGCAACTCTCTCCCTGAACCGGGCAAGCGGGCGCGCCATAATTAGGTAACCCTTGCCTTAATTGGAGATCCCGTGCGCCCATCACCGCGCCTGCGAGCCGCGCTCGCAGCAGCCGTCATCGTCCCCCTCTTCGCCGTCACCGCCTGCGCCTCGGCCGCAGGGCCCTCCGGAAGCGACTCCGCGGCCGGAGACACCGTCGTCGTCGACACCGTCTACGGCGAGGTGACGGTTCCCGCAGAGCCCGAACGCGTCGCCGCGATCTCGTACGACACGCCCTGGCAGGTCATGTCGTTCGACGTTCCCGTCGTCGCGACCATCGACTACACCCAGTGGATCGACAGCTACACCGAGGAGCAGCAGGCCTACGTCGCCGACGCCGCGAAGGTCGGCAGCTACGGCGAGATCAACTTCGAGGCGCTCGCCGGTGCCGCCCCCGACATCATCGTCGGCGACGCCTACGAGGTGGACGAGGCGACCTTCACGCGACTGAGCGAGATCGCGCCGACGGTCATCGTCGGCGGCGACGAGCGCGGTGACTGGCAGTCGCTCACCGAAGACCTCGCGACCGCCCTCGGCGTGCACGGCACCTGGGCGAAGGCGAAGGAGTCCTACGTGGCCCGACGCGACGAGGTGAAGGAGCAGTACGCCGACGTCATCTCCGCCAACACCTGGGCGAACTTCTCGCTCGGCGACGAGGCCGGACAGTTCTCCATCCAGTTGCCGACCGGCTCGACCGGCAACCTGATCGTCAACGAGATGGGCCTCACCTATGGCGAGGGCATCCCCCTGGAGGACGAGGGCGGTTTCGGCTACGCCTCGTTCTCGCTGGAGCAGATCGGCACCATCCTGGACGGCGTGACCGTCGGTCTCACGTTCGAGAACCCGGACGGCACCATGATGCCCGCTATCCAGGACGTCATCGACAGCAGCCTCTTCCAGCAGCTGGAGATCGCGAAGACCGGTCAGGTGTACGGCCTGTCGACGAGCGTCACCGATTACCGCAGCGCCGAGGCCTGGATCGACGAGCTCACCACCAAGGTGCTCGAACCGCTGTCGAAGTGACGGCTCTCGCCACGGACGGACGGCGGCGCGCCCGTCGTCCGTCCGACGCGATCGTGCTGCCGATCGTGCTGCTGCTCCTGATCATCGCGATCGGGGTCAGCATCGCGGTCGGCCCGCGCACCCTGTCCTTCGACGAGCTCCTGGCCGCACTCTCCGCGCCGACCGGCACGGAGGCGGACCTCATCGTGCGCGACGTGCGGCTGCCGCGCACGTTCATCGGGATCGCCGCCGGCAGCGCGCTCGCGGTCGCCGGCGTGATCATGCAGACCCTCACCCGCAACCCGCTCGCCGAGCCGGGGCTGCTCGGCGTCAACGCCGGCGCCTCCCTGGCGGTCGCCGTCGCGATCGTCGTCCTCGGCGTCGGGGACTTCGGATCCACGATGTGGTTCGCGTTCGCCGGTGCCGCGATCGCCAGCGCCCTGGTGGCGCTCATCGGAGGAGTCGGTCGCGGTGCCTCGATCGGCCGCCTCGCGCTCACCGGCGTCGCGGTCGCCGCCGTACTGTCCGCCGCGACCTCCGCGCTCAGCCTGATCGATCCCGCGTCGTATCAGCAGATGCGGCTGTGGGGAGCGGGTGCGCTCGGTGGCCGATCGCTCGAGGCCGCCACGCTCACGCTCGCGGTGGTCGGCATCGGGCTCCTCCTCGTCGTCGTGATCGCCCCGGGTATCGGACTCCTCGCGCTGGGGGAGGACACCGCGCGTGCCCTCGGCGGTCGGGTCGGCGCCGTGCGGACGGGCGGCTTCATCGCGATCGCCGTGCTCTGCGGCGCGGCGACCGCGGCGGCAGGGCCGATCGCTTTCGTGGGGCTGCTCGTACCGCACGCACTGCGGGCGGTCTTCGGGCCGGACACCCGTCGTCTGCTGATCTACAGCGTGCTCGCAGGTCCTCTCCTGCTGCTGTTCGCCGATGCGCTGGGAGGCGTCCTGATCGCCCCGCGCTCGATCCCGGTGGGCGTGATGACGGCGTTCCTCGGCGCACCGGTGCTGGTCGCCCTCGTGCTCTCGCGGCGTGTGCAGGCCGAGGGAGCACCCTCATGATCGCTGCCGCCTCGGTCGTCGCCGCGCCGGCGGCCACGCGTCGCCGCCGCACGATCATCTGGGTGTGCTCCGCCGTCGTGCTGCTGGCGCTGGGGGTGGCGGGGCTCACGCTCGGCGACGCCCCCGTGTCGGTGTCGGATGCCGTCAGCGCTCTGCTCGGCGGAGGGGAGAGCGGCACGCGATTGATCGTGGTCGGCTGGCGGCTCCCGCGGGTCGCACTGGGAGCGGTGATCGGCGCGATGCTCGCCCTTTCCGGAGCACTGTTCCAGGTGGTCACGCGCAACCCGCTCGGCAGCCCCGACATCCTCGGATTCTCGGCTGGCGCCTACACCGGCGCGCTGATCGTGATCGTCGGCGGTTCGGTGGGCACCGTCGCCCTCACGGTCGGCGCGATCGGCGGCGGCATCCTCTCCGCAGCTCTCGTCTTCGCCCTCGTGGCCTGGCGCGGCGCGAGCGGCACGCGCCTCATCATCGTGGGCATCGCGCTCACCGCCATGCTCGGCGCCGTGAACACGATGATCGAGCTCGCCGCCGACGACGTGGTCTCGCGCAGCGCCGCCATGTGGGGCGCCGGGTCGCTCAACGGCATCGACGGAAGATGGATGCCGGTGATGATCGTCACCCTTCTGCTCGGAGCGTTCGCGATCGCGGGGCTCCGGCCGGCGCTCGCGCTGTACGAGCTGGGCGAGGATCGTGCCGCGTCCCTCGGCGTCCGGCCCGTGCGCCTGCGCCTGTCGGCGATGATCGTGGGCGTGGTGCTGCTCGCCGTCACGATCGCGGCCGCAGGGCCCCTCGCCTTCATCGCGCTCGCCGCCCCGCAGATCGCCCGGCGGCTGTGGCGCAGCGGCCCCATGCCGTTCGCGGCATCCGCCATGACCGGAGCGGTGCTCCTCGTCTCGAGCGACCTGATCGCGATGCGGCTGTTCGCTCCCACCATGCTCCCCACCGGCCTCGTCACGATCGGGGTCGGCGGACTCTATCTCGCCTGGATGCTGTCCGGCGCGAATCGAAGGAGGCGCTGATGCGCACCGATGTCCCCCTGTTCCGCGCCGAGGTGGCCGCCCGCACCGTCGTCACCCCGAACATGCTGCGGATCACGCTGCACGGCGCCCGCACGGACCGCGGGGAGCGGTTCGTGTCGAGCGGACGGCCGGACGAGTTCTTCGGGCTGTGGCTCACCGCCGTCGACGGTCAGGAGGCCAAGCGCTACTACTCCGTACGAGCGTGGCGGCCCGAGTCCGACGAGCTCGACATCGACTTCGTCGTGCATGCACACGGGCCGGCGACGCAGTGGGCGCGGCGGGCCCTTCCTGGGGATCGCGTAGCCTTCGATGCTCCGCGCGGGCATTTCCAGCCGCCGCAGGGGACCGAGCGCGTGCTCCTCGTCGGTGACGCCACGGCCCTGCCGGCCATCGGTCGCATCCTCGAGGAGCGGAGCCCCGCCGATCCTCCCGTCTGCGTGATCGTGTCGGTCGATGACGTCGGAGACCGGCAGGACCTCCCGATCGGGGAGGACGACGCGCTGCACTGGGTGGACGGCGACGAGATGCTCGCTCGGACGGTGTCCGAGACGGCGACCGGAGCGGACGCGACCTATCTCTGGTTCTCGGGGGAGGCGACGGTCATGCGCGACGTCCGCCGGCACCTGCGTCACACGCTCGGCTGGCCGACCTCGCGGTACATGACGATGGGGTACTGGCGCCGCGATGAAGAGCGCTGGGCCGCCGAGTTCACCCGCCGTCCCGATCTCGATGAGCAGATCGCCGCCATCTGGGAGAACGGCGAGGACGACGAGACCCAGCGCGATCGGATCGACGAACTGCTGACGAGGAACGGACTGTGACCGACACCACCTTCGACATCCGCGGACTCACCGCCGGATACCCGCACGGGCGGCCGATCTCGGTCGATCTCGACCTGACGATCGACCGGGGGTCCTTCGTCGCGATCATCGGACCGAACGCCTGCGGCAAGTCGACCCTGCTGCGCACGATCGCCCGACTGCTCCCGGTGCTCGCCGGATCGGTGCTGCTCGACGGCCGTGACATCCGTGCCCGCGGAGCGAAGGAGCTGGCGCGGGAGCTCGGCCTGCTCAGCCAGTCCGCCGAGGCTCCGGATGGCATGCGGGTGGCCGACCTCATCGCCCGCGGACGCTACCCGCACCGTCGGGCCTTCTCGAGCTGGAGCGCGGCGGATGAGCAGGCCGTGGCCACGGCGATGGAGCGCACCGCCGTGCAGGAGCTGTCGGAGCGGCCTGTCGACGAGCTTTCCGGGGGACAGCGCCAGCGCGTCTGGCTGGCGATGGCGCTCGCGCAGGAGACCGACGTGTTGCTGCTGGACGAGCCGACGACCTTCCTCGACATCACGCACCAGCTCGACATGCTCGACCTGTTCCGCGCGATCAACCGGGACCACGGGACGACCGTCGTCGCCGTGCTGCACGACCTCAACCAGGCGGCCCGGTACGCCGATCGCATCGTCGCGATGCGCGACGGCGCGATCGTCCGCACGGGACCGCCGGAGGACGTGCTCACGCCCGAGGTGATGATGCGGGTGTTCGATCTGGACTGCACGGTGATCCCCGACCCGGAGACGGGGACCCCGATGGTCGTGCCTCGGCGTCGCTGAGCAGCCGAGCAGCGGGCTCAGAGCGCGCGGTACAGATCCCAGGAACGCTGACACGCCTCGGCGACCGCGCGCACGTGCGCCGGGTCTTCGTGGATCCAGTCCGTTCCCGGCCGGTGCAGCTCGTCGACGGCCGCCGGGCCGAGCAGGTATTCGCGCAGGAACTCCGCCTGCACGGCGTCGAGCTCGAGGGCGGCGTCGGCCGCCCGATCGGCCAGCTCGCGGAAGTGGGCCCCGGCGGCACGGATCTCCTGGCTGCCCAGATACGGGGTGTTCAGGGCGACGTCGTCGGGCTGCTCGACGCGGAACCCGGCACGGTGGGCCTCCGCGAGTGCGCGCAGGCGCTCCGGATCCATCGTGGGCGGATCTTCGGGGGTGCGCTCGTCGCCGCGGGGGTCGCCGCGGTTGGAGAGGGCGACGACCGCCGGCAGTCGATCCTGCGGGGCGCGGGCGACGTCCACCGCCCCGTCGCGCGTCGTCGTCGTGTTCATGGTGTCGTGGAAGGACAGCCGCGTGAAGCGTCCGCCCGTGCGGAGCTTGTCGGCGAGGAAGCGCTCGGTCAGCTCGTCCCTGGTGCGTTCGTAGACCCCGAGCCCGCGCTCGCCGACCTCCACGAAGGTGCTCACGAGGCGCGCGAGCTCGGCGTCGTCCTGCGGAACCTCGAGGATCGGGAAGAACGAGAACGTCACGGGACGGATCGCGTCGACGCCGGAGAGATCGACCTTCTGCCAGGGCCCGGCGGCGCGGGTGCGCTGGATCGCCGTCGTCAGGTCGGTGGCGATGTCGGCCGGACGTGCGCGGTTCGGATCGCGCACCAGACGCGGATGCGGGTTGATCACCGCGACGATGCGACGATCGTGCCGCGCCCATTCCCGCACGATCGCGGCGGTGGCGACGTCGGTGAAGTCGTACTGCAACCGCCGTGTCAGCGCGGGGGAGAGGAACGGCACGAGCTCCTCCGGGATGCGCGCGCCGGCGTGCGGGCAGCTCACCAGCACGTCGGCTTCCGCGATCGCCTCGTCGAGCGTCCGATGCTCGCTGTCGGCGAAGGCGATGATCTCCTGCGGGGTGAACGTGTGTCCGGCGGGGATGAGGTCGAGGTCGCTCATGCGCTCATGCTAACGACCGCCCTCGACGCGGTCAGCCCTGAGCGTGCAACGAGCTCTCGATGCCGCTGATGCGCGCCTGCTCGTCGAAGCGGAACGTCGCCGTGCCGCTCGCGTCCGACACCGTCGCGCCGGAGAACGCCTCATCGGTCCAGGTGAGGGTCCAACCGGCGAGCCGTGCGAGGTCCCAGACCGCGGTGCGCGCGTCGGCGAGGCTCGTGGCGGAGAGCACGCGGGGCAGGGCGATGACGGCGTCGGCCACGGTGAGCGGCGCGAGCGGAGCGTCGAGCAGGAAGACGGCACGCGTGCCGCTGCCGACGGGAGCGGAGTAGTACGGGGAGCGTCCGGTCAGCTCGACCGCGACGCCGCCGACGGTGTGCGCGGCCTGCGCGATCCAGTCGTCGTCACCGGCGGCGTCCGTCGGGAACGGCACCTCGGAGGTGGTGAGGTCGGCGATCCCGTGCTCGGTGCCGTAGGCGTGCAGCTGTGCCGCGACGCCCTGGGGGTCGCCGCTCGGGTGCGCCCAGGCCCAGAGCAGCGAACGCGGCCCCGGCGCGATCGTCGCGATCAGGTGCGCGCGGGTGACGAGCCGGCGCGAGGGGTCGTCGTTCGCCGTGAAGGTCAGGGTGCCCGCGGTCATGTCGGCGTCCCACCGGTGCTCGCCGAGGGCATCGGCGGCGGCGGAGAGGGCGTCCTGTCGCAGGGCGACGAAGAGGGCGGCACGATCGGCGAGGGGCTGGAGCGCGGCGAAGGTCATGCCGACAGTCTCGCCGGGAATGCTATGAATCCGCTAGTTCGCCGTCGGGACCGGGTGCGGCCCCGACGGGACGGTGCGACGGCCACCACGACAGCGCTACGACCTCGCCACGACCTCGCCACGACGGGTCAGTAGCTGGCGCGCGCGGTCCCGTCGGCGGCGATGAAGCGTCCGGCCAGGGCCTCGGAGGCGCGGGCCAGCAGAGCCACATCCGCGCCGACGGCCACGAAGTCGGCTCCGGCGGCGAGATAGGCATCGGCGGCCGTGGGGTCGAACGCGTTCACACCCACCGCCTTGCCCGCAGCCCTGACCGCCGCGAACACGGTCTCGACCGCGGCCGTGACCTCGGGGTGCGTCTGCTGCCCGAGGAGCCCCATCGAGGCGGACAGGTCGGACGGTCCGACGAACACCGCATCGACGCCGTCGACCGCGGCGATCTCGGACGCGACCTCGACGCCCGCCGCGGTCTCGATCTGCACCGTGAGCGAGGTGTGCTGCGCGGATTCCTGCAGGTAGCCGTCGACGCGGTTCCAGCGGGCGCTGCGGGCCAGAGCGCTGCCGACTCCGCGCACGCCCTCCGGCGGGTAGCGGGTGGCGGCGACGGCTGCGCGGGCCTCGTCGGCGGAGGACACCATCGGGACGATCAGGTTCTGCGCGCCCAGGTCGAGCACCTGCTTGATCGCGACGGCGTCGTTGGCGGGCACCCGCACGAGCGGGGCGATCGGGTAGGCGGCGACCGCCTGGAGCTGCAGGAGCACGGACTCGAGCGTGTTCGCCGAGTGCTCCATGTCGATCAGCAGCCAGTCGAGCCCCGAGCCCGCGGCGACCTCGGCGAGGAGCGGGCTGCCCGAGCAGACCCACATCCCCACGAAGGGGCGATCGGCGTCCGCGAGCTGCTCGCGGAAGGAGGGGGCTAGACGAAGCGGCATGCGATTGTTCCCATCGGTCCGTAATCGCACAGCACCTCGTCGCCGCGCGACACCCACATCGGGCGTGTGAACGATCCTGCCAGGATGATCTCCCCGGCCTCGAGACGCGCGCCGTGCTGGTGGAACTTGTTCGCCAGCCACGCGACGCCGGTGGCGGGGTGGCCGAGCACACCCGCAGCGACGCCCGTCTCCTCGATCTCGCCGTTGCGGGAGAGCACGCCGGGCACCCAGCGCAGATCGATCTCATCCGGGCGCTTGCGCACGGTGCCGAGCACCATCGCCCCGTAGGCGGCGTTGTCGCTGATCGTGTCGACGATCGTGCGCCCCTCGAGCTCGATGTGCGAGTTCAGCACCTCCAGGGCCGGGACCGCGTAGTCGATCGCGGCGAGGGCGTCATCGAGCGTGCAGTCCGGCCCCTCGAGCGGGTGCTTCAGCACGAACGCCAGCTCGACCTCGATGCGCACGTTCGAGAAGTGGTCGGTCGGGATCTCGGCGCCGGACTCGTAGACGGTGTCGTCGAACATCACGCCGTAGTCGGGCTCCGTGATGCCGGTGGCCTGCTGCATCGCTTTCGACGTCAGCCCGATCTTGCGACCGACGAGCCTGCGCCCTGCGGCGATCTGCGCGTCACGCCACACGCCCTGGATGGCGTACGAGTCCTCGACCGTCGCCTCCGGGTACCGCGCCGTGATGCGCGGGATCACCCCGTGCGTCCGATCGGCCTCGGCGAGCTCCGCCGCGATCTGCGTGATGGTGTCGTGTGACAGCATCCGTTCCTCCTCTGTCTGACTGCCGGCCGGATCATGTCGCGATCGGACGGCCTCCGGCGCCTCGTACGACTTAGAGCTGATGCCCCAGCTTCTTCTCGCCCTCTTCCGCACGCGTGTACGAGAAGCCGTCGGCGCCGATGGTCACCGCCATCTCGCTGGAGTCGGTGCGGGCGACGACCGGCTGCGGGTTGCCGTCGAGGTCGAGCACCAGCGACGCATCCGTGTACCAGGAGGGCACGACCGGGTTGCCCCACCAGTCGCGGCGCTGATTGTCGTGCACGTCCCACGTGACGACCGGGTTGTCGGGGTCGCCCGTGTAGTAGTCCTGCGTGTACACCTCGACGCGGTGGCCATCGGGGTCGCGCAGGTAGAGGTAGAACGCGTTCGAGACGCCGTGACGGCCGGGGCCGCGCTCGATCGAGTCCGAGCGGCGCAGGGCCCCGAGCTTGTCGCAGATCGCGAGGATGTTGTGCTTCTCGTGCGTCGCGAAGCACACGTGGTGCATGCGGGGTCCGTCGCCGCCGGTCATGGCCGTGTCGTGCACGGTGGGCTTGCGGCGCATCCACGCGGCGTAGACCGTGCCCTCCTCGTCCTGGATGTCCTCCGTGACGCGGAAGCCGAGATCCTGCATGAACCCCACGGCGCGCGGCACATCCGGGGTGACCTGGTTGAAGTGGTCGAGCCGCACCAGCTCACCGGGGATGTGCAGGTCGTAGCGCCACGACATCCGCTCGACGTGCTCGGTGGCGTGGAAGAACTCGTACGGGAAGCCGAGCGGGTCGACGACGCGGACCGAGTCGCCGATGCCCTTCACGAAGCCGTCGGGGTTCCGGCGCACGTCGCAGCCGAGCTCGGTGTAGAACTCGACGGCACGATCGAGGTCCTCGGGCGTCCGGACCCGGTACGAGAACGCGGCCACGGCCGCGATCGGGCCCTTGCGCAGCACGAGGTTGTGGTGGATGAACTCCTCGGTGGAGCGCAGGTAGATCGCCTCGTCGTCCTCCGCGGTCACGTACAGCCCGAGGATGTCGACGTAGAACTGGCGCGAGGCGGCGAGGTCGGTGACCACGAGCTCCATATACGCGCAGCGGAGGATGTCCGGCGGCGAGCTCTGCGGCGTCGCGACGGGGTTGTCCGAGCTGATCGGCGCCTCCTGGGATACGTAGAAGCCCGAGGAGGTCAGGGTCATGTCTTCGCGGTGTGTCATGTCAGCGTCCTTGCTTTCGTGGGCCGTTTCGTCTCGCGTCGCTCGCTCGGCCATCGATCGTTGAGCGAGGGGCGAAGCGACGAGACGAAATGGGACAGTGGGTCAGTTCTTGCCGAAGGTCGGGTTGTGGGCGCCGCCGAGCGTGATGTGCACGCTCTGCTGGTCGGTGTAGAAGTCGATCGAGCGGTAGCCGCCCTCATGACCGAGGCCCGAGGCCTTCACGCCGCCGAACGGGGTGCGCAGGTCGCGCACGTTGTTGCTGTTCAGCCACACCATGCCCGCCTCGACCGACTGCGCGAAGTTGTGCGCGCGGGTGAGGTCGTTGGTCCAGATGTAGGCCGCGAGTCCGTACTTGGTGTTGTTCGCGAGCGACAGCGCCTCCTCGTCGGAGTCGAACGGTGTGATCGCCACGACCGGGCCGAAGATCTCCTCCTGGAAGATGCGCGCGTCGGGGGAGACGTCGGCGAACACGGTCGGCGCGACGAAGTTGCCCTCCTCGAAGCCCTCGGGGCGACCGCCGCCGGCGACGAGGCGGCCCTCGCCCTTGCCGATCTCCACGTAGCTCATGACCTTGTCGTAGTGCTCGGGGTGCACGAGCGCGCCGACCTCGGTCGCCGGGTCGTGCGGGTAGCCGACCTTGACCCGCTTCGCCTGCGCACCGTAGCGCTCGACGAACTCCTCGTAGATCGAGCGCTCGACGAGGATGCGCGAACCGGCGGTGCAGCGCTCGCCGTTGAGGGAGAAGACGCCGAAGATCGTCGCGTCGACCGCGGCCTCCAGGTCGGCATCCGCGAAGACGACGGCGGGGGACTTGCCGCCGAGTTCCATCGACAGGCCCTTGAGGAACGGTGCGGCGTTGCCGAAGATGATCTGTCCGGTGCGGCTCTCGCCCGTGAAGGAGATGAGCGGCACGTCGGGGTGCTTCACGAGCGCGTCGCCCGCGTCCTCTCCGAGGCCGTTGACGAGGTTGAAGACGCCCTTCGGCAGCCCCGCCTCCTCGAAGATGCCCGCCCACAGCGAGGCGGAGAGCGGCGTGAACTCGGCTGGCTTGAGCACGACCGTGTTGCCGGTCGCGAGCGCAGGACCGAGCTTCCACGACTCGAGCATGAAGGGGGTGTTCCACGGGGTGATGAGGCCGGCGACGCCGATCGGCTTGCGGTTGACGTAGTTCATCTGGCGGCCGGGCACCTTGAAGGCGTCGTCGGACTGCGCCACGATCAGGTCGGCGAAGAAGCGGAAGTTCTCGGCGGCGCGGCGGGCCTGGCCCAGCGCCTGGGTGATGGGGAGGCCGGAGTCGTAGGACTCGAGCTCGGCCAGACGTGCATCGCGGGACTCGACGATGTCGGCGATCTTGTGCAGGACGCGCGAACGCTCGCGGGGGAGCATCCGCGGCCACGGGCCCTCGTCGAACGCGCGCTTCGCGGCGGCGACGGCGCGCTCGATGTCGGCCTTCTTGCCGGCGGCGGCCGTCGTGTACGTCTGGTTGGTGACCGGGTCGAGCACGTCGAACGTGTCGCCGTCGACGGAGTCGACGAACGCGCCGTCGATGTAGTGCTGGATGTGGTCGGGGAGGTCGGCGGGGATGCGCGAATCGGTCATGACATTTCTCCGGTCGTCTGTGCGGAAGTCGTCTGTGCGGAACGGGTGTGCAGCGCGTCGAGGAACGCGTCCATCGTGCGCCAGCGGTGGTTGCGGGCGGCGAGTTCGATCTCGAGCGGGTCGGCGCCCGCGCGGATGAGGTCGAGGATCTCGGCGTGCTCCTCCACCGAGTGCTGGGCGCGTCCGGGGATCGAGGCGAAGGTGGTGTCGCGGATGCCCGAGAGGCGGGACCAGCCGCGGTGCACGAGGTCGAGCAGGTGCGGGTTGGGGCACGGCTCGAACAGCACCGAGTGGAACTGGCGGTTGAGCTCGGTGAAGGCGCGGGCGTCGAGGTGGTCGAGCATCTGCGCCATCCGCTCGTTGATGCGGGCGGCCTCGTCGAGCGCGGCATCGTCCAGCAGGGGAGCGGAGAGCGCGGTCGCGGAGCCCTCGACGATGCCGAGCGTCTGCATGGTGTGCGCGTACTCGCTCTCGTCGACGAGGGTCACCCGCGCTCCGACGTTGCGCTCGAACGTCACCAGCCCTTCGGCCTCGAGGCGGCGGATCGCCTCGCGCACCGGGACGACGCTCATCTTCAGGTCTTCGGCGATCGAGCCGAGCACCAGACGGTACCCGGGGCTGAACATGTGCCCGGTGATGCGCGAGCGGAGCCACTCGTAGGCGACCTCGGACTTGCTGGCGGCCGTCGTGGTCATCGTGCACTCCGGTCGCCTGCGCTCCGGTCTGCCGCGCTCCGGTCCGAGGTGGCCTCCTCGTAGCGGGCTCGCCACTCGGCGTTCAGGGGGAACAGCCCGTCGACCGGGTGGCCGGCGGCGACCTGCTCGGCGATCCAGGCGTCCTCGATCTCCTGCGCGACCGCAGCGGCCGCGACCTCCGCGGCCAGCGCCGGCGGGATGACGATGACGCCGTCGCTGTCGCCGACGATGATATCGCCGGGCTGCACGGTCGCGCCGCCGCAGGAGATCGTGACGTCGACGTCCCACGGCACGTGCTTGCGGCCGAGTACCGAGGGGTGCGCGCCCTGCGAGAACACCGGCAGGCCGATCTCGGCGACGGCGTCGAAGTCGCGGACGCCGCCGTCGGTCACGACACCGGCCGCTCCGCGCACCTTCGCGCGCAGGGCGAGGATGTCGCCGAGCGTGCCGGTGGTGGCATCTCCGCGGGCCTCGATCACGATGATCTCGCCCTCTTCGACGGCGTCGAACGCGCGCTTCTGGGCGTTGTAGCCGCCGCCGTGCGCGGCGAAGAGGTCTTCGCGGAACGGGACGAAGCGCAGGGTCTTCGCGGTGCCGACGATCTTGCGGTCGGAGATGTTCACGGACACGCCGTCGATGAAGCAGGAGTGGTGTCCGCGCTTGCGGAGCTGGGCGGAGAGCCCAGCCGTCGGAGCCTCGAGGAGCTGGGCGCGCAGTTCAGGGGAGAGCGTGGGGCGTTTCGTCTCGTCGCTGCGCTCCTCGCCCGCGGGCAGGCCCGCCTCCTCGCGGGAGCCCCAGGCCTCGGTGCGCTGCAGGTCGTCGACCGCGGGGAGGGATCCGAGCTCGCCGTCGAACGGGGTCTCGCCCTGCGTCACGGTCGTGACGAGGCGCCCGGAGGTCGGGGCGCCGGGAGCATCAGGCGCATCCACCTCGACCTCGACGACATCGCCGGGGACGATGACGGAGGATCCTGCGGGTGTGCCGGTGAGGATCACGTCGCCGGGCTCGAGAGTGAAGTGCTGCGAGAGGTCGGCCACGAGCTGCGCGAGGGGGAAGATGAGGCCCGCCGTCGTATCGTCCTGGCGGAGCTCTCCGTTCACCCAGGCGCGTACGCGGAGGGCAGCGGGGTCGACGGTGCGGGCGTCGATCAGGTCGGGACCGAGCGGCGTGTAGCCGTCACCGCCCTTGGAGCGGACGTTCGAGCCCTTGTCGTTGGCGCGCAGGTCGTACAGCCCGAGGTCGTTCGAGGCGGTGACCGCGCCGACGTGCGACCAGGCTTCGTCGAGGGAGACCCGGCGCGCGGCCGTGCCGATCACGAGCGCGATCTCGCCCTCGAAGGCGAGCAGTTCGGTGCCGGCGGGGCGCTCGACGGTGCCGCCGGTCACGCCGACCGAGCTGGCCGGCTTGAAGAAGTACGAGGGGGATGCGGGGCGTCTGCCGCGCTGATCGGCGCGAGACGCATAGCTCAGGTGGATCGCGATGATCTTGCCGGGGCGGCTGATGGGATCCGTCACGGGGCGCCTCCTCGCGCTCGTCTGCGTTGTCGTGCGGGACGCCTTGTGCGTCGTATTCGAAATCATATATCATCGGTTCACCCCTCGGCAAGCACTTCGGATCCGCTCCGCTGCACGCCGTGACAATGCGGTCACAACCAAAGGAGACACCCCATGAGCGGGCAGTCACAGGATGGGTTCACACCCACCGGAACCATCGCGACGGCGGCCGATCGGCGCCGCGTCGTGTTCGCCACCGTCGTCGGCACCACCGTCGAGTGGTACGACTTCTTCATCTACGCCACGGCCGTCGGGCTCGTGTTCGGACAGCTGTTCTTCGAGCCGCTGGGGGCGAACAGCGCCCTGATCGCGTTCGCGACTGTCGGCGTCAGCTTCCTCTTCCGTCCCCTCGGCGCGTTCCTCGCCGGCCACTTCGGCGACAAGCTCGGACGCAAGACGGTCCTGATGTGGACGCTGATCCTCATGGGCGCCGCCACCGCCCTCATCGGACTCCTGCCCACGTACGAGACGATCGGCGTCATGGCGCCCATCCTGCTGGTGCTCCTGCGCATCGTCCAGGGCATCTCGGCCGGCGGTGAGTGGGGCGGCGCGGTGCTCATGGCCGTCGAGCACGCACCGCGCAAGAAGCGCGGCATCTTCGGCGCCTCCCCGCAGATCGGCGTGCCCCTCGGCCTGCTGCTCGCCTCGGGTGTCATGGCGCTGATGACCGCGATCGCCCCGGGGGAGCAGTTCGCGGCCTGGGGCTGGCGCGTGCCGTTCCTGCTCAGCGTGGTGCTGATCCTCGTCGGCTACTACGTGCGGCGCAAGGTCGAGGAGAGCCCCGTCTTCACCGAGCTCGCCGCGCGCAAGGAGAAGGCGCGCATGCCGATCGTGCAGCTGTTCCGCAAGCACGCGCTGCTGGTGATCATCGCGGCGCTCGTCTTCGCCGGCAACAACGCGGTCGGGTACATGACGACCGGCGGCTACATCCAGGGCTACGCCACGAACCCGGAGGGGCCGATCGGCCTCGAGCGCGGTCCGGTGCTGTGGGCCGTCGCCGGGTCGGCGGTCAGCTGGCTGCTCACGACGCTGCTGGCCGGCTGGGTCTCCGATCGGATCGGGCGGCGCTCGACCTACATCATCGGCTGGGTGCTGCAGCTCGTCGGCGTGTTCACGCTGTTCCCGCTCGTCAACACGGGCGAGATCGGACTGCTGTTCGCCGGGCTCGCGATCCTCACGATCGGTCTCGGCTTCACCTACGGTCCGCAGGCCGCGCTCTACACCGAGCTGTTCCCCGCGAGCATCCGCTTCTCCGGCGTCTCGATCTCGTACGCGATCGGCGCGATCGCCGGTGGCGCGTTCGCACCCCTGATCGCGACCGCCATCGTGCAGGCGACCGGGTCGACGAACGGCGTGACCTGGTACCTCGCGGGCATGACGGTCCTCGGGCTCATCGCCACGCTCCTGCTCCGCGACCGCTCCGGCATCCCGCTCGGACCGGACCACGAGGACGAGCAGTCGGTCAGCCCCATCCGCGGACTCGCGAAGGTCTGATCCGCAGGGCGGTCGTCTCTCGCGACCGCCGGACACGAACGCACGCCCGCTCTCCGGTGGGCGTGCGTTCGTGTCTGTGTGTGTCGGGTCCGTGCGCGTTCGTGCCTGCGCCCGTTCGCCCGTGCGGCGCGGATCAGCCGTCGAGGGCCTCGCGGATGACGGAGGCGGAGCGCTGCAGCCGTACGGCGATCTCGGCGTCGTCGAGGTCGGTGGCCACATGCACCACGGCGATCGCGGCCGGGCGCTGCCCCCGGAGTGCGAGGGGCACCGACACCGACTGCACCGTGGGGATGACCTCGTCGTGGCTCGTCGCGAAGCCGCGGGTTCGGGCCGTCTCCACATCGGCGGCCAGGGAGGCGGGTGCGTCGTCGGGCCAGTCGGTGCTCGGCAGCTGGGACAGGATCGCCTTCCCCGGAGCCCCCACGGTCACGGGATGCCGTGCGCCGGGCCGCTGCGCGACGCTCGCGACCGCGTGGCGGGGCTCGACGCTCGCCAGGGTGATGCACTCGGCGCCGTCGAGCACGGCGAGGAAGCAGGTCATGCCGAGCTCGTTGGCGATCGCGGTGAGCTCGGGGAGGGCCTCGGCCTGCAGGTCGTGCGCGACCCCGGCCGCGAGGGCCGCCATCCGGGCGCCGAGACTCACCGCGCCCGAGGCGTCGCGGGTGACGAGCCCGTGGTCTTCGAGCGTGCGCAGCAGGCGATACGCGATCGAGCGGTGCACGCCGAGACGGGTCGCGATCTCGTCGATCGTCAGCGGGCCGTGCGCGTCGGCGAGCACCTCCAGGATGCGGATGCCCCGGCTGAGGGTCTGCGAGGCCGGGGAGGTGGTCTGGCTCTCGGGCATGCGGGCGCTCCCTTGCGATCGCGGAGGACGCGGTTTAGGCTGTGTTCAATAGTAGAACTCTGCGTTCCAATATAGAACACGGAGTTCGCCCGCGCAAGACCCGATGCGCAGGACCCCGACGAAGAAGTCCGGAAGGAATCGACGACGATGCAGTTCCACCACCACGGCTACGTCTCCGCTGACCCGCGCGTGCAGGACGCCGCCGGCATCGGAGCGGCCCGCCCGGCCGATCTCCCCGACGAGATCGACGTGCTGATCGTCGGCTCCGGGCCCGCGGGGATGCTGCTCGCCGCGCAGATGGCGCAGTACCCCGGCATCTCCACGCGCATCATCGAGAAGCGCGACGGGCGCCTTCCGCTCGGCCAGGCGGACGGCATCCAGCCGCGCAGCGTCGAGACGTTCCAGGCGTTCGGGTTCGCCGAGCGGATCATCGCCGAGGCGTACAACATCGGCTGGATGAACTTCTGGGGCCCGAACCCCGAGAAGCGCGAGGAGATCATCCGCACCTCGCGGACCGCGGACTACGCCTACGACATCTGCGAGTTCCCGCACCTGATCGTGAACCAGGCGCGTGTGCTCGACTACTTCGCGGAGGCGGCCGCGAACGGCCCCGGGCGCATCGTCCCCGACTACGGGGTGGAGTTCACCGGACTCACGGTCCATGACGAGGGGGAGTACCCCGTCGAGGTGGGCATCCGCTACGTCGCCGGGGAGCGTGCCGGGGAGGAGCGCACGATCCGCGCCAAGTTCGTCGCCGGATGCGACGGTGCCCGCAGCGGGGTGCGCCAGGCGATCGGCCGCACGCACGTCGGCGCCTCCGCCGCGCACGCCTGGGGCGTCATGGACGTGCTCGTGAACACCGACTTCCCGGACTGGCGCACCAAGTGCGCGATCAACTCCGAGGCGGGGAACATCCTGCACATCCCCCGCGAGGGCGGGTACCTCTCCCGTATGTACATCGACCTGGGCGAGGTCGCCGACGACGATGACCACCGCGTGCGTCAGACGCCCATCGGGGAGATCATCCGGCGCGCCAACGAGATCCTCCACCCGTACACGCTCGACGTGCGCGAGGTCGCCTGGCACAGCGTGTACGAGGTCGGCCACCGCGTGACCGACGGCTTCGACGACGTCGTCGACGGCTCCGGGCGCACGCCTCGGGTGTTCCTCACCGGCGACGCCTGCCACACGCACAGCGCCAAGGCCGGGCAGGGCATGAATGTGTCGATGCAGGACGGCTTCAACCTCGGATGGAAGCTCGGCTCGGTGCTCACCGGCCGCGCTCCCGAGTCGCTCCTGGCCACCTATGGTGCCGAGCGACGGCCCGTGGCCCAGCAGCTCATCGACTTCGACCGCGAGTGGTCGAGCCTGATGGCGCGCAAGCCGGAGGAGATCTCCGACCCCAACGAGCTGGCGACCTACTACCTCGCCACGGCGGAGTTCCCGTCCGGCTTCATGACGCAGTACACCTCGTCGATGATCACCGGAACCGACGCCCATCAGGCGCTCGCCGCGGGCTACCCGCTGGGCAAGCGGTTCAAATCGGCCGAGGTCGTGCGCGTCGGGGACGGCAACGTCGTGCACCTCGGACACCACGCCAAGGCGGACGGCCGCTGGCGCGTCTATGCGTTCGGCGACCGGACGGGTGCGGCGCTCGCTGCGTGGGCCGAGAGCGCCGAGCCGCTGTTCGCCCGCTTCACCCCGGCGGATGCCGACGCCGACGCGGTGTTCGACGTGAAGGCCGTGTACCAGCAGCCGTTCGAGGAGGTGGAGGTGACCTCCGCCCCCGCGCTCTTCCAGCCGAAGACCGGTCCGCTCGGGCTCACCGACTGGGAGAAGGTCTACGCGGCCGGACCCAGCAAGTGGACCGAGACCGACATCTTCGCGGCGCGCGAGCTGTCCCGTGACGGCGTGGTGGTCGTCGTGCGACCCGACCAGTACGTGGCGGCCGTCCTGCCCCTCGACGACACGACCGGGCTCGCCGAGTTCTTCGACGGGGCGCTGCTCCCCGCGCGCTGAACCGTGTCGGCATGACACGTGTCATGCCGAGGAGATGACACCGCCCTCCGGTTTGTTCGCGCCCGCGCGGCGAGGCTGGAGGCATGAACAACTCCTCCGTGGACGGGTCGGCGACGCGGGTCACCGCGCGACCGGCATCCGAAGTCCTGATCGACGGGCCGGTGGTGCTCGAGCTGAACGGCGTCACGCGTCACTTCGGCTCGGGCGACCGCCGCGTGCAGGCCGTCGGCGGGGTCGACCTGTCGATCCGGCGCGGCGAGGTCGTCGCGCTGCTGGGCCCCAACGGTGCCGGCAAGACGACCACGCTCGACATGCTCCTCGGACTCACCGAGCCGAGCAGCGGCACCGTGCGGGTGCTCGGGGTCACTCCCGACCGCGCCACGTCGAGCGGCGCGATCGGTGCGGTGCTGCAGACCGGGGGGTTGCTCGGCGACCTGACGGTGGGCGAGACCGTGCGGCTGATCGCCTCGCTCTATGGCGCGGAGGCGCTGGGCAGGGTGGACGAGGTCATGGCGCGCGCCGACCTGAGCCCGCTCGCCCGTCGCCGGGTGTCGAAGTGCTCCGGAGGGGAGCAGCAACGGGTGAAGTTCGCTCTCGCGATGGTCTCCGACCCGGACATCCTGGTGCTCGACGAGCCGACCGCCGGGATGGACGTCACGGCCCGGCGTCACTTCTGGGACGTGATGCGCGCCGATGCAGATGCCGGCCGCACGATCATCTTCGCCACGCACTACCTGGAGGAGGCGGAGCAGTTCGCCCGCCGGACCGTGGTGATGCATCGGGGAGCGGTCGTCGCGGATGCCCCGACCGCGCTGCTGCGGGCCAGCCTGGGCGAGCGCACGGTATCGGCGACGGTCGACGGGACGGCCACGGCACTCGTCGAGACCCTGCGCGCGGCCGACGGGGTGACGGCGGTGCGACTGGACGGCGATCGTGTGAGCCTGCGCGCCACCGACTCCGACGCCGCGGCCCGCATCCTGCTCGACCACGGCGCGCACGACCTCGAGATCGCCGCCCCCACCCTCGAAACCGCCTTCACGGCTCTGACGGAGAACTGACATGCTCGTCTCACCCACCATGCTGCGCATCGAAGGCGTCCGCCAGCTGCGCAACCCGTACACGCTCGCGTTCACCCTGGCGATGCCGGTCGCGATGTACCTGCTGTTCGGTGCCGGAATGGGCTACGGCTCGCTCTCCGCCGGTCACGGCAACGTCTCCTTCTACGTCATGACCTCGATGGCCGCGTACGGCACGGCGGTCGCGATGAGCTCGCTGACCTCGCTCGCCGCGACGGAGGCGAAGCAGGGCTGGGGCCGCCAGCTCGCGATGACCCCGCTCACCACGGCCGGTTACGCGCTGACCAAGCTGCTCACGGCCGTCGCGTTCGCGGCGCTGGCCCTGGTGGCGGTGTTCGCCGCGGGCATGATGACCGGCGCGCAGGCCGAAGACGCCTGGCGCTGGGTCGCCACGGCGGGCATCATCCTCGGGATCGGCCTGATGTACGGGCTGTTCGGGCTCGGGGTGGGGCTGTTCTTCAGCTCGGACTCCGCTGCTGCTCTCGCCTCGATCTCGATGACGTTCTTCGCGTTCTTCGGCAACGTCTTCATGCCGCTCGACGGGGTCATGCTCGACATCGCCCGCTTCACGCCCCTTTACGGCTTCGTGGCTCTGAGTCGTTGGCCGCTGACGGACGGGGTGCTGACGACGGGGCAGACCGATCCGCTCTGGATGCTCTTCCTCAACGTCGTCGTGTGGCTCGCCCTGTTCGTCCTGCTGGTCATGATGGGCATGAAGCGCTCCCGGGCGCGGCAGTAGCGCCCGGCGGCGACAGTAGGTTGGACGGATGACGCAGCACTCGAAGCGCGAGGCGCCGGCAGAAGCCGGGGCCTCGCGCGACGCCTCCCGCGATGCCGCGCGGTTCGCCGCCGCCGGTGCGCCTCCCGCGGCCTGGTCGGCTCCGGGTGCGCGGCGTTCCCGCGCCGTCGGCAAGGACCCGTGGGCGCGGTTCGGATGGCTGATGGCCGTGATCTGGCTGGTCTTCCTGGTCTATCCGGTGATCGCGCTGCTGCACTCCGAAGCGCCGCTCGTCTGGGTGGTCGTCGGCTGGGCTGCGCTGGTCGCCTTCGCCGTGCTGTACGTCACGGGCTTCATCCACGGCATGCGCGGCGGAGGCGGACTCGGGCGGCCACCGTCCGTGCGGCAGTGGATCACGTTCGGCGCACTGATCGTGTGCATGGTGATCTCCATCCCGGCGGCGAGCGGCTCGGCGCTGAGCTTCCTGCCGTTCATCATGGCGTTCGCGTCCTACGGTCTGACGCGACTGTGGCACTGGATCACGACGGTCGCGGCCGTCGTGATCACGGCACTGTGCGTGTTCCTGCTGCCGGGTGGGACCAGCTACTTCTCCGTCCTCGCGATCGTGGTGATGCTGGGCGTGGTCAACACCGTGTCGACGTGGCTCATCCTGCGTTCCGCCGAGGCGGAGCAGCTCGGGCTGGAGCTGGCGACGAGCGAGGGGCGCGAGGCGGTGGCGCGCGACGTGCACGACCTGATCGGGCA
Source organism: Microbacterium oxydans (assembly GCF_026559675.1). Taxonomy (NCBI): domain Bacteria; kingdom Bacillati; phylum Actinomycetota; class Actinomycetes; order Micrococcales; family Microbacteriaceae; genus Microbacterium; species Microbacterium oxydans. The sequence goes on from NZ_CP092891.1 coordinate 1,113,709, forward strand.
TTCGCTCACGGTGGTCGGGCTGAAGGCGCAGCTGGTACGGAGGCTCATCGACTCTGACCCCGAGCGGGCGAAGGCCGAGCTCGCCGACATCGAGCAGCTGACGGCCGAGGCGATCGCCGGCGTGCGGTCGACCGTGGCGGGAGCGCGCGCGACCACCCTCGTCGAGCAGCTCGCCTCGTCCCGGGACTCGCTGCGGGCGGCGGACATCGAGATGACGGTCACGGGCGAGTCGAGTGCGCTGTCACCCGTGCAGGCGATCACCGCGAGCTGGATTCTCCGTGAGGCGACGACCAACACCCTCCGGCATTCGCGGGCGCGCACGGTGAAGGTGCTGCTCGCGCCGGGGCGACTGCTGATCGAGGACGACGGCGTGGGCATCGGCGGGGTGGAGGGCAACGGCATCCGCGGTATGCGCGAGCGGGCGGCGACGGCGGGCGCCGGATTCACGGTCGGCGCGGCGGGCGAGGCGTCGGATGCCGGCACGCGGGTGGAGGTGACGTGGTGACGGCGTCGGACGACAGCCCCCGGATCCGACTGCTGATCGCGGACGATCAGGCTCTGGTGCGCGGTGCCCTCGGCGCGCTGCTCGACCTGGAGCCCGACCTGACGGTGGTCGGGATGGCCTCGGACGGCGCCGAGGCGGTGCGGCTCGCCGCGGAGCTGCGACCGGACGTGTGCCTCATGGACATCCAGATGCCGGGCATGGACGGGGTGGAGGCGACGCGCCGCATCCGGGAGGCGAGTGCGGAGACGCGGGTGCTCGTCGTGACGACCTTCGCGCGGCCCGGCTATCTGCGCTCCGCGCTGGACTCCGGCGCCAGCGGGTTCATCGTGAAGGACACCCCTGCCGAGCAGCTGGCCGAGGCCGTGCGACGTGTGCACTCGGGGCTGCGGGTGCTCGATCCCGTGCTCGCCGCGGACAGTCTCTTCGACGGGGCGAATCCGTTGAGCGATCGGGAGCGGCAGGTGCTGCGTCTCGCGGCGGACGGGCGTTCGGCCGCGGCGATCGCCGCCGAGGTGTTCCTCTCGGCGGGGACGGTGCGCAACCACCTCTCAGCCGCGATCGGGAAGACCGGTGCGGCGAATCGGGCGCAAGCCGTGCGGATCGCGCTCGACAAGGGGTGGATCTGACGCTCCTGGCATGCGTGGCCGGTTGATCTGGGAAGGGGCGGAGCGACGGTCGCGTTACGGGTGGCCCACCGATCTGCGGCGCGGCGCGGCGGGTGCTCGATGCGATGCGATGCGATGCTCGGTTCGGTTCGGTTCGGTTCGGTCCGGTTTGGTTCGGTTTGGTTCGGTTCGGTTCGGCTCGTTTCGGCTCGGCTCGGCTCGGCTTGGCTCGGCTTGGCTCGGCTTGGCTCGGCTCGTCTCGGTTCGGTTCGGCCCGTCGTTCGGCCCGGTTCGGCTCGGCCCGTGGCTCGGCCCGGTTCGGTTCGGCCCTGGTAGAAGGTCGGTGGCCGCGCGTACCGTGGACGCCGACGGGCGACGGCGCCCGACAAGAGGAGTGCGTGATGGATTGGAAGATCGAACTCATCTTCGTGCCGGTCACCGATGTGGACCGCTCGAAGGACTTCTACGAGAAGATCGGCTTCAACGCCGACTGGGACCAGACGCCGGTCGACGGGCTGCGCTTCGTGCAGATGACGCCTCCGGGGTCGGCTTGTTCGATCGCTTTCGGCACCGGGTTGGGCATCGACCTCGAGCCGGGGCGGCAGAACACGATCCAGGTCGTGGTGCCGGACGCAGACGAGGCCCTGGCGCATCTGAAGGGTCTCGGCGTGGAAGCTCGCGGCGTCCAAGACCTGGACTGGGGCAGATTCGTCTCGTTCGACGACCCCGACGGCAACTCGTGGACGCTGCAGCAGCTCCCTGACTACGGCGCATCCTAAGCTCGGGCTGCTCGGGCTGCTCGGGCTGCTCGGGCTGCTCGGGCGACTCGGGCGGCTCGGGCGGCTCGGGCGACTCGGGTGGCTCGGGCTGCTCGGGCGGCTCAGTGACGCGGTGACTCCGTGAGTGCGGGTCAGGTCAGGACTCGGCGCTGAAAGCGGTGTCGGTGTCAGTGTCGGTGTCCGGGCCCGTCAGTGCCAGCTGCGGTGTGTGAGTCGGCTGTGTCGGCGACGACCTCGATCTTGAAGCCCGAGGCGTTCTCGAGCCAGCCGGCGTAGTGCTGCTTCCCTCCGGCGTGCGGGTAACGCTCCGCGTACAGGGGGCGCCAGCCGTGCGCGGGGGCCTCGGCCATGAGGGCGTCGACGGCTGTGCGCTCGCCGCCGTGGAACGCGAGGTGGTTGAGGCCCGCGCGACGACGGTCGTGCACAGCATCGCTCAGGTTCGGTGAAGCCGTGAGGGTGAGGTAGGTGCCACCGACAGACCAGGTCTCCCCATCGGCCCATTCGCTGTCGAACGCGAACCCGAGCCGGTCGAGGATCCAGCGCCACTCCGCGCGCACCGCGTCGAGGTCGGCGATCCACAGTTCGACGTGATGGAGACCCGGCATCGTCCGAGTCTGCCATGCGCCTCATGTGCGCCGGATCATCGAGAGACTGCGCGAGCGGGCGGACCCGGTGGCGGTGATGGTCGTCGTCCTCGTACCTGTGCTGGTCATCGTCCTGGTGCTGGTCCGCATCCTGGTGCTGATGCTCGTCCTCGTCCTCGTCCTGGCGGTGGCGCCGGTGGAGGTGGAGGTGGAGGTGGAGGTGGAGGGAGAGCGGGGTGTGCGCCATTGCCGGAGGGGATCCCACCAGGCAGGGCCACGGACCTGTGGGGTGCCGTGTCGCATGCGGATCTCCCACCCCGACGTGTCGAGGGTGCGGTGGTGGTGCCAGCAGAGCGCGACGCCGTTGTCGGTGTGGGTGGGGCCACCATGGGAGTGCTCATGGACGTGGTGGATCTCGCACCAGGTCGCGGGGACATGGCATCCCGGGATGAGGCATTCTCTGTCGCGGAGGGTGATCGCCCGTCTCTGGTGGGTGGTGAAGATGCGGTCGGTGGTGGTGATCCCGATGATCCGCGCGCTCGGGTCGAACAGCACCCGCTGCACTCCTCCCGCGCACGCCGTGTGCGCGGCCACCCGCATGGAGACGGGGGTGTCGATCCCGTCGACGTGTGCCCACCCGCTCCCGGTCGCGTAGTCCTCCGCCGTGACGGACACGACCAGCGTCGGTGCCGCGCCGCCCAGGCGTGGCATGTCGTCGTGGCGGGCGGCGATCCCGAGGGCGGCGGCGAGGGCGTCGTGCTGCTTCTGCGCGTGCGTGCGGGTGTCCACCGTCTGCCCCGCGTCGCCGGAGGGCAGGACACCCTCGTCCATCCCGTGCTGCGCCTGCGGGCGGCGTTCCCCGTCGGCGACCCCGTCCTCGGCGTCCGTCTCTTGCGAGTCTGTTTCTTGCGGGTCCGCCTCCTCGGCGTCCGTCTCCTCCGGGTCCGTCTCTTCGGAGGGGCGGAACATCACCCCGGGCAGGGGTGGGCCGTCGACTCTGGGGTTCAGGTAGGCGTCGAAGATCCGTTGCAGCTGTCCCGCGACCTCGGGCAGCAGTCCTCCCCGGATCGGGATCACGCCGTCCTTGGCTCGTCCGAGGATGACTCCCCGCGCGCGCATCGCGATCTCCTCCGCCGGTTCGGCCCCGTCCGGGTCGAGATACTGCACGATCACCTGGGCCAGGACGCGAAGGTCCTCCGGCGTCGCCGACGGCGCGGTGTCATCCGCATCACCGCTCTCCGCACTGCTCTCGGCGCTGCCCTCCGCACCGACCTCCACCTCCGCCGCCGGGATCCCGCGCGCAAAAGCGGCGAGTTCCGTATACGCTCGCAAACGGTCCTCTGTCCCCACCCGGTGCCCGGCCTGTTCCACGGGTCCGGTCGCGGCGAGGAGCCCTGCCACTCCGATCACCCCGTCTTGCAGGGCGGTCCGGAGCGCGGGCCATCGGGCCGGCAGCCAGCCACCGGACGACAGATCCATCTCCCGGGCGTACGGCTTTCGCGGCCTTCACCACCCGCCCCGCACCCACCGCGTCGGTCCGCAGCACCCGCTGCAGGAGTTCACCCACCGTCCGGCAGCCGAACTGTCCGCAGAACGCGGTATCGCCCGACCCCGCCGGCCGTGGATCCGTGGAGGCGATCGTCTCCACGATCACGGCGTCGACCCGTCGCTGCGCCTCGCCCGCCACCCGCAACAGGTGCATCTTCTCGGCGTCAGGCAACTCCGTGATCGCCTCCGAGCGCAGCACCTCATCCAGGTCGGCCACGACCTGTTCGAGGAGCTCCACCGCGGTGTTCATGTCCCCAGTCAACTCGGGGCCACCGACATTCGTAGCGCTGATAACGCCTGATCAAGGCAGTATTCCAGAACACTTTTCCGTATCCCCGCGGCCCTCCACAGAAGCCCCGAATCTACGGCTTCTCCACACGCCCGCGGAACACGCCCGCGGAACACGCGCGCGGAGCACGCCTGCAGAGGACGCCGGCAGAGGACGCCTGCAGAGGACGCCTGCAGAGGACGCCTGCAGAGCACGACCGCCCGACCGCACGACCGCACGACCGCACGAGCTCACGAGTTCACGAGTTCACGAGTTCACGAGTTCACGCGGATGATCTCCTGCTGGTACGGCGCGATGACGTCGCCCGAGATGCGAAGGTCCAAGAGCAGGAACCGTCGCGACGCGGCGTCCTCCCGTGCCCAGGAGGCCAGGCGTTCGAGGTCGGCCAGCGTGCGCACGACGACGCCCTCGGCGCCCACGGCGGCTCCGAACGCGGCGAAGTCCACCTCGGGGATACGCATCGGTCCCTCGGCCAGGCCTTTGAGGCCGTACAGGTTCACCTCGGCGCCGTACGCCGCGTCGTTCCAGACCACGGCCATTCCCCGGCCGCCGGCCGCGCGGACGGCGGACTCGAGATCCGCGATCGCCATCAGCCCTCCACCGTCGCCCGAGGTGAGCACCACGGTCGACTCGCGCCGGGCGAGGGCGGCTCCCACGACGCTGGGCCATCCCTGCCCGATCGACTGGAACGCGGTGCCGACCATCATCATGCGATCGGGAGCGGCGACCGGCCAGTACATGTTCGCCCATCCGATGAAGTGTCCGCCGTCGGATACCACGACGCGGTCCTCGGGAAGGAGTTCCGCGATGCGGCGGGCTGCGGACCGCGGGTCGAGGCGTCCGTCGGGCGCCAGGTCGTCGCCGGCGTCGTACGTGCGGGCCGACGCGATGTCGACGCTCTCCCGCCAGGGGTTCGCCGGCTCGGCGGCCCCGATCCTCGTCACCAGGGCTTCCGCTGCGAGACGGGCGTCGGCGCGCACGAAGCCGCCGACGTGGGCGTGCGTCGCCGCGGGAGCGATGTCGATCTGGAAGACCCGCGTGCCGGGCGCGAACAGCTCGCCGAACCGCATCGTGAACTGGTTCAGTGCGGCCCCGAACACGACGGCGACATCGGCCGTCCGGACGAGCTCCATCGCCCCGTCGGCACCGAAGCCGCCCGTCACGCCGAGGTCGTACCGTGCATCCGGGAACACACCGCGCCCGAGTGCCGACGAGGCGGTGAGGGCACCGGTCGCCGCTGCCAGCTCGCCCAGTGCGGCGCTCGCGCCGGAGAGCCATGCGCCGCGCCCGGCCAGCAGGAACGGGCGCTCGGCGCCGGCCAGCGCGGCGGCGATCTCGTCGAGCATGCCCTCGGCGAACTCCCCGCGCGGCGCGAGCGGCGCCGGGAGTCGCGGCGACGGAGCCTCCGGCACGTCTCCCGCCTCGAGCGCGGCGACGTCGTAGGGGATGGCGAGCACGACCGGCAGGCGATAGGTGAGGGCGTGCTCGATCGCGATCACCGTGGTCGCGGCGGCATCCGCGCGGCCGACCGTATACGTGCGAGCCCCCACCGCCGAGGCGAGAGCGATCTGATCGACGTCCCACGGTCGCGGACCCGACGTGGGCTCGTCGCCCACCACCAGCACCAGCGGCACACGCGCCTGCACGGCCTCGGCCAGCGCGGTCAGGGTGTTCGTGAAACCGGCGCCGTACGTCGAGGTGCCCGCGGCGATGCGTCCGGATGCGCGGAAGTGCGCGTCCGCGGCGACCACGGCACCCTGCTCGTGGCGGACGGCCGTGAACACCGCGTCCGTCTGGGTCTCGATCGCGTCGAGGAAGTAGGCGTTGCCGTTGCCCATCACGCCGAAGACGGCATCGATGTGCTGGGCGAGGGTGAGGGCGACGTGCGCGGAGACGGTGGGCATGCGAAGGCCTTTCGAGACAGGGACGGAGGAACTGCGGATCCGTATGTGTCTCGCCTCCGCGTCATCGCGAAGTGCTTCGTGCCTCTTTTTCAGGCACCGGCCGGGCCGGACCCGCTCAGTCTATTGGCGGGAGGCGCGGCCGGCGTGCGCGAGAATGGACGGATGACGGATGCAGCGATCGAGCGCGAGACACTCACCTGGGACGGCTTCGGAGCGGCCACGCGCGATCTGGCGCGGAGCATCGTCGCCAGCGGCTTCGAGCCGGAGGTGGTCGTGGCGATCGCCCGCGGCGGACTGCTCCCGGCCGGCGCGATCGCGTACGGCCTCGGCGCCAAGAACTGCGGCGCCATCAACGTGGAGTTCTACACCGGCATCGGCACCGTGCTCGACGCGCCGGAGGTCCTGCCTCCCGAGCTCGACATGGCCTACCTCGACGGTCGCCGGGTGCTGCTCGTGGACGACGTGGCCGACTCGGGGCGCACCCTCGCGCTGGCCGTGCAGCTGCTGCAGGACAAGGGCGCCGACGTGCGCTCCGTCACGATCTACACCAAGCCGTCGACGATCATCCAGCCTGACTTCGCCTGGAAGGACACGGATCTCTGGATCAACTTCCCGTGGTCGTCCCAGGGCACCGTGCGCGAAGAGGACGAGGGGCTCGCCCCGTCGGCCTGACCCGCGCGAGCGTCAACCCCGCAGAAGCGAACGCAGCGTCTGGATCGTGTCGGCCTCGGCGGGTGACTTGTCGGATCGATAGCCCTTCACCCGGGCGAAGCGCAGCGCGATGCCGCCCGGATAGCGTGGGGAGCGCTGCACGCCGTCGATCGCGATCTCCACGACGACCTCGGGGCGCAGGAACACCGTGGAGGCCGTGCGGTGCGACTCGTACGTGGGGAACTGCTCGGTCTGCCAGCGCAGCAGCTCGTCGGTGAGGCCCTTGAAGGTCTTGCCGACCATCACGAAGCCCTCGCGGTCGCCGAACTCTCCCGCGGGATCGCGCGCGCCCAGGTGCAGGTTCGACAGCCAGCCGCGTCGTCGGCCGGAGCCCCATTCCGCGCCGAGGACGACCAGGTCGAAGGTGAGGACGGGCTTGACCTTGATCCACGACTTGCCCCGACGGCCGGCGGCGTAGGGGGCGTCGATCGCCTTGACCACGACGCCCTCGTGGCCGGCTGCGAGAGCGTCGCGTGACAGCTGCTCGGCGGCGTCCGCGTCGTCCGTGACGAGGCCGGGCATCCGCCATTCCCCGGCCACGCGATCGAGCTCGGCCAGCCGGACGGAGAGCGGCTCGTCGATCAGGTCGCGTCCGTCGATGTGCAGCAGGTCGAAGAACCAGGGGCGCAGCACGAGCTCCCGCGAGACCTCGGCGCCGAACCGCGACATGGTCTCCTGGAACGGGCGTGGGACGCCGTCCTCATCCAGCGACAGCGTCTCGCCGTCGAGGATGAGGTCGTCGACCGGGAGCGAGCGCACGATCTCGACGATCTCGGGCACCCGATGCGTGATGTCGGCCAGGCTCCGCGTGTAGACGCCCACCTCGTCGCCGTGACGGTGCACCTGGATGCGGGCGCCGTCGAGCTTGTACTCGACCGAGGCCCGCCCGGTGGCCTCCAGCGCGGCGGAGGGGGTCGCCGCCGTGGCCGCCAGCATCGGCAGGACGGGACGGCCCACCTGCAGGCCGATCGCGTCGAGGTCGCCCTCGGCTCCGGTGAGCGCGACGCGGGCAGTCTCACCCAGATCCCCGGACAGCATCGCCGCGCGCCGGACGGCGGCGGGCGGCCGATCGGCGGCGCGGGCGATCGCGTCGAGGAGCACTCCCGACAGGGCGCCGGTGCGGAGCTCGCCGAGCATCGCCCGGACGAGGAAGTCCCATTCGGCCGCCGTCGCGCGGGAGGCGAGGTCGACGAGGATGCCGGTGCGGGCCGCCGCCGAACCGGAACCGGACGTCGTGGCGAGGGCATCGAGCGAGGCGTCGACATCGCCCACCGTCAGAGCGGCATCGTCGGCGTGCGCGATCTCGATCGTCGTGAGTCCGCGCCATCCGACGCCCAGTCGGCCCTGGCGAGGGGAGGCGAGCAGGAGCCCCACGAGCGAAGCCAGCTCATCGGGCTCCGACCGCGCCAGCAGCCGCGCCAGCGCATCGACTTTCGCGAGTCGAGATGACGTGGCGGAGACCTCTGCTGTCGTGGCGACGACCTCGGAGAGCATCATCTCCGTATTGTCGCATCGGCCACCGACACCGGACAGGGCAGGCGTGTGTCACCCCGGATCAGGCCGCGCCCCCGTTACACGGCCGGGGCGCAAGCCGTGGTGCAAGCGCCGGGCACGGTGCGATCGACGGCTCCGGCCGCGGCATCGGCGTCAGCGCCCGTGGAACTCCGGCCGGCGCTTCTCCTGGAACGCCGCGAAGCCCTCGCGGTAGTCGTCGGTGTCGCAGAGCGCGGCCTGGGCGGCGTTCTCGATGCCGACCGCGTCCCACAGCGTCAGCCGCTCGTCGCGGATCCGGGCGATGAGCTCCTTGCTCGCGAGGAACGCCGCCGTGGCACCGCGCGCGGCCGCGGCTGCGGCATCCGTCGTCGCCTGCACGACGTCGTCATCGGGGAAGACGCGGGAGAAGAGGCCGGATGCCACGGCTTCGGCGCCGCTCATCAGCCGCCCCGTGTAGATCAGGTCGAGCGTCTTGTGGGCGCCGAGCCGTTCGAGGAAGAGCGCATGGCCGCCGGAGTCGAGCGTCGCGCCGAGTGCGGCGAAGGGCGAGCCGATCTTCGCCGATTCCGCGACGTAGACGACATCCGTGGCGATCAGCAGTCCGAGTCCGACCCCGAGGCAGGCACCGTGCGCGACGGCGAACGTCGGTGCGGGGAAGCGCGCCATGCGCTGCAGCAGCGGCGTCACGAGGTCGCCAAGGTAGCCGAGCACATCGTCATCCCGCGGATCCACACCCGAGATGTCCCGCCCCGCGCAGAACGCGCGCCCCTCTCCTCGCAGCACCAGTGCGCGCACGCCCGCGGCTTCTGCGGCGTCGTACGCGGATGCAAGCTCCCCCAGAGCCTGCTCGTCCAGGGCGTTCCGCTTCGCCGGCGCATCCAGCACGACCGTGGCGACGTCGTCGGCGATGGTGAGGTCGATCATGGGAGCCTCCGGGTCAGACGTCGTAGTCCACGACCACGCGGTCGCTGGTCGGATGGGACTGGCAGGTGAGCACGAAGCCGCGTTCGAGTTCGTCCGGCTCCAGGGCGTAGTTCTCCGTCATGGTCACGCTGCCCTCGATGACGCGGGCCCGGCAGGTGCCGCAGACACCGCCCGCGCACGCGAACGGGGCGTCGGGGCGCACGCGCAGCGCCGCGTTGAGCACGGACTCGTGTGCGTCGACCGGGCTCTCCACGGTCGAGGAGACGCCGTCGAGCGTGACCTCGATGCGCACGGTCTTCTCGCCCGCGCGCACCTGCACCGGACGGGCGGCGCGGACCGGTTCGTCCCCGGTCGTGAACAGCTCGAAGCGGATGTGCGAGCGGTCGACGCCGAGGTCGGCCAGCACGTCGCGGCAGAGATCGACCAGGGCGAGCGGTCCGCACAGGAACCACTCGTCGACGGTCGACGGCGGGATGAGCGACCCGAGGATCGTGCGGAGCTTCTCCTCGTCGATCCGCCCGGACAGCACGGGCGCCGCCCGCTGCTCGCGCGACAGCACATGATGCAGCACGAGCCTCGTCGGGTAGCGGTCCTTGAGGTCGGCGAGGTCTTCCAGGAACATCACGTCGAGTGTCGCGCGGTTCGTGTACAGGAGCGTGAAGCGTGAGGTGTCCGACCGGGTCAGCACCGTGTGCGCGAGCGCCATCAGCGGCGTGATGCCGGAGCCGGCGGCGATCCCGACCACGTGCCGGTCGTCGAGGTCGGGAAGCGCGGAGGTGAAGGTGCCCTGCGGGCTCATCACGTCGATCTCGAATCCGGGGCGCAGACCGGTCTGCGCCCACGTCGAGAACAGCCCGCCCTCGTCGCGCTTCACGGCGACGCTCAACCGCGTGTCCTGGCCGTCGTCGCGATGCTCCGGAGCCCGGCACAGCGAGTACGAGCGCCGCACCTCGACCCCGTCGAGCGTGGTGCGCAGGGCCACGTACTGGCCGGGGAGGTGGTCGTACTCGTCGGCGAGGGCGGCCGGCACGGTGAACGTCACCTCGACCGAGTCGTCGGTGAGCGGACGCACGTCCTCGACGGTGAGGGTGTGGAAGCGCGCGCGCTTGCGGGGCGCGGAGCGGCTGGGCGTCGTCGCGCGGGGAGAGGGTGCCGGCGCGGAGGTGAAGAGCGACATGTCAGTGCACCTTGAAGTGATCGAAGGGCTCGAGGCAGGCGCGGCACTCGAACAGTGCCTTGCACGAAGTCGAGCCGAAGCGGGAGACCTCGCGGGTGTCGAGCGAGCCGCACCGCGGGCAGCGCACGCTCAGCGACAGCCGGATCGGGCCGGTCGACACGGCGGCCCGGCCGGAGGGCGGCGCGATCCCGTACTCCGCGAGCTTGGTCTTGCCCGCGTCCGTCATCCAGTCCGTCGTCCAGGCGGGGGAGAGCACCAGCCGCACCTCGACCTCGTCGTAGCCGGCGGCCGTGAGCGCGAGGATCACGTCGTCGCGGATCGTGTCCGTCGCGGGGCAGCCGCTGTACGTCGGGGTGATGTCGACATGGACGTGCGAGCCCTCGACCTCGACGGCGCGCAGCACACCGAGGTCTTCGATCGTGAGCACGGGGACCTCGGGGTCGGGCACGGCGGCGGCGATCCGCCAGGCCTCCTGCGTCGGGGTCGTCGCGGGCGTCACCATGATGCCCCCGGATGCCGCCGCGCGAGCACCTGCATCTCCGCGAGGATGTGACCGAGAGGCGTCGCGTGCGCCCCGTGCCTCCCGCCGGCGGACGATGCCGCGACCTCCGGGATCGCCAGCCCCGCCTCGGTGAAGACGGTCGTGACCACGCCTTCGAACCCGGCCCGGAGGGTCGATGGACGCACGGCGGCGTCGCCGAGCCGCTCGATCAGGTCGTCGTCGCGGAACAGCTCGTCGACGTACGGCCAGACGTCGCCGTTCGCGCGGATGATCCGGGCGCGGGACTCCTCCGTGCCGCCGGCGAGGCGCAGCATCCACTGCACCGCGTGATCGCGGTGGTAGTCGACCTCTTTGAGCGACTTCTCCGCGATCGCGGCGAACGTCTCGTCCGTGCTCGCGCGCAAGAGGGAGTACAGCTCGAACATGTAGATCGCGACGACGAACTGCCGGGCGATCGTCTGTGCGAAGTCGCCGTTGGGCTGCTGCACGATCCACACGCAGCGGAACTCGGGCTCGTCGCGGAAGAACGCGAGCTCGTCTTCGCTGCGCCCGTCGAACGATCCGGCGTAGTGGAGGAACGAGCGTGCATGGCCCAGGAGGTCGAGCGCGATGTTGCCCAGGGCGACGTCTTCCTCCAGCTCGGGGGCGTTGGCGATCCAGGCACCCAGCTGCTGGGAGAGGATGAGCGCGTCGTCGCCCAGCCGCAGCGCGTACTCGGCGACGTCGGCCGACACGGCGACCGCGCCGGTGCCCGAGAGCTCCTGGGAGAGGCGGAGCTCGTCGACCGAGACGTCGCCGTGGACGTCGATGTCCTCGTGCGCCGCGCTCACAGGTGCGGCACTCCCTCGGAGGCCGTGTAGTACACGGCGTGGCGGTAGTTCTTGCCCGCCGGGCTCTCGAAGTACGCGCCCTTGGCGTCGGGGTCGCTGGTCGTGATGGCCTCGGCCGGAGCGACCCAGATCGAGACGCCCTCGCCGCGACGGGTGTAGAGGTCGCGGGCGTTGCGGATGGCCATCTCGGCATCCGGTGCATGCAGTGAGCCGACGTGCACGTGGCTCAGGCCGCGGTTCGCCCGGACGAAGACCTCCCAGAGGGGCCAGGGTTCGCGCTCGTCGGCGCCCGGCGTCGCCATCAGGCCACCGCCCCGGCCGTCGTGTGCGCCGGAGGGGTGCCGAGACTCTGCTTGCGCGCGTACTCCGCCGCCGCCTCGCGCACCCACGCGCCCTCTTCGTGTGCCGTGCGACGACGCTCGAGCCGCTCCGCGTTGCAGGGACCGTTGCCCCGGAGCACCTCGAAGAACTCGTCCCAGTCGATCTCGCCGATCACGTACTGCCCGGTCTCCTCGTCGAGACGGAGGTCTGGGTCGGGGAGCGTGACGCCGAGGATCTCGGCCTGGGGGACGAGCATGCTGACGAAGCGCTGGCGCAGTTCGTCGTTCGAGAAGCGCTTGATCTTCCATTTCATGGACTGCGCGGAGTTGGGGGACTGGTCGTCGGGCGGACCGAACATCGCCAGGCTCGGCCAGTACCAGCGGTTCACGGCGTCCTGCGCCATCTCGCGCTGCTCCTCGGTGCCGCGCATGAGGGTGAGGAGGATCTCGAAGCCCTGGCGCTGGTGGAAGGACTCCTCCTTGCAGACGCGCACCATCGCACGGCCGTACGGTCCGTACGAGGCACGGCACAGCGGCACCTGGTTGCAGATCGCGGCACCGTCGACCAGCCAGCCGATCGCGCCCATGTCGGCCCAGGTCGGCGTGGGGTAGTTGAAGATCGACGAGTACTTGGCCTTGCCGCTGATGAGCTGATCCATCATCTCGTCGCGGGTGGTGCCGAGCGTCTGGGCTGCGGAGTAGAGGTAGAGGCCGTGGCCCGCCTCGTCCTGGACCTTCGCCATCAGGATCGCCTTGCGCTTCAGGCTCGGGGCCCGCGTGATCCAGTTGCCCTCCGGCTGCATGCCGATGATCTCGGAGTGCGCGTGCTGGGAGATCTGGCGGACGAGGGTCTTGCGATAGGCGTCCGGCATCCAGTCGCGGGGCTCGATGCGCTGCTCGTTCGCGATGAGCTCGTCGAAGAGACGCTCCTCATCGGAGATCTCGCCCACGAGGGACAGGTCTGCGGGACTGGTCATCGTCGACTCCTCGGCCTCCGGTCATCTTTACTGACCGATCGTTAGGTTATTCTCGCACACCGGGGCGACGTCCTCAAGGAGGAGGTCAAAGCGAGCGCGAGATCAGCTCCAGGAGCGCGCGGCCGTAGGCCTCCGCCGGGTCGGGATGCTCGAACGCGAGCGGCTCCCCGGCGATCCGGATCTCCACGCGGAAGGTGTCGTCGAGGCGCACCAACGAGTGGAAGGTGCCGCGCAGGAGGTCACGCAGCTGGTCCTCCCGTGGCAGCCAGACCGCATCCGCGAGGGTCACGGCGTCGAGCGCCCATTCCGTGGTGCCGTTGAACGCCAGATCGGTGCCGCTGGGTGTCTGACGCGCCTCGATCGTCATCCCGCTGACGGTGAAGACCTCGGCCTCCGCCTCGAGCTCCACCTCGTCGGGAAGGTCGAGCTGGAAGCGGTCGCCCTCGGTCGGATGCCAGGCGAGCCCGGCCTCTCGCAGGGCGACGGCCAGCTCACGCGTGATCATCCCCTCACGCTAGACGACGGGACGCGCCCGGAGGCCGGACGAACCTGTGGATGCCGGGCCCGAGGTGTCGGTGGGGTGGGGCAGAGTGGGGGCATGACCTCCGCCGCTCCCTCCGACACCCGCGAGGCCGCACGGGCCGCACTGCGAGAGCTCGTCGGCCGCCCGGACGCCGACTTCCACGACGGGCAGTACGAGGCGATCGAAGCGCTGGTCGAGGGGCGCCGCCGCGCCCTCGTGGTGCAGCGCACCGGCTGGGGGAAGTCCGCGGTGTACTTCGTCGCGACGCTGCTGCTGCGCCGGCAGGGTGCAGGGCCGACCGTGCTGGTGTCTCCGCTGCTGGCGCTCATGCGCGATCAGATCGCGGCCGCCGAGCGGGCCGGGGTGCGTGCGGTCGCGATCAACTCCACCAACGCGCACGAGTGGTCCGACGTGCTCGCGCAGCTCGATCGCGACGAGGTCGACGTGCTGCTCGTCTCGCCCGAGCGCCTCAACAACCCGGCCTTCCGCGAGGAGCAGCTGCCGGCGCTTGTGCGGCGCATCGGCATGCTCGTGGTCGACGAGGCGCACTGCATCAGCGACTGGGGGCACGACTTCCGTCCCGACTACCGCCGGTTGCGCGACCTTATCGCGCAGATGCCCGCCGACGTCCCCGTGCTCGCGACCACCGCGACCGCCAACAGCCGTGTCGTCGCCGATGTCGCCGAGCAGCTGGGCAGTCTGCAGGCCGGTGGCGAGGGCGGAGCGGAGCCGGTGCTGACGATCCGGGGCCCGCTGGCACGCACGTCCCTGCGGCTGGGGGTGCTGCGCCTGCGCGACTCGGCGAGCCGCCTCGCCTGGCTGCTGAGTCACCTCGACGACCTGCCCGGCTCGGGCATCATCTACACCCTGACCGTCGCGGCCGCCGTCGACACCGCTCGTCTACTGCGCGATCACGGGCACGAGGTGCGGGCGTACACCGGGCAGACCGACAGCGAGGAGCGCGCCGAGTCCGAGGGGATGCTCAAGCGCAACGAGGTCAAGGCGCTGGTCGCCACCAGCGCCCTGGGCATGGGGTTCGACAAGCCCGACCTCGGGTTCGTCCTGCACCTCGGCGCCCCTTCGTCGCCGGTGGCGTACTACCAGCAGGTGGGTCGAGCCGGTCGCGCGAGCGAGAGCGCCGACGTGCTGCTGCTGCCCGGCGTCGAGGACCGCGACATCTGGCACTACTTCGCGACTGCGTCGATGCCCGATCGCGAGCGCGCGGAGCGGGTGATCGGCGCGCTCGGCGATGCCCCGATCTCGACGCCCGCGCTCGAGGCGATGGTCGACATCCGTCGCACGCCGCTCGAACTGCTGCTCAAGGTGCTCGACGTCGACGGCGCCGTCCGGCGTGTGCAGGGCGGATGGATCGCGACCGGCGAACCGTGGACGTACGACGCCGAGCGCTACGAGCGCATCGCGGCGGAGCGGGTCGCCGAGCAGCAGCACATGATCGAGTACGAGCAGACCGACGGCTGTCGGATGGAGTTCCTGCAGCGTTCCCTGGACGACGACACGGCGGCGCCCTGCGGGAGATGCGACAACTGCGCGGGCACCTGGTTCCCGCGGGAGATCGGGCAGGCCGCGACGACCCAGGCTGCCGAGTCGCTCGATCGGGTGGGCGTTCCGATCGAAGCCCGACGTGCGTGGCCGACCGGGGCCGACCGGCTCAGCGTGCCCGTGAAGGGTCGCATCCCGGCCGATGAGCAGGCGGGCGAGGGCAGGGCGCTGGCGCGTCTCACGGACCTCGGCTGGGGAGGGGCGCTCCGCGAGCGCTTCGCGGCGGGCGCGGCCGATGCCCCCGTGACCCCGCAGCTGCTCGACGGCTGCGTGCGGGTGCTGGCGGGCTGGGGGTGGGAGGAACGACCGGTGGCCGTCGTCGCGATGCCGTCCCGGTCGCACCCGCTGCTCGTCGATTCGCTCGCCCGCGGGCTCGCCGACGTCGGGCGGCTGCCGTACCTCGGCGCGCTCGAGCCGATCGGTGGAGGGCCGACCGGTCAGCCGGGTGGGAACAGCGTCTTCCGCCTTGCCGGCGTGTGGGATCGTCTGGGTGCCCAGCACCTCGACGTGCCCGCGGGCCCCGTGCTCCTGGTGGACGACCTGGTCGACAGCCGGTGGACCATGACGGTCGCCGCGCGCGTGCTCCGTCAGGCCGGCGCGACCCAGGTCCTCCCGTTCGCCCTCGCCCTGCGCGGCTGACGCGGTCTCAGTCGTCGGCCGGCGCGAGGCGCGGCGGCCAGGCGGTGGCACCGAGTTCCCGGGAGATGTTCCTGGCAGTCTCCCGCAGTGCATTGAGGATCGCGTCCGAGGCGGGCGTCTGCGAGGTCGGCATCACGACGGCCACGGCGGCGACGATGTCGTTCGAGGCGTCGGCGACGGGGGCGGCGAGCGAGGATTCGCCCAGCACCGCCTCGTCGAACTCGCCGGCGGTGCCACGTTCGGCGATCGCGGGCAGCTCGAGCGTCAGCCGTGCGATGTCGGTCACGGTGTCGCCCGTGAGGCTGCGCAGCGGCTGCTCGAAGACGCTCCGCTGGAAGCCCTGGTCGTACGCGAGCAGCACCTTGCCCATGGCCGAGGCGTGCGCGGGGATCGCGACCCCCGTCTCCAGCATCTGCTGACTGTCGTCGGGCCGCAGGTTGTGATGGATCACGAGGACATCGGTGAAGTGCGGGGCGCCGAGTCGCACCGAGAGGTCGGTGCGGCGCGCGAGCTCCTGCGTCCAGCGCATCGCCCGTGCCCGCACGTCGAGTGTGTCGAGGTAGACGTTGCTGAGCCGGAGCAGCGTCGGGCCGAGCATGTAGCGCTGGCCGCCGCGCTCCTTGGCGACGAGCCCGTGCGAGCGCAGCGACTTCACGATCCCGTGCACGGTGGACGGCGGCAGGCCGAGCGCTGCGGCGAGGTCGGTGATGCCGAGGTGGCGTGCTCCCTGGAGCAGTTCGAGGATCTTCGCCGCGCGGTCGATCGCCTGGATCACGGGGGAGCCCTCCTTCCGGTGCGTCGTCGAGCCGGTGTGGTCGTGCCGGTCTTCCGGATTGATCTTGACAACCCGGCAGGCTCCGAGCATATTCGACATTAACGAATTGCTTTCGGATTTTTGCGGAAGAGACGCGCAACAGACCACAGAAGATCAAAGGAGATCGAACGATGAAGAAGCTCATCAACGCCCCCGAAGACGTTCTCGTCGAATCGCTGAGGGGCGTCGCTCTCGCTCATCCCGAGCTCTCCGTCGACCTGGAGAACCACGTCATCACCCGCGCCACACCGAAGGCGCAGGGCAAGGTCGCCGTCGTGTCCGGCGGCGGATCCGGTCACGAGCCGCTGCACGGCGGGTTCGTCGGCACCGGCATGCTCGACGCCGCCGTCGCGGGTGAGGTCTTCACCTCGCCGACGCCCGACCGCGTGCAGGTGGCCACGAAGGCCGTCGACCGCGGAGCCGGTGTCCTCCACATCGTCAAGAACTACACGGGCGACGTCCTGAACTTCGAGATGGCCGCCGAACTCGCCTCCATGGAGGGGATCGAGGTGGGCAGCGTGGTCGTCGACGACGACGTGGCCGTGCAGGACTCGCTGTACACGGCCGGTCGCCGCGGCGTGGGCCTCACCGTGCTGCTCGAGAAGATCGTCGGTGCCGCCGCGGAGGAGGGCCGCGATCTGGCCGCCGTCGTCGAGCTGGCGAAGAAGGTGAACGGGCAGGGCCGCTCGATGGGGATGGCGCTCACGAGCTGCACGGTGCCCGCCGCCGGCAAGCCGACGTTCGACCTCCCGGACGACCAGATGGAGATCGGCATCGGCATCCACGGAGAGCCGGGCCGTCACCGCGAACCGCTTGCTCCGGCATCCGACATCGCCCGGCAGCTCGTCGAGCCGATCCTCGCCGACATCGACGCGTCCGGACCGGCGATCGTGATGCTCAACGGGATGGGAGCCACGCCCCTGATCGAGCTGTACCTCATGTACGGCGAAGTCGCGGCGATCCTCGAGAAGTCCGGCGTGCAGATCGCCCGGAACCTCGTCGGCAACTACATCACCTCGCTCGACATGGCGGGATGCTCGGTCACGCTGCTCAAGGCCGACGGCGAGCTGCTGCGGCTGTGGGATGCCCCGGTGAACACGCCCGGCCTGCGGTGGGGCGCGTGATGGCGGCGATCGACACCACCGTCGTGGCCGACTGGATCTCCCGCTTCGGCGCCGCGGTCACCGAGAAGCGCGACTGGCTCACCGAACTCGACTCGGCGATCGGCGACGCCGATCACGGCGCCAACATGGCTCGCGGCATGAGCGCGGTCGGCGAGAAGCTGGGCGCGGGCACACCGGCGACCGTCGACGAACTCCTCAAGTCCGTCGGCATGACGCTCGTGAGCTCGGTGGGCGGGGCCAGCGGCCCCCTCTACGGCACCTTCTTCCTGCGTATGGGGATGACGGCGGGGGCGGTCTCCGAGCTCGACGGTCCCGGCCTCGCCGCGGCACTGCGCGCCGGACTCGACGGCATCGTCGCCCGCGGGAAGGCCGAGGCCGGCGACAAGACGATGTTCGATGCCATGGCACCGGCCGTCGATGCGCTGGACGAGGCGCTCGCCGCCGGCTCCTCGGTGCCGGATGCCGTCGGAGCGGCGGCGGACGCGGCTGCGAGGGGCCGAGACGCCACGCTGCCGCTCGTCGCCCGCAAGGGTCGGGCGAGCTATCTGGGGGAGCGGAGCGCCGGCCACCTCGATCCCGGTGCCGCCTCGACGGCCATCCTCTTCGAGACGCTCGCCGCGGCGGTCGCGGACAGCGCCTGATGATCGGCATCGTCGCCGTCTCCCACAGCGCACGACTCGGGGAGGCGGCGCTCGAGCTCGCCCTGCAGATGGTCCCGCGCGGCGGGGTGCGCGTCGAGGTCGCGGCCGGGGCCGGGGTGGACGCCGACGGCGAGCCGATCCTCGGCACCGACGCCGTCGCGGTGGCGACCGCGATCGATGCGCTCGCCGAGGACTGCGACGGCGTGCTCGTGCTCATGGACCTCGGCTCCGCTGTGCTCAGCGCGGAGCTGGCGCTCGAACTGCGCGCGAGCGACGTGCCCGTGCGACTCGCGCCCGCTCCGTTCGTGGAGGGGCTGCTCGCCGCGGTCGTCTCCGCGGCGGCGGGAGGGGCACTGGACCTGGTGGCCGAGGAAGCCTCTGCCGCGCTGGGGGCGAAGACCGGGCAGCTCGACGCCGCCGATCCCGGCTCCTCTCCCGGGGCTCCTGCTCCGACGTCCACGGCGTCGCCCGCCGATTACGCCGCCGAGGCGGACGCGCTCGTGCGCACGGTCCGGGTCCGCAATCCGCAGGGGATCCATGCGCGACCGGCCGCCCTGATCGCCGAGGCCGCCGCCGGAGTGGACGTGCGCCTCCGGCGGCTGCCTGACGGCCCCGAGGCCTCGGCCGCGAGCCTCACCCGCCTCCTCGTCCTCGGGGCGCGGCAGGGGGACGAACTGGAGCTGTCCGCCCGAGGACCCGAAGCGCTCGCCGTGCTCGACCGCCTCTCCGGCCTGTTCGACGACGGCTTCGGTGAGGGGACCGAGCAGGTCGTGGCCGCGGCGCCGACATCCGCATCCGAGGCCGAGGCGTCGGCGGCCGCGAAGCCCGCGGAGTCGAGCCCGCGATCCGTCCCGATCTCCTCCGGCACCGTGCTGCAGGGGCGCGGGGTGAGCCCGGGCCGCGTGGCCGCTCCCGTCGTGCACCTCGCACCGGCGCTTCCGGAGCCCGACGCGGACGCCGTCGTCGCGGTCCCCGATCGGGACGCCGAGGTCTCCGCGATCGAGTGGGCGGCCGTCGCGGTCGCCGATCAGCTCCGCTCCCGCACCGCGCAGGCGACGGGGGAGACCCGGGCGATCCTCGATGCGTCACGGCTGCTCGCCTCCGACCCGGAGCTGGTGTCCGAGGCGACCGCGCTGGTGCGGGCGAAGGGGCGCACCGCCGCGCGCGCGGTATGGGAGACGGCTGCCGGCCACGAGAGGGGGCTGGCCGCTCTGGGCGGGCGCATGGCCGAGCGCGTCGCCGACATCCGCGATGTGCGCGACCGGATCATCGCCGAGATCCTCCAGGTGGACATGCCGGGCGTTCCGGAGCGCGATGAGCCGTTCGTGCTCGTGGCGACCGACCTCGCACCGGCAGACACCGCGGCGCTCGACGGCGGCCGGTGCGTCGCCCTCGTCACCGAGCAGGGCGGTCCGACCTCGCACACGGCGATCATCGCGCGTTCCCTCGGTCTGCCGGCCGTCGTCGGGGTCACCGGCGCCGTCGGCATTCCCGACGGCGCCGTGCTCCTCGTCGACGGCGACCGGGGCACGGTGCAGGTCGACCCGGCGGAGTCCGAAGTCGCCGATGCGAGGGCCGCCGCGACCGTCGTCGCCTTCGACGGACGCGGCCGCCTCGCGGACGGGCGTCGTCTGCCCCTGCTCGCGAACGTGGGCGGCGCTGCCGATGCCCGGGCGGGAGCGACGGCGCAGGCGGAGGGGATCGGGCTCTTCCGCACCGAGTTCTGCTTCCTCGGCCGGAGCGATGCGCCCACCGTGGCGGAGCAGATCGAGGCCTATCGCGGCGTGCTCGCGGCGTTCCCCGGGCGCAAGGTGGTGGTCCGCACCCTCGACGCGGGCAGCGACAAGCCGCTCCCGTTCGCGAACGCGGAGCAGGAGGAGAATCCGGCGCTCGGAGTGCGCGGACTGCGCATCGCCCGCCGCAACCCCGGCCTCCTCGACGATCAACTGCGCGCGCTCGCCGCGGCGGCGGAGCAGGAGTCGGCCGATGTCGAGGTGATGGCTCCCATGGTCGCCACGGTCGACGAGGCGGCGGAGTTCGCGGCCCGGTGCCGGGGCGCCGGTCTCGAGCGGGTCGGGATCATGATCGAGACGCCCTCGGCCGCCCTGCTCGCCGCCGAGCTCTTCGAGGTCGTCGACTTCGTGAGTCTCGGGACCAATGATCTCGCCCAGTACACGATGGCGGCGGACCGGCTCCTGAGCGACCTCGGCGACCTCAACGACCCGTGGCAGCCTGCGGTGCTCCGCCTGATCGGGATCGTGGGCGCCGCCGGTCGTGCGGCGGGCAAGCACGTCGGCGTGTGTGGGGAGGCAGGCGGAGACCCGACCCTGGCCCCGGTGCTCGTCGGTCTCGGCGCGACCTCCCTGTCGATGACCCCGCGCTCCCTCGGCCGTGTCGCGGCGGCACTCGATGCGGTCACGGAGGACGACTGCGTCCGCGCCGCGGAGGCTGCCCGCAACGCAGCCACAGCGGCGGAGGCCCACGAGGCCGTGAGGGAGATCCTCGCCGGGAGCGCCGGGCGCTGAACGTGACGGGGCATATGCCCGTGGCGGCATGCGTTTCATCACGTTCCGATGACGACGATGGCCCGGCACTGCGGCGGGTCGGGTGCTTCCCACTACGCTGACGCTCAGGGGGCCCGCAGGGGCGCACGATCTCGACGGAGGGTCGATATATATGTCTCGAGCGCTGCACAACAGGACGTCGCGGAGCGGAGGGGTGCTCGGCGGGTTCCTCGTCGCGGCTCTCCTTCTGCTCCCGGGATGCGCACCGGCGCCTCAGTCGACCCCGACGCCCACGGCGGCACCGGAGACCCCGGCGCCGGAGCCCTACGCCGGGCCGCTCGCGTTCGTCGGCGACGAGCTGGAGCTGTTCGCGCTGACCCCCGACGAGGTCGCCGGCCTGCTCCCCGATGCGCCGTCCGCGGGCCCGGTGTCGGACGCGCTCCTGCAGTACTCCGATGGCGGCGGCGCCGAGTTCGTTCCCGCCGTCTGCGGGCTGCTCATGACGGAGACGTCGATGCGCAGCATCGGCGCACGCACGGTGCTCTGGGGTGAGGAGGCGGAGGGCGCACACGACTCCGGCGGGCAGTACATCCTGCAGTTCGCCTCCGAGGAGGTCGCGGCTGCGCGGATGGACCAGTTGGCATCGACGGTGGAGCAGTGCGCGACATTCGAGGCGGATGGCCCGGGGAGCTTCGAGGCCTTCGCCGCTCCGGAGGTCGACGGGGTCCGGGCGTTCGCCGGCACCTTCTCGGCGGACTTCGCCGGCAACCCGTGGAGCGCGCATCACGCGTTCGCGGCCGTCGGGAACGTGATCGTGCATCTCACGCAGCCTTCCCGCGAGGAGTCCGCCTTCGACGCCGAGGCGGCGGCGCTGCTGCTTCGTGACCGTGCCGTCGAGGCTCGCGCGACCTTGATCGACGAGCTCACCGCGAACCCGCCGGAGGCGTCGGCGTCACCGGAGCCCGGTGCGGCAGATGCACCGTGGGGCGAGTGGGACATGTCCTCGACGGGGACCGGCCCGCTCCTGCTGGGCTCGGACCGCGACACCGCGTTGGCCGCGGTGCCCGGTGCGACCGTGGCGGAGTTCGACTGGACGGACAACCCGGTGCGTCTGGTGAGTCCGGACGGCACGGCCTCCCTTGTCCTCTGGTTCACGGAGGACGGCTCCACGCTCGACGCGATCACCGCCGGAATCGCGAATCTCGACGGCGACACCGACCCGGACGGCGCCGTGCTCCCGTCCACGGGCGGCGTGCGCATCGGTGCCGCCATCTCCGATGCGGTCGCAGCCTTCCCCGAGGGCACGTTCCTCACCGTCGTCTCCTCGGGTGAGTTCTTCTACGAGTGGTCGACCCGGGAGGGCGGGACGATCCGCTTCCGTGCCGACCGCGATGCCAGCGACCCCGATGCCGTGATCACCGGCGTGACCATCGAAGACGCCACGCTGCTGCCGCCGCTCTCCATCAGCTGACGCGCGTGGCACCGACGCTCGATTCCGCCTCCGGGCTGTATTCCTGACCGATCGTTCGGTTAGTATGGGGCGGTCGGGACGCGGCTGTCCCGTGCGGAGCGCGACGAGGAGGTCGGCGATGACAGAGGCGACGACGGAGACGGCGGATGCCGTGCGACCCAACCGGGCCATGATGGAGCGCGATCGGGCGTCGGCGATGCTCGGTCTCGTGGTCGAGCGGGACGATCCCGGCCACGCGGTGGTGTCGATGCGCGTGCGCGACGACATGACGAACGGCTTCCACATCACCCACGGCGGGTTCGTGTTCGCCCTCGCCGACACCGCCTTCGCGATCGCCTGCAACGAGGACGACCGGGTCACGGTCGCCGCCGGTGCCGACATCTCCTTCCTCAAGCCCACGGTGTCGGGGCAGACCCTGACCGCGACGGCCGTCCGGCGTTCGAGGTCGGGCCGCTCGGGCATCTACGACGTCACCGTCGCCGACGAGCACGGCGAACCCGTCGCCGAGTTCCGCGGCCGCTCCCGCACCACCAGCCAGACGTTCTGACCACACACCGATCCGACGGAGCCCACCGTGTCGACGACGACCGAAACCCTCACCGTCCGCCCTCCCGCACCCGACGAACTCGATCCCGAGGAGCGTCTGAGTCGCGAGGAGATCACCGCGCTCCAGCTCGAGCGGCTCCAGTGGACCGTGCAGCACGCCTACGCGAACGTGCCGCTCTACACGCAGAAGTTCGATGCGGCGGGGGTGCACCCCGATGACATCCGCTCGCTCGACGATGTCCGGCGCCTGCCGTTCACGACCAAGGACGACCTGCGCCAGACGTACCCGTTCGGCATGTTCGCGGTCCCGATGACCGAGGTCGCCCGCATCCACGCCTCCAGCGGCACGACCGGTCGCCCGACGGTCGTCGGCTACACGCGCGGCGATCTGGATCGGTGGGGGTCGCTGGTCGCCCGCTCGCTGCGCGCGAGCGGCATCCGACGGGGCATGAAGGTGCACAACGCGTACGGGTACGGCCTGTTCACCGGCGGTCTGGGTGCGCATGCGGGCATCGAGGCGCTGGGCGCGACCGTCATCCCGATGTCGGGCGGGCAGACCGCGCGGCAGGTGCAGCTCATCCTCGACTTCGAACCGGACGCGATCCTGTGCACGCCGAGCTATCTGCTCACGATCGCCGATGCGATGGTGGCGCAGGGGGTGGATCCCCGTTCCACCTCCCTCAAGGTCGCGGTGCTCGGCGCGGAGCCGTGGACCAACGAGATGCGGCATGAGCTCGAGCAGCGCCTCGACATCGATGCCCTCGATATCTTCGGGCTGAGCGAGGTCATGGGTCCGGGCGTCGGCAACGAGTGCATCGAGACCAAGGACGGTCCGCACCTCTGGGAGGACCACTTCCTGCCCGAGGTGATCGACGGGGAGACGCTCCAGGCGCTGCCCGACGGCGATCGTGGCGAGCTCGTGTTCACCTCGCTCACGAAGGAGGCGTTCCCCGTGATCCGCTATCGCACGCGCGACATCACCCGACTGCTGCCGGGTACCGCGCGCCCGGGCATGCGGCGGATGGAGAAGGTCACCGGCCGCAACGACGACATGATCATCCTGCGCGGCGTGAACCTCTTCCCGACGCAGATCGAGGAGCTCGTGCTCGGCATCGAGCAGCTCACGCCGCACTTCATCCTGGAACTCTCCAAGGAGGGGAGGATGGACGCGCTGACGGTGCGGATCGAGCGTCACCCCGACCTGTCCGTGGAGACCTGCCGGAGCGCGGCAGCGGTGCTGGCACAGCGCATCAAGGTGTTCGTCGGCTCCTCCGTCGCGGTGCAGCTGGAGGAACCGGGCGCCCTGCCGCGGAGCGAGGGCAAGTTCAAGCGGGTCTACGACCTGCGCTGACCCGATCCGACGCTCCGACGCCGCGCGAGCGCCGGTGCGCGGATCACCGCGGGTCGGATGGGAGACTGTGGGTGATGTCCGAGATGCAGAGCACGCGACGAGGCCGCCCCGGCTATGACCAGCAGGGCATCCTCGCCGTCGCCGTCACCGCCTTCAACGAGCACGGGTACGACGCCACGTCCATCGGCATGCTCGCCGAGCGCCTGGGCCTGTCGAAGTCCGCGATCTATCACCACTTCGGGTCGAAGGACGAGATGCTCGACCGTGCGCTCGATGCGGCGCTGAGCGGGCTCGAGGCCGTCGTCGACGACCCTCTTCCCGCGGACGGCAGCGCGGATGCGAGCGCGGTGGACCGCCTCGAGCACGTGCTGCGCGGAGCCGTGCGGGTGCTGGTGGAGCAGCTCCCCGCCGTGACGCTGCTGCTGCGCGTGCGCGGGAACACCGAGGTCGAGCGCCAGGCGCTCACGCGACGTCGCGTGTTCGACCGGCGGATCACGGCTCTCGTCGAGGAGGCGCAGGCGGAGGGGGAGCTGCGGTCCGACATCGATGCCAGCGTCGTCGCCCGGCTCGTGTTCGGCATGATCAACTCGATCGTCGAGTGGTATCGCCCGGGAGGACGCGAGGGCGCCGATCGGCTCGCCGACGACGTCGTCGCGCTCGCCCTGGACGGTCTGCGACGTCCGGACGTCGCAGCGGCCGCCCCGGCCGTCTGACCGGGACGCCGCAGCGGACTACGCGGCCACCTGCTCCTTCGCCACGAGCGTGAGCACGTCGTAGGTCGCGACGATCTCGTCGTGCTGGTTCTTCAGCACCGCATCCCAGCGCACCTCGCCGTACTCGTCGGTCTCGCGCGGCGTGATGAGCTTGGCGGTCAGCTCGACGCGGATCTGGTCGTCGGGGGAGACCGGCGTCAGGAACCGCAGGTTCTCCAGACCGGAGTTCGCCAGCACCGGGCCGGGCGCCGGGTCGACGAAGAGCCCCGCCGCCCACGACACGAGCAGGTACCCGTGGGCCACTCGCCCCGGGAAGAACGGGTTCGCGGCGGCCGAGGTCTCGTCCATGTGGGCATAGAAGGTGTCGCCCGTGAACGCCGCGAAGGTCTCGATGTCGGCGAGGGTCACGGTGCGCGAGGGGCTCACGACCTGGTCCCCGATGCGCAGCTCCGCCAGTGACTTGCGGAACGGGTGGATGCCGTCGCCGTCCAGGTACGGACGGGACGCGGCCCCCTGATGCCAGACCCCGGTCAGGGCCGTCATCATCTCGGGGGAGCCCTGCACGGCCGTGCGCTGCATGTGGTGCAGCACCGCACGGATGCCGCCGAGCTCCTCGCCGCCACCCGCGCGACCGGGGCCGCCGTGGACGAGGTTCGGGAGCGGGGAGCCGTGTCCGGTCGAGCTGCGCGCGTCGTCGCGGTCGAGGAAGAGCACGCGCCCGTTGTAGGCGGCCATCCCGGTCGCGAGAGCGGTCGCGACGGCCGGGTCGTGCGTCGCGACACTGGTCACGAGCGAGCCGCCGCCACGGGCCACGAGGGCCGAGGCCTCTTCGAGCGACCGGTATCCGATGATGCTCGACACCGGGCCGAACGCCTCGATCTCGTTGACGGCGGGACTCTCCGCATCCGGGAATCGGAGCAGCATCGGGGAGAGGAAGGCCCCGTCGGGGGCGGGCGCATCGCTGCCGTCGCCGTGCCGCACCGCGGGGGCCTCGGTCGAGCCGATCACAAGCTCGCCGCCGCCCTCCTGCAGACGCGCGACCTGACGCAGCACCTCGTCGCGCTGGGCGGTCGAGGCGAGCGGCCCCATCGTGACGCCCTCGGCTCGGGGATCGCCCAGCACCACGCGCTCCGACAGTCGCGCCCCCACCGCGCCGATCACGTCGTCCACGGCCGACTCCGGCACGATGGCCCGACGGATCGCGGTGCACTTCTGTCCGGCCTTGGTCGTCATCTCGGTGACGAGCTGCGTGACGTAGGCGTCGAACTCCGGGGTGCCGCGCACGGCATCCGTGCCGAGGACCGAGGCGTTGATGGAGTCGGTCTCGCTGGTGAACCGCACGCCCCCCGTCTGCACCGCGTCGTGCGCCCGCAGGCGCTCGGCGGTCGACGCCGATCCGGTGAAGGCCACGAGGTCGCCCAGTCGCAGTTCGTCGAAGAGCCCGGGGACGCCACCCGAGACGAGCTGCAGGGATCCCTCCGGGAGGAGGCCGGACTCCACCATGATGCGCACCATCGCCTCGGCGAGGTATCCCGTGGGCGTCGCCGGCTTCACGACGGTCGGGACTCCGGCGAGGAACGCGGGGGCGAACTTCTCGAGCGATCCCCAGACCGGGAAGTTGAAGGCGTTGATCTGCACCGCGACGCCGGGGAGGCGGGTGTAGATGTGGCGTCCGAGGAAGGAGCCGTCCTTGGACAGGTTCTCCACCGCGCCGTCCACGTACACGGTCGCGTTCGGCAGCTCCCGCCGGCCCTTGCTCGAATAGGCGAAGAGGACGCCGATGCCGCCGTCGATGTCGACCCACGAGTCCTGCTTCGTCGCGCCGGTGCGGCTCGAGATCTCGTAGAGCTCGGCCTTGCGCTCCGTGAGCGCGAGCGCGAGCTGCTTCAGGCGCACCGCGCGCTGATGGAAGGTGAGTGCGCCGAGCGAGGCCTGGCCGGCCCGGCGGGCGTAGGCGAGGGCGCCGCCGAGGTCGAACCCCTCCGTGGAGACCCGGGCGACCACCTCTCCCGTCGAGGCGTCTCGCACCTCGGCGGCGTCCGCCTCGGGGGAGGGCACCCACCAGGCGCCCTGCAGGTAGCTGGGGAGGATCTCGGTCATCTCGGTTCCCTTCATCAGGCGTCCCATTCGTAGAAGCCGCGTCCGCTCTTGCGGCCGAGGTGGCCCTCGGCGACGAGTCGTCGCAGCAGTGCAGGAGGTTCGAAGCGCGCGCCCAGATGCGCGGCCAGGTACTCGGCGATCCCGAGTCGGACATCGAGTCCGACGATGTCGGTGAGTCGGAGCGGACCCACGGGGTGCTTGTACCCCAGCGTCATCGCGGCGTCGATGTCCTCCGCGGAGGCGACGCCCTCCTCGAGCATCCGGATCGCCTCGAGCCCGATCGCGACGCCGAGTCGCGAGGACGCGAAGCCGGGGGCGTCCGCCACGACGATCGGGGTCTTGCCCAGGGCGCGCACCCATCCGCGGGCGTCGTCGATCAGCGCCGGTCCGGTCGTGGCCCCGCGGACGATCTCCACGAGCGTGGAGGCGGGTACCGGATTGAAGAAGTGCATGCCGAGGAAGCGCTCGGGATCCTCGAGCACGGCGGCGAGCTCGTCGATGGAGATCGACGAGGTGTTCGACGCGAGCGCGGCGCCGGGAGTCAGCTGCTTCTCGACGCGGGTGAGGGCGTCGATCTTCAGCGCGATGTCCTCCGGCACGGCCTCGATCACGAGGTCGCACGCCGCGAACGACGAGACATCCGTGCCCGTCACGAACCGCGCACGATAGGAGGTCGCCTCCTCGAGCGCGGTGCCCCGGTCGATCGAGGCGTCCACCGAGTCGAGGACGCGGTCCGATGCGGCAGCGGCCGCGGTGTCATCGCGCTCGATCACGGTCACGGAGGATCCGGCGAGCAGGAAGGCGTGCGCGATGCCGGCGCCCATCCGTCCGCCGCCGAGGACCCCGACGTGTGCGGGGGTGCTGTCGGTCTCGCTCATCGGTCTCTCCGCTCCAGGAAGTCGGTCATGCGGCGGAACTTCTCGGGGCTCTCGAAGAGCTCGGACTGGGCTTCCAGATCCGCCGCGGGATGCCGGTCGCGGGGAGCGCGGAACACGCGCTTGGTCGCGACCGTCGCCGCGGTGTCGTTCCGGGCGATGCGGTCGGCGATCGCGTGGGCGGCCGGCAGCAGGGCGGCCGGCTCATGCAGGGCGGACACCAGACCGATGCGCAGAGCCTCCTCGGCACGGACCGTGCGGCCGGTCAGCAGCAGCTCGATCGCCCGGGCGTCGCCGATGATCTCCTTGAGGCGCCAGCTGGCACCCGCTGCGGCGAGGATGCCGAGTCCGGTCTCCGGATTGCCGATCGCCAGGGTCGGGGTGGCGATGCGGATGTCGGCGGCGTAGGCGAGCTCCGCGCCGCCGCCGAGAGCGTATCCGTCGATCGCTGCGATCACGGGCATGGGCAACTCGGCCAGGCGCACGAAGGCGTGGGCGTTGATGCCGCGCAGCGCATCGGCCGCCCGACGCTCGCGGAGCTCGGCGATGTCGGCTCCGGCCGCGAAGACGCCGTCGGCGCCGGTGAGGATCAGGGTGCGCGGCGACTCCTCGAGCTCGGCGCAGAGCAGGTGGAGCGCATCGATCGTCGCCTGGTCGATCGCGTTGCGCTTGTGAGGACGATGGAGCGTCGCCACCACGCGGTCCTCGTGCCGCTCGACGAGCAGCGGCGCCGGGGAGGGCTGCTCCGCGGGCATCACATCTTCTCCAGGATCATCGCGGCGCCCTGACCGACGCCGACGCACATGGTGGCGAGGCCGTACCGCGAGTCCTCGCGCTCCATGCGCCCGAGGAGCGTGACCAGCAGGCGCGAGCCGGACGAGCCGAGCGGGTGGCCGAGGGCGATCGCCCCGCCGTCGGCGTTCACGCGCGCCTCGTCGAGCCCGAGACGTCGGATACAGGCGATCGACTGCGTCGCGAACGCCTCGTTGAGTTCGACCGCACCGATGTCGTCGATCGAGAGCCCCGCCCGGCGGAGGGCCTTCTGCGTCGCCGGGACCGGACCGAGGCCCATGATCTCGGGCGCGATCCCCGCGCTGGTGCCGACGACGATCCTCGCCCGCGGGATCAGCCCGTGGCGTTCGACGGCCTCGGCGCTCGCCACCACGATCGCGGACGCGCCGTCGTTGAGCGCGCTCGAGTTCCCGGCCGTCACGACCTCACCACCGGCGACCACGGGACGCAGGCGTGCGAGGACGTCGAGTGTCGTGTCGGGCCGCGGTCCCTCGTCGACGAGGAACTCGCCGTCCCGGACCGGGACGCCCACGATCTCGGCCGTGAAGCGACCGGCGGCGATCGCCGCCGCGGCGCGCTGCTGGGAGCGGACCGCGAAGGCATCCGCCTCGGCGCGGGTGATCCCGTCGACCCGGGCGACCTCCTCGGCCGTCTCCGGCATCGAGAACGTCGCCTTGTCGCGGGCGAGCAGGCGCGGGTTGGGGAACCGCCAGCCGATCGAGGTGTCGTACGCGGCTCCGGGCTTGGCCCAGGCCTTCTCGGGCTTCGCCTGCACCCAGGGCGCGCGGGTCATCGACTCGACCCCGCCGGCGACGATGATGTCGGCGTCGCCGGAGCGGATCGCCTGCGCGGCCATCGTCACCGCGGACATCCCCGACGCGCACAACCGGTTCACGGTGATGCCGGGCACGCTGTCGGGGAGTCCTGCGAGCAGCACCGCCATCCTGGCGACGTTGCGGTTGTCCTCCCCGGCCTGGTTCGCCGCGCCGAGGATGACCTCGTCGATCTCGACCCGATCGGCGTCGAGGCCCGCGCGCCGCGCGGCTTCCCTCACGACGAGGGCGGCGAGGTCGTCGGGACGGACCCCGGCGAGGGCTCCGCCGTATCGTCCGACCGGGGTGCGCGTGCCTCCGACGAGGTAGGCCTCGGTCATGCGGATCTCCTGACTGCGTCGTCTCGGGGGTGGTCCGTACGATCGGCCAGCAGGAATTACTGACCGATCGTATGGTAATTATGGCACAGACCCTCCGTCGTCCGCGATCCCGGATCCGCCGACAGCTCAGGTCAGCAGATCGACGTCCTTGGTCTCCTTCACGAGCGAGACGCCGATCAGGGAGATCACCGAGGCCACGGCGATGTAGACGCCGATGGTCCAGGCCGCGTGGAACTGGTTCAGCAGCGTCTCGGCGATCATCGGGGCGAACGCGCCGCCGAGGATGGCGCCGAGCGCGTAGCCGATCGAGACGCCGGA
The DNA here is from genome assembly GCF_026559675.1 of Microbacterium oxydans. NCBI lineage: Bacteria > Bacillati > Actinomycetota > Actinomycetes > Micrococcales > Microbacteriaceae > Microbacterium > Microbacterium oxydans. Next base: position 1,143,982 of record NZ_CP092891.1, read on the forward strand.
GTAGCGCACGTTCGCCGGGAACATCTCCGCGTACAGGGCGGCCTGGGGGCCGTAGGAGAGGCCGAGGGCGAAGGTCATCACGAACAGCGCGACGAAGTACCAGAGGATGTTCGCGGTGTCGATCAGGAACCACATCGGCACGGCCCAGAGGGCGAGGGCGACGTAGCCGATCTGGAAGGTGCGGATGCGGCCGAGCCGGTCGGAGAGATGCCCTCCCCACAGGGTGAAGATGAGCCAGCCGAACGAGGCGAGCGTCGTCGCCAGCAGCACCGGCGGGCGGTCCATGCCGAGTGCGGTGACGGCGTAGGTCGCGAAGAAGGCGATGAGCAGGTATCCGGCGGCGTTGTTCGCGATGAAGATGACCGCGGTCAGGATGACCTGCTTGGTGTTCGAGCGGAACAGCTGTCCCAGCGGTGCGGATGCCTCCTTGCGACGCCGGCGCAGCTCCTCGAAGATCGGGCTCTCGTCGACGGCGCGCCGGATCACGTAGCCGACGGCGATCAGGACGATCGACAGCAGGAACGGGATGCGCCATCCCCACTCCAGGAAGGCCTCCGGCGACATCGAGGTCGTCAGCGCCCACAGCGTGAACGTCGCGAGGATCATGCCCACCGGGACGCCGATCTGGGGGAAGGCCCCGAACAGGCCGCGCCGGCCGCGCGGCGCGTGCTCGACGGCCATCAGGGCGGCGCCGCCCCACTCGCCACCCGCCGAGAAGCCCTGGAGGATGCGGAGCAGGATCAGCAGGATCGGGGCGGCGACGCCGATCGCGGCGTACGTGGGCAGGATGCCGATGAGCGAGGTCGAGAGGCCCATCATGATCAGCGTGAAGACGAGCATCTTCTTGCGTCCCAGCTTGTCGCCGAGGTGGCCGGCGACGATCGCTCCCAGGGGGCGGAAGAGGAACGAGATGCCGATCGTGGCGAACGACAGCACCTGCGCGAGCCCCGGGCTGGTCTCGGCGATCGGCGCGAGGAAGAGCGGTGCGAGCACCAGGCCGGCCGCCTGGGCGTAGATGAAGAAGTCGTACCACTCGATCGAGGTGCCGACGAGAGTGCTCGCGAGCACTCGACGTTCCTCGGCGGGCATCCGCCCGGTCGGGGTGTGGGCGGAGACGGCTGACGTCATGCGAACTCCATTGTTCTGCGGTTCCGTGGTGGGTGACGGCGAGGTGCCGACGATATTTCATGACCGAATGGTCGGTCAGTTAATCGCCGAGCGTAGCGCATCGACCACGGGGGAGCGCAAGAAGTTCGGTATTCCGGTCAGAGCCTCCCGAACGTCCGAAGCGGGTGCTCGATGAGCTCGGTCACGCGGCGGAGGAACCCGGCCGCGTAGCCGCCGTCGCACACCCGGTGGTCGAAGACGAGCGAGAGCTGGACGATCCGGCGGACCACGATCGCGCCGTCCACGACCCAGGGCCGCTCGAGGATCCGGCCGATGCCGAGGATCGCGACGTCGGGGTGGTTGATGATCGCCGCCGAGCCGTCGACGCCCAGACCGCCGTAGTTGTTGAGGGTGAACGTGGAACCGCGCAGGCGCTCCGGAGGCATCGACCCCGCACGGGCGGTCGCGGCGAGCTCACGCAGAGCCGCGTCGAGCCGGTCCACGCTGAGGGCGTGCGCGCCGGGGACCACCGGGACCAGGAGTCCGCGCTCGGTGTCGGCGGCGACGCCGAGGTTGACGCCCTCGAACGAGATCAGCTCGTCGCCGTCGTCGCTGAGCCGTGATGCCAGCACCGGGTGCTCCTCCAGCGCGATCAGGACGAAGCGGGCGAGGAGCGCGGTGAGGGACGGAGCCCTGCCGCCTTCGGGCGCCATCTGCCCGCGGAGGTCCCACAGCGCCGTCGCGTCGACGTCGACCCAGACGGTCGCCTCGGGGATCTCGGACCGGCTGCGGCTGAGCTTCGCGCTCACCGCGCGCCGCAACGGCGACAGGCGCTCGCGCGAGAGGACCGTGAGGCCGTCGACCGACTCGCCCGCGCCCGTCGCGGTGTCGCGGTGGTGTGCGGCAGCACCGTCCACGGCACTGTCGACGGCGGCGCGCAGCACGTCGGCGCGGGTGACGGCTCCGTCGGCGCCGGTCGCGGCGATCGTGTGCACGTCGAGACCCAGATCGCGCGCGAGGCGGCGCACGAGCGGGGAGCGGACGGCCACGGGACGGCGTTCGACGGGAGCGGACGGCGGCGTCGGTGCGGGTGTCGGTGTGGGTGTCCGTGCCGGTGCCGAGGTCGCTGCCGATGCGGATCCGGCGGGGCGGGCCGCGCCGGCCCGCGGACGGCGACGCCCCTTCGCCGCCGGTGCCGTGGTGCCGTAGCCGATGAGGACGTTGCCGGATCCGGCCCGCTCCTCCTGGCGGTAGGCCTCGTGTTCGGGCTCGGCGGTGGCCGCGTCGCCCATCGTCGCCGGCGCATCTCCGGGGTCTTCGCCCTGGGCGGTCGCGGGCGCGCTCACCTCGAGGACCGGCGCGCCGACGTCGATGGTGTCTCCGGCCGTGCCGTGCAGTGCGGTGACGACCCCCTCGAACGGGGACGGCAGCTCGACCACGCTCTTGGCGGTCTCGACCTCGGCGATCGGCTGGTCCGTCGTGATCGTGTCCCCGACCGCGACGAGCCACTGCACGAGACCCGCCTCCGTGAGTCCCTCGCCGAGGTCGGGCAGCCGGAAGACCCGCGTGCCGGTGTGCGATGTCAGCGGGGTGCTCATGCGTCCTCGTCCCAGTGCAGGGTGTCGATCGCGTCGAGCACGCGGTCGACGTCGGGCAGGTACCAGTGCTCGAGCTTCGGCGGGGCGTAGGGCGTGTCGAAGCCGGTGACGCGGCGCACGGGAGCCGCGAGGTACTCGAAGCAGCGCTCGAACACACGGGCCTGGATCTCGGAGGCGACGCTCGCGTAACCGGGAGCTTCGGCGATGACCACGGCGCGTCCGGTCGACCGGACGGCGGCCGTCACGGTGACGTCGTCGAACGGCGAGAGCGAGCGCACGTCGACGACCTGCACGCTGTGACCCTCCGCGGCGGCGACCTCGGCGGCCTCGAGTGCGAGCGGCACCGAGGCGCCGTAGGCGAGCAGCGTCACGTCCGTCCCGTCGCGGGCGACGCGCGCCGAACCGAGCTCGGCGGTGATCGAGGTGTCGACCTCGCCCTTGGCCCAGTACAGCTTCTTCGGCTCGAGGAAGATCACCGGGTCGGGGGAGGCGATCGCCGCACGCAGCAGCGAGTAGGCGTCCTGCGGCGTCGACGGGCTCACGACCGTGAGGCCGGGCGTGTGGGCGTAGTAGGCCTCGGAGGAGTCGCAGTGGTGCTCGACCCCGCCGATGCCGCCGCCGAACGGGATGCGGATCACCAGCGGCATCCGCATGCCGCCGCGGGTGCGGTTGCCGAGCTTCGCGACGTGGCTGACGACCTGCTCGAACGCCGGGAGCGCGAACGCGTCGAACTGCATCTCGATCACCGGGCGCATGCCGTTCATGGCCATGCCGACGGCGGTGCCGACGATGCCGGATTCGGCGAGCGGGGTGTCGAAGCAGCGCTCCTCGCCGAAGCGCGCGGTCAGGCCGTCGGTGATGCGGAAGACCCCGCCGAGCGCCCCGACGTCCTCGCCGAAGACCACCACGTCCGGATCGGACTCGATCGCGTCGGCGAGCGCGCGGTTCAGGGCAGCGGCCATGCTCATCGTCGTCACGGTCGTCGCCTCGCTCTCCGTGCGGGTGTCGTGCTGTGCGATGGTCATCGGTGGTCTCCGTCCCGGGCAGTCCCCGCATCGGCGAGACGCGACCGCTCGATCTCGTCGCGCAGCAGGTGCCACTGCTCCTCGAGCTGCGGCGAACGGGTCGCGGTCACGAAGCGGAACAGGTCTTCGGGGTCGAGATCGGCATCGGTGTTCAGGGCGGCGCGCATGGCTGTCGCGATCTCCTCGGCGCCGGCGGCGAAGCCCTCCTCGGCATCGGCGTCGAGCGCGCCGGTCGACGTGAGGTGGGCGCGCAGACGCAGCAGGGGGTCGCGGTCGATCCACGCCTGCACCTCCTCGCGTTCGCGGTACCGGGTGTCGTCGTCGGCGTTGGTGTGGGCCTGCATCCGATACGTGTGGGCCTCGACGAGCGACGGACCGCCGCCGGCGCGGGCGCGGGACACGGCCTCGCCCAGCACGGCCAGCACAGCGGCGACGTCGTTCCCGTCGACGCGCTGCCCCGGCATTCCGTAGCCGATGGCCTTGTGGGCGAGGGAGGGGGCGGCCGTCTGCCGGGAGAGCGGGACCGAGATCGCGAACTCGTTGTTCTGCACGAAGAACACGACGGGCACGTGGAAGACGGCGGCGAAGTTCATCGCCTCGTGGAAGTCGCCCTCGCTGGTCGCGCCGTCGCCGCAGAGCGCCAGCACGACGGTGTCCTCGCCGCGATGCTTCGCGGCCTGAGCGAAGCCCACCGCATGCAGGAGCTGCGTGGCGAGCGGGGTCGCCTGCGGGGCGACGCGATGGGCGCGCACGTCGTAGCCGGAGTGCCAGTCGCCCTTGAGGAGCACCATGGCGTCGGCGGGATCGACACCGCGGGCGATGACGGCGACGGAGTCGCGATAGGTCGGGAACAGCCAGTCCGTGTCGCCGAGCACCATCGCGGCGCCGACCTGGCAGGCCTCCTGCCCGTGCGAGGAGGGATAGACGGCGAGGCGTCCCTGGCGCACGAGGGCGCCGGCCTGGTCGTTGATCCGTCGGCCCTCGACGAGGCCGCGATACGCGGCCAGCAGGGACGCGGTGTCGGGGAGCGCGTAGCGCTCATCCGGGACGGCCGTCCCGTGCTCGTCGATCAGTCGCACCGCGGTGTCTCGCGGGAGCATGTCGGTGTGCTGCATCCGTTCGCCCTCCTTGCCGAACTCGATGGGGACAGCATGCCTCCGCGCGCGACAGTCATCCAAGATCATTTGCTCATTCATGGATGAAAGTGCTCCGAATGGGGCATTCTTGAGCGAAACGTCAGAAATTGTGGACCGATGGAAGGGGTCACATGATCGCGCTGGACGAGACGGATCGAGCGATCCTCGAGGAGCTGCGCCGCGACGCGCGTTCCTCGATGACGGCGATCGCGGATGCGGTGCACATCTCCCGAGCGGGGGCGCACGCGAGGATCAAGCGGCTCACGGATGCCGGGGTGATCACCGGCTACTCGGTGCGGACCGACCCGGTGCTGCTCGGCCATCACGCGAGCGCCTACGTCACGCTGGCGATCGAGCAGGCCACCTGGCAGGCCGTGAGCGACCGGCTGCGGGCCATCCCCGAGATCGAGCACATGGCGCTGGTCGGCGGAGACTTCGACGTGATCCTCCTGGTGCGCGCGAACGACGCCCGGGACCTGCGTCGGATCGTGCTGGAGGACATCCAGGCGATCCCGTCGATCCGCTCGACGAGGACGACCCTGATCTTCGAGGACTACACGCGGGACTGAGACCCGACCCTCGGGGGAGTGCGGACGTGATCCCGCCCCCCGCGAGGGAGCCCGCTCAGATGCCGTCGCCGGCGAGGGACGACACGATGACGATCGCGATGCACGCCGCACCGAAGGCGGTCGCGAGCGCGGTCAGCGCGAGCATCATCCCGCCGCCCGGTGCCGTGACGGTCGGCGGTCCGGGCAGGAGCGACGCCCGCAGCGCGGCGGTGACCCGCAGCTGGCGACGCCGCGCGGCGAACCAGAGTGCGCACGCGGCGGCGAGCCCGACCGCCCCCGGGACGAGTCCCCAGACGGCGCCGGCGGACGGCAGCACAAGAGGGAAGATCCGCAGCGAGATCAGGGAGCCGATCGCGATCGCCAGGGCGGTGCGCCGCCAGGCGAGTTCGGTGCGCTCCGGTTGCAGACCCGGATCGAACGGTCCCGGACCGGTCACCGCCAGAGCACCCCGGCCAGGACCAGCAGGCCCACGACGGTCGCGACGACCGCGAGCACGACGGCGGAGAACGCCCCGGGAAGGGGACGGGACTGCCGCATGGCCCGTTCCGCCCGCATCCACTCCCACCAGGCGAGAGGGGCGACCGCGGTTCCGGTGATCATGAGGAGCAGCGACGCCGCGAGGCGGAACCCGGGGTGCAGATCCAGGCCGAGCACCTCCAGGGCGACACCGCCGGCGATGAGGGCGAGTCCGGTGCGCGTCCAGGCGAGGAAGGTGCGCTCGTTCGCCAGCGAGAAGCGCGGATCCGGCTCTTCGCCGATGCCGAACACGGAGGCGGGGAAACGTCGCATCGCCTCATCGTAGCGGCGGGTGCGGAGGGGACGGGGCTCGGGTGTCGCCCGGGCCGGACGGGGGAGTCGGCGTCAGTCGACGGTGATGTCGAACCCGGTGGCCGTGGCGGAGACGGTCACCTGGGAGAGGTCGGAAACCAGGGCGGTCGGGTGGTGCGCGGCGGCATGCGGTCCGACACCGATCACGCGCATGCCGGCGGCGAGACCCGCCTGGATGCCCGCGCCCGAGTCCTCGAACACGAGGCAGTCCGCGGGGTCGATCCCCAGCATCTCCGCACCCCGGAGGAAGCCCTCCGGGTCGGGCTTGGACGCCGACACGTCTTCGGCGGTGACGCTGTGCGCGGGCACGGTCAGACCGGCGGCCCGCATCCGCGCCGTCATGAGGGCGACGTTGGCGGAGGTGACGATGGCGTGCGGGAACGGCTGCAGGGCGTCGAGCAGTACCCGCGCTCCGGGGACCTCGATCACTCCGTCGACGTCGCCCGCCTCGGTGGCGAGCATGACGTCGTTCTCCCGGAGGTTGATGGCGTGGTCGCGCTCCGGGAGCATGATCGCCATGCTCTGGTGCCCCTGCCGGCCGTGCACGGTGCGCAGCACGGTCTCCGGATCGATGCCGTGCGGCTCGGCCCACGCGAGCCACAGCCGCTCCACGACCGCTGTCGAGTCGACGAGGGTCCCGTCCATGTCGAGGAGGACGGCGCGGGCGGAGAGAGTCTGGGTCACCGCTCCAGGCTACTGCGGGCGGCCGGCAGGGCCGGCTTCTAGGATGTGCATCGGGAAGGAAAGACCATGAACGCACTCGCGAGCAGGGTGATGCAGGTGCTGCGGCAGGTGCGCGGTCCGGAGACGGCGGAGACGGTCTTCGAGGCGACCGCGCTGATCGTGGGCGGCGGCTTCCTCGTCGTCGGCTTCGTGATCGGTCTCCCGGTGTTCTGGGGGCACGAGCTGGCCATCAGCGGCCCGGGCTCCATCGGCGTGTTCGCCGCGTACGGCGGTGCGATCACCGCGGTGATCGCCTTCACCCTCGGACGCCTCGCCGTGCGGCCGGAGCAGCCCGATCCGCAGGCCGTCCGCGACGGTTTCAGCGTGCCCGGCGATCGGCTGCGCTGGTACGACCTCGCAGCGATCGCGTTCGCGCATGCGGCGATCGCGTGCCTGGGCTGGCTGGGGATCGCGGAGCTGCTCGAGCGCAGCTTCACCGACGCGCCGGTGTTCCCGTTCCCCGGCGCCGTGCTGGTGGCCGTGGCCTTCGCCCTGACCGGATACGTCTCATTCCTCAGCGCCGTCGCGCTCACGCCGATGGTGCTGTCGCTCGTGCTCGCGGTGTTCCTCGTGATCGGCGCCTTCGCCAGCATGCTCGCCTCCAGCGACGTGCACTGGTGGCGCGACAACCTGTCCGCGTTGGGCATGAGCACCAACAGCGCGTCCGTCGCGTTCAACGTGACGCTGGTCATCGCCGGCGTCATGATCACGACGATCTCGCGCTACGCGACCGCGGGGCTGCCCGCCGAAGACCCGGCCGATCGCCGCGGACGGTTCATCGTGCGCGGCGGCCTGATCCTGATGGGGATCTTCCTGGCCTGCGTCGGGATCTTCCCGGTGGACGAGTTCTTCCTCGTGCACAACACCGTCGCGACGGGGATGACCGTCGTGTTCGCGGTGGTCGTGGTCGGACTCCCGTGGTTCCTGCCCACCATCCCGCGGGTGTTCGTCGCGTTCGGCTGGGCGTACGTGCTCGTCATCGTCCTGCTCGCGGCGTTCTTCGCGGTCGGCTACTACAACCTCACCGCTGTCGAGCTCATCGCCGCGGTCCTGATCTTCAGCTGGATCATCGTCTTCCTGCGCACGGCGGGATCCGTGGGGACCTCGTCTGCTGCGCGCGGTGTCGAGGAAGGACGGGCGGACGGCGCGGTCTCGGAGGCGGTGTCGTGACCGCGCGCTCGACGCCCGTGCGACGGGCCGGCGTGATCACCACCAGGTGAGGTGGAGGGCGGTGCTGCGCCGCCGTGTCAGTCGCGCAGGGCGCGGGTGGCCTCGCGTGTGCGCTGCAGCGCATCGACCGTCTCGGCGAAGCGGCGCTTGGCGATGCCGACGAAGAGGCAGTCGACCAGGGCCAGCTGGGCGATCCGGCTGACCATCGCGCCGGCGCGGAAGGTGGATTCGCGGACCTCGGTGAACAGCGCGTGGTCGGCGGCGCGTGCCAGGGGGGAGTCCTTGGCGGAGGTGACCGCGATGGTCGCGGCGCCGTTGGCCCGGGCGGTCTGGAGGAAGCGCACGGTCTCGGTCGTCGATCCGGCGTGGGAGAAGCCGATGGCGACCGTGGGGGCGGTGTGCAGCACGGTCGCCGCGATCGCCTCGTGGGGGTCGGAGGGCACGTGGGCGTTGCGCCCCACCCGGAGGAGCTTGTGGGCGAGGTCCTCCGCGACGAACTGGCTGGCGCCGATCCCGAACAGCAGGATGCGGTCGGCCGCGTCCACGGCGTCGATCGCGGCCTCGAGCACCGTGAAGTCGAGTCGTGCGACGGTCTCCTCGATCGCGAGCAGCTCGAGCGCGGCGAGCTTGGAGACGGCCTCGTGGAGCGTGTCCTCGTCGGAGATCTCCGAGCCGAAGGCGCCGCGGGCCGAGAACTGCGCCTCCTCCTTGCCGAGCTCGGTCGCGAGCGCCATCCGTAGCGGGGCATATCCGCTGAACCCGATCGCTCGGCAGAATCGCACGACCGAAGCCACCGACGTGTGGCATTCCTCGGCGAGCTCGTTGATGGTCATGTCGATGACGACGTGGGGGTTCTCCCTGATCGCCGCCCCGACACGGGCGAGTGAGGGCGGCAGCGTCGAGGCGGCGGCCTCGATCGTCGACTGGATGCTCATCTGCTCCTCCGGGGGTGTGGGATTCTCAGTATGTCCTGGCTGTTCGGTCGGACGCTCCGTAAATTCTTTTCAGTAGTTTTAGATTCAATGTAGAGTTCTTTCCGAAAGTGTTCCGCAGGGCAGAGCGAGGAGAGAGATGAGCAGCGTCCCGACGACCGCGGCGGTCGACCTCGGCAAGACCCGATGCCGCATCCTCATCGACCAGGGCGAGCGCCTCATCCGCTCGGGAGTCGGTGCCCCCGGACTCGCGACTCCCCGCGGCGTCGACGACGCGATCGCGGCCATCCTGCCCCTGCTCGACCTCGACGCGCCTCCCGCGCTGCTCGGCGTCGGAGCGGCCGGGGCGTGGGCCGCACCCGTCGCCGCCCAGGCGCTCGCGAGCGCGCTCGCCGCATCGACCCGGGCGCGGGTGGCCGTCGCCTCCGATGTCGTGACGGCCCACGCGGGTGCGCTCGGCGGTGCCCCCGGCGTGCTCCTCATCGCCGGAACCGGTGCGGCGGCGCTCGGCGCCGACGCCGACGGCATCCGCCTCATCGACGGCTGGGGCCCCGACCTCGGCGACCTCGGCAGCGGGTCCTGGCTCGGGCGCGAGGCCGCCAGGGCCGTGCAGCGCGCCGCCGTCGGACTCGGGCCCGCGACCCGCCTGACGACGACCGTGGCCGAGAGCATCCGTCCCGCCGACGACGTGGTCTCCTGGGTCGCGGAGGGCGGATCGATCGCCCGACGGCTCGGAACCCTCGCACCGCTCGTGCTGGACGCCGCGGCGGACGGTGACGCCGTCGCGGGGGAGATCGCCGCGGAGGCCGTCCGCCTGCTCACCGCTTCCGCCGTCGCCGCGTCGTCGCTCGCCCCCGAGGTCGCGCTCCACGGCGGCCTCACCGATCACGACTGGTTCCGTGCCGAACTGGTCTCCGCACTCGACGCGGCGGGACGCACCATCGTGCCGTCCGCCGGCGACGCCCTGGACGGTGCGCTGCTGCTCGCGCGCCGCACCGACCTCCCCCACGAAAGGTTCGTCCACCGTGCCGAATGACGACTCCCGCCTGTCCGCTCTCCTCTCCGTCCTCGAGGGCCTCGACACCGAGGCGTCGACGACCGAGCGCGGCGATCTGGACCTGCTGGGCACGGCCGAGCTCGTGCGGCGGATGAACGCGGAGGACAGGCGTGTGCCCGAGGCCGTGGCCGAGCGCGCGGACGAGATCGCCACCGTCGTCGACGGCATCACCGAGCGGTTCCGTCGCGGCGGGCGCCTCATCTACATCGGTGCCGGGACGGCAGGGCGCATCGGCGTGCTCGACGCCAGCGAGTGCCCGCCCACGTTCGGCACCGACCCGTCGATGGTGGTCGGCCTGATCGCCGGGGGCGAGACCGCGATCCGCTCCGCCGTGGAGAACGCGGAGGACGACGAGGAGGCGGCCGGCGCGTCGCTCCGCGAGCTCCGGCTCTCTGAGAACGACACGGTGGTGGGCATCTCGGCCTCCGGCCGCACCCCGTACGTGGTGGGCGGACTGGCCTACGCGCGCAGCGTGGGGGCGTTCACCGCGGCCATCGCCTCGAACGCGGGCTCCGAGATCGGAGCCGTCGCCGAGGTGGCGATCGAGGTCGTCACCGGGCCCGAGTTCATCTCCGGGTCCACCCGGCTCAAGTCGGGGACCGCGCAGAAGCTCGTCGTGAACATGCTCACGACGCTCTCGATGATCAACCTCGGCAAGACGTACCGCGGGGTGATGGTCGACCTGCTCGCCACGAACGAGAAGCTCCACGCGCGCTCGATCCGCACGGTCTCGCAGCTCGCGGGCGTGGATATCGACCGGGCCGCCGACGCACTCCGGGCGGCGGACGGATCAGTCAAGCTCGCGCTCCTGATGCTCGCGACCGACGCCGCACCGCAGACCGCGGCATCCGCCCTCGACGCGGCGGACGGCGTCCTCCGGGACGCGATCGCCGCCCTCGCCTGAGCCAGGGTCCTTCGTCGCCCGGGCACGGCCCCGCGCCCGCCCGCGCTCAATAGGATTCGGGTGTGGATGATCTCGTGCCGGCGGCGCCCTGGCTGATGGCCGCGGCAGCGGTCGTCGCGGCGGGAACCTCGATCGCGGGCGGCCGTGCGGTGCCCTGGCAGGGGCGCCAGACCGTGCTGGTGATGGCGGTGGCGATGCTGGTGACCGCGCTCACGGACGGCGCGCCGCTCTCGGGGCTCGTGCTCGGCGCCGTGCTGCTGCTCTCCGCGATGCTCGGCACGATGGGGGTGCGCGGCACTCCGGAGGCTGCCGGCTGCTTCCGACGGGCGCTCGTCGCGCTGCTCCTGGCCGTGTGCTCCTTCGAGAGCGCGTCGACGGGCGCGGCCTCGGCGACGGGCGTGACGGCGGGTCCGCACGGCGGGCACGGCGGTCTCTCCGGACTGCTCGCGATCCTCATCGTCGTCGGGGTGATCGCGGTGGTGCTGTGGAACGTGGTGGAGGGCTGGTTCATCGAACCCGTGCACCACGGTCGCACCGCACGCCTGCTGACGATCGAGTCGTGGGCGCTCGCGGCCGGCACCGCGGTGACCTGCCTCGGCACCTGACCGTCGCCGCGGGGTCCGGTAGCGTGGCCGGATGCCCCTCGCTCTGATCACCGGCGCTGCGCGCGCGAACAGCATCGCCGCGGGCATCGTCCCCCGACTCCGTGCCGCCGGCTGGACGGTCGTCACGAGCGACGTCCGCGATGCCGATCGCCTCGCCGACCTCTCCACGTCGGAGGGGCCCGACGCCCTGATCGCCGAGGTGAACGCCGCACACGGACCGATCTCGGCGCTCATCCTCAGTCACGCGCACGATGTGGAGTCCGGCATCCTCGACACGACCGCCGAGAGCTTCGATCTGCACGTCGCCGTGAACGCGCGGGCGAGTCTGCTGCTGATCGCGGCGTTCGCGCGGCAGGTCGGCGACGACGGGGGAGTGATCCTCGCGCTCACCAGCGACCACGTGACCGGGAACCTCCCGTACGGTGCGTCGAAGGGCGCGCTCGATCGGCTGGTGATCTCGGCCGCGCGTGAGCTCGGACCGCGCGGGATCTCGGCGAACGTCCTGAACCCCGGACCGATCGACACCGGGTGGATGGACGACGAGACGCGCACGGGGCTGGCGGGGATGACGCCCCTGGGGCGCCTCGGGCAGCCGACGGACGTGGCTGCGGTCGTCGAATTCCTCGTCTCGGACGAGGGGCGCTGGATCTCGGGTCAGCTGCTCAAGTCCGACGGCGCGTTCTCGGCGCAGTACTGAGGGGACGGGGCCGATAGGGTCGCGATCAGTGCCCGCCGCCGAACTCGATCAGGCCCACGCCGACCGCGATGAGCGCGACACCGACGGCCATCATCGCCGAGAAGTGGTCCTTGAAGATCACCCGTCCCAGCACGGCGGTCAGCGCGACGCCGGCGGCCGCCCAGATGCCATAGGCGACGCCCACCGGCATCCCCAGAGCGAGGATCGTGCCGAGCAGCGTGAACGCGGCGAGGTAGCCGACCACGATCACGGGTATCCAGCGGCGGCGGCGCAGGCCCTCGGAGGCGCGCAGGCTCAGCGTCGCGGTGACTTCACTCACGATGGCGAGTGACAGCAGCAGCCAGGTCACGGGGTGACCTCCGTCGCCTCACGCTTGTGCGAGCCGAGCTCGACGAGCAGCACGCCGAGCACGATCACGCCGACGCCGATGATCTGCACCGGGCCCAGCAGCTCGCCGAACAGCACGGTGCCGAGCACCGCGGTGAGCACGACCCCGAACGCCGACCAGATGCCGTATGCGACACCCACCGGCATCCCGCGATCGAGGACGACCGACAGCAGCCACAGCGAGCCGGAGTACCCGAGCACCACGACGATCAGCCAGAGCGGATGCGTGAATCCCTCGGCGGCTCGCAGCGAGAGGGTCGCGGTGACCTCCAGGCCGATCGCGACCAGCAGGGGAGGCCATGCCGAGCGGCGGGGGCGGTCAGTCATCGGAGGGCCTTTCGTGGAGCGTCCGAGGAGGGGAACGCGAGGGCGGCGTGCGGGATTCCCTCGGCGGCTGCGGAGTGCCCCGGTGCGGTGGCGTGCGCGCCACGAGCGTGTGTCCTTCGGGCTTCCCGACGCCCGGATTCGGTGCGTGTTCGACCGACTTGTACGCTGGAGACATCCCCCGATCCACCCGGCAACTCGCGCGCCGGTGATCTCGGCGCGCGCTCACCATGCAAGGACGCAGATGAACGATTCCGCGGCACACCGCGACGACTGGACCGAGAGCGAAGAGCTGGCGGAGCGGATGATCCCGCTCATCGGAGCACTCCGACGCGAACACGACGTGGTCACCTCGCTGCACGGGCACCGCCTGCTCGGGCTCTCGGCGACCGGCCTCGTCGAGGTGCACGAACGCGTGGCCCAGCTCGGGCACGAGCGCCTTCCCCTCGACGACAGCCTGGCCGTGCTGGAGGCGATCCATGCGCTCGCTCCGGGTGCCTCGTCCCTCGACATCGCCCGCCTCGTCGCCGGCCACGCCGAGAGCGGCCAGTCGCTGGAGACCTACCTCGCCGAGGTCCTCGCTCCCGCGATGGGGGCCGTCGCCGCCGAACCCACCGACGTCGTGCTGTACGGCTTCGGACGCATCGGGCGCCTGCTCGCCCGCATCCTCATCGCCCACACCGGCGGAGGAAGCGGACTGCGGCTGCGGGCGATCGTCGTCCGTCGCGGTGCCGAGAACGACCTCGCCAAGCGCGCGTCCCTGCTGCTGCGCGACTCGGTGCACGGCCGCTTCGCCGGATCCGTCACGGTCGACGAGGAGGCCGAGCAGATCATCGCGAACGGCACCCGCATCCAGGTGATCTACTCCGACGACCCGGCGACCATCGACTACACCGCCCACGGCATCCACGACGCCATCGTCGTCGACAACACCGGGCGCTGGCGCGACGAGGAGGGGCTCTCGCAGCACCTGCGCTCGAAGGGCGTCGCCCGCGTGCTCCTCACCGCGCCGGGGAAGAGTCCGCTCAAGAACATCGTGCACGGCATCAACGACGAGACGATCGCCGACACCGATCGCATCCTCTCCGCCGCCTCGTGCACGACGAACGCCATCACGCCGGTGCTCGCGGCGATCGACGAAGCGTACGGCGTCGTCAAGGGCCACGTCGAGACCGTCCACTCGTTCACGAACGACCAGAACCTCATCGACAACTTCCACAAGGGCGACCGGCGCGGACGCTCGGCGGTGCTCAACATGGTCATCACCGAGACCGGGGCGGCGAAGGCCGTCGCCAAGGCGCTCCCGCAGCTCGAGGGCAAGCTCACCGGCAGCTCGATCCGCGTCCCCACCCCTGACGTGTCGCTCGCGGTGCTGCACCTGACGATCGAGCGGCCCGCGACCAAGGAACAGGTCAACGACTACCTGCGCCGCGTCTCGCTGCACTCCAAGCTGCGCCAGCAGATCGACTACGTGGAGAGCCCCGACGTCGTCTCCACCGACTTCGTCGGCTCCCACCGTGCCGGCATCGTCGACGGCCTCGCCACGATCGCCGACGAGGACACGCTCATCCTCTACGTCTGGTACGACAACGAGTTCGGCTACTCCTGCCAGGTGATCCGGGTCCTCGAGGTCATGGCCGGGTCGCACCCGATCGTGCTTCCGGAGCGTCGTGAGGTGACCCTGCAGGGCTGAGACCACCCGTGCGGAGCGTCGGTGGCGCCCGGCATGATGGGGTCATGAAGACCGCGACCCTGCTCGCCGAGCGCCTCCGATCGCATCGCCTCACCGCGCCGACGCGGACCGTCGCGGATGCCGCTCAGCACATGCTCGCGGTGCAGAGCCAGGACTTCACGGCCGGTCGGTGGGCGCTCGCGGTCCGCACGCGTGGCCCGGTGCGACTGCGTGACGTCGATCGCGCGTTCGACCGCGGCGACATCGTCCGCGGCTGGACCATGCGGGGAACACTGCACACCGTGCCGGCGCGCGACCTCGGCTGGGTGCTGGAGGTCACCGCCGGACGGCAGCGGCAGCAGGCGGCCTCGCGGCACCGGCAGCTGGGCATCGACGACGACATGGTCGCGGCGACCGTCCGGGTGCTCACCCCGGCGCTGCGCGACGGCGGGCGCACCCGCGCCGAGGTGTTCGAGATCCTCTCGGGCATCGGCATCGACCCGTCGGGACAGCGCGGCCTCCACCTGCTCTTCACCCTCACGATCGACGGCCTCATCTGCCAGGGACCCGTCGTCGCCCGAGCGGGTGTCGCGCGGGAGCAGCGGTTCGTCCTCGTCGAGGAGCACATCGGCGAGCACAGCCGGCCCGACGACCCGCTCGCAGAGCTGTTCGTGCGCTACATCGACGGACACGGACCGGCGCGGGTGGCCGACTTCGCGTGGTGGTCGGGTCTCACTCTCGGACAGGCGCGCGAGGCGGCGGCCCGGGCGGCCGCACGTGTCGACGAGCTCGACGACGGACTGTTCGCCGCGCTCGCACGGCCCCGACGGGCGACGGGTGCCGCATCCGTCCACGCGCTCGGCGCGTTCGACGAGTACTACATCTCCTATGCCGACCGCACGGTCGTCTGCGCACCCGAGAACCTGGCGGCCGTCGGCCCCGGCAAGAACGGGATGGTGCGCCCCACGATCGTCGAGGGCGGGCGTGTCATCGGAACGTGGTCGCATGCCGTCGCGACCCAGGAGGCGCCGCCCGAGCTGTTCGAGGAACCGACGGACCCGACCGCTGTGGCCGCAGCACTCGCGCGGTTCGCCCGCTTCTCCGACGGCTGACGATGCCCGACTCCGTGAGCACCGTGCCCGTGAGCAGCCTGCCCGTGAGCCGCGGGGGTCACTCGCTCGCGTGACGTCCGAGGAAGTTGTAGACCTCGTTGTCGTCCACGCCGGGGAACGCACCGCGGGGGAGCGGCGAGAACATGTGCGTGTGCACGCGGGCGCTCGGCCAGGCGCGGCCGTTCCAGCGCTCGGTCAGCTCGGCGGAGGGGCGACGGCAGCACGACTCGTCCGGGCAGGTCGACACGGCGCGGTCGCCGGTCTCGCGCCCGCGCCACCAGCGCGCGTCGTCGAACGGGACGCCGACGGTGACGGAGAACTCCCCGTCGCTGGATGAGCCCGTCTGCGTCGAGCACCAGAACGTGCCGGAGGGCGTGTCGGTGTACTGATGGTGCTCCGTGGTGCGGTTCTGCTGCGTGAACGCGGCCCGCGCCTGGAACTTCCGGCACACCCGCTGTCCCTCGACGGCGCCGGTGACGTCCATCGGCAGGGGCAGGTCGTCGTTCTCGTACACGCGGGTGATCGCCCCCGTCGCATCCACGCGCAGGAAGTGCAGCGACATGCCGAGGTGCTGGGTGAGCAGGTTCGTCATCCGCATGCCCGCGCTCTCGTGGGTGACGCCGAACGCGTCCCGGAAGTCCTCGACCGCGAGGTTGCGGTCCTTCTTGGCCTGCTGCAGGAACGCGACGGCCGCGGTCTCCGGCATCAGACAGCATGCGGCGAAGTAGTTGATCTCCAGGCGCTGCTGCAGGAAGTCGGCGTAGTCGGTCGGCGGCGTGTGTCCGAGGTAGCGGTGCGCCATGGCCTGCAGTGCCATCGAGCGCAGGCCGTGGCCTCCGGGGATGGAGGCGGGCGGCAGGTAGATGCGTCCGTTCTCGAGGTCGGTGACCGAGCGGGTGGAGTGCGGGAGGTCGTTGACGTAGATCAGCTCGAAGCCGAGCTTCTCGGCCATGATGCTCACGGTGCGGTGGGTGAGCGCGCCCTGCACGTGCCCCGCCGCCTTGAGGTGCTTCTCGGCGAGCTTCTCGATCTCGGGGAGGTAGTTGTTCTGCGCGCGCATCCGCAGCCGCAGCTCGGTGTTCGCGCGCCGTGCCTCCTCCGGCGTGGCGATGGCCTCGCGCTCGCGACGCTCGAGCTCGCGGTGCAGCCCGAGGACGGACTCGATGGTCTCGTCGCTCATCCCCTTCGTGACGCGGACCGGTGCGACGCCGAGCTGCCGGAAGACCGGGCTCGCCTGGGCGCGTTCGAGCTCGATCTCGAGAGCGGCACGCCGGTTCGGCGGCTCCCCGGAGATGAGGTCGGTCACCTCGGTGCTCGTGGCGTGCGCGATCGCCTGCAGCAGGGAGAGCTTGGGTTCGCGCTTGCCGTTCTCGATCAGGCTCAGCTGGGAGCCGGCGACGCCGACCAGGGCGCCGAGCTCGTCGAGCGTGTACCCGTTCTCCAGCCGGTGGTGGCGGATGCGGTGACCGAGAGTGGTGAGGTGGATGCCGGAGGACGCCATTCCTTGAGTCTAGCGAAAGAATCCAATTTCTTACCGCCGGATTCGGCCGAAAGTACCCCGAGAAGCAGAAGAAGATAGGTGCAACGCCCCACACTTCAAAGGAGCACCTGTCATGGCCATCGCCGAAGTCTTCACCCCCCGCACGTCTCCCGTCGCAGCGACGCGTACGTTCGGTGCGGCTCCGACGTATGACACCCCCGCCATGGCCGAGCTGGCCGCGTGGGTCGAGGAGATCCGCGCGCTCACCCAGCCCGACTCCGTGCACTGGGTCGACGGCTCGCGCGCCGAGAACGACTGGCTGCTGCGCGGCCTCGTCGACGAGGGCAAGCTGATCAAGCTCAACCCCGAGTGGCGTCCCGGCTCGTACCTCGCCCGCTCGCACCCCAGCGACGTGGCCCGCACGGAGGGGCGCACCTTCATCGCCTCCGAGCGGGAAGAGGATGCCGGCCCCACGAACAACTGGGCGGCTCCCGCCGAGATGCACCGGAAGATGGACGAGATCTTCGAGGGCTCGATGCGCGGTCGCACGATGTACGTCGTGCCGTTCTCGATGGGGCGCGTCGGCGGCCCCCTCTCGCACACCGGCGTGCAGATCACCGACAGCGCCTACGCGGTCACCTCGATCGGCATCATGACCCGCGTCGGCGACGCCGTCACGCGC
This sequence comes from Microbacterium oxydans, assembly GCF_026559675.1. Taxonomy (NCBI): domain Bacteria; kingdom Bacillati; phylum Actinomycetota; class Actinomycetes; order Micrococcales; family Microbacteriaceae; genus Microbacterium; species Microbacterium oxydans. The sequence continues at coordinate 1,161,990 of NZ_CP092891.1, forward strand.
CAGATCGCCGAGGGCGCGCCCTGGGTCAAGACCGTGCACACCGTCGGCGCTCCGCTCGCTCCGGGTGAGCAGGATGCCGAGTGGCCGTGCAACGACGACAAGTACATCGTCCACTTCCCGGAGACGCTCGAGGTCTACTCCTACGGCTCGGGATACGGCGGCAACGCGATCCTCGCGAAGAAGTGCTTCGCGCTGCGCATCGCCTCGGTGATCGCCCGTGACGAGGGCTGGCTCGCCGAGCACATGCTCCTCATCCGGGTGATCGACCCGCAGGGCAAGGCGTACCACGTCGCCGCGGCGTTCCCCTCGGCGTGCGGCAAGACCAACCTCGCCATGCTGCGTCCGACGATCCCCGGCTGGCGCGTCGAGACCCTCGGCGACGACATCGCCTGGATCCGTCCGGGTGAAGACGGCCGCATGTGGGCCATCAACCCCGAGGCCGGTTTCTTCGGCGTCGCGCCGGGCACCGGTGAGTCGACCAACGTCACGGCGGTCGAGACCCTGTGGGGGAACACGATCTTCACGAACGTGGCGCTCCGCCCGGACGGCGACGTGTGGTGGGAGGGTCTGACCGACCAGGCTCCCGCGAACCTCATCGACTGGGAGGGCAACGACTGGACGCCCGACTCCGGGCGACCGGCCGCGCACCCCAACTCGCGCTTCACGGTGTCGGCGGCGCAGTGCCCGCAGATCTCCGAGGACTGGGAAGAGGCCGTGCCGCTCGACGTCATCCTGTTCGGCGGACGTCGTGCCAGCAACGTGCCGCTCGTCGTCGAGGCCACCGACTGGACGCACGGCGTGTTCCTCGGCTCGAACATCTCGTCCGAGCGGACCGCCGCCGCCGAGGGCACCCTCGGGGAGCTGCGCCGCGACCCGTTCGCGATGCTGCCGTTCTGCGGCTACAACATGGCCGACTACTTCGGGCACTGGCTCGAGGTCGGTCGAGGACTGCGGTTCGACCGCGCGCCGCGCATCTTCCAGGTGAACTGGTTCCGCCGCGGAGCCGACGGTCGCTTCCTGTGGCCTGGCTTCGGTGACAACTCGCGCGTCGTGGACTGGATCATCCGTCGCATCGCGGGAGACGTTCCGGCGGTCGACAGCCCGATCGGACGCCTGCCGCGTGTGGAAGACCTCAACCTCGACGGACTCGACATCCCCGCCGCCGACCTCGACGAGCTGTTCTCCGTCGACGCGGAGGCATGGAAGACCGAGGCCGACCTGACCGAGGCGTTCTACGACACCTTCGGCGACAAGGTCCCTGCGGCGCTGCGCGCCGAGCTGGCCTCGCTGCGCTACCGCCTCGCGAAGGTGTAGCTCCCAGACCGGTGCCGGTTCGGGGGAGCCGGCACCTTCGGGCTCGATGCCCGTCGAACCCGCGAAGGCGGGAAGTCAGAGACGAACCCATGGCTGAGTGGTCTCCGGCATCCCGCCTTCGTGTTCGCGCAATCCCCGGGGTGAGCGCGTCACGGCGCTAGGGTCGTGGTACCCGCGCCTGTGCGGAGTTGTTCTCCGGGGGAAATGCGATGCGGCAAGGTCTGATCGGCGGGGGCGTGCTCGCCGCGCTGTGGTTCTTCTTCGGCTGGCTGCCGTACTGGCTGTCCGCGGCCGGCGGGAGCCTGGCGACGCTGACGTACTTCGTTCCGACGCCCATGGGTCGCGGTGTCTTCGGAAGCCCGGTGCTGTGGGCCGTCGTCGTGCAGCTGCTCATGGCGGCCGTGCTGATCGCCGGGTTCGCGACGCTCGTCTCTCGTCTCTCCGCGGGACGTGCGGTTTTCGCGGCGGGCTGGCTCGCCGCGATTCTGACCGCCTTCGCCATCGGTGCGGCCCTGGACCTCGGAAGCTTCGTCGTCGGAGCGGCGAGCTACGGGATCCGTGGCGCCATCGGCACCATGGGCGCCGCGGCGGAGACGACGTGGTGGGCGGTCGTCGTCGGATGGATCCCGGCACTCGTGAGCATGTGGGCAGGGCGGTCGCGCGGCGCGGATTCGGCGCCCGTACGCGACTCCGGGTCGAGAGCGCGCGTCGCCGTCGTGCCCGTCGTCGCGGCCGTCGCGCTGGCTCTTCTTCCCTTCGCGGCTCAGGCCGGGCACGACGCCGGGCAGGAGCAGCTGCGCCAGGAGCAGGCGGCGGCGCAGGAGCAGGCCGATCCCGGCGGAGCAGCGGTTCCGGATCCCTCCGCGCCCGGTGAGCCGGTGCCCACCGCGGCGCCCTCCGACGGCTCGGCGGCCGAAGGGTCGTGCACCTCGGAGAACACGACGATCCTGGCGCCGGCGCCGGATGGCGCGACCGGGCACCGCGGGCAGGTGCTCGGACTCGTGAACGTGGCCGAGGAGCCGTGCACCATCGAGGGGTATCCCGACGTCGCGTACGGGGACCAGAACGGTCACCTCCTCGACGTGACCGTCGAGCGCGGCGACTCCTTCATGGCGCAGGACCCTGGCCCCTCGCCGATCACCCTCCAGCCGGGGGAGTCGGCCTCGGCGGTGATCGGGTGGGACGCGAACTCGGTGAACGGACAGCTGGCCGCCAGCACCCTGTGGATCGCGGTGCTCCCGGGGGAGGACCGGCTCTCGTGGGCGATGCCGCTGGACATCATCTCCGGGGCCACCGTGAACGTCACGGCGTGGCAGACGGCGGTTCCGCCCGCCGGCTGACGGCTCAGGTGAGCAGCTGGTGCCGGGCGAGGTCGCGGTACAGCGGCGTCGACTCCACGAGCTCCGCGTGCGTGCCCTGACCCACCACGGTGCCGTCCTGCAGCACCACGATCAGGTCGCTGTCGACGACGGTCGAGAGACGGTGCGCGATCACGATGAGCGTCCGGTCGGTGGAGACCGCGTCGATGGCCTCGCGCATCCGCTGCTCGTTCACCCCGTCGAGCGACGAGGTCGACTCGTCGAGGAGCAGGATCGGAGCATCGGTGAGCAGGGCGCGCGCGATCGCGAGACGCTGACGCTCTCCGCCGGACAGCATCACGCCGTCCTCGCCGACGGGCGCTTCGATGCCGAGCGGGTTGCGCTCGAGCACGTCGCCGAGGTTGACCGCGCGCAGCACGCGCTCGCAGTCGGCATCCGAGGCATCGGGAGAGGCGAGTCGCAGGTTCTCCGCGAGCGTGCCGGCCAGCGTCGGGGCGTCCTGCTCGACGTAGCCGAAGTTGGCGCGGAGGTCATCGCGCGGATAGGTGCGCGCGTCGTGTCCGTGCAGTCGGATCGACCCTCCGGTCGGATCGTAGAAGCGCTCGATCAGCGACAGGATCGTGCTCTTGCCCGCACCGCTCGGCCCGACCAGCGCCACCCGGGCGCCGCAGGGCACGGCGAACGAGACGCCACGCAGCACCTCGTGGTCCTGCACGGCGGGTGAGGAATCCTCGGCCGACTCCAGGTGCGCGTCGGCGAGCAGGGTCCGCGCGGCCTGGGCGGCGGCCTTGCGGGCGGCGACGACGTTCTCCGGGTAGCGGAAGTGCACGTCGCGGAACTCGATGGCGGGGGCGTCCGGCGCGGCGGTCTCGCGGGGGAGCGCGGCGGCGATCGCCTCATCGTCCTGCGACTCGGTCGGCAGGTCGAGCACCTCCTGGATGCGCCCGAGCGCGCCGAGGGCCTGGTTCACAGAGGTGATCGCGCCGAACGTGGTGGCCAGCGGCATCACGAGGAGGAAGAGGAACATGATGAACGAGATCAGCGCGGCGATCGTGATCGCGCCGGCGGCCACGCGGAACCCGCCCACGCCCAGGACCACGAGCAGCGAGAGCTGCAGCGCGATGCCGGAGACGGGCACGACGAGCGAGGAGATCTTGGCGATGCGCACGCCGATGCCGTAGGCGTCCGAGGCGAGCCCGGATACGGCGGTCGTCTCGCGCTCGGTCGCACCGGAGGCGCGGATCGTGCGGATCGAGCCGACGGCCCGCTCCACGCCGGACGCCAGCTCGCCGACCTTCTCCTGCTGTGCGGTCGAGGCGGTGCGGATCCGCCCGCTCAGCAGCACGACGACCGCGACCGAGATGCCGATGACGACCACGATGAGCAGCAGCAGGACGGGGTCGATCAGCAGCATCGCGATGAGCGCACCGATGAACAGGACCGCGCTGCCGACGGCATCCGCGAGGCCCTGGGTGAGCACGGCATAGAGCAGCGTCGTGTCCGTGCCGACGCGGGAGACGAGGTCGCCGGTGCGGCGGGCGTCGAACTCCGACGTGGGCAGGTGCAGGATGCGGGCGATGAGCTGGCGACGGCTCGAGTAGACCACCGCGGTGCCCGTGCGCTGCAGCAGATAGTGCTGGAAGCCGGAGATGATCGACGACACGATCACGAAGCCGACCAGGAGCCAGACGAGTATGCCGATGCCGGTGTCGGACTGCACCGCCTCGATGACCTGGCCGACGAGCAGCGGTTGCACGAGCGATGTCGCGGCGCCGACGATGCTGAGCACCGCGACCACGATCAGGGTGCGCTTGTGTTCGAAGAGGAAGGGGAGGAGCTGGCGGAAGGTGGCGCGCGGGCCTTCGGGCTGTGCGCCACGTCCGCGGCGGCGTGCTGTCGCCGAACCGGACATGCGGGACCTCGATCTGGAGATGGTACTTCGACCGTACTTCGTTCGCGGGCGAATCCTATGGAGAGGCTGTATGCCGGTCAGGAGCGGCCGAACCGGCGGTGCGCCGCCTGCTTGCTCACGCCGAGCGCACTCGCGATCGCCTGCCACGAGTATCCGAGGTTGCGCGCACGACGCACGTTCGCCTCTTCGGCGCGGGCGACCTCGGTGCGCAGCTCGGCGAGCCGGTGCAGCGCGGCCAGGGGCTCGCTTCCGTCGTCCTGTGCGATCGCGGTGGGAAAAGTCATGATGCACCTCCGTCGTCAATACTCGTTGACGACGGGCGCGTTGTCAATATCTGTTGACGATGCGATCGGCGACGGCTGACCGGATCGCAGAAGGGCACCCCGTCCGCAGACGGGGTGCCCTGGAGTGCCCTGGAGCGATGCGTGTGCCGAGAGGCTACAGCTCGACGGCCGCCGCGACACCGAGGTCGTCGTCGTAGTCATGGTCCTTCGTCTCGGGGCTGAAGATCAGCGCGATGAAGGTGAGCACGCCCATCGCCGACAGGTACAGGCCCACCAGCCACGGGGCGCCGCCCGCCGCCTCCCACAGCTTCAGGGCGATCAGCGGCGCGACGGCCGCACCGAGGATCGACGACACGTTGTAGGCGATCGCCGACCCCGTGTAGCGCACGTTCGTGGGGAACAGCTCGGGCAGCAGGGCGCCCATCGGACCGAACGTCGCCCCCATCAGCATGAACCCGAGCACCAGGAACGCCTGCGTGAGAGCCCCCGTGAACTTCGGGTCGACCGCGGGCAGGAGGAAGGTGTTGAACGTGAAGCCGAACACGATGATCGCGCCGGTGACCCACAGCAGGAGCTTGCGGCGTCCCACGGCGTCGGCGATCGGACCGGAGAGCAGCGTGAAGATGCCGAAGAACACCACGCCGATGATCTGCATCAGCACGAAGTCGGTGTAGCCGAAGCCGAGACCGGGGTAGAACTGGGCCGCGAACTTGACCGGATCGAAGTCGGCGCCCGTCGCCTCGGCAGCGGCCTTCGCGGCGGCGGAGGCCGTGGCCAGGGAGTCCGGCTTGGTGCCGTACGCGAGGGTGAAGTTCGTCATCAGGTAGAACAGCACATACGTCGCCAGCATGATGAACGTGCCGAGGATGAGCTGCTTCCAGTGGTACCGGAAGACGGTCGCCAGGGGCAGTTTGCGGATCGCGCCCTTCGTCTCGGCCTTCTTGAAGGTGTCGGATTCGACGAGCTTGAGCCGCACCCACAGCCCGATGATGACCATCACGGCGGAGAACAGGAACGGGATGCGCCAGCCCCACGACAGGAAGGCCTCGGACTTCAGGACCGGGTTCTCGGCGTGCGGCAGGAGCCAGTTGATCGCGAGGAAGAGGAAGTTCGCGATGATGAAGCCGAGCGGCGCGCCCAGCTGCGGGAAGGTGCCGTACCAGGCGCGCTTGCCCTTCGGGGCGTTCTCGGTGGCGACCAACGCAGCGCCCGACCACTCGCCGCCGAGCGCGAAGCCCTGCGCGAGGCGGAGGATCAGCAGCAGCAGCGCCGCCCACCAGCCGATGTCCTGGAACGTCGGCAGCAGACCGATCACGAACGTCGCGATGCCCATCGTGAGCAGCGACGCCACGAGTGTGGCCTTCCGGCCGAACTTGTCGCCGAAGTGGCCGAAGACCACGGCGCCGATGGGGCGGGCGACCATCGCGGCACCGAACACCGCGAACGAGGAGAGGAGAGACGTGGTGTCGTTCCCGGTGGGGAAGAACAGCACCGGGAACACGAGGACGGCCGCTGTCGCATACGCGTAGAAGTCGTAGAACTCGATCGTCGTGCCGACGAGGCTCGCGGTGATGACGCGCGAACGAGGGTTCGCCGGCGCAGTGGCAGTACTCATGGATCTCCTCCGATCAGTCCCTGGTATACCAAGGGACTCGGGTGAGTTTACGCCTTCCTGAGTGTTCGCTGTGTGCGCATGACGCCGGTCGTCGGTGCATTCGGGGCGGTGCGTAGAGTCGGAGGCAGGCGGAAGGCGGGAATCACACGATGACGACGAGGATGCTGCTCCTGGCGGACACCCACGTGCCGAAGCGGGCGCGACGGCTTCCGGACGCCGTGCTGCGCGCGGTCGAGGAGGCCGACGTCGTCGTGCATGCGGGGGATTGGGTGGACGCGGCCACCCTCGACCTGCTCGAAGCCCGGGCGCGGGTGCTGCACGGGGTGTGGGGCAACAACGACGGACCGGAGCTGCGGGCGCGGCTCCCCGAGGTCGCCCGGTTCCGGGTGGAGAGCGTCGACATCGCCGTCGTGCACGAGACCGGGCCGTCCCGGCAGCGCGAGGAGCGGATGGATCAGGTTCACCCCGGCGTGGATCTGCTCGTGTTCGGACATTCGCACATCCCGTGGGACACGGTGTCGCCCCGGGGGATGCGGCTGCTGAACCCGGGATCACCGACCGATCGGCGCCGACAGCCCGTCTGCACCCTGATGTGGGTCGAGATCGACGGAACCGCGGTGGACGCGACGCTCGTGCCGCTGCCCTGACCGCGGCCCGGCGCCCGGTCGGCCCTCACTCCTCCGTGTCGCCGAGCGCGGAGGATCCGACGAACGCCGCCACCGGCTCCACGAGCTGCTCGAGCTCCAGCACGACGAGACGGTTGGAACCGGCCTTCGTGGCGGGTGCGGGAACGTGGAGCGTGCGCTGCGGGCCGTTCCGCCAGTAGCGCCCGAGGAAGAAGCCGTTCACGAAGGCGTAGCCCTTGCCCCAGGCCGCGGTGTCGAGGAAGAGACCGGCAGGGTCATCGAGACGGAACTCGGCGGTCCAGGCCGTGGGCCCGGTCGCCACGGTCTCGGTCGCGGTGCCGATCCCTGCGCCGACCTCTGCGCCGATTCCCGACGCGGACTCCGACGCGAACGCAGCCGCGATGGCGGCGACGTCCAGCGGCGTCGAGCGCCACCCGTGCAGCGGTGCGCCGTCGAGCGACACCTCGCCGATCAGTCCCTTCTCCTCGCCGAGCCGGTGGTCGTAGTTCACCCGCCCCTGGTCCTCGACGAGGATGCGGAGGGTGCGTCCGGCCGGGATGCGCAGCGCGCGGTCGTGCCGGGTGCGGGAGAACGTGCCGACCGCCACGCCGTCGACGCTCACCCAGCCGAGGTCGCGCACCTCGTCGATGACCAGCAGACCGCCGTCGCCGTGCGGGAGGTCGATGTCGTAGCGCACGAGCGCGCTCAGGTGTCCGAGGGCGTCGAAGGTCTGCGGCTGCTCCGTGAGGGATGCGGATGCGGATGCGGAGGCGGGGGCGGCCGCGTCGGCCCAGGGCCCGGTCGGGGTGAGCGGAGCGCGGAAGGCCGGTGCGGGAGACAACCTGCGGGGAACCTCGTCGGGCACCGGAGCGTACTTCGCGATCACGTCGCGGAAGGCGAAGAACTTCTCCGTGGGCTCCCCGGCCTCGTCGAGCGGAGCGTCGTAGTCGTAGGAGGTGACCAGGGGCAGATAGCGGCCCTTGTCGTTCGCACCGTTCGTCAGGCCGAAGTTCGTGCCGCCGTGGAACATGTAGATGTTGACCGAGGCTCCGGCGGACAGGAGCGCATCGAGGTCGGCGGCCGCTGCGGCGACATCGGTCGTGTGATGGACCCCGCCCCACCAGTCGAACCAGCCGTCCCAGAACTCGGAGCACATCAGGGGTCCCGTCGGCTGGTGTCGGCGCAGCGTCGCCAGGCGCTCGGCGCTGCGCGACCCGAAGGAGCCGGTCTTGTGCAGCTCGGGGAGGCTGCCGTCGCTCAGCATCCGGTCGAGGGGCTGATCCACGGTCGTCAGCGGCACGGTGATCCCGGCATCGCGGGTGACGGCGACCAGGGCCTCGAGGTACGCCGTGTCGGAACCGTACGCGCCGTACTCGTTCTCGATCTGCACGAGCACGACGGGGCCGCCCCGATCGACCTGCCGCGGCGCGACGATGTCGTACACCCGGCGCAGATAGGCGCTCACCTCGGTGAGGAAGGCCGGTGCAGAGGACCGCAGCTCGTCGACGCTGCCGGTGAGCCAGACGGGCAGCCCTCCGTTGTGCCACTCGGCGCAGATGTAGGGTCCGGGGCGCACGATCGCGTCCAGGCCCTCGGCATGCACGAGGTCGAGGAAACGCCCGAGGTCGTTCCATCCGCTCGCATCCCACTCCCCGCGGCGGGGCTCGTGCGCGTTCCAGGCGACGTACGTCTCGATCGTGTTCAGCCCCATCAGCCGGGCCTTGCGGATGCGGTCCTGCCACTGCTCCGGGTGCACGCGGAAGTAGTGGATGGCGCCGGAGATCACCCGGTGGGGCTGTCCGTCGCGGAGGAAGTCGGTGTCGCCGAGGGAGAAGGTGGTCACGTGTCGTGGCGCTTTCGATGAGGCGGGCGAAGCCGGCCCCGACGCGAGGTCGGGGCCGGCTCGGCCGCGGGTGTTACTTGTTGACGGTGAAGCCCTGCGCGTTGCCGTACTCGACCAGCGCGTCCTGCCAGGCGGTGAGACCCTCGTTCAGGTCCGTGCCGTTCTGGTACGACTGGCCGACGGTGTCGCCGAAGATGCTGTTCGCGTAGACCTGGTAGGGCAGGTAGCTCCAGCCCTCGACCACGTCGTCCGCCGCGGCCGCGAGGACCTCGTTGATCTTCTGGCCACCGAAGTACTCCGGGGCGTCGGCGAGGAACTCCTCGCTCGACAGCTCGGCAGTCGTGGAGGGGAAGCCGCCGGACTCGAGGAAGACCGAGATGCTCTCCTCGGAGTTGTTCAGCCACCACAGGAAGCCCGCCGCCAGCTCGGGGTTCTTGCTCTGCTTCGTCACGGCCTGGCCGCCGCCGCCGTTCTCGGCGCTCGCCGGGGTCCCGTCGTAGGTCGGCATCGGCGCGACGCGCCAGTCGCCGGCGCCGTCGGGGGCGCCGGAGATGAGGTTGCCGGGCATCCACGCGCCGATCACGAGGCTGGCGAGGCTGCCGTCGCCGAGGCCGCGGAACCACTCGTCGCTCCAGCTGCCGTAGGGCGCGATCAGGTCCTCCTCGACGAGGCGGTTCCAGTTCTCGGTCCACTTCTTCGAGCCGGCGTCCTGCAGGTCGATCGTGACGTCGGTGCCCGAGGTCTCGAACGGCTTCCCGCCGGCCTGCCAGATCATCGACGTCGCGAAGCCCGCGTCGCCGGTGTCGTTGGTGATGTACGCGTCCGGGTTCGCCGCGTGGATCGCCTTGGCGGCCTCGTAGTACTCGTCCCAGGTGGTGGGCACGTCGACGCCGGCGGCGTCGAAGACGGCCTTGTTGTAGAACAGTGCCATCGGGCCCGAGTCCTGCGGCAGACCGTAGATCGCATCGCCGTTCGTGACCGAGTTCCAGGTGGAGGCGGTGTAGTCGTCCTCGAAGTCGGCGAACCCGTAGGGGGCCAGGTCGGCGAAGGCGTCGGTCAGCGCGAACTGCGGGAACGCGTAGTACTCGATCTGCACGACGTCCGGAGCGCCGGAGCCCGCCTTGATGGCGTTCTGCAGCTTGGTGTACTCCTCGTTGTTCGTGCCGGCGTTGACGAGGTTGACCTTGACTTTCGGGTACTCCTTCTGGAACGCCGCGACCTGGGCCTCGGCGGACGGCGTCCACGACCAGTACGTGATCTCGCCGCCCTTCTCGAGCGCGGCCTCGACGGAGTCGAAGGATCCTGCGCCCGCGCTGCCGCCGTCGCCGGCGTCGGTGGTGCCGCCGGTGCTGCATCCGGCCAGGGCGATGGCCGCCACGGTTCCTGCGGCGAGCACCGCGAGGGTGCGCCGCGTCGGAGAGGGAAGGTGCTTCATTGCTGTGTCCTTTCGGGAGGTGCGGACCGTCGTCGGGCCGCGGTGGTGATGCAGAGGGTGCGGGGAGCTACTGCTTGACGCTTCCCGCGGTGAGACCTGACTGCCAGAAGCGCTGCAGCAGCAGGAAGGCGATGACGATCGGGATGATCGTGAGGAGCGAGCCCATGATCACGAGGTTGTAGATCGGCTGCGACCCCGCGCCGATGGCCTGGGCGCTCCACTGGTTGAGCCCCACGGTGAGGGGATACCAGGCGGGGTCGGAGAGCATGATGAGGGGCAGGAAGTAGTTGTTCCAGGTGGCGACGACCGTGAACAGCGCGACCGTCACGATGCCGGGAGCCAGCAGGCGCATCGAGATCGTGAAGAACGTGCGGAACTCGCCGGCGCCGTCGATGCGCGCGGCTTCGAGCAGCTCGGTCGGCACTGATTCGGAGGCGAACACCCAGATCAGGTACAGACCGAACGGGCTGATGAGGGACGGGATGATCACCGCCCACGGGGTGTTGGTCAGACCGAGCTCGCTGAACAGGAGGAAGGTCGGCACCGCGAGGGCGGTTCCGGGCACGGCCACCGCGCCGAGGACGACCGCGAACACCGCGCGACGCCCCGGGAAGCGGAACTTCGCGAGTCCGTAGCCGGCCATGGTGGCGAGCAGCGTCGCCCCTCCGGCGGCCACGACGACGTACAGGAGGGTGTTGCCGAGCCAGCGCAGGAAGATGCCGTCGCGGTACGAGAACGTGGCGATGAGGTTGTCGAAGAACGCGAAGTCGTCGGCGAACCAGAGGCCGAACGAGCTGAACAGGCCTGCCTGCGTCTTGGTGGAGCTGAACAGCAGCCAGACCAGCGGGACGAGCGTGTACAGCGCGTACACGATCATGACGATCAGCAGCGTGTTCGATTTGCGGGGGTTCATCGGGTCGTGGCGTCGGCGCGAGGGGCGGGCGAGGGGGAGTGCCATGTCAGCGCACCTCCGACTTCGAGCCGCGCAGCTGCACGACGTAGGCGATGACCGCGGTGATGACGCCCATGATGATGGCGATGGTCGCGGCGTAGTTGAACTGCTGCCCGGCGAACGACAGGTTGTACGCGTACATGTTCGGGGTGAAGAACGTCGTGATCACGTTCGGTGCCAGCGGGCGCAGGATGTTGGGCTCGTTGAAGAGCTGGAAGCTGCCGATGATCGAGAAGATCGTCGCGATGACGAGGGCTCCGCGCACCGACGGGATCTTGATCGAGAAGATCGTGCGCCACGCTCCGGCGCCGTCCAGTGACGCGGCCTCGTACATCTCCGTCGGGATGGTCTTCAGCGAGGAGTAGAAGATCAGCATGTTGTAGCCGACGAACTCCCACGTGACGATGTTGCCGATCGAGAGGAGCATCCACTCCTTCGCGAACGGCGTGATCGCATCGACCCCGAGGAAGTCGTTGATGTTGCTCGTGAGGCCGAACTGGTCGCCGTAGATGTAGCCCCACATGAGCACCGCGACGACGGCGGGGACGGCATAGGGCAGGAAGATCAGGATGCGGAAGAAGGACGCTCCCCGCAGACGTGCGCTGTCGAGGGCGAGAGCGGCGCCGAGCGCGAGCAGCAGCATGATCGGCACCTGCACGACGAGGAAGATCAGCACGCGGCCGAACGCCTCCCAGAACTGCGGGTCGGTGAGGGCGCGGACGTAGTTGTCCACGCCGACGAACGCGGTGCCGCCGATGAGCTTCTCCTGGAAGAAGCTCAGGTACAGCGCATAGGCGAGGGGCGTGAGGAACACCAGGGCGAACACGACCATGAACGGGCCGACGAAGGCCCAGCCCTTCCAGTCGCGCTTGTCGCGGCGCCGGACGCCGGGGGCGCCCAGGGCTGCGGGGATTTCAGTCGTCATCGACGAGTCCTTCTTACGATCCGGGCGCACCGTGCGCCGTGTGTCAACGTCAACATATTGGATGGACTGGTAGTGTGTCAACGTCAACATATGAGGGGATGGGTGATCGTGACCCCAGAGCATCCGACCGAGACGTCACCGCGTCGTCGTGAGCCCTCCATGGAAGACGTCGCCCGCGCAGCCGGGGTCTCCGGACAGACCGTCTCCCGTGTCGTGAACGCCCGGGGATATGTCGGCGCCGCCACCCGCGAGCGCGTCGAGGCCGCGATGCACAGCCTCGGGTACCGCCCCAACAGCGCTGCCCGCGCGCTGCGGTCAGGGCGCTTCCGCACGATCGGCGTCGTGATGTTCTCGTTCAGCTCCTACGGCAACCAGCGCACGCTCGATGCGATCGCGGTGCGCGCCGCCCAGCTCGGCTACGCCCTCACCCTCATCCCGGTGGAGTCGAGCGCGGGCGAGACCGTCGCCGGCGCCTTCCGTCGGCTGGAGGAGCACGCGGTCGACGGCATCATCATCGTGATCGAGGCGCATCAGCTCGACGAAGCCGACATCGAGATCCCCGAGGCGCTGCCCGTGGTGTTCGTCGACTCGAACCGCGGCGAGACCCACCCGTTCGTCGACACCGACCAGGCGCAGGGCGCGCGGCTCGCGACCGAGCACCTTCTCGATCTGGGCCACGACACGGTGTGGCATGTCACCGGTCCCGCACGCTCCTACTCCGCCGAGCGTCGTCGCGAAGCCTGGCGGGAGACGCTCGAGAAGCACGGGCGGGCCGTGCCGGAACCGCTGTCGGGAGACTGGACCGCGGCATCCGGCTATGCGGCCGGTGTCGAACTGCGCGGGCTCGACGACGTCACCGCCGTGTTCGCCGCGAACGACCAGATGGCGATCGGCGTGCTGCGGGCCTTCCACGAGATCGGCCGCGATGTGCCCGCAGACGTCAGCATCGTCGGATTCGACGGACTGCCGGACGCCGCCCAGCTGTGGCCGCCGCTGACGACGATCCAGCAGCATCCGGAGCGGGTCGGTGCGCTCGCCGTGGACGCGCTGCTGGCCGAGCTCGACGGGGTCGAGCGTCAGCAGACGCCGCTCGTCGGCACCGAGCTCATCGTGCGGGAGAGCACAGCGGCACCGCGGAAGCGCTGAGCCGCTCCGGCGTCAGCTCGCGACGAGAGGGGCGGGGAGCCTCCGGATCAGCGCCAGATCGCGGCGATCGCGGCGTTGGCGGCGGTGAGGATTCCGACCAGCCAGAACACCGCGGGCGGGATGGCTGCTCCACGCCGCTGGCGACCCAGACCGATTCCGAGCAGCGCGCCGATGACGAGCAGGATCACGAGCTTCACGCCGATCTTGACGTAGTTGAGCTCGTACGAGATGCCCCACGGCGCGGCGAGAGCGAGGCCTGCGACCGCGGCGATCGCCATGCCGATGTTCATCAGACGGGTGAACTCCCGCTTGCCGCCGAACGCCTGCACGGCCCAGGAGCCGAAGAGCACGGCGAATCCGATGAGGTGGACGAACAGCACGATGTGGCGGAGGGTCTCCATGCCCTCACCGTACGAGCGCGGAGCCCTTCTGCGCTAGCAAGGGCAGGCTGACCTCAGCCCCGCAGCTCCCGCGTCACCAGGGCGGTGCGCAGTGCGGCATCCGCGGCCTCGGCGCCCTTGTCCTCCTTGGAGCCTTCGAGGCCGGCGCGGTCGAGACCCTGCTGCTCGTCATCGAGGGTCAGCACTCCGAAGCCGACCGGCTTCCCGGCGTCCAGTGCGACGCGCGTGAGGCCGTCCGTGGTCGCGGCCGAGACGTACTCGAAGTGAGGTGTGCCGCCGCGGATGATCACGCCGAGGGCCACGACCGCATCGGCTCCTCCGGCGAACGCCGCCTGCGCGGCGATCGCGAGCTCGAACGAGCCGGGCACGCGCACCAGCCGATGGGTCGCCTGGGCGGCGTCCAGCACCCGCTCGGCGCCGGCGATCAGCCCGTTCGAGATGGTCTCGTGCCAGGTTCCGGCGATGATGACGACGTTCAGACCGCGTCCGTCGATGTTGCCCGTCTCGGGTGCTCCTGCGCCGCTCATTTGTCGTCCTCTCCGTGGGCGAGCGCCTCTGCGAGTTCCGCTTCGCCGATGATGTGACCCATCCGGTCACGCTTGGTCTCCAGGTACTGGTGGTTGTTCGGGCCGACGCCGACGATCAGCGGGACCTGCTCCACGACGTCGAGTCCGAGCTCGCGCAGCTGCGCGACCTTGTCCGTGTTGTTCGTCAGCAGGCGCACCTTCGACACGCCCAGGTCGGCGAGGATGCCGGCCGCCGCGGCGTAGTCGCGGGCATCGGCGGGCAGCCCGAGCGCGAGGTTGGCGTCGACGGTGTCGAGCCCCTCCTCCTGCAGGCTGTAGGCGCGCAGCTTGTTGATGAGGCCGATGCCGCGCCCCTCGTGGCCGCGCATGTAGATGACGATGCCGCCCTCCTGCTCGATGGCGTCGAGGGCGGAGTCGAGCTGGGGGCCGCACTCGCACTTCAGCGAGCCGAACGCCTCGCCGGTCAGGCACTCGGAGTGCACGCGCACCAGCGCGGTCTCGCCGGGCTCGCCGGAGACCACGGCGATGTGATCCGTGCCCGTGACGCGGTCCTTGTAGGCGAGGAAGCGGAACGTGCCGTGCGTGGTCGGCACCGTGGCGTCCGCGCGCAGGCTCACGCGCCGACCGCGGTGCGCGCCCGGAGTCGCACCCTCGGGGTCGATCTCGTTGAGGTGCGCGATGAGCTGCTCGATCGTGATGACGGGCACGCCGTCGCGGGCACCCAGCTCCAGCAGTCCGGGAAGGCGCATCATGCTGCCGTCCTCGGCGACCACCTCGGCGATCGCGCCGACCGGGCGGAGACCGGCGAGCTTCATGAGCTCGACGGCGGCCTCGGTGTGGCCGCTGCGCTCGCGCACGCCGCCGTCGACTGCCCGCAACGGGAGCACGTGCCCGGGGCGGATGACGCTGGTCGCAGTCGACGCGGCGTCGGCCAGCACGTTGAGGGTGTGGGCGCGGTCGTGCGCGCTGATGCCGGTCGTGACACCGGAGGCGGCGTCCACGCTCACGGTGTACGCGGTGGACCGTGCATCCTCGCTCGCCGCGACCATGGGCTGCAGGTTCAGGTGATCCGCGAGGTCGGTGGGCATCGGCGCGCAGATGAATCCGGACGACCAGCGCACGGTCCACGCCACCCACTCGGGGGTCGCGAGCTCGGCCGACAGGATCACGTCGCCCTCGTTCTCGCGGTTCTCGTCGTCGGCGACGAGAACGGGACGCCCGGCGCGCAGCGCCTCCAGGGCCTCGGGGATGGTGGAAAGGCTCATCGCGAGCCTCCTTCCGATGCGGCGCGGAACGCGAGCAGGCGCTCGACGTGGCGAGCGAGGATGTCGGTCTCGAGGTTCACGCGGTCGCCGGCCGCGCGGGTGCCGAGGGTTGTCGCGGCCAGGGTCTCCGGGATCAGGGAGACCTCGAACCAGGGGGCGGGGTCGGCGGGGGCGCTGACCGCGCTCACGGTCAGCGAGGTGCCGTCGACCGAGATCGAGCCCTTGTCGACGACGAGGGGGGCGAGGTCGGTGGGCAGGCTGATGCGCAGCACGCTCCACTGCGCGCCGGGTCGCACCTCGAGCACGGAGCCGGTGCCGTCGACATGACCCTGCACGATGTGCCCGCCGAGTCGCGCACCGACCGGCATCGCCTTCTCGATGTTCACGCGGGTGCCGACCGTCGCCGACCCGATCGCGGCGACGTCGAGCGTCTGCTTCATCACATCGGTGTCGAAGGTGTCGGCGGTCGAACCCACGACGGTCAGGCACACGCCGGAGACCGCGATGGACTCGCCGTGCACGGCGTCCGCTGCGGCGCGAGGGGCGCGCACGGTCAGGCGCCATCCGTCGCCGGAGGGGGCGATCGCGGTGATCTCGCCCATCTCCTCGATGATTCCGGTGAACATCAGGCGGCTCCTTCGTTCTGGGGGTCGGTGTCGTGCGCGGGGTGCGCGATCGCGAGCAGGTCGGGCCCGAGCGGGACCCACTCGTCGACGGTCAGGCGTCGCGCCTGGTCGATGGATCCGACGCCGATGTCGGTGAGGGCGAGCCGGTCGCCGCCGAGCAGCACCGGGGCGATGTAGGCGAGCACGCGGTCGGCGAGCCCGGCCTGGAGGAAGGCGCTGGCCAGCGTGGGGCCGCCTTCCACGAACAGGCTCTGGATGCCGCGGGCGTGCAGCTCGGCCACGACCGCGGGGAGGTCGTGGGTGTCGAAGAAGAGCGGGGCGTGCGGATGCCGGTGCACCGCGGCGTCGGCCGGGGTGGGACGCGACCCGATGATCACCGGGATCGGCTGGTGGGGGAGCAGGGCGTCGCCGTCGCGGGCGGTGAGCGCGGGATCGTCGGCGAGCACGGTGCCGGTGCCGACGGCGATGGCATCGGCCTCGGCGCGGCGGCGGTGCACGTCGGCCCGGGCGGCCGGTCCGGTGATCCACTGGCTCGATCCGTCGGCGGCGGCGGCGCGGCCGTCGAGGCTCTGCGCCCACTTGACCGTGATGTGCGGGCGACCGAGCCGCTGCGCCGTGAGCCAGCCGTCGATCAGTGCGCGGGCGGCCTCGGCCTGCTCGCCGGACTCGACGTCGACCCCGGCGGCGCGCAGGCGCTCCGCGCCCCCGCCGGACACGGCCCCCGGATCGTCGAGGGCGTAGACGACACGGGCGATACCCGCCTCGATGAGTGCGACCGCGCACGGGCCGGTGCGTCCGGTGTGGTTGCAGGGCTCCAGGGTGACGACGGCCGTGGCTCCGTCGGCCGCACCGGGCGCGAGCTTCGAGAGCGCGTCGACCTCGGCGTGCGGGGTCCCGGCGCCGTGGTGCCAGCCCTCGGCGAGGACCGTGCCGTCGGGAGAGAGGATGACCGCGCCGACCTGCGGGTTCGCTCCGCGCGGTCCACGCGTGGCGAGCCGGAGCGCGCGATCCATCGCGCTGCGCTCTGCCGGGTTCACTGCCATCCGTCGTCCTCCTCTGAGACTCCGAGGTCGGGCGGGGTGGCGGAACGGACGCACGGATGCGTCTCGTGCTGCCTCCCTTCCGGACTAGCGAGGTCTCCCTCGCATCACCGTCGGTCCCGGAGTTCCACCGGATCGGCATCTCGATCTCTCGAGACGCTCGCGGACTGTCACCGCCGGTTCGGATTCCCACCGACCCCGGAGCACGTTGTTGCTCTGAGTGTACTCAACGCGTCCGGCCGCATTTCATTCCAAGACATGGACCGGGTCCGCAGGGCCACGCGGACGGTCACTTGAGCAGGCGCGAGAGCCGCCGGTCGGCGAGCACCTTGCCACCGGTCTGGCAGGTCGGGCAGTACTCGAGCGAGCGGTCGGCGAAGAACACGCTGCGGACGGTGTCACCGCAGACCGGACACGCCTCACCGCGGCGGGCGTGCACCTGCATGCCGCGCCGCTTGGCGTCCTTGAGGTCGGCGGGCGGCTTGCCCGAGGCCTCGGCGACCGCCTCGGTGAGCGTCTCGCGCATCGCCGTGAACAGCCGGTCGATCTCGGCGTCGTCGAGCGTGCCGGCGATCGCGTAGGGCGACATGTGCGCGGCGTGCAGGATCTCGTCGGAGTAGGCGTTGCCGATGCCGGCGATCACGGCCTGGTCGCGCAGCAGCCCCTTGATCTGCATCCGCCGCTCTTCCAGGAGGCCGGCGAAGGCCGCGCGGGTGAACGCGGGGTCGAGTGGATCGGGGCCGAGGCGCGCGATGCCCGGGACCTCCTGCGGGTCGCGCACGACGTAGACGGCCAGCGACTTCTTGGTCCCGGCCTCCGTCAGGTCGAATCCGCTGCCGTCGTCGAGGGCGATGCGCAGCGCGATGGGGGACTTGCCCGGTTTGATGAGCGTGGAGGGGAGGGTCTCGTACCACCGCAGCCAGCCGGCCTTCGCGAGGTGGAACACGAGGTGCAGCTCTTCGCCGCAGGAGAGCACCACGAACTTGCCGAGCCGGGCCGAGGCCGTGATCGTCGCGCCCTGCAGCGCGGTGATCGGCGGGTCGTAGGTCTTCAGAGCAGCGATGGCGGCGACGGACGCGCGCGTGATGGTGCGGCCGACGGCGCGCTCGGCGAGGAAGGCGGTCAGGCCCTGGACCTCCGGCATCTCCGGCATGCACTCATCCTGTCACCGGCGTCCGACACTGTCACCCGTCGGTGGCGAGGGCCTCGAGGATCGGCCAGTCGACCGGGGCGCGGTCGTCCTCCGGCAGGAGCCCGGCGACCCAGCCGTCGTCGCGGCCGCGCGGGCTCGTGAGCGCCTGGCGCTGCAGCCCCTCGTAGCGGAAGCCGAGGGCGCGGGCGGCGCGGGCGGAGGGGATGTTCCCGGCGACGGCCTGCCAGCGGATGCGCACGAGTCCGAGCTCGGCGAATCCCCAGTCGATCACGGCACGTGCGGCCTCGGTCAGGTACCCCCTGCCGCGTGCCGACGCCACGACCCAGTATCCGAGCTCCGCGTGCCGGCCCGTGAAGTGCTCGGTGATGCCGTGCAGCCCGATCATCCCGACGAGCTCGTCTCCGGCGTACATGCCCCACACGGTCTCCGCGCCCTCGGCCCACCATCCCGCCACCAGGCGCACGAACTCCTCGGCGTCCTCGCGGTTGTACGGGCTCGGGACGGTCGTCCAGCGGGAGATCTCCGGCTCCTGGCACGCGTCGGTGATGGCATCGACATCCGCCTCGGCGGGTGCCCGGAGCACGAGTCTTTCGGTGGTCAGGGTGGCCGATCGCATCAGACAAGCCTAAGCGGCGGGCCGCGGTGTCGGTGGGCGCGACTAGTCTTGTCCGGTGACTGTTCCGGGGATTCTGCGCGCCTTGGAAGAGGCGTCTCTGTACCGTGACGCCCTGCAGTGGGCGCACACCGACGCCGACCTCGGTCTGGTCGACGGGCTCGACGCTCCGGCCCTCGCCGGGCTGATCGAGAAGCGGGCGGCGGCGGGACATCCGGCCGCGCTCCTCGCCGTCGTACCCACGGGGCGACGGGCGGAGAGTCTGGCACTGGCGATGCACGCCTACCTGCCCGACGCCGACATCCTCACCTTCCCCGCCTGGGAGACGCTCCCGCACGAGCGGCTCAGCCCGAGCCCCGACACCGTCGGCCAGCGCCTGCAGACGCTGCGCCGCATCGCCGAGTGGTCCGGAGACCACCCGCTCGTCGTGGTCGCCTCGGTGCGCGCGGCGCTCCAGCCGATCGCGGGCAACCTGGGCGAGATCGCCCCCCTCGAACTCGCGGTCGGCAGCCGGGGCACCGAGCTCGATCGCGTGGTCGAGCAGCTGGTCGAGCGCGCCTACTCGCGCGTGGACATGGTGTCGCGGCGTGGCGAGTTCGCGGTGCGCGGCGGCATCCTCGACGTGTTCCCACCCACGTCGGAGCATCCGTACCGGGTCGAGTTCTTCGGCGATGAGATCGATCAGATCCGCGCGTTCTCCGTCGCCGATCAGCGCTCGCTCCCCGGCGACGTCGCCGGTGTCGACCTGCCGCCCACCCGCGAGCTGCTGCTGACGGCCGACGTGCGCGAGCGCGCCGGCGCGCTCGTCGCCGGTTTCCCCGCCATCGCGGGCATGCTCGAGAAGATGGCCGAGGGCATCCCGGTCGAGGGCATGGAGTCGCTGCTGCCCGCGGTGGCCGGTCCGCTGAAGTCCCTGGCCGAGTACCTCCCGGCCGGGAGCGCCACCGCGGTGGTCGACCCCGAGCGGTCGAGCGCCCGCGCCATCACGCTGGGAGAGACGAACCGCGAATTCCTCGACGCCGCCTGGAGCGCCGCGACGTCGGGTGCCTCCGCGCCCATCGACCTGGGCGCCGGCGACTTCCTGACGATCGCCGAGCTGCGAGAGGTGGTGCGCGACCGCGGCGGCGTGTGGTGGCGGCTGAGTCCATTCGGCGCGGGTCTCGGCGAGGGCGATGTGGAGGCGGCGAACCTCAGCGCCGCCGTGATCCCGTCGTTCCACGGCAACGTCGACGGTGCGATCTCCTTCGTCGAGGCGAAGGTCACCGACGGCTGGCGGGTCGTCGTGATCGCGGCCGGTCACGGTCTGGTCGACCGGGCGCGCGATGTCCTCGCCGACCGCGGCCTGGCCGCGCGCGTCGTCGAGACGCTCACCGATGCGCCCGAGGGCGGTGTCGCGACCCTCGTCACCGGATCCGTCGAGGCCGGGTTCCAGGTGGCGGAGGCGAAGCTCGCGGTCCTCACCGACAACGAGTTCTACGGCCGCACGATCGGCGGCGACCAGCGCGTCGTCAAGAAGCTCGCCTCGCGACGCAAGAACGTGGTCGACCCGCTCCAGCTCAAGCCGGGTGACTTCGTCGTGCACGCCACGCACGGCATCGGCCGCTTCGTCGAGATGACGCAGCGCGAGGTCTCCACCGGCGGCCGCAACGCCACCAAGTCGATCCGCGACTACCTCGTGCTGGAGTACGCGCCCTCGAAGCGGGGGTACCCGGGCGACAAGCTGTTCGTGCCCACCGATCAGCTCGACCTGCTCTCGAAGTACGTCGGCGGCGAGGCCCCGACGCTCTCCAAGATGGGCGGCAGCGACTGGTCGCAGGCCAAGGGCAAGGCGCGCAAGGCCGTCCGCGACATCGCCGTCGAGCTCGTGAAGCTCTACTCGGCCCGTATGAGCGCGAAGGGCCATGCGTTCGGGCCGGACACCCCCTGGCAGCGCGAGCTGGAGGAGGCGTTCCCGTTCGCGGAGACCCACGACCAGCTGCAGACGATCGACGAGATCAAGGCCGACATGGAGCGACCCATCCCGATGGACCGGCTGCTGTCGGGCGACGTCGGCTTCGGCAAGACCGAGGTCGCCGTCCGTGCCGCGTTCAAGGCGATCCAGGACGGCAAGCAGGTCGCGATGCTCGTGCCGACGACGCTGCTGGTGAAGCAGCACCTCGAGACGTTCACCGAGCGCTTCGCCGGCTTCCCGGTCAAGGTGCGGCCGCTGTCGCGCTTCCAGACCGACAAGGAGGCACGGCTCACGCTGCAGGGCCTGCTCGAGGGCTCGGTCGACATGGTGATCGGCACCCATCGCATCCTCACCGATCAGGTGCTGTTCAAGGACCTCGGCCTGATGATCATCGACGAGGAGCAGCGGTTCGGCGTCGAGCACAAGGACGCGCTCAAGAAGATGAAGACCAACGTCGACATCCTCGCCATGAGCGCCACGCCGATCCCTCGCACGCTCGAGATGGCGGTCACCGGCATCCGGGAGATGTCGACGCTCGCGACACCGCCCGAGGACCGGCATCCGATCCTCTCGTTCGTCGGCCCGCGCAGCGACAAGCAGATGGCGGCGGCGATCCGACGGGAGATCCTGCGCGAAGGGCAGATCTTCTTCGTGCACAACCGCGTGCAGTCGATCCAGCGCGTGGCCAGCGAACTCGCCGAGCTCGTCCCGGAAGCCAGGATCGCGGTCGCGCACGGGCAGATGGGCGAGCACCAGCTGGAACAGGTCGTCGACGACTTCTGGGAGCGCAAGTTCGACGTGCTCGTCTCGACCACCATCATCGAGACCGGTCTCGACATCGCGAACGCGAACACGATCATCATCGACCGCGCCGACAAGTACGGACTCAGCCAGCTGCACCAGCTGCGCGGCCGCGTGGGACGAGGGCGCGAGCGCGCGTACGCGTACTTCCTGTACGACGAGATGAAGCCGCTGAGCGAGACCGCGGCCGACCGTCTGCAGACCATCGCCGTGAACAACGATCTGGGCTCGGGCATGCAGGTCGCGCTGAAGGACCTCGAGCTGCGCGGGGCGGGAAACCTCCTGGGCGCCGAGCAGGCCGGACACATCGCGGGCGTCGGATTCGACCTGTACCTGCGGATGATCGGCGAGGCCGTGGCGACCTTCCGCGGCGACGAGGTCGAGACCGGGCAGGAGCTGCGCCTGGAGCTGCCGCTGGATGCGCGCATCCCCGAGTACTACATCGACAGCGAACGGCTGCGCCTCGAGGCGTACCAGAAGCTCTCGGCGGCCTCGGCGGCGACCGCGAAGGACGAGGCGATCGATCTGGTCATCGAAGAGCTCGTCGACCGCTACGGCACGCCGCCCGAGGAGGTCGAGGGGCTGCTGGCGATCTCGCGGCTGCGTCGCCGTGCCGCCCGTGCGGGGCTCACCGACGTCGTCGTGATGGGCTCGAACCTGCGCATCGCGCCGGCACGCCTCGAGGACTCGATCAAGGTGCGGCTGCAGCGGCTGTATCCCAAAGCGAAGCTCGTGGCCGGGGGAGAGGCCCTGGTCGTGCCGATGCCCACGGTCCCCGCCGCGGTGGGAGTCGGCGTCGAGCCGCTTCCCGATGCCGAGCTGCTGGCCTGGGTGGAGCAGCTCTTCACCGCGATCTTCCCGGAGCCGGTCAAGACCGAGTGAGGCGCGGGAGCGGTGCGCGGGACTAGTCTGGCCGCATGTTGTACGAGCACCTCGGGGCTCGCCCCCGCATCCATGACACCGCCGTCATCGCCCCCACCGCCGTGGTATCCGGCGACGTGGAGGTCGGGCCGGGTTGCCAGGTGCTGCACGGCGCCGTGATCACCGCGGAGGGCGGCCCCATCACGCTCGGGGCGCACGTGATCGTGATGGAGAACGCGCTCATCCGGGCGACGGCGGCCAACGCCGTGCACATCGGCGCGCACACGCTGATCGGCACGCTGGCGAGCATCGCGGGGGCGACCGTGGGCGAGGAGGTCTTCTTCGCGTCGGGGGCCCGCATCTTCAACGGCGCGCTGATCGGAGACCGCTGCGAGGTCCGGGTGAATGCGATCGTGCATCGTCGCGCCGTGCTGCCGGAGGGCACCGTGGTCCCGATCGGATGGGTGGCGGTCGGCGATCCCGTGCAGCTGCTCTCGCCGGATCGGGAGGGCGAGATCGCCGCAGCCCAGCCCGAGCTCGACTTCCCCGGTCATGTGTTCGGCGTCGACCGGGACACCCCCGACCTGATGGTGCAGCTCACCGAGCGGTACGGCAGCTCGCTCGCGCGGCACGCGCACGACAGGGAGATCGGCTGATCGCGGCCCGGCCGCAGAGAACGACGAAGCCGGGCGCCCCTGCGGACGCCCGGCTTCCTGTCGTTCGGATCAGATGACGCCCTGGGCGAGCATCGCCGCGGCGACGCGCTCGAAGCCGGCGATGTTGGCACCGGCGACGTAGTCGCCGCCGACGCCGTGACGCTCGGCGGCGTCGAAGGCGGCGTCGTGGATGTCGGCCATGATCTCGCGGAGCTTGTTCTCGCTGTCGCCGAAGGTCCAGCGCTGGCGGGAGGCGTTCTGGCTCATCTCGAGCGCGGAGGTCGCGACACCGCCGGCGTTCGCGGCCTTGCCGGGAGCGAACAGCACACCGGCCTTCTGGAACGCCTCGACGGCCTCGGGCACGCACGGCATGTTCGCGCCCTCGGAGACCACGCGCACGCCGTTGGCGATCAGCGCCTCCGCATCGGCGAGGCCGACCTCGTTCTGCGTGGCCGACGGAACGGCGATGTCGACCGGGACCTCCCAGACGCTGCCGCCCTCGACGAACCGGGCGCTCGGTCGACGGTTGGCGTACTCGACGATGCGGGCGCGCTCGACCTCCTTGATCTGACGCAGCAGGTCGACGTCGATGCCGGCGTCGTCCACCACGTAGCCGGAGGAGTCGGAGGCCGTGACGGCGGTCGCGCCGAGCTGGGTGGCCTTCTGGATCGCGTAGATCGCGACGTTGCCCGAGCCCGAGATGCCGACGCGCTTCCCGGAGAGGGAGTCGTTGTGCACGGCGAGCATCTCCTGCGCGAAGAACACCGCGCCGTATCCCGTGGCCTCGGTGCGCACCTCGGCGCCGCCCCAGCCGGTGCCCTTGCCGGTGAACATGCCGGACTCGTGGCGGTTGGTGACCTTGCGGTACTGGCCGAAGAGGTAGCCGATCTCGCGGCCGCCGACGCCGATGTCGCCCGCGGGGACGTCGGTGTGCTCGCCGAGGTGACGGTAGAGCTCGTTCATGAACGACTGGCAGAAGCGCATGACCTCGGCGTCGGACTTGCCGTGCGGGTCGAAGTCGGAGCCGCCCTTGCCGCCGCCGATGCCCTGACCGGTGAGCGCGTTCTTGAAGATCTGCTCGAAGCCGAGGAACTTGATGATCGACAGGTTCACCGAGGGGTGGAAGCGCAGTCCGCCCTTGTACGGGCCGAGGACCGAGGAGAACTGGATGCGGTAGCCGCGGTTGACCTGCAGCTTGCCGGAGTCGTCGATCCACGGCACGCGGAACAGGATCTGGCGCTCGGGCTCGACGAGTCGCTCCAGGATGCCGCCGTCGACGTATTCCGGGTGCCGCTCCAGGACGGGGGCGATCGAGTGGAGCACCTCGTGGACGGCCTGGTGGAACTCCGGCTCGTGCGGGCTGCGTGCGAGCACCGTGTCGAAGACGGGCTGCACGGAGACGGCGAGCGGATGGAAGTCAGCGGAAGTCGTAGCGGTCACGCGGGAGGGCTTTCTGGTGGGGGATGGTGGTGCAGGCGATCGTGTCGCGTGAGGCTTCGCCGGATCCGGCGGAGTTTTCACTCTAGCGGCCGTCGGAACGGGCGCCTCGCACGCGGCTCGACGGTATACCGGTCACCCGGTGTTCTGCAGGCCGGCGGCGACGCCGCTGACCGAGAGGAGGAGCAGTCGCTGCTGTTCGGCATCCGCTCCCGAGCCCGTGGGGTCCTCGCCCGCCGAGCGCAGCGCCCGCAGTGCACGGAGCTGGAGCAGCGAGAGCGCGTCGACGTACGGGCTGCGCAGCTGCACGGCCCGCTGCAGCACGGGCTTGTTCTCCAGCAGGCTCTCGCCGCCGGTGAGCCGGATCACCCAGCGCCGGGTGATCGCGAGCTCGTCGAGCACAAGCTGCGCCAGGTCGTCGCGGTCGCCGAGCGCCAGGTACTGGCGGGCGATGCGCTCGTCGGTCTTGGCGAGACTCATCGCGACGTTGTCGATCATGGTGCGCAGCAGCGGCCACTCGCGATACGCCTCGATGAGCAGCTCCTCGTCGCCGACGGCGTCCAGCGCCGTGCCGAGTCCGAACCAGCCGGCCAGGTTGATGCGCGCCTGCGTCCACGCGAACACCCACGGGATGGCCCGAAGGTCTTCCAGCGACTCGACCGACAGCCCGCGGCGGGCAGGACGTGAGCCGAGCGCGAGCAGGCCGATCTCCTCGAGCGGGGTCACGGTGGCGAACCACGGGGCGAAGCCGTCGGCCTTCACGAGGGAGAAGAAGCGCTCGCGCGACGCGGCGTCCATGACCGAGGCGACCTCGGCATAGCGCTCGGCCGCGCGGCTCGTGTGCGCCTCCTCGGTGGGGGAGGAGGCGAGCAGCGTCGCCGCAGCGACCTGATCGATGTGCCGCATCGCGATGGCGGGCTCGCCGTAGCGGGCGAAGATGACCTCGCCCTGCTCGGTGAGCTTGAACCGTCCGTCGACCGAGTGCGGCGGCTGCGCGAGGATGGCGGAGTTCGCGGGGCCGCCGCCACGTCCGAGGGCGCCGCCGCGTCCGTGGAAGAGGGTCAGCTCGATGTCGGACTCCTGCGCCCAGCGGGCGATCTTCTCCTGCGCCTCGTACAGCGCGAGGTTCGCCGCGACCGGGCCGACGTCCTTCGACGAGTCCGAGTAGCCGAGCATGACCTCGAGGCGGTTGCCGGTGGCGGCCATGCGCTCGCGGAACTCCGGGAAGGTGACGGCCTCGGCGAGGATCGCGGGAGCCGCCTGCAGGTCGGCGAAGGTCTCGAACAGCGGCACGACGTCGAGCACGGGCGCGTCGTCGCCGAGCGCGTGGCGGGCGAGGCGGTACACGTTGGCGAGGTCGGCGGCGGACTGGGTGAAGGAGACGACGTAGCGTCCGGCGGCGCGGGCACCGCGGTCGTGCTGGATCTCGGCGATCGCACGGAACACCTCCAGCACCTCCTCGGTCTGCGCGCTGAGGGCCTCGCCGCCTTCGAGCTCGGCGAGTGCCTTCCGGTGCACCTGGGAGTGCTGGCGCACCTCGAGCTCGGTCAGGTGGAAGCCGTAGGTCTCGACCTGCCAGATCAGGTGCTGCACGCCGCCGAACGCGTGCCGCTTCGCGCCGGCCGCGGCGAGCGACGACTGCACCGCGCGCAGGTCTTCGAGCAGCTCTTCGGGACGGTGGTAGCCCTGCGTCGTGTCACCGTGCCGGGTGGCGGACACGCGCCGCGCCAGTACGAGCAGCACGCGACGGTGGGGCTCGTCGGGCGAGCGGGTGGCGAGCTCGGCGGCCAGTTCCGGCTCCGCGGCGGCGAACCGCTCCCAGAGCGCCGTGACCTCGGTGCTCGGCGGGGTGTCGTCCGACGCGAGGGTGAGGGTGCGACCGATGCGCTCCAGGGCGCGCTCGAGACCGCGCAGCACGTGGTCGGCGGCGATCTGCGACGCCTCCCGGGTGACGGAGGCGGTGACGAAGGGGTTGCCGTCACGGTCGCCGCCGACCCACGAGCCGATGCGCACGAACGCGGGCACCACCGGCGCGCTCGCCCCCGAATCCTCGCCGCGGAGGGCGTCGTCGATGCGGCGGTACACGTGGGGCACGGTCGTGAAGAGCGTCTCGTCGAACACGCCCATGACGGTGCGGACCTCGTCGGTCGGGGACGGCTTCTGCGAGCGCAGGGGCGCCGTGCGCCAGAGGGTGTCGATCTCCTCCAGCATCCGCCGGCGGGCGCGGTGCTCCTCGGAACCGCCGGCGCTCGCCGCATCGTGCTGGGTGAGCAGCTCGGACAGCCGGCGGATGCTCGACGACACGGCGCGACGACGCGCCTCGGTCGGGTGCGCCGTGAAGACGGGGTGGAAGCGCAGACCCTCGAGGCGACGACGAGCCTCCTCCTCGCCGACCTCGGTGCGCAGTCGTGCGTACGCGGTCGCGACGGTGTCGGCGGCGTCCTCGCGTCCCGGCTGACCGGCGCGCTCGCGCAGTACCCGCACGCGCTGGTGCTCCTCGGCGAGGTTCACCAGGTGGAAGTAGCAGGTGAAGGCGCGGGCGACCTCGTCGGCCCGGGCCACCGTGAACGATTCGGCGATCGTCGCGGCGCGCTCGAAGGCGTCCGGGGTCTCCTCGTCGTAGGCCTGGATCGTCGCGAGACGCAGCCGCTCGACGTCGTCGAACAGTCCGTCGCCGCCGGCTTCGCGCAGGACCTGCCCGAGCAGCTGCCCGAGCATCCTGACATCGGTGCGCATCGCATCGGGGATGCCGCGACCGGCTTCGAAGCGGCCGATCACGCGGATGGCCTCGGTGTTCGTGGGCTCGGAGAAGGAGTGTGCGGGGGTCACCCTTCGAGAGTATCCCGCGTGAGAGGGGTGTCCTGCACGCATGACGATGTGCTCCGAAACGGGCCGAAGCGGGGAGGCGCCGAGACGTACCGGCGACCTACGATGGGGGGAATGCGCATCTCAGCGAACCCCCTCCGCGGCCAGCAGTTCCCCGCCGTCCTGCTCCTCGTCGCGGCGGGACTCGGCCTGCTCCTCGCGAACCTTCCCACGCACGATGCGCTCGCCGCCTTCCTCGACTTCCACATCGCCGTCCCCGGCACCGATCTCGACCTGTCGATCGCGCACTGGGTGTCGGACGGCCTGCTCGCGGTCTTCTTCCTCGTCGTGGCCATCGAGCTGCGCCATGAACTGACCCACGGCGAGCTCGACTCCCCGCGCAAGGCGGTGCAGCCCGCGATCGCCGCGACCGGCGGCGTGCTGGTCCCGATCGCGGTGTACCTGCTCATCGCGGGCGGCGACGCCTCGACGGCGTCCGGCTGGCCCATCCCGACCGCCACCGACATCGCCTTCGCGCTCGGTGTCCTCGCGATGTTCGGACGCGGCCTGCCGTCCCGGGTCCGGGTGTTCCTCCTCGCTCTCGCGATCCTCGACGACATCATCGGCATCATCTTCATCGCCGTCCTGTTCGCCGCGGACGTGCAGTGGCTGCAGCTCGCCCTCGCGGTGGTCGGCGTCGCCGTGTTCTGGGCGCTCAGCCGACTCCTGCACGCGAAGGGCCATCCGCTGATCGCCGTCGCCATGGTCCTGGTCGGCGTCGTCACCTGGGGTCTCGTCGCCTCGTCCGGCATCCACGCGACGATCGCCGGCGTGCTGCTGGGCCTCGTGATGTCGCCGGTGCCCGCCGCCCGCACACGGCATGCGCTCGAGCCGACGGTGAACGGCGTCATCCTCCCGGTCTTCGCCTTCGTCGCGGCCTTCGTCGTGATCCCGGCCCTGTCCCTCGGGCAGCTGTCGCCGGCGTTCTGGGCGATCGTTGTCGCTCTCCCCGTCGGCAAGATCATCGGCATCTCGCTGTTCGGCTGGCTCGCGATGCGCATCCGTCCGAAGGGTGCGGAGCCGGCGCTGCCGTTCGCCGACATCCTCGCCGCCGGCGCCCTCGGCGGCATCGGCTTCACGGTGTCGCTGCTGCTGGCGAACCTGGCCTTCGCGAGCGACGGCGGCATCCGGGATCAGGCCATCCTGGGCGTGCTCGTCGGCTCGCTGATCGCCCTCGTGCTGTCGGCGTTCGTCGTGTCGCTGCGGGCGCGCTGGTACCGTCGGGTCGCATCCGCCTCCTCGTGAGCGCGGCGCCCCGCTCCGAGAGATCCAAGGAGAGAGTGTGAGCCCTCAGACCGAGTCCGGTACGGATGCCGACGACCCGCTGCGCATCGCCGCCGAGACCATGCACGCCGTGCGCGAGCGGTGCGTGTGGTCGCAGCAGATCACGCATCGCGACCTCGTGCCGTATCTGATCGAGGAGTCGCACGAGGTGATCGACGCCGTCGAGGCCGGCACCCGCGACGATCTGCGGGAGGAGCTGGGCGACCTGCTGTGGCAGGTGCTGTTCCACGCGGCGATCGCGGCGCAGGACCCGGAGGACCCGTTCGACATCGACGACGTCGCACGCACGCTCACCGAGAAGATGGTGCGTCGGCATCCGCACGTCTTCGCGGGCGAGGTGGCGGAGACGCCGGAGCAGGTCCTCGTGCACTGGAACGCCGCGAAGGCCGCGGAGAAGCGCACCCGCCGCAGCGTGCTCGACGGCGTGCCCCGGGGGATGCCGGCGCTCGGGCTCGCGCAGAAGCTCGCCGGACGCGCGTCGGGAGTGGGGGTCACGGTCGAAGCCGCCGCCGCACCGGCGTCCGAGGCGGAGCTCGGCGATGCGCTGCTCGCCCTCGTGGCCACGGCGCGCGCCGAGGGGTGGGACGCCGAGCGGGCGCTGCGCGAGCGGCTGCGCGTGCTGGAAGACGACGTGCGGGCCGCCGAAGCGGCATCCTGATCCCGGCGCGGCGGCGTCGACAGACCTGGGAAGATGGAGCCGTGGCTACTGTGAACCCGCCGCGCGGCATGCGCGACATCCTCCCCGCCGACAAGGCCCGCCGTGAGCGCGTGCTCTCCGTCATCCGCGATCGATACCTCGCGCACGGATTCGACGAGATCGAGACGCCGGTCGTCGAGGACTACGACCGCCTGCATGCCGGCATCGGCGGCGACAACGAGAAGCTCTCGTACAACATCCTGCGCCGCGGCCTCGACGCCGACGCGATCCGCGCTGCGGCCGACGACCCGGCTGCGCTCTCCGACCTCGGCCTCCGCTACGACCTCACCGTGCCGCTCGCACGCTTCTACGCGAGCAACCGCGGGCAGCTCCCGACCGTGTTCCGCTCGATCCAGATCGGTCCGGTCTGGCGTGCCGAGCGTCCGCAGAAGGGGCGCTACCGCCAGTTCGTGCAGTGCGACATCGATATCATGGGCGACGACTCCGCGCGCGCCGAGGCCGAGCTGATGGTCGCCTCGCTCGACGCCGTCGACGCGCTCGGACTCGAGGGCGCGACCGTGCGCATCAACGACCGGGGCGTGCTCGACTGGATGCTGGACAGCTTCGGCTTCACGGCCGAGGAGCGCCCGGGCGTGCTCATCACGATCGACAAGCTCGACAAGATCGGCCCGGAGGGCGTCGCGACCGAGCTGCGCGAGCGCAGTGCGTCGACCGCGGCCGCCGATGCGTTCGACGCCTTCCTGCGCCGCCCGCAGACCATGGAGTACAACCCGTTCGGCGAGCGGCAGATCCGCAAGGCGCTGCCCGAGGGGGCGCCCGCCGAGCTGGTCGAGCACCTGGTCGGCATCGGCGAGGCGGTCGCCGCGGGGCGCGGCCAGTCCGACATCCCGCTCGTCTTCGACCCGTTCCTCGTGCGCGGCATGGGCTACTACACCGGCACGATCTTCGAGCTCGCGCACCCCTCCGTCAGCTACTCGCTCGGCGGCGGCGGACGCTACGACGGCATGATCGGCCGGTTCCTCGGACAGCAGGTCCCGGCCGTCGGGTTCTCTCTCGGGTTCGAGCGTCTCGTCGATCTGATCGCCGAGGATGCCGACGCCGAGGCGCAGGCGGTCGTGCTCATCCACGATGCCGACGTGCCGGTCGCCGATCTCGTCCGCCACAAGGCCGCGCTCATCGCGGAGGGCGCGCGCGTGCGGCTCGAGCGCCGGACGAAGAACGTCAAGGCGCTGCTGGAGCGTTCGGCGGCCGACGGGTACACCGCCTTCGCGACCGTGTCCGCGGGCACCGGCGAGCTGGAGCTCAAGCCGCTCTCCTGACGCGGCTCGGATCCGTTCACGCCGCGTTCACGGCAACGCGGTGGAATCGGGGCGTGACTCGCGTTCGCATCCCGGTGGTCGTGCGACCGATCCTCGTGGCGCTGACCGTCGCCGCGGCGCTCGGGGGCGTCCGTCTCGTGCTCGCGCAGCAGGCCGCTCTCGCGCGTAAGCGCATCGGCAAGCCGCTGGGGGAGGAGTCCCTCGACGCGGACCGTGTCTGGCGCGGCGCTCTCGACGGGGAGCCGCTCGAACTGCTCGTGCTCGGAGACTCGATCGCCGCCGGTCTCGGAGCGGAACATCGCAAGGAGACGCTGGGCGGGCGTCTGGCGAAGGCGACCGCACGCCGGATGCACCGTCCGGTCCGGCTGCGTACGGCTGCGGTCGTCGGCTCGGAGTCGCCGGACCTGCCGGACCAGCTCGACGCGCTGCCCGCGGAGTACCACCCGCACGTGGCCGTGATCGTCGTGGGCGGCAACGACGTCACCCACCGCCTCCCCGTCGCCCTGTCGGCGCAGCACCTGCACGAGACGATCCGCCGACTGCGGGGGACGGGTGCCGAGGTCGTCGTGGGCACCTGCCCCGACCTCGGTGCGTTGCGCGCGGTGCCGCAGCCCCTCCGACGGATCGCGTCGAGCCTGTCGCGCCGTCTCGCCGAGATCCAGGACGAGACGGCCCGACGGGCGGGCGCGGAGCCGGTCGATCTGCGCCGCGCGGTGGGGCCGATGTTCTTCGACGAGCCGGAGGCGATGTTCAGCCTCGACCGCTTCCATCCGAGCGCACTGGGCTATCGGCGTACGGCCGAGGCCCTGCTCCCCGCCGTCAGTCGTGCGGCGGAGAGGGCGCTCAGCTCGCGCCGTCCTCCGGTGCCGCGCTGAACGACGCCGCCCACTCCGCGACCCGACGGCTGCTCTCCTCCTCGGAGATGTCCTCGACGCGGGTCATCACCGACCAGCGCACCCCGAACGGGTCGCGGATGCTGGCGAAGCGGTCGCCCGAGACGAACGGTGCCGGGGCTTCCCGCACCGTCGCCCCGGCCGCGACGGCCTTCTCCACGACGGCGTCGACGTCGGAGACGTAGAGCCCGAGGGAGTAGCAGTCGTCCTCGCCGTCGGGCGCGGGCACGAGGTGGTACTCGGGGTTGGGCTCACCGAGTTGCAGGAGTCCCACCCCGAAGTCGAGGTCGGCGTGCGCGACGAGGCCCTCGAACTCGGTCACGTCGACGACCCGCGCACCGAAGACGTCGCGGTAGAACTCGATCGCCTGCTTCGCGTGGGGGATGGCCAGGAAGGGGGTCAGGGAGGTCGCGCCGTTCGGCCGTCCCGCTGTCGTGTACGTGCCGGTCGCGCCGGTGGTGCGGATGTCGTCCGTGGACGTGTCTTCGCTCATGTGGCCACGGTATGTCGGGCGAGGAGCCGGTGACTTGAAGATCCGCGACAACCTCCGCTGTCTGCCTCGAGGCCTACGCTGAGCGCATGGTGAACCCGACCCGCGGCGTGCTCTATCCCTCGCGCCTGCCGCAGTTCCATCGGCTGCCCGCCCCGGCCGCGGTGGCCGACCTGGTCGCCTGGTTCTGGATCCCGGAGTGGGACATCGAGCCCGGGCGCTCCTCGCGCCAGGAGATCGTGTCGTACCCCGCGCTCAACCTCGTCGTCGACGCAGGATCGGTCACGCTGTCCGGCGCGACGACGCGTGCCTCCCACCGCGATCTGCACGGGCGCGGCTGGGCCGTCGGCGCGCTCCTGCGCCCCGCCGCGGTCGCCGCGCTGATCGACGACCCCGTGGCGCTGGTCGACGGGGAGCGGGTGATCGAGTCGCCGGAGGCCTCCGCGCTGCGCGAGGCCGTGGTCGCGGCGATGACGTCCGGCGAGGGCCATCGCGAGCGTGCGGTCGCGGTCTTCGCCGACGGGCTCGGGGAGCGGGTGGGCCCCGTGGGCGACTCGGCGCACCAGGCCAACGCGCTGATGGAGGTGCTGATGGGGGAGGAAGCGGCGCTCACTCCGGAGGAGGCCGCCACACGTCTGGCCGTCTCGGTGCGGACGCTTCAGCGGATGACGCACCGCCACGTCGGTCTCTCGCCCGCGGCGATGATCCGTCGTCGACGGCTGCAGGAGGCCGCGCAGCGCATTCGGGAGGAACCGGACGTCGATCTGGCGTCGATCGCGGCCGAGCTCGGATATGCGGATCACGCCCATCTGACGCGCGACTTCCGGTCCGTGCTCGGGATCGCACCGCGCGCCTACCGTTCCGAGTCGGGCCGCTGACGTCAGGCCCGTGCGAGCCGGAGCCGCAGCATCCGGTACGCGATGCCGAGCACGACGACGGCGGTCCCGAGGAGCGACGCCAGCACCGGGAGCGTGTTCACCAGGACCAGGCAGCCGAGAGCGCCGAGCACCTGCAGGGCGCGGGGATAGCGGCGGACGGACCCGGTCTGGCGGAACGCGGCCGCGTTCGCGATCAGGTAGTACAGCAGCACGCCGAACGACGAGAAGCCGATCGCCTGCCGGAGATCGGCGACGATCACGACGGCGATCACGATCACGGCGATCGCGATCTCCGCGCGCTGCGGCACCCGGTGGCGTTCGTCGATCTTCGCCAGGAAGCGCGGCACGTCGCTCTCCCTCGCCATGGCCAGGGTCGTGCGCCCGATTCCGGTCAGCAGCGCCAGCAGCGCGCCCAGGGCGGCCATCGCCGCGGCCACGCGGACGATCGGTGCGAGCTCCGGCGCTCCTGCGGCGACGAGCAGGTCCACGAGCGGTGCGGTCGAGCCGATGGCGTCGGCGCCGAGGACGAGGACCACGGCGAGCGCGACCAGCACATAGACCACGACGGCCCCGCCGAGGGCGAGGACGATCGCGCGGGGGATGGTGCGCGCGGGATCGACCACCTCCTCGCCCATGGTCGCGATGCGCGCGTAGCCGGCGAACGCGAAGAACAGCAGCCCGGCTCCCTGCAGCACGCCGTACGCCGTGGGGTCGGGGAGCGGCGCCGGCGTGGCGACCGCGGCGCCGCCGAAACCGACCCCGACCGCGACGGCGAGCCCGAGCAGGGAGCACACGACCAGAACGCGCGTGAGCAGTGCCGTGCGGGTCACGCCGAAGCAGTTGACGACGGCGAGCGCGGCGACGGCCACCACGGCGACGGGCACCTGCCAGCCCTCGGGAGCGGCGTAGGCGGCGAAGGTCATCGCCATGGCGGCGCAGCTGGCGATCTTGCCGATCACGAAGCTCCATCCGGCGATGAAGCCCCACCACGGCCCGATCTCCGCGCGGGCGTAAGCGTATGTCCCGCCCGCGACGGGATGCGCGGCGGCGAGCTGGGCGGAGGAGGTCGCGTTGCAGTACGCCACGACCGCGGCGATCCCGAGCGCGATCAGGATGCCGCTCCCGGCGACGCCGATCGCCGGTGCCCACACCGCGAACACGCCGGCGCCGATCATCGAGCCGAGGCCGATGGCGACGGCGTCTCCGAGCGTCAGGCGGCGGGCGAGGGGCATCCCGTCATGGTGGCACGCAGCGGTGAACGGCGGGTGGCCGGGACGGCGATGGTCACGATCCGCGATCCGCGGGGGCTCGCATATGCTGGGTTCCACGTCTGGGGCCCGAGCGGTGACATCGCGAGCGCACGCGGTCCAGATGGATACCGGGGGGTGTCTTCATGTCAGAAGTACAGGTGTTCTACGACGAGTTGCAGTCGTCGGCGTACGACCTCGCCGATGCCGCGTTCGTCCTGCAGACGGATGCGTCGAATCTCGTCGGCGGTGATGCCGGAGTCGATGCTCCCCTCGGCCGCTACACGCTGAAGGCAGCGGTCGGCAGACAGGTCGAGGCACTCCGCGAGGCCACGCGTGCGCACCAGGAGGCGAGCGCCGCACTGAGGACGACGCTGACCAACATCACGGATCGGTACTCCGACCTCGATGTCGAACTCACGGGCAAGGAGCAGCCGTGAGTCTTGCTTCTCCGAATCGCGGATACCCGCTGGAGAGGATCACCGGTGACGTGGGGACGATGTCGCGCTGGGTGGATCAGTTCGAGGTCGTCGCCGAACACCTCACCGCGCTCCGCGGGGCGGCGGCGCGGACCTCGGGATGCGCCGGGGTGGGGAAGGCCGTGTCCGGCGCCCGCAAGGACGCTGTGGCGATCCTGTCGGTGATCGGCCCGGACGTCGCCCTCGCTCAGACACTGGGCGAGGCACTGTCGGCGTACGCGCAGGCGCATGACGCGCATGCGCAGAAGGCGAACGCGCTGATCGAGGAGATCGAGAGCGCGCACACCCGGTTCGAGACGCTGGGGAGGGCCGCGGACAGCGCCGGGCGCGGTGCGCTGGCGGCGTCGAGGCTCGACGACCCCGTCGCCCTGGAGAAGGCGCAGGACGAGGCGACGGAGCAGATCGGTGCGCGCGATCGAGCGGAGGAGGAGCTGAACGAGCTCTGGCTCGAGTACGAACGGCATTTCGGTGCCTGGGAAGAGGCCTACGACGCCGCCGTGCGGGCACTGGTCCCGTCGGAGAGCGTGCCGGTGACCCTCGAGGCGAGGGACTTCCTCGACGCGCTCCTCTCCGCCGACACGCCGGAGGAGGTGCTGCGCCTGTGGCTGTCCCGGCCGGAACTGCAGGACGAGGTGATCAACGCGCACCCGGAGATCGTGGGCGCGATGGACGGGATTCCCGCGCTCGTCCGCGTGGCCGCCAACCGCCTCAACGCGCCCGGCTGGATCGCGGAGGCCGAGGCGGATCTCGCCGTCGAAGGGATCTCGGACGAGCGCGCGGCCTTCCTGCGCAGCGAGATCGCCTACCTGAGACAGGTGATGAGCGACGACGACCCCGTTCAGCTCTACCTCTACGATCGTGATTCCTCACGGATCATCGAGATGATCGGAACTCCCTCGCCCGAGACGGAGAAGGTGATCACGTACGTGCCGGGGACCTTCACGAGTCTCGGGGACTTCTACACGGGCGGCGCTCAGCAGATCGCCGGATACCTCGCGGACCAGGTGCCCGGTACCGTCGCATTCGTCTACAAGGACGGGCCCTTCCCGGGTGAGAACCCGGACGTCGGCGGCATCGACATGTTCCGCATCGGCGAGGCGAACGATCCGGATCGTGCGCTCGCGGCGGGGCAGCAGCTCGCGCGGTTCCAAGCGGGGATGCGCGCGGATCCGCTCCTGGGGACCGCGGAACACGACGCCTTCGGGCACAGCTGGGGGCTCGCGAACGTCACGAGTTCCGAGGTCGCCGGGGCACACTATGACAAGGTGATCTCGCTCTCCGGGGCGGGAATGCTCGAAGCGTGGAAGCCCTCGCGGGACACGTCGTACACCGATCTGTCCTACAACGACATCCTGCAGTCCGGACAGGGGCTCGGGCTCGTCTGGGGCGGGAACAACCCGCGGGAGCACCCCGCTTTCGAACACGGCGAATACTACGAAGGACCACATGACGACCAACTGGCAGACTCGGCCTCCGTGCCATCCAGCGGGTACCCCGCGGTCTACGTGCCGCTCGATGACATCGGGGTGCTGATGGACAATCACAACCTGATCGCCACGACCGCCACGGCGAACGACAAGGCGCTGAACGAGATGCTGAACCTGGTGATCGGAAGATGAAGACACGGTGGGGTCTCATCGCCGTCGCGCTGGGCTGTGTCGTCGCACTGTCGGGGTGCGCACCCGCCGCCGAGGAGCCGAATGAGGAGGGCAACGTGACGCTGGAAGAGGCCAAGGCGCAGGTGCAGGCGACGGAGTTGGAGATCGCGTCGTTGATTCCCGATGACGTCGTCGCCAGCATCGATCAGAAGCCGGAGGGGACGCTGTTCTCCTGTGACGAGAAGCAGCACCGGTGGAAGGGATCGACGACCGTGGTGCTCCTTCCGGAGGCCGATGCGACCGCGGTGGTGAAGCAGCTGGAATCGGACGTGAAGGATGCGGGCCGGTTCACTGTCGAATCGTGGGTGGATGTCACCGAAACCTACAGCGTGCAGTTGACGTTGCCCGGTTCCACGGAGAACTACGTTCTCAGTGAGGGAGAGCCGCACACGATCCGCATCGCTTCGGGTTCGGTGTGCTTCACCCTGCCGGAGGGCGTCTACCCGGGCGGCACGTTCTGACGGCCGACCCGCCGACGCCTCCACGCCGCGGTCAGCCGCGTGAAGCCGTGACGCGCTTCTTCTCCCGGATGTAGACCTCGCGTCGCACCTTCGCGACGACGTCGCCTTCGCGGTCGGTGATCACCGTCTCGAACCACTCGAGCACCTTCGCTCCGCCGCGTGCGCGCTCGCGGATATCCTCGGCCTTCTCCTTCGAGACCGCGAACTCCGCGGTCAGCACCCCGCGCCCCGGCTTGAGGAACTCGATCTCGCCGCGGGTGTCCCACACCACGTGGTCGCGTCCGAGCTGGTGCATGACCAGCATGAAGAAGTACGGATCGGTCATCGCCGACATCGATCCGCCGAACGCGGTCTTGACGTAGTTGCGGGTGAAGACGTTGACGTGCAGCTCGACGGTGGCGTGCGTCCAGTCCTCGCTGAAGCGGCGGACGCGGATGCCGCTGAAGAGGTTCGGGATCCACAGGCTCATGCCGATCGCGAGAAGGCGGGGAGTGATGCGCATGAGGTCAGTGTGGAGGAGGCCTACGAGAGCGACAAAGACGTCTGTGGGGTTGCCACAGTTGTTCTAGTTTCTTTAGAATTAGTGCAACAACCGGAGGTCCGATGCTGATCAGGGTCGACAT
Source organism: Microbacterium oxydans (assembly GCF_026559675.1). Lineage (NCBI taxonomy): Bacteria > Bacillati > Actinomycetota > Actinomycetes > Micrococcales > Microbacteriaceae > Microbacterium > Microbacterium oxydans. Next base: position 1,199,547 of record NZ_CP092891.1, read on the forward strand.
GGCGAGCGGGGTGCCGCTCTACGAGCAGGTCGCCGCGTCCGTGCGCGCCGACATCGTCGCCGGGAGCCTGGCGCCCGGCGATCGTCTGCCGTCCGCGCGTGAGGTGGCCGAGACGCTGGAGATCAATCTGCACACGGTGCTGCACGCCTATCAGCAGCTGCGCGCCGAGGGACTGATCGATCTGAGACGCGGCCGCGGCGCCGTCGTCTCCGCCTCCGTGGGGCCGCTCGCCGAGCTGACCCACGACCTCCGTGATCTGGTGACCCGCGCCGCCGCTCTCGGGGTCACGCCGGCCACTCTCGCCGCTCTCGTGAAGGAGATCACCGTATGACCGCCGACGTCCGTCGTGCCCGCACCGCGTTCCTGTGGGTCGGGGTGATCCTTCCCCTCACCGTCCTCGCCGTCTCGGCGGTCATCGTCGCGTTCTGGCTTCCCGATATGCCGGAACCCGCGGCGATCCACTGGGGGGAGGACGGCGTCGACGGCTTCGGGCCGGGGTGGACGTATCTCGTCGTGCTGGGCGGCATCGCGGCGATGGTGACCGCCTTCGCGCTGCTCGCGTGGTTCGCGCATCGTCTCCCGCAGAACGGGCAGCCGGTTCCCTCCGCGGAGGCGGAGCGCCCGCAGTGGTCGATCACCGCGAGGTTCCTCGGTGCGATGAACCTCGGCACGGTCGCCCTCATCGCGCTCATCACGCTCGTCGGGGTCGGCTCGCAGCGGGGGCTCGCCGATGCCGCGGACACCCCCGACATCGGCATCGAGGTGCTCATCGGGTTCGTGCTCATGGCGGCCGGTATCGCGATCGGATGGTTCCTGCAGCCGGCGACGCCGCTGCCCGAGTCGAGTCGCACGGAGGACTCCGCGACCCCGCTCCAGACCTCCTCCAGCGAGCGCCTGGTCTGGATCGGCACCGCGGCGATCGCCGGCAGTGGTCTGGCGGTGCTCGGCGGCGCCGCGCTGCTGGGGTGCTCGCTCGCGGCCATCATGATCGCGACCGGAGCGGGCGGACTGATGACCGCGATCATCATGCTGGCCGCCTGCGCGATCCTGATCGCCGCGCTGGCCACCACCTTCGCGTTCCGGGTGCGCATCGGCCCCGCCGGACTGCTCGTGCGCTCGCTGACGGGTTGGCCGAGGATCGAGATCCCCGCCGCGGACGTGGCCTCGGTGCGTGCGATCCAGGTCGATCCCTTCGCCGAGTTCGGGGGGTGGGGGCTGCGCTACGGACTCGACGGCCGGTACGGCGTGGTGCTGCGCCGCGGCGAAGCCGTCGAGGTGACGCGCGTCGGCGGACGGCGATTCGTCGTCACGGTCGACGAGGCGCAGACGGCCGCGGCAGCGCTCGCCGCCGTCGCGCAGAGGGAAGGACGCGTCGCATGACCCACGACCTCACCCGCACGCCGCCCGCGCTCCTGCGACGCGCCCGGCTGACCTTCCTCATCGTGGCGGTCATCGTGCCGATCGTGATCACGGCGATCGCGGTCGGGGTGCTCCTGTCCTGGCTGCCGACGTTGCCGTCGCAGGTGGTCACGCACTGGGGCGTCGACGGCGCCGACGGGTTCGGTCCGCCGTCCCTGTATCTCTGGCTCCTCCTCGGTATCGGTCTCGCGCTCCCCATCCTGATGGCGGTCGTGACGCTCGCCTCCGTCGGTGCGCACTGGGGCGGCGCCGCGCGACTGATGGGCGCGCTCGCCGCCGGCATGGCGGCCTTCGCCGCGGTCACGAACCTCGGCTCGCTCGTCATCCAGCGCGACCTGGCCGACCCGGCCGATGCTCCCGGCATCGGGGCTGTCATCGCGCTCGCCTTCGCCGCGCTCGTCGTGGTGGGCGCCCTCGCCTGGATCGTGCAGCCTCGGGTCCGGCCGGAGCAGGGCCGCACGCTCGAGCCCCGCCACCGTGTGGACATCGCCCAGGGGGAGCGCGTCGTGTGGGTGGCGACCGCGTCGATGCCGCGGGGCCCGCTCGTCTTCCTCACCGTCGTGCTGCTGGGTCTCGTCGCGCTCGCCGGCTACATGCTCCTCACCGGCGTCGAGGGAGGCGTGATCGTCGCCCTCGTCGTGGTGGTCGTGGCCTTCGCCCTGGCTGCCACCATCTCCTTCCGCGTACGGGTGACGCCCGAGGGCTTCGCCGCCCAGGCGCTGCTCGGGTGGCCCCGCGTCCGCATCCCGCTGGACGAGGTCGCCTCCGCTCGAGCGGTCGAGATCTCCCCGTTCGGCGAGTTCGGGGGCTGGGGGTGGCGCATCGCCGTCGACGGGCGGCAGGGGATCGTCCTGCGTCGCGGGTCGGCGATCGAGGTCACCCGCCGCGACGGGCGGATCTTCCTCGTCACGATCGACGGCGCCGAGGACGCGGCGGCGCTGCTGCAGGCGTACGTCGACCGCTCGGAATCACCGGGAACCGCGCCCGGCCACCCCGGAAAGGGAGCCTCATGAACGACCGGACTCTTCACGATCGGCGCGTGCCCTGGCCCGCCGTCGTCGTCTTCGTCCTGACCGCCTGCGCCCTGGCTTGGCTGGTGGCCCTGCCGCTGTGGCTCGGTGACGGACTGGCCGAGCCGCTCACGGTCGTGCTGCTGCCGGTCATGATGTTCACACCCGCCCTCGCGACGCTCGTCGTCATGTTCGTGATGGGCGTTCCGGCCCGTGGGCAGCGCGCCCGCTTCCTCGGGCTGTGGCCGCTGCGCCCCGCCACGCGCGTGATCTGGCTCATGGTCGCGGGGTGGCTGGTTCTGCCGCTGCTGGTGGGGCTCGGGATCCTGCTGTCCGCCGCGCTCGGCTTCGTGCAGCTCGACCTGACCTTCGCGGCGTTGGCGGCCCAGCTCCAGAACAGCCTCCCGGCCGGGACGCCGCTCCCGCCGGTCGAGGTCGTGGTGATGGCGCAGCTCGCGATGGTCCCCGTCGGAGCCCTGTTCAACAGCATCTTCGCGTTCGGCGAGGAGCTCGGCTGGCGCGGCTGGCTGCTGCCTGCTCTCCGTCCGCTCGGCACCTGGCCGGCACTCATCCTCAGCGGTGTGATCTGGGGTGTGTGGCACAGTCCGATCATCCTGCTGGGCTACAACTTCGGGCGCACCGACGTCACCGGGGTGCTGCTCATGATCGGCGGCTGCGTCGCCTGGGGCATCCTGTTCGGCTGGCTGCGCCTGCGCTCGGCATCGGTCTGGCCGGCCGTCATCGCGCACGGATCGCTGAACGCGGCGGGAGGCGTGATCCTCCTGTTCGCCGCCACGCAGCCCGACATGGCGCTCGCCGGCCCGCTCGGGGTCGCGACGTGGATCGTCATCGCGGTGGTCGTCATCGTGCTCGTGGTCACGGGTCAGTTCCGGAAGCAGCCCGAGCTCGCCGATGCACCGGGTCGGCTGCTCTCAGCTCCACGCCCTTGACGCACCGCGGCGGCGGGGGTTGGCTGAACGCATGGACTCCACCCCCGACGCCTGGTCGCAGACCGATTCCTTCCTCGCCGACCTCCTCGTCGGGCCCGACGCCGATCTGGAAGCGGCGCTGACCGCCCAGCGGGCCGCGGGCCTGCCGGAGATCGAGGTCGCGCCCGTCGCCGGCAAGCTGCTGGATCTCCTCGTCCGCATCAGCGGCGCCCGCCGGGTGCTGGAGATCGGCACCCTCGGCGGCTACTCCACGATCTGGCTCGCCCGCGCGGTCGGGCCGGAGGGGCGCGTCGTGACGATCGAGGCGGAGTCGGACAACGCGGCCATCGCCCGGGCCAGCATCGACCGCGCGGGCGTCGGCGATCGCGTGGACATCCGCGTGGGCCGGGGTGCCGACGTCCTGCCGACCCTGGTCGCCGGTTTCGACCTGGTCTTCATCGACGCCGACAAGGAGTCGAACACGATCTACCTCGACTGGGCGGCGAAGCTCGGTCACCCCGGCACCGTGATCGTGCTCGACAACATCGGGCGTGAGGGCGAGATCGTCCGGGACGACACCACCGATCCCAAGGTGGTCGGCACGCGCGAGGGGCTCCGGATGCTGGGGGAGGACCCGCGCTTCGACGCCACGGCGCTGCAGACCGTGGGCGTGAAGGGCTGGGACGGCTTCGCGATCGCCGTCGTCGTCTGACCTCGGGCGGTCGCCGACCCGGGCCGGGCGAGTCCCTGAGTCCGTCGGACGGCCGGGCTAGACTGGGCGCGGATCGACGACGCTCCACACCACGTTTTTCCCCCTGAGCAAGGAGCACATCAGTGGCACTGATCGAGGCTGTAGGCGCACGCGAGATTCTCGACTCGCGCGGAAACCCGACCGTCGAGGTGGAGGTGCTCCTCGACGACGGCATCGTGCAGCGGGCGGCTGTCCCGTCCGGCGCATCCACGGGCGCGTTCGAGGCGTACGAGCTCCGCGACGGAGACAAGAGCCGTTACGGCGGCAAGGGCGTCCTCAAGGCCGTCGAGGCCATCATCGACGAGCTCGGACCGGCGATCGAGGGCGTCGAGGCGAGCGAGCAGCGCATCGTCGACGAGATCCTGATCGAGGTCGACGGCACCGAGAACAAGAAGCGCGTCGGCGCCAACGCCATCCTTGGCGTGAGCCTCGCAGTGGCCAAGGCCGCCGCCGACTCGGCCGACCTCCCGCTGTTCCGCTACCTGGGTGGCCCGAACGCGCACGTGCTGCCCGTTCCGCTGTTCAACGTCATCAACGGCGGCGAGCACGCCGACAACGGCATCGACATGCAGGAGTTCTTCCTCGCGCCGATCGGTGCGGAGACCTACTCCGAGGCCCTGCGCTGGGGCGTCGAGACCTACCACGTGCTGCGCGCCGAGCTGAAGGCCGCCGGCTACGCGACCGGCCTCGGCGACGAGGGCGGCTTCGCCCCCGACCTGCCCAGCAACCGCGAGGGCCTGGACTTCCTGGTCAAGGCGATCGAGAAGGCGGGCTTCACGCCCGGCACCGACATCGCCCTGGGCCTCGACGTCGCCGCGACCGAGTTCTTCAAGGACGGCGTCTACCGCCTCGACAACAAGGACTGGGACGCCGCCGCGCTCACCGAGTACTACGTCGGGCTGGTCAACGACTTCCCGATCGTCACGATCGAGGACGCTCTCGCCGAGGACGACTGGGACAACTGGAAGCACCTCACCGACGCCCTCGGCGCCAAGGTGCAGCTGGTCGGCGACGACCTGTTCGTGACCAACCCGCAGCGCCTCGCCGACGGCATCAAGCGCGGCGTCGCCAACTCGCTGCTCGTCAAGGTCAACCAGATCGGAACGCTCACCGAGACGTTCGACGCCGTCAGCCTCGCGCAGCGCTCCGGCTACACCGCGATGCTGTCGCACCGCTCCGGTGAGACCGAGGACACCACGATCGCCGACCTGGTCGTCGCGACCAACGCGGGTCAGATCAAGGCGGGTGCGCCTGCTCGCAGCGAGCGCGTCGCGAAGTACAACCAGCTCCTGCGCATCGAGGAGGAGCTCGGCGACGCCGCGGTCTTCGCCGGTCGTTCCGCGTTCCCGCGGTACCAGGCCTGAGCGCAGCTGAGACAACGAAGAAGCCGCCCGCACGGCGGTGAGGATCGCCGCTGAAGCGGCACGACGAAGGAGGGGCCGTGGCACGACGACCGGCTCCTCCTTCGTCGTCTCCGGCGTCGACCGCGAAGGCGGGCCGCAACGCGCCGCCGACGAAGAAGCCCCCGGGGAAGTCGTCGAACAGGACGACCCGCGGCGAGGCCCCGAGGGTCGACGTGCGCGAGTGGGCCTCCGGCATCCGCCTGTCCGCGTTCTCCGTCATCATGCTCTCGCTGGTGGTCCTGGGCGCGTGGGTGCTCGTGCCGACGCTCGGCACCTTCATCGACCAGCGCCAGAAGATCGCGGCCCTGGAGCACTCGGTGCAGGTCAGCGAGGACGAGATCGCGGCCCTCGCGGCCGAGCGCGATCGATGGAACGACCCCGCGTACATCACGACGCAGGCGCGTGAGCGTCTGTACTACGTCAAGCCGGGGGAGGTCGTGTTCCTGATCGACAACGACCTCGACCCCGCAGCCCTCCCGCGGGAGCAGAAGCCGGTGAGCGACACCCTCGAGGAGAGGCCGGCGGACTGGATGCCCCAGCTGCTGCGCACCCTCGTCTCGACCGGGCTCAGCGACACGGCGACGGTCGCTCGCTGAGCGGCCGCTCCGAGCATCCTCTCGGCAGCCTCCCCTACGCTGGTGTGGTGACCACGCCGCCGTTCCCTGCTCCGACTCCCGCCGAACTCGCCGTCGTATCGGCCCAGCTCGGCCGTCCCGCCCGGGGTGTGGTGGGCATCGCGGCCCGCTGCGCCTGCGGCAACCCGACCGTGGTCGCGACGACGCCCCGGCTGCCGGACGGCACGCCGTTCCCGACGTTCTACTATCTGACCCACCCGGCGGCCACGGCGGCCATGTCGACGCTCGAGGCCACGCAGGTGATGCCCGAGCTCGCCGCTCTCCTCGTCGACGATGAAGGTGTGGCTGCGGCCTACCTCGCGGCGCACGAGGCGTACCTCGCCGACCGGGCGCAGTTCGGGGAGGTCTCCGAGATCGACGGCATCTCCGCGGGCGGCATGCCGACGCGCGTGAAGTGCCTGCACGCCCTCGCCGGTCACGCCCTCGCGGCCGGACCCGGCGTGAACCCCATCGGCGACGCGGCTCTCGCGCGGTCGTCGTGGTCGCCGACGGTCTGCCGTTGCGAAGACCCGGGTGCCGCACAGCGCGAAGAGGCGGCGCTCCCGGCATGAGCTCCCGTCGGACGCTGCGCAGCGCTGCCGCCATCGTGGTGGTCGCGGCCTCCGTCCTGCTCATCGGCGCCACCGCGACGCCGCCGCCGATCCCGGACGACCCGGCGGATCCGGCGCGCGCCTCGGAGTACTGGCTCGACGGCGCGCGCATCCGCGAGGCCTGGCAGACGACCCGCGGCAAGGGCGTGACGATCGCCGTGATCGACACCGGCATCGGCAAGGTGCCCGCGGTGTTCGGGGACGCGGTCGTGGGCGGCACCGACGTGTCGGGCGCCGGAACACCCGACGGGCGCACACCCCTCGGCGCGGTCGACGGCAACCACGGCTCCTGGGTGGCCTCGCTCGCGGCAGGACGCGGCGCACCCGACGGCACCGGCATGATCGGCGTGGCCCCGGAGTCCGACCTGCTGTCGATCTCGGTGGGCTTCGGGGCGGCCGCCGCCGTGCCGTTCGCCGAGCAGGTGGCGAAGGGGATGCGGTGGGCCGTCGACAACGGCGCCGACATCATCAACCTCTCGTTCACGACGAACACCCTCGACTGGGACGAGAGCTGGGACGACGCGTTCCTGTATGCGTTCGAACACGACGTGGTCGTGGTCGTCGCGGCGGGGAACCGGGGGAGCGGGACCAGCATCATCGGCGCTCCCGCCACGATCCCGGGTGTTCTCACGGTCGGCGGCGTGGACCAGACCGGGACGGCGAGCGTCGAGGCGTCGACGCAGGGGATCACGATCGGCGTCTCCGCCCCCAGCGAGGGACTGCTCGGAGTGTCCGCCGATGGCGAGATCGCGAGGTGGCGCGGCACCAGCGGTGCGGCCCCCATCGTCGCGGGAGTCGCGGCGCTGATCCGCTCGGCGCATCCCGACATCAAGGCGATCGACGTCATCAACCGGATCATCAAGACGGCGATCCCGGTCCCGGATGCGATCAAGCCGCAGGATCCGCTCTACGGCTACGGCCTCGTGGACGCGGAGGCGGCGATCTCCGCGGACATCGCTCCGGTGACCGAGAACCCGATGGGCGACCTCGCGGAGTGGATCAGGGTCTTCCGCCGTGCCGAGACGGAACCGCAACCCGAACCGTCCATCACGCCGGTGGCGGTGCCGCCTCTTCCCGCGGCCGACGCGCCCACCGAGGCCGGTTCACCGTTGCTTCCCAGCGCCGATTCATTGCGCTACGGTACCCTGCCGCTCATTGCGCTCACCGTCCCTGGTATCCTGATAGCGCTTGGCGTCACCGCAGCTGCCCGGCGCATCCGATCGGCGCGCGTTCCCGTACGCCAAACCCCCGACTCCGAGGAGTAGTTCTTCTGTGCCTCAGAACAGCACTGTGCCCAAGATCCTGATCGTCGGCGGAGGGTACGCGGGTTTCTACACCGCGTGGAAGCTCGAGAAGCATCTGCGCAAGGGTGAAGCCGACGTGACCATGGTCGACCCGCTGCCGTACATGACGTACCAGCCGTTCCTCCCCGAGGTCGCCGCCGGCTCCATCGAGGCCCGGCACTCTGTCGTGGCGCACCGTCGCCACCTCAAGCGCACCAACGTGCTCACCGCCAAGGTGACGAACATCAACCACGCGCAGAAGGTCGCGACGATCACGCCGCCCGTGGGCGAGCCGTACGAGTTCGCGTACGACCAGATCGTCGTCACCGCGGGTGCCGTCTCGCGTACCTTCCCGATCCCCGGCATCGCCGACAATGCGATCGGGCTCAAGACGATCGAAGAGGCCGTCGCCATCCGCGACAAGGTCATGTCGAACTTCGACAAGGCTGCTTCCCTCCCCGCCGGTCCCGAGCGCGACCGTCTGCTGACCGTCGTCGTCGTCGGCGGTGGCTTCGCCGGCATCGAGGTGTTCGCCGAGCTGCGTTCGCTGGCCTCCTCGCTGGTGGGCAAGTACCCGCAGCTCAGCTTCGACGACACGCACTTCCACCTCATCGAGGCGATGGGGCGCATCATGCCCGAGGTCTCGCTCCAGACCAGCGAGTGGGTGCTCAAGGACCTCGCCAAGCGCGGCGCCAACGTGCACCTCGACACGCAGCTCACGAGCGCGGTCGACGGCAACGTCGAGCTCTCCACCGGCGAGGTCATCCCGACCGACGTGATCGTGTGGACGGCCGGCGTCATGGCCAACCCGACCGTCGTGCGCGGCGGCGACCTCCCCGTCGAGGAGCGCGGTCGCATCCAGACCCGTGCCGACCTGCGCGTCGGCACCCCCGAGGCGTTCGTCGAGGGCGCCTGGGCCGCCGGTGACGTGTCCGCCGTCCCCGACCTGTCGGGTGGTGGCGTCGGCGGCTTCTGCGTGCCGAACGCCCAGCACGCGGTTCGCCAGGCGAAGCTCCTCGCGAAGAACCTCGTCGCGGTGCTCCGCGGTGAGGCCCCGAAGGACTACCTCCACAAGAACCTCGGTGCGGTCGCCGGCCTCGGTCTGTACAACGGTGTCTTCCAGTCCGGAAAGATCGCCCTCAAGGGCTTCGTCGCCTGGGTCGCGCACCGTGGCTACCACGGCCTCGCGATGCCGACGTGGGAGCGCAAGTTCCGCGTCATCTGGGGCTGGTGGAACAACCTGTGGCTGGGTCGCGACCTGGTGAACCTCGAGACGGTGCAGAATCCGCGCTACGTCTTCGAGGAGTTCGCCGCGCGTCCGCGTCCGGCAGCGCCGGCCGCCCCGGCCGCTGACGCCGCTCCGGCAGCCAAGGCCGAGCCCGCCGTGAAGAAGCCGGCGGCGAAGACCGCGTCGGCAGCGTCGGCCGAGGCTGCCGAGAAGCCGGCCGCCAAGAAGCCCGCTGCGAAGAAGGCTCCCGCGAAGAAGGCCGCCGAGCCCGTCGAGGCCTCGGCGAAGTAGTCTCCTTCCGAACAGGACGATCGGCCCCGTGCGCTCTGCGCCGGGGCCGATCGCCGTTCCGGAGCTGATCGGCGACTCGGAGGCGACGCATAGGTGGGGCCGGTAGCGTCAGCCGGGCAAGGGGAGTACTCCCGTCTGCAGCGTCGTCGTCATTACGAGCACGAGATCGTGCTCCGGCCCGCTGGCCCGAAAGGGTGGAGGAGACCTTGGCACCCGCATCGCGGGCTGCCGAGAAACCCCTGCCGTCGTCTCGACGTGGTGGATCCCGGTGGCCCCACCACGAAGGGACCACCCATGGGAAAGCTCTCCCGCCTGATCGGACTCGCGTCCGACGCACTCGAGAAGAACTCCGGCTCCGGGCGCAACGGTCACCCGCAGGACGCGTCCCGCTCGCAGGGCGGATCGCGCTCGACCGACTGGGGAGGCATGCTCCGCGGTGCCGTGGACGCGGTCCGCGGCCAGGCCGATCCTGCACGGCCGTCTGATCGGGACGCTCGCCCCGCGCCGGCCGACCCGTACGCGCCGCCTGCCTCGCCGGGAGCCGCGCCTCGTCGTGCGGGCGCCGCCCCCGCATCCGCCGACCGCTACGCGCCGCCCGTCCCCGGGTCCGGACGCGCCTCGCACCATGGCTCGGACGCCGATCGTGCGGCCATCGCCCGCTACGACTACCTGCTGCAGACGGCCGATCCGCAGCGCATCGAGCAGATCCATCGTGAGGCCTTGGCGCGGCTGACTCCGCCGCAGCGGGCACTCGTCGAGGACCGGATGCGGCAAGAGCTCGCGCCGGAGGAGCGCCCGCGTTCGTCATCACCCGACGATCTCGCGCGCGCGGCCGGACGGGCAGAGGCCATGCGGCCGGGGCGGATGCGCGGACTCCTGTCCCGGGTGCGCGGCGCCGGTGCCGGTGGAGCGGCGGTCGCGGCAGGCGGCGCGGCGGTCGGGCTCCTCGGCGTGGTCGCCGGCGGGGCGGTGCTCAGCACCGTCGCCGGACCGCTCCTGGAACAGGCCGCGAACATCGGCGTCGACTTCGGCGCGCTCGCGGAGGGCGTCGATCTCGAGTCCCTCGCCGCCGGCGTCGACGTCGAAGGCCTCGCGGGCGGTGCCGAGGACCTGATGGGATCCGCCGGCGAGGCGGTCTCCGGACTCGGTGAGAGCGCGAGCGGGTGGGGCGAACGGCTCGGCGATCTCGGCATCCCGGGCATCGGCGATCTCTTCGGGCGCTGAGCCGGCATGATCCTCGCGACAGACGCAGAGCACGGCTTCACCGGCCTCACCGGGTTCGCCGCCGATGTCCTCACCGCTTTCGGCGACATCGGCGTCGGTGTGCTGGTGTTCCTCGAGGTGCTGATCCCCCCGATCCCCAGCGAGGTGATCCTGCCCTTCGCGGGCTATCTCAGCCAGAGCGGCGACCTGAATCTGGGCTGGCTGATCTTCTGGAGCACGCTCGCATCCTGGCTCGGAGCGCTGCTGCTGTACTGGCTCGGGGCGGCGATCGGCATGGAGCGCGCGATCCGACTGCTTGCGGCGACACGGCTGGTGAGCCGCACCGACCTGGAGCGAGGATCGGACTGGTTCGTGCGCAGCGGCGGCTGGACCGTGCTGGTCGGGCGGATGGTGCCGGGCGTTCGCAGCCTGATCTCCATCCCCGCCGGGGCGTCCCGCATGAACCTTGTGACCTTCAGCCTCTACACGATCATCGGCAGCGGGATCTGGAATGCCCTGCTCATCGGGGTCGGCGCGGCGCTGGGCACCCAGCACGAGCAGCTCGAGCACTATCTCGGCTACCTGGACTACGCCGTGTACACGGCCATCGCGATCGCGCTCGTGGTCCTGATCGTGCGTCGGATGCGGGAGGCGGCGGAAGAGCGTCGGGTCGCGACCGCCGGCATCGTCTCCGGGGGCGACGAGCGGGACGAGTGACGGGACTCCGGGGCTTCCGCCTCGATCGCGGGGTGTGCCCCCGCTGGGACTCGAACCCAGACTGAAGCGATTTTAAGTCGCCTGCCTCTGCCATTGGGCTACGGGGGCCGCCCGGCCAGCCTATCGCCGCCCGCCCCGATGCGACGGGGTGCCGCGAGGGGTGATCCCGGGTACGCGGAGGCCTTAGGGTGGGGGAGTGCTCGACCTCATCGACGAACTGAGCCCCGTCCAGGGTGCCCCCGCGGTCGCCCCCGAGTGGGAGGACCCGGCGCGCTACTGGCCACGCCTTTCCGCCGTGACGGGACACCTTCCCGCTCCGGTGGCCGTGATCGATCGCGAGGCGCTCCGGTACAACGCGATGGACCTCCTGGTCCGCGCGGGCGGACTCCCGATCCGCGTCGCCTCGAAGTCGGTGCGCGTGCGCGCCGTGCTCGATGCGGTCCTGAAGCTCCCCGGGTTCCACGGCATCCTCGCCTTCACGCTCGAGGAGGCCCTCTGGCTCGCCGAGACCCACGATGACGTCATGCTCGGCTACCCGACGGTGGATCGCGCGAGCCTGGAGCGGCTGTTCGCCGACGAGCAGGCGGCGCAGCGCATCACGCTGATGGTCGACGACCTCGTCCACCTGGATCTGATCGACAGCGTCGCCGGGCCGGGCCAGCGCCCGGAGATCCGCGTCGCGATCGATGTCGACGCCTCCTGGCGCTCCTCGCTGCTCGGGCACATCGGCGTCCGCCGGTCGGCTCTGTTCACGGCAGGGGAGGTCGCCGCGTTCGCTCGCAAGGTCGTCGCGCGACCGGGCTTCCGGCTCGTCGGACTGCAGATGTACGACGCGCAGATCGCCGGGCAGGGCGACGACGCCGGACCCGATGCGCCGCTGATCCGCATGGTCCAGGCGCGCTCGCGGAACGAGCTGCGCGAACGTCGTGCGGCGATCGTCTCCGCGGTGAGCGCGATCGCCCCGATGGAGATCCTGAACGGCGGCGGCACCGGTTCACTCGAGTTCACCGGGAGCGATGAATCCCTCACCGAGGCGAGCGCCGGCAGCGGCCTCCTCGGCGGTCATCTCTTCGACGGCTATCGGTCGTTCCGCCCGGCACCGGCGTCCGCGTTCGCATTCGACGTCGTCCGTCGTCCGGCCGCGGACATCGCGACGGTGCTCGGTGGAGGGTGGATCGCCTCCGGCCCCGCTCTGGCGTCCCGACAGCCGCGCGCCGTGTGGCCCGAGGGGCTGCACACGCTGTCCCGCGAAGCGGCCGGCGAGGTGCAGACACCGTTGCAGGGTCCGGCGGCGACGTCGCTGGGCGTGGGGGACCGGGTCTGGTTCCGACATGCCAAGAGCGGGGAGCCGGCCGAGCGCATCACGCACTACCACCTGGTCTCGGGCGACGAGATCATCGACGAGCTGCCGACGTACCGCGGCGAGGGAAAGGCGTTCCTGTGACGAGAATCGGCGGCTCCTGGCAGAACTGGAGCCGTACGGCCTCGGTGCGACCCGTGCGCGTGGAGCGCCCGCGCAGCCCCGAGGGCGTGCAGCGGGCGGTGATCGCGGCGGTCAAGCAGGGCCTCAGCGTGAAAGCCGTCGGCGCGGGGCACAGCTTCACCGGCATCGCCGTCGCCCCGGGCGTCCTGCTGGAGCTCGACGACCTGCAGGGACTCGTCTCGGCGGATGCCGCGACCGGGAGGGTCACGCTCCTCGCCGGCACGCGACTGCACCGCATCCCCGGCCTGCTCGCGCCCTACGGGCTCGCGATGGAGAACCTCGGCGACATCGATCGGCAGTCGATCGCCGGCGCGATCTCGACGGGCACGCACGGCACCGGCGCGGAGTTCGGCGGTCTCGCCACCCAGGTCGTCGGCATCACGCTGGTCACGGCCGCCGGCGAGTTCCTGCGCATCGACGACGAGCACGAGAGCGATCTGCTCCCGGCCGTGGCGCTCAGTCTCGGTGCGCTGGGCATCATCGTCGAGGTGACCCTCCAGTGCGTTCCGGCGTTCGTCATGCACGCGGTCGACGAGCCCGCGCCGCTCGACGAGGTGCTCGCGACGCTCGACGAGCGCGTGGCTGCCTCCGATCATTTCGAGTTCTACTGGTTCCCGCACACGGACGTGGCGCTGACCAAGCGGCAGATGAGACTTCCGGAGTCGACGGTCCGCAAGCCGCTCCCGGTGGTCGGGAAGTGGATCGACGAGACGCTGCTGTCGAACGGCGTGTACCGAGTGGTCTGCGCCGCGGGGCGGGCGGTTCCGGCGATCACGCCGCCGTTCAGCCGCCTCGCGGTCACGCTCACGGGCGACCGCGAGTACACCGAGCTCTCGCACCGTGTGCTCATCCAGAGCCGGACCGTGCGGTTCCGCGAGATGGAGTACGCGCTGCCCGCCGAGAACGTCGTGCCGGCCTTCGAGGCGGTCCGCGCGCTGATCGCCCGACGTGGATGGCGGATCGAGTTCCCCATCGAGGTGCGCTTCGCCGCCGCCGACGACCGCTGGCTGTCGACCGCGCACGGGCGCGCGAGCGCGTACGTCGCCGTCCACCGCTATTGGCGGGCGGACCCGACCGAGTATTTCGGTGCGGTCGAGGAGATCATGCTCGAGTTCGGCGGACGTCCGCACTGGGGCAAGCTGCACACCCTGACCGATGCGACACTGCGGGAGCGCTACCCGCGCTTCGACGACTTCATCGCGCTGCGTGATCGACTGGACCCGGAGCGCCGGTTCGCGAACCGGTATCTCGAGCGCGTCCTCGGCAGCTGATCGGACCTCAGCGCGACCCGCGTCGCGCCCAGTCCACGTGCAGGGTGCGCGTCTAGGATGAGAGAAACACGAGGAAGGGTGGGCCTCTGATGGAATGGCTCGTGCCGGTACTGATCGTTGTCGGAGTGATCCTGCTCGCCGGCATCTATCTGTGGGCCACGTACAACTCGCTGGTGCAGCTGAAGGTGCGCGTCGACGAGGCGTGGAGCGGCATCACGGTGCAGCTGAAGCGTCGGGCCGACCTCATCCCCAACCTCATCGAGACGGTCAAGGGCTACGCGTCGCACGAGAAGGCCGTCTTCGAGAACGTGACACGTGCGCGCGCCGAGACCCTCTCCGCCGGGGGACCGGGCGAGGCGGGCATCGCCGAGGGACACCTCCAGCAGGCGCTGCGCAGCCTCTTCGCGGTCGCCGAGGCGTACCCGCAGCTCCAGGCCAGCACGAACTTCCTCCAGGTGCAGCAGGCTCTGGTCGACACCGAGGACAAGATCCAGGCCGCGCGCCGGTTCTACAACGGCGGTGTGCGAGAGCTCAACACCAAGATCAAGGTCTTCCCGAACAACCTGTTCGCCAAGGGGCTCGGCTTCACCGAGCGGGAGTTCTTCGAGGTCGCCGACAGCAGCGCGATCTCCGAGCCGCCGCGCGTCCAGTTCTGATCCGCGCGTTCACCAGACGGTGAGCGCCACCCCGTCTTCGGTGAAGGACACGTCGCCGCGCACGCTCCAGGACGCGGTCCGATAGCTCGTCGTGCGTGCGGCGCCGTCCTGGCCCGTGCCGGTCACCGTCGCGACCAGCGCGCCGCCGTCGGCGCGGAAACCGGCCCCCGGCAGCACGATCATCGGCAGCTGCTCGATCCGATAGCGGATGTCGGAGACCTCTCGGAACTCCGTGCCCCAGGGGATCCGGATGCCGCACCCGGTGGGCAGGGCGGTGCCCGGTTCCGTGCAGGTCTCGAGGTGCTCGTCGAGCTGCTTCTGCGCCGCGGTCGTCGCCTCGGCGCGGACGGACACGTCGACATCGACGGCGGTCTCGTCGCCGGGAAGGACGGTCACCGACTTCTCGCCGCTGAGCAGCGCCACCGGCGCGGCAGTGACGGTGTAGGTCGCCGGCAGCAGCGCCGTCGCCTCGCCAGCGGGCAGGGTGTGCTCCCCGATGGCGACGAATGTGCCGACGGACGGAGCGGCGGTCACGCTGCCCCGCCCGGAATCGTCCACGACCCACCGTCCGTCGACGGGTGAGAGTGTCAGCTCTGCCGTGTGCTCTTCATCGGCCAAGCGGAAGGAGATCTCGGCCACAGCCGTCGCACCCCCGACCGGGGCGCTGTCACCGCCCTCGATGGAAGTCACCTCGGCATCCTCGACGAGTGCCGTCGCCTCGGAGAACGTCTCAAGGGTCTCCGGTGAGACCACCGCGCCGGTCTTCTCCACGGCGGCGGGGTCACCGGATTCGAGTGCGCGCAGGTACGCGGCAGCGGCCTCTTCCGGGGTGGGCTCGCTCGTCGTGGACTGCCAGATCCACAGCCCGGCGGCGACGGCCACGACGACTGCTGCCGCTCCGCCGATCAGCCACCACCGCCGCCGACTCATGCGGGTTCTTCCCTGGTGTGCACGTGGCGCCGCACCGACGAGCCCGCTCCGGCGGCCAGTGCACCGTGCAGCGCGCCCGTGGCGTCGCCCCAGCCGGAGACCGAGACGTGCTCCAGGCCCTGCCAGGAGGCGGCGAGGGCGAGTTCTTCCGCGATCGGCTCCGCATCGCCGGGGCGGGCCTGCGGCTCCCACCAGGCGGATTGCACCTGCAGGGTCGATGTGGCGCGGTCCGCCTTGAGGTCGACCCGCGCGACGACGCGATCGCCCACGAGCACGGGCAGCGAGTAGTAGCCGTACCGGCGCTTCTCCGCGGGGACGTAGATCTCGATCCGGTAGTCGAGGTCGAACACGCGGAGGGCGCGCTCGCGGAACCACACCACCGGGTCGAAGGGCGTCAGCACCGCGGCCGTCTCGACTTTGCGCGGAAGGACCGCATCGCGATGGCGCCACGCCGGCAGCGCACGGCCACCGCGCTCCCACCCGCGCACCTGCACCGGCAGCAGCTCGCCCTCGTCGACGAGCTGCACAATCGATCGGGCGACGGCCGCCCGATCGCGGATCCGGTAGTAGTCGGCGAGGTCGGACTGGGTCGCGACGCCGCTCGAGCGTGCGGCGCGGCGCGTCAGTTCGAGGATCGCGTCATCTCGCGAGATCTCGTGCGAACGGATGCCCTCGGGGATCACGTGCTCGGCCAGCGCGTACGTGCGCTCGAAGCCCCGGCGGCCGCTGACGGCGACGTCTCCCGTGCGCCAGAGGTGCTCGAGGGCCAGTTTCGCGTCGTCCCAGTCCCACCAGGTCCCGCGCTCTCGTGGCGCGTCGTCGCGGAGGTCGGCGGGACGAAGGGGTCCGCGGGCTCGCAGCTCGTCCTGCACCCACTGCACGGTGCGTGCGTTGTTGCTCATCCAGGAGTCCGCATCGGCCCAGCGACGACGGAAGTCGTCCATCCGAAAACGCCACAGCGGCCAGTCGGCGACCGGGATGAAGGTCGCCTCGTGCGCGAGGTACTCGACGTAGTGGGTGGTGCGAGACAGGAAGACCCGGTCGAGGAGCGCGGGGTCGTAGGAGCCGAGGCGGGAGAACAGGGGCAGGTAGTGCGAGCGCGCGAAGACGTTGACGGAATCGATCTGGAGCACGCCGAGCCGGTCCATCACGCGGTGGACGTGCCGTGCGCTGACGGCGCTCGGCCGCGCGCGTGTGAAGCCCTGAGCGGCCAGAGCGATACGGCGTGCCTGGGTGGGGCTGAGGGTGTCGTTCACGTCGTCAGCGTAACGCCGACCGGCGACATCGCGGTCCGTACTCGGAAGGATGCGTCCAACGGCATACGGCATGACCGTAGACTTGGGCGATGAGCGAGGACCAGCGACCCCGGCTGCGAGATCTCTTCCGTCCGCGCCCGGTCTCCACAGACCGCACCGTGACGACCGATGCCGACGAGGCGGTGCCCCTGCCGTTGCGCATCACCGCGAGCTATGCCTGGCGGCTGCTGATCATCGCCGCCGCCATCGGCGTCTTCATCTGGCTGGTGATGCTGCTCAAGCTCCTGGTCATCCCGCTCATGGTCGGCATCCTCATCACCGCCCTGCTGTGGCCCGCGTTCTCGTGGATGCTGCGACACGGTCTGCCGCGCTGGCTGGCGATCGCGATCTCCC
Source organism: Microbacterium oxydans (assembly GCF_026559675.1). NCBI lineage: Bacteria > Bacillati > Actinomycetota > Actinomycetes > Micrococcales > Microbacteriaceae > Microbacterium > Microbacterium oxydans. The sequence continues at coordinate 1,216,995 of NZ_CP092891.1, forward strand.
TCATCGGCACCGCCGCGATCGTCGCGGGGCTCCTGTGGCTCGTGATCTGGCAGGTGCGCGCGCAGCTGCCCGACGTCCAGCAGCGCTCGACCGAGGCCTTCGACCAGTTCCAGGTCTGGCTCCACCAGGGTCCGCTCAACCTCTCCGACACCCAGATCGCCGACTACCTGCAGCAGGGGCTCGACTTCCTCGACGAGCAGGCGCAGGTGCTCTGGACCGGCGCACTGGCCATCGGCACCACCGTGGGGCATGTCGCCACCGGCGCGGTGCTCTCGCTGTTCATCCTCATCTGCCTGCTCGCCGACGGCGCCGGGATCTGGCGCTGGACCCTGCGGATCTTCCCGCGCAACTCCCGCCCGGCGGTCGATGGCGCGGCCCGCAACGGCTGGGCGACGATCGTCAACTACGCCCGCACCCAGCTGTTCGTGGCGACCATCGACGCGATCGGCATCGGCCTCGGGGCGTTCCTGCTCCAGGTGCCGCTCGCGCTGCCGGTGGCCGTGCTGGTGTTCCTCGGCTCGTTCATCCCGATCGTCGGTGCCGTCGTCACCGGTGCCGTCGCCGTGTTCCTCGCCCTCGTCTACAACGGGCCGTGGATCGCGCTGTGGATGCTCGTGGTCGTCCTGGCCGTCCAGCAGATCGAGGGCCACATCCTGCAGCCGATCATGATGGGCTCGGCGGTCAAGGTGCATCCCCTTGCCGTCGTCCTCGTGGTGGCGGGAGGCGCGATGATCGCCGGCATCCCCGGGGCGCTGTTCGCGGTGCCGCTCGCGGCGTTCGTGAACGTCTTCGCCGTGACGGTGAGTTCGGGGTCGTGGCGTACCGGTGTCGGCCCGAGTGGCGACCTGATCTGGAGCACAGTACCGCGCGAGCGGAGACGGAGGAATCGATGAGTGCAGTCCCCAGCCTGACCGAGTTCGAGCACGCTGCTCAGAGTCTGGCTGAGGTGATCTCGCACACGCCGACGCTGCCGTCGCGAGCCCTCTCCGACATTCACGGAGGTCCGGTCCTGCTGAAGATGGAGAATCTTCAGCGCACCGGCTCGTTCAAGATCCGCGGTGCGGCCTATCGGCTGTCGAAGCTGAGCGCCGAGGAGCGCTCCCGCGGCGTCGTCGCGGCCTCCGCGGGCAACCACGCCCAGGGCGTGGCCCTCGCCGCGCAGGCGCTCGGGATCCCCGCCACGATCTTCATGCCCCTGGGCGTGCCGGTCCCCAAGCTCCTCGCCACTCGCGGCTACGGCGCGGAGGTGGTGCTGGAGGGCGAGACCGTCACGACGTCCCTGCGCCTCGCCGCGGAGTTCTCCGAGCGCACCGGTGCCGTCCTGATCCATCCCTTCGACCACCGCGACGTCGTGATCGGCCAGGGCACACTGGGCCTCGAGCTGCTCGAGGATGCGCCGGAGGTCGACACCGTGGTCCTCGGCATCGGCGGCGGCGGCCTCATCGCGGGCGTCGCGGCAGCCGTCAAAGCCCGTGCCGCTGAGCTCGGACGCACGGTGCGCATCATCGGCGTCCAGGCCGAGAACGCCGCCGCGGTCCCGCCGTCGCTCGCCGCTGGGGAGCCCGTCGACATCGTCACGCGACCGACCATCGCCGACGGCATCCTGGTCGCCCGTCCCGGCGCGATCCCGTTCGAGATCATCAAGGACCTCGTCGACGAGGTGGTCACCGTCTCCGACGACGATCTGGCGCGCGCGATCCTGATCCTGCTGGAGCAGGCGAAGGTCGTGGTCGAGCCCGCCGGCGCCGCGGGCGTGGCAGCCATCCTCGCCGGGAAGGTCTCCGGCACCGGAACCACGATGGCCGTCCTCTCCGGCGGCAACATCGACCCGCTGCTGCTGCAGCGCGTCGTCTCCCACGGGCTCGCCGCATCCGGCCGGTACCTCACCATCCGCATCCCGCTGCCCGACCGTCCCGGACAGCTCGCGAGGGTGTCCGAGCTCATCGCCGAGGCGGGGGCGAACGTGATCGAGGCCATGCACACCCGGCACGGCCACGGCCTGCAGATCAGCGAGGTCATCCTCGAGCTGAGCGTCGAGACGCGCGGGCCCGAGCACTCGGAGCACACGCTCGACACGCTGCGTCGCGCCGGCTTCGAGCCCATCCTGCTCGCGGACTGAGCGACCGGCCGAACACGCAGAAGCGCCCCGCATCCGAGAGGAGGCGGGGCGCTTCTGCGTGGGGCTCGGCTCAGCCCGTGTACGTCTCGACGTTCACGATCTCGACGCTGATCGAGCGGCCGTTCGGAGCTTCGTACGACGACTTCTCGCCGACCTTGAGGCCGAGGATGGCCTGGCCCAGCGGGCTGGCCTCGCTGTAGACGTCCAGGTCGCTGCCGGCGGCGATCTCCCGGCTTCCGAGGAGGAAGACCTCTTCGCCACCCGCGACGACGGCGGTGACGACGGTGCCGGGCTCGACGATGCCGCGGCTGGCGGGAGCCTCGCCCACCTTCGCGGTCTTCAGCAGTCCCTCGAGCGTGCGGATGCGGGCCTCCTGCTTGCCCTGCTCATCCTTCGCAGCGTGGTAGCCGCCGTTCTCCTTGAGGTCGCCTTCCTCGCGAGCCGCCTCGATGCGCTTGGCGATCTCATCGCGGCCGAACGTGGACAGGTGCTCCAGCTCGGCGACGAGCCGGTCATACGCTTCCTGCGTGAGGAAGGGAACCTGAGCGTCGGTGGACATGACGAAGCTCCTTCTTTCGGGATCCCTCCGACATGCTGCGGGGGATATGCCAAGACGCCCCGGCACGGTGCCGGGGCGTCGTCTTGTCTGGCACGAGTCTAGGCGACCCAGCAGGTGTTCACCAAACCTGTCGTCGCCTCCGCGACCGTCGGGATGGTCACCTTCCGGGCCTGGGAGTGGCTCTCGCCGGCGGCGATCTCGACGATCTTCCAGCCGACGACACCGAACTCCTCGTCGAGCGCCTCCACGGCGCAGACGACGTCCTTGCCCTGCACGCCGGTCACCTGGAAGCTCAGTTCGACCGAGTGCTCGTCGACGAGCACGAAGCCCAGATCGTCCGCGTCCACGGAGGCCATGGACTGCGCGACGGTCATCCAGCTGAAGGCGACGACGACGAGCAGCGCGACGGCGCCGCCGATGATCCAGGGCAGCCGACGCCGTCGGGTTCGGCCATAGCGTTCGTCGAGCTCGAGTGCGGTCGTCACAGGGGGGTTCTTCCGGTCGTTAGGCTGGTGTTACCAGGTTATGCGACCTGCGTGAGAAAGGCCCATTCATGCGCTCTCTGACCGAGACCCCGATGCCGACACCCAGCATGACGGTCAATCCGGTGCTGGTGACTCCGGGGTTCGTCGGTTTCGCCGTGATCGTCGTCATCGTGATCGCCGTGATCCTGCTGATCTGGGACATGAACCGCCGTATCCGGCGGGTCCGGTACCGCGACGAGGTGCGGGAGGAGCTCGACGCCGAGGAAGCCGCACGCGCGGCGGCGGAGGCCGCTGACGGCGCGACCGGTGCCGCGACTCCGGACCGGGACGACGCCGACGCGCGCGACGAGGGCCGGGAACCGCCCACGCGCTGAGCCCGTCGGGCGCCGCCGCCCCGAGTGCACACGTCCGCCGGTCTCGGACCTACGGTGCGCCCAGCGACGGCGAGAGCGGCGCCAGCGCGATGAGAAGGCACGCGGTCCAGTGGCACAGGAACGCGAGCACCGTGCACACGTGGAAGATCTCGTGGAAGCCGAAGTGGCCGGGCCACGGGTTGGGCTTCTTGAGCGCGTAGACGATCGCGCCTCCCGTGTAGAGCAGCCCTCCGACGATCACCAGCACCATCATCGCGAAGTTCGCGTTCATCAGGTCGACGATGTACATCACCGCCGCCCAGCCGAGCAGCAGGTACAGGGCGACGTAGAGCCAGCGCGGAGCATTGATCCAGAACACGCGGAACAGGATCCCGATCAGCGTGCCTCCCCAGACCAGCGACAGCAGGAGCACGCCCTTCGACGGGGGCAGCGCGAGGGTGGCGAGGGGAGTGTAGGTCCCGGCGATCAGCAGCAGGATGTTGGCGTGATCGATGCGCTTCAGAAGCACCTTCACCTTCGGTGACCAGTCGAAACGGTGATAGAGCGCCGAGTTGCCGAAGAGCAGGAGCGAGGTGACCATGAAGACCGCCGCGGCCCACTTCGCGGGCGCACCGTCCGCGACGATGATCAGTACGACACCGGCGACGATGGCCACCGGGAACGTGGCGGCGTGGATCCATCCCCGCCAGGTCGGCTTGATGTCGACCGCCGCATCCACGGCCGCGGCTTCGAGCAGTGGCAGCTGGGGGACGTCGGGGCCGGAGGCTTCGGGAGTGCTCACGTGCTCACTCTAGGCCGGTGCGCATACCGTGCACGGAACATATCCCACGCGGCGCGATTCCTCAGCATCCGCACCGGTGGTGGCGGTCCCGGCACGATAGCGTAGGGAGGTGATTTCCCGCGAGAGCCCGGTGCGAGGGCCGCTGTACCGGCTCTACACCAGTCGCCTGCGTCGTCACCTCGATCCCGCCTCCGTGCCGCATCACGTCGCGATGATGATCGACGGCAACCGGCGGTGGGCGCGCCAGCTCGGACTGGACACCCCCGCGGAGGGCCACCGCGCCGGAGCTGCCAAGATGCGCGAGTTCCTCGGCTGGTGCGATGAGCTCGGCGTGCGGGTCGTCTCCCTGTACCTGCTCTCCAGCGACAACCTCCGCAAGCGCGACTCCGCGGAGCTCGCCGACCTCATCGAGATCATCGCCGAGCTGGCGGAGGCCCTGTCCCGTGAGGGGAACTGGCGGGTCAAGCACGTCGGGCGCGCCGACATCCTGCCCCCCGAGCTCGCGCGGGTGCTGGCGGACGCGGAGGAGCGCACCAAGGACCACAGCGGACTGCACGTGAACCTCGCCGTCGGATACGGCGGTCGCAACGAGATCGTCGACGCCGTCCGGAGCATCATCACGAAGCACGAGGCGTCGGGCGGCACGATGGAGGACCTCGCCGCGCACCTGACGCCGGAGATGATCGGCGAGCACCTGTACACCGGGGGGCAGCCCGACCCCGACCTCGTCATCCGCACGAGCGGCGAGCAGCGGCTCAGCGACTTCCTGCTCTGGCAGAGCGCGCACAGCGAGTTCTACTTCGTCGAGGCGCTCGGACCCGACCTCCGCCAGGTGGACTTCCTGCGCGCGATCCGCGACTACGCCGATCGCGACCGCCGGTTCGGACGCTGAGCGGGCGCGGGCCGGACGGCACCGTGCCACAATGACGCAGTGAGCACTTTCCAGGACTATGTCGACACCTTCGACAACGAGTCCGGCTACCTGAACTGGGCGGCCTTCGGGCCGCTGTCGCCCTCGGTGCGCGAAGAGGTCTTCGCCGACGCCGACCTGCTCGGCAACGGGCGCCCGTCCTCCCTGTCCCTGGTCTGGGAGCGGGTCGGACAGGCGCAGGAGGTCGTGGCGGAACTGCTCGGCGGCGACGCCGACGACGTCACGCTCCAGCCCTCGTCCACCCACGGCCTCATGCACGCGCTGTACGGGCTGTCCGGTGCGGTCATCGCGAGCACGGCGGAGTTCCCCAGCGTCAGCCTGACCCTGGAGCGGGCATCCACGGCATCGGACCGTGCGCTGACGCCGCGCTGGATCACTCCCGACGACGGACGCGTGACCCCGGATGCCGTGGCGGAGGCTCTCGACGACGAGGTCACCGCACTGGCCGTGAGCCACGTGGACTTCCGCACCGGGTACCGCGTCGATCTCGCGGCGCTGCGTGAGGCCATCGGCCCCGACCGGCTGCTCATCGTCGACGCCGTCCAGTCGTTCGGCGTCATCGACGTCGACTACAGCGCGGCGGACGTCGTGGTCGGACACGGCTACAAGTGGCTGCGGGCCGGACGCGGCAGCGCCTTCGCCTGGTTCTCGCCTCGGGCACGGGAGCGGATATCCCCGTGCTCTCCGGGATCACCGGGACCACGGCCTCCGGCCTGTTCGTGGACGAGCTCCCCGCGCCCGCGGCATCGGCCAGGGCGTACACGATCAGCGGCCCGGACACCCTCGCGGCGGGTCGCCTCGCGATCGGGGTGCGCGACATGCGCGACGCCGGCATCGCCGCGATCGAGGAGCGCCTCGCCGAGCACGTCGACACCGTGCTCGAGATCGCCGACCGCCACGGCATCGAGGTGAGCTCACCGCGGGAGCGCTCGCAGCGCGCCGGCATCGTCGCCCTCGCGCCGGAGGAGCCCGCACGCCTGGCCGCGGCCCTCGCGAACGCCGGTCTGGTGGTGACGGCACGGGGGCCCTCGGTGCGGATCGCGCCCCACGCGGGCACCGACGCGGACACGTTCCAGCTCCTCGACGACACCCTGCACGCGTTCGGCAACGAGACGTTCATCAGCGCGTAACGAAGCGCTGGCGTGTCGAGTGCGGGTTAATCCCTCTCGCGGTCGTACGTTCTAGGCATCGGGCAAGGCGCCCGGTCGGGTCGGCCTCAGGTTTTCGACTCGAGACCCCCTGGTCGACTCGTTCGAATAGCCGGGATTCCCCGGGTCGGGAGTGGGTCGTGACCACACGTACAGCGCAGCAGGCCACCAGCACCGCGCAGCAGTCCACCCGTAAGACGACGAGGCGAGCATCGTCCGCCGATCCGGATCAGGATCTGCGCACCTATGTGCTCGACACCTCGGTCCTGCTGAGCGATCCGCAGGCGTTCTTCCGGTTCGCCGAGCATTCCGTCGTCCTCCCCGTCGTCGTCATCACGGAGCTCGAGGGCAAACGGCACGACCCGGAGATCGGCTACTTCGCGCGACAGGCCCTGCGTCATCTCGACGACCTGCGAATCGAGCACGGTCGCCTGGACTTCCCGGTCGAGGTGGGGGAGGGCGGAACGCTCCGCGTCGAGCTCGCCAACACCGACTCCTCCGTGCTCCCCGCCGGCATCCGCCTCAGCGACAACGACACCCGCATCCTCTCGGTCGCGATGCACCTGGCGCAGGACGGGCAGGACGTCACGATCGTCTCCAAGGACCTGCCGATGCGGGTCAAGGCCGCCTCGCTCGGACTTCGCGCCGAGGAGTACCTCGCCGAGCAGGCCGTGGACTCCGGGTGGACGGGCATCTCGACGATCGACCTCTCCGGAGACGACATCAGCGACCTGTACGAGAGCGAGGTCGGCATCAGCGAGGAGGCTCGCGGGCTGCCGGTCAACACGGGACTGATCATCCACTCCGAGCGCGGTTCCGCCCTCGGACGGGTCACCGGCGACGGCGAATACCGACTGGTGCGCGGCGACCGCGACATCTTCGGGATGCACGGCCGCTCCGCGGAGCAGCGCATCGCGATCGACCTGCTCCTGGACCAGGAGGTCGGCATCGTCTCCCTCGGTGGTCGCGCCGGCACCGGCAAGTCGGCGCTCGCGCTGTGCGCCGGACTCGAAGCCGTGCTCGAGCGTCAGCAGCAGAAGAAGATCATCGTGTTCCGTCCGCTCTTCGCGGTCGGCGGGCAGGAGCTCGGCTACCTTCCCGGCGACCAGGGCGAGAAGATGGGGCCGTGGGGCCAGGCGGTCTACGACACCCTGGGGTCGGTCGTCTCCGGCAACGTGATCGAGGAGGTCATCGAGCGCGGACTGCTGGAGGTGCTGCCGCTCACGCACATCCGCGGACGCTCCCTCCACGACGCGTTCGTGATCGTCGACGAGGCGCAGTCGCTCGAACGCAACGTCCTGCTGACCGTGCTGAGCCGCATGGGGCAGAACTCGCGCGTCATCCTCACCCACGACGTCGGGCAGCGCGACAACCTCCGCGTCGGCCGGCACGACGGGATCGCCAGCGTGATCGAGACGCTGAAGGGACACGACCTCTTCGGTCACGTGACCCTGATGCGCTCCGAGCGCTCGGCGATCGCAGCCCTCGTCACCGAGCTCCTGGAGGGCGGAGAGCTCAGCTGACCGAGGAAACAGCGGATGCCGCGAGGAACGAGTCCTCGCGGCATCCGTCGTCTCGGGGGTCAGCCCGGGTGGGTCATCGAGAGCAGGTCGAGCTTCTCGTCCAGCTGCTCCAGGGTGAGCTCGCCGCGCTCGACGTAGCCGAGGTCGATCACGGCGTCGCGCACCGTGATGCCCTTGGCGACCGAGTGCTTCGCGATCTTCGCAGCGGCCTCGTAGCCGATGAGCTTGTTCAGCGGGGTCACGATCGACGGGCTCATGCCCGCGAACGCGGCGGCGCGGTCGACGTTCGCCTGCAGGCCGTCGATGGTCTTGTCGGCGAGCACACGCGAGGCGTTCGACAGCAGGCGGATCGACTCGAGCACCGCGGTGCCCATGACGGGGATCGCGACGTTGAGCTCGAAGGAGCCGGATGCTCCGGCCCAGGCGACCGTCGCGTCGTTGCCGATCACGCGGGCGCACACCATCAGCACGGCCTCGGGCACGACCGGGTTGACCTTGCCGGGCATGATCGAGGAGCCGGGCTGCAGGTCGGGGATGTGCAGCTCACCCAGACCCGTGTTGGGGCCGGAGCCCATCCAGCGCAGGTCGTTGTTGATCTTGGTCAGCGAGACCGCGATCGTGCGCAGCGCGCCGGAGGCCTCGACCAGACCGTCGCGGTTGGCCTGCGCCTCGAAGTGGTCCTTCGCCTCGGTGATGGGCAGCTCGGTCTCGGCCGCGAGCAGCGCGATGACCTTCTGCGGGAAGCCGAGCGGCGTGTTGATGCCGGTGCCGACCGCGGTGCCGCCCAGCGGGACCTCGGCGACGCGGGGGAGGGCCGACTGCACGCGCTCGATGCCCAGGCGGATCTGACGGGCGTAACCGCCGAACTCCTGGCCGAGGGTCACCGGCGTGGCGTCCATGAGGTGCGTACGGCCGGACTTGACCGCGTCCTTCCACAGCTCCGCCTTCGCCTCGAGGGCGACGGCGAGGTGGTCGAGCGCCGGGATGAGCGTGTCGATGAGCGCCTGGGTGACCGCGATGTGCACCGAGGTCGGGAACACGTCGTTCGACGACTGCGAGGCGTTCACGTGGTCGTTGGGGTGAACCGTCGCGCCGAGGATGCGAGTCGCGAGCGTCGCCAGCACCTCGTTCATGTTCATGTTCGACGACGTGCCGGAGCCGGTCTGGTAGGTGTCGACCGGGAACTCGCCGTCGTGGGCGCCCGAGGCGACCTGGTCGGCGGCCTGGGCGATCGCGTCGGCGATGGCGCCGTCGAGCGTGCCGAGCTCCTTGTTGGCGAGTGCCGCAGCCTTCTTGATGCGGGCCAGGGCGGCGATCTGCGTCGACTCCAGCCCCTTTCCGGAGATCGGGAAGTTCTCCACGGCGCGCTGGGTCTGCGCTCCGTAGAGTGCGTTCACGGGTACCCGCACCTCACCCATGGTGTCGTGCTCGATGCGGTAGCTCAGCGAGTCTTCGCCGCTGCGCTGGTCGGTCTCGGTCATTCCGAACCCTCCTTGGTTACGGGGCCTGTCCCCTGGATAGCGTCCTCGGTGTCGATGCCGACCGTGATCACGGGCACCGCGGTGCCCTCGGCCAGGCGGTAGTTGGCGCCGACGATGCCGAGTCGACCCTCGGCGACGGCGTTGCTGATGATCTCGGACGACTGCAGCAGATCGCCGACGGTGTTGCGCAGGTGCTCGCGCCCGACGAGTTCCGAGTCGATGTCCGCCACCGTGCCGCCGCCGCTCTCGGCGAGGACCTTCCGCGCGGCCGGCACGATCGGAGCGATCAGCTTCCAGATGTGCGGGGGCAGCGGGGCCGCGTCGATCGCGGTGCCGTCGATCGCGGCGCGCACCGCGCCGCACGAGTCATGGGCGAGGACCACGATCAGCGGCACCTCCAACACGGCCACGGCGTACTCCAGGCTGGCCACGATGGACTCGCCCATCACCTGGCCGGCGTTGCGCACGACGAAGAGGTCGCCCAGGCCGAGGTCGAAGATGATCTCGGCGGCGAGGCGCGAGTCGGAGCAGCCGAACAGCGTCGCGACGGGGTGCTGCGCCGCCTCGAGATCCTTGCGGCGAGCGACGTCCTGGTTGGGATGCCTCGGCTCGTCCGCCACGAACCGGCGGTTGCCCTCCTGCATCTGCTGCCAGGCCGCGGACGGGGTCAGGGGGTGCGTCATGAAGCCTCCGAGAGGGAGCGGATCTGGGGGATGAGGGACTCGGCCAGCTCGGCGGTGGAGTCGGGGGATCGCGAGCCGTAGAGCAGGATGTAGTCGTCACCCGCCTGGGTGCCGATGGCGTAGCTGACGTTGGCGTTCGAGTCGGAGCCGCCCGGCTTGAACACATCCCAGTCGAACCCGCCGATGCGGACGGTGTCGGTGGGGGCGATGCCGTTCAGACGCTGCGGCGCCCAGGATGCGTCGGCGTCGAAGGCCTGGGCGACCTTGATGAAGCCGCGCTCGTCCTCGTCCTTCGGAGCGAGGGTGACCTCCCAGACGACCGTCGCCCCGCCCTGCATGGCGGCGGCGTTGGCGCGCCAGAAGGTGCCGAGATCGGGGATGAGCACGTCGCGATCCATGGAGGACTCGACGCCCTCGGCGATGCCGGCCACGTCGAGCGGCTTCTGCTCCACCGGCTCGCCGCGGGGGACCGCGAGGATGATGACGGCCACGACGGCGACCGTGACGAGCAGGGCCGCGACGAGGTTCCGCATGGTCTGGCTCGACCGGTAGGCCTTGCTGGATGCGGCCTTGCGTGCGGCGGTCTCGTCGGGGGTCTCCGGGCGGCCGAGCTCGGCGATGATCGGGGGCTGCTTGCTCATGACTCTCCCGACGGCGTCTCGGTATCGGAGGCGGCGGCGCGGGCGGCGTCCAGACGGCGCTTCGCCCCGAGGAGCCACTCCTCGCAGCGGGCGGCCAGGGCTTCGCCGCGCTCCCAGAGGGCGAGCGAGTGCTCCAGCGTCGGGGAGCCCTGCTCGAGCTCGGCGACGACCTTCACGAGCTCGTCACGGGCCGCCTCGAACGACAGCGTCTCCACGGGGATGTCGTTCAGCGCACTCACCCCTCCATCCTACGTCGTGCGCCGCGGCGGCCAGGCTCAGGCGGATTCCGCGACCTCGCCCTCCGAGCGCGCCGCCACGGAGCCGCGATCGAGCGTGATCGTCAGGGCGCTGCCGGCCGGAGCCTCGGCGGCATCGCGCAGGATCACGCCTCCATCGAGGTGGGCGATCGCGTAGCCGCGGGCGAGGGTCGCCGCGGGGGACAGCGCGCGCAGGGAGGCGCGCAGCTCACTGGTGCGACGGCCCGCGGTGTCGAGGTGTCGGGTCAGGGTGTCGCGTCCGCGCGACAGCAGCAGCCACAGCTCCTGGGCGCGGGCATCGATGATCGGTGCGGGGGAGCGCAGCACCGGGCGGGAGCGGAGCTGCTCGAGCTGGGCGATGTCATGCGAGAGACGGTGCGTCAGGCGGGTGGTCGCGCGGGACCGCAGCTGCGCGATCAGGGCGCGCTGCTCGCCGACATCGGGCACGACCCGCTTGGCTGCATCCGTCGGCGTGGAGGCGCGCAGATCGGCGACGTCGTCGAGGAGCGGGTGGTCGTTCTCGTGGCCGATCGCGCTGACGACGGGGGTGGACGCGGCGGCGACGGCACGGACGAGCCGCTCGTCGCTGAACCCCAGGAGCGTCTGCGGGTCGCCACCGCCGCGGGCGATGATGATGACGTCGACCTCGGGGTCGGCGTCCAGGCGTGCGAGCGCGGCCAGGGTGTCGGGGACGCAGCGGTCGCCCTGCACGGCGGCGTACTCGGTGCGGAAGCGCACCTGCGGCCAGCGGAGCTCGGCGTTGCGGTGCACGTCCTTCTCGGCGTCGGACCGCTCTCCGGTGATCAGGCCGATCACGTGGGGGAGGAACGGCAGGCGCTGCTTGCGGGACGGATCGAACAGTCCCTCCTGCCGGAGCTGGACGCGGAGCTTCTCGAGGCGCTCCAGCTGGTCGCCGAGCCCGACGTGCTTCATCGCCGAGACGGTGAAGCTGAAGTCGCCGGCCTTGACGAAGTAGTCGGCCTTCACCGCGGCGACGACATGGTCGCCCACGCCGATGTCGGAGGGGATGCGCCCGCGCACGCTCGACCACACCCGGATCGAGATCTGCGCGTCGGAGCGGGTGTCCTTGAGACGCGCGAAGACGTTGCCGGCCCGCACGTTCCAGGAGGTGATCTCGCCCTCGACCCACACCGTGTTCCATCGGGCGATGAAGTCGCGGATGGTCGTGTTCAGGCGGGTGACCGAGGTGGGGGCGTCGGCCGTGGAGTCACGCGGTGCCACGGAGTCGGCGGGTGGCGTCTCGCCCTGTCCGGTCGTCGCTTCGAAGACTGTCATCCGCTCCCGCTCCTGCTCAGACTCTCCCCGGCCCCGCACAGCTGCGCGACGGTAGAATTCAAGGGTGACTTCGACTGCCGTTCATCTCCCCGTCCCTCGCCTCCCACGCGTTCGCGCGGCGGCCGGGCGGCTTCAGGATAACCCGGTGGCCGGACACAAGCGGGTTCTGCTCGCCGCTCCGCGCGGATACTGCGCCGGCGTGGACCGCGCGGTGGTCGCCGTGGAGAAGGCTCTCGAGCGCTACGGCGCGCCCGTGTACGTGCGCAAGCAGATCGTGCACAACATCCACGTGGTGACCGAGCTCGAGGAGAAGGGCGCGATCTTCGTCGAGGAGGTCGACGAGATCCCCGAGGGCGCCCACGTCGTGTTCAGCGCGCACGGTGTCTCGCCGGCGGTCGTGAACGCGGCCTCCGATCGCGGCCTGCACGCGATCGACGCCACCTGCCCGCTCGTCACCAAGGTGCACCGCGAGGCGGTGCGCTTCGCGCGCGACGATTTCGAGATCCTGCTCATCGGCCACGACGGCCACGAGGAGGTCGAGGGCACCGCGGGCGAGGCGCCCGACCATGTCACGGTGGTGAACTCCCCGGAGGAGGCCGACACCGTCGTCGTGAAGGACCCGAACAAGGTCGTCTGGCTCTCGCAGACCACCCTCTCCGTCGACGAGACCATGGAGACGGTCAACCGCCTGCGCACGCGCTTCCCCGAACTGCAGAATCCGCCGTCCGACGACATCTGCTACGCCACGCAGAACCGTCAGGTCGCCATCAAGAAGGTGGCCGCCGGCGCGGATCTCGTGATCGTCGTCGGCTCGTCCAACTCCTCCAACAGCGTGCGCCTCGTCGAGGTGGCGCTCGAGTACGGGGCGAAGGCGGCGTACCGCGTCGACTACGCCGAGGAGATCCGGCAGGAGTGGCTCGACGGTGTCGAGACCGTCGGCGTGACGAGCGGGGCGTCCGTCCCGGAGGTGCTCGTGCGCGAGGTGCTCGACGCGATCGGCGATGCCGGCTACCGCGATGTCGAAGAGGTGAAGACGGCGGAGGAGGACCTCATGTTCTCGCTCCCCAAGGAGCTGCGTCAGGACGCTGCCGGTCAGCGCGACGCACGGGCCCTCGGCGGACGTGCATCCGGAGGAGGCGCGTAGCGTTGAGCGCCGCGGAAGCGGAGCCGACCCTCATCGGGTCCGTACAGCGCGCACTGCGTCTGATCGACATCGTCGCCAACTCGCCGCGTCCGCTTCCCACCAAGATGCTGGCGGCGATCACGGGGCTCACCCCGGGCACCACCTACAACCTGGTACGCACTCTCGTGCACGAGGGGTACCTCAGCTCCGAATCCGACGGAGTGGTGCTCGGCTCGCGGTTCCCCGCCTTCCAGCAGCAGATCGACTCCCGGGGCGTCTTCCTCGCCCGCGTCCGCGCCGCCCTGCGCGATGTGACGGAAGACGTCGGCGCGACGGCGTATCTCTCCCGATTCGCCGACGGCGAGATGCACCTCATCGACATCGTCGACGCGGCGCGCAACCCGCGGGTCGAGCTGTGGGTCGGCTTGCAGTCCAGCGCGCATGCGACGGCCCTGGGGAAGCAGATCCTCGCCGACCTGCCCGACGAGGAGCGGATGGACTATCTCTCCCGGCACCGTCTGGAGGAGCTCACGCCGCGGACGATCAGCGACCGCCGCACGCTGCTGACCCAGCTGGAGCGCTCGCCGGGGTGGGCGGTGGACCACGAGGAGTACGCGATCGGCGCGACATGCGTGGCCGTTCCGGTCATCGCTCCCGGCATCATCGCGTCGCTCGCGATCTCGCTGCCCGCGAACCGGGCGGTGGTGGACCGGGAGCTCGTCTCGACTCTGCAGCGCACCGCGCGGCGCCTCTCGCTCCAGCTCGGAGCCGACTCCTTGGGCGACGGCGCCGATTTCACTATCTGAAGTCTCCCCCTGGCGCGGCGGCAGGCGTTTTCCTATGATCGGGGGAGTAGCGGATAAACATGAACGCTACCGATCGCCTCAAGCGTCCCCAGCGCTGGTGATCGATCCGGATGAGGAGCGTCCCCAGCGCTCCACATCCGCGGCCCCGAGAAGTCCCCACTTCTCCGGGGCCGCTATCGTTTCCGGGGTCCACGACGGCGGCGGCCCCTGGGAGCCGTGCAGAGCTTGTGCCGTTAGCATGGCGGGATGACCGATCAGCGGCCCCAGTACGGCGAACTCGCGACTCCCGAGGAGCAGCGCCGCGCCGCCGGGCTGCCCCCGATCGAGGAGTTCGCGCCCGCGCCCCCTCCCGCCGCGGTGCCCAGTACCGTGCAGGCCGCCGCACCGGCGGGCACGGCCCGCGCGAAGTCGCATCCGGTGGACCGCTTCGTGACGATCGCCTTGCTCGCGTACGGGCTGATCAACATCGTCATCACGGGCCTGGCGTACCTCGATCTGCCGAGCGTGATGAACGAGACCATGAAGATCATGGGCGTCGAAGGGGAGTTCACGAACTTCGCGCAGGGGCGCACCTGGGGGACCATCGCCGCGATCGTCCTCGCCGTCGGCTGGTCGATCACCGCGGCGCTGTCGATCCGTCGCCTGCGTCGCGGCCGGATCACCTGGTGGGTGCCGATCGTCGGAGCGATCGCGACCATGGTCGTGGTGTCGATCTGCATCGCGGTGCCGATGATGGGCGACCCGGCCTTCGTCGCCCATCTGACGGATCTCGGTCCGTAGTCACAGGACGGGGCCGGTACGTTCGAAGCATGCTTCAGAACAGCTTCGGCGTCCAGCTCTCCTACGTCTCCGTCGATCGCGGCGACGGCTCCGACCCCCGCACAGCCGCGCAGGATGTGCTCGCCCGCCTGCGCGTCCTCGCCGGACTGCGCGATGCGACCGGCGACTGGGGGGATGCGCAGGACGCCGTTCTCGCGATCCCGCTCACCGATGACCGTCACGTCCTGACCCTGGACGACGAGGACGGGGTCGCGTCGACCCTGAGCACCGCGGAACTGCGCGCCGCGTTCCAGGAGCACGGACTGACGCTGTGGCTCGACGCGGACGACGACACGGAGGACGACACGGACGAGGAGGCGGGCGACGCCCTCGACATCAGCGTCGAGGGCGACGTGGACGGCGAGGACGCGGAGGAGGACATGGTCGACATCGACCCCGCGCTGTTCGACACGCCGACCGTGCAGGTGTCAGCGTTCTCGCATCGGGGCCCCACCATCGCGCGGGTGCTCGCCTCGGCGCGCCGGACGCCGGTCGATCACCGCGAGTCCGGTGACTGGTCGCTGCAGCAGTTCGAGTCCGCCGATCCGACCGCGGACTGGGTCAGTTCGCGGGCCGAGCTGCCGCTGATCGAGCTCAGCCGCACGGAGTCCGGTGCCTGGTTCGACGTGACGGCGGTCGGCACGGGGACGGTGCCGTTCTGGCCGGATGCGGAACGGGACACCCGTGCGGTGCTCGACATCGATGCCATCCGCGTTCCGGAGACGGCCGAGATCTATCGCCGGCTGCTCACGGAGGGCGACGGGAGCCGGGACGAACTCCTCGGACTCGCCGCCATCGTGCCCCTCGACGTCGACGCCGCCCATCGCGCGCTGATCCCGGAGTCCCTGGGTGGGGTGGTGGGCTCCGAGGCCCGGCTGCGCGCCTTCGTGGCCGCGTTCGGTGTGGCGCCGGACCTGATCGAGGCCGCGTTCGCGGAGAACGCCACGGTGCCCGAGCGGCGCTTCCTCCCGACCGGATGGTGGCCCACGCTCCGGGAGACCGCGATCGCGGGCATGGGGGAGCTCAGCCCGCTCACCCGTCGTCGGCGACCGCTGGTACGGCTGGAGGATGCGCTCCTGCGTCGTCCCGCACTGGGTCTCTCGGTGACGCTCGGCGAGCTCGGAACGGGGGTGTGGGCGGCGTCCCGCTGGCGCGGAGTCGGTCGGTTCCTGGGCGTTCTCCTGATCATCGACGCGGTGATCGATACCGCGATCTGGGTCACGCGGATCCGTCGCGGACGCCGCCCGTAGCGCTCGCTGCGTCCGCACCCGCCTCACACAAGAGATGCCCCCAGCCGTGCGGCTGGGGGCATCTCTTCGTCGGAGCGGGTCGCTCAGCTCTGGGACTGGCCGTAGGAGCCGAGCTGACGGGTCGACTCGACCACGCGGGCGCCCATCGCCGACTCGGCGATCTTGCCCCAGGCGCGCGGGTCGTACTGCTTCTTGTTGCCGACCTCGCCGTCGACCTTCAGCACGCCGTCGTAGTTCTTGAACATGTAGTCGGCGATCGCACGCGTGTAGGCGTACTGCGTGTCGGTGTCGATGTTCATCTTGATCACGCCGTTGGCGACCGCGAGGGCGATCTCCTCGTCGGTCGAGCCGGAGCCGCCGTGGAAGACCAGGTCGAGCGGCTTGGCGCCGGTGTTGTACTTCGCGGCGACCTCGGCCTGGATCTCGCCGAGGAGTTCCGGACGCAGCTTCACGCCGCCGGGCTTGTAGACACCGTGCACGTTGCCGAAGGTGAGCGCGGCGATGTAGCGGCCCTGCTCGCCGAGGCCCAGCGCCTGCACGGCCTGGTCGACGTCGGCGAAGGTCGTGTAGAGAGCGTCGTTCGAGCCCTCGTGCTGCACGCCGTCCTCTTCGCCGCCGACGACGCCGATCTCGACCTCGAGGATGGCGTTGATGTTCTTCATGCGGGGGAGGAGATCCTTCGCGATCTCGATGTTCTCCGCGAGCGGAACGGCGGAGCCGTCCCACATGTGGGACTGGAAGATCGGGTTGCGACCGGCCTTGACCTCTTCCTCGGAGGCGGAGATCAGCGGCTCGACGAAGCCGGCCAGCGCGTCCTTCGGGCAGTGATCCGTGTGCAGCGCGACGGTGATCGGGTAGTTCTTGGCGACCTCGGTGGCGAAGCGGGCGAACGCGAGGGCGCCCGTCGCGCGAGCCTTCACCGTGTGGCCGGCGAAGTAGTCGGCGCCACCCGTGGTGACCTGGATGATGCCGTCGGAGCCGGCCTCGGTCAGTCCCTGGAGGACGGAGTTGATCGTCTGCGAGCTGGAGACGTTGAATGCGGGGTACGCGAAGCCGCCGGCCTTCGCGCGGTCGAGCATTTCGGCGTACTGATCCGGGGTGGCGACGGGCATGAGAACTCCTGCGATAGGGGAAGCCGGGACAGGTGCCACTCTATCGGGGCGCGTGGGTCGCTACCGCAGGCGTGACGTCGCTCGCGGCCCGGCGCTTCTGCGCCACTGTTAAGAATCGCGATTCCTTCGTCCGAACGGGCGCGAAAACCGGGCTCTTCGCATCGACCGATGGCTAGGCTGACCGCATGGTGAGTCTGACAGCCGATCTGAGTCCTCTTCGTCCCGACCGCAACCTCGCGATGGAGCTGGTGCGTGCGACCGAGGCGGCGGCCATCCGCGCGGTGCCGTTCATCGGCCGCGGCGCGAAGGAGGCGGCGGACGGCGCGGCGGTCGACGCCATGCGCGCCTTCCTCGGCACCGTCGACTTCCAGGGCCGGGTCGTGATCGGCGAGGGGGAGAAGGACAACGCGCCGATGCTGTTCAACGGCGAGGTGGTCGGAACGGGCCGCGGTCCGCTGTGCGACATCGCGGTCGATCCCATCGACGGCACGTCTCTCACCGCCGCCGGACGGCAGAACGCCCTCTCCGTGATCGCGGTGTCCGATCGCGGCACGATGCTGGACGCATCCACCGTCTTCTACATGGACAAGCTCGTCACCGGGCCGGCGGGTGTCGGCGTCGTCGACATCCGTCTCCCCATCGGCGAGAACATCCGCAAGCTCGCCGGGGCGCTCGACAAGCCGGTCGACGAGATCGTCGTCTCGGTGCTCAACCGCCCGCGTCACGAGCAGCTGATCCAGGAGATCCGCGACGCGGGTGCCGGCACCCGTCTCATGAGCGACGGCGACGTGGCAGGCGGGATCAACGCCGCGCGTCACGACGCCCGCACCGACATGTGCGTCGGCGTCGGTGGCAGCCCGGAGGGCATCGTCACGGCGTGCGCGATCAAGGCGCTCGGCGGACACATCCAGGGACGCCTCTGGCCCCGCGACGACGACGAACGCCAGCGCGGGATCGACGCGGGCCTCGACATGGACAAGGTCTACGAGGCCGACGACCTGGTGCAGGGGAACAACACGATCTTCGTCGCGACCGGTGTGACCGACGGCCAGCTGGTCGCGGGCGTGCGTCGTGAGCGCGGATACGTCTACACCGAGAGCGTCGTGCTCCGCGGAGCGTCCGGCACGCTGCGCCGCATCGCGTCGGAGCACCTCGTCTCGAAGTGGCTCTGACGCCTCCGGAATGACGTTCCTGGGACGAGCCCTGGTGCGCGCCATAGACGTCTGACCGGGCGGCATCGTTATCGAGCCGGTATCGGTCGGGAGTGGCGTGATCCACGCTTTCCGGAGCGCCGTGTCACAATTGTCACTGGGTTTGTCGCCGTCGACGGAGCCGTCAGGCACCGCAGGCACAGGAGGGCGAACGGATGACAACGCAGCACACGAGCGGCTCGAAGGCCGCCGCGACGAAGATCATCACGACGAACACCGGACGGATTCTCCGGGTGAGTGCGGATGCCGAGTCCGGCGTCACCACTCCGCCTGTGACCGCCCCACCGGCAGCGATCGCCGATCCGGCTCGCCGCGCCGACGTGCTGTTCCGTGTCCGCCGTGACGAGGGGCATGAGATCAGCGCCTGGTGGATGATCGGGGCTTTCCTCGCCACCAGCGGACTCGTCATCCTCCTGCTCAGCGGCGTTCCCGGCGTCGCCTGAGTCGACTTCGCACTTCCGGCTGTCGCCCTGCTCGCGGGGTGACCGCATCGCGGTCGTCTAGACCTCGTCGAGGCGCAACCGCACCTCGCCCACATCGGCCTGCACCGCTGCAGTCGAGTGCTCCTCGGTGTCCGGCGTCTCGGCCGCCGTCTTCTCGTCCGCTGCTCCGTCGGCGGCGATCAGCTCGGGGGCGGTGAAGCGTCGACCGGTCCCCGCCGTCACCGGGCGCGCCGACTCGAGGGCGGATGCGTCGACGCCGGGGAATTGCCTCGCCGTGACGAGCACGCGCGTCTCCAGCGAGCCCGCGAACCGGTTGTAGCTGTCCACCGTGCGCTCCAGGGCGCGGCGCAGGTCGTCGGCGTGCCCGGCGAGCGTGCCCAGCCGGTCGTAGAGCTGCGTGCCGAGGGCGAGGAGGGTGCGGGCCTCGGTCGAGACCTCCTGCTGCGTCCAGGTGAAGGCCACCGTCTTGAGCACCGCCCAGAGGTTGACGGGGGAGGCGAGTGCCACGCGGCGGCTGAAGGCGTAGTCGAGCAGTGCCGGGTCTTCATCGATCGCCGCCGCCAGGAGCGACTCGCTGGGCAGGAAGCAGATCACGAACTCGGGGCTCGCATCGAGACCTGCCCAGTACGCCTTCTTGGCGAGAGCATCGATGTGGGCGCGGACGGCCTTCACGTGCTTCTGCATCAGCGCGCGGCGCTGCGGCTCGTTCGCGTCGCCCGCCGAGAGCGCCGAGGCCTCGAGGTAGGCGTCGAGGGGGACCTTGGCGTCGACGGCGATCGAGCTGCCGCCGGCGAGACGGATCACCATGTCCGGCCGCCCCTGACCGCGGTCGGATGAGATCGTCGCCTGCAGGTCGAAGTCGATGTGCCGGGTGAGTCCGGCCGCTTCGACGACCCGGCGCAGCTGGGTCTCGCCCCAGACGCCGCGTGTGGCGGTCGAGCGCAGTGCGCCCGCGAGCGACTCCGTGGTGGCACGCAGGGCCTCGTCGGACTCCTGGGCGCGGCGCAGCTGCTCCTCGAGCGTGCCGAACTGCGCGTGCCGATCCCGCTCGATCGCGGTGACCTTGTCCTGCATCTGCTGCAGGCTCTCCCGCACCGGTGCGAGCGCGGTCAGCACGGCGTTCTGCTGCTGCACGCGCTGCGCTTCGGCCCGCTGCTCGTTCCGGGAGTGCTCCACGGCGTCGCGGTAGAGGTCGTACTGGCGGTCGCGATCGTCGCGTGCGGCAGCCAGTTCGGCCTGGGCGCGCGCGAGATCCGCGGCACCGCGACCGGCGCGCAGGAACCAGCCGACGGCGACACCCGCCGCGAGGGCGACGAGGACGAGAACCACTGCCAGAGCATCCATGTCTTCATGATGCGGCCGGCATCCGACATTCCGAGGCCGCCGCGCACGAAGGGCACGTGCGGGGTCAGGCGACGGCGCGCTCCAGGGCGGGGGCGACGGGCGCGGTCACGCGCAGGCTGAGGGCGTCAGCGAGCGCGAAGACGTCGGCAGCGCCCGCTCTGGCGGCGGCGTCGATCACGATCTGCGCGCAGGCACGGGCATCCGCGAGGGCGTCGTGGTGCGAGAACTCCTCGAACCCGGCAGCCGCCGCGGCGATCGGCAGGCGGTACGAGTCGAGCTGGTACGTCTTGCGGGCGACCTGCAGGCTGCACAGCGAGCGGTAGGGCGGGCAGAGCTGCCCGGTGGCCTCCGAGGCGCGGCGCAGCACGTTGAGATCGAATCCCGCGTTGTGGGCGACGAGGACGTCGGCTCCCGCGAAGGCGCACAGGCGATCGAACTGGTCGACCCAGGTGGCGGCCGACAGCACGTCCTCCGGCTGGATGCCGTGGATGCGGACGTTCCACTCCTGGAACTCGTCGTGCCCGGGCGGCGGCTGGATCAGCCAGCCGGTGGTGGCGACGACTTCGCCGCCGCGCACGCGGACGAGTCCGACGGAGCAGGCGGAGGCGGGGCTGGAGTTCGCGGTCTCGAAGTCGATCGCAGTGAAATCCAGTGGCACATCCCCACTTTCCCCCGGGCTCTCGGAGACCGGTCGCAGACTCGCCGTATGCTGGCGACATGGCTGAGGACATGGCGACGTCGTTCGGAGCGCAGGCGGGGGACTACGAGGTCGGCAGGCCCGAGTACCCCTTCAACGCGGTGGCCTGGATGCTGGAGCGGATGCCGGCGGATTCGCGTCGAATCGCCGACGTCGGCGCCGGCACGGGCAAGCTCACCCGCGTCCTCGCCCAGGCTCCCGATGCCGAGGTGGTCGCCGTCGATCCCGACCCGGAGATGCTGGCGACGCTTCGTGGGGCGGTGCCCGGAGTGCCGACGTTCGTCGGGACGGCGGAGCGGCTGCCGCTCCCGGACGCGAGCCTCGACGCCGTCGTCCTGGGACAGGCCTGGCACTGGGTCGACCCGGATGCCGGGTCCGCGGAGATCGGTCGCGCCGTGCGCAGCGGAGGAACCCTCGGTCTCATCTGGAACATCCGCGACGATCGCGTCGAATGGGTGCGGAGACTGACCGAGATCATGCACGGCAGTCATGCCGAGAACATGCTCGCCGAGGGAGACCCGGTCGTCGCCGCGCCGTTCGGGCCGCTCGAACAGGAACGCTGGGAGTGGGTCCGCCCCATCACGCGCGATCTGCTGCATCGGATGGCGGCATCGCGGAGTTACATCATCACCGCCCCGGACGAGGAGAAGGCGCGCATCCGCCGAGAGCTGGACGAGCTGTTCGACGAACTCGACCTGCACGGCGACGCCACCATCGACCTCCCGTACGTGACGCGGGCGTACCGGGCTGTGCGCGACTGACGCACAGCATCCCGCAGGATCACGGGGTGGCGGCCAGGTAGACTCGTGCCCCGTGGCTCTCACTATCGGCATCGTCGGCCTGCCCAACGTCGGCAAGTCCACCCTCTTCAACGCACTCACCAAGAACGACGTGCTCGCGGCGAACTATCCGTTCGCGACGATCGAGCCCAACGTCGGCGTGGTGAACCTGCCCGACCCGCGTCTCGACAAGCTCGCGGAGATCTTCGGCAGCGAGCGGATCCTCCCCGCAGCGGTGTCGTTCGTCGACATCGCCGGCATCGTGCGCGGTGCGAGCGAGGGCGAGGGGCTGGGCAACAAGTTCCTCGCGAACATCCGTGAGGCCGACGCGATCGCACAGGTCGTCCGCGGCTTCGCCGATGACGACGTGGTGCACGTCGACGGCACGGTGAACCCGGCGTCCGACATGGAGACGATCAACGCCGAGCTCATGCTCGCCGACCTGGAGACCGTCGACAAGGCGATCACCCGGTACGAGAAGGAGGTCCGCGGCAAGAAGATCGAGCCCGTGGTGCTCGAGACCGCGAACGCGGCGAAGGACGCGCTGGAGCGCGGCGTGCTGCTGTCGGTCGCCGGCATCGACCTGACGCCCATCCGCGAGCTGGGGCTGCTCACCGCGAAGCCTGTGATCTTCGTCTTCAACGTCGACGAGGCCGTGCTGACGGACGACGGACGCAAGGCCGAGCTCGCCGCCCTCGTCGCGCCGGCGAAGGCGATCTTCCTCGACGCGAAGATCGAATCCGAGCTCATCGACCTCGACCCGGAGGATGCGGCGGAACTGCTCGCCTCGACCGGGCAGGACGAGTCCGGCCTGGACCAGCTCGCCCGCATCGGCTTCGACACCCTCGGTCTGCAGACCTACCTCACGGCCGGTCCGAAGGAGGCTCGCGCCTGGACGATCCCCAAGGGGTCGAAGGCGCCTCAGGCAGCCGGTGTCATCCACACCGACTTCGAGAAGGGCTTCATCAAGGCCGAGATCGTCTCGTTCGAGGACCTGGTCGAGACCGGCTCCGTCGTCGAGGCCCGCGCCAAGGGCAAGGCCCGCCTCGAGGGCAAGGACTACGTCATGCAGGACGGCGACGTCGTGGAGTTCCGCTTCAACAACTGAGGCGTGGCATCCGGCGGGAGCGTGGGACGACTCGGATGCGAGCTACGGTGACGTCGTGGAGTTCTGCATCGGGAACACATCCGATGGCTCAAGGGAGGCTTCGTCCATGATCCAGGGCAACAGAGCGTCGCTCAGCATCCAGAGCGACACGAAGACGGTCGCCCAGATCTCCGCGATGCTCGGCCTCGAGCCCACCGACTGGGGTGACGAAGGCGATCTCACGCCCTCGGGCCGGGCCGGTCGGAACTTCGCGCCGGAGTTCCTGACGTACCAGCGGACCTACTAGTCTCTCACGGAGAGCATCGACGAGCCGGATGCTGACGATCAGACCGGTTTCTCCGCGCTCCGGGCGTTGGCGGTGAGACTGGAACCCGCCGCACAGGCGCTCGCGGAGCTGCGCCAGGGCGGGGAAACCGTGCTCTGGTGGTCCGGGGACTCCGACAGCACGCAGGGCGGATTCGTGCTGGAGGCGGACCTGATCGGCCGCCTGGCGAAGCTGGGGTGCGCCGTCTACGGGACCGCCTTTCTCACGGAGGATGAGGCCGAGGGCGCCTGAGCGCGTCGCCGTCGTGCGCGAGCAGATCTCGTGAGGGCGAAAGACAGGCAGGAGCCGACCATGCATGACGACGTCCGAGACGACGCCCCCACCGCCTCGACACGGCGACGGATCCTCGCGATCCGCATCTGCCTGATCATCGTCATCATCGGGCTCGTCGTGAGCGGGGTCACCGCCTTCCCGTTGCGCGAGGAGCTCATGCTCGGCCGCGACATCCTGAACAGCACCGGTCTGAGCGCGACGTTCCCCGACCTCGCCTTCTGGGTGCAGCGGGTCGCGGAAGGGCTCGAGGTCACCGGAGACGACTATCCGTTCCTGGCGTACGGCACGGACTGGCTCGCGTTCGCCCATCTGGCGATCGCCGTGGCCTTCGTCGGACCGCTCATCGATCCGGTGCGCAACGTGTGGGTGACCGTCTGGGGCCTCATCATGTGCGCAGGCATCATCCCGCTCGCCCTGATCGCGGGAACCGTCCGCGGTCTGCCGATCGGCTGGCAGCTCATCGACATCTCGTTCGGGGTCGTGGCCGCCGTGCCCCTCACGATCGCGCTCCTCCTGACGCGCCGACTCGAGAGAGCGCGCAGGAACGTTCCGGACCGGCGGACTCCGCAGCCCTAAGCGGCGCTCGCGACGTCGTCGAGCAACGCCCGGAGGAGTGCGGGGCGCCCATCCCGCACCGACCGGGGAAGCAGGGCGGCGAAGGCCACACCGAGTGCGAGTGGCACCACGGACACGATCAGGGCGATGTCGGCGCTCAGCGACAGACCGAGCGTGACGAAACCCGCCGCTGCCAGGAACAGGACGGCGACGACGGCCAGGTCGGGACCGCTGGGGGCAACCCTGCCGGACACGCGCACGCCGGTGTCCGTGTCGCGCAGCCGCGCCCGGAGTACCGTGCTGCCGGTGGCGTAGATCCCGCCGACCCGGTTTCGAGCGACGAGCACGTCGTCGTCTCGGATGCGCATCCGCACGCCGCTCGCATGCCCTCGCGGGCGCGAACCGAGGCGTCGTCGGAGATCGGACACCGTCGCATGCGGGAGCAAGACCTCCACCTCGCCCCAGAACATGCGGACGAGTCTAGGTGGTCTCGGCAACGGCCGATGGCCACGAGCGGCTGTGAAGACCCGGTCGGAGGGGCGTCCGCGCACCACCCGCGCGGGTGACAGGATTGACGGATGACCGCAACACTCGTGGCCCAAGGGCTGGCCGGCGGGTACGGCCATCGCACCCTGTTCGATTCGCTCGACCTGACCGTCGCGGCCGGAGACGTCGTGGGTCTCGTCGGGGCCAACGGCGCGGGGAAGTCGACACTCCTGAAGCTGCTGGCCGGAGTCGACGAGCCGCAGGCCGGGACGATCCGACTCGCTCCGGCGGATGCCTTCGTGGGCTGGCTTCCCCAGGAGCATGAGCGCGTCGCGGGAGAGAGCGTGGTCGAGTACATCGGTCGGCGGACCGGGTGCGCGGAGGCGACCAAGGACATGGATGAGGCAGCCGCCGCTCTCGGCGACCCCTCGCTCGCCGCCCCGGGCACAGATCCGGCCGACACCTACTCCGCGGCTCTGGATCGCTGGCTGGCCAGTGGCGCCGCCGACCTCGACGAGCGGCTTCCGGCCGTGCTCGCCGACCTCGGCCTCGACCTGGGCGGCGATCCGGCCGACACCCTGATGACGTCGCTGTCGGGAGGACAGGCCGCACGGGTCGGTCTCGCGGCACTGCTGCTCTCGCGCTTCGACATCGCCCTGCTGGACGAGCCGACGAACGACCTCGACCTCGACGGCATCGAGCGACTCGAGACGTTCGTGCGCGGCCTCCGCGGCGGCGTCGTGCTCGTCAGCCACGACCGCGAGTTCCTCGCCCGCTGCGTCACCCGCGTGCTGGAGCTCGATCTCGCCCAGGGCACCAACCGGGTGTTCGGCGGCGGCTACGACGCGTACCTGGAGGAGCGGGCGACCATCCGCCGCCACCAGCGCGAGAAGTACGACGAGTTCGCGGACAAGAAGGCCGATCTCGTCGCCCGCGCCCGCACCCAGCGCGAGTGGTCGAGCCAGGGCGTGCGCAATGCGATGAAGAAGGCGCCCGACAACGACAAGATCAAGCGCAAGGCCTCGGCCGAGTCGAGCGAGAAGCAGGCGCAGAAGGTGCGTCAGATGGAGAGCCGGATCGCCCGACTCGAAGAGGTCGAGGAACCGCGGAAGGAGTGGCAGCTCGAGTTCACGATCGGCTCGGCTCCGCGCTCCAGCTCGGTGGTCTCGACGCTGAGCTCGGCCGTGTTCCGCCAGGGCTCCTTCCAGCTCGGACCGGTGTCGCTCCAGGTGAACGCGGGGGAGCGCATCGGCATCACCGGCCCCAACGGCGCCGGGAAGTCGACGCTGCTGCGCGGGCTGCTGGGGCGACAGAGCCCGGACGAGGGATCGGCGAGTCTCGGCGCGAGCGTGGAGATCGGCGAGATCGACCAGGCGCGTGCATTGCTCGTCGGTGCGCAGCCGCTCGCCGCTGCCTTCGAGGCGCTGGTCCCCGAGATGGCTTCGGGGGAGGTGCGCACTCTCCTCGCCAAGTTCGGTCTCAAGGCCGATCATGTGACGCGTGCCGTCGACGAGCTCTCACCGGGCGAACGCACGCGCGCGGGACTGGCGCTGCTGCAGGCGCGCGGCGTCAACCTGCTCGTGCTCGACGAGCCGACCAACCACCTCGACCTGCCCGCGATCGAACAGCTGGAGCAGGCGCTCGAGTCGTACGAAGGGACGCTGCTGCTCGTCACCCACGATCGGCGGATGCTCGCGACCGTGCAGACCGACCGGCACTGGCGGGTGGAGGCGGGACAGGTCGTCGAGGCCTGACGAGCGTCGTCATCGACGCGGTCCCGCGCGAGCGCCTGACCACGGACGACCAGGCGCGACTGCAGGCACTGTCGACCGCGAGTGTCCCGATCAGGCGTAGGGCTG
This sequence comes from Microbacterium oxydans, assembly GCF_026559675.1. Lineage (NCBI taxonomy): Bacteria > Bacillati > Actinomycetota > Actinomycetes > Micrococcales > Microbacteriaceae > Microbacterium > Microbacterium oxydans. The sequence goes on from NZ_CP092891.1 coordinate 1,243,463, forward strand.
CGCGCCCTACGACGTTCACCTCATCGCCCGGCTCGGCGACGCCGCGGCGAGCCCGTGTTGCGGCCGAAGCGGGGGAGACGCCACAATATCGGTCAGGATGCCGGACGGTGACGTCGTGGAGCTCCTCGCCATGAGCCAGAAGCGCTCGTGGTGACCTCTACGAGCAGAAGGCCCTCATGACCTCGTCGCCCACGGCACCGCGCACCAACACCCTGGCTCTCGTCAGCTTCATCGCGGCCTTCGTCATCCCGGTCGGAGGATTCATCCTCGGGGTGTTCGCCCTGCGACAGCTGCAGGCCCCCGGGAACACCGAGTCCGGCGCAGGGCTTGCCCGATGGGCGCTCGTCATCGGCGCGCTCGGCACGCTGTTCGCCGTGCTCTTCTTCATCCTGTGGGGCACGCTGTTCTTCTCGGCGCTGGGCGGTCAGCCTTTCGGACGCTGATCCGGGCGTCTCCGTCTCGCTGACGGCCCGCTCGGGATACGCTGGGACACGGCGGCTCGAGCCGCGGTCCGGTCGCTGGCGTCCGCCGTGGACGTTCCGCCTGAGTTCCTGACACCGACGGCACGAGGAGATTGACGCCGATGACCGACACCCAGATCTTCGAGCCGGACGGCCGCGCGATCCCCTTCGTCGACGAGGGCGACGGGCCCGTCAAGCTCGTCCTGATCCAGGAGCGCGATGTCGCGGCTGACGTCCTCGGCGTCGTCGCGCACTACCTCGCCGAGGAGGCGGGCTTCCACGTGCTGCGGATCGGCCACCGCGCCGATGTCGAGGGCGCCGAGCCCTCGCTGGAGGACCGGGTGGAAGATGCACTCGCCGTGATCGACCACGTCGGCCTCGGGGACACCTGGATCGGCGGACACGGATTCGGCGGCACCATCGCGCGAGCATTCGCCGTCGCCCACGCCGACCGCGTGAACGGACTGGCGCTGCTCGGCGTCGAAGAGCACGACACGGCCCTCGCGCCCGTGATGCCGGTCCTCATCATCCAGGGCACCGACGACGCGACCACCCCGTTCGCGAACGGCGAGCGCCTGCAGTCCACGGCCCCGGAGCGCGCCAGCGTGAAGAGCATCGACGGGGGAGACCACCTCTTCCCGATGACGCACCCGATCGAGACCGCGGTCGTCATCGAGGAGTACCTCGACTGGGACTGAGTCCCTAGCGGCCCTGTCGCTTCTTGTACGGCTTCGGCTGTCCCTTGACGGCGGGAGCACGGCCCTTGCCCTTCGAGGCCTTGGCCTTGCCTCCCGCCGGCGCCGGGGCGTTGCGGACCGGCGCCGGAGCCGCAGCGACCTCTGCCTTCGCCTCCACCAGGAGGAGTTCGCCGACGTGCGTCAACCGGGTCGGCCCTTCACGATGGAGGATCGGATGCCCGACCTCGGCCTCGAGCTTGTCGATCGACGTGTAGAGCGATGCCAGCGGGATGCCGAGCTTCTCGGCCGCGCGCGGAAAGTGCAGCTCCTCCGCGAGGACGACGAAACGGCGGAGCAGAGAGATCTTCACGGGGGCCCTTCGACGGTTCGCACGGGTTGCGAGCCTCTCCAGGTTACGCGCTGAACCGCGGGATCAGAGATCGCTGAAGTCGTTCGCGGGAGCGTTGATCCGCGTCACGGTGTCGCCCTCGAGAGAGAACAGCACGTAGAGGATGCCGACGGAGCCGGGATGCGTCAGCGACTCCGTGTCCGGAACCTCCTGCTCGCCCAGCCCGAGATCCGCAGCGGTGGCGGCATCTTCCGCATCCACCAGCGCCCACGCACCGGCGTCGAGGAGGTCTGCTCGGGTCGAACCGACGTGCAGGCCCTCCGCCGTCTGCACCGGCACTCCTCCCACCTCGGCGGCGGTGATCGAGACCGCGGCGGGGACCTCGCCCTTGCTGTCCGCGAGCACGATCAGTCCGTCCCAGTCGTAACGCTGCAGGCGAGTGGTGTCGCCCGGGACGACCTCGACGTTCTCCGGCTCCGGAAGCACGCCGGTCGTCTTCTCGAGGAGCGCGAGCAGCGCGGGCGAGTCGTCGAAGGCGACGCTGGTCGTCCCGGATTCGTCGGTGACGGTCAGCCCCTCGAGAGATACGACGATCTGCGGGTCGACCTCCGGCGTCGGGCTGGAGGACGGCGACGACGATGCGGAGCTCGTCGCGCTCGGTTCGGCGGATGTCGAGGGAGCACACCCGATCAGCAGGAGTGCAGAAGCGGCAAGGGCCAGGACCGGAGCAAGAGATCGTCGCATGCTCAGATGCTAGGGAAGCACCGACGCGTTCCACGAGAAGCCGACATGGCGGTGGAGCGAATCGTTATCTCACCGAAGTCCTCACCCGCGTACGACGGATGCCGCGACCGAGATCGGCCGCGGCATCCGGAATCCTTCGGTCAGGCGACCTGGGGTGTGACCGCGAAGGACACAGAACCCTCGTCGTCCACGCCGGCGTCGAGGACCTTGTCGTCGAGCGCGGCAGCTGCGGACTCGTCGAGGAAGAGCCGGGTGCCGGCGACCTCCACGACCTGGTCCTGAGGCTCCGGGTCGGCCGCGACGAGCACGGCGAGACGCGCACCGCCCTCGGCGGTCGGGGCGTCGGTGGAGTGGATGCGCAGCCCGGCATCCGGGGCGTCGGTCTGACGACTCACGAGGGTCGTCACGATGGCGGAGGCGTTGTCGGTGAGGGTGAGCACGAGACTCTCCTTCCGGTTGGGGCATGCCGCGGTCGCGACATGTCCGGGCTACGATTCCCGACCCCGCCGACGCCTTCAACCCCCCGCGCGGATTCGGAGGAGGCTCTTACCCTGCTCGCAGGTTCTTCCGCAGAAACACCTGCTCGGTGCCGTCGCCGTCCGGGACCCGCTCGTGCTCCTCGTAGCCGCACGCCTCGTACAGGCGGATGTTCGCCTCGCTCAGGCTCCCGGTGAAGAGCTCGGCGACAGCGGCCCCGGACGACTTCTCGGCGCTCTCCAGCAGCAGCCTCCCGACTCCCTCGCCCTGCACGTCGGGGGCGATCGCGATCCTGCCGATCAGGAGCAGTCCGTCCCGTTCCACGTAGCGGATCGCGCCCACGAGACGCCCGTCGATCCGCGCTGTCAGCCCCGACTCGGAGCGCAGCTCCGCCTCGAGCTCGGGGAGGGTCTGCGTCAGCGGAGGCATGTCGACGCTGCCGTAGATCGCGGCCTCCGACACGAAGGCCGCGCGCTGCACGGTGAGCACCTCGCCGGCGTCGTCGTCACTGATGGGGGAGATCACGATCTCCGGGTGTGCTCGGTCCTGCTCTTCGGTCACGGTGGCGCCTTTCTCGTCCCGAGCCACGTTCGGGGCTGGGCCCTTCCGGTGTCAACCCCCTCGGCCTCGACGCTCCGTCGGGTTAGCGTCGCACCCAGGAGGTCACACACCATGGCTGAAAGCACGACCAAGAAGACCGGCGGCTCGACGAAGAAGGGCGCCGTGAAGACGACCAGGCAGCAGAACGCGGAGAAGGGCTTCACCGCGTCGCCCACGCTCGCCGCGAACCTGCAGACCGTGCTCGTGGATCTGCTCGAACTCGCGATCCAGGGCAAGCAGGCGCACTGGAACGTCGTCGGCCGCAACTTCCGCGACACGCACCGGCAGCTCGACGAGATCATCGACGACGCACGGACCTTCAGCGACACGATCGCGGAGCGGATGCGCGCCCTGCATGCCGTCCCGGACGGGCGGAGCGCGACGATCGCGAAGACCACGTCGCTTCCCGAGTTCCCCGCCGGCGAGGTGTCCACCACCGAGACCATCGACCTCGTCACCGAGCGTCTGGAGGCGGCTGTCGCGACGATGAGGGACGTCCACGACGCCGTCGACGAGGAGGACCCGACGTCCGCCGACCTGCTGCACGCCGTGATCGAACGGCTCGAGCAGTTCGCGTGGATGGTCAGCGCCGAGAACCGGAGCCCGGCGGGACGCTGAGCACGCCCCGTCCCGCGGGCGCCGTGGTCAGACCGGCCCGGCGCCGCGGGTGAGGGGGCGTCCGCGCATGATGCGCGGCAGGGCGATCCACAGCGCGAGCACCAGCACGAGCGCCGCGACGAGCGCGACGATGCCCGCGGTGCGATTCACCGTGAAGTCGACGATCAGTGTGGTCACCCCGATGGTCAGGGCGCCGATCACGATGAGGTCGATCCGGACGATGCGGGCCGCGATGCGCACGAGGTCCGGCTTCCGGCGACGTCCGAACAGGGCGCGATGCATCCCCACCGGCGCGAGGGCGAGGATCGTGGCGACGGCGGCGAGCCCCACGAGGACGACGTACAGGTCGCGCTGGAGCTCGTCCATGTCGGTGAACCGCGGCTGGAACGCCACGGCCAGGAGGAAGCCGGTCAGGATCTGCGTGCCGGTCTGCATGACGCGCAGCTCCTGCAGCAGTTCGTCCCAGTTGCGGTCGGCACGTTCGTTCGCGGTCTCGTCGCGCCCGTCCGCACGGTCGTCGAGTTCGTGGTCGCCAGCCGGGAGATCGGATGTCATGATCTCAGTGTCGTTTCCGCTCTCGGGTGCTGTCCAGACTCTTGCACCCACAGATCGAAAGAAGGCATCATGACGCTCCCGCCGATCAAGGACTGGTGGTCAGAGCTGTCGGAGGACGCGCGCCGGGCCGTGCTCGACAGCGGCTCGCCGCATCTCGAGGAAGATGTCCGCGAGGAGATCAGGGTGATCACCGGCGCGGTCGTCGGCATGGTGGAGTCCCTGTCCGACGATGATCTCGACTACGCCCGGGCGCACGCCGAGGACTGAGGCCGTCTCACGCGCCCTCGGGCGTCGGCGCCGGATGCTCCTCCCGCAGCCGCGGCTCCGTGCGCCGTTCGGGACGCACCCCCGACTTGTCGGCGTAGAACGCGCGGATGCGATCCATGTCCGCCGCGACGTCGCCGGTGAGGTCGATCGTGGGGCCGAGGCCGCTCGTCATGGTCGTGCGATCGACGAAGCCCAGCGTCACGGGCATACCCGTCTCGCGGGCGATCCGATAGAACCCGGACTTCCAGTACTCGTTGCCGCCGCGCGTGCCGTCCGGGGTCACGACGAGCCCGAACACGGTTCCGGCGTGCACCTGTCCGACCACGTCGTTCACGACGCGCGCAGGGTCGGAGCGATCGACGGGGATGCCGCCCAGGCGACGCATGAGCGGACCCCGCCAGCCGTGGAAGAGGCTCTTCTTCCCGAGCCAGTGCACGTCGATGTCGAGCCGCCACGCGATCGCCAGCATCAGGACGAAGTCCCAGTTGGAGGTGTGCGGTGCGCCGACCAGGACGGTCGGGCGCGTCGGTGCGCCCTCGCTCACGAGCGTCCATCTGCTGAACGCCCAGAACATGCGGGCGAGGAGTCGTTTGAGCATGCGTCAACCGTAGGGGAGAGCGGCTTTCGATGCGCTGTCGGTGCCGGCCGGGCGGGTTCCGCGCCACCCGCTCCGGGCAGGCGTACCATCGAGGGATGAAGAAAATGCAGCAGGACTCCGTACAGCAGGAAGCGCCCGTCGGGCTGCAGCCGCTCCTGGACTCCCTGAACCTGCTCGAGGGCGACGCCGTCGGCTACTGCAGCAATGGCGTCTGCCAGTTCCCCGCTCCGAAGAGCGAGTAAGAGGCAGACGCCATCGCGGGCCGTCTACGGACGGTCAGTGTCCTCCGTGGAAGCCCTCGCCCGCATCGTCGGCGGGCTTGCGGACGAACGGGCTGAGCGCCACCGCCGCGAGCGAGATGATCGCCGCGATGAGGAACGCCATGCGTGCACCGGGCGCACCGGCGACCGCGGTCGACAGGCCCTCCTGCTCGCCGGCGTGCAGGATCGAGGAGTACGTCACCAGCAGCACCGCGACACCCGCCGCGCCACCGACCTGCTGCAGAGTGTTCAGCACCGCCGATCCGTGCGAGTACAGCGAGCGCTGGAGCGACCCGAGCGAGGCGGAGAACAGCGGCGTGAACGACATCGCGAGTCCGACCGACATGGCCGCCTGCACGATGATCAGCACCCACCACACGGTGTGCTCGCCCACGGTCGAGTAGAAGAACAGCGAGGCCGAGACCAGGATCGTGCCGGGGATGAGCAGCGGACGGGTGCCGCGTGCGTCGTAGACACGACCCATGATCGGTCCGAGCAGACCCATCAGCAGTGAGCCGGGGAGCAGGATCAGGCCGGACTGGAGCGGGTTCAGGCCGGCGACGTTCTGCAGGTACTGCGGAAGCAGCGTCAGGGTGCCGAACATCGACAGCGCCAGGATCGACATGATGATCACGGACAGCGTGAAGTTGCTGGAGCGGAACACGCGCAGGTCGAGCAGCGCGTCGTCGATGCGCTGCAGCAGGAGCTGACGCCAGACGAACAGTCCGAGCGACACGGCGCCGACGACCAGCGAGATGATCCCGGCGGTCTCGCCCGATCCGCCCTCGCCGCCGAACTGGCTGAGTCCGAACACGATGCCACCGAAGCCGAGGGCCGCGAGCGGGATCGAGAGCACATCGAGCGGCACGGCCCGGGTCTCGCCGAGGTTCGTCATCCACTTCACACCCATGAAGAGCGCGATGAGGGAGATCGGGAGGATGATCGCGAACAGTGCGCGCCAGCTCGCGAGTTCGAGCACCGCGCCCGCAAGGGTCGGGCCGATCGCGGGAGCGAGCGAGATCACGAGGCCGACGCGACCCATCATGCGACCACGGGACTGCGGCGGGACGACGTTCATGATCGTGGTCATCAGCAGCGGCATCATGATGCCGGTGCCGGCCGCCTGGATCACTCGGCCGACGAGGAGCACGGCGAAGCCGGGAGCGACGAGCGCGACCAGCGTGCCGAGCGAGAAGGCGATCATCGCGGCGATGAAGACCTGGCGCGTGGTGAACCGCTGCAGGATGAATCCGGTCGTGGGGATCACGACGGCCATGGTCAGCATGAAGGCGCTGGTGAGCCACTGGCCGAGCTCCGGCGGGATGCCGAGGTCGGTGTTCAGGTGGGGGATCGCGATCCCCATCGTGGTCTCGTTGAGGATGGCGACGAAGGCGGCGACCAGCAGCAGCCAGATCACCCGCATGTCCTTGCGGGAGATCTCGCCCCCTGCCGCTGCGGGGGTCGTCGAGATGGAGCCGGTATCGACGGCAGACATGGGCGGCCTCCAGGGCGAAGAAGAAATGGATATCGCGAGAGTTCGCAAGAGTCATTCAGCGTAACGGCGGCCACGGACATTTCATTCCGAACTCACAGATATCCGCCCACGGCGGATTCGCCGTCCTCGATGTCCTCGTGGCTGAGTACGCTGGCGCCATGAGCATGGGCGGCGGAATGGGCGGTGGACCGCGCGGCGGTGGCTTCCGCGGGGTCGACGAGAACGCGCAGCGGAAGCTGAACGCCGAGGCGCCGCGGATCAGCGGTCTGGGCGCCCGGGTGATCTCGCTGTTCCGCGCCTATCGCTGGCGGATCTTCTTCACGGGGATCCTCGTCGTCGTGGGCGCGGCGATCGCCGTGGTGCCGCCCCTGATCGTGCAGCGTATCTTCGACGACGCGCTGTTCCCCGTCGCCGGAGGGGGTCCGCATCTCGAGCTGCTGGGCTGGCTCGTCGCCGCCATGGTGGGTCTCTTCCTGCTCTCCGCGGTCCTCGGCGTCGCGCAGACCTGGTTGACCTCGACGGTCGGCAACAGCGTCACCGGCGATCTACGCGTCAAGCTGTTCGAGCACCTCCAGGCGATGGAGCTCGGATTCTTCACCCGCACCAAGACGGGCGTCATCCAGTCGCGACTGCAGAACGATGTCGGTGGCGTCTCGGGAGTCCTGACGAACACCGTCACCAGCATCCTGGGCAACGTCGTGACCGTGATCGCCTCGCTCGTCGCGATGATCCTGATCGACTGGCGTCTCACGCTCATCGCGGTGATCATGATGCCGTTCCTGATCTTCGTCCAGCGCAAGGTGGGCCAGGTGCGAGCCCGGATCGCGGGGGAGACCCAGGAGTCGCTGTCGGAGCTGACCTCGATCACGCAGGAGACGCTGAGCGTCTCGGGCATGCTGCTGTCGAAGGCGTTCAACCGGCAGCGCACCGAGTCCGAGCGCTACCAGGCCGAGAATCGCAACCAGGTCACGCTGCAGGTGCGCCGGGCGATGAGCGGCCAGGGCTTCTTCGCGGTCGTCCAGGTACTCATGGCCAGCGTGCCCGCGGTCATCTACCTGGTCTCGGGCTACCTGATCGCGGGAGGCACCGGCGCGATCACCGCCGGAACCGTCGTCGCGTTCACCACGGTGCAGGCGCGACTGCTCATGCCGTTGATGGGACTCATGCGGGTCTCGCTCGACCTGCAGACGTCGTCGGCGCTGTTCGCCCGCATCTTCGAGTACCTCGACCTGGTGCCCGAGATCCAGGACGCCCCGGATGCGATCACGGTGGACGATGCCCCGGGTCCGCGCGGGCGCCTCGAGTTCGCGGAGGTCGTCTTCCGCTACCCGGATGCCTCTGCCGACGCCCGGCCGACGCTGGACGGTGTCTCGTTCGTCGCCGAGCCCGGTCAGCACGTCGCGTTCGTCGGACCGTCCGGTGCGGGCAAGACCACGATCCTGTACCTGGCTCCGCGCCTGTACGAGGTCAAGGGCGGGGGCGTGCTGTTCGCCGGCGCCGACGTGCGCGCGCTCACGCAGGAGTCGATCATCGACCACGTCGGCATCGTGTCGCAGGAGACGTATCTGTTCCACGCGACGATCCGCGAGAACCTCCGCTACGCCAAGCCCGACGCGACCGAGGAGGAGCTGATCGCGGCGTGCACGGCCGCCAACATCCACCACATCATCGCCGGGTTCGAGCAGGGCTACGACACCGTGGTCGGCGAGCGGGGGTATCGCCTGTCCGGCGGGGAGAAGCAGCGCATCGCGATCGCCCGGGTGCTGCTGAAGGATCCGCCGGTGCTCCTTCTCGACGAGGCGACCTCGGCCCTCGACACCGTGTCGGAACGCGTGGTGCAGGAGGCGCTCGACGAAGCGGCGAAGGGCCGCACGACGCTGTCGATCGCCCATCGGCTCTCCACGGTGATGGGGGCGGACGTGATCCACGTGCTCGAGGCCGGCCGCATCGTCGAGTCGGGGACGCACGCCGAGCTCCTCGCCCAGGGCGGGCTCTACGCAGAGCTCGCCGCGGAGCAGGTCGCCGCCTCGCGCGTCCTCGACACCGAGGCGGTCGTCGAGGAGGTCGTCACCGGGGGAGCCCCGGCGCCGTTCGCGGATCGTCGTGCCGATCGAGCGCCCGTCGACTCGGCGGGTGCCGACGCCGTCGCGGCGATCACCGCCGCGGTGCCGCTGCTCGCCGAGCCGCGTCCGGACGAGCGGGTCTATCCGCCGGAGCCCTGAGCCGGGCCGCGCGGCCTCAGTGCACCGACAGGCCGCCGTCGACGAACAGCGAGTGCCCCGTCACGTAACCTGAGCCCGCTCCAGCGAGGAACACGGCGGCGCCGGCGAAGTCGCTGGGCAGCCCGTTGCGTCCGATCATGGTGCGGGCCGCGAGATCCGCGACCTTCGCCGGGTCCTCCTGCAGGCGCGCGTTCAGCGGCGTGAGCACGAATCCGGGCACGAGCGTGTTGCTGGTCACTCCGGTGCCGCCCCAGGCCTCCGCCTCCGAGCGCATGAGCGACTCGACCGTGCCCTTGGAGGCGCCGTAGACGCCGCTGCCGACGAAGGCGCGGTGGGCCTGCTGGGAGCTGATGTGGATGAGCCTGCCGTAGCCGCGTTCCGCCATGCCCGTCGCGTAGCGCTGACCGAGCAGGAACGGGGCGAGGGCGTTGACCGTCATCGTCGCATCCCAGTCGTCCTCGGTGATCTCCGGGAACGGCGGGCGGATGTTGATGCCCGCGGAGTTCACCAGGATGTCCGGCTCGCCGAAAGGCTCTGCAGCGGCCTCGGCGACCGCGTGGATGCCCGACCGGGTGCTGAGGTCTCCCACGACGCCGGCGACACGGCATCCGAGTGCCTGGAGCTCGTCGACGGTCTCCCGGATGCGCTCCTCGCCGCGGGCGACGACGACGGTCGCGGCTCCGGCGCGGGCGAGGGCGGTGGCGATGCCGCGGCCGATGCCGGAGCTGCCGCCGGTCACGACCGCGGTGCGGCCGTCGAGGGAGAACAGGGAGGAGAGGTATTCGTTCATGCGGTCACCGGGGGCAGGGGTCGGGAGCGGGCGTCGGAGGTCAGGGGTCACCACGCGAGCGCGGCGGCGATGGCGGGGTCGGGAACGGCGTCCGCGAACTCGGGGAGTGCCCGCAGCTCCGCGATGAAGGCGTCGACCTCGGCGGCGTACGCCGGGTCGGGGTGGCTGCTCGCGATGTCGAGGAGCGGGGCGACGTCCATGGCGAGGATCAGCTCGAGACGGGCGGTGACCGAGGCGCGGGCGCCCGCGTCGGTCAGCACCCGGATGCCGCCGCGCAGTGCCGTGAGGTAGTCGCGCAGCACCGGGAGCTGCGCCTTGCTCTGCGTGATGGAGGTGCCCTCGGCCCGGAGGCGCCACCGGACGACGACGTCGGGGATCACGTCGAAGGCGCGCGCCCGCGTGTACATCAGCTGTGCGACGACCTGGTCTTCGTAGGCCACGCCCTCGGGGAAGCGGAGGTCGCGCCAGAAGTCGGTGCGGCTCACCTTCGACCAGGCGACGATGTTCGAGACGGCGCGGGGGTGCGCGTCGAGGGTCGTGCCGAGCTGTTCGGGCGATGTCGCGGCAGCGACCCAGGGCTGCACGCGTCCGGCGACGTATCCGTCGCCCTGCAGCCGAGAGCGCACATAGGCGCCCGCGACGAAGTCGCTTCCGCTCGTGGCGAGGATCCCCGTCAGACGGGCGAGGGCATCGGGAAGCAGCTCGTCGTCGGCGTCGAGGAAGCCGAGGTACGGGGTGTCGACCCGGGCGAGGCCGACGTTGCGGGCGGCACCCAGGCCGCGGGACGCCTCGTGGCGGATCGTGGTGAAGCGACGGTCGGCGCTCGCGGCCGCGTCGAAGATCGCCCCCGTGTCGTCGGTCGAACCGTCGTCGATGAGGATCGCACGCCACCGGGGTTCGGTCTGTGCACGCAGGGAGTCGAGGGCGGCCGGAGCGTACGCGGCGATGTCTCGGCCGGGGACGATCAGCGTCACGATCGGGGCGGGGGCAGTCACCAGCCGAGTCTATGGCCGCGCGTCATCCCCCGGCCGTGCGCACGGATTCCGCGACGAGTGCCGCCAGTCGCTCCGGAGCGTCCTCGGGCAGGGGGTCCCGGCCGAAGGTGAATCGCACGGACGTCTGCGCGACCTCGGCGGGCACGCCGCACGCCACCAGCACATGGGAGGGCTCGTCGCTGTCGGCGGCGCATGCCGACCCGCTCGACGAGATGACCCCGCGACGCTCCAGCTCGAGCAGCACCGCCTCCCCGCTGGTGCCGGCGAACGTGAAGCTCGCGGTTCCGGGCAGCCGCTGCACGGGGTCGCCCGTGAGCGCGGCTTCGGGGACGGCGGCGAGCACCCGGGAGATGAACCGCGTCGTCGCCGACCCGACGCGCGCGGCCACCGTCTCCCGTTCCTGCTCGGCGAGCTCCAGGGCGGTCGCCAGCGCCACGGCCCCCGCCACGTTCTCGGTGCCCGACCGTCGTCCGCGCTCCTGTCCTCCGCCGTGGAGCAGCGGTTCCAGGGGCACGCGGCCGCGCACCGCCAGCGCGCCGATGCCCTTGGGCGCCCCGAGCTTGTGCCCGGCGATCGACACCGCATCGGCGCCGAGGTCGCTCAGCGGAAGCCACCCCGCGGACTGCACCGCGTCCAGGTGCAGAGGCACCCGGACGGCGCGAGCGACCGACGCCAGCGCGGCCACATCCTGCACGGTGCCGATCTCGTTGTTGGCATGGCCGATCGAGACCAGCGCGGTGTCGTCCCGGAGCACCGCGGCGAGATCGTCCGGTGCGATCCGTCCGTGCGCGTCCACGGGAAGGAGCGTCACCTCGACCGCATGGAAGCGTCGCAGATACCCGGCGGACTCCAGGATCGACTCGTGCTCGATCGGGGAGACCACGAGGTGCCGCCGACCGGCCTCGAGCGCGGCGAGCACGATGCCCTTGACCGCGAGGTTGTTCGCCTCGGTGCCGCCCGCGGTGAACACGACGTCTCCGGCCCGCATCCCCAGCACTCGGGCGACCCGCGCGCGGGCATCGTCGAGCGCGCTCGCCGCAGCCTCCCCGGCCGTGTGGTGGCTGGAGGGGTTGCCGAACACTCCGGTGAGGTACGGGCGCATCGCCTCGAGCACCTCCGGTCGCACCGGGGATGTGGCGGCATGGTCGAGGTACAGCACGGCGCTCAGTCGATCCGCAGGTCCAGGCCGAGGTCGAGCGCACGGGCCGAGTGTGTGAGAGCCCCGACCGAGATCACGTCGACACCGGTGCGGGCGATGTCGCCGACCGTGTCGAGGTTCACCCCGCCGGAGGCCTCGACCGTCGCGCGTCCGCCGATCAGCGCGACGCCCCGGCGCAGGTCCTCGAGCGAGAAGTTGTCGAGCAGCACCGTGTGGGCGCCGCCGTCGAGGACGGCCGGGATCTGGTCGAGGCGGTCGACCTCCACGACGACGTGCGTGGTGTGCGGGAGGCGGGAGAGCGCCTCGCGCAGCGCCGTCGCGAGGTCGAGGCCCGAGCGCGTGAGCACGGCCAGATGGTTGTCCTTCGCCATCACGGCATCCGACAGCGAGTAGCGGTGGTTGCGGGCGCCGCCGGACTCGACGGCGTGGCGTTCGAACGCGCGCAGACCCGGGGTGGTCTTCCGGGTGTCGGCGATGCGTGCGGCGGTGCCGTCGATCGCGGCGACGTAGGCCGCGGTGAGGGTCGCGATGCCGCTCATCCGCTGCGTGAAGTTGAGGGCGACCCGCTCGGCGGTGAGGATGCTGCGTGCCGGGCCCGAGACGGAGGCGAGGACGTCGCCGGGAGCGAACTCGTCGCCGTCCCCGACGTGGACGTCCACCGCCAGAGTCGGGTCCGTCAGGGTGAACGCGGCGGTGAAGACGTCACCACCGCTGAAGACCCCGGGCTCGCGGGCGACGAGGTCGGCGGTGGCCGTGGCCTCCGCCGGGAGGAGCGTGGTGCTGGTCAGGTCTCCCCAGGGGGCATCCTCCTCGAGGGCGGCTCCGACGACGCGGGTGAGGGTGGCGCGGGTGAGCATCAGACGGTCTCCAGGATCGCGGTACGGGGGCGTGTCGTGGTGGTGGTCCGGGCCTCGGGGGCATCGACGCGATGATGCGCGCCGACCGACGTCGTGCGGCGCAGCGCCGCGTCGGCGGTGACCTCGGCGAGCAGCAGCAGGTTGGCGTCCTCGTGCTCGGCGACGCCGGTCGGCGCGGGAGCGGCGGCGGCCCAGGCGCGCACGGTCTCCAGAGCGTGCGCGAGGCCGGTGCCGGTCCGCAGCAGTCCGACCTCGTCCCACATGAGCTGCTGCAGGGCGGCGCGGGTGAACGCGGGGTGCGTTTCGTCTCGTCGCTGCGCTCCTCGCTCGACGACCGGACACGGCACCGATCCCGCGGCCCCCCGGTCGTTGAGCGAGCGAAGCGGGACGAAACGATCCGTCGTCAAGGCGGCCGCGGCACGGGCCCCGAACACCGCGCCCTCGAGCAGCGAGTTCGACGCCAGGCGGTTGGCCCCGTGCACGCCCGTGCGCGCGACCTCGCCGACGGCGAAGAGCCCCGGTACGGTGGTGCGGCCGTCGAGGTCGGTGACGACGCCGCCCATCAGATAGTGCGCGGCCGGGGTCACGGGGATCGGCTCGCGAGACCAGTCGAATCCCCGTTCACGCGTGACGCGGTCGATGGTGGGGAACCGGCGGCTCAGTGCGGCAGCTCCCAGGCCCGTCGCATCCAGTCGCACGGGAGCGCCCTGGGCCGCCGCCTGACGAGCGATCGCCCGCGACACCACGTCCCGTGGGGCGAGTTCGCCGTCGGGATGGCTGTCGAACGTGAAGCGGCGCCCGTCGTCGTCGATCAGGGTGGCGCCCTCGCCCCGCACGGCCTCGGAGATGAGGAACGCGGGACCGGCCGCCAGGACCGTCGGATGGAACTGCACGAACTCGAGGTCGGCGACCGCCGCGCCCGCGCGCAGTGCCACGGCGATGCCGTCACCGGTGGCGCCGTCCGGGTTCGTCGTGTGGGCGTAGAGGTGACCGGCGCCGCCGGTCGCGAGGATCACGGCTTCGGCCGCGAGCTCGGTCGACGTGCCGTCGATCAGCAGCCGGACGCCGCGGGCCGCTCCCGACGTCAGGAGGAGGTCGGTGAGCAGCGCGCGCTCGACGACGGCGATGGAGGTCTTCCCCACGGCGGCGATGAGCGCGGCCGAGATCGCGGCTCCGGTGGCGTCGCCGCCGGCGTGCACGATACGGGCGTGCTGGTGCGCCGCCTCACGCCCCAGCTCCAGCGCACCGTCCGTCGTCCTGTCGAAGGCGACGCCGCGGGCGATGAGCTCGGCGATCCGCTCGGCACCCTCGGTGACGAGCACGCGCACGGCCGCGGGATCGGAGAGTCCCGCGCCGGCGTCCATCGTGTCGGCCGCGTGCTGCGCCGCCGAGTCGCCGGGGCCGTAGATCCCCGCCACACCGCCCTGCGCGAGTCCGGTGCAGCCGTCGCCGAGCACGCCCTTGGTCGCGAGCGTCACCCGGTGACCGGCTTCGTGCGCACGGAGGGCCGCGGTGAGCCCCGCGATGCCCGAGCCGACGACGACGACGTTCATCGCGCGCCCGCGACCACCGGGGGCTTCGCCGCGAGCATCCGCTCCAGCGCCACGCGCGCGGGGTCGGCGACGTCCCCGGTGACCGTGATGCGGTTCGGGGTGCGGCCCGCGACCAGCTCCTCCAGGACCCAGGCGAGGTAGCCGGGGTGGATGCGGTACATCGTCGAGCAGGGGCACACGACGGGGTCGAGGCAGAAGATCTCGTGCTGCGGGTACTGCGCGGCGAGTCGGCGCACGAGGTTGATCTCGGTGCCGATCGCGAAGGTCGTCGGCTCCGTGGCGGCGTCGATCGCGCGGCGGATGTACTCGGTCGAGCCCGCCTCGTCCGCGGCGTCGACGACCTCCATCGGGCATTCCGGGTGCACGATCACCCGCACGCCCGGGTGCTCGGCCCGGGCCTGGTCGATCTGACCCACTGTGAAGCGGCGGTGCACCGAGCAGAATCCGTGCCACAGGATCACGCGGGAGTCGAGGAGTTCGTCGGCCGAGGATCCGCCCAGCGCTCGCCGCGGGTTCCACATCGGCATCTGCTCGAGGGGGACTCCCATGGCCTTGGCGGTGTTGCGGCCGAGGTGCTGGTCCGGGAAGAACAGCACCCGTCGTCCGCGCTCGAAGGCCCACTCGAGAACCGTCTCGGCGTTGGAGGAGGTGCACACGATCCCGCCGTGCCGTCCGACGAAGCCCTTGATCGCTGCGGAGGAGTTCATGTAGGTCACGGGGATCACGGGCACGCGCCCGTCGGCATCGGTGACCTCGAGGTCGCCGAAGACCTCCTCCAGCTGCTCCCAGCACTCCTCGACCTGGTCGATGTCGGCCATGTCGGCCATCGAGCAGCCGGCGGCGAGGTTCGGCAGGATCACGGCCTGCTCGGGCCGCGAGAGCAGATCGGCGGTCTCGGCCATGAAGTGCACGCCGCAGAACACGATGGCTTCGGCGTCGGCGCGGCCCTTCGCCGCGGTGGCGAGCTGGAACGAGTCGCCCACGTAGTCGGCGTGCTGCACGACCTCCTCGCGCTGGTAGAAGTGCCCGAGGATCACGACCCGGTCGCCGAGGGTCGCCTTCGCCGCACGGATGCGACGATCGAGGTCCGCTTCGGACGCCTCCCGGTACGCGGCGGGCAGTTCGCCCTGGCGCGGCGCCCCGGTCGGGATGACGTCGCCCATCGACGAGCCGGGTCCGTATCCCGGTCGGGTGTCGAAGTCCCAGGGCCCGACCGCGAGGTCGGTGGTACAGGTCGCGTCGGTCGATGCGCCGGAGACGATCGCCTGGATCGCGTGGTCCACCGAGGCGTCCAGCGGGGGAACGGCGGGAGCGGGTACGAAGGTGATGCTCATCGGGTGCTCGTTTCTTCGGGGCCGAGGGGGCCGCGATCGGCCAGCTCGATGTCGGTGTTGTCGCGGTACAGACGTGCGGGACGGTGGCTCCCGGTGCGGAAGCGATCGGTGGGGAGCAGGTTGCCGGCGGCTTCCACCTGACGACGGAAGTTGGCGGGGTCGAGGGTCCGGCCGAGGATCGACTCGTACGCTTCGCGCAGCTCGGCGAGGGTGAACTCCTCGGGGAGGAAGCCCTGCGCCACGCGGCTGTAGCCGACCTTGTTGCGCAGCCGCCAGAGGGCGTACTCGACGATCTCGGCGTGATCGAAGGCCAGCGGCGGGAGCTGGTCGACGTCGAACCATTGCACGTTCTCCGGGGCGCGGCCGGAGGCCTGGTGCGCGGCGATCTGCGCGGTCACGTCGTCCTGCCGGAGCAGCGCCCAGTACACGATCGACACGACCCGGGTGGGGGAGCGGTCGACGGCGCCGAAGGCGTAGAGCTGCTCCAGATAGCTCGGCGCGAGTCCGGTGGTCTCGGCCAGGGTGCGCGCTGCCGCGTCGACGGGCGACTCGGCGACCGTGAGCCAGCCCCCGGGAAGCGCCCACTGCTGCGCGAAGGGCTCGCGCGTGCGCAGGACGAGCGGCAGCGCGAGCACGGCCCGTCCGTCCTCGGTGCGCCGCAGCGTGAGGATGACGGTCGAGACGGCGACGCGGATCGCACTGCTTCGAGTCATGGGGACTTTAACCTCCTGCGTCCGATCTTAGTGTCATCGAGACTCTTAGTGCGCGCATATGACGCGTATTCCTGCCGAGTCCGAAACGTTATCTGCGGGGCGCGAGGAAGCTTGTCCACCGGTGCAGGGTTTGTTAGGTTACTGTCCTAACAAACCCCTTCACGGTGGCCGACCGGTCGCCTTCCGGGGCCGCGAACCCCGACACCGGGGTTCCGCTCCATCCGGAGCGATCCCTCCTGCAGTGCAGCACCGAGAGGAAACAAGAGAAATGATCCGTAACGGAAAGCGCAAGCTCGCGCTCACCGCGGTCGCGGGGGCTTCCGTCCTCGCGCTGGGCCTCACCGCCTGTGGCTCGGGTGGTGGCGACGGCGGCAACGCCGACAGCGACCGGGCACTTCGTGTGTGGGCCGGTAGCCAGACCCCGATCACCGCGAACTACAACCCGTTCGCACCGACCGTGCTCCACGGCGCGCTCGGTCCGATCTACGAGCCGCTGTTCTTCTACAACAAGACCGCGGACTCCGAGCCTGTCGGCCTGATCGGCGACAAGTTCGAGTACAACGAGGACGGCACGGTGATCACCGTCACCATCAAGCCCGACCTCAAGTGGAGCGACGGCAAGCCGCTCACCGCGAAGGACGTCGTCTTCTCCTTCGAGTACGAGGGCAACAACCCCGAGGGCAACGGTCTCGTCTCCGCGGAGGCGACCGACGACACCACCGTCGTGCTGACCTACTCGTCGGCGCAGTACACGACCGAGTTCCAGCGTCTCGGCTCGACCTACATCCTCCCGGAGCA